>NZ_OY776414.1:2565000-3765000 GCF_963675585.1 uncultured Draconibacterium sp.
TTATTTAGTTCCAAAGTTTGTTTTTGAATTGTACTTGTTTTTTCGGCACTTTCAGTTTCAATAACCGTAATTTTCTCATTCAAAACAGTAATGTTTTTGGTTAACTTTTCAACTTGTTTCGATAGCGCAATGATTTCTGTATCCTTGTCTTCTACTTGCTTTTCAAGGTTTTGCACCATACGTTCCAGCTCAACAATGGTTGAATTTAAGGTGCCTATTTTGTAATTGGCCTGATTTAATTTTTTCTGAAGCGCAGTAATTTGTGCTTTATTATCCTGAATTAGTTTGTTTAACAAATCAATATCTTCCAAAATCATTTTCTTTTGCCGGTAATTCATTTCCCGGCCACGGGCCGATTGAACAGTTACAAGTTTTTCGACTTTTTTAATGGAATCAAGTGTTACAAGAATTTCGTTAAAGTCGTTTAAATATTCAACAATGGAAGAATCTTTGATTACTGCTTCGTTGGCAAGACTGTCTCTGACAACCGTTAAACGCTCGGCATCTTTTTTATAATTATGACACGAAGTTAAAAACAGCAAAGCAAAACAAAATATAACTATGCGTTTCATACCAAAAAAATTTAGGATTTATATAAAGGTACAACACATGAATTAAAAATACACAACAATATTTATCAAAACATTCTGATAATTAAATTATTGCAAGTGTTGACCACCAAAAAAGCCTTTCCGAAAAAATCAGAAAGGCTTTTACTATTTTGATATTGGAGAGCTCTATTTCGCTTGCTCCAATTTTAATGTTTCAGTAGTAACATCACACACTTCAGTTGGTCCGAAATACTGAATAGGACCAGGATAAATAAAGCAGGTATTGAATGCCCACTCTCCTCTTTTCGAGATAAAGTATTTGTAAGGTGCACCATCCAATTCAACCAATGCTTTTTGAATAACAGGTTTCATATGACCGTGACGTTTTTCCATGTTCATCATCATGGTTACCGGAACACCACCTGCAATCCACTCATCAGCAGGAGCAGTTGTGTTACGTACCGATGACATGTAACCGGTTAAACCGTCAGAAATTAAAACTGATGCAGTGTAACCTAACGAATAACAGTAATCAGCATCGAAATTTGATGGAGCTGCACAACGTCCTTCGTAACCAAAGAAGTGATACTGAGTTCCGAATTTACCAACGTACTGACCTGCTTCTTTCATTTCAGCTAATTTGGTATCAACCATTTCGCCCAATAATTTTTCAGTTTCAATTAACGAAACCTGAACGTTTCCGTGAGGATCGCGGTCTAACATCAATTGGTTTGCAATTCCACTTGGCAACGACAAAAGAACTTTTGAAGAGTCAGCAGTAATGTGTTCTGATACCCACTCTACACGGTGACTTTTTTTCAGGTGCTTGAATTCTTTTTCAGAATCAGTTCCTTCTGCCAACAGGTCGTTCAATTCAGAAATCAAAATTTTCATTTCAGGAATAAACTCGATCAATCCTTCAGGAATCAGAGCTACTCCGAAGTTGTCGCCGTTCTCGGCACGTTTTGCAACAATGTCAGCCATGTATGTTACTACCTCGTCTAAGGTTTGTTGTTTTTCTTCAACCTCTTCCGAAATTAAAGTAATATTTGGCTGCGTTTTTAGCGCACATTCCAAACCAATGTGTGACGCCGAACGTCCCATTAATTTAATAAAGTGCCAGTATTTTTTTGCTGAATTGGCATCACGCTGAATGTTACCAATCAACTCTGAATAAACTTTAGTTGCCGTATCGAAACCAAATGAAGTTTCAATCATTTCGTTTTTCAGGTCACCATCAATTGTTTTAGGACAACCAATTACCTGAAGTTTTTCACCTTTAGCTGCATAATATTCGGCCAATACACAAGCGTTTGTATTTGAATCGTCGCCACCAATAATTACCAGCGAATTCAGGTCAAGGTCTTTTGCAATCTCCAAACCTTTATCGTACTGCCAATCTTCTTCCAGTTTTGTACGACCAGAACCAATAATATCGAAACCACCAGTATTGCGGTAATCATCAATAATTTCGGCAGTTAATTCAATGTATTTATGATCAACCAATCCACCTGGTCCACCAAGGAAACCATATAATTTACTTTCTGGGTTTAGTTTTTTAATACCATCAAAAATACCTGAGATAACATTGTGCCCACCGGGAGCCTGACCTCCGGAAAGGATTACACCAACGTTAAGCGGTTGTCTGTCTTTTTTAACTTCACCTGCTTCAAACGAAATTAAAGGCATTCCGTAAGTATTCGGAAATAATTTTGCAATTTCTGCCTGGTCTGCAACTGATTCGGTTTTTGCACCTTCAACCAGTCTAACCGCACCGGTTAACGACTTGGGTACTTTTGGCTGGTATTTAGCCCTTTCTTTTTGTAATGCGCTAATATTCATTTGTCTGTTTATTTGTTGAAATTCGATTTTTAAAACAATCAAAAATAGTGCATTTTACAAGGTAAACCTACTCCAGCATTTTTTACCGAAACAATTTAAAGTAAAGTTAAAAGGCGATTTGGCATATTTCAACCTTGTAAAGAGAAAAAATTGGCTTCACTTTAAAACTGTGGAAAAACAAATCAAAAGATCTGCAACCTGAAGTATCGGTCAACAGATTTCTACTAAGTAAACAGAACGCAATCCTAGAATAAAAATAACAGTTACAACCGCGTTCTAGTTTGTCAGAAAATCAAGTATATTACTAGCTCCTCCTGATCTGCCACTTCTGTAGAATTCAGAATAACCACAACGTTTACACGAAACCACAGTAAATCTTCTGTTTTGAATATTAAAATATTTGGTAAATCCCGCTCCAGTAGTTCTTATTTCATCCGTTTCGTATTCCCAACTACCGCATTTGGCGCAGCTAAAATGTTTGTTCATTGTTTTCTGTTTAAAATTGTTTTCAGTTGATTAGTATAAGCAGATAACTTTTATTACAAGTTTTACTTTAAGAAGACCAATTATTTACTTTTTTCAATATTTAGTAAGTATTTGCTTTTCGGTGCGTAACTGAAGATTAATTTATCTCCTTCTTCACTACTTTTGTATAACTCCTCATCCACTCTGAACTTTATGTTGTCCACAATAAATTCAAACCTGTTAATATAGCCCTTTGAAAAATTGGCTCCTTTAAGACTCACGGGATCAATCGACTTTGATTTGTCTGCTAAGATTTTTGTTTGGAGTACTTTTTCATTGTTTCGTAAATCGCTGTAATACTTATAATTTATTAAAAATTGCAACAGTACTGCAAATAACAAAACACCTACTGCGATCAAAATGTCCATTTTTGAATTCAGGGCTGTACGGTCTACATCGAACAGCATTTCGTATACAGTTACTCCAATAAGGGTAACGAACATGAATGCCATTATGGATATACTTATCCCCATTTTGCATTGATTTTTTAAGTCCGATCTGTTTTGTTCAGAAAGTTGTCTGCGCATTTTATTTTCTATCTACTTTTTTAAATATATTACCAATTGTATTGAAAAAAGTATAACTGCTATAACTACTACCATCAAAAATCGCTTTTGGGTAGAAGTCAGTTTTGAACCAAACCTCTTTTTATCCTTCTTTTTTAAATAGTCGTATCTACTCATTTTCACTTCCTTTTTTTAAACGTTTTGCATTTTTTAATGCATTATGAATAATCCATTCCAATTGCCCGTTTATGCTCCTGAAATCGTCAGCAGCCCATCGTTCCACAGCTTCCATCATTTCAGGATTTACTCGTAATACAAATGTTTTTTTCTTCGCCATTTCCACTCCCTTCCTTCTTTACCAGTTATTTTTTCAACTGGATTATACCAAGTACAAGAATTGCGATAACAACCTCAATCGCCAGAATAATTAGAACTTTTTTGGCTTTGCCACCAAAAAATGACCATTGTGTTTCCGGTTTTTTCTTTTCTCCCTGCAGCACTTTTTTTGATGGCTCCATTATTTTATCCATGGCATATTCCAGGGCTTGTTTCTTTTGTGTTCCGATCAATAATTTCTTCCCGTTTTTCAAATAAAGCTGCAAACCAAAATTCCCGCTTATAATATATGCCTGCCCAATCCTTCTTTTACTCCGAAATCCATAACCTCCATATTCGCGAATTGCTCTATACTTTCGTATTTCAAAACGCTCAATTTCGTCTGCAGTAATTTTGAGCCATTTGCGTTTAAATGGTGGATATGCAACTAAAATTTCGTTGTTTCTGATTTTTGTTTTTAACCGGGTTAATAGCAATACAATTAACACTGCAACAATAAATAACAGGCTCATAACTCCAATCAAAACAAGTCGCAAAACACCTTCCGGACTTGTGTCCAAAGACTGTGTTAAAAGTTCGTTGACAAGTGGGAATATTATGGCTAACAGGGTAGAACCCAAGATAAGCCACAGCCACCATTGCGTAAAACGCTGTTCTTCTTTAAAAAGAACTTTTTCCATGTTTTGACTAATAAAGTGAACCGGTATTTACAATCGGAGTTGCATCTTTATCTCCACATAGTACAACCATCAAGTTGCTCACCATTGTAGCTTTTTTCTCTTCATCTAAATCTACTATCTGCTTTTGGCTCAATTCTTCAAGGGCCATTTCAACCATACTTACAGCACCTTCAACAATTTTGTAACGGGCTGCAACAATCGCCGTAGCTTGCTGACGCTTTAACATGGCCTGTGCAATTTCCTGCGCATAGGCAATGTGGTTAATGCGCGCTTCAATCACTTCGATTCCTGCAATGTCTAATCGTTCAATAATTTCACGTTCCAACTCATCGTTTACTTCCTCGGTACCATCGCGTAAGGTAACTTTTGCCGATTCATCTTCAATGTTGTCGTAAGGATAAAGACCAGCCAGTTTCCGCAGAGCTGCCTCACTTTGTACAACAACAAAATGTTCATACTCGTCGACACCAAAAGCAGCTTTATACGTTTCAGATACTTTCCAAACCAGCACAAGCCCGATCATAATCGGATTACCAAGCTTATCGTTAACTTTTATGGTTTCGCTATCGAAATTGCGCGCCCTTAACGAAATTTTCTTTTTTGCAAAAAACGGATTCACCCAGTAAAATCCATTTGATTTAATGGTGCCTTTGTAGGCTCCAAAAAGAACAAGCACACAACTTTGATTCGGATCTACAACTGTAAATCCAATGGCAATTAAAATAAAAAATGGAATGAGCACTACGGCCGGAACTATCATTCCCCGCATAATTCCCAAAACGATTAAAACCAAAAGAAGTAGTTCCACAAATAGAACCATGTAACCTGACATTCCTGAATATTGTTTTTCCATGACATTAATTATTTAGTGTTTTGATATCATTTTAATATCACAAATTTAAAATTAAATTTTGACATAAACAATATGATTCAAACTAATTTTTATTCATAAATTTGAAAGAAAGATTGTAAACAAAACCAGAACAGCCGTGTTTCCCTATTATCAATAAAATGAATGTATCTTTAAATCCACTGTTTCAGAACTAACACTTAAAAAATTGCCTATCCGAAGGATTGACATTAATTTACGCATGGAAAATAATTTAAAATCTATGAAATTTATAAAAGACCCAATCAACCAATTTATTAAACTTGAAACGTCGAGTAGTATCATTCTATTTGGTGCCACCATTGCAGCACTTATTCTGGCAAACAGCCCTTTAAGTGAACAATTCCTCGATTTTTGGAAAAATTACATCACCTTTAGTTTGCCCGGGTTTGAACTTTCTAAACCGATTTACAAGTGGATAAACGATGGCTTGATGGCAGTTTTTTTCTTTTTAATCGGACTTGAGATAAAACGTGAATTACTTACCGGCGAGCTTAGTCATGTCAAAAAAGCGTCGTTGCCCTTTTTTGCGGCAATTGGCGGCATGGTAATACCGGCAGCCTTATTTGCTGTATTAAATGCCGGTAATGCCGGAAGCGAAGGTTGGGGTATACCAATGGCAGCCGACATTGCTTTTTCACTTGGCATTTTAATGCTTTTAGGAAACCGTGTTCCTTCGGGTATAAAAATCTTTTTAATGGCTTTTGCTATTATCGACGATTTGGGTGCAGTTTTGGTAATTGCCTTTTTCTACAGCTCGAATCTTATTTGGATGAATATTTTTGTTGGCCTCGCCATTGTCGTTGTTTTGGCAATGCTGGCAAAATACAATTATTACTCAAAATATATATTTTTTATAGGTGGAGTTGTCGTTTGGGTTCTTTTCCTGAAATCCGGAATTCATGCTACAATTGCGGGAGTTTTAATGGCACTTACCATTCCGTTAAGAAGAAAAACAGATACCCGATCGTTTTACAGAAGAGGGAAAGATATTTTAGATGAGTTTTTGAGTGAGTGCAACACCCAGGACGAAAAAACAGTGCTCACAAAAAAACAACTACATGCAATCGACGAGCTTGAAGAATTAACAGAAACAACCACATCTCCACTTCAACACAACGAACACCAGCTTCATGGTTGGGTTTCCTATTTAATAATGCCGGTTTTTGCCTTTGCCAATGCCGGTGTAGCATTCAAATTCTCAGGAGATACCAACATTTCACTTTCCATAAACCTTGTAATTAGTATGATACTTGGAAACTTTATTGGAATATTCTCTTTCTCTTGGTTGGCAATAAAATTGAAGATTGCCGAACTTCCTGAGAATGTAAATTTTAAACAACTTGCAGGCGTTTCGTTTCTGGGAGGACTTGGTTTTACCATGTCGTTGTTTATCACCGGACTCGCCTACAACGATGCAGCTCTTATTGATTCGGCTAAAATGGGAATTTTGTTTGGATCGTTGATTGCAGGAATTCTGGGTTATGCAACTATCCGGTTAACTTCAAAAGAAAGCGGAGAAGTGTAAAAATAAAAAAAGGCACCTTAAAGGTGCCTTTTATCTTAATTTAAAATCATTTCTACGTAGCCCGTTTCTTCTGTCTCAACAACATCGTAAACCCGGGCAAAATCCAAAATATTTTTTATTGTACGTTCTGATGGTTCAAAGTCCATCTTTGCCACCGATTCTTCTAAATTTATATCAACTTCTGTAGTTTCGATAGATTGAAAATCAGTAACAAAATAAAGTAAAGTAGAGTAATCTTGCATAGGCATTTTATAATTTATTTTTCCATTAAAACGCCATCTGCCAGATATTATTGTGTTAACAATAGTTAAAACTGAGTAAGCATCAGGTTCTTTTCATCGATCAGTTTTCGCAGGTTTATTAATGCATACCGCATTCGCCCCAAGGCTGTGTTAATACTCACGTCGGTTTGCTCTGCAATTTCTTTAAAGCTAAGCCCCATGTAATGACGCATGTGGATGACCTGCTGCTGATCTTCGGGTAATTCTTTTACCAGATGTTTTACTTCGAATAATATTTGGGCTTTTACCATCTGATCTTCAATGGTATCTTCCGAATATTTTTGCGAATTAAAAATATCAACATCGGAACTGTCGTTTGAAACTGTGCCTTTCAGCTTTTCCTTTCTAAAATGATCAATAATCAGATTATGGGAAATGCGAAGAACCCAGGATACAAATTTTCCGTTTTCAATGTACTTCCCTCTTTTTAACGAGCGAATTACTTTGATAAAAGTCTCCTGGAATATATCCTCTGCTAATTCCTGATTTTTCACAATAAGCAAAATGTATGAAAATACTCTGCTTTTGTGTCTGACTATTAATGTTTCAAGTGCTTCTTGATCGCCTTTGATAAATCGTTGAACGAGTTCATTATCGTTCAGTGAATTGAGTCTGAACATTACCTTCTATTTTTTTATAACAAAAAGTAAATTTTCTCTATAGGCGTTATTTTTTAGTGAAGTAAAACTATTATTCTAATTTTGTACCTGTCAAAAATGAAACATTTTACCGACAATTACAAGTTTTTTTAACATTTTATTGCATTTCTTAAATAATTATGTCTAACAGTAAAATCGAGAAATATATAGAAATCCAGAACGCCAGAGTTCACAATCTCAAGAATATAAGTTTAAAAATTCCAAGAAATAAATTTATTGTGGTTACCGGAGTTTCGGGTTCCGGAAAATCGTCGCTGGCCTTCGATACCCTTTTTGCTGAAGGACAACGGAGGTATGTTGAAAGCCTGTCGTCGTACGCCCGGCAGTTCCTTGGAAGGATAAATAAACCAGAAGTTGATTTCATAAACGGAATTCCTCCGGCCATAGCCATTGAACAAAAAGTGAATACGCGAAATCCCCGTTCTACGGTTGGTACTTCCACTGAAATTTATGATTACCTGAAATTACTTTATGCCAGAATAGGAAAGACTATTTCGCCTGTTTCGGGGCAGGAAGTATCGAGAAACAGTGTGAGCGACGTTGTTGATTATATTAATTCTTTCGACGAAAATACACGGCTAATAATTGCTGCGCCACTAAAAGCAAAAAACGGAAGAACCATACTCGAAGAAGCTGAACTATTAATGCAACAGGGATTCTCGCGACTGGAAAACAACAATGAGATAAAACGGATTGATGAAATACTAAAGGATAAAAGTGACAGTGTATGCGATGGAGATTGTAATCTGGTAATCGACCGTGTTTCGGTTCAAAACGATGAAGATACACAAAGCAGGCTGGCCGACTCTGTTCAAACTGCGTTTTATGAAGGACATGGCGAATGTGTGATTAAAATTTACCAGGAAGAAAAAACCATAACACAGAGTTTTTCAAATCTTTTTGAAGCTGATGGAATTGAATTTGAGGAACCAACAGTTCACATGTTTAGTTTCAACAATCCGGTTGGTGCTTGTCCAACATGCGAGGGATATGGCAAAGTAATCGGAATCGACGAAGATCTTGTTATTCCCAATAAATCGCTTTCGGTTTATCAGGATGCCATTGCCTGTTGGAAAGGTGAAAAAATGAGCGAGTGGAAAAAGGAACTAATTTATTCTGCCGAGAAATTCAACTTTCCCATTCATAAACCTTTTTATGAACTTACTGAAGAACAAAAATTCCTGATTTGGACCGGAAACAAATATTTTAATGGATTAAACCAGTTCTTCAAATTTTTAGAAGAAAGCAGTTATAAAATACAATACAGGGTAATGTTATCTCGCTACCGCGGAAAAACCACTTGCCCCGAATGTAAAGGAAGCCGGTTAAAAAAGGAAGCTGGATATGTAAAAGTTGCCAACAAATCTTTACAGGAATTGGTATTAATGCCAGTTTCGGACTTAAGTCGTTTTTTTGAAAACATCAGCTTAAGCAAACACGACACGGAAATAGCCAAGCGCATATTAATTGAGATCACAAGCCGTTTGGAGTTTTTGTGCGACGTTGGGTTGGGCTACTTAACCTTAAACCGTTTGTCATCAACACTGTCGGGCGGTGAATCGCAACGTATTAACCTGGCAACTTCGCTCGGAAGCAGCTTGGTTGGTTCTTTATATATTTTGGATGAACCCAGTATTGGACTTCATTCGCGCGATACCGATAAACTGATTAAAGTTTTGCGTCGTCTACAAAAGGTTGGAAATACTGTACTGGTAGTAGAACATGACGAAGAAATAATTCGTGCTGCTGATGAGGTAATAGATATTGGTCCGCTTGCAGGCCAACATGGAGGCGAAGTTGTTTTTCAGGGCAATCATCAGGAACTTGCAAAAAAGCCAGAAAGTTTAACAACCAAGTACTTGAGCGGCGTTGAAGAAATTCCGATACCAAAACAACGACGAAAATGGATGAATTCCATCGAAATTGTTGGAGCACGCGAAAATAACCTTAAAAATATAAGAGTTAAATTTCCACTGAATGCGATGACAGTAGTTACAGGAGTCAGCGGATCAGGAAAATCGTCATTGGTTTCGAAAATATTAACTCCTGCTTTAACAAAAATTCTGGGTGGTTACGGCGAAAAAACAGGCCATCATGATGCGCTGCTTGGCGACTATAAAATGCTTGAAGCAATTGAATTTATCGATCAGAATCCAATTGGTAAATCTTCCCGTTCAAATCCGGTAACTTATTTAAAAGCCTACGACGAAATACGCAAACTATTTTCGGAGCAACAGGCAGCCAAAATACAAGGTTTAAAACCGTCTCACTTTTCGTTTAACGTAGATGGTGGTCGGTGCGACGAGTGTCAGGGAGAAGGAACAATTAAGGTTGAAATGCAGTTCTTGGCCGATGTATTTTTGCTTTGCGAAAGCTGTAACGGCAAACGTTTTAAAGAAGACATTCTGGATGTACGTTATCACGAATTGAATATCGACGACATACTTAACCTTACTGTAAATCAGGCCATCGAACTGTTTAAAGCAGGCAAAAGTTCTACCGAAAAAAAAATCACAAAACGTTTAATCCCGCTTCAGGATGTTGGGTTGGGATACATAAAACTGGGACAATCATCGAGTACACTTTCAGGAGGTGAAAGTCAACGTGTAAAACTGGCTTCGTTTCTGGCGAAAGAAAAAGACTCTCCTACCCTGTTTATTTTCGATGAACCAACAACCGGTCTCCATTTCCATGACATTAAGAAACTTTTGGATTCGTTTAACGCACTTATTTCGCGTGGTCATTCCATACTCATAATCGAGCACAATATGGAGGTAATTAAATCAGCCGACTGGATTATTGATTTAGGACCTGAAGGTGGTACAAAAGGTGGCGAGCTACTTTTTGAGGGAACACCGGAAGATCTGATTAAGCTTAAAAATTCGTACACAGGAGAGGCCTTAAAAGAAAAATTATAATTTGAACTGGTCAGGGATAAACGAGCGCGTAAATTCCTGACCAGTTAAAAGTTTCTTCGGGCGAAACAGTAAAACTTTACAATTTTACACCGCAGCTTCTTCAACAACAACAGGTGTAACCACCGACTGATGAATCATATTATCAGCAACAGGACAACGCTTTGCAATATCTTGTAAAAAGCTTTCCTTTTCTTCCTTTGTCATATCCGCATCGATTGAAACATAACTTCTGATTTCAGTAAAACCAGAACGTCCCTCAGTTGTTTTTCCCAACAGAAAATCTTTGTCAATATCACCCTCGATATCTACCCGAATACCACGCAAGTCGATTCTGCGTTGATTCGCAATTATTCTACCTATTGCACAAATGCATGCCGGTAGTGATGAAAGGAATATTTCCAGCGGATTTGGCCCCTCATCGTTTCCTCCGGCCATTTTTGGCTGGTCGATTGTAAACGAGTGTGAACAGTTAATTTTGGTAGTGAAAGTTTTACCCATATCGGCGCTTACTTTCATGGTTGAAATAGCCATAGTTGAATTTTAATTTATTGAGATTATTTAATCAATCAATACTATCAAATTTTTATTCTGCACAATATGACATCCGTCAAATATCGAACATAATTTCACAATAAATTAAAATTAAAAAGAATTAAAAACGAGAGAACACTTTTTTAAGTCCCAATAATAGGTATGAAAGTAGCGGTAACACTAAAATAAATACAGTAAAAATAATCCAGACAAAAAATACATTCTTATCACTATAATTAAATGCCCAGTTTCCTGCTAAGGCTGCTGAAATAATTCCCCATAACGAAGCTGCAATAAGATTTACCAACAAAACTTTCTGAACGCTTTTCTCAAAAAAAGTTCTTTTACCCGAAGGAAGTAGATTATAAAAAAGTAAAGTATAGGCAAACAATCCCATCCACGACACCAATGTTCCGATGGGTACTTCAATTCCAACATTTAGAGAACGGGTAAGACTTGCGGGTTTGAAAAAAACCAGGTAAACTGCAACGACAAGAAACAATATGGGAACAATATGTTTAAGCTTCTTCCAATTCATGATTTTCAACTATTTGAGGAAGACGCTGCCACTCGCGATACAATAAAAATCCAACAACCATTGCCGATAGGGTGTCGGCAATCGGGTAACTCATCCAGATACCGTCGATTTTAAAGTAAAGTGGTAAAATATAAAGCAAAGGAATTAGTCCCAGCACCTGTCGGAAAAGTGTGGCAAACATCGATAATCCAGCTTTTCCGATGGCCTGAAAGAAATTAGAAGCTACCACCTGAAAACCAACCACAGGGAAAGCTAAAATAACCAAACGTAATCCACGCGATGCAATTTCATACAATACCTGACTATCGCTGTTAAACACCTTAATTATGGCTCCCGGAAAAGCTTCCAGTAATCCAAACGATACGATTGCTATGGCAGTTGCAGCAATCAGCGAAATTCGTAAAGTTTGTTTTATCCGTTCAACCGATTTTGCGCCGTAATTAAAACCAATAATCGGCTGCGAGGCCATGTTCAGAGCGACAATAGCCATAATAAACAAAGTCATCACCGAGTTAATAATTCCCATGGCACCAACCGCCAGGTCGCCACCAAAAATTATGAGTTTTTTATTGAGCAATCCCTGAACAAAACTACCTGCAATCTGCATCGAAAAAGGCGCCATTCCAATGGCCACTATCTCCATAACAATTCCCCAGTCGAGCCGGATAAATTTTTTGCGTAATTTTATAACCGCCCGTTTGCTTTTCAGGAAATGATACAATACCCACACCATTAAAACAACCATTGAAATAACAGTTGCATACGCAGCTCCTTTTACACCCATATCGAGCCAAAAAATAAAAACAGGATCGAGAATAATGTTAACCACCGAACTTAATATCATCGAGATCATAGCTACACGTGCATTCCCTTCGGAACGAATTACATTGTTTAGCGAGAATCCAATAATCATAAAAGGAATTCCTGTGATAATTATATTCAGGTAATCGTTGGCATACTGAAAAGTCTCCTCAGTTGAACCAAACGAGCGTAATATGGGGACTTTAAGCACATAAATAACAAGCATTACTATAAACGACACAACCAGCATGAGAGCAAATCCGGTACCCAAGGTTTGTTCGGCACGCTCCATTTTTGTCTTCCCCAGATTTATGGATACATACACCCCGGTACCAATACCAATCAGCATTCCAAATGCCATCATGATAAGCATTATGGGGAATATTACAGAAATACCTGACAGTGCTTCGGCACTTACTCCCTGCCCAATAAAAATACGATCGACAATGTTATACAGCGCATTTACAAAGACTCCGATAAACGCAGGAATAAAGTATTTCAGCATTAATCGGCCAACATGAGCTTCTCTTAGTTCTTCGGTATTTTTCATGAATCTTCCAAAGGTACTTATTCTTCTCAAACATTTGCCATTGCCCTTTGTTTAAGCTCATTTAATAACGTAAATTTGTGAACTGAAAATTAAAATTATGACACAAAATAAAATCAATCAGGATACAAAAAACAAATTGTTTTCGGCTGACAAAAACAGTGTACTTGCAGCAATAAATACTTTAAAGGAAAAAGGGAACAAAGAATATCTTCCGCTCTTGTTTGAACTTCTGCTAACTGAATCGGAATTGGAAGTCAGGAGTGAAATATTGAAACTCCTTGGCACAATTAAAGATGCTGACACAATTCCGATGTACATGGACGCGTTAAAAGAAGAAAGACTTTTAACAATCAGAAAAGAAATACTTACCTGCTGCTGGCAAAATGGATTGGATTTTAGTAATTATTTTGATGATTTTGTTGATTTAATTATAGATGGAGAATGGGAAATTGCTTTTGAAGCGTTTACTGTGATTGAAAACCTGGAACATTTTCCGCCGGAAGAAAAGATGAAAGAATCGAAATTACGAATTGCAGGAGCCTTAAAATTGGCCAACGAACAAAAAAGTTATTTTCTGGAAGAACTATTAAAAATGGCTCCGTAAATTCCCGTTTTAAGTTTGAATTTCAAAAGAAAAATACTGCTTGCCTCACTCATCCTTTTCTGTGCGTCTAGTGCCGATGCGCAACCTGAAACGTATTTACAACCTTTTTCTGATCGACTAATTATAAATCCATCGTTCGCAGGTTTTAATAAAAATACCAACTTTCATTCCGGGAACCAGTACTACAGTGTTTCAAACGAAAAAGCCTACAATCTGTTTTATGCCAGCTTCGATACCTATTCCGACAAACTTAAGGGCGGATACGGTTTTTCCTTTCAGCATGGATTAATAGCAGAACAAAATACCAACTTGACTAAATTGGGCATGTCGTTCGCCGGATTTGAAATTAAAACGGCAAATGGACGTATCGTTCCTTCCTTTTCAACCAAGGTTGCTTTAGCCGGCAAACAGTGGTTCACGTATTCTCTTGATATGCTCTTTGCTCGTAATCACAGCGAATCAAGTCCTCCGGGCAAAAAGTTCATTCGATATTTTATGCTGGAACCCGGAACAGGTTTTATATGGGATACAAAAAATGCAACCTGGGGATTATCGGCGAATTTGCCGCTTGTTTACAGTTTGGCCACTGACAATGATGAAAACATTAAAAACCCGGGACAATTGCCCTTGAGTCTGACTTTCTATTGGGCAAAAAAGTTAAGTGGAAATCGAAATGGTTTGGAATCAAGTCCGTTTAAAGCTTTTCCTGAAATAATTTTATTTTACAACGAAGCATTTATTTTGAGCCGGGTAAGTTTCAACATTGAACAGATAGACAAAATTTATGGTTTTTTTCTTCAAAACGATTTTACCAATAACATACATTGTGTTGGCGGAACCATTGGTTACCATCTTAATCAGTACTATTTAAAGTTAAATGCAGGAGTCGGAATTCCCGGCATTTCAGACAACATGGGAGCCACGTGCGAACTCTCTCTTAATATTTCAATACCTCCGGTACATTATTCTAAAATAAAACCCTGGGCTCCTAAGAATAAGTTAGATTGATTTTGTATTTTGGCACGCCATTGAACGAGGGATCTTATTTTATGAACTTAAAACAACTAAGCTTATTATTACTTTTTATTCCGGGAATGTTATTTGCCCAGGATCCCGGTTATTCACAATTTTTTGCCAACCCGCTTTATCTGAACCCGGCCTTTGCCGGCACTACTGAGTTGCCAAGAACAGTGGTAAACTACCGTAACCAGTGGCCTCAAAAAGGGAACTCGTTTACGACTTACTCGCTTTCGTACGATTTTATTTTGAAACAACACAACGCGGGATTTGGTCTGCAAGTTTATCACGATCGCGAGCCGAATAACATAGTAAATACCAACTCCGCTTCGGTTGCTTATTCTTACCATCTACAACTTGGTATCGAAAGTTTTATGACACTTGGTATCAATGGAGGTTTTGTACTCAAACAGTTCGACACCAATGGTTTAATCTTTCCCTCCGAAATTGATCAGTTAACAGGGAATATCACTTATGGAGATCCAATTAGTTATACTGATGAAAGTCGGATTTATCCGGATTTTGCTGTCGGAGCTCTTGGACAGCACCGCAGTTTCTTTTGGGGAGCAAGTGTACATCACTTAAATCAGCCAAACGAGTCGATAACCGAAGGCGATCAAAAAAATAAACTCCCGATGAAAGTTACTTTGCATGCAGGAGCAAGAACACATAAACTCCATCACGGCCTGTTATCGCGCGAATTTACTTTATCGCCCAATATTTTGTACCAACAACAGGGCAGCTTTAAGCAACTTAATGTTGGTATTTATATGATAGAAAGATCTTTTATGTTTGGAGGGTGGTTCAGAAACAACATCGACAGCCGACCGGATGCATTTATTGTTTTGCTGGGATTGGCACGCGAAAAATTTCAATTCGGATACAGCTTCGATTACACACTGTCCAAATTGTCAAATTACAGCTATGGTTCACACGAAATTTCGCTTACCTTTTTTATTGGAAACAAGACAAAAGTCCCCATCAGAAATAAGCTACTTGTCCCGATGATTTAATGTCTTCTGTTTTTTTCTTCTCCACTTCAGTCATTTCCCAGGGGACAATATAATGTTGTTCTATTACTTCCCTTCTGCTTTGGCTGTTTCCAGGATAAGCCTCAAAAGTCTGGCGCCCTCTTTCCCAACCTGCTTTTCCTACTTTGTCTACTGTTCTCATCTCTGTCTTCATTTAACGGTTTCCCTTCTAACAATTCTATCATTCGTTCGTCTTCTTTAAACGTATTTTTTTGCTCTTTTGATGCAAAGAATCCGTTAAAAAAAGTGAACAAACAATCCATAATAAGATAAGATGTTTTCCAGCAAATGTCAAGTATAAAACAGAAAAAGATAAAGGTAAATTTCACACTTTACGTTAGAAAACAAGGCTTATATTTCCTTGCTGCTTATGTGCTTTCCCGGTAAAATCAGTGTATTGAAGCACCCATGTATAAACACCGCCCGGAGCAAAATTATCGTTCTTCATTTTTCCGTCCCATCCTACTAACTGACTTGTGGATTCGAAGATTACTTCGCCCCAACGATTAAAAATAAGTAACTGATATCCTTCATCAACTACACCTTCTGAATAGACCTGAAATACCCGATCTTCTTCTGCGAATGCATTGGGTGAAAATGCATTTGGAGGATACAGGCGATCGAAAGTAACTGCTACCTTTTTGGCAATTGAATCGAGGCACCCTAAATCGTTATAGGACATTAGCAGGACATTATAAAATCCCATTCCGGTAAAACGATGCGTGGGTGAAAATTCGCCTGATGGAAAAGATCCATCATCAAAATCCCACTCATAATCAGTTGCACCAACCGTTTTATTCTCAAAGTAGATTTCCGGATCGCTGATAAGAACCTCGTCCGGCACCGGAGAAAAATTAGCCACAGGAACAGGAAAGGTCTCAATCTCCTTTTCGAAAGAAACGGTATCGCTGCAACCTGTAATTAGAGATGTGCCTGTAAAACGAAGTTCGTTTGTTGTAGCAGCGGCAGTATAAATATGACTTACGGTATTCCCGTATCCTTCTGTTCCATCGCCCAAATCGTACGAAAATTCAACGTTGTCAACCATGTCGGAAACAATTGCCTGAGCCGCCACTTCCAAAGGAGGACAACCCTCTGTTGTATCTACCAAAACCTCAAACAATGGCTTCCGCTTCCATATTTTCGAAATGCTATCTGATTGGCATCCAAATTCAGAAATAACTTTGATTCCAAGAGATACGGTGGGTTCCAATAAGCGATTAAACTGAAGTGGTCCTGATGTTAAACCCGGATTTTGAATTATTTCATCGGGTTGCAGTGAATTTAAATCCCAGTGATACTTATCTCTGTTGTTCCCCGAGCCTTCGTACCAAACTTCGGCTAAGGATGAATTACAATCTTCTTCATTAAAAGATAAATCCACTGTAGGTTTCGGATGCGCAGTAATCATATCTTTCATAACTCCTGTATTTTCGCATCCCTCTACAGAGATAACTGTCAAACTCACGTCAAAATTTACATCTCCTGTTTCCGGATTTACAAATGTGTTTGTTACCAAGCGCTGATCAGAATTGTTTCCATCGCCAAAGTCCCAGTAATTAGACAGAACTGCTTCGGTGGCTTTCGCCTCAAATTCAACCAACAGCGGAGTACAACCTTCAGTAATATCAGCTACGATCTCCACATTTGGAGTAACAGTTACTCCCCGGAAACTGGAATCTACACACCCTTGTTCATTTACTTTTAATCCAACCGAACGGTTAATTTGACCATATCCAAGTGGTATAATAAGATTCTGTAAGTTAACACCAGACTGAAAAACAGTATCGTTGTAATACCACGAAAAAAGAGCATCTTCTTCTGTCATTCCTCCATAATTTAACTCCAGACTGTAGCCCTTGCATTTGTCTTCATCCATAAGAATCTTTGCTTCCGGCTGGTTATGAAACTCAATATTCAGCGTATCTAAAAACTGGCAACCATACTCATCGTTTATTTGCATCTCAAATTGATACTTACCAAACGCTTTAACAGTGATTGTTGGAGTTAGACTGGCCTCATCGGTAATTTCCACCATAAGTGGATCAAAAGAAATTAAATGTGTACTTGCCGTACCACCAACAAAAGAAAGCTGCAGCGTTTGTGTTTTCGATCCGCATACCAAAGTGTCAACCGTACTGTAATCCAAAACCGGACGTACACTCCATTTTACTTCAACGGTATCCATTATTTCACACGGAACATCGTTGCTCAACCTTACCCAGTATATTTTCTCATCGGCAACAGTAATTGTGCGTGTTGCTTCTCCTGTAGACCATAAATACGCGGCATGTTCACCGGCATCGAGAGTTACCGAATCGCCTTTACAAATGGTTGTATCAACCGGCAACAAACTAACAGGAACGGGATCAACCAGCACATGAAAGCTTGCAGTATCCTCACAAAATCCAAGAACACCCCTTGCTGTATATACGATGTCACTAAAGGGTTTTACCGTTGGGCTCGAAACATTTGGATTGTTAATTGCCTCATTCGGCGACCACGAATAAGAATATGAATTATTGGCACCAATATCATTTAAACGAAGTGATTCACCTTCGCAAATCTCAAAATTACGCTGGTTGGCAAATGCAATTTTCCGAACCTCTACCTGTGCCGAAGCCGAAAGTTTTACCGGAGGATCTCCGGGCATCCCACCAAATTCAACAATAAATCCCTGCGGATAATAATATCCGGTTGGATTGTCTTTGTCGCCTTCATTCGATAAATCGTTCCACGACTTTGGAACCGAGCCCGGATCGGCATTTATATGCCCGTAATCCTCATCGTCGCCCCAGGTTTTATACACATTGTTTGGTTCTCCGGAATTCCAGTTGGAATAACGACCATTCACTCGATATCCACTGGGATATGCCCCTTGCCAAAAATGCGTTCCTTTTTCAGGGCCTGTTTCCCACTGCCATCGTCCTTCAACAGCGGCATCATTGGCTCCTATCCACCCAATTCCGTCAATTTTAGTCCATACAAAATCATTTTCAACGCTCGATGTAATGGTAACCAAATACCCTTGCAAACCATAATATTTTGTGGTATCGGCCGCATCGCGGGCTTCGGTCCATTTAATACCCCGCTTACTCACATAACGGTAAAAATGCTCAGTTTCCGGTAAATAATCGGCGTCTAACAAACTTATCGAAAACGATCTGATATTTAAAGTGGGTACTTCTGCCACATTTTTATAGTACACCTTTCGAATGGCTTCCTGATATTGTTCGGCTGTACCTATACCTCTTATTTCCACATGACCGTATGCATCGTTCCAATAATAAGTAAATCCGTAAACTGCGTCCCACACCAGTTTATCTTCGCCTCGTTTGTAATTGGCAATCGACACTTTCATGCCTTCTGAAGCCTCGTTTATACTGATATTTTTTACCGTCATATACGGGGCCACTGCCACCGAATCGGAACAGTAAGGAATAGCACTGCTAATTGGATTTTCAATTTGAGGGGGAGCTTCTTCGCTTCCTTTAGAAAATGCAAAACCGGCATTTCCTAACAAAAAAACGAATAGAATAAGAAATGCCGGTTTAGTTAAAATCATATTTTGATCTGAAATTATTTTCGGTTCGAAAAATATTTCATAAACTGAGAACGCTCATAAACCATCGGATCAGGAATATTTTTGTAAGAAAGTCGTCCCCGGAAATCGTCAATGGTTTTAAAATTCCATTTTTTCATAAATGCATCCAAGTCGCTTAGCATGCTTGAAACCACACTTGCTCCGTTAACATATAATGTAGAACAAAGTTGTGCCACCTGCGCTCCTGCCAGCAGTTGTTTTATTACTGCATCGCCATCGTGAATACCTGTTGAAGCAGCAATGTCAAGATTGGCTACTGAAGATGAAACAATTCCCACCCAACGCAACGACCTACGCAAATCGCTTGGCGAACTAAATACTTCGGAAGAAGTAAGTTCCAATTTGTCTAAATCGATATCGGGTTCGTAAAAACGATTAAACATTACAACACCGGCGGCACCGTTTGCTTTTAATTTATCTGCCATTCCGATAATATTGCTGTGGTGTACACCAAATTTTACCGATACCGGAATAGAAACTTCCAAACGCACTTTTTTAAGTACATCGAGATACAATTGTTCTATAATCCCCGGCTTTTCGTTTCGGTCGGTTGGCATGTAGAAAATATTTAATTCAATGGCATCGGCGCCGGCTTCTTCAAAATCTTTCGCAAAGCTTGTCCATTCTGCACCCGACACGCAATTTATGCTGGCAATAATCGGAATATCAACTGCTTCTTTTGCTTTCCGAAGCAGTTCCAAATGTTTAACAACCGTATTGTCGCGCAAATAATTTTTGATGTAATCTTCAGCTTCAGGGTAGCCCATGTTTTGCTGGTCTTTTTCCAGCATACTGCTTACTTCGTTATTAATCTGCTCTTCAAAAATTGATTTTAGAACAATGGCACCAATTCCTGCGCTAGCCAATTCTTTAATTTTTTCAACCGAACTTGTTAAGCCTGAACTGGCTGCAACCAAAGGATTTTTTAAGTCTAATCCTAAATATTTAGTTTGCAAATTACTCATAGTCTAGAGTTTAATTTTTAATTTATTGAGTTTAACCTTCATTCCAGGCGGTTAATAATCGCCGCAAATAAACTCATATCTGTTCTTTCTGTCTGTCTTTTATTAATAGTTACGTTCGCCAAAAATATGGCTTCCAACCCTTATCAATGTACTTCCTTCCTCAATTGCCAAAGGATAATCCCCCGACATTCCCATCGAAATTTCGCAAAAAGAATCGGACTCCGCAAAGAATTTATTTTTTAGTGTTGTAAAAATCTGCTTTAAGCTCCTAAATTCATTCCGAATCTGATTTGTATCGTCGGTATAGGTTGCCATTCCCATAACACCCGCAATTTCAACATTCTCAAATCCGGCAAATTCATCGGAGCTCAACAACTCAACAGCTTCTTGCTCCGAAAGTCCAAACTTAGTAGATTCTTCGGCAATATGAAATTGCAAAAGACATTTTATTTTCCGATTGTTTTTTGCGCCCTCTTTATTTATTGTTTTTAACAGTTTAATGGAATCTGTTCCATGAATAAGGCTGATAAAAGGAGCAATGTATTTGACCTTATTTGTTTGAGGATGACCGATAAAATGCCATTCAATATCTTTTGGAAGCTCTTCGTATTTTCGAACCAGATCCTGAACTTTATTCTCACCAAAAATGCGTTGGCCAACCTCGTATGCAGCTAAAATATCTTCGTTGGGTTTTGTTTTCGATACAGCTACCAGGCGCACACCTTCAGGCAAATTTTGTTTTATTTCAGAAATATTCTTTGCAATATCCATTCTTGCTGAATTTCCGGTAAAAATAGAGAAAAGTTAGAAGTAGGAAGACCCTCGACCGAAGATATTTTTAAAAAGATGAACGAATCAGTAAAAAAACGTGAAGACCAAACTTCCAACTTTTTACTTTTCACTTTCTACTTGTTTTAGCTTTTATACCTTTGCATCCGCTACAATGAAGGTAAAAGAAGAAATATCGAAACAAATGAATGCCCTTGGAAAAGAAGGTAAGGCATTTGTATTTCTAATTGACTTTGACGGCAATAATGCGGAACTGTTTTCGGCGAAAGAAAATGACAAATTACTTTGGCAAACTCCTGAACATTCCAATTTTAGTCCTGTTGAAGAAAAGGTTCAATTGACCAAATGGGAAATGAACCCAATTTCGTTTGAAAACTATAAAAAAGGTTATCGACTGGTGCAGAACCACATACACAATGGCGACACCTATCTTTTAAATTTCACGCAGCCAACAAACATCTCCACCAATTTAAATCTGAATCAGATATTTAATTCCTGTTCAGCCCGGTATAAAATTCTGTTGAAAGATAAATTCGTTTGTTTCTCGCCTGAAAAATTTGTCCGGATTAACGATGGCCAAATTGCCTCTTTCCCGATGAAAGGAACCATGGATGCCTCCATCGAGAATTCAGAAGAACTGATTTTAACCGATTCGAAAGAACTGGCTGAACACAATACAATTGTTGATTTAATACGCAACGATTTAAGTCTGGTGGCCACAAATGTGGAGGTAGAAAAATTCCGTTACCTGGAACGTATAAAAACCAATAATCGCGATTTATGGCAGGTGAGTTCGAAAATTACGGGCACTTTGCCCAACAACTACTGCGAAAATATTGGCGATATTATTTTTACCATGCTTCCGGCAGGTTCTATTTGCGGCGCTCCAAAAAAGAAAACCGTTGAAATTATAAAGGCCGCAGAAAACTATGATCGCGGATATTACACCGGAGTTTTTGGCTATTTTGATGGGCGAAATTTAGATAGCTGTGTGCTAATACGTTACATCGAAAATCAAAACGGACAACTGGTATACAAAAGCGGGGGCGGAATAACTTTTATGAGCGATGCTAAAAAAGAGTATGAGGAATTGCTTAAAAAAGTATATTTACCAATTGAATAATACCCGGCAAATTTAAACGTGCACTTGCATCGTTTTTTTTGCAGGAAACAATACCTTACAAATGAGAATAACTTTCGGATTGCCCTTTGGTATATAATTATGGGAACGCAATTAATTGAAACCATTAAATGTTTTAATGGTCAGCTGTGCAACATAAATTGGCACAACACTCGTTTTAACGCAGCCCGTAAAGAACATTTTGGACTAAACACCCGAATGAATCTTGCAAATTTCATTAAAGTTCCGTCGAGTGCAAAAAAAGGTTTGTTCCGGTGCCGCATCTCTTATTCGAAAGCAATTGACAAGGTAGAATATATTCCCCACCAATACAGAAAAGTAACCAGCCTTAAACTGCTTGAAGACAACTCCATCGATTATCATTTAAAATATTCTGACCGAAAAAGATTAAACGAACTTTACGAACAAAGAGGCGATTTTGATGATATTATAATTGTTAAAAACGGGTGTATTAGCGATAGTTTCACCGCCAACACTCTTTTTTACGATGGCAATCAATGGTGGACTCCCGACACGCCCCTGCTGGCAGGAACTCAGCGTGCCCGACTACTGGCAGAACATAAAGTTGGATTGCGAAAAATTACAGTCAACGATCTTTCCCTTTACGAAAAAGTGGGGCTGATTAATGCCATGTGGGATCTGGAAAACATGCCCGTAATTCCCATAAACAGGATTGAATAACACGTTCTACAAAAATTCCGGATTACTTGCCATTTTATTTAGGCGCCACTCGCACAACTGTTTTATCCTTACCAAAACATTTCGCGTTACACGATCGTGCACTCCTTCCCAAATCCGGTTCACTAATTTTCTTTTCCCTGTGTATTGTTTCCCGTAAAAATTAAAACTGGTAACAAAAAAAAGTTGCGTTTTTTTCTCTTCTCCCATGTCAGGTATCGATGAACGCACATACATGGAAAAAATCCCGATGGGATAACCGCCACTGCATTTGTACAGCAAATAACGCGCATTATCAAAATCGTAAGAATCAGGAGTGTATTTAATATTTATCGAATTGAGATAGAATAAAGGTATAAAATGAAAGCCCAGAAATCCCTTTTTAGCTCCAAAGGGATACTTCTTCCATCCAAAAGGCAAAATACTAATTTCTTCCAATTTGCCTTCTTTTCGTTCAACCCGTGCCACGTGGTTGGGCCAGCAGGTTGAATCGCCGTTCCAGTTTAAAAGCTCATTAAACACATAACTTACCGGGGCTTCGATCCCAATTTTGTGAATGTTTAAAACGGAATATTTTTCAACATCGATGCCCGTTCGCTGAATAATTCGTTGCGTATAATTCTGTCTTTCTTCAGGCGAGCTAAACCGAATTTTTGTACCTATTTTGGGTTTATGAAACAAAAACAGGAATGCATCTGTAACTATATTTCTACTTCGGGAAGGAGGAGATATATTTTGTTTACCAGGCATAGTATTCAACAAGCTCAATGTTAGATTGAAGCTGTTAAAACCAACGGTACCATTCTGTTTTTCCCGTTAACTTTAAACAACTTCAAGGTTTTATACAGAAACACAAATAAAGGTAAAGAAAATCTGTAGTATGCTGTTCAAACTTTGGTCGATTAATAGAATTTTTTCTTCGAAGTCAACAGTCCGGTCGCCTGAGAATACGAACAAGTAAGCTTACAAAATAATCGTACCTAATTTTTAAGTGTTTAAATATCCCAACGTTACATAAGTATTTTCAGTAAAACTAAAATTATAATTCCGATATGGCTCGTTTGATTACAACCGGCCCAAGCAAACCTGATGCTTCCAAGGGGATATCCGAAATTGGCCGGCCCTGAAAATCATGTGACAATACGATGTTTGTTTGTGTGTATTGCTTTTTATCAGGGAACAACTCATCGCCGGCAACCTGATTGTACCACGAATTAACCACCTTTATTTTAAGGGTATTCTCACCTTTTTTGAGCTCTTCGGTAATATTAACCCGAAAAGGAGCTGTCCAAACAATGCCTTTATATTCTCCATTAAAACTAACTTCAGCAATACCAACATCCTTAACGCTCCCCAGTTCCAAAAAGTACGATTGGTTATTTTGAGGTTCTGCGTCAAACACAAATATTTTATTGTAAATGGCAGTGCCCGAATAATATTTAATGCCGGGGTCTTCGCTTTTTGTCCAATCGTTTAGTTGAGGGAAATTAACTGATGCGGGGGCACCGAGTTTGGGGTCAAAATTTACAGTCCAATCTCCGCTTAGTGTTTGCAGTACTTTATAATCTGCAAAATTGGAGTTTTCTGTGCCTTGCTTATTTTTTGAAATTGGTTGATTGAATACTACCATAATGGCTTGATACGGTTCCAGTGTTAAAGGGACAGTGGTTGTTCCGGAGTTTTGAGAAAAAGCCTCCGCATTTCGGACCTCGCCTGAAAGTGCATCCCACAATTCGGGTTGTTTTCCGGATATTCTGAAATTGCAGTTTACTTTTTGCTTTTTATCTGTCTGATTCGAAACAAAATAAACATCATTCGCACCAATTGTATAATGTATATAGTCAAAATCAGAAACAGTGCTATTTTCAAGCACATCAAAATCAGGAGCAATATCTTTCGACATTAGATAATTCCTGGCACCCGTGCCCCATGCAATTGTTCCTTGCCCATATTTTTTTTCGCCCTGATCTGAAATAGTTTCTCCCCAAAGTTTATCAGCGATTTCAGTAAATTTATTTTGAGCCTCCTGCCCTCCCTGCAAGCTTATCATTTTCTCCGGTTTTGGACCGATAACAGTAGCTCCATTTTCAACCAAATCCTGCACCTTCTCAAGCACAGCCAACGACAATACTTTATGATCGGGTAAAACCAAAACACGGTACTCAACTCCTCCGGGAACTTTTATTTTTCCATTTTCTGTTTTAAGCTGTAAAAAAATGGTTTCATCAGTCACATCATAGTCAAAACCTGGCATACATCCCGCAGGATCGGAATATTTAAACGGGAAGACATTGGGAACATGATCGCCGTAATAATACAAAACGTCGGCAACAAAATCACCATTCTGAATAACACTTTGTACACGGCTCATGTAATCGAAAAAAGCATCTGAATAATCCCACCAGGTTACCTGTGGATTAATGTGAGTACCTGCAAAATATTCCTGGCCCGGCAGGCCCATTTCCTGCGGAGAACAGGTAAAAGTATGCAGGTAAACACGATTTAAACCCGCACATATTTCATGATCGAACGATGATTTCTGATCGTGCCACAATTCGTCGTTCCAGTGTGGGCCAATGGTTGTAAACGATTCGGCGCCAACAATTTTTTTCCCGTAAATATGGGCTGCTGACGATGCCTGTTTCAAAAAGAAACGATTTTCCGGTTTAGGTCGGTGTGGCGAAGGAGCCCAGAATTCACTCATAACAATATCGCTGAATCCATAATTCTTAATACCATCCATTGGGCCTGCATGCGGGCCGGCTGATTCAGGCTGAACACCCATATTATACTTGTGGGCATATTCTGCAAAACGGGCATAATGATTATAAGCTACCAAATCTCCAATGGTTTTCCTGAAATCGGCAAGAAAAGCGTTGGAAGTATTGACATCCTCGATAACATACCCTCCAAGAACCGGTAAATAGTTGAGCAGCTCGTACCCCCTGTAGGTTTTAAAGTCATCGATAAAGTTGTCGGTCCAGTTCATTCCGCCGCATTCCCAACTGTCCGTTTCCATGTATTTTAATGTTTCACCAACATGATGACCTGCCGCTGAAAAGATAGGTTCAACAACATCGTTCCAGTAAAAATCGAACGCTTTGGTACTCATATAATCCAAAACATTTCCCTGCCAGTCGCCACTTGATGTGGACACTTCTGCATCGGTACAGGTATAACCAATACGCATAATGCACCACTCGCCTGCTGGTACCTTCCAACTCAAATTACCCTGCTGATCCATGTTTACAGTCAGGTTAACTATCTCGTCTCTTTTTACAACGTGTGTGGATTCCTGAGTTAAATGCCTGCCAAATGAAGACTGGTTTGTAAGCAAGAAACGGGTATCCGGTGCTGAACCTCCCAACTCGTGATAGCCTAACTTTAGATCGAGATTACTAATTACTTCTGCTGTTTTGTTTTCTTCTTTTATGGGAAAGGCCAATACAACAATATCTTTATAAAAGTCTTTCTGTGTTTTGGGTTGTTCCAGTTTTTGTTCAATATTCTCATTTCCTGAAACTTTTACTTCAGAATAAGTAAGCTGTTTCGCTGCAAATTCAGGTGTAACACTCTGACCTCCCAGGTTCCAGCCACTTTGAATATTAAATCCGATTGATAGCCCCAATCTTTCGGCTTCATCCAGAGCAAATACGAACAGCTTGTTCCATTCTTCTGAACCAAATAAAGGCCCGGCAGGAATATCTTTATTACTTCGCTGATTGTGTCCGCCGGCATCAAAGATCATTGCTCCCTGAAAGTTTTTCGACTTCATGGCCTCTAAGTCTTTTGTTATAGCCCCTTTGGTAACATTGCCATTGAGCCACCACCACCAACAGTTTATACCATATTCTGCATCAGGCTGTTTAAAATTCTTCTTTAGTGCGGTATTGTTTACTTCTGACTTTGTGCAAGCTAAAAAGAAACACAAAGCAAAAAACAGGATTATTTTTCTCATGAAATTTGAATTGCTTATTATTTTTCGAACCATTTGGAACCCTCACTTTCATTTTTCACTTAATGTTTCAAAATTCCAGGCTCTTTACGTTTTTAATCTTAACAAATCTGAACACATTCAATATCAAACATTTCGGCTATTTTTTTAAGAACAGAAGCTTTATGTCCAACTCCAATGGCACAATGATGTGCAGGTCCTTGTTTTGACCATTGATTGATAAACTCTTTTGCCCCAATGGAAAATCGGTAACGACTGTTGGTATTTCCGATTTGTAAGGTTGGTCCGGGAACCGATTCGCCTTCAGCAACCAACAAAAAAACACCATCTTTTCCCTCAACTACCGAAAGCAAAGTTACATCGCCATGTTTTACTGTCATTTGAATCGACAGGCCTTTCCCTGGTTTCCCATGGTAAACAGGTAAAGGCACAAGTTGTACCCTGCCTTCTGCAATTGCAATATGAGCAGGGCCGTCGTGACCGAGCATTACAATATCATCGTTAAAATCCATCGCATAGAATTCGGAGAAGGAACCACCTGCTCCCAAGGTGTCCAATATTTTCATGGCCTGGGCATTTTTCACCTCACATTCGCCTGCAACGGGTATATTTTTCCCGGTTAACAAGGTATTTCCTGCAATTACGGAAGTGACAATATTTTCATAATCGTTGCCTGCTTCGCCTTCGTAATAATACGCCATGGCTCCAAGCCGATGTTTGTCAACCAGTTTATCGAGAGCAACCGAAGTACGGGCAGCCCTTTCAATTTCATCAACCGGACAGGTATCCTGCACGTCAAAAGAATAATAAAATTCCTCAATCTTTGTCTGAATAGCATCTTCACCGGCTTCATCGCGGTATTTGTTTAATTCACACATCTCCAGTAATTCGATGTGCGTACCAAAAACAGTCGATTGTTTGGTAAGATCGGTGTAAACATCCAGCATCCCTCCATAATAATGGCCAAGAACACCTAGACGATTGTTCCGCATAACGTGTACTACTTTTGCGGCTTCTACCCATTCCTTTATCTCAGTCCACGCTGTTTCATCCTGAAGATATCCGGTAACAAACTCATATTTTATATCCGAACGATTAAAAACATTGGCAATTTCAGGAACGGAACACGCCTGGCAGTGTGCCAGCCATTCACCAGTCATTTTTCCACGATCACCAAGATTATTAAATCTTTCGTAATCAATGGCAGCAACAGGTTGCAGATTTAAAATAATTACGGGCACCTTTAATTTTTGTGCCACAGGAAGTACTGTTGACGACAGCGCGTAGGTTGAAACATATAGAAATACAATTTCCACATCACTTTTTTTCAGGAATTCACCTGCTTCTTTTGCTTTCTCCGGAGAATCGACAAGCCCGGCATCAATAACCTCAGCTCCAAAACTTTCTATCTTTGCAGAAATTTGTTGCTGGTAGGTTATCAACTTATCCAGTAATCCTTCAAATTGTGCCCAATAAGTGTCTAACCCTATTCCAAAAAGTCCAACTTTAATCATTCTATATTAGTTTTATCGATTTAGTAGTTTATCTCAAATACGTTCTGATGACAGTCAGAAACTGACAATCTCACAAATTACAGCCAAATTAGTAAATCTGAGCGTTTGTTTCGAATAATTAATGGGCACAACATTTGATACGACAAATTCTACAAAGTTCAAAACATAGAAGAACTTCTATCAAACAAGAATTATTAAAAATCAGATTCATCAGCAAGAAAATTATTCCGACATTTTTATGAAAAAAGAACAGCCTTTAAAGGCTGTTCTTGTATTGATCTGACCTAACTAATAACACTATCTGTCCCAACCGGGATTTTGTTCCATTTTAACATCCTTGTTTCTATCAATTGCACTTTGTGGTATTGGCCACAAATTATAATCGAAAGTAAGCGTTAATCCAACGTGAGGAAGCAAAGCGTATTCACGAATTCTATCAACTGCAACAGTACCGCCCATTCTTAATAATGTGGCCCATCTGTTTTCTTCCTCAAAAAGTTCCCGTGCCCTTTCATCAAGAATGTAGTCGATATCTACATCTGCAGCTGTTGCCAGAATATCACATTGCGCCCGTTCTCTAATCAGGTTAATGTCGTCGGCGGCTTTTTGATTTTCACCTTTTCTATGGTAAGCCTCGGCTCTGAGCAAAATGGTTTCAGGCAAACGAATGGCGTAAATATCGCGAAACATATTACTTCTGTTTTCACCCTGATCAAGTCCTTCATACTTATCGGTATTTACTTTATAGAAAATAGGAAAAATCCATCCACGACCCACATTGGTCGCATCAATTACTTCCTGAGGTACCTGAGTTCCATAAAGCGGATCACCAACCTGATTATAAAATATCTTACGACTTATGTTATGTTCAGCATTACGTTGGTCGCCAGCCGATATACTTTCGTCCCAAATGACGAATTCGGTTAACGGAGTGGGTGCGTAAAAAGCTACTCCTCTGCCACCTGCGTCTTCACCAACACCACCATTGGGATCACCGGGACCTCCGAATCCTTCAATTGCCCTGTAAACAGGTCCGAAATATCTTGGATATTCTAAGCGCGACTGTCCATCTTCTTCAAGGTAGGCATCAAAATCATATTGAAAAGTCCAGATGCTTTCCCTATTTCCATCTGAATAGTTTTGGTTACCAAGCCTAAATAAATCCCAGAAAACATCAGCACCACCGGTTACAGTGTTTTCTTCGTTCATGCGGGTTCCAAAGCGCTCTGTCATTAATTCATAAGTACCACCATCAATTACATCAGATGCCCATTTTATAGACTGATCGTAGGCACTTGCATTTGATGTTTCGATACCCAAGGCCAGATAAAATTCACTAAGGTAATGCTGGGCAGCACCTTTAACCAATCGTCCACCTTGAGTTGTTGTTTCTGGTAAATCATCAACAATAGCTTCAAGTTCATCAATTGCGAACTGGTAGGTGTCTTCGCGGGTTGCCCTCACGTAATCGTAGCGTGGCACAGTTGCCAATTCAGTCACAATGGGTACTCCACCAAAAAGTTCAGCCAGCATTCCGTGACAATAAGCCCTGAAAAATCGAGCCTGCGCAAGAACATATGCTTTTGATTCTTCCGATTCAAACGTAACACCGTCTAAAATTTCCGGAGAAAGAACTGTATTGGCATTTTTAATGGTCTGATAATAGTAATTATAAATATATTCAAACTGACCACTTTCAGCATTAATTCTACTGTAATCGGTAAAACTGCCTGAAGAACGAAACTCAGGTGCGTCGAAAATATCAGTTCCAAATCCCAATATTTGAGCATTTTGGCTTAAGCCGCGCAATGCACTGTACATTGTTATAAGCACTTGATCGAGCTGTGTCTCTGATGAAAATATATTATCGGTTGTATAAAATGTTTTTGGCTCTTCCGTTAAGAATTTTTCATCATCGCACCCTACAGAAGTTAATAATAACACCAATAGAGTGAAAACTTGTATTTTAATTTTGTTCATTTTCATTTTTCCTATTTTTTATGCATTAGAAACTTACTTTTAATCCCATCGAGTATGTTCTTGGAACAGGATACGTGCCACTATCAGCAGCAATTCCCCTTTCCGGATCTCCTCCTCCATACCAATTGGTAAACGTATAAAGGTTTTTAATGCTGGTGTATATTTCAAGAGAATTTAATCCAATGCTACTTCCCATTCCTTTCGGAAATTTATACGATAAGTTTACGTCCTGCACTTTTACAAAGCCGCGGGATTGTAAGCCTAAGTAACGGTTGCTGTACGCATCGGCACGCAAGTATTTTTCGCTCTTATTTTCAGGTGTCCACCAATCATGATCGATTTCATTGGTATCGTACCTGTCTTTGAATGAGTTGTATCGTGGATTACCCCCCAGGTAATAATTGTCCTTACCGCCTCCAAAAATTCCTGTGAGCATAACATATAAACTAAAGTTCTTATATTCAACAGTATTCGAAAAGCTAAGTCTGAAATTCTCTTTGTTGTAACCCAATATTTTTCGATCGTAGTCGGCAGTAATTAAACCATCAGGTACACCATCCGGACCGCTAATATCTTTAAACATTGGATCACCCGGTTCGCCACCTACGTTAGCTAAGTACTCTGTATCATCTTCCTGCACAACACCAATATACTCGTAGCCGTAAATAGGAAACAGCGATTTTCCGATAAACAGGTTGTTTGATATATCATCATCCTCTTTCCCATCGCCATCAATATCATCGCCATATAGGCTTACAACTTTATTCCGGTTTTGCCAGAAAATCAGGGAAGATGACCATTTCAAGTCTTCTTTTTCAATGTTTATGGTACTTAAACTAATTTCAATCCCTTTGTTATCCACCTGGCCTAAACTCGAAAAAATGGAACTAAATCCGGTCATAACAGGTATTTGGCGTAAAAATATCTGGTCGGTAGTTTCCGAGAAATAGAAATCTAAATCAAGAAATATCCTGTTGTTCAACCAGGCCGACTGAAAACCTCCGTTAAATGCGGTTGTTGTTTCCCAGCCAAGTGTTGGGCTACCTAATGAACTTTGTCCAACACCATATAAAATGGTTGATGGGGCGTCAGCAAACTCATACCGAATACCTCCATCGCTGCCACTGGCTACCAGCGCAAGTGTTTGATAAGGAGCAAGCCCCTGGTTACCATTTTTACCGTACGAGGCTTTAATCTTCAGGTACGTCATTTTGTCAAAACCGCTAATAAAATCCTCTTCCGACGCAGTCCATGCTAATCCTAACGATGGAAAATTACCCCATTTCTGATCGGCTCCAAAAACAGAAGCACCGTCTCTTCGCATGGTTGCTGTTAAGTGGTATTTATCTTTATATGCATAAGCTAAACGTCCAACATAACCAATATTGGCTTTTTCAATCACATTTAAATTTACCTTTTGAACAGCTGCTTTATGAATTCCATCAACACCCAACAAGGTATTTCCATTTAAAGAATAGTCGCTACCTGTTGCACTCACCAATTTACTATACGAATAATCGCGGGTTGCTACCAATGTTGCATCAACATAATGATCGCCAAATTCCTTTTTGTAATTAATAATATTATCCATTACGTAAGAATAGCTGTTTGTTCGGTTGTTGTATCCGTTTGCCTGCGATAATCTTTTGGCTAATTCGGCCTGTGAATACCTGTTGATGTATGGTTCACTTGTTGCTTCACCTACATAATAATCTTCATAGGTAAAACGGTCACGTTCATCCACATTCGAATTAATAGAAAAGTTAAACCGATAGGTTAGTCCATCTACTTTTGGAACTGTAATTAAAGCATAAGTTGCCAGTCGGTAAAAGTTTGTTTTATCAATATCCTCAATTGTTCCATCGGTACCCCACAGCGGATTTGGTACAGATTGCCCGGTTGGATATCGTTCCAACAAAGTTCCGGTATTTGAATCCGGATTTACCGGCATTCCTTCATAGCGATACGGGAAACCCCAAGGTTGAGAATCGTAGGCTATACCAACATTTGCCCCAACTCCTGAGTAATCGTTGTTATTGTATGTTCCGTCGAGTCCAATTTTTAGCCAGTCGGTAATATCTGCATCGAGTTTTGTACGTACCGAAATACGTTGATAGTCATCACCAATAATAACACCTTCCTGGCTATTGTAACCACCCGAAAAATAGTAATTTATTCGGTTTGACTGCCCCGAAACGGCTACCTGATGATTTTGAATAACACCATTGCGTGAAATAAGATCATACCAATCGGTATCTACATTTCCCTGTGCCCATAATGTAGTTGCATAGCCCGCATCAAAAACAATTTCATCGGGACTATTAACCGACGGAGTTTGAGCAATATATTTTTCGGTCCATCTTTCCCGGTTCATCATTTTTGGCGGACTTGGCCAGGTGTTAATTCCGATAGAGGTATTATAAGTAATAACCGGTTTGTCCGACTTTCCTTTTTTAGTGGTAATAACAATTACACCGTTTGCCGCACGCGAACCATAAACTGCAGCTGCCGATGCATCTTTTAAAACATCCATTACCGAAATGTCTTCCGGATTTATATCCGATATACTTCCCAAATAAATAATGCCATCCAAAACAATTAATGGATCGTTATTTCCATTTATTGAATTTTGTCCGCGGACTATTATGCCCGGTGTTTGTCCCGGCGAATTTTGTTCTCCAATATTAACACCTGCAACACCACCTTTTAGCGATTGTAAAGGGCTGGTATTTGACGAATTGGCCACCGGTGAGTCTTCCAGTCTTATGGTACTTACTGCTCCCGAAATATCTTTTCTTCTGGCCGTACCGTAACCAACGGCTACAACTTCTTCCAATCCAATGGCATCAGCAACCATCGTAATATTTATGTTTTGTTGATCTCCAACCAGCACTTCCTGGCTAGTCATCCCCACAAACGAAAACACTAAAACATCACCTGATTGAATATCGGTAATCGTAAAATTTCCGTCAATATCAGTAACTGTTCCGTGCGTTGTTCCTTTAATAATTACGGTAACTCCAGGAAGTGGTTCACCGTATTCGTCGGTAACTTTACCTGTTGTTTTCTCTTGCTGATTTGAATTTGTAAGTTTTGAGTTTCCGCTTTTTGACTGAACTAGGATTAGCCTGTCTTTTACCTGGTAGGTTAAATCAGTTCCACGAAATAGTTGTTCAAGAATTACAGAGATTTCTTCTTCTTTCGTATTTATCGAAACTTTTTTATTTAATTCAACCTGGTCGTTATCATAAAAAAACCGATAAGTTGTGTTGTCTTCAATTTCTTCAAATACTTCTAAAATAGTTGAATTTTTTATGTTCAGATCGAGTTTACCTGCCTGAGAATACACCTTGGCAGAAATCTGCATAAAGCTTAGAAAGAGTAATAGTGTTGTTAACTTTGCCATAAGCATTAGTTTTTTCAGAGGAGTGTACGCATACCTCTCCTTCTGCAGTCTAAATTTTTTCATACATTTGCTTTGTTAAGTTTTTGATTATAGCCAGTGGCTATATGATAATTTTAAAAAATAGAAACCTTGGTTTCTGAATTAAACGGGAAATGTTGGCGCATTTTCCGTTTTTTTTAGTTCATAATTTTATCATAGGCACATTTAGTTTTTATATTTTATGTATAGTTTGTTTTTTTCGTAATGATATTCGATGGGTTCAACCGAAGTACTCTTTACCGCCTCAATAAATGTGAAGATATTATCGTCGATACTAATGGTTCCGCTAAAACGTTTGGTTTTTACTTCCTCATCTACAAATACAATTTGTGTATTAAAAATCCTGTCGATTTTGAAGGCAAGGTTCTCAAGGGTTTCATTTCTGAACTCGTAAATACCCTTTTCCCAATAGTCGTAAAAACCATCCGGCACTCTCGATTCATAAAGTTTACCGGATGTTTTATCTAAAACCAGACTATAAGATGGTTTAAGCAGATACGAATTATAACTACCGGCACCATTGGAAATATCGAATTGAATTTTTCCTTTTACCAAATCTGCACGAACAGTGTTATCATCAGGATATGCAGTGACAGAAAACGTGGTTCCAAGTACTTTGATCCTGTTTTCGCCAATGTTTACAATAAATGGCATTTTTTCGTTATGGGTAACTTCAAAATAAGCCTCTCCTTCTATTTCCAGTTCTCTGGTTTTGCCACTAAATTTTGAAGGGTATTTTATCTTTGAGTTATTGGCCAGCCATACTTTGGTTCCGTCAGGCAGATTAAAGTTAGAACGACTGCCTTTGGTTACGCTTATCTCCTGATAAACAACTTCTCCGGAAACTGAAGATTTTAGTGTTTTAAAAATTAATGCAGTGGAAACCAGAAAAAAGAGGACAGCTGAAATCCTAAGGGCATAAAACACAAACGGACTAACAATTTTCCGTTTACCAAATTGATTTTTGCGATGCTGAAATTTATTATATATACCTGAATTAGGCTTTATTGATTGAGGATTGTATTGCCAAATTTGTTGTAAACGATCGAAAACCTTTTTGTTCTCGTCAGTCGAATTAATCCAATCGTGCACAGTTGTTTCGTCGGTTGAATTTGATTCGCCAGCTAACTTCTTACCAATATTTTCCCAAATGGTATCGCTATTCATTTTTGTTTAGTTCTATTAGTTATAACAATGAAGATTTAAAAATCTCCTAAAAGAAAATATAAAAAAGATGATTTTTTAATTGGAAGGAACAAACAAATGGAAAAGAACAGTAAAATTCTCATTGTTTCCTTGTTCGTTGAGGTAGGTTTTAATTTGATCTCCAATCTTTTTCAGCGCTATCGACAATTGATGGTTGATGGTTTTAACTGAAATATCAAGAAGGTCTGCAATTTCAAGGTATTTCATTTTTTCCACCTTTGCCATTTTGTAAATTAACTTGCATCGGGGAGGCAAGTCTTCAATGGCATTTTCTATTAGCTCTTTTAACTCTTTGGTTATAAGTTCCGTTTCCGGGCAAATGGTATCCACGCCAAAATTAACTTCAATATCTTCCAGCGAAATGGCTTTTTTTCGGTTCATTTCATCCAGGTAATTCAACGAAGTATTGTAGGTGGCTTTAAATAGATACGCTTTTACATTCTGAATATTAACAAGTTGAGCACGGTGCAACCATACTTTAAAAAACACATCGGAAACAGCTTCTTCGGCTACCGATTTATTTTTAACAAATGAAAAGGCAAAATGATACAATCGATCGGCATAAACATCGAAGAACTGTTTAAACGCCCGTTCGTCGTTCTCAAAAGAAATTTTTGCCAGCAGTGGTTTTATGTTTCGGTCTAATTCCAAGTAGAGTAGTAAGTTTCTGCAAAAATGGAAAAAATAAGAAACAATTACTATTTTTTATTCATTCTGCACTCTACTTTTAATTGGGGTGAACAAAATCCTACAAAAACCTATAGCTGCTGTACGTTTTATTTTGCAGGCTCGTTGCTCATTTCAAAAACAATATCGCCACCGTTAACAATATCGGAATGAGAGATCATTGTACCTTCCAGTTTTCGGCCATTTACCCACACACTACCAACGTATACATTTTCGTCACTCTGGTTGTTAGCCCTTATTCGCAGTGAATTTCCGTTGTCCAAATGGAGTACTGCTTTTTTTACCATTGGACTTCCAAGTGCATATTCTGCGCTTCCTGGTGTTACCGGATAAAAGCCCAGACTGCTAAAAATATACCAGGCACTCATCTGCCCTGCATCATCGTTTCCGCATAAACCGTCAACTGTTGGTCCATACATTGTTCTCATTATCATTCGCACACGCTCCTGGGTTTTGTATGGTTTTCCAATCCAGTTGTACAGGTACGGAATGTGATGCCCGGGTTCGTTTCCATGTACATAATTGCCAATCATACCATCGCGTGTAATATCTTCGTGATTCTCGATGTACTTATCATCCAGCTCCATTGTAAACAACGAATCCAAATGTCCCTCGAATTGTTCTCCGCCACCCATCATACTTATCATTTTATCGAGTTGATGAGGCACATACAATCCGTAATTCCATGCGTTCCCTTCAATAAAACCTTGTCCGTAAGTATCAAGTGGGTCAAAGTCTTTCCGGAATTCACCCAAAGAAAGTTTAGGTCGCATATAACCAATTTCTGAATCGTACACATTGTTGTAATATTCCGAACGAAGCATAAACTCATTCTCCAGCTTCGAATTGCCTGCCTGTTTTGCCATTTGTGCTATACACCAGTCGTTATAAGCCAACTCCAGTGTTTTCGATACGGCCGAATGACTTTTCTCATCGGGAACATAATGGTAATCGATGTAATCGCCCAGGCCATCGAAATAATGCACATTTGCGGTACTTACCGAGGCATCCAGCGCACATTCAAGATTAAAATCACCAACATTTTTGGCAAGAGCATCGGCAATTACCGAAGTAGCATGGTAACCAATCATACACCAGTTTTCATTTGCATAATGGCTCCAAATTGGCAGCATGTGATGAACACTTTGCTCCTGATGTACCAGCATCGACTTGATCATATCGTTGTTTCTGCCCGGGTGCAACACATTAAACAGTGGATGCAGCGCGCGGTATGTATCCCAAAGTGAAAATACGGTGTAGTTTGTAAAACCATCCGAAGTATGAATATTCTGATCTAATCCGCGGTATTGTCCGTCAACATCTTCGTACAAAACAGGGCTTAGCATACTGTGATACATGGCAGTGTAAAACGTAACTTTGTCGGCTTCTGTTAAGGTTTCCACTTCCACTTTCGAAAGTTCCTTGTTCCAGTTTTGTTTGCTTTCTGCTACCGTTTTGTCAAAATCCCAGTGAGGAATTTCGGCTTCAAGATTCTTTAATGCACCAGCTGTACTAACCGAAGACAAGGCAAATTTCATTTCAATTTTTTCGTTTTCTTCTGTATCGAAATTAAAATAAGCCCGAATATCCTTGCCTGCCATTTCCGGGAAATTTTCAGTTTCGTTAAAACGCCTGTAAAAACCATTGTAGCCCGGCTTATCGTATTTTTTGTGCCCGTAACTTTTAAATGGTTTCGAAAACTGCATTGCAAAAAATACTTTTCGGGTGCGCGCCCATCCGTGGGTTTGGCGGTAACCGGTTACCAACGAATCGTTTTCAACGCGAATAAATGTCCATACATTTTTATCATCGTGATGATACACATTATAAACCAAATCTAAAATAATGTGTGCATCGTTTGTTTTCGGGAAAGTGTATTGGTGAAAACCTACCCGGCTGGTTGCAGTAAGTTCAGCAAGAATACCGTATTTATCAAGCTCCACTTTGTAATATCCGGGTGAAGCAACTTCGTTTTCGTGTGAAAAAGTGGAATAAAAACCAGGCTCGTTTTCCGCCGTTTTCAGAGGATCGAGAATTAACTCGCCATGTGTGGGCATAAGTAAAAAATCGCCCAAATCAGAATGTCCGGTTCCACTTAAATTGGTGTGCGAAAAACCGATTATTGTAGTATCGCGGTATTGATATCCGGCACAATATTCATAGGTTTTTCCGTTGTAGCTGCCATCGCTGTTGTACATTACTTCGAAATTGGTTTGCGGACTAAGCTGAACCATTCCGAAAGGAGCGGTTGCTCCTGGAAAAACATGTCCCATTTTACTGGTTCCAATTATCGGATTTACGTAGTGCGTATAATCAACTTCTGTACTTTCAGAATTAACCGTCTCGCCAGCTTTGTTTTGGCAAGCAGAAAGAGCTAGCAGCCCCGCAAAAAATAGAATGATGTGCTTCATATTACAATAATATGCATTTGAAGTTCTTTTTACTCATCCCATCTCCTTTTTTATTTTGCTTCATTCGAAATTTGAATACAAACCAAAAAGAAATCATACAGAAAACCTGACGCAGAACCGATCACCGATCACTAAAAAAGCCCTGCTGGTTTGCAGAGCTTTTTATCAGAGTTTTGCGAAATCTACATCGCAAGTATGAAATATTTTTGGAACAGCGCCTACAAAAAGGCCGTTTCAAATTTGTAATTACCCGACTCTAACTGATATACATTTTTCCCATTTTCAGTTTTCACAAAGGTAATTCCCGCTGCATCCTGCGCTGCAATACCACTTTCTTTTACCGAGCTACCGGCAACTACCGGCAGGTATAGCGTAGCGGTTGTATTAGCAGGAACTGTTGCTTCGTAAATCAGTTGTCCGTCTTTTATTTCCCATTTACTATCTATTCGCCCGTACATCGAATCGTAATGTCCTTGTGCCGAAGTCATTTCTCCGGTTGGATCCGGGTTGGGCTGAAGAATAAACTTTTGGAAACCGGGCTCATCTCGTTGAATCCCTAACGAATAGGCCAGCATCCATTGTCCAACGGCACCAAACGAATAGTGGTTAAAGGAATTCATACTGTTGTTGCCGCCAAAACCATTCTCAACGGTGTATCCATTCAAACGTTCCCAAATGGAGGTTGCTCCCTGATCGATGGAATACAACCACGATGGATACTGACTGTTTTGCAGCAGTTTGTATGCTTGTTCGTTATAACCATAATCAGAAAGTGCCTTACTTACCCAGGCTGTTCCTATAAAACCTGTCATTAATGAATACTCCGGACGCAGAATTCCGTTATCATCCATATTTTTACGCTCGATGGTTTCTGCCAGATTTTTTGCCATTTGCAAAACCAGTGTATCGTCGAATGCGCCCAGCGCCAAACCTACGGCATAGGATGTTTGTGTGTCGGCCAGTTTAAACTCTGCCTTTTGTCCGGGAGGTGCACCAAAACCGCCACCACCAACTAATCCCATTGTTTTTCCATCGGCATTGATAAAGGTCTTGTTGAAAAACGCTTTTTGCTTGTCATACAATTTCTCAAAACGGACAAGGGCCTCCGTTTTGCCCAGAATTTTTGCAGCATTTTTCATAATTCCAAGATCGAAAACATAATAGGCTGTCGTTAAAAATGGCGTACCAAGCATATTATTTTGTGGTCCAAGCCAGTCACCCAGTTGTCCATCACTTGTAATTCCGGTCTCCGGATTAATTGTTGTTCCCAGGTAATCGATATAAGCAAGCATTGCATCGTAATGTTCTTCCAGCAATGCCACATCGTTGTATTGCAAATAAACTTCCCACGGTACTGTTAAACCGGCACTTCCCCAAAGTACACCGCCAAAACCACCTCCAATTGGTGCAATATCGGTAAACTTACCACTGGCTTTTTGCACATCGCGCATCGCAATCATGTGTCTTCGCAAAAACTGATCTGAATTTGACAAATAAGTTGCCGTGCGTGAAAATACTGAAATATCGCCCGACCAGCCCATACGTTCATTCCGTTGCGGACAGTCAGTAGGAAGTGTTAAAAAGTTATCGACATTGGACCAGCACAGGTTAGACCAAAGTTGATTCACTTTTGGATTTGATGTTTGAAAATCGGCAGCAAGCTTGACAACAGAACTGATAGCAACTCCCTGAACGGCTTCCAACGGAAGCGGAGTATCAATACCCGTAATTTCGAAATACTGTGCTCCGTGCGAGGTAAACTTCGGTTGAAATACCTGCTTCCCGTCTTTCATAATGTACATATCCTGACTGATTGCAGCACGGTAATTCTCTGTCATGATCATTCCCACATTGTCACCCGATTCTTCCAGGTCAGGATATAGAATTTCGGCAACTCGTACTATCATTGTATCGCCTGCAACTCCGTTTGCAAGTGTAATTTTTGGAACACCTACAAAGTTCTGGCCCATGTCGTAAACATAAACCCCCGGGCGCACTTCCTGCATACTTTGGGCAGTTAATTCTTTAAAAACTCCGGCGTTGTTTCCAATTTGTCCGATCAGTTTTACATCGTCGTAGTTAAATTGGGTGACAGCTCCTGTAAACTCGCGCACTTCTCCTGAGAAAGTTGTCCCGTCCAAAGGAACAACGGAAGCAGTTTCCCATGCTGAATCATCGTATCCGGCACTTGACCAACCTTCAACTCCGGCATCTTTTGTAGCATCGTAAATCTCACCCAAATCGAGACTGCTGTATTTTATCGGTCCGTCATTAAAGTATTTCCAATCGGTACTATTTGTTGTAATTGTGTGTTTTACTCCATCGGCGTATGTAATTTCAAGCATAGCCAGTAACGACTGCCGGTCACCAAAATGGTTCCAGATGGCTCCAAAACTAAGCAAGCCGCTCCACCAACCTTCCGACATCATTGCTCCCATTGCATTCTCACCCTCCTGAAGTAAATTCGTAACATCGTAAGTTTGGTAAAAATGTGTTTTATTAAACTGCGTTTGTCCCGGATTGTAATGATCGTTTCCAACCTTTTCTCCATTGATAAAAACTTCATAAATTCCCCGGGCAGTTACATACAAACGGGCAGAAGCCACTTTATTCCTGGCATTAAATGCTGTGCGTAACATGGGTGTTGAACTACGACTTGGATCGGCCACAATAAATGTTCCTTCGGTGCCTCCATCAACAACATAAGCCGCGTTATCAATCGCTACCTGCCCTTTAAATATTCCATTGTAATCAGCTGATAGTTTTTCTTTAAAAAGTGTATTATTGGGCATACGATTGTTTAGTATCTCCAGGTTTGAAAATGCGGCTTTTTGTCCGGCGTCCATGGCAAAACCCAAATCGCAAACCATACCAAAAGGAATATAATCGTGATTCGATCCGATTGGATTGAGTACCACAGTAGCTCCTCTGTCGCGACGCATAAATGACGGCATTTCACCCTGGTCCTGTTCATCCTTGCTTTTCACAAAAAACTCTTCGTTACCATCGATACTGACCGAAATTTTTCCGTAAGCACTTGAAAATGCAATTGTATGTGGTGCATATTTATTTTTCGAATTGATGACAGCAGACTTTACAATAAAGGTTTTAAACGGTTCGTCTGCCTTATCGCCGGGCGCATAACCAGCGCGGTACACATTAAATTTGGCCAGTCCGCTTGCCGATTCTGCAAGGTCAGTAATATCAAGTTCGAGTTTAATGTAGCTTTCGTTTCGTTTGTTTTCAAGCTGGTAAATGTTTTTGTATTTATCCATCAATCGCAAATCGTTGGCACCATACACAAAACCTGCTTTGGTACTCCCCTCACCAATGGCAACATCGTATTTTGCATTAAAAATCAGCTCGTAATCAGAAAAAAATACCAGGTCATTGTCCGAGCCTCCAATCCATTGGGCGCCTTCCCATGCCGATTGTCTGGTATCCATTAATCCTGTTTCAAACCAAGATGATTCGCGGTGTGCTTCATTGTTTTGGTCCCACACAGTTGTAGTCCAGTTGTAACGCGTTTTGGGCTGAAGCGGAGAACCTTCATATTTTACCGCAAGTGCGGTTGCTTCACTTATTTTTCCTGAATTCCACACCTCCTTGCCTGCATCATCCTTAACTTCCAGTTGATAGGCAGTCTGAAAATAGCCACGTTGGTTATTTGCAGTCTGCATTTGCCATCCGAAACGTGGAAATTCAACATCAATGCCCAAGGGAGTTGAAGTATATTCTACAGTTAAATTGTTTAGGGTAACATCTTCCTTTGTACAAGCGGTAAAAGCAAATACAAGTACTGCCAGTAAAAAGGTAAATACGGTTCTTCGTTTTTTAGTAAAGTTAGATTGACTAGTTATCATTTTTATAAATGTTAAAGATGTTAGGTTTTTCAGTATCAGCTTAATACAAATACAGAACTATAAAGCTAATGATTTCTCTACAATATCTTTCATTTTGGCAAGTCCTGTTTTGGCAAGCTCCAAAGCATCATTTTCCCAATAGTTTTTATTAAATAACTCCAATGAAAATTGAAGAAATAGCTTTAACGCAGTAAAAAAATGCAAATAGGCTTCACAAAAATGTAAAGCCTATTCCTATTTATTTGTTTGAAACAACTACCAGTCTATCTCAAGCGTTTCTCCTTTTTTCAGTTCAATGTCTTTATGTTTTCCATCACATAGTAGAGTTGTTTTACCTCCCGCTTTTGATGAGATTTTCACGTTCACCAGTTTTCCTTCGTTCCATTTTAAAGCAAGTTCGAAACCTCCGCGGGCACAAATACCACTAACTTCTCCAGCCGGCCAGGCATCGGGTAAAGCCGGTAACAATTGAATGTTTTCGCTGGTTGACTGCATCAACATCTCAATTACGCCTGCAGCTCCACCAAAGTTTCCATCAATCTGAAAAGGTGGATGTGCATCGAATAAATTTGGATAAGTACCACCACCTCTGCTGTAATTGGTTTCCAATCCTGAAGGATCGACATAGGCCAGCAACTCGCGAAACATTTTATATGCGTGATTCCCATCGAGCAAACGCGCCCAAAGATTTATGCGCCAGCCTTTCGACCAGCCTGTTGTTTCGTCGCCTTTAATTTCCAGGGTCTTTTTGCACGCTTCCGCCAAATCGGGAGTATCTCCCGGGGTAATATGATTTCCGGGGTGCAGGCCAAACAAATGCGACTGGTGACGGTGTTGTGGTTCGGCATCTTCCCAATCGTAGTACCACTCCTGTAAGTTCCCTTTTTTACCAATCTGATAGGGGTACATTTTTGCCAAAGCCTTTTCCAGGTCAGTCCGAAATTCAACATCAGTATTCAATACTTTCGATGCTTCAATGGTTTGTAAAAAACATTCGCGAATCATTGCCAAATCAGCAGTTCCTCCGTACAACGTAGCTCCTTTGTAACCTTTGTCGGTTACATACACATTTTCAGGCGAAGTAGACGGAGAAGTAATCAGGTTTCCGTGTTTATCTTCCACCATCCAGTTTAAACAAAACTCGGCGGCTCCTTTCATTAAAGGATAACCCTCGTTTTTGAGAAAATCTTTGTCCTGCGAAAACTGGTAGTGCTCCCACAAATGGGTTACGGTCCACGGTCCGCTCATGTTCCAGCAAGCCCAAACCGGATCGCCGTTGCCAAAGCCACCCACAGGATTACTCATTGCCCAAATGTCTGAATTGTGACAAGCCGCCCAGCCTTTATCAACGCCATAAAATGTTTTAGCAGTTACTGCACCTGTTTTCGACAGATTATCGATAAAAGTGAGAAACGGACGATGCATTTCCGATAAGTTTCCGGTTTCTGCCATCCAATAATTCTCTTCCACATTAATGTTCATGGTGTAGTTACTACTCCACGGCGGATGCATGTATGGATTCCAGATTCCCTGCAAGTTAGCCGGCACTCCGTCAGTTCTCGAACTGGAAATAAGCAAATATCGTCCGTATTGAAAATACAATATTTCAAGATTTTTATCTTCGGCGCCTCCAAAATATCTTTTTAAGCGGTCGTCGGTTGGTAAATCGGGGGCTGTTGTTTCACCTAAATTTAAATCAACACGACTAAAGAATTTTTGATAATCAGCCAGATGTGCCTCTTTCAAATCATTAAAACTCTTTTTACCGGCTTTATCAAGTTGTTTTGCGGCAATGGCTTTATTGTCTAGACCTTCTTTTACCGGATCTTTATCAAACCCATTAAAACTTGTTGCAATGGAAATATAAAGTGTGGCTTCAGTAGCACCTGTAACTACCAGCGAACTATCAGTAGAACTAATTTTGCCACCTTCGCTTACCACTTTAAAATACGAGGAAAAATGCGTTGCGTGATTCTCGTCGAAAGCAACCTTATCTGAAACATAGCCCGGGTCGGCATGCGATGGCGCATAACCGTCTGACTTTAAGATGGAGTTTTCGATGTAAGTTCTATTTGCGAGCAAACTTTTAAATTTAACGCTAAAATTTAAAGCTGCTTTTTCATCGGCACTTAGTTTTACAAGCATTATTTTATCGGGATTGGAGATAAAATATTCGCGGCTAAACTGCACTCCATTTACTTGGTAGATAACTTTTGAAACAGCTTTGCTAATGTCCAGCTCGCGATAATAATCGGCCGCTTCTCCTTCGTGATCAAATTCGAGATACATGGTTCCAAGTGGCGCAAACGATTCTGAAAATTTCCCCTGAACATTTCGGTTCAGTTTATCTGCCAACTCGTAATTTTCGTTGGCCAGTGCTTCACGAATTTGAGGAATAAATGTATGCGCATCCGGATTCATATTTGCATTAACTGGTTCGCCTGCCCACAAAGTGGCATCGTTTAAATAAATCTGATCCGATTGAACACCGCCAAAAACCGACGCTCCCACTCTCCCATTCCCTAAAACCAGGCTTTCCTCAAAAAAACCTGCAGGTTTATTGTACCAAAGTTTTGTGGTAGATTGTGCATTCGCGATCGTGCAAATGGCAAATGCCATAATAAATAGAAAGATTTTATTCATGAAGTTGGTTTTTGATTAATTACAGCCTAAATATAATACGCTTATTTAAAATTTAAATATAATGGTTTCCAATTTAAATCACTTTTAATTTGCTTAACTCCAAGCCAAATACTATAAATTAAAATAGTCCGACCATGGTTTAGAGGTAAAAAAAGTGGTGTTTGACTTTATATTGATCGGCACAATTACTTAACAGGAAAAGTAACAATAAACGATTTTTTTTCTACACTGCATGTAAAAGTAGTTTCTCCTTAGTGTTTATCTACAATCTTTTTTGCAATATTAAGTCCCGTTCCTGTCTCCTCACCAGCATAGGAAGATAGTTTTCATAATTCTATCTCTATTTCTTACAAAACGGAAAGTAAAATGAAGTATTACCGAATCTTACGATCCTTATGCCAACGCAGTTGCTGAACGCCTTAATGGAATATTAAAACAGGGATTTATGCTTAAAGAGAATCGGATCAGCACCCGGGAATGAAAGAATTAGTAAAAAACAGTATTGAAATTTATAATACGAAGCAACCTCACTGGTCATGTGAAATACTAACACCAGCGTAAATGCACAAACAAGAAACAGTTAAAATAAAATGCTATAAAAAACAGACCGTTTCAAAGCTAGCTTTGAAACGGTCTGTGAGTCTATTAAATTAGTTCTATAATTTGTAACGCTTATTTAGGACTAGTCACGTTCAAAGAATAATTCGAATAATTTATCGAGTTCTATTTTGTTAACGATTTAATCAAATCAACCTCTTCTGTTTTGTACGGAGTTCCATCTTTTCTGAAAATTTCGTGAAACCAAAGTGCAGGTTCTGCTCCATCAGGAATTGGTTCATCCCATGCATATTTGGTATTCGATTTTCCATCAACCAATCCCCAGTTGATTGCTCCTACATTTTCCTTTTTAAGAATAGGCATAATATTAGTAAACAAACTATTATTGCGTCGTGCCATGTATTCGGTACAAACCATTGGAAGATTTCTTGTTTTCAAGGTATCTATCGCTTCCTGGTGCTTTTCCGGCCCCTCGTAATTATGGTAGGTAATAATGTCTGAATTTTCGAGCTGAAACACATTCAGATCTGTTAATGAAGCATTCCACACCCCTACCGACATGGGTTGATCAGGGCGAACTTGCCAGCCCCATTCAAAAACTTTTTTCAATAATGGCATCGACCGGTTTCCATATCCGTTATTACCAGGTTCGTTATATAAGTCCCAAATTGCAATACGTTTATCCTCTTTAAATGTAGTAAGTACATCTTTCACGTATGTTTCTAACACTTTTACTAAACTTGAGTCCTGATAAATTAATTCGCCCGGATCACGCACCCAACCCGAATTATGAACCCCCGGTTTTGGATCGGGTTGTTTTCCGGCCTGGTAAGTTGGATTCCAGCAATCATCAAAAAATACAAAAATGGTTTTAATTCCATGGCTGTCAGCAATACTCAGGTATTCATTCATTCGGTCTTTAAACCCATCTTTGTCTACTTCCCAGGCTAAATGATGTAGGTATACCCGCATACAATTCATGCCAATATCTTCAGCCCATCCCAATTCGCGATCAATGGTTTCAGGATCAAAAGACTCGGCCTGCCATGTTTCCAATTGGTTAATAGCTGTACTTGGATTAAAATTAGATCCACGCAACCAGCCATGCTCTTCACCCCAGGCTTTTGCCTGTTCCGCTGTCCAGATGGTTGCAACTGCATCTTTTTCGACAATCTTTGTCGCCTCTTTTTTCGCATTATTCTGACAAGCTGTAAATCCAATAACAGCCATCAATAATAAAAATAATCCTTTTTTCATGTTTATTCTTTTTATAATAATTTATTGATTCAAGTTAAATTTTACGGGACTCCAGGTGTATGGTTTTTCTGAATTATTTGTTGAAATTGACTCATTTATAACCGATCCCTTATTGGTTTGAAAACTCAAATGAAAGTTTATCCCCTTGCTTGTATTATCCGAAATATTCGCAGGAAACATTTGCAATGGAATTGCCAACTCAAATTGGTACAAAGCATTCTCCTTTATTACTTTATATTTCATTTCAGCACTTGCAGTTTTCTCTTCCCATTCGCCATAATTTCCTTCAAGTATTTTTACGGTACCATCAAATCTGCATTCAAACGAGAAAATTCCCTTGTGAGGTTTCTCATAACCTTTTCGCTCGGTGTCTATCTGAAACGTAAGCTGACCATTCTTTTCGAATTCAGCAGGTGAATTTTTAATGACCGCACTCAGGTACAAATAAGTGGCATCTTTAACCATGGATGCACTCACATTTGTTTCACTTTTATGACCAATAAAATACGGCCATTCATTCTGCCAGCATTCGTCAGAAATTACACCATCAACAATTGCAGTTCCAACAGGAACCGAAAATTCAGGAATAACGTGCCCCTTTATCATCCAAACTTCAGTTGCCCCACTGGAATAGGCGTTGGTAGAAGTAATGGCAACGGGAATCGAGCCATCTTCAATTACCGCTATCGAATTCCACAAGCCCCAATTGGTTAATGGGATAGTAAAAGGTACACTTCTGTTCTGAAATTGCGTACCAGAATTGTTACCAACCTCAACATGTTGGCACGAGCGATCCCAAAGATTGCTTCGATTCCACGTGGATTGATAGGAAAGTAATACTTCGCCACTTTTTAATCGGGCCAAATAAGGAGCGCCGGCATAAATTGCTTCAGGAAACTCATCTTCCAAAGGATGATAGTCTCTGCGACTATCGTCTGCAGCCACGTACCCCCCGGCCCAATTGTCTGCAATTTTTTCGTGATAAATACTTGGTTTAAATTCTCCCACCTTATTATCTTCTACTGCTACCAGTATTTCACCTTTGTCTCCAAGTACCAAAGGAACAGGCATTCCATCCCGACATCCCTGCCGAAATCCAACAATTATTGGTTCCGCAGACCATGTTTCGCCAAGATCGGTCGACTTTAACATGGAAATATTTTGCTCATTGGAACTGGTATATATACCCTCGTTCGAGAAATACAACTGTACCTCTTCATTAGGTAACTGCGCAAGCGAAGGCTCCCAACACCCATTGTCAAAAGTGGATTGTGCCTCGTAAACCAATTGTTCATCCTGCCAGCTTATTCCACCATCCGTGCTTTTTCTTACTTTAATACCGAACTTTCTGTCGTCGCTATATGGCTCTTTAGGGCGGGGATTGCAAGCCACAATAATTGAGTTATCACTTAATTCTATAATATCAGGAACAGCCATATTACAGTTGTTCTTACTGAAGAATATGGTTTGAGAAGCACCCCAATTTTGTCCCAAATCGCTGCTGAAAACTAACTCTACATTTCCGGAAGACGTTTCATACACACAAGCAAGAATCCCGTTATGAAGTTGTTTCAACCTTGCGTAACCGCAATATGCTTCTGTATTAGCAACTAAAGGGGCAATTCTCACCCGACTACTATAATCCCAGGCGATTCTTATTCCATCCAAATTTTTTACAATTGCCGGAATTTCGCTTTCTTCAATACTTTCGTTTTCTTTACTACAAGCCATTGCACTTAAGACAAATACAAAAAGAAAAACAAAAACTTTGACCATGGTATTACTCATAACTAATGCGATTTAAAACTACTCCAAAGAAAACACAACAAAACTTTTGGCTCACAATTCAATATTCTTTAAACACTGTTGTTATATAGTCCGGATCTATTGTCATCACCTCTTTTCCATCCATATTTTCAAATTCTACTGAAGTGATATACATATTTCGGGGATGTATTTTTGTTTTACTGAAGTGTGCATGAAAAACTTTACGCAACTGTCCGTTTTTATCCGTGAACATTGCACTGTGGCCAACTCCAACCAAATCACCAGGCTTTTGGTAAATCGGGTTATTTTCAGATTTATTCCAGGGCCCCATAATGTTGGTAGCCATAGCTACTCCAATGCCATAGAGCTGACTTTCATAACTATTTGCTGAATACGTCATATAGTACACTCCGTTGTTTTTTGTTATGAAAGATCCTTCATTAACTCTTGGCCAAACTTCTTCCCACGACTGGGAAACATTCAAACATTTTGTCAGAGTTTCCATTTTTATGCTTCTCAAATCATCTTCCAATTCTGCAATCCAAATGTTATTGCCATCGTTAAAACGCACAAATGAGAGGTAAGCAGTTCCATCATCGTCAATGAACAATGAATTATCAATGCACTTTTCATCTTCGAGCATAGGTTTCTTAACATCTTGAACAAACGGGCCTAACGGACTATCAGATTCGGCAATACAAATGTGTTCGTTGGCCGAATAATACATTAAAAATTTCCCGTTGATTAGATACACTTCAGGAGCCCAGAACCATTGGTCGGCCCACACATCATTTTTATGAAGAGCATAGCCATTTGTAACACCCAACGGACCTTCCCATTCCACCATATTATCAGAAGTATAGACCTCAATTCCATCGTTGCCATGTGTACCGTAAGCGTAATATGTATCGTCATATAACAAGATAAACGGATCGCCAAGCGGAACTTTAATTTCCGTTTTTTTATTCTCATTCACTGCATCTTCTGTACATGAACCAACTTGTAAAAACAAAATTATTATTAAAAACAGAGCTGCTAACTTTTTCATTAATACTACTTTTTAATCTTTTTTCATACTATTATTTATTGCTGATTTTTCTCTTTTTTTTAAAAGCACAATTTGCACGTAAAACCTATTGTACTACTCCAAAGGTATCAACCAGTTTTTTGTATTCGTTTTTCGAAATGGTAATCATACAACCATGACGTACAGATTTGGGTAAACTATATTTATCCCAATCGGCAAAAAAAGTATAACCCGAGGCTTGAAACCAGGGACCATTCAGGTTATCTGCAATTGATAATCCGTATGAAACTCCCGGGTATTGCTCGTAGTACATATACCATATTTTATTATCGGGTGAAGGAATTAGCATAGGTGCCTCTCTAAAATTTGGACTTATTGGGTCTGATGGCAATGAATAATTGCCCAGCAACGATGGTGATTTCGCAATACGAATCGTTTTTCCGGTGGTCCAGTACAAAGTTGGGTATGTTTCGTCTTTCAAAACTGCATAATAATTTCCACCTATTTTTCGAACGAATACATCTATGGTTCCCATGTCCCAATCAAACAAACGTGTGGGCTGCTTTGAAAAGCTTTTAAGATCGGCACTTAAAACATACAAGGTTCGCTGACTTGCCCAATAGTCTTCTCCACCTTCGACATGTGGCGTGTGCCAGGTTACCAGGTATTGTTTCGAATCCACATCGTAAAATAGTTTTGGTGCTCCGATCCGCTGCAATGCGTTTGAGTAATTGGGTGTACTTTTTAAGTCAGGTGTAAAAGTACTGTACTTTTCCCAGGAGATTAGATCGTCCGATACCCATATATTTATATCAGGTGAGGCATCACTTTCATTCCCTGCAATATAATATCGGCCATCGTGACCTTTACATATATCGGGATGGCCTTTGTATTCGTTGAAAACTCGTTTTTTATTGTTTAAAGCATTCCAGTGTAATCCATCTAAACTTACCGAATAGTAAAGATGTCCATAATCCTGATGTGTCATGTGGGCAAACAAATAGGCATGGTTAATAGCTTCTTCCGGATTAGTTACCTGCCCTGGTGGATTTGGCTGCTGAGCTTGCACAGTACTTATTATTAAAAGTAAAGCGAATACTATAATTTTATTGTTTAGCTGGATTTTTTTCATGAAAATAATTTTATTGTTGATGTTATGGAGTCTATTTTTTTACCAAATGGCTAAATCGCGTCGAACTTCAATTATGCCTTAATCATGGAGAAAAAAATAAACCGGTACATAAGATGAACTAATACCTTGTTGCAGAAAGGTTCACAAATTTAGTTCTGTTAAGGAAAGCAGGGTTTATCGTTCCCGAAAAACCCTGCTTTTATTTATGGCTAAAATATTAGTATGGACTTGTTTGATCTAAGTTTGGATTATTGTCAACATCGCTTTGCGGGATTGGCATACGATGGGACTTCCCAACAACAAAATTTGTAAAATCAGCATCACGACTTTTTAGTTCATTCAGTCCTTCTGCAGAATCCCACAAAGACCATCTTTTAAGATCGGCCCAACGCACACCTTCTAAACAAAGCTCAAGAGCACGTTCCATTTGCAGGCGTTTTAAAAAGCTTGCTTTTGATGTTACTACGTCGGCATACAAGGTACTTGTTGCCAACGATGGCAAATCAACCCTTGCTCTCACCCGATCGACCAAATCAATGGCTAATTGAGGAGGTGTGCCGCTAGCCAGTTCGGTTAAACATTCGGCATACAATAACAATACATCGGCATATCGAATAACGCGGAAATTAATGGGAGAATAATAATCTTCATGATTGCGATAATAATCGCCCTGATATTTCCGATAAAAACAGTCGCTACCCCAACCAGCTTCCCAGTCACGTCCATAAATTTTCTCATCGGGATAATCAGTTTGCAATTCGGGATAAAAGATATTTGAACGTAAACGAGGATCCAATTCTCCATTAATAGTTGGCTCTTTTTTGTATTCATCAACCAACCATCGTCTGGGTTGACCATCGCACCAGCCAATACCACGTGGGGCAAAAAACTGAGCTCTGTTTGATCCCACATTAGGATTTGGCTGGTCGCCATCACCATTGGGATTAATATCAGAGAATTGTATTTCAAATACCGATTCGACATTATTTTCTGTAGTGTGCTTAAAATTATCTTTATAATTTGGCACCAAATCGTAATAGCCTTTTCCGCTACCTTCAACTAACCATTCCAATGCATCTTTGGCTTCCTGCCATTCATGCATTTGCATATGAACCTTACCAAGCAAAGCAAGAGCAGCACCTTTCGTTGGCCTTCCAACATTGGCACTTCCCCACTGTTCGGGCAATCCGGAAATCGCATCAGTTAAATCAAGTTTTACCTGATTCATTACCTGCTCCTTTGTACTTTGAGTCGGATTATCGTCGGGTTTTGAAACATTTAATACCAAAGGAACATTATCGAACATGAGCGACAAATTGTAGTAATAAAAAGCACGTAAGAATTTTGCTTGTGCCAGTATTTCTGCTTTTTGCTGAGCGTCGGCAAATTCAATTTCGGGAACATATTCCAATACCTGATTACATCTAAAAAGTGCCTTATAGTGGTCGCGCCACATATTTCCGTTACCTTCCCAAAAATTGTAATTAAAGTAAATAAAACGTGTCCATTCTTTTAATTCGTTCCATGGGCTCTGACTATATCCTTCATCTGAAGTTAAATCGTAGCGAAAATGAATCCAGCGCGTCCAGCTACCTGGTTTGTAGAACATGTTGTACACTGCATCCAATCCAATTTGTGCATCTTCCTGACTTTTCCAGAAAGTATCTGTTGTTGGTGAATTGGGATTCGGAATATCAATTAAATCTTCATTACATGAGACAAGTGTGAATATTCCAACTAAGAAACTATATAATACTATTTTTTTCATAATATTTCAGAATTAGAATTGAACAGAAAGTGATAATATAACCGATTTGGGCGACGGATAAGATGCATCATCATGCCCTTTAACCCAAATATCTGGTGCTTTAAATTCAGGATCAAGTCCGCTGTAGTTCGTTATTGTAATAAGGTTTTGGCCAGTAACCGACAATCGTAAATTGTCAAAAACGTTTTCAATTTTTGGAATATCGAAGGTGTATCCTAAAGTCATTTGTCTGATTTTAAAATAAGATCCTTTTTCAATCCACCGGTCCTGGTCACCTCTGGCATTTCTGTTATCGGCATACAATAATCTGGGATTTTCAGAACCTTTGTTGTCTTCCGACCATCCTCTATACCCTGTCAAATGGTTGGTATTATCGGAAAAACCGCCCATCCAACTGGCTGCACCATTAAATACATCCTGACCAAACGAACCAAATCCGGCAAAACTAAAGTCGAAATTTTTATAAGCTGCCTGACCATTTACACCAATTTCAAATTTTGGCCAAGGATTACCTACTATTTTTCGATCGTCGTTATTAATCTGACCATTGTCATCTACGTCTTCGTAACGAATATCGCCAGGCTTAGCATTGGGCTGAATAACAAGTCCTTCTGAGTTTTTGTGTGCCAACACTTCTTCTTCACTCTGGAAAATACCGTCAGCATGAATGGTATAAAACATGGCTAGTGGCTCACCAATTTCAGTTTTTGTAATCCAGGTGTAATTCTCTACCTGCCCATAACCAAATTCAAGCACTTCGTTTTTTAAATGAGTAATGTTAGCACCAATCGAATAACTAACGTCACCTATTTTATCTCTCCAGTTTCCGGTAAGTTCAAAACCTTTGTTTCTAATACTTGCCGCGTTTACAAAAGGATTACCACCGTCGTTACCGGTTGTCATTAATATTGGCATTGGTGTTAAAACATCCTCTGTGGTTGAGATAAAATACTCGGCGTTAAACTGAAGTTTATTATCAACAAATGATATATCTAAACCAAAGTTATCCTGGGTTTGAGTTTCCCATTTCAAATCTTCGTTTACCAGTTTAATTTGTGTCATCCCCGAGTTAAGATGCTGATCGGTTCCGAAAACAGCAACAGGAAACGAATTTAACACAGCAACATAATCCCAGTTTCCAATATTAGCATTTCCCAGTGTACCGTGGCTATATCGTAACTTCAGATTACTAATCCATGGAACATTAAAAAACGCTTCGTTGCTAATTTTCCATCCTGCTGATATTGAAGGAAAAAATCCCCACTTATTTCCTTTCGAAAATTTTGAAGATCCATCGCCACGGAAAGTTGCACTAACAAGATACTTATCGTCAAATGTATAATTCAAACGACCGAAATAAGATAACAAGGCACTCTCATTTATGTAACCCCAGGCATTTGGATCGGTTGTTCCTGCATTGATAACATCGAAATAATAATCGCCAACCTGAACCAGATTTTTCTTTTCGGCAGCAATTTGTTCGTAATAAATGTTTTGATATGAGTTACCCAACACGGCATTAACATCATGCTTTCCAAACTTCTTTGCGTAGTTTAGAGTGTTCTCAATCAGTGTTGAAACATATTTCCCTTTGTTCTCATATCTGGTTGATGGATCAAATGGCTGATTTAAGGTAAAGTTTCCCTCTTTGCGCAACCATTTGTGGTTATCCTGACTTGTTTCAAATCCAAGGTTAACTTTATACTGCAATCCATCGATAATTTCCAAAATGGCATAAACGTTACCACGAATTCGGAGGTTTTCGTCGCTATTGTACATTAAATCTTCTGATGCGATTGGATTACTCCCAAAAGTACGCGCTGATGCTTCATTTCCGTAACCATATCCGCCAAAGTTATTTTCGTCGTAAACCGGAATAATAGGAAGCATTCGTAACACATCGATGTGTTTTGAAAATACAGAGTTTTGGTTTTCAACAAAAGTATTGCTCACCGCCAGATTTTCTCCGATGGTGAAGATGCCCTTTTTACCCTCTGTATTTACTCTTAAACTATACCGATCCATAGACGTTCCATAAACAGTTCCTGGATTATCGTAGTAATTCATCGATACCAAATAATTACCATTTTCGCTACCTCCCGAAAACGACAAGTTGTGATCTTGAATCATAGCAGTTCGAAAAACTTCTTCTCCCCAATCGGTATCACCATCCATCCAGTTTGGAACACTGTTAACATCGGCAACACCGCTGGCAATTGCATTTTCGTATGCCTCGGTGGTAACATCAATCCATTCGTCACGTCCCATTAAGTCCATCATAGGTAGGTTATCGAAACTTAATTTGCCGGTGTAATTAATTTTCATTTCACCCGACTTTCCTTTTTTTGTTTCAATAATAATTACCCCATTCGCAGCGCGAGATCCATAAATCGCAGCTGCCGAAGCGTCTTTTAAGACTTGTATGGTTTCAATGTCGTTTACATTAAAATCGCGATTTCCGGTGGTAGGTAAGCCGTCGATAATGTACAAGGGATTATTGTTAGTAAAGTTACCTAGCCCCCTGATTTCTACCACAGGTTCGCTACCAATTCCACCGCTTGACCGAATATTTACGCCGGCCACCAAACCTTGCATTGCATCTCCTACCGAAAGTGCGGTAACATTTTTAAATTCTTCAGCTTTTACAACCGAAACAGCTCCTGTTAAATCGGCTTTCTTAATTGTTCCGTAACCAATAGCAACAACTTCCTCTAAGCCAATAGACGAAACTTGCATGCTTACGTTTATTGTTCTTGATTCGCCCACTTCAACTTCAACCGTTTCCATTCCTATAAACGAAAGTTGCAAAACATCTCCTTTTGCGACATCCGAAAGTGTATATTTCCCCTCAAAATTGGTTACAGTTCCTTTGGTTGTACCTTTTACAACTACTGTAACCCCAGGCAATGGTTCTTTGTTTTCGTCGGTAACTATTCCCGATATAGCATCTTGCTGCCCTTCTAATCGACTATTCATTTCTTTAGGATAGAGCATAATATGTCTGTCGTGTAATACATAAGTAACCCCGGTTCCCTCAAAAATTACATCCAGCGTTTCTTCAATCTTCTTTTCGCTTAAATCGACAGAAACCTTGCGGTTCATATCAATTAATTCGGAACTGTAAGCAAAACGAAATTCGGATTGTCGTTCAATTTCATCGAGAACCTCCACAACTTTTTTGTTGCGCATCTCGAGTGTAAGTTTAGTCGATTGGCTGTACACACTTGCCGTAACGTGCATCAATCCAATTAACAGAAATAGAAAAGTTAGTTTCATAATTCGAATACCTTTACTCCAAATAGGAGGCAATCCCCTCCCACTTCTTCGGATTTTTTTCATAATTTTACAATGATTTAGTTAATAAATTTATTTATCATTTGCCGATGATAAATACCTGCCGGAGGTGTTGTCGCACTTCCGGTTTTTGTTTTAATTTATATCGACAGCTCTCATTCTTTTTTCATCTAACTCAAATTCTATTATTTCACCTTTCTGTACCGTTTTAATGGGTGCTATTTTCTCCATTAAATCAATGGTTTCTTCCAATAATTCATTTTTAATGGTAAATGTAAAATGATAATCTTTTAGTTCGGCAGCATAGTCAAATTTCTGATTATATCTTGTCTCCAGCCTCTCAACCAACTCTTCCATTGTCTGATCAAAGATATTTATCATACCATCTTTCCACGATGTGTATTTCACTGTGTTTACCTCATTCACTTCCAGGTTTCTCTTTAGTTTATTAAAAGTTGCCCGTTCGCCGGGTTTTAAGTGACACTGGAAATTCGCCTCCTTTGTACTTAACAATTCCACTTTGCCCGATTCAAGTACCACACTTATAATTTCAGACTCGGGATAGGCAGCAACATTAAATTTTGTTCCTATCACCTTTACTTTGATTTCATTACTCGTAACAATTAACGGAATATCCTCGTTTTTTGTAACCTCAAAATAAGCTTCCCCAATCAGCGTGATGTTCCTATTGTTGGCTGCAAATAAGTTGTTATACGAAATTTTAGAACCCGAATTTAGCCATACCATTGATCCATCGGGTAACTCAACTTTCGAAATTTGGCCGTTATCAGCTATTACTTGTGTAAAATACTCGGGAGTTGATTGCAATTTATTTGATACAATATAAACTGCACTTGCTAAGCTAACTACAAAAAAGAAGATGGCAGCGTACCTGAAAAAATAGCTTATTTTTCGGGAAGACTGCCATCCACTGTAACTTTTTTGCAGCAATTGGTCTTGAATAGTACTCCAACTTTTCTCGCTACCTTCGGGAAATTGTTGGTTATCAAGACTTTTTTTCCAATCTAACTTTTGACTATTAAAAGCTATACGATTTTCTTTTTGACGAAGCCACGTCAATAATTTTGCTTGCTCCTCTTCGGTGGCGCAACCTTCTAAATATTTTGTAATAATTAATTTCATATTCATTTCTATTAGGAGTACAATAAAATAAATAAAACCCTACCCTGTAGGAAAGGAAAATGTTAAAAGTTAAAAGATAAGAATAGAAGAATGTGGAAAATAAAAGAGAAAAAAGAACGAAGAGTTTACTGAAAAGTGTCTTCGAAATACCTACCGCTTAAAGCAATGACTAATGACATGTGGCCATATTGAATAGAGACCAAATACTTATTCCAATAGCAAAGCAATTAAAACAATAAGCGCAGGATATTGCCGGATTAATTTATCGTGTATTTGCTGTTTGGCTTTTGAAATGTGCTTTTCCACCATTTTTATACTGATGCCCAATTCTTCGGCAATTTCTTTTTGTTTTTTACCCTCAATTTTACAGAGCGTAAAAACTAGCTTCATTTTATCTGGCAATTCATTAATTGCAACTTTAAACGATTCAATCAATTGCTCTTCAAGGCTTTTCTCTTCTTTTTCGGCAAAGTCTAATTGATATAAAAACTGCAATTCTTCAATATTCAGGTTCTCAATATCCACCCGATCGTTCTCTAACTTTTGTTTTTTCAGAAAATTAAGACATTTATTACGTAAGATTACAAACACATAACTTTCAATCGTTTTATCCGTTTTAATCGACTCCTTCTTGTTCCATAGCGTAATAAATGTCTCCTGAATCAGATCTTCAACCTGGCTGTGGTTCGAAATAAAAAGTTTACCATAGCTTTTTAAACGCGGATATAACAATCGAAATACTTCCTTAAAAGCTTCAGGGTTTCCCTTTTTTAGTTCTATTTTGGTTTGTATGTCGAACACAGTAAGCAAATGTAAATGAAAATTCGAATAAATCACTAGAGAAATTACATACTCAAAAAAGTGTATTTTTTTTCTCACCAACAAATGTACCTGCTATTATAACCAAATGTAAAGAATGACCATTTTTTTCAGAAATATGCTTATTCGAAAGACACACAAACAGGTGCAAATATATTTTCAAGAGTATATTCGGCGGCTTCTTCGTCACTCAACTGTTTGCACCATTCGAGCCTTGCGTTAGGATTTGCCCCGATTCCTGTGCTTTGGTATTCGGCATAGAAAGCTGTTTTATCGCGGGTTGTACCTCCCCAGTTTGCCCAACCTTCAGGAATGATATGACTGCCCAATTCGCAGTTCAAATAAACTGTTTTTGCATAATCGCGCCAGGGACGCCCCAGCATCACTTTATCCACACCTTCGGCTGCTGTTAATTTACAGTTGCGAAATACATATCCGTATTTTTTACCTTTGGGAGTGCTGGCTGCAGTAACATACGAATTACTCAGACTATTTACAGTACAATCGTCGAAAAGAACTGTGGCTGCGCCAAAAATAAAATCGGTAGTTCCTTCAATGTAACAATTTTTAAAGTGTTGACGGCTAAGTTCTCCAGCGGTGTACAGAGTATCTTGATTTCCCAAAATCCGGCAATTTTTAAATACACAACGGTCGCCCTGAACATGCAAAGCAACTGCCTGCCCCACTGCCCCTGCCGAATTAATGATGGTCAGATTTTCAGCATAAAATTCATCGGCATCTACTTTTAAAGTATAAGTATAAAAAGTGCTGTTACGTCCTCGATCGATTTTATTAAAATAATCGTCGTAGGTTAAAATTGTTTTTTCCGGATCTTCACCAATCAACGATAACTTTGTGTTGCAGGCAGGTACTCTTACTTTTTCGTAATACGTTCCGTTTTTAATGTAAATGTTTACCCGCGTATCCGGAAAAGCTTTGCTGGCATCAATTGCCGACTGAATGCTTGTAAAATCGCCACTTCCATCCTGAGCCACCGTAATTTCGGTTTCGTAGGCTGCTGCAATAAATCCTGAAAAAAGCAGGATGTTTAAAAAAGCTATGAATTTTATTGTTTTCATATTGTTTAAATCTGATATCTATTTTAAAATTTTATCCAGAAAGTCAATCATGTATTGCACTGTTTCTTCAAACCAGGGATGAACCTGCCAAAACGAATGCGGACTATCAGCAATGGTTTTTACTTCAGTATAAATATGGTATTGGTCGAGTACAGTTATTACGGAATCGCGTCCGGCGTGAAACCGTGGCTGAGCACTGTTTATAAACAACATAGGCGGCGTATTCTCACCGGCATAAACCAAAGGCGATGCTTCCACCCACTTTTCGGGTGCCTCTTTATAAGTGGCTCCAAACCAATACGCGCCAGCCGATCTTTTGTTCGGATCGGTATCTTTGGCACTTTCGTTTGGATCGGTAAAATCCAGTACTCCATCCATGTCGATAATAGCCTGCACCTCTACCGATTGATCCATTTCGGCAGAATATCCATCAAATTTTTTCACATCAGCTGTCATGCCCACCAATGCAGCCAGTTGTCCTCCGGCCGAGCTTCCGGTAAGTGCAATCCGGTCAGGATCGATTTGATATTTTTCGGCATTTGCACGAACAAAACGAATGGCAGCTTTTATATCATAAACACCTTCGGGATACAATGCTTCAGGCGAAAGGCGGTATTCTATGGGAATTGTAACATATCCGTTTTTTGCAATTTGCATGGCCATTGGAACCTGGGCAGCTTTGTTCCCACTTCGCCAGCCACCACCAAAAATCATAATCAGAGCCGGGTATTCGCCATCAACTTTTGGCTGAAATATATCGAGTTTTAGCTCCCGTTTGCCATAATTTGTTTTTGGCAATGTAGCGTATACAATGTCGTAAGTTGCACTTACATTTGCCGGTAATTTAGGAAAAACGGGTGTAACGTTGGGATAATATTTTTTTAGTTTCACCCAGGCGGAATGCGGAGTGTACGATGTATCCATGGGAATTCCATTGATCTCGACCAACTGCGCGCGCGACGATAAACCAAAAAATAAAATAAAAGTTAGCAGGATGGATGTTTTCATGATCTAGAATTACACGTTAGTGGACAGTGAAAATAAAAGTCTTAGTTCTAAAAATTATGTCTTTAAACTCATTACGGACAAATAAAGCGACTTTCTGATGATATCCGGCTTTTAATTCGCAGTCCTGAATTGCTGAATGATTGCTGCAAATCGGGCTGTTATTCCGCAATATGGTTAAAAGTGTAAAAATAACATTATTTAAATGAATTCATTGGGCAAGAAGACCTGGAAGCAAAAGCACACGTATCTTTTTCCTAAATTCAGCCCAAAAGAAAGGCTCTATCCGCAATTAACAGATAGAGCCTAAAAATATTCTTTTTGAAATCAGTTCAATCTAACACTTTTTACCCGAAACATTATTGTTTCCGGTAACTTCCCATGTATTTCCTGATTGTAACAATTCGTCAACACAGGTAACTTTTCTGGTTTTTTGAACTTCTTTTATTTGTGCTTCCATTTCCACATCGTAAACAGGTGCGGCAACACTTCTGATAACTCCTAAAGCGACAGGAAAATCAGGCAATTGCATATTAATAAGTGCCATATGTAAAGTTGGATCAACTTCTTCTGCATCGTGTACAAGAATGTCATCAGCAGTAACTCCGTTCTCACCAATTACAGCAACTCTTAATCTGCCTTTATCGAAAATCAGACCTTTTTCATTTTCAGCACCAAACAACATTGGTTTGCCGTGTTCCAATACCAACTGGCGGTCGGCACGATGGTTTGGATCAGTAATTGCATTGTGGATTCCGTTATTAAAAATCACACAATTCTGAAGTACTTCAACTACCGAGGTTCCCTGGTGTTTTGCTGCGTCTTCGAAAATCGACTGGCTTAATTTCAAGTTACCGTCAATTGAACGGGCAAAGAAAGTACCGCGAGCTCCAATTGCTAATTGCCCCGGAACAAAAGGATCTTCAACAGTTCCGAAAGGCGAAGTTTTACTTTTAAAACCACGGTCGGAAGTTGGTGAATACTGACCTTTTGTTAAACCGTAAATGCGGTTGTTAAAAAGAATCAGGTTTACATTAATATTTCTTCTTATCAGGTGAATAAAATGGTTTCCGCCAATTGCCAGCGAATCGCCGTCACCTGAAATTACCCAAACACTTAAATCGGGATTGGCAGACTTTACGCCCGATGCAACCGCAGCTGCACGACCGTGTATTGTATGAAATCCGAAAGTATTCATGTAATAAGGGAAACGTGACGAACAGCCAATACCTGAAATTACGGCAAACTTTTCTTTCGGAATTCCCATTCCTGCCATTGTACGCTGAACAGCATTAATAATCGCGAAATCGCCACAACCGGCGCACCAACGTACTTCGTTTTCGCTTTTAAAATCTTTAATGGTATATTTTAAGTCAGTCATTTTTAGTCCTCCAGTAATTTTGTGATCTTCTCTTTCAACTCGCTCACAGTAAAAGGTAAACCTTTTAATTTGTTTGCCTGATGATAGGTAAACTGAGGTAATTTATCGCGTAAATAACCTGCAAACTGTCCCATATTTAATTCGCAAACAATAATCTTTTTAAAGTTTCCGAATACCTCTGCCGTATTTGTTGGAAGTGGTTTAATATAATTAAAATGAGCCAGGCTTACGTTTTTACCTTCCAAACGAAGTTCACGAACAGTACTTACCATGTGTCCGTAAGTTCCACCCCAGCTCACAACCAGCACATCACCATCCTCATCACCACAAACTTCAAGTTGTGGAATCATATCGGCAACACGTTGTACTTTTTCTTCTCTTATTTCAGAATTTACCTGGTGGTTTTCAGGATCGTGACTTACCGTTCCCGTCTGGTTTTTCTCTAAACCTCCAATTCGGTGCTCAAAACCTGGCATTCCCGGGAAAGCCCAGTCACGCGCCAATGTTGCTTCGTCGCGTTTGTAAGCCAGAAAATCGGCAGCACTCTTAGCTACTCGTGGAGTAATTGAAGGAAGTTCGGCCATGGTTGGAATTTTCCAGGGCTCACTACCGTTGCCTAAGAAACCATCGGTTAGCAAAATTACCGGAACCATTCTTTCCAAAGCTATTTTAGAAGCCATGTAGGCAAAATTAAAACAATCGGAAGGAGTACTGGCTGCAAGTACAACAACAGGGCTTTCGCCGTTACGTCCGTAGAGTGCCTGCAATAAATCCGACTGCTCGGTTTTGGTAGGCAAACCTGTGGATGGACCACCGCGCTGAACATTTACAATTACCAAAGGAAGTTCGGCCATAACCGCCAAACCAATGGCTTCCGACTTTAATGCCAAACCCGGACCCGATGTTGTAGTAATAGCAAGGTCGCCAGCAAACGAAGCTCCAATTGCCGATGCAATACCTGCAATCTCGTCTTCTGCCTGAAATGTTTTTACTCCCAAATCTTTTCTTTCCGACAAGGCAGTAAGAATATCTGTAGCCGGAGTAATAGGATACGATCCTAGAAACAACTCCAGACCCGATTTTTCTGCTGCAGCTAAAAATCCCCAGGCAGTTGCATGGTTTCCGTTTATGTTTCGGTAAGTACCGTTTTCAATTTCGGCAGGGTGTACCAAATAACTTGGAGTCATATGTTGCATGGTTAAACCGTAGTTGTAACCATCGTGCAATACTTTTACGTTCGAATCAACAACAGCCGGTTTTTTGCTGAATTTTGCGCGAATAAATTCTTCAACAAAATCCAGAGGACGATTAAACATCCAGCATACCAAACCCAGTGCGAACATATTTTTACTACGAAGCACACTTTTGTTGTCGAGTCCGAATTCTTTTAAACCTTCAATGGTAAGACTGGTAATTGGAACCGGAATTTTAAAATAATCATCCAGATTACATTCTGCAAAAGGATCGTCAGTAGCAAAGTTTGCCTTTTTAAGGTTTTTCTCTGTAAACGAATCAGAATCGTAAATTATAGTACCACCTGGTTCAACAAATCGTGCATTTGCTTTAATAGCAGCCGGATTCATGGCAACCAAAACGTGGGCATTGTCTCCCGGAGTATTTACATGCTTGTGTCCAAACTGAACCTGAAATCCGGATACTCCTCCAACAGTTCCCTGGGGTGCACGAATTTCGGAAGGATAATCAGGAAAAGTTGAAATGTCATTTCCAAGCAGTGCGGTTGCATCCGAAAAAAGTGTTCCGGTAAGTTGCATTCCGTCGCCGGAATCACCGGAGAACCTAATGGTTACTTCTTCCAGTTCGATTACTTTAGTGTCTTTCATCTTGTTAAAATTATTTACTTTTTTGAAATAAATATCTTCTTGTAACCAGTGGTTTCAAGTTTCAATTATTTACTATTTTATCTTAAGTCTGTTATATCCATAAAAAAAACGACCCTAAAACTACTAAATCATAATTTTAGAACCGGTTTCGTTGATGGATGATTTTAAAGATGCGTAACAAATGTAACCATTATTTAACAAGATTTGAATGACTTATCTGATAGTTTTCCAAATTTCATATTTTTGCAATTAATTTAAAATCAATTCAGATAATGACACTAATAAGAGAACTCAACAATAAGACTCCAAAATTTGGAAAAGACTGCTTTTTGGCAGAAACAGCGGCCATAATCGGTGATGTTGAAATTGGCGATAATTGCAGCATTTGGTATAGTGCCGTTTTACGTGGCGATGTGAATTACATAAAAATTGGAAACAATACGAATGTACAGGACAATGCCACAATACATGCTACCTACAAAAAATCGCCAACAAATATCGGCAACAATGTTACCATTGCTCACGGCGCGGTAATTCATGGTTGTACTCTACAAGACAATGTTATGATTGGCATGAACGCAGTAATACTCGATAATGCAATAATTGAAAGCAACTCGATTGTTGCTGCCGGATCGGTAGTTACCAAAGGAACGATTGTAGAATCGGGAAGTGTTTACGCAGGTGTTCCGGCCAAAAAAGTAAAAGACATAAGCCCTGAACTTTTGCATGGCGAAGTAAATCGTATTGCAGATGCTTACCACTTATATTCGAGTTGGTATAAAGAGTAGTTGAAAGACTGGAAAAAGTGATCAGTCTCAGTCTCAGTTTGAAGAGAAGAACTTTGTAATTCCTTATCCTAATTGGATATTTATTATTTCAATAGAATTAGCGGAAAGATGGTTTTCGTTGACTGGAAAAAGTAATAAAACTTTACTGAGACTGTCACTGTGACTGTGACTGAGACTTTCTACTTTTTCTGAATTACTTCTTCCGAGACAAGAAAAACTACGGGTTTGCCCGAAACCGGGTTTATTCGGGTGATAACTACCGTATCATAAACCGCTTCAATGTCTTTGTAATTAATTACCTCATCCGGAGTTCCCATTTTTCGCATTCGCCCTTTTTGCATCATTATCAGCGAATCGCAATATTCTCCGGCCAGGTTTAAATCGTGTATAATCATTAAAACTGTTAATCCCAGTTCGCGACTTAACCTACGTATTAAATTAAGGATTTGTACCTGGTGCGTAATATCCAGGTGCGAAGTTGGTTCATCGAGCAAAAGCAGTTGAGGATTTTGAGTAAGTGCGCGTGCAATTCCGGCCAGCTGCTGTTCTCCACCGCTCAGTGCATTCATTAACTTATTTCGCAAATGGGTAATTCCGGTTAATTCCAGATATTTTTCGGCAATGGCAATGTCTTCAGCAGTTTCAAAAAACTGAAATTGTTTGCGGTAAGGAATACGTCCCATCAGCACATATTCTTCTACGGTCATGCTGCCAATTTCAATATTTTGGGTTACAACAGCAAGGTTACAGGCCTTTTCCTTCAAACTCATTTGCTGCAGGTTTTTACCATTGAGTTTTGAGGCTCCTGCCAAAGCCGGTAACTCGCCCGAAATCCCACGAAACAAAGTCGTTTTTCCGGAGCCATTCGGACCAATTATTCCCACAAAATCACCCTTACCAATTTCAAAGCTCATTTCTTCCAACACAAACTTGCCGGGATAACCGCAGGAAAAATTATTTAGTTTGAAAAAATCGTTCATGTTAATTCAGTTTAAAATGGGATTTTGAACGACTTAAAACCACAATAAATACCAAACCTCCGGCAAAGCCTGTAATTACCCCAATGGGCAATTCGTTTGGCGAAATTATGGTTCGTGCAATGGTATCGCAGAGAATTAAAAAGATCGATCCTCCCAGAAACGATCCGGCTATTAAAATGCGGTAGTCGTTGCCTATAACCAATCGTACCAAATGCGGAATAACCAAACCAACAAAACCAATTACACCAGCCACCGCAACGGCAATTCCGGTAAGTAACGAAGCAACAAAAAACAAAAGTTTGATGGTAATATTTGTGTTAATGCCCAGGTGTTTGGCTTTTACTTCGCCCAAACGTAAAGCATTTAATGGCTGTGCAAAAAAGTAGGTCAGCAACAATCCTGCAATGGCTGAATATATTGCAATCCGGATAAGCAAATTATTGGACTCATCCAGCGAGCCCATCACCCAAAAAACGATACTTTGCAGGTTATCGGTTGTGGTAATCGACATTAAAAACATCATTGCCGAAGAGGCCACAAAACTAACCATTACACCAATCAGCAACATGCTGTTTATACTTAAACCACCCCGTTTTACGCTTAAAAAATAAACTACAAATAAGGTAAGCAAAGCCCCTGCAAAACCAAATAAAGGCAGGGACAAAAAACTTAAAGTATTCAGCCCAAAAACAATGGCAATGGCCACTCCCAAAGCAGCTCCTCCCGAAATACCAAGTGTGTAGGGTTCAACCAGTGGATTTCGGTAAATCCCCTGCAAAATGGCTCCCGACAAACTCAGGCTCCCTCCCACTGCAATGGCTAATACCAAACGCGGAATCCTTATTTTAGTCAGAACCATGTATTCGATGCCCGTCTTATTTGCCAGTATTTCGGGCAATTGCATGAGCGAAATTTTTACTTCGCCCGACGACAAAGAGATAACGACCGAAATCAATAAAAGCAGGATCAAACCTGCTAAAAACAACAACCACTTTATGTATTTCGTCTTCATTAAAAATAGTTCATGTTAATCCGCTTTTAGGAATTGCTGCATCACTTTCAGCTTCCAGGTAAACTTTGTTACCTTCATTTTACCCTTTAGAATTCAATTCCAACCCGCGCATTCACTCCCTTTTCGTAGGGATGTTTTTCTTTTGCTAAAACACTAATGTAATCAGCCCGGCTTTTAATGGCATCTGTAGCTCCCCTTCCCGTAAGAACCAGTTCGGTTTCCTGCGGTTTATTGTCCATAAATTCAAACAATTCCTCCTCCGAAATATAACCATATTTTATGGCAATCAAAATCTCGTCGAGCACCAGCAGCTGCGTCTTATTTGTTGTAATAAACTTCTGTAATTCAGCTAATCCCTGCTGAGTACTTGTATGGTACTCTTCTTTACTAATTTGCGGATTTGCCATTGGCATGCCTTCGGAAAAGGTAAAAACGGTTGCACCAAGTTCGCGTAACACGCTTATTTCGTTGTAGCCATACGAGTCGGGCTTTTTAAAAAAAGAGGCGTAGGCAACTTTAAAACCATGTCCCAGCGCACGAACCGACAGACCAATTGAAGCAGTTGTTTTGCCTTTACCATCGCCGGTATAAATATGAACCAATCCTTTTTTCATATTTATTCACTTACAAATTGATACACATCTTTTAAAGCACTTACAAAATTTGCCGGCGTGGGACTGCACGATGTTTCTGAGGAAATTAAAAAAACCTTGTTGGTTTTCACGGCCGTCATACCCGTGTAAGCGGACCACACTTTTAATTCCTCTTTTCCAAAACCTCCCATTTCAGCAATAATGATTACATCCGGATCTTTTGCCAAAACACCTTCGCGGGTAATTGTTCCTTTTGTCATTCCGGCGGCAATGTTCTCGCCATTACAAATGCTTATAAAATCATTCATAAATGTATGTTCAAGAACGGTAAACACAGGATTTGCACCTATTTGAAAAAAGATTTTTAAATGACTTAGGTTCTTTGATTTTTGACGGATTTTGTCGACTTCGGATTTTGTGGATGCAATCAGTTTTTCTGCGGTTTCAGTATTACCGATCATTTTACCCAACTCGAGGGTTTGCGCACAAATTTCATCAAAACTTTTGGGCGAATGAATTATTTCAACGCGTATTCCCAGTTTCCGAATGGTGGCAATGTCCTGCGGTTTAGTCAGTTCCATGGCCAGCACCAGATCGGGTTGAAGCGCCAAAACACTTTCCACATTTACTTCAACAGTGGATCCAACCTGAGGAATACCGTCGTTAACTGCCTGCAAACAATAAGTGGTGCATCCCACCAGTTTATCCTTAGCACCAATCAGGTACAAATTTTCGGTAATGGATGGTGCAAGCGAAATAATTCGATTGATTTGTTGCGCATTTCCCAGCACACAAATCAACATAAAAGCTACAAACAATCTAATTTTTATCAAATTCATTTTAATTGTTTTTGCTCGGAAAAAATACAGAAATCAGTTGATTAATTTCCGAAACTTTATTCCCGAAGTTCCTTCATTTAAACTTTCATTGGCAGGTCTTCTGACTTATCCTCCAATTGCTGCCTTCCCGTCAAATAAGTAACAGTGGCGTAAGTAGCAATCAATACATGGATTTACAGCTGCGGGCACAGTCCCGGACTCTAACCGGATTCCCTTAAAGCGAAATTATTCGCAACCAACTGAGCGCAAAGTTAGAAAAGTTTTCAGTTTTCGGTAGCAGGGTTTAGATAAAAGAAGAAAAGAAAGTTTTCGGTATTCAGTCGCAGTGGTCAGAAAAATTTATTTGTCATCTCGAACAAAGAGATAGATCTGTTGCAATAAAAGGAATAGTAAATGGGTAAATGGGTAAATGAGGGATTGGATGATTGAGGAATGAGTATAAAGTCAGGGTTTATTGCGTCATTAGCTATTCTATGAGCCTGAACACTGATCACTGAGACTGAATACTGATCACTGAGACTGAACACTAATCACTGATCACTCTCTTCCGGGTATCCAATATCAACTAAAAACAAACCCTGAGCAGGAGCCGAAGCACCAGCCAATCCACGGTCTTTGTTTTCAATTATCTGGCAAAATTCGTTAATGGAAAGTTTTCCTTTACCCACTTCAAGCAAAGTTCCAACAATGGCACGTACCATATTTCGTAAAAACCGATCGGCTTTTATTACAAACACCAGCTGATTTTCTTCATCACGCCATTCGGCCTGCATTATTTTGCAGTTGTTGGTTTTTACATCGGTGTGCAAACGACTGAAACTTGTAAAATCCTCGTAGTTAAAAAGCAGTTGCGCCGCCTCATTCATTTTATCGATGTCGAGTGGTTTTAAATAGGTATAACTTATTTTGGTGGTAAATGGATTTTTCTGTCTCGAAATAAAATAATGATACGTTCGTGAAGTGGCACTAAACCGCGCATGAAGCTCCTGATTTACCGGCCACACCTTTTGAACTGCAATATCGGATGGTAAAAAGCTGTTTAATTTATAAACCAGATCAAGGTTTTCAGGAACTTTGTTTTCGGCGTCGAAATGCAGGATAAAATACGACGCATGTACTCCGGTATCTGTTCGCCCGGCACCAACCACCGCAATCTTCTCGCGCAAAATTTTCGATAAGGCATCTTCCATCACCTCCTGCACAGAAATAGCATTGGGCTGAATTTGCCAACCGTGGTAATTTGTTCCTTTATAGCTGAGTTGTAAAAAGTAGCGTCGTATCATATAAATTACTATGAAGCGAACAAAATTAAGGAAAAAGTTGAAAGGAGCGGAAACAAAGGCAATGTTAAATAATTGAGTTAAATTGCTGCGAATTGCGAAATACTAAAATTTGAATAATTGATTTATACTGCCAATTTTTCCGGCAAAGCGCTACATTCTAAATTTTTCCTTAAAAATTTTTAACAAAATTAAAGGCTTTTTATATTTGCAATCGCTTATTTTCGTGCTGTCAAAAAAAAAGGATTGATGAATAGATAGGGTATTGAGATTTCAATTTGGAAAATGAAAGACCAATAAGATATCGGGGCATTCGGATACTGACAAAACTTCTGACTTCGGTCTTCCGTCTTCCAAAAAATTAATTTGCGAGAACAGAAAGAACCCGAAAGGGCTAAAAATAGTAAAAAGACAAAATATAAGTATATGAACCAAGCAGTTGATATTAAAGAATTAAACGAAAGGATACAGAAAGAAAGTTCGTTTGTTGACATGATAAACATGGAAATGAACAAGGTGATTGTTGGTCAGAAACATTTGGTTGAGAGCCTTTTAATTGGATTACTTTCAAATGGTCACATTCTTTTGGAAGGTGTTCCGGGGTTGGCAAAAACGCTTGCCATTAATTCGCTTTCGAAAACCATTAGTGCCAAGTTTGCACGTATTCAGTTTACACCCGATTTACTTCCTGCCGACCTTTTGGGAACGATGATTTACAGTCAAAAAAAGGAAGAATTCAGCATTAAAAAGGGGCCTATTTTTGCCAACTTTGTATTAGCCGACGAGATTAACCGTGCGCCTGCAAAAGTGCAGTCGGCTTTGCTGGAAGCCATGCAGGAACGCCAGATTACAATTGGCGACAACACCTTTAAACTGGACGAGCCTTTCCTGGTAATGGCCACTCAAAACCCGATAGAACAAGAAGGTACCTACCCGCTTCCCGAAGCACAGGTCGACCGTTTTATGTTGAAAGTGGTGATCAACTATCCGAAAAAAGAGGAAGAACGTTTGATCATAAGCCAAAACCTGTTGAGTGAATTCCCTGAAACGTCAACCATTCTTGCGCCGGAAGATATTATTCGTGCCCGCAACGTGGTAAAAGATGTTTACATGGACGAAAAAATTCAGAAATACATTGTTGACATTGTTTTTGCAACACGCGAACCCAACGAATACAAGCTTGAAAAATACAGCGATATGATTGCTTACGGAGCATCGCCAAGGGCTGGAATTAGTTTGGCTAAAGCAGCAAAAGCATATGCTTTTATTAAACGTCGCGGATATGTAATTCCGGAAGATGTGCGTGCTGTTTGTCCTGATGTACTTCGTCATCGTATTGGATTGAGTTACGAAGCAGAAGCAAATAACATTACATCGGAAGAAATTATTACTGACATTTTGAATGCGGTAGAGGTACCATAAACGGTTACAGGTTACAGGTCGCATGTTACGTTTTATGCAAGGCGTAACCTGCAGCATGAAACATGCAACATGAAACTTATTTCATGGAAACAACTGATTTATTAAAAAAAGTACGGAAAATAGAAATTAAAACACGTGGACTCTCGCGCAATATTTTTGCCGGCGAATACCACAGTGCTTTTAAAGGACGGGGTATGGCTTTTTCGGAAGTGCGTGAATACCAGTTCGGAGACGACATTCGCAGCATCGACTGGAATGTTACGGCTCGTTACAGCACTCCGTACATTAAGGTTTTTGAAGAAGAGCGCGAACTTACCGTAATGCTGATTATTGACGTGAGTGCCTCCCGTGATTTTGGTTCATTCGAAATGCTTAAAAAGAACATTATCACCGAACTTTCAGCGGTACTTTCTTTTTCAGCCATTCAAAACAACGATAAAATTGGGGTGATTTTCTTTTCCGATAAAATTGAAAAGTTTATTCCTCCCAAGAAAGGGAAAAGTCATATTTTACGCATTATCCGCGAGTTAATCGACTTTGAACCCGAAAGCAAGGGAACCGATATTACAGAAGCAATCCGCTACCTTACCAATGCCATAAAAAAACGTTGTACGGCTTTTGTTATCTCCGACTTTATGGACGATAACCAGGAATTGGAAATGGCACTTTCCATCGCCAATAACAAACACGACATTGTTGCGCTTAAAATATTCGACGAACGCGAAGCCGAACTGCCTTCAATTGGAATGATTAAGGTAAAAGATGCCGAAAAGGGCAATTATGTTTGGGTAGACAGCAGTTCGCGAAAAACACGTAAAATTTATGCCGACTGGTGGATAAAACACAACGGGCGTTTGGATGCGATGTTTAAAAAATGTGGTGTTGATTATGCGGCTATCAATACAAACGAGGACTACGTAAAATCGTTAATGACATTGTTTAAAAAGCGTGCATTAAAATAAAAAACGAATGAAGCTGAATATTAAAATAGTATTTCTTTTAGCAACAATTTTATTTGCCGGAAATGTGCAGGCACAGCGCGTTAAGGCAACTGCCAGCCTCGATTCGACAAACATACTGCTGGGCGACCAGGTAAAATTGTTTCTCGAAATCGATCATCCAAAAAATATGGATGTGCAGTTTCCTGATGTTCCCGACACCATTTCCAGTTTAATTGAGGTAATCAGCCGCTCAGGTATCGACACTTTTGAGTTGGACGACGAAACCTTGATGAAACAAATACAGGCTTACACCATAACTTGTTTCGACAGTGGAAGCTACCGCATTCCACCCTACTGGTTCAGGTACAACATGGATGGCACAATCGATTCAATTCCGAGCAACGGAGTTACGCTGAATGTGTTTACCATGCAAATTGACACCACCAAAGGTCCTACTGATATTAAAATGCCGTATGGTGCGCCACTTACCTTAAAAGAAGTTACACCTTATATTTTGGGTGTTATTCTTATTGGTGCAATCATTTTTTTCCTTCTGTATTCCATTAAAAGAAAGAAAAAGAACCAACCAATTTTTGCCCGTCCGCCAAAACCGAAAGAGCCGCCTCATATTGTTGCCATTCGCGAGCTGGACAGAATTAAAGCGGAAAAAGTGTGGCAGAAAGGCAAGGTGAAACAATATTACAGCGAAGTTACCGATACGCTTCGAACCTATATCGAAGACCGCTTTCAGATTCAGGCTATGGAACAAACTTCCGACGAAACCATTGAAAGTTTCAGAAATCAGAAAGGCCTTTTAAACGACAAATCGTTTGCCAACTTAAGCCAGATTTTAAAACTGGCCGACCTGGTAAAATTTGCCAAATACCAGCCGCTGCCTGACGACGATAACATGGCGCTTGTAAATGCTTACTTTTTTATAAACGACACGAAAAAAGAAGAGCAAAAAAAGCAGGATGAAAAGGCGAAAGGAAATGACAGCGGTCAGGATGGAGAGAAAGATGACACGATTGAAGAAGTTACAATTAAATAGGATAGGATGTTTGAAGGACTAACATTTAAAAACCCTGAACTGTTCCATATTTTATGGGTACTTGTGCCCATGACTGCATGGTATATTTTCAGACAAAACAGAAATACCGCAAGCATCCAGATTTCGTCAACTGCTTCGGTACTTAAAGCACCAAAAACCATCCGGCACTATTTACGTCATCTGGTTTTTGTATCCTTATTAATTGCCATCGGATTTTTTGTGGTGGTTTTGGCACGTCCGCAATCGTCGCGAAATTGGGAGAAAAGCGAAACCGAAGGGATCGACATTGTAATTGCACTGGATATTTCGAGTAGTATGTTGGCACAGGATTTTCAACCCGACCGGCTGGAAGCTGCCAAAAATGTGGCGATGGAATTTATTTCGGGTCGCGAATACGACAGAATGGGTTTAGTGGTTTTTGCCGGCGAAGCTTTTACGCAGTGCCCGTTATCTACCGACCGTGCAGTTTTGCTCAACCTGTTTAAAGACATTAAAAGTGGAATTATTGAAGACGGAACTGCCATTGGAAACGGGCTGGCAACTTCGGTGGCACGATTAAAAGACAGCGAAGCAATCAGTCGTGTGGTAATTTTACTTACCGATGGAGAAAACAACCGCGGTGAAGTTGCCCCGGTTACAGCTGCCGAAATTGCAAAAACATTCGGAATACGCGTATATACAGTTGGAGTTGGTAGCATTGGAACTGCCCCCTACCCGGTTCAAACACAGTTTGGCGTTCAGTTACGCGACATGGAGGTTAAAATTGATGAAGAAACACTTCAGGAAATTGCCAACCTTACCGACGGAAAATATTTTAGAGCAACCAGCAATACCAAACTGGAAGAGATTTACAAAGAAATTGATGCTTTGGAAAAATCAAAAATAGAGGTAAAGGAATTCAGCCGTAAATCGGAAGAATTTTTGCCTTTTGCCCTGCTGGGTGCCTTATTTTTAATTGCAAGTTTATTCTTGCGTGTAACACTTTTTAGAAGTATCCCTTAGATAAGTAAAGTATGGAAATGTTTAGATTCGGAAATATTGAATATTTATGGGGATTGCTGATTATTCCATTGCTTACCCTGTTTTTTATTTTGTCGCGTATATCGCGGCGCAGGGCATTAAAAAAGTTCGGGCAACAAGAAATAATCAGCCACTTAATGCCTTTTAGTTCGCGAAACCGTCCGGTGTTTAAGTTTATGCTTTTAATGCTGGCACTGGCCTTTTTTATTACCGGAATTGCACGTCCTCAGTTTGGATCGAAATTAAAAACGGTAAAACGCGAAGGAGTTGAACTGATAATTGCACTTGATGTTTCGAACAGTATGATGGCCGAAGATATTCAGCCCAATCGCCTGGAACGTGCCAAACGAGCCATTTCGCGTTTGGTCGACCGTTTAAAAGACGATAAAATTGGTTTGATTGTTTTTGCCGGCGATGCATACACTCAATTGCCAATTACCAGCGATTATAATTCGGCAAAATTATTTTTGAATTCGGTAAATACCCAGATAGTACCTAAACAAGGAACTGCCATTGGTGCGGCTATTGATTTAGCCCGCCGTTCGTTTACTCCAAACGGAGAAGCCAACAAAGCCATTATTATTATTACCGATGGAGAAAACCACGAAGACGATGCCATTTCATCGGCCAAAGCAGCGGTTGAAGAAGGTATTATTGTACATACCATTGGTATGGGACTTCCTTCGGGATCGCCCATACCAGTTTTACGTAACGGGCAAACCGATTACTTAAAAGACCGCGATGGAAACGTGGTGGTTACCAAATTAAACGAACAAATGCTGGAGCAAATTTCAGCAGCCGGCGAAGGAATTTATGTGCGGGCAAACAATGCTCAGGTTGGATTAAATGCTTTGTTCGACGAGATTAATAAAATGGAAAAACAGGAAATGGAGTCGAAAACCTTTTCGGAATACGACGATCAATTCCAGTATTTCTTTGCGGTAGGCTTGTTTTTATTGTTGCTGGAATATGTGATTCTGGAACGCAAAAACAAGTATTTGAAGAATATTAAATTGTTTGGTTAACAGGTTTCAGGTTACAAGTTGCAAGTTTTTTCTACAACCTGCATCATGTAACATGTAACTCGCAACTTTAAAAAAAATGAGAAGATTATATTTCATATTAGTTCTGCTAACACTATCGGCACTTGCTTTTGGGCAAAACGAAAGGAAGTTTGTGCGCAATGGAAACAAACTTTTTATGGAAGCCGTTGGCGATACCACTAAAATTGATTCAGTAAAATTTAGCAACGCCGAAACAGAATACAGAAAAGCGTTGGACAAACGTCCGGACGATTTAAAGTGGAATTATAACCTGGCCGATGCCATGTACAAACAACAAAGGTTTGAAGAGGCAGAAGGTAAATTCTCTGAGCTTTCGGAAAAAATGACAGAACCCGAAGAGCGTGCCCGGGCAAACCACAACCTGGGAAATACGCAGTTGATGCAGGAAAAACTCGACGAAAGTATCGAATCGTATAAAAAAGCGCTTCGTGAGAATCCGTCCGACCTGGAAACAAAATACAATTTGGCCTACGCTCAGATGTTGAAGAAAAAGAAAGAAGAGCAGGATAAACAAAACAAGGATCAGAACAAGGATCAGGATAAAAACAAGGACCAAAACAAAGATCAGAATAAGGACCAGAACAAGGATAATCAGGACCAGAACAAGGATCAGGATAAAAAAGACCAGGACAAGCAAAATCAGGATCAGCAACAAAACAAAGATCAGCAGAATAAAGACCAGCAGCAAAAACAACAGCCACAGCAAAACAAAATTTCGAAACAAGATGCTGAGCAGTTGTTACAAGCTTTACAAAACGACGAACGCGACATTCAGGATAAGGTAAAAAAAGCCAAAGCCGCAAAAGCAAAACGAGCGCAGTCGGAAAAAGAATGGTAGAACGAAAGTGGGCAGTTACAGTCGCAGTCGCAGTTTTCAGTAATGGAAAGAAGGCTTTTTTAACGAAAAAATTGGATTGTTGACAAATAACATTAAGGATTATTGATAAACAGAGAAACGTAACAGGCAATTAAACAAAAACAATAATTTTGTAGGATTGAAACGATGATAAAGAAATTTGTAATATATGTTTTCCTTTTTTGTACGACGTTAATTGCCCGGGCAGAACAAACACGTTTTGAGATGACCGCGCCCAATGCCGTTGAAATGGGGCAACAATTCCGACTTAGCTTTTCGCTAAACGAACGGGGCAGCAACTTAAAACTGCCACCCGGATTAAGCGATAATTTTCAGATATTAATGGGCCCCAGTCAGGGTTCATCTACAAGTATTCAAACCATAAACGGGAAAACAACCACGCAGGTTAACTACTCGTACACCTATATTTTACGGGCAAAGAAAGAAGGTACTTTCGAAATTCGCCCGGCGTCAATCGATGTCGGAGGGAAAGTTTTTGAGTCGAACACCTTGAAAATTCAAGTGGTAAAGGCTTCATCTGCTCCAACTACTCAACAGCAGCAAAACAGCGGCGGCCAGCAGCAGTCGGCTCCGCAAAACATAAGCCTCGATAAAGAAAACCTTTTTTTACGCGTGGCGTTGAGCAAAATAAATGCTTACCGAGGAGAACAGATAATTGCAACCGTAAAGTTGTATGTCGATCCCAACATTCCGATTTCGGGTTTCGACGAAGTGAACCTGCCTACCTATGAAGGTTTTTACACTCAGGACATTGAAATTCCGCAGCAAATAAATTTTACCCGCGAAGTATATAACGACAAAATATACCAGGTAGGAATATTGAAAAAAACAATTCTGTTTCCACAGCAAAACGGAGCTTTAAAAATTGAGCCATTCAGCATGGCACTTTTGGTTCGCCAGCGAGTGAAAGCACGAAGTTTCTTCGACGATTTTTTTGACAACTACAGAACGGTAAAAGCCCGTGTAACAAGCGAACAAGTTACTGTTCGTGTTAAAGATTTACCAAGTGCTCCGGCCAATTATTTGGGTGGTGTTGGTAGTTTTAATATTACATCGAACATCAGCAGCGAAAACGTTACAACCAACGATGCTGTTACATTAACCGTAAAAATCAGCGGCAATGGAAACATCCGACTGGTACGAAATCCGGAGTTAAAATTACCCACCGACTTTGAAGTATACGATCCACGAGCCACCGATAACGTGACAGCCACCGACAACGGAGCATCGGGCACAAAAACGGTTGAATACTTATTCCAGCCACGTTTTGAAGGAGATTACACCATCCCGTCGTTAAAGTTTGCCTACTTTAATCCGTCAACAGGTTCGTACGAAACCAAATCGACACCGGAATACAATCTGCATGTTGAAAAAGGCAACGAAGAACAGTCAGCTACAATTGTTAGCTCATTAAGAAAAGAAGATGTTCAATTGATTGGTCAGGACATTCGTTTTATAAAACAAGGCAACCCATCGTTAAAAACAAAAGGAACTACCTTTTACGGTAGTCTGGCTTTTTACCTGATCTATATTATTAGTACTGTATTGTTTGTTGTGCTGTACTTTGTGTACAGGAAAAAAGCGCGCGAAAATGCCAACATTGCTTTGGTTCGAAACAAAAAAGCAAACCGCATTGCTACCAAACGTTTAAAGGCTGCTTCCGGCTTTATGAAACAAAACAACAACGAAGCTTTCCACGAGGCAATATTAAAAGCTTTCTGGGGTTATTTGAGCGACAAACTTGGAATACCGGTGGCCGACTTAAACCGCGAAACTGCAATTACAAAATTACAGGACAGAAACGTAGAAGAAACTGTAATTAAAGATTTTGAAGAAGTGGTTGAGCAGTGCGAATTTGCACGTTATGCACCTGCTGGAGGATCGGAAGCCCGACACGAATTATACAAAAAAGCCGAATCTACCATGAGCCGGTTTGAAAAACAGATTAAACGATAGAGAGGATGAAAAAGATAGTAGCACTCATATTATTCGTTGTTCCTTTTTTTCTTGCAGCTCAGGAAACCAACGAACAACTTTGGGATAAAGCCAATGCTTACTTTACTACCGAAGAATACGAACAGGCAATTTCGTTGTACGAAACAATTGCTGCCAAAGGTGAAGAATCGGCCAAATTATACTTTAATCTGGGAAACGCATATTACAAAAGCGGCGATGTAAATAACGCTATTTTAAATTACGAACGTGCAAAAGTTTTGGCTCCGCAAGACGAAGACATCGATTTTAATTTGAAGATAGCCAACCAGTTTGTTGTAACAAAAATTGAAGAGTTACCGCAACCTTTTTTCCTGCGTTGGAGAACTTCGGTAATTAATAAATATCCGGCTGATACCTGGGCCTACATTAGCATTGGAGCGTTTATTTTATTTCTGCTATTGCTGGGATTATTTATTTTTAGCCGCGTGGTAAGCGTTAAACGTATTTCGTTTTGGCTTGGCATTCTTGCAGTTGTATTTTCGGGATTTACTTTTTCCATGGCTGCTCAACAAAAAGGAAAGATCAACAAACGAAATCATGCCATTGTATTTTGTCCACGCGTTACCGTTAAAAGCTCGCCAACCGAAACCGGCACCGATTTGTTTCTGATTTACGAAGGTTTAAAAATTGAAGTAACCGACAGTTTAAATACCTGGAAAGAGATTAAACTGGCCGATGGAAATAAAGGCTGGCTTCCCGATTCGTGCATTGTTAAAATATAAAGCGGGCAAAAACTATCCGGCACCATACATTATTGCTATAAAGCGATTGCATCAGAAAACATCGGGTACCTCCGAGTTGTTTTGCTTGAGTTGAAAACAACTTTACAACTTTTTTTGTTAACTTGGTAAAACAAAGCTCGACAAAAATGTTGCAACTTGAAACACTGAAACAAAATCTCGGAAAACCCTATTACGACCTCGAATTTCTTCTAATTTGTTTGAAAGAAGTTTTACTTGAAAACAAAGAGAATGAACTCGCCGAGTGTATCCCTTGGTTGTATGCCAGCTCAAAATTTGAAGAAATTCAATTCGAACGAAAACATTTTCACCTCTTTTCGGTAGCTTTTCAATTGCTAAATTTAGTTGAAACAAACGGTGCTGTACAGAACCGAAGAAAAACAGAAGAGAAAAACACATTATCGTCAATCAATGGACTTTGGGCCAACAGCCTGCAACATTTAAAAGCCAATACTATTTCGGAAGATGAAATTCTGGAAGCAATGGGTAAAATTGAAGTTGAGCCTGTTCTTACCGCTCATCCTACCGAAGCAAAACGTCCGGTGGTTTTGAAAAAATACCGCGAGTTGTACCTGCTTTTATTGCAGCGCGAAAACTCGATGTACAATTCCTTCGAAATGGAGGAAAACCGCGAGCAAATAAAACGTTTGTTAAATGCAATTTGGCACATCGACGAGTTTTATATGGAAAAACCAAATGTGGAAACCGAACTCGAAAATGTGCTTCACTATTTCACCAACGTTTTTCCCGAAATTATTGGAATTACACACAGAAGATTGCTGCAAGCATGGAAATTCAATGGATTTAACAGCGATAAACTGATACAAAACGACAGCTTCCCGATGATTAAATTTGGAAGCTGGATTGGCGGCGACCGCGACGGACACCCGCTGGTAACAGCCGAATTAACAAATTACACCTTAAAAAAACTTAGGTTAAACGCATTTCTTATTCTTAAAAACGAATTGCTCAAACTAGCCGAAGAATTAAGCTTTTATTTCGATTTAAACCAGCTTCCAAAAACCATTTCAGACCGCTTTAAAGAAATTATTGCGCTAAACGGCAACCAATTAAAGTCGCTGGTTAGAACCAACAAAAAAGAAGCTTTCAAACTTTATGTACTGGCATTAATTGCGCGTCTTCCGGTTGACATTGGCAAAGGTCAGGTTTTTGAATTAATCGAGAAGAAAGGCTGCTACAAACACCAGGAAGAATTAATCGACGACCTTTTGATCTTAAAAAAAGGTTTGCTCGAAATTGAAGAAGAATCATTGGTCTACCATTCCTTAATGCCGGTTATACAAAAAACCAAAACCTTTGGATTTCACCTGGCTCAACTCGATATTCGTCAAAACAGTGCCTATTACGAAAAGGCACTGCAACAAATTATACAGGCTTCGCATATTTTAGAGGATTACAGCAACGAAAACAAAACGCAGCTGATCCAGCAGGAATTAAAAAGTAACAGGCCATTTATAAATGCGTTTACCCAATTGCCATTGGAAGCCCAAAATGTTCTGGATTACCTGAAAGTGGTAAAAAACCATTTCGACAAGTATTCCGGCACGGCACTGGGTTCGTTTATTGTAAGTATGACCCGAAATGTGGATGATTTGCTTACTGTTTATTTGTTGGCCAGAGAAGCCGGGCTAACATTCTACGACCAAACCCTGATTTCAAAAATACATGTTGTTCCGCTGTTTGAAACCATTGAGGATTTAATTGCCAGTCCTGGAATACTCGATGAGTACCTTACAATTCCGGAGGTACAAAACAGCCTTGAATACCAGCGCGGAGAAAACAAACAGAGCCGTAAAATACAGGAAGTAATGATCGGCTACAGCGACAGCAACAAAGATGGTGGTATATTGGCAAGTACCTGGTTTTTATTTCAGGCACAAAAAGAATTAACAGAAGTGGGAAAACGGCACAATGTTGACATCAAATTCTTTCACGGAAAAGGCGGATCAATAAGCAGGGGCGCGGGACCGGTTCACTGGTTTTTCAGAAGCCTGCCACATGGTACCCTGGCCGGAAAAATAAAAATGACCGAGCAAGGTGAAACCATTGAAAAGAAATATGCAAACAAAGGAAATGCAGCCTACAACCTGGAACTAATGCTTTCGGGAAGTACACTGAATACTTTGCTTCACAAACACAACGACAAACCCGAAAATGCTGCAGCCGAAATAGTTGAGTTTATGGGAATAGAAGGGAAAAAGTTGTATTCTCAGTTATTGCAAAACGAACATTTCCTTGAATTTTTCCGACAGGCCACTCCAATTGATGTGATTGAACAAAGTAAAATTGGTTCCCGTCCTTCACGAAGAACAGGCAAACCGTCTTTTGCCGATTTACGGGCCATTCCCTGGGTTTTTAGCTGGAGCCAGTCGCGTTACCACATTACAAGCTGGTATGGTGTTGGGTCAACACTCGAAAAGCTCAAAAACGAACATCCCGACATGTTCGACACCTTAAAACAACTCATAAAAACAAGTCATTTTATACGTTATGTTTTTACCAACATCGACACAAGTCTGGCCAGTACCGACGAAAAAATCATGACCTCATATGCAGCATTGGTTAATAAACCGGAAGTGAGAAAAACCATTATGAATCAGGTAATGGAAGAGCTACAAAAAACCCGAAGTTATTTACAGGAATTACTGGTTCTTCCGATGGATGTACGGCGAAAAAATCACTTTTATTCCACTTCTCTTCGTGCTGAAGTTTTAGATATTTTACACAAAAATCAAATCAGGATACTCAAAAAATGGCGCGAAACAGCCTATGATTCAGACGATGACAAAGAAAAAGACTTGAATTTATTACTGATTTCGGTAAACGCCATATCAAATGCGATGGGCACAACCGGCTAAGGTTTTTGGGTAAGTACTTCTAAAATAAAATCGGACAAAAAAACACATTTAACACTAATTACCAACACATTAAGATTATTGCCTGTGAGTAAGAAAGGATGAATGCTTTGTTTCATCAGAATAATAAAAGCAATATACATTACATAATGTGATAATGGTTACAAACTACTTCCCTTTATTTCCTTTTATTTATTGAAAAAACCATCAATTAAATTAATGCGTAATAGTTATTTTTTATAGGAAATCCGTCAACTTTTCGCGATATTTATTGTTTCTGAAAATGACAAGTAGTACGCAGACAAATTTAAAAAAAACTAAATATCTTATGTTCGATTTAGACCTTATTAAAAAAGTGTATTCAGAACTCCCTGAGCGAGTAAAAAAAGCCAAGAATGTTTTGAATAAGCCGATGACTTACGCCGAAAAGATTCTTTATTCTCACCTGTTTGCAGCACAGGAATTAGCTGCTTTTAACCGAGGTGCCGATTATGTTGATTTTGCACCGGACAGGGTTGCCATGCAAGATGCAACTGCACAAATGGCATTGTTGCAATTTATTAATTCGGGTAAAAAAACAACTGCTGTTCCTTCAACCGTTCATTGCGACCACCTTATTCAGGCGCAGGTAGAAGGCAAAACAGATTTGGGTGTTGCCAAAGACATAAACAAAGAAGTATACGACTTTTTAGAATCAGTTTCAAATAAATATGGAATCGGTTTCTGGAAACCGGGTGCAGGAATTATTCACCAGGTAGTTTTGGAAAATTATGCATTTCCAGGAGGTATGATGATTGGAACTGACTCGCATACCGTAAATGCAGGTGGACTTGGAATGGTTGCCATTGGAGTTGGCGGTGCCGATGCTGTTGACGTTATGGCCGGAATGGCATGGGAATTAAAAATGCCAAAATTAATTGGTGTTAAACTTACAGGAAAATTGAGCGGCTGGGCTGCTCCAAAAGATGTAATTTTAAAAGTAGCCGGTATTCTTACCGTAAAAGGCGGAACCGGTGCAATTATTGAATATTTTGGAGAAGGTGCAAAATCGCTTTCTGCAACAGGAAAAGGAACCATTTGTAACATGGGTGCCGAAGTAGGTGCAACCACCAGTATTTTTGCCTACGACGAAAGTATTGAACGCTACCTGAAAGCAACCGGGCGTGCTCAGGTTGCCGAATTGGCAAACGAAATAAAAGCCGATCTGGATGCAGATGCCGAGGTTTACGAAAATCCGGAATTGTTTTACGACGAAGTTATCGAAATTAATCTTTCGGAACTGGAACCGCATGTAAACGGGCCGTTCACTCCCGATCGTGCAACACCAATTTCGCGCATGAAAGAAGTTGCCGTTGAAAATGGCTGGCCACTTGAAGTTTCGGTTGGCTTAATCGGAAGTTGTACCAACTCATCGTACGAAGATATTTCGCGTGCTGCATCAATTGCAAAACAAGCCGAAGAAAAAGGGTTGATTACCAAAGCAGAGTATTCAATCACTCCGGGTTCGGAACAAGTTCGATTCACCATTGAACGCGATGGTTTTATTGAAACCTTTGAAAAAATTGGAGGTAAAGTATTTGCCAATGCCTGTGGCCCATGTATTGGACAATGGGCAAGACCGGGAGCTGAAAAAGGAGAAAAAAATACGATCGTTCATTCGTTCAACAGAAACTTCTCGAAACGTGCCGATGGAAATCCCAATACACATGCATTTGTAACATCGCCCGAAATGGTAACTGCGCTGGCAATTGCGGGTCGTTTGGACTTTAATCCGGCAACTGATACGCTTACAAACAAAAACGGAGAAGAAGTTAAATTGGATTTACCTACAGGCGATGAGCTGCCAACCAAAGGATTTGAAGTGGAAGATGCAGGTTTTCAGGCACCCGCTGCCGATGGATCAGGTGTTGAAGTTTCGGTTTCTGAAGAATCACAACGTCTGCAACTCCTTTATCCTTTTGCTGCCTGGGACGGACAAAATATTACAGGTGCAAAATTATTGATTAAAGCGCTTGGGAAATGTACCACCGACCACATTTCAATGGCCGGTCCATGGTTGCGTTTCCGTGGTCACCTCGATAACATTTCGAATAATATGCTGATTGGTGCCGTAAATGCATTTAACAGCGAAACCAATAAAGTTAAAAACCAATTAACCGGTACGTACGATGCGGTTCCTGCTGTTCAGCGCGAATACAAAGCTGCCGGTATTCCTACTGTGGTAATTGGTGACCAAAATTATGGCGAAGGATCATCGCGCGAACATGCAGCAATGGAACCCCGCCATTTGGGAGTTAAAGCCGTAATTGTAAAATCGTTTGCGCGTATTCACGAAACCAACCTTAAAAAACAAGGAATGCTTGGATTGACTTTTGCCAACGAAAACGATTACGATCTGATTCAGGAAGATGACATTTTCAACTTTGTTGATTTGGTTGAATTCGCTCCCGGAAAACAGCTAACACTTGAAGTGGTACATACCGATGGTTCGAAAGATACCATTAAACTTAACCACACGTACAACGAGCAGCAAATCGATTGGTTTAAAGCAGGATCTGCCTTAAATCTTATTCGAGAACAAAACGTCTAATAACCGGCAGAAGAAATAGATTCTTCTCGGTTTCGAAGATATTAACCCCGGATATTACGCCGGGGTTAAACTACCAAAAATACATAAAGGCGCAGTGTAAAAGCTGATTAAACAGCGATAACACAAGCACCAAATTTTTAGAAATAAATTTGAAAACCAATTTCAAAAATCAAAATAACCAGTAAATTAATTTAGAACGATGCAAAAAATAAAAGTTCAAAATCCGGTCGTAGAGCTCGACGGTGATGAGATGACAAGAGTAATTTGGGATTTTATCAAGCAAAAACTTATCCTTCCCTATCTGGATATCGATTTAAAATATTACGATTTAGGTATGGAAAGTCGTGATGAAACAGACGATCAGATAACCATTGATGCAGCAAATGCAATAAAAAAGTATGGTGTTGGCGTAAAGTGTGCAACCATTACTCCCGATGAAGCACGAGTTGAAGAATTTGACTTGAAAGAAATGTGGAAATCGCCAAATGGTACCATACGTAACATATTAGGTGGAACTGTTTTCCGCGAGCCAATTATTATAAATAATATACCACGCCTGGTTCCGGGATGGACAAAACCAATTTGTATCGGACGTCATGCTTTTGGTGACCAGTATCGTGCCACCGATTTTGTATCAAAAGGAAAGGGAAAATTGACCATTACTTTTACTCCTGAAGACGGCAGCGAACCTGTTACACATAACGTATACGACTTTGAAGGAGATGGAATTGCAATGGCAATGTACAATACCGACGAATCGATTTACGGATTTGCTCATTCGTGTATGCAACAGGCAATTACAAAAAAATGGCCGCTGTACATGTCAACAAAAAATACAATTCTGAAAAGATACGATGGCAGATTTAAAGATATTTTCCAGGAAGTATACGAAACTGAATACAAAGAAAAATTTGATGAACTGGGAATTACCTACGAACATCGTTTAATCGACGATATGGTAGCAGCAGCCATGAAATGGGAAGGTGGCTATGTATGGGCTTGTAAAAATTACGACGGCGATGTACAAAGCGACACGGTAGCACAAGGTTTTGGATCACTGGGTTTAATGACATCGACGCTGGTTACTCCTGATGGAAAAACCATGGAAGCCGAAGCTGCACATGGTACTGTTACTCGTCACTTCCGCCAGCACCAACAAGGTAAACCAACATCTACAAATCCAATTGCATCGATTTTTGCATGGACAAGAGGTTTGGCTTTCCGTGGTAAACTGGATGAAAATGAAAAACTGATTGGTTTTGCCAATGCGTTGGAACAAGTATGTATTGAAACCGTAGAATCGGGAAAAATGACCAAAGATCTGGCCTTGATAATACACGGCAAAGATTTAACGGATGCCGATTATTTAACTACCGAGCAATTTTTGGAAGCGCTGGATGAAAATCTTCAGGCTAAACTGAATTAAATTTTCACGCAGATTTTGCAGATTTCGCTGAAATTTATACGCAAAAATCTGAGCCATCTGCGTAAAAGATTAACAATATATTGTAATTTAAGAGCAAAAATCAATGGATAATGTTGAGAATCAAATTTCATACGATGTAAGGGGGCGATTTTCAAAGTATACAATAATCTTGGACCTGGTTTATTTGAATCGGTTTATGAAACAGCATTAAGTTATGAAATTGAGAAACTGGGGTATTCGATAAAACGACAAGTTGTTTTACCCTTTGTTTATGAGGAAATATATTTTGAACAGGGATTCAGAATTGATATTTTAGTTGAAGACAAAGTAATTATAGAATTAAAATCAGTTGAATCATTGGCAAACGTTCACTACAAACAAGTATTAACTTATTTAAAGCTTTCGAACAAAAAGTTAGGAATACTCGTTAATTTTAATTCAGAACAAATTTCGGATTCAATTAAAAGAGTCGTAAACAATTTATAATATCAGCGGGAATCCGCGAAATCTGCGAGATAAAAAATATGACAAATAAAACCAAAATAGTTAACGGGAAGCTGGTAGTACCTGATTTTCCAACAATCCCGTTTATCGAGGGGGATGGCATAGGAAAGGATATCAGTGGCCCATCGCAAAGAGTTATTGATGCGGCTGTTGCAAAAGCATACGGAGAAACTCGGAAAATTACCTGGAAAGAAGTTCTGGCCGGTGAAAAAGCGTTTCATGAAACCGGGACATATCTTCCGGATGAAACGCTGGAAGCTTTTAAAGAATATCTGATTGGAATTAAGGGACCATTGCAAACTCCCGTTGGCGAAGGTATACGTTCGTTAAACGTTGCACTGCGTCAAACACTTGATTTATATGTTTGTGTGCGACCGGTTCGCTGGTTTAAAGGTGTGCCCTCTCCCATTCGTTATCCATCCATGGTCGACATGCACATTTTCAGAGAAAACACTGAAGATATTTATGCAGGGATAGAATACATGGTTGGCGAGGAAAAAACAAAGAAATTTCGCGATTTCCTCATCAACGAAATGGGAGTTGACAAAATTCGTTTCCCTGAATCTTCATCATTTGGTGTTAAACCCATTTCGAAGGACGGATCAGAACGTTTAACAAAAGCTGCCATTGAATATGCCATTGAAAGAAACCTGCCTTCAGTAACCATTGTGCACAAGGGTAACATCATGAAATTTACCGAAGGTGCATTTAAAAACTGGAGTTACGATTTGGCTGAAAACGAATTTGCAGAACAGACATTTACCTGGCGTGAATTTGAAAAAATAAAAAAGAAAAAAGGACAGTTAGATGCCGACAAAGCGCTTGATGCTGCAAAAAAAGAAGGAAAGGTAATTGTAAAAGACTGTATCACCGATGCGTTTTTACAAGAATCATTGCTTCATCCATGGGATCATTCGGTTATTGCCACGATGAACCTTAACGGCGATTACGTTTCAGACCAACTGGCTGCCATGGTTGGAGGTATTGGAATATCTCCGGGAGCCAACATCAACTACCAAAGTGGTTATGCCATTTTTGAAGCGACACATGGTACCGCTCCTAACATTGCCGGAACCGGGAAAGCCAATCCGGGTTCTCTTATTCTTTCAGGTGTTATGATGCTGGAATACATGGGCTGGGACGAAGCTGCCGAACACGTGTACGATGCAATGGAACATGTATTTGCCCGACGAAAGGTAACATCAGATTTGCATGCGCAAATGGAAGGTGCCACGCTTTTAACAACTTCGGAATTTGCCGACGCGATTATTAAAAATATGCACTAAAACAGACAGTAATAAATTAATACCTATACAAATGGAATATATTAAGTACAGATTTTATCAAAAGGCCAATAAATGCGCCAAGGAGTTTCAGCGACTCAAAAAAGAACATGCCGATGTTGTGCTGGGTGAAGTTACACTCGGACAAGTATTAACAGGGATGAAAGGTATACCTCTTTTGGTTACCGATACTTCTAAATTAGATCCTGCAGAAGGAATTCGTTTTAAAGGCTATACCATTCCTGAGCTACAGGAAAAACTTCCTAAAATTAATCCTGACGGCGAACCTATTCCCGAAGGTTTACTTTATTTAATGCTAATTGGTGAGATTCCATCGCAGGAAGATGCATTAAACCTATCAAGAGATTTGGCAACAAGAGCCCACGTGCCGCAACATACTTTTGATGTGATTGATGCGATGCCAAAAACATCGAAACCAATGACACAATTTAGCGCTGCTATTCTTTCAATGGCAACTGAATCCAGTTTCCAGAAAGCGTATCGTGCGGGAGTAAATAAAAAATACTATTGGGATGCTACGTACGAAGATGCAATGAACCTGATTGCACGTTTACCTCGTGTTGCAGCATACATTTATCGTCGTCAGTTTCATAACAGCAAACACATTGAACCAAATCCACATTTAGACTGGGCAGGTAACCTGGCACATATGATGGGATTTGATTCGGAAGACATTCGTCGTTTGTTCCGCTTGTACATGATTATTCATGCTGACCATGAGGGAGGAAACGTTTCGGCGCATACTGCCCATCTTGTTGGTTCGGCATTAAGTAATCCATATTACTGTTACGCTGCTGCAATGACAGGTCTGGCAGGGCCTTTGCACGGTTTGGCCAACCAGGATGTTATTTTCTGGATGTTTGAAATGATTGAAGAACTGGATACCGACACGCCAACTGACGAGCAGGTTGCAGAATACTGTAAAAAAACACTGGAAGACGGACGTGTTATTCCGGGATACGGACATGCCGTACTTCGTAAAACCGATCCACGTTTTACTGCTCAGGAACAATTTGCCAACAAGTACATTAAGGACGACAAAATGGTAAATCTTGCCAATCAGTTGTATCGTGTAGTACCACCAATTCTAGGTTCAGTTGGAAAAATTAAAAATCCATGGCCGAATGTTGATGCATACAGTGGATCGTTATTGTACCACTACGGTATCAAAGAGTATTCGTTCTACACCGTTATGTTTGGAGTTTCCAGAGCGCTGGGTGTTTTAGCTTCGTTGGTAAACGACCGTATTTACGGTATGCCAATTGAGCGTCCAACATCGCACCCACTTAGCTGGTTTAAAGAACAAGCCGAAGGAAAAGGAAAAGGATCTGATTGTTAGTAACAACAACTTAGTATAAAAGAAAGCCGGTTTTTGCCGGCTTTTTTTATGGATATTCCAACCAGTTATCGTCTTTTGACTCAAAATTTCTTTCGAGCCATTTTCTCCAGTCTTGTTGCCGGTTTGTAACGGTTGGTACATGTTGTCGTTGCGGATTTCGGAGAGCGTTCCTGTCCGCCAGCTGGCGGACACGGAACTGCGAAACGAGAATCCCTGTCTGACTGCGCAGCCAGGCAGGCGCAGTTGGCGTACCACCGAACCCCGCCCTGCAATATGTACATGTTATGGGCTGGGTTTTATTCATTTTGTTTTATTATCAGTTCCAATTGATTCATATCCGAATCTGAAAGCGGTGATTTCCATAACTCATTTACTTGCCAAAGTCCGCTTTGTCTGATTTTTTCTTTTGGAGAATAATTGCCTAACCAATTTTTAGATGGGAAACATTCACTACATAAAGAAACCGTAGAAATTATTTTCGCTTCCAAATAAAGTCGTTCTTTTTTGTCCTCGACAGGAAATATTGAAAAGAAAAAGCTCTCCTGAATATATTTCGTAACCTTTTTCTCAATTGATTTTTGTTTTTCAAAATCTATTGATTTAGAATAGTTTTCTCTTGCTTCTCTTGGAGTTAAATCGATTTCCCATTTTTCTAAAAATGAATCATTTTCTTTATTTAAAATTGCTCGACCAATATTTTTTCTAAAAATACTCCTGTCTTTATTTTCGTTTAAGAAATGCTGGGTCAAACGAGATGGAAGCTGATTTGCTCCAGTATGGCAGCCTATTCGAACTATTCTATTTGTCGAGTGTCCTAATTCCCCTTTTTCAAAAAGAATGTAAATCCCATTTTCAGGGATTTTATTTTTGTCAAATGGGAATGAATATTTTTTACATTGGTCAAACCAATTGTGTAACATCAAGCAATGATTTTCCTTTTTTGTGTTTTTAGTCAACCATTGTAGTTGTTTCCCGATACGTAATCCATCCATGGGGATTTCGTAAAATTTTAGATGTGGAATTAGGTATTTTCGGTAATTGTTACCTGCTAAAAAAGTGAATTTATCTTTTCTTAAATCTGTTAATTTTCTCAATTTGTTTAGTACCAACTCTGCCCATTCCTTACTTTCGAATGAACTCATATTATTCAGAGTTTTGTCATACGGTTCAATTGTTTCATCAAGTTCCACAAGTCCATATTTTGCGGATAAAATGAAAATTAGAGAAGGATTTAGAGATAAAGCATATTCCAAATTTTTCTTGAAAAGAGTACTTATGTATAAATCCTTTGCTTTGGATTTAATTGTCAACTTTTGGCTTACACATGATATTAATATTATATGCTTCATCTTGTTCTTTTTAACCTTGCACACAACGGCAGTCTGTCTAATAACTATTTTTAACGGTCTGACGTTTCAATATTTGTTTCAAATTAAACTTACAGTCTGAATAAATTCCTCTTAAAAAAAGGTTTTTAGACAGTATGACGGTTGGTACATGTTGCGGAGCGGATTTCGGAGCTTCGTTACTGTCCGGCACGGAACGATGTTGCGAGAATCCGCAGTTACAAACAGCACCAACCCCGCTCTGAAATATATTCTTTGTTATGCCCTGTTTTTATTTATCCATATTCTTTAAAATTTTCCAGTCGAACTTTGACTTGATCGATATGGATTTGAAAATTAGAAATGCATATTCAACTAACAAATCCAAATTGTTTTTACAAATCTTGCGGTTGAGATTGATTACAAAGCTTTCATCATTTTCTTGAAATAGAAAATATTCCTCAAAATAACTTTTTTGAATGTTTGATAAATTTTTAAAATCTCTATCTGTTTTAAGAATTTCGTTATTTGAGTGTGTTATTTTGTGTCGTATCAAGGAAATGATCTGGTACCAGTCATAAAGATTTACATTTTTGTTATTCTCTTTTTCAGAGGAAGACAAACTCGGCTCTATTTTGTGTAAAATTTTAAAGAGTTCTTTGTGATTTCGCCCAGTCCTTAGTCCTCTAATTTTATCGCTCCAATTGATATTGAGTAAGTCTATTTCGTTTTTAACTAGCTTAATATCAACTGCCTCTTTCGGAAATAATTTGAAATACTCAATTAGAGTGTTTTTTAGAAAAACGGAGAATGCTTCATAACCTTGAGCTAATATAAAACTTGATTCTCTGTTAATTAATTTTTCAACTTCTTTATCATTACTTGAAAATGTAACCTTATAATTCGGTGCAGTAGGGTAATAATAGTTCCAACCATTATCTGTAGGTCCTGTTAAATCACAGATTACTAATTTGGTTCCAAGAAGAAAGTCAGGTAACTCTTCGTTGGATTCTTCGAATTTCTTCTTTAAAAACTTTCCATAATTTGTCAGTGCATAATCTAAATAAGAAAGAGTCCCTTGCAAAATAGAAATTCTTGAGAAAAGTGTTTCAATCGTATCTTGAAAAGTGTTCATAGGTCTTTTTTAAAATTGGGTATAACTTTTCTGTCTGCATACTAAAAGTATTTATAATCTCCCTGTACAGGAAGTAATGTGAACCTTTGGTATATTATAACTATAGCTCATCAAACATTATTTTTATGCTTTTTAATGTTTCTGCCGGGCCGGATGTATTATGTGTTTTCAAAATTCGGATTTTATTTGCTGGTGCGTAGTCAATGGTTTTATTTTTAGTGTTTTAAAACTAAGCATAATTTTTATGTTTCAGGCACTTAGGCCCGGGCAATTATTAACATAAAAATGCACGATACGCTACAGCGCCATAAAAAATAAGCGTTCAGCTAGTTCGTACCCTGGTGTTTCATCAAAAAAAACCATCCGTTTTCTTCGCACTGTACTGTTTCATCAAAATCTAATTTCAATTTTCTCTGCGCTGCGCAGAATAAGGGAAAAAAGTTTCTGGTTTTCTACCCGACAGCTGTCGACAACAAAATAAGCTATGGTTTTTCTACTCCGACAGCCGTGGCAGAAAAGAAAAAACACCCCTTCGCCACTTGCAATAGCAGAATACAATTCGCGCCATTGACTAATTCCGGATTTATAAAAATATGGATCGGCGAAAACAGCAGGTAAAAAACATATGATTACGACCAAATAAATAAACCCAAACACGAACAGTGTAACCTTAATCACATAAACTGCTCAATAACATCACATTAAAGTCTAAATATTTATAACTTTCATTCCAACTTTTTGTTAATCATAATAAACAAAAAATCAATACTTATGAAAGTAGTCGTTCTAGGTGCCGGTATATCCGGGCATACCGCCGCAGCATTTCTCAAAAAAAAATTAGGAAAGAAACACGATGTAATTGTTGTTTCACCAAGTAAATACTACCAATGGGTTCCGTCGAACATTTGGGTTGGCGTTGGAAGAATGAAAGCCGACCAGGTGCGCTTCGATCTGAACAAAGTATACAAACGTTGGGGGATCGATTTCAGACAGGCAAAAGCAACAGCCATTCATCCTGAAGGAGATGCAAATTCGGATACCGGTTTTGTAAGTATTGAATACACTTCGGCCGAACAAAAAGGAACCACCGATAAAGTGGAATACGATTACCTGGTAAACGCTACCGGACCACGTTTGAATTTTGAAGGAACAGAAGGTTTGGGCCCCGGAAAAAATACAGTTTCGGTGTGTTCGTACGACCATGCAGCACATGCATGGGAAGAGCTCGAAAAGAAAATAGAACTGATGAAAGCCGGAAAAAAACAAAAATTTCTTATCGGTACAGGGCATCCGATGGCAACTTGTCAGGGAGCAGCCTTTGAATATGCACTGAACATTGCTTTTGAATTAAAACGACGGAAGTTGTCGGATATGGCAGAAATCACCTGGATTTCGAACGAATACGAAGTAGGCGACTTTGGTATGGGAGGTGCATTTGTAAAACGAGGAGGTTACATTACATCAACCAAGGTATTTACAGAATCAGTTTTTGCCGAAAACAACATAAAATGGATAAAACGTGCCGGAGTGCACAAAGTAGAGCCCGGACTTGCGCACTACGAAACACTTGACGGAAAGGAAAAAACTTCGGAATTCGATTTTGCAATGTTAATACCCGGTTTCTCGGGACAACCCATAAAAGCTTTTGATAAAAAAGGCGACGACATAACATCGACGGTTTTTGCACCAAATGGTTTTATGAAAGTGGATGCCGATTACAATGCCAAACCTTACGAAGAATGGAGTATTAACGATTGGCCACAAACCTATCAGAGCCCAAGTTATGCAAATATGTATGCGACAGGAATTGCATTTGCGCCTCCGCATTCAATTTCAAAACCCATGAAAAGCCCGGGCGGAAGAGCCATTTTCCCTGCTCCTCCCCGCACCGGAATGCCATCGGGTGTTATCGGGAAAATTGTAGCACAAAATATTTCAGAAGGAATTAAATCAGGTAAATTCGAACACAAACATACGGCCAACATGGGACGAATGGGTGCAGCCTGTATAGTTTCGGCCGGTTACAGCATGACCAAAGGTTTAGGTGCCACCATGACCGTATCGCCGGTTGTTCCCGACTGGGAAAAATACCCGGACTGGGGACGGAACATAAAATCAACTGTGGGAGAAATCGGATTAGCAGGTCACTGGATCAAACTCTTCCTGCACTATATGTTTTTACACAAAGCAAAAGGTTATCCATTCTGGTGGTTGTTGCCGGAGTAGTGAGTGAATGAGTGAATGAGTGAATGAGTGAGTGAGAAAGTGAGGAAGTGAGGAAATGAGTGAATTAGTAACTGAGAGAATGAGGAAGCGAGGAAATGGGTGAAGAAGCAAATACAAATTCAAATCAAGTCCTTATTAAACTCCGATTGCTATTCGGCAAACAGACTTTCGAAAGGTTTAAAAGCCCAAAATAAAATGGAAATCGATTATTGAAAGAAAAATTTAAAAACAAAATAAAATGGAAAAACAAAATAGAGTATCAAGTGCTTACAAGGATGAATTTTATCCGCCCATTCCAACCAAAGCGACAAAATTCTGGCGAACCTGTTTTATCGTCCAGCTCTATAACTTTTTTAAACTCAATTTAAAAATAATGCTGATTGTGGTTAAAGGGCACTCGTAATAATCCAGCTAAAAGCGGATTCTGTCTTTCTTCATCAACTCCAAAAGGATGGGATCCGTTTTTAGCTTTAAAATTTAAGACTTCTTTTTTCGAGAAGAAGCACGTCGCGCCAAAATCCGTTCATTTGTCCAATTTTTTCGCGCACTCCTATTTCCCGAAAACCAAGTTTTTTGTGTAAAAACAGGCTTCCTGTATTCTCCGGAAAAATTCCTGCTTGTAAAGTCTTGATTCCATTCTCCTCCGATTCGTCAATTAATTTCTGCAATAATAGTTTCCCCACACCTTGTCCGCGGGCTTCATTTGCTACATAGACGCTAATCTCGCAAACACCGGCATAAACACAACGTTGCGAAACGGGAGACAGCGCAGCCCAGCCAACAAGCTCATCATTTAGAACAGCTACGAACCGACAGTTTTTTTCATGCCCTTTATCCCATTCATCCCAGGCAGGAGACACTTGCTGAAAGGTTGCATTCCCGGTGTCGATACCCTCCTGATAAATTCGGCTAACCGCCGGCCAATGTATTTTTTCAAGGTTTTGAATTGTAAGGCCCATGATTTTAAAGTTTCACTAAAAATAAAGCAAAAAAATACCCGGACGTAAAAGACCGGGTACTATTTTGTATGAGGTATTAAAGATATAATCTTCTAGTAACTCAATTCCATCGGAATTTCCATAATTAAAAGCTGAGAATCGATTGCAGCTTTAAACTGCACTTTTTCAATATCCCAAATTCCAATTGCATCTCGGGTGGATAAAACCTGGCCTTCAACTTCCATTTCTCCATCAATAACAATAAGGTATACACCATTACCGTCTTTCTTCAAACTGTAAGTATCCGATTTCCCTGCATCAAATTTACCCAAATGAAACCAGGCGTCCTGATGAATCCAAACTCCCTGGTCCTCCTTATTCGGGGAAAGAATCTGGTACAATTCATTTTCTTTTGCAACTTCGCGAATTGAAATTTGATCGTAACGCGGCGTAACATTCCGTTTATTTGGAAACACCCAAATTTGAAACAGTTTTACAGCTATGTCAGGATTATTATTAAACTCGCTGTGGTAAACTCCGGTGCCTGCACTCATCACCTGAACATCGCCTTGTTTAATAAGCGATGCATTCCCCATGTTGTCTTTGTGCGCCAAATCGCCCTCAAACGGGATGGTAATAATTTCCATGTTGTCATGCGGATGCATGCCAAAACCTTTACCACCAGCAATTGTATCGTCGTTTAAAACACGTAAAACACCAAAATTTATTCGCTCGGGATCGTAATAATTTGCAAAACTAAAGCTGTGTTTTGTATCCAACCAACCATGATTGGCACTTCCCCTACTATCCGCTTTATATAAAATTGTTTTCATATTTTTCTCATTTTATTATATCGAGAAATCGAATAGTTCCAGCTCGTCCGGCAAATGGTGCATTTAATTTGATGCCAGATCTTCTACCGGTTTTGCTACCAATTCGAATTCGATCTCTATTTCATCATTTATTAACTCGTCGCCCAAATTTTTGAAAAATCTACCCGAAGCAAATTTTATCCCCCATTGGGTGCGATCGATGGAAGCCGTTCCCAAAACCAACAATTTGTCGTTTGAAATATGAATTCGGGCCGGAAACGAAATATCGTTTGTAATCCCTTTTAAACCCAGCTCCCCTTTTATTGTATAAACCATCGGATCTTCTGTTTTCTCAATCGTTGTCAGGCTGAATTCTGCACTTGGATATTTATCCACTGCAAAAAAGTCATCCGATTTCAAATGGTCTACCAGCTGTTCATTCCAATCCTGAAATTCATAATTGCGACAATCAATAGTGTTTAGATCCAGCTCAACGTGTCCTTCAACAAGTTTATCCTTTTGTGTTTTAAAACTACTGCTTCCAATTAACACATAACCGGTATGTCTGCCCGCCAGGCCACTTCCGCTCCAATGCACTACACTGCTTCTTTTGTCCACTTCATATACAGTTCCTTCTCCCTTTTTTGATGCAACAGCCGATTGTGTGAAGGCCATAACAACAAAAACAAAAAGCAAATACTTCATTCTTCTAAATTTTATATTGAAGCTGCAAACTTAAGAACCTTTTTGTTGCTGTAACAGATTTGTAATGTGTTTTAATACTTTTTAGTATTTTTTTAACTTACTGTTTACAAGTATATTACATAATTATTTTGTTATTAAAGCAATGTTAGACTAAAGTGAAAAGAGCAGTCGATTAAAACTACTCTTTCACTATTAATGCTTCCCCTCTTTAAGACTTATCGTCTCCCTCAACATTCTCTTTTTCTCTATTTCAATCTAATTATTCAATTATTTCATGCTCAGTTTTTCTCCTGCAACAGCTTTCAACTCAAATTTAATTTCAAACTCGTCGTAGATAACTTTATCGCCAAGACTTTCGAAAAATTTGCCCGAATTGTATTTGATGTTCCACAAAGTACGATCGATTAAAGCTGTTCCGTTTGCGGTAAGAATTTCGCCGTTTACTTTAATATCTGCCGGAAATGAAATTTCGTGTGTAATTCCTTTAATGGTTAAATCTCCCACAATCGTTTTTTTCTCCCCTTCACTTTTTACGTCTTTAATTGTAAAATTTGCGTTTGGAAATTTCTCTACCGAAAAGAAATCTTCCGATTTTAAATGGCCAACCAATTTGTCTTTCCACTCGCCCGTTAAATCGGTACATTCAATACTATTTAAATCGAGATTCAGATCGGCACTTACAACTTTATTGTTGTCAACCACAACGTTTCCGTTTCCAATTGATAAATACCCGGTGTGCTCGCCGGTAACTTTTTTACCTGTCCAATACACTTTACTCTTTTGAGTATCTATTTCAAACGATTTTTTATCTTTCGCTTCTACTGAAGCTGCACTTAATACGAGTAATGCCAATGCTAAAATTCCTGTTAACTTTTTCATTATTTCTGATGTTTAATTTATTTTCAGTGCAAACATAGCACCCGATACATTCAGAAAAAATAAACTAGTTTAAGAAAAACACCTTTTAATCTTTTTTACGTGCTCTTTTTGCCAAAATCTTGCTTAAAAACACGGGAGTAACCCCTAAATAAGATGAAATGTGATACTGAGGAAGACGTTGGATCAGATCCGGATCGTACTGAATCAGATCTTCATAATTTTCCTCGGCAGTTTTAGAAAGTATGGAAACAAAACGTTTTTGCAGAAAGATGTACGATTTGCGAAAGTTACTTGCCACATCCATGTACGAAGCTATTATTTGCGAAAATCCTTCGTCGTCAATCGAAAACACAGTACTTTTTTCGAGAGCATCAATATAATAAGGCGTTTCTGCGGGTGTACCCAAATCGCCGATCCACTGTCGTTCTTTTGCAAACAAAACGTTAAACTCCTTGCCACTTTGATCGATAATATACAAACGCAACAATCCTGTTTCAATGTAGTAATGCCTGGTATTGCTATCTCCGGCATGCATTACCAATTGTTTCTTTTTGAACGACTCCTTTCGAAAAATACGGACGATCTCAGCCTTTTGATCTTCGCTAAGTTGTTGCTCATTAATCTTTTCGAAATAAGAAAAAAGTACAGAATAATCTTCCATGAAACAATTCGTATTTAATTGGTGCTATTGTTCTTACAAACTTAACAAGGATTGCTGACATAGCCATAGTTTCAAAAATAAATCAGCTTGAATTCGCTTCGTAAATACAATTGATTTTACGATTTCCAAAAAGTTTTATACAATTGGTAAATAAAGTGAGTAAATAATCATACTTCATCGGATTAAACGTATAACTGTAAAATCGAATGACAAACAATATGGACTAAGATCGATTTTTAGGCTTTTTATTTATAGGTTTGTCTTTAATCTAAATATCAATTAAACAAAAAATTATTTCGAGATGAAAAAATCATTTTTTTTAAGTCTGACCGTTGCCATAGCCCTTCTGACTGCTATGCCAACTTTTGCAAAAAAAGCAAACAAGCTAACTTCAAAAGAACAAAAAGAAGGATGGACTTTGTTATTCAACGGTGAAAGTTTTGACGGATGGAGACAATGCAATTCAAAAGTTATGGCTACCAACTGGACAATTGAAGACGATGCCATGAAAGTTCTTTTGGGCGAAGGAAAACAGCCGGGCCAGGGTTCGGGTGGCGACATTCTTTATGAAGTTAAAAAGTATACCGATTTTGAATTGTCTATTGACTGGAAAGCCAGCGACATGGCAAACTCAGGTATTTTTTATTACGTTCGCGAAGTTCCGGGGAAACCCATTTATTACGCGGCTCCCGAAATTCAGGTGCTTGACAACGAAAATGCAAGCGACAACAAAATCGACAGCCATTTGGCCGGCTCGCTTTACGACATGTTACCTGCCGATCCGAAAACAGTTCATCCTGCCGGAAAATGGAATACCTGTGTTATTAAAGCCAAAGATGGTCAGGTTACAATTACCATGAACGGTACGGAAGTAGTTTCGTATTCGCACTGGACCAAAGAGTGGGACAACCTGGTGCAGAATAGTAAATTCAAAGATTTTGATGGTTTTACCGAAGGAATTTCTAGAGGTGGTTACATTGGATTACAAGACCATGGTTATCCGGTTTGGTTCCGCAACATAAAAATCAGAGAATTATAATTCGAATACAAACTGATTCAGAAAGAAGGATTTACACCAGTAAGTCCTTTTTTCTTTTTCACCTGCCCCACATCCTGATTTGTACCATTAATCGTCGGCTTTTAATTAAATCGCGCAGTTCTATTACCATATCGGCGTTTACCTGCTCAGCCATGGGAATCACATATTTTTCAGTTTCGTCGAGGTACCTCGAAATTTTTGATTTGGTGAAAATACTTCGGTTAATATCAGTGAGATTGCTAATCCGGTCGGCCACTTTTAAGGTTTTTGCATTTGTCGATCCGCTTTCCAAAACCCGCTTTAAATAGTTTGCTTTCGACTCATCCGCATGTTTGGTAACTTCTAAAACCAGTTGCGTTACTTTGTATCCGTCGGCATCTAAATCAATTAATGCATTTCTGTCTGTATCCGGAATATCTTCAAATAAATCGTGCACCAGTGCGGCTTTTAAAAGTACCGAATTTGAAAAATATTTATAATCCAAAAGAATACCTAAGGTTGCAAAAGCATGTCTGAACTGGTTGCCGCCAACCGATCGTGCTTCTCCTATTAAAGCCGTTGCTTTAATTAAATAAGGAGCCAGAGTTATCGATCTCAGTTTTTCTTCTGCGGTCATTTGTCAGGTAAATTTTGGTATTAAAACCAGTTCCGAAGTTAAGGATAAATGAGATTGAATCTTATTGTAAAATCATATTTAGATCTATTTTTAATATCAGACAATAAGAATTCATTTTGATATGTATATTTGCACTTCGTAATATTTTTAAAAACTAACAATTAAATGGAAAGACTATTAAAAAGATTTTCAGGATTGATCTGTTTCTTAGCACTGATCTTTTTCGGTGTAAGTGAAACGGTTTCTGCACAATCGCCAAACAAATGGGTAAATCCTTTTATTGGTACCACAAATTACGGCACAACTAATCCGGGTGCTGTGGTTCCCCGGGGAATGGTATCGGTGGTTCCGTTTAATGTTAGTGGGAATTCGGATCTAAATAAACGCGACAAAGACGACGGTTGGTGGTCGACTCCCTATTCGTGGGACAATAAATTTTTCACCGGCTACTCGCATGTAAACCTGAGTGGTGTTGGTTGCCCCGAACTGGGTGTTATTTTGCTTATGCCTACTACCGGCGAAGTAAATGCCAGTGTTTCGGAATACGGTTCCGAAACGAGTAAGCAGGTCGCTCATCCGGGATATTATTCAACATTTCTGAACAAATACAACATTAACACGGAAGTTTCGGCAACTGAACGAACAGGAATCAGCCGTTTCACCTTCCCGGCCGGAAAATCAAATATTCTGCTGGATTTGGGGAACGGACTTACCAACGAAAGCGGTGCCTCTGTAAAAATTAAAAACAACCGGGAGATTGAAGGCTGGCGAATGACCGGAACTTTCTGTTACAACGACGGAACGGAACGCCCGGTTTATTTTGTAGCGCGTTTTAGCAAAGCCGCCGAAAGTTTTGGTGTTTGGAAAAAAATGCCCAAAATGGGGCCGGAAGCCAGTTGGTCGGCTACCAGCGACAAGTTTAAATATTACAACAATTTTAAGGCTGAAATGGCCGGCGACAGCATTGGCGCCTGGTTTACCTTCGACACCAAAAACAACGAGCAAATTATGGTAGAAGTGGGTGTATCGTATGTAAGTATCGATAATGCCCGTTTAAACTTGAACCACGAATCGAAAAATTTTGATTTTGAAGCCACCCAAAAACAAGCCGAAGAAAAATGGAACGAAGCACTTTCAACCATTACAGTGAAAGGTGGAACCGATGATCAAAAAGCTGTTTTCTACACCGCTTTGTACCACATGCAAATCCATCCGAATATTTTAAGCGACGTTAACGGCCAATACCCGGCCATGGAGTCGTTCGAAATAAAGGAGCACAAAAATGGCGAACGTTACACCGTATTTTCATTGTGGGATACTTACCGAAACCTGCACCCTTTTTTAAGTCTGGCCTTTCCGCAGCAGCAGTTAAACGTTGTTACATCGATGATTGAGATGTACGAAGAAAGTGGCTGGCTGCCCCGTTGGGAGCTAAACAGTACCGAGACACATGTTATGGAAGGCGATCCGGCCATCCCGGTAATTGTGGACACCTGGTTTCGTGGAATCCGCGATTTTGATATTGACAAAGCCTACGAAGCTATGCGAAAATCGGCAAGCACTCCCGGTGCTGAAAATAAAATCAGACCCGACATCGACCATTATGTTTCACACGGCTACGTGCCTTTAATGAGTGAATTTGACAATTCGGTGTCGCATGCTTTGGAATATTACATTGCCGACTGGAACCTGGCGCAACTGGCAAAAGAACTGGGGCACGAAGAAGATTACGACCGCTTTCTGAAACAATCGCGTGGTTATAAAAATTATTACTGTCCCGAATTTGAGATCATTCGTCCGAAACTGGAGAATGGTGAATTTATGCCGGGTTTTAATCCACGGCAATGCGAGAACTTTGAACCAAGTCCGGGATTCCACGAAGGGAATGCCTACCAGTATACCTTTTGTGCGCAACACGATATGGACGGGATGATTGCTTTAAACGGAGGTAAAAAATCCTTCACAAAAAAACTGCAAACCATATTCGACGACGGGCATTTTGATATGGCAAACGAACCCGACATTCATTATCCCTGGTTGTTTAATTACATAAAAGGCGAAGAGTGGCGCACTCAAAAAGAGTTAAACCGTTTAATGGCCACCTACTTTAAAAACACACCCAACGGATTGCCCGGAAACGACGATACCGGTACCATGTCAACCTGGATTGTGTATTCGATGATGGGAATTTACCCGGTTATTCCGGGCGATATGAATTATGCAGTTGCCTCGCCGGTTTTTGATGAAGTAATCCTTAAACTGGATCCGAATTTTTATCCGGGCGAACAAATAACCATTCGTAATTCAGGCCACTCGTCTAAAATTAAAAGCATCAAATTGAATGGGAAAACCACCAAATCGTTTTTTATTAATCACAGCGACTTGGTTAAAGGTGGTGTTCTGGAAATAAAACATTAAAAAAGATACAAGAATCAAGACACAAATATCAAGACAAAAAGATTCTTGATACTTGATACCTGATACTTGATAATTGATACTTGCTACTAAAAATATGAGACAAGTCACAATACTACTTTTAGCAACCTTTTTATTCGCGTGTAATGCATCAAAAGAACAGTCTTCAGAAGCAGAGAAACTGACTTCATATGTAAATACATTTGTGGGAACCGACGGCCCGGGAAATACGTACCCCGGCGCAGTTGTGCCTTTTGGCATGGTGCAGTTGAGCCCCGACAACGGACTGCCCGGCTGGGACAGAATTGCAGGTTATTATTATCCCGACTCAACCATTGCCGGTTTTAGTCACACCCACCTTAGCGGAACCGGTGCCGGCGATATGTACGATTTATTACTTTTCCCATACAATTCGAAGTTTACCGATGACCTTTGGCCCAATCAAAAAAACTACCGGCCTTATTCCAAATTTTCACACGATTCGGAAGAAGCAGCTCCGGGTTATTACAAAGTACTTTTGGAGAGTTCAGGAATTACGGCAGAACTAACAACAACTGAGCGCGTGGGAATGCACCGTTATACCTTTCCTGAAGATACAGAGAGTAAAATAATCCTCGATTTGGGATATGCACTTAACTGGGACGCGCCTACCGAAACACGAATAAAGATCGAAAACAATCATACCATTTCGGGTGTGCGCAAATCGCAGGGCTGGGCAGCTTTGCAGCACGTTTATTTTGTTGCTGAATTTTCAAAATCCTTTCAGTCGGCAGCCCTTTTTATGGACAACAAAAAAATGGGAGTAAACGAAGTACAAAGTAAAAACACAAAATTTGAAGCCACCTTTAACACAAGTGAAGGAGAACAGATTTTGGTTAAGGTTGCACTGTCGTCGGTTTCGGTTGAAGGCGCCAGGGAGAATCTTCAGAAAGAAATAAACCATTGGGACTTTGATGCCGTTCGATTAGCAGCCGACAGCATTTGGGAAGAAACACTTTCGGCAATAAAAGTAAAAGGCAGCGAGTACCAAAAGGAAGTTTTTTACACCAATTTTTACCATTTGTTTTTAACTCCGAGTGTTTTAAGCGATCAAAGCGGAAAATACAAAGGCGCCGACCAGCAAATTCACACAGCCAGTGGTTTTAAACGTTACGATACTTTTTCGTTGTGGGATACCTACCGGGCAGCCCACCCGCTTTATACGCTTGTTTGCCCGGGCAAAGTGGCGGATTTTGTACGATCGTTTTTGGCACATTACGACGAAACGGGCTTGTTACCGGTTTGGTCGCTGGCAGGAAATGAAACAAACATGATGATCGGTTACCATGCTGTTCCGGTAATTGTGGACGCCTATTTTAAAGGAATTCCAATGGATGCAGAAAAAGCCTTTCGGGCATGCAAAGCTTCGGGAATGAATGACACCGAAGAAATGAAAAACTACCGAAAACTGGGTTATGTTCCTTTTAATAAAGAAGGCGAAAACTGGTCGGTTTCGAAAACGCTGGAATACGCCTACGACGACTGGTGCATTGCTCAATTTGCGTTAGCCTTAAATAAAACGGAAGACTACAAACTGTTCTCGGAACGTGCAGATAACTGGAAGAACCTGTACGACAGCAAAACAAATTTCTTTCGCCCTAAAAATCAGTCAGGAGATTTTTTTGAACCTTTTGTGTCGAAAGAATACACCAATTTTTATTGCGAAAGTAATGCCTGGCATTATTTGTTTGCAGCCCAGCACAACATGGAAGCTTTTCGGGATACAATGGGAACTGAACGTTTTGAGGAATTACTCGACAGTATGTTTACCTACTACCCTGCCGCTAACGATAAATTACCCATTTTCAGCACAGGAATGATCGGACAATACGCACACGGGAACGAACCAAGTCACCACGTTCCCTTTCTGTATAATTTTGTGGACAAACCTGAAAAAGGACAAAAATACGTACGCGAGATTATTGAGAGTCAGTACAGCAATCAACCCGACGGTTATTGCGGAAACGAAGACTGTGGCCAGATGTCGGCCTGGTATGTTTTTGCATCCATGGGATTTTATCCGGTAAACCCGGCCAATGGAGTTTACTACTTTGGAAGTCCGTCGCTAAACGAAGCTGAAATTAAACTTCCCAACGGAAAAGTTTTTAAAATGACAGCCGAAAACAATAACAAGGAAAACATTTATATACAATCCGTAACTTTAAACGGCAAAGATTATCCAGAGCATTTCATTACACACAACGATATAATGAATGGCGGTGAATTGCGTTTTGTAATGGGTGCAGAACCCGGAAAAAATAAATAATAAAAGGAAAGTCCGGACGGTTTTCAGTAGTTATACTTCAACTACGAGTAGTATGACTTCGATCTTCCGTCTTCCGACTTCCAACTAATCTTAATATAATGAAACAGTTATTCAATCTTGCTTTTATAGCACTTCTGATTTTTTCGGTTTCGAGTTGCAACAACAAAGCCACAGAAACCAACTTAGCAACCGATTACACTCAATTTGTTGATCCGATGATCGGCAGCGATTACCACGGCCACGTATTTGTGGGGGCAAACGTACCATTTGGTGCGGTTCAGCTGGGTCCCAACAATCCAACGCAAGGCTGGGACTGGTGCTCCGGTTATCATTTTTCCGATTCGCTTTTGATCGGATTTGCACACACACATTTAAGCGGAACCGGTATTGGCGACCTCGGCGACATTTTGTTTATGCCACTGGCAGGCGATTTTACTCCGGCAATAACGGAAGAAAATCCTTACGACTGGCAGGCCAAATACACCCACGCTGACGAAGTGGTAAAGCCGGGTTATTATTCCATCGACATAAAAAAGTACAATGTACAGGTTGAATTAACCGCTTCCGACCGGGTTGGTTTTCACAAATACAACTACAAAGGCGAAGGCAATTCAAAAGTTTTGATCGATTTAAAATACGGTACCGGCTGGGACAAAATTGACACAGGCGAAATTAAACAAGTGGATAAAAACAGCATCGAAGGTTTTCGTTTTTCGGTGGGTTGGGCAAAAGACCAGCGTGTATTTTTCCACACTCAGTTTTCGAAAGACATTACAAACATCGAAATCATCAGAAGTGACGATAAAATGGGCGATCTGACTGCGGTCATCGAGTTTGAAGGAAACGGCGAACTGATGGCAAAAACGGCCCTGTCGCCGGTGAGCGAAGCCAATGCAAAGAAAAACATGAATGCCGAGGTTGATGAAGAATTTGGCCTCTGGAACTTCGACGGTGTGTACGAAATAGCCAAAACAAAGTGGAACACCGAGTTGGGTAAAATAAACATCGAAACCACCAACAAGTCGGATAAAACCATTTTTTACACCGCACTTTACCACACCATGATTGCACCATCCTTGTTTAACGACAGCGATGGAACGTATCGCGGAACCGACAAGGAAGTGTATCCAAATCCGGGATTTGACAACTACTCGGTATTTTCGCTTTGGGATACCTATCGTGCGGCACATCCGCTTTTTACGCTGGTTCAGCCCAATCGTGTAAACGACTTTGTAAACTCCTTACTGGCTGCTTACGACCAGCAGGGCACGCTTCCGGTGTGGCATTTAAAAGGAAACGAAACCGATTGTATGGTGGGCTACCACTCTGTTCCGGTGATTGTGGATGCTTACTTTAAAGGTTTTAAAGGATTCGATCCGGAGAAAGCATTTGCAGCCATGAAGGCATCGGCGCTTATCGATGTAAAAGGACTTGATTTTATACAAACACAAGGCTACATTCCGGCCGACTCGCAGGTAGAATCGGTTGCCAAAGCACTTGAATATGCCATTGACGACTGGTGCATTGCTGCCATGGCGAAAGATCTTGGAAAAACGGACGATTACGAATTGTTTTCGAAACGTGCCCAATACTACAAAAACTATTTCGATACCAACATTAAATTTATGCGTGGTAAACTGGCCGACGGCAGCTGGAGAACACCTTTTAGCCCCATTCATTCACAACATCAGAAAGATGATTTCTGCGAAGGAAACAGCTGGCAGTACTCGTGGCTGGTTCCGCAGGATGCAGAGGGTTTGATCGAAATTCACGGTGGCGAAGAAACATTTATTGCCAAACTCGACAGCTTGTTTACCATTCCGTCTGACCAGGTGGAAGGTGCATCGAGCGACATTTCGGGCTTGATTGGCCAGTATGCACACGGAAATGAGCCAAGTCACCACATTACTTATTTGTATGCCTACGCCGGGCAACAATGGAAAACAGCCGAAAAAGTGCGCGAGATTTGCAACACCATGTATACCGACCAGCCCGATGGAATTTGCGGCAACGAAGACTGCGGACAAATGTCGGCATGGTACGTACTTTCGTCAATGGGAATGTACCCGGTAAACCCGGCGGCAGGTGCTTATGTTTTTGGCAGCCCGCTGTTCGACAAGGCTGAAATTGGCCTGCCCGGTGGCAAACATTTTACCTTTGTTGCCGAAAACAACAGCAAAGAAAACATTTACATTCAGTCGATTACCTTAAACGGCGAAGCGTACACCAAAAGTTTTATCACCCACAAACAAATTATGGAAGGTGGCGAACTGGTGTACTCCATGGGAAATACGCCCAACAAAGAATTTGGGAAAGCCATGGAAAACCGGCCGCAATCGGTGGTTTATTAATCGTTCACGCAAATAACGCGGATAAGCGCAGATAAAAAATGGCATCTCAGTTTTTGAGGTGCCATTTTTTTATGGTTTTTATAATTCGTGCAAAGCCAAAACCAGTTGTTTAAAAAAAACAGGCTGCTCCCCCAAAAAGAAAGTTATACTATTATGTTTATTTTTCATAAATTAGTGTCCGCTTGTAAACACGAACATCTGTTTCCTTGTACAAACAAACACTTGCAAAAATTATGATTTACGCCGGCCACACATTGTATGGATTTTATGGGATCTTGGGTGGTGATGTTAAAAATAAATTGCCGGTAATAATGAATTAAACAAACTACTCGAAATAAACTAATGGAAAATCAAGTTATTGAAAAAATTGAAATAAGTAATTTCAGGTCAATTCATCATCAAATTATTGACTGTAAAGCATTAAATATTTTTTCAGGGCTAAATGATTCTGGAAAGTCAAATGTACTTAAAGCTCTAAACCTATTTTTCAATAATGAAACTGACTTTCAAAAAAAAATAAACTTCACTGAAGATTTTAGTAAAATAGAACTTGCAAAAGCGCAAAAATCTTCAAAAAGTAAACAGCTCATTAGGATTAAAGTGTTTTTTAAAATTCCCAAAGGATATAAAACTTTAAAAAATGAAAAGGAGTTATTTGTTGAGAAACTATTTGATAGGGATAATAACGTATTCATAAAATATTCCAATGAATCAACCACTACAATCAGAACATCGATATCGAAGCTGTTAAACAGGATTCAGTATATCTATATTCCTGCACTAAAAGGAGAAAATGTTATTCAATATCTTTTGGGATTACTTGGTGAATATAAGTTAATCGAACAAAAAGATATTGAAGAATTGAATGAAAAGGTGAATACAAATACAATCGACCTTTCTGACCTTTTAAATAAATCAAAGATTGCAATAAATACTTCTTTTGGATTACCTGTATTACTAAACGATTTTTGGCAAAAATTGAATGTTGCAACGTTATACGAAGATTTTGAGAAATTAGATGATGAATTTAAAGCATCTTCAAAAGCAAAACTAAAAAAACTAAATCCTTCATTTTATCAAATTCCTTTAGGTTTTAGAGGAGAAGGTGTAAAGTCAAAATATATTCCCCCTATTCTTCAGTGGTTGCAGGACAAGAATAATTCAAAAACTTTTATTTGGGGGATTGATGAACCGGAGAATTCATTAGAATTTAGAGCAGCAGAAGAGTTGAGTTCTTTGTTTTGTAATGTATATTCAAATCAAAATCAGATATTTCTAACATCACATTCATTAGCGTTTATAAATCCGAGGTCGGATGTTAAAAATAATCCAAATCTTTTTAGATGCTTAAAAGGTAAATTGGGAGAAACCGTGACCAAAAATTTCAATGATTTATTCCTTGAACAGAATAAGCTTGAATTATTTGAAGAACTTGGAGTTTTAAAAGTTCAACGAGAAGTTATTGAAAAGTGGAGGAAAAGCGAATCACAGCTCAAAAAAGAAATTGTTGAATATCAAGAAAAAGTAAAAGATGTAAGTGAAAGATTAACAAGTCTTACAAAACCGTTAATAATAACTGAAGGCAAAACTGATTGGAAGCACATGAAAGCTGCTTTAAATTATTTTAAATCTAATGATGAATATAAGAACCTTGACTTTGATTTCTTCGAGTATGAAAGTATAGACATGGGTGAGAGTGAGTTAGAAAAAATGTGTGAAAAATACTCACTTGTAAATCAAACAAATAAAATAATCTTCATTTTTGATAGAGATGTAGAAAAGCACCTCAAGACTAAAGGCAACGGAAAACGATATAAAAAATGGCAAAACAATGTGTTTAGTTTTTGCATACCTAGCCCTTCTCATAGAGGTCGTTATAAAAATATAGCTATTGAATCTTACTACACCGACAGCGACTTAAAAATCAAAGATTCAAATAATAAATGTTTATTCTTTACTAATGAGATTGAAAGCAAACTTATTGTCACTAAGAATTTAACGACTGGAAAGAAAGTTAATACAGAGACTTTTATTGTTTTGGATGCTCCAATTAATGAGAACGAAAAAGAGAAAAAGATATATGACCATGACGCCTCAAAAATATTGGATAAAAACGGAAACCAAGTCGCAATTTCTAAAAGTGTTTTCGCAGAAAATGTCATAAACAGGGTGGACAATTTTGCAAATGTCGATTTTAACGAATTTAGATTAATATTCGAGGTAATAGAATTGATTATAAATGAATAATGTACTTCCACCAACAATTGTATATGGTAGGCATTTTTTCGATCTGACTAGCATTCTTTTTTAAATCTGCAGAAAACATACTAATCATTGCAAACAAAATTAAACACCCACAAAATCTTGACTAAAAAAATCATACTTCACATACCTCATTCTTCCACTAAAATCCCAATCATGGAGGGTTTTGTTGTGGACGAAGCTGCGCTAAAACAAGAAATAGGAAAACTAACCGACTGGTTTACGGATGATTTATTTTATTCGGCCAGTGATGAAATGATAATTGCGGACTTCTCAAGAATTTTTTGTGATCCGGAGCGATTTACCGACGATTCGTTGGAAATAATGGCGCAATACGGAATGGGTGTTCTTTACGAAAAAAATGACGATGGTAAAAGAATAAGAACCGTCACCCCGGATTTACGCGAACGAATATTGAGAAATTACTACCGGAAACATCACGAGCGTTTTAACCGGGCCGTAAACGAACAACTACAATTACACGGGAAAGTTATTATTATCGACTGTCATTCGTTTCCAAACCATCCGCTAAAACGAGACCTCGACCAAAACAGCAACCGTCCGGATTTTAATATTGGCACCGATCCTTTTCACACACCTCAACAATTAACCGATGTTTCGGTGGATTTCTTTAATCGTTTGGGATATTCGCTGGGTGTTAACCGCCCCTATTCAGGCTCCATTGTTCCAATGGATTACTACCAAAACAACAAAAATGTGCAAACCATAATGTTAGAAGTAAACCGCAAACTTTATTTAAAAGAAGGGAGCACTGAAAAGTCGGATAACTACTCTGAAATAAAACGAATTACCAATGAATTTATAAAAACCATAAAAACCTGCTGGTAAATAATGTGTTTTAATGAAAAGGAGGCCCCGCAAAGCGCTAAATAATGCATATGTAACCATAAGGAATGCATGTGAAACCATAAGGAATGCAAGGAAAACCATTGCGAAACTCAACTAAAACAACAATACAAGAATTTTATTGATGAATACGTTGATAATGAAAAATAAAAACATGACAGAATTTTGGGAAGAAAGTTTTAAGGATAAAAAGGAAATGTGGGGTTTTGAACCTGCCGATTCGGCCATTGCTACTTTAGAACTTTTTAAAAATAAAGGATTAAAAAAAATATTAATACCCGGATTTGGATACGGAAGAAATGCGAAAGTATTCATAGACCAGGGATTTAGTGTAAGCGGAATTGAGATTTCAGAAACTGCAATTAACCTCGCGAAAAAACATTACGGCGATGAGTTAAAAATTCATCATGGTTCTGTTAACCAGATGCCATTCGACCGGGATTTGTATGACGGAATTTATTGTTATGCTTTGCTTCATTTGTTAAACAAGACGGAAAGAGCAAAACTGATCAGTGATTGCTACAATCAGCTTAATCCCAATGGATACATGGTTTTTATAAGCATTTCGAAAATAGATGCCCGCTACGCAAAAGGAGAAGAAATAAGCAAAGACACTTTTAAAACCAGCCATGGAGTTAACTTGTTTTTTTATGATTCCAACTCGGTACAAAATGAATTTGGAGCTTATGGATTGATTGCAGCAGAAGAGATTAGTGAATCGGTTAAAAATCCCGGGAACAAACCTTCACAAAAATTTATTCAGATAATTTGCAAAAAAGAACAAAAATAAAATACCAGAGGATTAACCACTTTAAACCCGATTGAATGTTATGAAAAAAACCCTGTATTTTTTACTGATTGTTGTGGCATTTGTATCGTGTTCCAAAGCAAATATTTCTGTCTCGCCACAACCGTTTCCTTCAACCAGTTTGATAAATCACTATGAATATTTCGAAAAAGGAAACAAGTTTAACGAACTGGGAACTGCCTTTTTGCTAAGTTATAAGAACGACACTTTTGCAATTACGGCCAAACACATTCTTGCCGTACTTAAACCCGATAGTTTAAAAAATCTTACGCTCGACAATTTTATAAAAGGCTGGACAATGAGTCCTTTAAACAAAGAAAATGAAAGAGTTGTTTTGGGCAAATTGCTGAATGAGGATAAAAATGAAAGCTTAAAATCGAAAACACTCCTTACAAAAGACTGGCTGGTTTTTTCGATCAAAGAAAATACTTCAAAAGTGGTTCCACTCGAATTTCGGGAAAAACCCTTGCCAAAAGGGGAAAAATTGTATGCCATAGGTTGGACCCGCCACATGAAAGATGGAGACCAACGTGTGTATGAATTTGAATACTATAAAACCAGGGGAACACATCATTTAATGAAAAAACGTATGATCCCCGAAAAAATGGGCGGACTGAGCGGAGCCCCGGTGGTTGACAAAGACGGCAAGTTGGTTGGAATTGTATCAAATAGTAAATTCAGCGTACTTGCCATGCAAGAAATGTTTGCTCCGGTTGGCACGGCCGATTTAAAAGCATTTTTAGACAATTATTTAAGCGAGTAATACATGCGAAATTCTAGCACTGAATATACCCATAACAGATGTGAACAGATTTGAAATTAATACAAATGAAACAAAAGCATTTAACCAAATTAACAGACGAAGAGTTGTTACAGGAAGCAAAAAAAATGAAAACAACCTACCTGTACGATGCAGGTATATTTGGGGTTTTACTTGGAATTGCGATTTATTCCACGGTTAAAAATGACTTTGGGCTTTTAACCTTTCTTCCCTTAATTTATATTCCGCTTGCCGCTAAAAACAAGGCAAAATTTAAGGAGCTGGAAAAAATCCTAAAGGAGAAAAACCTCTCTTTGTGAAGACAAAATTCAGAAAAGACTGTTCGCAATTTATTTGAAAATGAGGAAATTACTTGATATTGAAAACTGGCAAATAAAAATCGCTACGAACTTATGGAGCAAATCAATTGTTTTCTTAGAAACTAAAACGTAGAGAAAATGAGTGAAAAAATTACAGTTATTGCGAATGTGAATGCCGGATTAAAAAAAGTTTGGAACTGTTACACCAGCCCTGAACACATTACACAGTGGAATTTTGCAGATCCGTCGTGGCATTGTCCGAATGCCGAAAATGACATGCAAATTGGCGGAACATACAAAGCAAGAATGGAAGCCAGAGATGGCAGTTTTGGCTTTGATTTTGAAGCTGTATATACTGATATAATCAACGAAAAAGAATTTACCTATGAGTTTGGAGGACGATTTGCAACTGTAAAGTTCAAGCAATTGCCGGCACAAACCGAAGTGATTGTCAGATTCGATCCTGAAACTGAGAATCCTGTTGAAATGCAAAAAAATGGTTGGCAGTCCATTCTGAACAACTTTAAAAAGTACGTTGAGTCAAACTAAGCACAATACCAAATTCCCTTAAATAAAATTAGCTACAACCTGATAAAACAACAATAAAATTGAGACAAGCCGGGCACTGAAATGGGAATCGTTTTGGCAGATTTTCAAACATAAAAACCGCAGTTTACATCAGTCCTTTCTCTTCCAGCGATTTTTTCAACCTGGCCTGATTCTCCCAAAACCGGCGTTCAATTTTTTGCATAACTTTCTCAAACTCCGGATGGCTTTTTAAAGGCTCAACCAGTGGATCGATTTTCATAAATACCAAAATCCAGTACTGGTAATTATTTTGTGCTGCAAATAGTTGAAGCTGTTCAATCGCCTTTTCTTCCTTACCTTCATTTGCATATTTCATAGCCAGACTAGCACTTTTGTAGATGGATTCATCTTTTTCACAATAGTGAGTATAAGAAGCATAAAAATCAGAAGCCTGCCGATCCAGTCCCATTTTTTCGTACACCTTCCCAATTCGGATATCTTCTTGCAGATAAATATCCAGGCGATTTTTTTCCCGGGTTCGGGCAAATAGCTCATAGTAATAAAAGGCCTTTTCATACTCCTCATCGTAATAATGAAATTTTGCCACTTCCTGCAAAATATCCAGTCGGGTTGTATCCTTGTTCCAAAGCTCCAGTAGCTGATTTTTGGTTTGCTCTACATTGAGATCTTTTGAGAACAAAATCAGCTCTTTTAAATAGGGTGCATAATAATTATCGGGAGCAAATGCCAATGATTTATTGATGTAGGTAAGTGCCAGATCTACAAAACCGTTTTGAATTAGCGCACTGCCCAGGTTTAAACAAATATAGCTCTGCGTGACAGAATCATTGGCGGCAATATTTAGCTGAACTCCCTTTAGGGCATATTCTAGGTATTTATTGGAATTGGGACTCAAACGAAAATAGAAATCCGCAAGCATTTGTACGGCCAGAACCGAGTTCGGATTATATTCCAGTGCCTTATTAAGATAGGGCAAAGCGAGCTTGTACTCCTCTGTTTGTATGTAATAAAAAGCTTTGGCAATTAAACTGGCGGCCGATTTTGGATCATAAAGCAAGGCCTTATCTGCATTGCTGTTAATCTTTTCGGTGTATTGTTTCTCCATTTGAAACATTTCGAGCAGATAGTACGATATTGCGATGTTAGCATAAGCCAAAGCGAATTCAGGATCCTGTTCAACCGCTTTTTCGAATAAGCCAATCGCTTTTGTTAGTCCTTCGTTTGTTCTGGATAAAAATGGGTCAAGTGCTTGTAAATAGTAGTCGTATGCCACTAGATTTTCAGTGGGTTTTTTCTCAATTTGTTCAAGTTCAGCGGGGGTAACAATGGCTTCAACCGAGCTAACAATTTTTAGTGCCACCTCATTCTGCAATTCAAAAATATCGACCACTTTGCGGTTGTATTGTTCTGCCCAAATCTGCCTGTTGCCGGAAGCTTCAATCAGCTGAATAGTAAGTAATACCTGATCCCCTATTTTCTGCCCACTTCCTGTTACAAAGTAGTTAACGTTAAGTTCTTCAGCCAACTCCGGAATTGTTTTATCCGTTTTTTCGTATCCTTCTACCGAGATTCTGCTAATCACACGAAGATCTTTTATTTTCTGTAATTTGCTTAAGGTCGATTCCATTAGGCCATTGACAAAATAGAGGTTTGAAGAATCGCTGCTTTCATTTTTGAAAGGCAAGACTGCGATCGATTTTTCCATTTCAAGCTCAGCGGAAACTTCGCCTTTTTTACTGGGAAACACAAGCAACAAAACCACCACCAGAAAAAGCACTCCGCCTATGATGTGCCACTTGTATTTATTCAAAAAAGGAATTTCGTCATCTGTATTTTCAAACGGGATTGTTCCTTTTTTTACTTCACCGGGAGAATAACCATACTGCTCGCGAAAACATTTTATAAAGTAAGACGTGTTGCCGAAACCCACCTGGTACGAGATCTCCGAAACACTTAATGCCCCCTCCTGAAGCAGCTGCATACTTTTAGCAAGCCGCACCTGACGAATAAACTGACTCGCAGAAAGCTGGGTCTGCATTTTTATTTTTCGGAGCAAACTCGAGCGACTCATGTTCATCAATTCTGCCAATTCGGAAACCCCAAATTGTTCGTTCGAGATATTCTCCAGAATAATCGCTTCTGCCTTAGTTATAAAATCCGAGTTGTTTATTGCTGTGTTCGACATGCTTCCTTTTATTAAAAACGAAAGTAGAAAAATTTATGAAAATGTTTACATCAATGCAAATCCGGAAAGCCGAAAACGGGACCACTTGCTTCATAAATTGCATTTTTGAAGCATAAGTTTTATCCCTACTTCAAACTTAACACTTTTAGCTGCATAGCTCTTAAACCTTGCTTTTATAAATGATTCACCTTTGTAAAACAATTTTTTAAAGTCGAAATAATTAAAACTTAAAATGATGAAACGAGCATCTAAAATTTTTCAATTAAATCAGAACCATCAAAAACGAGTTACATCGAATACGGTTAAAAATTTAAATTCTAATGAGATGAAAACATTAAAAACGAATTCCATTAAAATGTTGTTAAACTTTTCGTTTGTTGTCCTTTTACTCACAAATGCATGTGCCCAACCGGGCAACAGTAACAATGCAAAACAGGTAAATAATGCCACGGCAAAATCAAAAGTGGAAGCACCGGCCATCGACATTCAATCGGCCATATTGGCCAACAACCTCGAAATAGTAAAACAACATATTGAAGCAGGATCTGACCTGAATGAAAAAGAAACAATGAGTGGATCGACGCCATTAATTACTGCGGCAACTTTTGGACATATTGATATTGCCAAAGCATTAATTGACGCAAATGCAGATTTAGACATGAAAAACAACGAAGGATCGACTGCCTTGCATGCCGCTGCATTTTTTTGCCGTATTGAAATTGTTCAAATGCTGCTTGATGCCGGTGCGGATAAAAACTTACGCAACAACCACAATGCCACTCCACGGCAATCGGTTACCGGGCCGTTTGCTGATATGAAACCCATTTACGGAATAATTCAGCAACAACTTGAGCCGCTTGGGTTAAAACTGGATATGCAGGAACTGGAAATAACGCGCCCTGTAATTGCAATGATGCTGCAGTAATCCATTCCATCCGCAAAATTCAGGTTAACGAAAAGACCTTCTATGCTTCTTGCGGATTGATCTTCCCCCTGCACATTTTTCAACTTTATATCGGCGTAAAAACAACGATGAATAAATAAATCAATACAAGAACAAGCCCTTTCGCGCGAAAACAAAAAATGAATTACTTGTGTTTAAATATTTTGATGTAAACGAAATGAGCATGCAAAACAAAGAGAGAAAACAAGGAATTACAGCTGGTATTTCGTTGGTAATTATGGCCATTGCTGCCGGATTTTCATATGGATATGCACACACTACTCTGGTGGCTGACTCTGCTGAAAATACGATGCAAAACCTGCTGGCTCAAAAATCACTGTTCTTTGCCGAATTGAGCGGCTGGAGTATCATTTTTATTACCGACCTGATTGTTGCGATTGCATTGTATTTTTACTTTCGCAGTACATCAAAGCAAATAGCAGGTATTACTTCACTCATCAGAATTGGTTACACGCTGGTGTTGGGAGTTGCCATTCTGCAGCTTTTTAAAATCATTCCTGCATTGGCATCAAACAGTTCCTTACAGACCTCAGCTGTTGCGTCTGAAATCAATTCTCATTTTCAACTCTTTGAGAAACTATGGTCAACTGGCCTTATTCTATTTGGTTTTCACCTGATCGGGCTGGGATATTTATCGCTTAAATCGAAGTTGACACATCGTCTGCTGGGTTATTTACTGATATTTGGCGGGATGAGTTATTCATTTATACATGGCATCCGTCAATTGAATTTATTGGATACCAACTTGATAAACTTACTGGAGAATGTTCTTGCCATACCGATGGCACTTGCCGAAATCCTCCTTGCTTTCTGGTTAATCTACAGTGGGTTCCGAAAATCATCCCCGAAATTAAAATCATAAAAAATGAAAAAAGTACTTATTTCAATCCTTATAACGCCAATACTACTTGTGGCGCTTTTTCTGGCTGTTTTATCCATAAAATATTCGCCGGTGTATGTTTACCGATTGATTACACAAAATGTAGCAGATGTGTATGATTACCGGCTTTACGAAAACAGAATTATAAAAGGGGCAGATAATTCGTTTGCTTTTATTCAAAGTCCGGACACAAAATATGTGGAGGATTTGTTTCAGGAACGGGTTGCAAATTCGGGTTTTCAAACATTTGACGAGTGGGCTGAAAAATCGCAAACCACAGCCCTGATTTTTATTCGTAAGGATACAATTTTATACGAAAAATACTTTAACGGATTCTCAAGAGATTCTTATTTCCATTCGCAATCCATGGCAAAATCGTTTATTTCGTTTTTAATTGGCGCTGCCATCGACGACGGGTTAATTGCAGGTGTTGACGATCCGATGACAAAGTACATCCCTGAACTTCTGAAAAGAGATACAAGGTTTGGAAAAATTACCATTAAACATTTACTGGAAATGCGCTCGGGACTGGACTACAATACCAGTTATCTTCCGGGAACATACATTCACGCCCCCTGGCACGACGAGGCCGTTGGATACTACCACCCCAATGTTCGGAAACTGCTGTTTAAAAAGGTAAATATTGCCACTGAGCCGGGTGGTACTTTTCAATATAACAATTACAACACCAGCTATTTGGGATTAATAATTGAAAGAGCTACGCAGAAAACAGTTTCCGCTTATCTTGAAGAAAAACTATGGTCAGAAATTATGGAGTACGATGCATTATTTTCAATCGACAGTAAAAAATCGGGGTTTGAATACATGCCCAGTCGTTTGATTGCACGGGCAATTGATTATGCCCGCTTTGGACGACTTTTTCTTAAAGATGGCAATTGGAACGGAGAGCAAATCATTTCTAGAGATTGGGTAGTGCAATCAACCCGTGAGAACAAAACCATACCCCGCAATATCTATCCCGACTGGTTTGGTGAGGGATGTAAAAGAGTTTATTATGGCTATCAGTGGTGGGGACATGCCAACTGTGATTCTACTTTCCAATTTGCAGCTTCGGGAAATTTAGGACAGAACATTTATGTTATTCCGGATAAGGAAATAATTATTGTTCATTGCGGAAACTCTTTGGAACACTACGGAGATTTTGACTTGTGGAATGTGGCTGAGCTGTTAAACCAGCAGGAGGAAGAAGATTACTTGAATTAATGAAAGCGAAACATGAAAAATAAAAAACGAATATTCAGAATAATAGTGCTGATGGCAACAATAGTCTCCTTGTTTTTTGTCCCCTGGATTATTTTGAAAGCGATATTAACGCCTCTTCCCGACACGGTGCAGGCACAAGTGCACAAAGCCATAAACTACAAATTAGACGGTATAATTGTATATGTCGATCAGGCGGGCAAGCCACCGGCATTTTATGCAGCCGGCTATAACAACAGAGAAAATAAAGTTCCGGCCGATCCGCATACCTTATTTAAGATTGCAAGTATCAGCAAATTGTATATTGCCACTGCTGTTGCTAAATTGGTTAACAAGCAAACTTTGGATTTGGATAAAACACTTGCCGCTTACCTTCCGGAGTTTGCCGAAAGAATAGAAAATGCAGATAAAATTACCCTGAGAATGTTGGTACAACACCGCAGTGGTATTCCAAATTACACCGACCATCCGGATTACCCGTGGGACCATCCCTTCAAAAATAACAGCGATACCTACCAATTGGTACTGGATATGCCTGCCGACTTTGAACCGGATGAAAAGTACAGTTATTCAAATTCAAATTATTTGCTTCTTGGCGAAATTATGGATAAAACACTGGGATATAGTCATCACGATTACATCCGAAACGAAATTTTGAAACCACTAGAATTGACCCATACTTACAGTTTGTTGAGCGAAGTAAGTTTAGTAGATGTAATGAGTGGATATTTTGTTGGATACGAACCCGACATAAAAGGCAACGACTTTATTCAGCCCGGCGGTTCAATGGTGGCCACAGCACAGGATGTAGGTGTTTTCCTTCGGGCGCTAAACGATGGCTCGCTGTTAAATGATGATGAACAAGCCATCTACTCCGCAATTTATGAATACGGACATACCGGATTGTTGCCCGGATATTCCAGCATTGCACGCTACCACAAAGACATTGATGCCGTAGTTGTTCAGTTTGTAAATACAAGCGGTGGCAAAACATGGTCAATAACAGAAGTTATTTATAAGAAAATTTTAAAAATTCTGCGGAAGAAATTAAAGTCGGAAAAAGAGGGCGGTGGCAATTAATTCATAAGCAATAAAAAGATCCGATCCTTCTAATTTTTATCTGAGAAGGATCGGATCTTTCTATTTTTCAAGGAGTAAAAATGTATCTAATCCAGTTAAAATAAGGTCCACCAATCCCAATTCATCAGTTTTTCATTTTCTCACTTTTACAATTCATCAATTTTACAATTTTACAATTTACCAGTTTACCAGTTTCTACCACCAAAAAAAGGGAAGCTCCTAACGAAACTTCCCTCATTCTAATATTCGAATAACTATATTCTAACTAAAAATATAATTCTATCCTAAAAACGAGATCAATACTCCGGCAGCAACGGCAGAACCAATTACACCCGAAATATTACTTGCCATACAATACTGAAGTATGTGGTTTTGTTTGTCGTATTTTAAAGCCAGCTCGTTGGCAACACGCGATGCCATTGGTACAGCGCTTAATCCTGTAGCTCCAATAAGCGGGTTGATTTTCTTTTTGGCAAAGGCATTGTAAATCTTCACCGCAAAAATTCCACCTGCAATAGAAATAGCGAAAGCCACAAAACCTCCAACAATAATTCCTAATGTTTTAGTCGATAGAAATACCTCTGAAGTCATGGTTGCTCCAACGGTTAAACCAAGGAAAATAGTAGCTGTATTCATAATCGGACCTTGAGCAGCATCAGCCAAACGACTGGTGGTTGAGCCAATTTCCTTGATTAAGTTACCAAACAAAAGCATACCTAAAAGCGGTACCGATGAAGGAACCATAATAGCCGCCATTGTTCCCAATGCAATCGGGAAAATGATTTTAGCTGTTTTCATATCCTTAATCTCATGCTTGGCTGGATACTGTTTCTCCATCTGTTTCATGTTGATCTTGAATTCTTTTTTCGTAATCAACAGTTTAGCCACCAAAGGAACAATTACAGGTACCAAAGCCATGTACGAATACGCCGCAATAGCAATAGGCCCCAACAAGTGTGGTGCCAGTTTAATGGTAGTATAAATGGCAGTAGGGCCATCGGCTCCACCAATAATACCCAGCGATGCAGCTTCTTTAGGAGTAAAACCTACAGCAATTGCACCCAACAAAATGGTGAAAATTCCGATTTGTGCAGCGGCACCAAAAAGTGCCAGCTTCAGGTTACGAAGCATCGGTCCAAAATCGGTTAGAACACCTACTCCCATAAAAATAACAGGAGGCAGCAAACCCGTTTTAATCAACGAATAATAGAGGTAATTCATTATCCCGAATTCGTGTGCAATTTCAAACAGGTTCATGTATCTATGGCCATCCAGCTCTATCAATTCAGAAGGAACAATTCCCATTTGTCCTCCCGGAAAATTGGCAAGCAAAACGCCAAATGCAATGGGAACAAGCAACAGTGGTTCGTACTGTTTTTTGATACCCAGGTAAAGCAACACAAACGCAATCGCCCACATTATTAATGTTTGCCAGGTGATTGCGCTGAGCGCCGTCATATTAAATAATTCTCTTAGAATATCCATAAATTCCGATTATCCTAATTGAACCAAAACGTCATCTTCGTCAACGTTGTCGCCATTCGATTTCAAAATTGCAGTAACAGTTCCTGCAGTTTCAGCAACAATGGCATTGTATGTTTTCATCGATTCGATGTAACAAATCAGGTCACCTTCTTTTACTACGTCACCCACTTTAAGGGCAGTTTCGGTATTGTCTTTGGTAAGCATAAATTTACCTTCCAGCGGTGCAATTACTTCGGCAGCAGCACTGGCAACAGCAGCTGGAGCAGGAGCAGCAGCAGGAGTGGCAGGAGCAGCAGGAGTTGTTGCAACTGCATCGCCATACGATACACCTACTGTAAATTTCTCACCATTTACATCAATAATCATTGATTTTGGCTCGAAAGAACCAGCAACTACCGGAGCTGGAGTTTCTTTGTACTCCTTTTTCTCTTTTGCCTCTTTTTTGCGTGCCAATTCTTCTTCGAATTCTTGTTTTGCTTTGCCCGATTTGTACGCACGGTATTGTTCCGGGTGCATTGCCAATTCGAACAATTCTTCATCGTCCTGACCAAAGTCCCAGTTGTTATCCTTCATCTCTTGTTTGTACAAATCAAGATTGTCAGGATATAAATCTTGTGGCACACCAGTGTAGAATATTTTTCCGTTCTTTTCTGCCAATTTAATAATTTCAGCATCCAGTTCTCCAGGCAATTTACCCGATTTCCCGCGGATCATATCCCAAATATTATCAGCAATCATACTCCAGCGTTCGCGTCCTTTAATCAGCTGAACAACATTCATCAGCGCTAAGTTTTTAACGTACTGACTGAATGGAGTTACCAATGGAGGATAACCCAACATTGGCCATATATATTCTACTTCCTCAAATAATTTAATCAGCAGATCATCTTGCGATAAAGTTGGTTTATTGCGTTTCTCCAACCATTTGTTCAAACTTTTCAGGTTGGTATCCAGGTCAGCCATTAAACTACCCATCATTCCACCGGGAAGACCCGAACCGATCAACAATGAGTTCATCTGACGGTTTTTCGAGCTAATCCAGTATCCAAGGAAATCGTTCATAAACTCCTGAGTTAAGGAACGAACTTCCATATAGGCTTTCATATTGATGTCTTTTACTTTGAAGCCGGCATCTTTTAACATTCCCTGCACAGCTAAAACATCAGCGTGACCCGTTCCCCACGAAAGTGGTTCCATTGCCACATCCACATAATCAACACCGGCGCGGGCAGCTTCTAAAATACTTGCCATAGAAAAACCAGGACCAGAGTGACCGTGATACTGAACAATAGTTTCAGGGTGTTTGGTTTTAATGTTTTTGATGATCTTGCCAATAAAAGCCGGACGACCAATACCCGCCATGTCCTTTACACAAATTTCATCAGCACCCATCTCAATTAACTGGTTCGCCAAATTGGTGTAGTATTCAACCGTGTGTACTTTCGAAATTGTTAAACTCAAAGCAGCCTGAGAAATCATACCGCCTTCTTTAGCAAATTTAATCGAGTTTTCAAGGTTACGCGGGTCGTTCAATCCACAGAAAGAACGTGCAATATCGGTACCTTGCAATTTTTTTACTTTGTACATTAACTTACGAACATCGGCAGGAACCGGGCTCATTCTAATTCCATTCAAAGCACGCTCTAACATGTGTGTTTGAATACCCGCATCGTTGAACGGCTGTGTCCAGCGGCGGTTTGCCACGTTTGGATTTTCTCCAAAAAGTAAGTTAATCTGTTCAAATCCGCCACCGTTGGTTTCAACCCTGTCGAAACACCCCATATCGATAATTGCCGGCGCAACTTTTTCTAATTGTTCTACTTTGGGAACGTATTTTCCCGACGACTGCCACATATCTCTATACAGCAAACTAAATTTAATCTCTCTACTCATTTCAGTCTTATTTTTAGTTCTAATTGGATTAATAATTATCTACTGGTTCTTCAATTTTTCAATCGAAGTAACTTTTCCTTTTCCTAAAGTTGTGATTTCAACTGCCGAAATAATAGCAGCAAGTTTTGAGGGGCTTATCGTTGGGCTTGCCTTGCCTGCAGCTACTGTGGGCGCTACCGGTACCGGGGCAAATTTATTGGTTAATCGTATGATTATATTACCGAGCACTACCACCATTATCAGAATAAAAAATACGGTGCTCATCCCTGTCAACATTAATTTTAAAGCTTCGTTCATAAGATTTTGATTAAAATTTTCCTGTAAAAAAGAAGGTTGCAAATATAGAATTGTGCATTAATCACAAAATTATTTCGCTTACAAATTGAAATAAAAGAACAAGATTTAACAATGATTTGTAAGCTTAAATAAAGAATTATTTCTCTTTTGCTACTCAACAAACTGTTTTTTAAACATTTATACCAAATATCTAAAAATCAGACAAAATAGTATTAATAATTTGATAACATTAATGAGTTAACATTGGAAGAGAATCAGGATAAAATCCCTTCGAAAAAGCCCAATTAAGCACAAATATCAAGGATTTTGAAAATTCAATTAGAGAACTTTTTCTTTTATAAAATCAGGCAATATTTAAGGACTACTTTTTAGAAGCTGATGAAATCAAAAAAATAAGATGCGATTTAATGTTGGTGCATACTTTTCGGAATTAAATAAAATTATTGGCTTCTGTTCATCAATAAAACTTTTTACCAAACAATAGTGAAACAAAATAAACAATTATCATCAGGTAGCGTCAATCATTTGATGTACCTTTAAAACCAATAAATAAATTATGGACAAAGATTTAAAATTAGCCGTCTTAATCGACGGCGATAATATTCCATCTGCTTATGTAAAAGAGATGATGGAGGAGATTGCCAAATACGGGAATCCAACGATAAAACGAATTTATGGCGACTGGACCAAACCTACACTTTCGAAATGGAAAAACCTTTTGCTGGAAAATGCAATTACACCTACCCAGCAGTACGCTTACACTTCGGGTAAAAATGCTACCGACTCGGCAATGATAATTGATGCAATGGACATTTTGTACAGCGAAAAGGTGAATGGATTTTGCCTGGTATCGAGCGATAGCGATTTTACACGACTTGCAACCCGTTTGCGCGAAGCCGGCATGCATGTAATTGGGATTGGCGAAAAGAAAACACCGGAACCGTTTATTGTAGCGTGCGACCGTTTTATATATATTGAAATATTACGCAACCGCTCAAAAGAAAGCGAAAGCGAAAATGAAAGCAGCACTACTCCCGACAAAACGGAAAAGAAAAGCGGCGTTGATAAAATCACTCCAAAGGTAATTCGTCTAATTTCTAAAACCATTTCGGATTTAGCCGACGATGACGGTTGGGCATTTTTGGGAGACGTTGGCAGTTTGCTTCAAAAGAAACAACCCAATTTCGACTCAAGAAATTACGGCTTTGAAAAACTTACGCCGCTAATTAATTCCATCGGAAAATATGAAATCGATCAGCGCGAAAGTTACAAAGGGAAGTTTAAGTTGATTTACGTACGCATTAAAAAGCGTTAAAGCAATAAATTAAAACATAAAAAGAGGCTGCATCAAAAGTTAATTACTGCGTCATTCTGAAACACGGACCAATTCAGTAATTCTACTTAAGAAACAGCCTCCGTACTTGTTTATGAAATTTTAATTTGTTTTGCCGGCTTTGGCTTTATTTCTTCACGTTTTGGCAATGTTACATGTAAAATACCATTGTTGTACTTTGCCGATATTTTTTCGGCATTCACAAAAGTTTCCGGCACTGTAAAAGTACGTTGAAACGATTGATAACTGAACTCTTTGCGCGTAAGCACTTCTCCCTCTTTTTCTTCTTTGTTCTCACTTTTCTCTGACGAAATGGTCAGTCGGCCATTGTCGTAGTTCAGTTTAAAATCGTTTTTTTCCAAACCAGGAGCAGCAACGTCAATTAAAAATTCGTTGTCGTTTTCTTTTACATTCACAGCAGGTAATGTTGAATTACTTCCTGCGTAATTCCTGGTATTCCAGTCCATCAAATTTCCTCCAAAGAACTTGTCTAGTAACGAAGGAAGTGATGTGTAATCGTTGTTAAATAATGTGGGTGTCATAATTTAATCCTCCATTTTTTAATTAGACTTTACGTTATTTCTCTCAGCATTTATTTTACAAACAAAATGCCAGCAAACATTATTTTAAAGCGTGTAATAAAGTAACTTTTTGAACGACAAATATTTAGAAAAACCACTACAAAAACCGCCACAAACCAAACCCAAACAACTCTGAAACAATGACATACACACCAAAACATCGACTTACATTTTGACATTTCAAACTGAAAAACTGACACTATGAAAAGGGAAATTTAATAGATAAAGATCCTGTATGAGCTGACGAACCGGACGACAGATCCGCCCCCTGAACTCTGAACCCTGAACCCTAAACTCTAAACTCTGAACCCTGAACTCTAAACTCTTTCTTCCTGAATACATTTAAAACCACAACAGAAATTTAGATCCTGAAATAAATTCAGGATGACACTCCGAACTCTAAACTCTAAACTCTGAACTCTAAACACTTTCTTCCTAAATACAGTTAAAACCACAACACGAATTTAGATCCTGAAATAAATTCAGAATGACACTCCGAACTCTGAACCCTGAACCCTAAACTCTGAACTCTAAACTCTAAACACTTGCTTCCCGAATACATTTAAAACCACAACAGAAATTTAGATCCTGAAATAAATTCAGGATGACGCTCCGAACTCCGAACTCTAAACCCTAAATTCTGAACACTAAACTCTGAACCCTGAACTCTGAACACTTTCTTCCTAAATACAGTTAAAACCACAACAGAAATTTAGATCCTGAAATAAATTCAGGATGACGCTCCGAACTCTAAACTCCGAACTCAAAACCCTGATCTACTTAAACAGCTCCACAATTTCTTCCTGAGTAATTTCCTGAAACGGATTATTCGAATTAATAAACTTATCGGCCAGCGAACTTTTGCGGTCTTTCAGTTTTTGAATTTTTTCTTCGATGGAGTTTTCGGTGATAAAACGGTACACAAAAACATGTTTGTCCTGTCCAATCCGGTGAGCACGATTGATGGCCTGGTTTTCGGCTGCAGGGTTCCACCATGGATCGATAATAAATACATAGTCGGCTTCGGTTAAATTTAGTCCTACCCCACCCGCTTTTAGCGATATCAGAAAAATACGGTTATCCGGATCTTCCTGAAAAGCTTTTATCACTTTTTCGCGTTTGGTAGTTTGCCCGGTGAGCTTGCTGTACTTCCACTTTTGTTCGTCAATTTTTTGCTGAAGCAATTCGAGGTGACTTACAAACGAAGAAAATATAAGTACCTTGTGTTTTTCGGCCACCAGGTTTTTTAGCATTCTGAAAATCTCATTAAACTTTCCGGATGATTCCTCCACGCCTTTTTCAGCCAAAGAGGGGTGGTTGGCCAGCTGCCTTAATTTTGTCAGCCCCTGTAAAACAACAAACGACGATTTTTTTACACCATCCTGTTCAATGGCTGTTAATATTGTATTTCTGATGATCGACTTTTCCTCTTCATACATTTTGTGCTGCTCACCAGCCATCGGACAAATCCGTATTTCTTCCATTAATGGAGGCAGATCCTTTGCCACTTCATCCTTTTTTCGGCGCAAAACAAAGGGACGGATCATCAACTGCAGTTTTTCCATTTGTTCCTGATTGGCATGCTTTTCAATGGGTGTAATAAACGAACGCCGGAAAAAAGCCAGGTTTCCCAAAATACCGGGATTAAGGAAATTCATTTGCGACCACAAATCGGAAAGCGAGTTTTCGATGGGAGTGCCGGTAATAACCAGTTTATGTTGCGCCTGCAAGGTTAAAACTGCCCTGTACGTTTTCGAAGTCGAGTTTTTAATGGATTGGCTTTCATCCAAAATCAAATAAAAAAAGTGGTTTTTTGTGAGAATCTCAATATCATTTCTCACCGTACCGTAGGTCGTAATAATTACATCGTAAAAACGGGCGATCTTTTCAATGTCTTCTACTTTTTTTCGCTGTGTTCCAATGTATTGATACACTTTTAGTGCAGGCGTAAATTTCTGAATTTCGTTGCTCCAGTTGTGTACCAGCGAGGTAGGCACAACAATTAAACTGGCCGGCTGTACATGTTCTATCTCTTCTGTATCATTGGCAAACATATCCAACTGTCCTTTGGCTGCAATCGGATTTTGCACCTTAATTCCCTGTCTGCTTCGTTTTAGTTTCAGCAAAAGAGTGAGCGTTTGTAAGGTTTTACCCAAGCCCATATCATCAGCCAAACAACCGCCCATCCCACTTTTGTACAAACCATACATCCAGTTAAATCCTTCCTCCTGATACGCTCTTAATTTAGCATGCAATTTTGACGGCAAAACAACCTGCTCGTTTTCTGCATTTACCAACTCTTCGAATTTCTGTTTTACCAGTTTATCGGTTGATTGTATGGTATCCTGCAATAAGGTAAAGTGGTGTTTTTCAAATTGAATCCGATCACCCCGGCTTTTTCCAAATGGCAATAATCCTTTGTACCGCGCAAACCACTCTTCAGGCAAAACCGCCACTTCGCCATTGGGCAACTCAAACTCCCGAATATCGTTTAAAATGTATTTTTTTAGCTGAATAAACGGAATGCTGAATTCGCCAAAACGAACAACCGCATACACATCAAACCAATCGCCTTTGGTTTGTGTTTTAAGCTCCAGGTTCTGACTTCCTGTGAAATATTTTTTATCCAGTTGCTTCTGCCTGATTTGTATTCCGCTTTTTTCAAGTTCCGGACGATGCTCGTTCAACCAGTTTATAAAATAGTAGAGTGCATTTTGTTGTTCCAACAAATGCAAACCGTTTAACGTAAAAGAGCCATTCTCTTCAATCAAACCGGCTTTAAATATTACTTCTATAATTTGCTTTTCCCAATTGAAATTCCGGACCGTTTTCCGGAATTCAAACGATGCGTTTTTCTTTTGTAAGCTAACTGCAATTTTCCTCCCCGAACTGGGTAAAAACTTTTCGTCGCCGTACTTGAAATGCAAAACCAGGCAAGGCTTGTATTGTAAATTCATTTCCAAAACCAATTCCGCCTTCCGATCCGCATCGGCAAGTTTAATTTCAAATCCACTTGCATTTACTTCATAATCGCGAATGGTATTTAGAACAAAACCCGAATAATATTTATCTTCAATGCTATTGGGAACCGAAACATAATCCTTCTCAAAAAAGGGCATCAGCTTTTTGGCATTCAAATTTTCAAACGCCAGCAGCTGGTTTCGGTACAGCATCAAACACGGATCGTTGGTAACAATTTTACACGTTCGCGCCGACAAAACCAACTCCTGCTCCTCCAAAAACACCTTTAACTGATAGCGTGTTTGTGTTGAATTGCGTTCGAAATAAAACCTTGGATGTGCAAACAAGGGATGAACACCAATCTCATCCTCGTCGTATAAATTGGAATATTTTGCCTCCTTTTTAAACAAGCGAACCGGACTTAACATTAATATTGAAGTCACCTCCATCATACATTTTTCAATGTACGGAGTAATCTGTTTTTCGAAATAACCCGGTTTGAGCGTTGCAAAAAATTCGGAAACACTTTTTGCCCTCGAAAACTTTTTCACCAAAGCTTCATCGCTGTATTTTTCAATCAGGTTAACCAGCTCTTTTTCAAAGGGCCGCCAATTGTATGAGGAATCATTTAAATCGCGGGGTTTTACCAATCCCGACACAGTATAGAACCTCTTTTGTTTTTTAATCAAAAAAGGTTGAAATACCAATCCCAGAAACCGGTGCTCGGTTAATCCTATTATAAATTCAAATTCCTCCATTTAACTTTCTGAAAAAGAAACCACTCGTATTTTTTTTCTTATTGAACAAAATCATTTGGCTCAAAAGAACCTCAAATATACAAAGTGTAAATTGAAAAATGGGCGTTATTCGTCATTTCATAATGGATTAAATAAATGCATAGACAAATTCATCGCTTCCGGCAGTGAGCGAATCAAATAATTTTGGGAATAATATTCCATTTCCTCCCGTCTTCAACAAGAATGAGTATTATCTTTACCGACACAATAAACGTCAGCAATATGAAAAATCTGTTTGTAAAAAAAATAAATGCGCAGGAATCTATCACACTTGAAGAAGCAGACCATTTGATTGAAACGAAAACGGTAACACATTCAATTGATATATTAAACTGGGAAAAAGCTTTCCCATACAAACCCGATCTCAGGTTCAGAATTGCACACACAGGAACAGAAATCTGGTTAAAATACTACGTAAAAGAAAAAAGTATACTTGCGCAGGAAACAGAGATAAACGGAGATGTTTACAAAGACAGCACGGTTGAATTTTTTATTTCGGCAGATGGAACAAACTACTATAATTTTGAGTTCAACTGCATTGGCACCCCTCATGTTGGGTATGGCCCGGGTCGCGGAAACCGTACTCCGGTTGATCCTGAAATCTTAAAAACCATAAAAATAAAATCAAGCCTCGGCAATGAACCTTTTGACGAAAAAACGGGAAATTTTGAGTGGGAAATGATGATTCGTATTCCCATTACCTGCTTTACATTTGACAAACTAAAAACTTTTAATGGTTTAAAAGCCAGCGCAAATTTTTACAAGTGTGGCGATGCAACTTCCGAGCCGCATTTTGTGAGCTGGAATCCGATCCAATCGGAAAGTCCGGATTACCACCGTCCGGAGTTTTTTGGAAAAATTGAGTTTGAATAAGTTCAGTCAGACTTAAATTCATTTCGTCTCCCCCACAAAACCGATCATCAGCAAACAATTGATTTTTGCCCACATTTTATATGTTTAAAAACAACAGGCATTTATCAATACAATTTGCTTTCCAATTAGGTATTATTTAAATTTATGTTCGTCTCCATATAAAGGGACAAAACGGAAATAACAGTTTATTTTTTACAAAAAATCAATTCCGAACAAACAGATCTAAATCCAATAAAACTAAATGGAACAATTTATTTTATCATTCGACCAGGGAACTACCAGCTCCCGCGCCATTGTTTTCGACCAACAGGGAACCATAAAATCGGTAGCTCAAAAAGAATTTGAACAACTATTTCCGAAACCCGGCTGGGTGGAACACAATCCAAATGAAATATGGTCGTCGCAAGCTGCGGTAGCTGCTGAAGCAATAACAAAAATTGGAATAAACGGGAAAAACATCTCGGCAATTGGAATTACCAACCAACGCGAAACAACCATTGTTTGGGACCGAGAAACGGGCGAGCCGGTTTACAATGCCATTGTGTGGCAAGACCGCAGAACTGCCAAATATTGCGATTCGCTGAAAGAACGCAACCTGGAGAGTATGATTCGCGAAAAGACCGGACTTGTTATCGACGCCTATTTTTCTGGAACAAAGGTGAAATGGATTTTAGACAATGTGAAAGGTGCTCGCGAAAAAGCGGAAGCCGGGAAACTGGCTTTTGGAACAGTTGACTCGTGGCTGATCTGGAAATTAACCCGGGGCGAAAAACATGTTACCGACGTCACTAATGCCAGCCGGACTTTGCTTTACAATATAAACGATTGCTGCTGGGACAACGAACTTCTCGAGCTTTTTACCATCCCGGCAAGTATGTTGCCCGAAGTAAAAGCGTCGAGCGAAGTTGTTGGCCACACAAAAACGACCATATTTGCGCACTCTATTCCCATTGCGGGAATTGCCGGCGATCAGCAGGCTGCATTATTCGGACAGCAGTGCACACAGCCCGGAATGGCAAAAAATACCTATGGCACCGGTTGTTTTATGTTAATGAATACAGGAAATAAAGCCATTGTATCAAAAAATAATTTGCTCACAACCATCGCCTGGAAAATAAATGGAGAGGTTACCTACGCATTGGAAGGATCGATTTTTATTGCCGGCGCTGCTGTGCAATGGTTTCGCGACCAACTGGGATTAATAAGTAATGCAGCCGACATTGAAAAACTGGCAAAAACAGTTGAGGATAACGGCGGAGTGTATTTTGTTCCGGCCCTAACCGGTTTGGGCGCACCACACTGGGATCAGTACGCACGCGGTATTGTGGTTGGAATAACACGTGGCACCTCACACGGACATTTTGCGCGTGCAACCCTCGAAGGAATTGCATTCCAGGTTATGGATGTTTTAAAAGCAATGGAAGCCGACTCCGGCATTCAGATAAAAGAATTACGTGTTGACGGTGGTGCAGCAGCCAATAATCTTTTGCTACAGTTTCAATCAGAAACACTGCAATCGCCGGTAATCCGTCCACGCCAACTTGAAACAACTGCATTGGGAGCTGCTTATCTGGCAGGCCTGGCCGTGGGTTACTGGAAAGATCTGGATGAATTACAAAACCAGTGGGCCAAAGATCAGACTTTTACTCCTGAAAACGATCCGGCAATCGTTGCCAAGATGATTCGCAAGTGGGGAAAAGCACTGGAGAGAGCCAAACAATGGATTGATGACGACGACGACGAATAAATTACAACATAAAGCAAAATGAGATGAAAAGAGATGTTCAACTACAAAAAGCAAAAGACGAGAAAGAATGGGATATGATCGTTATTGGAGGCGGCGCAAGTGGACTTGGAGTTGCTTTGGAATCGGCCACCCGAAAATACAAAACCCTGCTGCTGGAAGGTGCTGACTTTGCAAAAGGAACATCGAGCCGAAGTACAAAATTGGTGCATGGCGGCGTTCGTTACCTTGGGCAGGGAGATATTTCGCTGGTACTGGAAGCCTTGCGCGAAAGAGGATTGCTTCGTCAGAATGCACCTCACCTGGTAAAAAATCAATCGTTTATTATTCCCAATTACGAATGGTGGGATGGCCCGTTTTACACCATCGGCTTAAAAGTGTACGATATGATGGCCGGGAAATTGGGACTGGGACCTTCCATTCACCTTTCGAAACAGGAAACACTGGAAGCCTTGCCAACCATACGTGAAGACGGACTTACCGGAGGTGTAATTTATCATGATGGTCAGTTTGATGACGCGCGTTTATCGGTAAATCTTGCACAAACACTTATTGATTATGATGGAGTTGCTGTAAACTATGTAAAAGTTACCGGGCTTTTGAAAGGAGAAGACGGATTGATTTGCGGTGTAAAAGCCAGGGATATGCTCAGCGGCGAAGAATTTGAATTTAAGTCGAAAGCTGTAATAAATGCCACCGGAGTTTTTACCGACGATATTTTACAGATGGACGAACCCGGATCGCCCAAAAAGGTAGTACCCAGCCAGGGAATCCACCTGGTTTTGGATCACGAGTTTTTACAAGGCGACCACGCCATAATGATTCCTAAAACCGATGACGGGCGGGTTCTTTTTGCCGTTCCCTGGCATGGAAAAGTTGTAGTAGGAACAACCGACACTTTGATTGCGGAGGCAAGTCTGGAACCACGCGCACTGGAAGAAGAAATTGAATTTGTTTTAAATACTGCCGGTCGCTACCTGACCCGCCCACCCAAACGCAGCGATGTAAGATGTATTTTTGCTGGCTTGCGTCCATTGGCTGCTCCGGAAGATGACAGCAAAAAAACCAAGGAAATTTCGCGCAGTCATAAAGTGATTATGAGCCTTTCGGGATTAATTACAATTACCGGCGGCAAATGGACTACCTACCGAAAAATGGGACAAGACACTGTGGACAAAGCAGTAATATTAACCGGTTTGGAAGAACGGCCCTGCATTACTGAAAACCTGTCGATACACGGTTACATTAAAAACGTTAACCTTGATGATCACTTTTATGTTTATGGTTCAGATGCCAAAGCCATAAAATCAATCATCAAAAAGAATCCGGAATTGGGCGAAAAACTGCACGAACGACTGGAGTTTACAAAGGCAGAAGTGGTTTGGGCTTGCCGCGAAGAAATGGCAGTTACTCTGGATGATGTTCTTGCCCGCCGGGTACGCGCACTTTACCTCGATGCCCGTGCTGCAGAAGAAATGGCAGCTGAAGTTGCAGGCTTAATGGCTAACGAATTGGGTAAAGATACCAACTGGGTAAAAGAACAGATAGCTGAATTTGGCGAACTTGTAAAAGGCTACTATTTATAACTTACCAATTATGCAAAAAACGGAACTGGTTAAAGGCGACATTACCAAACTTAAAGTAGATGCAATTGTAAATGCAGCAAATAATTCGCTTTTGGGAGGAGGAGGCGTCGACGGCGCAATTCACCGCGCTGCGGGCAAAGAACTTTTGGCAGAATGCCGCACACTTAACGGTTGCGATACCGGTGATGCAAAAATAACCAAGGCTTATCTGCTCCCTGCCCGGTTTATAATTCATACAGTTGGTCCGGTTTATAACGGAGGCAACCACAATGAAGCCGACAAGTTAGCTTCCTGTTACAAAAGGTCTCTGGAAATAGCAGAAAGTAACAAACTCGAAACCATTGCCTTTCCAAACATTAGTACGGGAGTTTACGGTTATCCCAAACAGGCAGCTGCCGAAATTGCCATTCAAACAGTACAAACATATTTGTCAACATCAGCAATAAAGAAAGTAGTCTTTTGTGTGTTCGATGAGGCCAATTATTCCATCTACAAAAGCCTGCTGGAAAAGATTTAAAAACAAGGACAATATCTGCAAATGTTTAATTTTTGGATTACTAAATGAATGTAAATTTTACTGTTGTTTTTTATTCGTATACTGATAATAAATGCATTAAATACCTTACTCCTAAAAATTAACACTCTAAAATCTAAAAGAAAGCTTATCTTTGCAAAATATCAGATTTGAGAATTCGTGCTTTTAGCAGCTAATTCCTCCCAACTTTAGTTTTTAACTGCCTTTTTTTTAGATCTTTTAATTCATTCACAAATTAGTATATAAATATTTATGGGTAGATCGCAAGAAACATTTAACAAAAAAGAAGTTAGAAACAAAAAAGAGAAGAAAAGAAAAGAGAAAGCAGAAAAAAGAAATGCTCGCAGAGACGGTGAGAAAAAATCAAGTCTTGACGATATGATTGCTTATGTTGATGCCAATGGAAATATAGTATCAACCCCTCCTCCTGAAAGAACAAAAAAAGATGAAATAAAATTGGAAGATATCGAGATCAGCGTGCCCAAAGGTGGTTCTGTATCCGATGAAGATCCGATTAAAAAAGGGATTGTTTCATTCTTTAACGATTCAAAAGGTTTTGGATTTATCAAAAATTCAGATACCAAGCAAGACGTTTTCGTTCATATTAACAACGTTATCGACGACATTAAAGAAGGTAACAAAGTTACATATGAAGTTGAAATGGGACAAAGAGGCCCAACTGCAGTTAATGTTAAAATCGACAAATAAGCCGGTTTTAATCCCTATTTCATCCACCTGACTTTAGGTGGATGACATTCAAATTTTTAATTTAATTGATTGTCTTTATACATCCTTTTCATGTTACGATGATAAGTATTTGTCATGCGTGTATGAAAATACGGATACAAAAAATGGTCGCGTAAAACCGATTCACTTTTAAAGTAGCTCCGGTGCACAATTTTCGTATAACCTTTTGGTGTTTGAATAAACGTCAGCTGCTGTTTTCCACTTGTAATATTGTCATCAATGTAACTAAACTCAATCACTTTATTCCGGTCATCAACTTTTATAATTTCGAATGCAGTAGCAATATTTTTGAGTTTTAAAAGATGAAGATTTAGGTAAACAAGTTGTCCGGGCTCAATTTTTTCCACTTTATCATCGGCATAAACCAATTCATTCGCCTCTTTCGAAAACAAAAACCCAAAGTTTAACTTACCCGCATTCCAGGCATCTCCAGGATTGGTGTGAACGTAATAATTCCACACATTATCCAAACTATCTTTTAATACATATTCGCCCTCATGCAAGCGAAATCCTTCGATACTGGATGTTGAATTCAGCGAGGGTTTTACATCTGAAAAGGTTTGTTTGTTGTTGTCGATTTGCCGGTGAAGATACTCTCCCACCGACACCTCACTCACTTTATCCATCTGAACATCAGTTAGATAAAATTGCCCCCAACCATTTAAAGCAAGCAGAGACATTAAAACAACGAATAGGAAATGCTTAATCATTTTAAAACCACTTTGCGATAAAAATAGAGTAAAATATCCAATATTATCCCGCTTTAATTCATCATTTTTATTAAAAAAAGTGAATCACAGTCTTTTTGCTGCATACATATACGATAAAAATGGGGTGCAGTTGCTGCTCAGGCCCGCCTTGATCGCATGAGAATTTATATCAATTTAAAGATTATGTTTAATCAATTCGCGTTCAAGGACTTAAAAATTGCAACTTTCAAATTTATTTTTATATTAGCGACATGGACTCTTCTGAAAAAAAACAAAAAAATACCCTCAGAATTGTTTTTTACGTTATCCTCGTAACAATACTCTTATTTCTTACTCTTTACTTTGGCCTGCGCCTGTTGGGAATTGATATTCTCTGAGTTTTCAGCCGGAATTTTATTAGCTTGCATACCGTATTAAACCTGTTTATATATGGACAATAACGATATATTACGCCGACTCCGCTACGCCTTCGACGTTAGCGACACTAAAATGATGGAAACTTTTGCATTGGGCAGTTTACAAACCAACCGGGCAGAAATTAGCAGTTGGTTAAAAAAAGATACCGATCCTGATTATGTTGAGCTAAACGATTTTCAACTTGCGGCTTTTCTTAACGGATTAATCAGCGATAAACGGGGAAGCAAAGAAGGGACAAAACCAATTCCCGAAAACCGTTTAAACAACAACATCATATTTCGAAAATTACGTATTGCTTTAAATTTAAAAGACACAGATATTCTGGAAATTCTTCAGATTGCCGGATTTAAAATAAGTAAACACGAGCTGAGTGCCTTCTTTCGGAAACCGGGGCAAACACAATTTCGCGAATGCAAAGATCAGATACTCCGGAACTTTTTAAAAGGCCTACAAATGAAATACCGCGAAAACAAAACACTTTAACATGAAAACCATAAGCCTGCTACTCATTTTACTAGCTATATTTACATTTAGTGTAAATGCCCAAAATTCGGATACAGAAGATTGGATTTCGTTGTTTAACGGAGTAGATCTTGAAGGATGGACAATAAAAATTACAGACTCTGAGCTTGGTGTAAATCTCAACGAGACTTTTATTGTTGAAGACTCAATGCTTCGAATTCGTTACAACAAATACAAATCTTTTAACAACAACTTTGGACACCTGTATTATCACACTCCCTTTTCGTATTACAAATTGAGTTTTGACTATCGTTTTGTAGGTGAGCAATTAACAGGTGGCGCCAGTTGGAATGTACGTAACAGTGGCATAATGTTACACTCGCAATCGGCCGAAAGTAATGAGTTTGGGCAACACTTTCCTGTTTCGATTGAACTTCAGCTTTTGGGTGGGCTTGAACAGGGAGAACGCCCCACTGCCAATGTTTGCACACCGGGTACAGCGGTTGAAACAAACGGGATGGTGAACTACGATCACTGTATAAATTCAAAATCGAAAACTTATAATGGCGATCAGTGGGTACACTGTGAAGCAATTGTTATGGGTGGCGATTACATGACATTTATTGTTGAGGGTGACACCGTTTTACATTTTAAAAAGCCACAAATAGGGGGCGGTTTTATTTCGAATAAAGAAGGTGCCGTTGACTGGAATAACTATGGAGTGGAGCGCGATGAGGAACTGTGGATGGCAAAAGATGGGGAAATACTTACCAAAGGTTACATTGCCTTACAAGCCGAAAGTCATCCCATCGATTTCAAAAACATTAAACTCCTTAATCTGTGTGGTTGCAAAGACCCGAAAGCAAAAAACTATAAGTCGTATTTTATTACCAACGATCAATCGAAATGTAAATATTGAAGTAAAATATTGATTGCAGCTAAATCTTCATGAGCCTATTTTGCAACCAAATTAATTAGCTGCAAGGGAATTTTGTAATTTGCCAAAACGAAAAATTCTAATTTATGAAATTCATACTCGTTTCTGTTGGAACACGTGGCGACATGGAACCTTTCCTTACCCTTGCCGGTTTATTGAATAAAAACGGGCACCAAACACTTTGCGCTTTTCCCGAACAATTTCGTAAGCTGGCTGAAGATGCCGGAATTCCTTTTTATGGACTTAGTCCCAAATTCCTTGAATTAATTGAAGGAGACGATGCTGTAAATTTGATGGGTGGCAAAATATCTGCTCTAAAAAAACTAAAAATTTTAATCAAGCTTTATAAGCTGGGCATTGTTGTAAATAAGGAATTGGTTGAGCAACAAGAACTACTATTCAATAATGAAAAGCCCGACCGGGTAATTTTTAACGGCAAATCAACCTATCCAATAATCTGGGAGTTTTTAAATCCGGGAAAATCATTTCTGCTCAGCCCTGTTCCTTGTCTGATTCATTCACTTAAAGAGTATCCTCATATTGGATTTAAAGGCGATTATGGCCCATTTTTTAATCAACTCACTTACAAACTAAGCAACTTTGGGCTTCTGAAAAACATTCAGGATACAACTAAAAGCATACGTAAAAAGCACGATATAAAAGGTTCGGATGTAAAAAAAGCACTTTTTGGCACTAAGATGATTTACACCATTTCGCCAAGCATTTTTAAACAACCCGATTACTGGCCGGAACATGTAAAAGTTGTTGGATACCACGAAAGAAACAAAGCCGGCAATTGGAAACCCGATGACAAACTGCTTCAATTCATAAAAGATCACGACAAACTTTTGTTCTTTACATTTGGCAGCATGACAAATCCTGAACCTCTGGAAAAAACAAAAATCATTTTGGAGATTCTTGAAAGAAATCGAATTCCTGCCATTATAAATACAGCGTCGGGAGGGTTAATACAACCGGAAAATTACGATTCTGACCTTGTTTATTTTGTTGAAACGATTCCTTACGACTGGGTGTTTTCAAAAGTTTTTGCGGTTATACATCATGGTGGTTCAGGCACTACACACGCTGCCATAAAAAATGGCTGTTCTACTATGATTTTGCCGCATATTATTGATCAGTTTTTGTGGAACAACCTAATGTTTAATGCCGGTGTGGGTCCCAAAGGCATTGCCGTTGATAAATTAACAACTGAAAATCTAGAACCTAAAATTCTGGATATTTTCAAAAACGAGGAATACAATAAAAAAGCCTGTGATCTTGGAGAAAGTATGAAGCAGGAAGATTTAAGCAAAGAACTCTACGATATTCTTATTTCGTAATAGAAATTAAATCAGAAAATAATATTTTTAATACCATAAACTAAACCAATTGACATGAATAAATTATCCTTCCTTTTTGTAGCCTTGATTTTTGCAGTTACAGCATTGGCACAAGACAGTAAAGTTTTTGATAATCTCACAGTAAAAAGCGAGATACTTGGTATGGAACGCAACTATGCCATTTATCTTCCGCCCGGCTACGAAACTTCAGAAAGAAGTTACCCGGTACTTTATTTGCTGCACGGCGCCACTGACAACCATACGGGGTGGGTGCAATTTGGCGAAATTCAGCACATAGCCGACAAAGCCATAAAAGATGGCACCGCAACTGCAATGATAGTTGTAATGCCCGACGCCGACACAAAACAAATGGGATACACCAATACTCCAAATGGCTGGCGTTTCGAAGACTTCTTTTTTGAAGAATTAATACCGCATGTTGAAAACAAATACCGAATTCGGAAAGAGAAACGTTACCGTGCTATTGCAGGACTTTCGATGGGTGGAGGTGGAACATTCTATTACGCACTTCACCGACCCGATTTATTTTCATCGGCTTGCCCTTTAAGTGCTTCAACCGGACCATTAACCCGCGAAGATGTTGACCGGCAAATGCAACGCCGGGGAATGGGCGAAACAACAGAAATACAAAAAGATGAATGGTACAAAAATTACAGTGTGCTCGAGTTGGTAAAAACTCTGCCCGAAAAAGACCTTTCGTCGGTGCATTGGTTTATTGATTGTGGCGATGATGATTTTCTTTACGAAGGAAATTCGCTGGTACATATCGAATTAAGAAAACGTAATATTCAGCACGAATACCGTGTTCGCAACGGCGCACACAACTGGACCTATTGGCGGGATTCTTTGCCCGTTGTTCTTGGTTTTATTTCCGATACTTTTCATCAACATTAATTTGCATTCTACATGAGACAAGTAAAAACTATATTTCTGGCTCTTTTTCTTTTGTGCTCCTATTACGGTCAAAGCCAAATAAAATTCGAGCCTGAGGACAAAAAGATCCTTCAAAATATTTTCAGCCAATTCGAAAACAAGAAAGAATTAAGTACAGCCGAGTTGGTAGCTCTGGTTGGAAAATATTTCATAGAAACTCCGTACGTTGCAAGTACGCTCGAAACAGAGCCCGAACAGCTGGTAATTAATTTGCGCGAGCTGGATTGTACAACCTATGCCGAAAACTGTCTGGCAATAGCGCGCATCCTAAAAAGCGGGCAACTTACTTTCGAATCATTTAAAAAAGAGTTGATGGGGATTCGTTACCGCGATGGTATTGTTAACGGTTACCCTTCGCGTTTACATTATTTCAGCGACTGGATTTATGTGAATGAAGAAAAAGGTTTGCTAAAACAGGTATCGAAAGAAATAGCCAATACACCTTATCCGCTCAACATAAATTTTATGAGTACGCATCCCGACAGTTACAAACAACTAGAAACAAATCCCGGGTTTGTTTCCCCACTCAAAAAAACGGAAGCAGAAATAAGTTCGAGGAAGATGTTTTTTATACCAAAAGACAAAATTGCCGGGTTTGAAAAGCAGATGCACGAAGGAGATATTATCGGACTTACAACATCGATTAAAGGGCTGGACATTACCCACGTTGGTATTCTTGTAAAAAAGAACGAAAGAATACACTTAATGCACGCCTCGTCGAAAGCTGAAAAGGTGGTAATTTCGGAAAACACTCTGGAAGAATACCTGGCCGGGAGAAAAACTGTAAATGGAATTATGGTAGTTCGCCCAAACTAGGAGGTTTGTACTTAAATGATACCAATACTTTTTGTGGTTAACTAAATATAAAATAAATTACGCCTGAGTAATACAAAGCAGTTCAAGAGCAATCGAAAAAAAACAATCATTCTATATTTGCAATCTGTTAAACCAGAAAATACAAAAGAAATGAAGAAAAAAATTACAAATCTACTTGCCTTAATGGCTCTGATTTTCGCATCGGTCTTTACCGCAAATTCACAGGAAATAGGTGCTCGCTTTGGAGAAGTATCAGCCGGAAATATTGCCATTGACGGCATATTTAGCACCGGGCAGTTTAGCCGTGTGCATGCCGATATTTCTTTTGGCGATGGAGCGGCTTTCGATGTTCTTTGGGATTTTTTATATCGTCCGCTGGGAGATGAAGCCTTCCACTATTATGTTGGTGTTGGACCATACATTTGGATCAACGATCCGTTTTGGTTGGGTGCTGCCGGCGAAATCGGATTGGAATATCATTTTAACGAAGTGCCAATTGCACTTGGTTTTGACTGGCGACCTGCCATTAGTATTGTGGAAGAAACCGACATTCATTTTAGTGGATTTGGATTCAACATTCGTTATGTAATAGGCAACTAAAAACAAGTACTTAAAAAGTAAAAAGCCGGTAAAACTCCATTGTTTTACCGGCTTTTTAGTTGGTATGTACAACTTTTAAAATCTTACTTATCAATTTCCAAATCGCCCTTATTTTCTGCTGCATCTTTCATTTTAAAATACCTTCTTAAAAGCACTTTTTTAAGATCCCGCACAATCACCTGGTGCGCAATAATTTCAATGTGTGAATAATGAGGTAATTCTTGTTCCGCTTTGCGAATTTCGCGGTCGGTAATATCAACCTGGTACAAAACCGAAAGTAAAAGATCGTAGTTACGCTCAACCAACAAAGTAATCTGATCAATCAACTGTCCGTGCAATTCGTTATAAGCATTCTCAATATTCCCTGAGAAAGAAATTTCGACACCAAACATTCCAAAATCTTTCATGATCTGCTCGGCAGTTTGCTGCACAATTTCAGCCTGATCGAAATGTTGTGCTACGTTGTTGTTGTTTATTTGCGGAAGATTCATTTGATTGTTTTTCGAAAGATACAAGAAATAGATGTGAAAGTTGATTTTTTCTCCGTAATCCAAACTCTTTTCGCAATTTGATTAACTTTACCCGACCTGTAAATCAATTAAATTAAAACCAAATGAAGAAAAGTTTATTCACTATCGCTTTTGTACTATCAGTATTACTTTCAATGGCACAAAGCCAGTTTACGCATCCCGGAATTTTTGTTGGAAGTGTGGTTGAAGACCTGGATAAGTCGATTGAATTTTACACCGAAGTAATTGGGATGGTAAAAACCGGTGAATTTTCGGTTGACAAAACAACTGCATGCGAACTGGGTTTAACCAACAAATATCAGTTGGATGTTACCATTTTAAAACTGGAGGACAGCCCCAATGCAACCGAGTGGAAATTAATGAGCCTGGGAACGAAAGCAAAACACCCAAAACAAAATTACATGAGCGACGACACCGGAATGCAGTACATTACCATTTTAGTGAACGACATTAAGCCGGTTATTGAACGCTGCAAAAAGCACAATGTAAAAATTCTGAGTGGTGTTCCTTCAAAATTAGGCGATGGACGTTCATTTATTTTGGTTCAGGATCCTGACGGAACGTTTATCGAAATGATCAGCCCTAATTAATCACTTTTTTTACTTCCCCTTCTAACTTGCCCATTCAGCAAGAATGGAATTTCTATGTTCTAAAACAAGTTTTTACTTTTATTCGAAAGCCATATTACTTTCGTTTGAAATTTATCTTATTTTTGTAATACTAAATTTCACCAACAAAAAAGCAAATGATTTTCAACATCCAGCGGTTTTCAACACACGACGGAAATGGTGTGCGAACAGTTGTTTTCTACAAGGGCTGTCCGTTAAGTTGCTGGTGGTGCAGTAATCCTGAAAGTCAATCATTTAATTACAGCTTCCTGTACGACAAAAAGTTTTGTAAAAACTTTGAAGATTGTATGCTCATCGAACCCAAATCGATTTCACGTTCTTCGGATGGCTCGCGTCAAATCAATCGCGAACAAATTCAAAATCCTGAAAATTTGAAAAACACCTGCATCTCGAAAGCATTAACGGTTTCGGGCGAACAAAAAAGTGTTGATGAAATTCTTTCAGAAATAGAAAAAGACAGGGTATTTTATGGTAAAAACGGAGGAGTTACACTTTCCGGTGGCGAACCACTTTCGCAGGGAAGCGATTTAGATGAATTGCTACACGCGCTAAAAGTCCGGAAGATTAGTGTGAATATTGAGACTACGCTTCATGTTCCCTGGCAAAAGATAGAACGTTGTATTGGACTGGTTGACACTTTTTTAGTTGATCTGAAACACACTCAAAAAGACAAATTAAAAAAACATACGGGTGGAAATGTTTTACTTGTGATGTCGAACCTTGTTCGACTGGATAATGCAGGTGTAAATTACATTGTTCGAATACCTGTAATACCAGAGTTTAATCATTCGGAAACAGAAATCTCAGAACTCATTTATTTTGTATCAACACTAAAAAATGCCAGAGAAATTCATTTTCTGCCCTATCACACTTTTGGCAAAGAAAAATACCAGATGCTGGGATTAACATACAAAATGGGAAGCATTACCGCAGTAAAACACACTGAACTTGAACCGTACATTGCCCTGGCTCAAAACAAAGGTTTTAAAACAAAAATTGGAGGTTAAAATGATAAGCGAAAAACAAACAAGCAAAATTACCGACCGAATTGCACATTTGCGTGAAAAAGTTTTGAGTACAAAACCATCGGTTTGTACCGAACGCGCTCGTTTTTACACCACTGTTTATCGCGAAAACGAAGAACAACCCATAATTATAAAACGCGCCCTGGCTCTTGAAATGACCTTAAAAGAGATGACCATCTTTATTGACGAGGGAGAGTTGATTGTAGGAAATCAATCGAGTCAACACCGTGCAGCTCCTATTTTTCCGGAGTATGCAGTGGATTGGCTGCCGGAAGAAATGGACGAGCTGGACAAACGACCCGGCGATGCATTTTTCATTACCGACAAACACAAAGAGGAACTCCTTGAAATTGCCCATTGGTGGAAAGGAAAAGTATTGTGGGACAAAGGCCGGGCGCTGATGTCGCAAGAGTTAAGAGACTTGCAGGATTCAGCCATAATTAAAGCAACCGGGAATCTTACATCGGGCGATGCACACATTGCCGTTGACTTTTATAAAATACTGGACCAGGGTCTAGATGCTTATTTGGACGAAATTTCATATTACAACACACAAATCGATCGCACAACAATTGAGGGCGTAAAAAAGGATCATTTTTACAATGCGCTCCACATTTCCGTAAAAGCGCTCCGGATTTTTATCGAACGATACAGTACGCTTGCACTATCGGAGAGTTTACTGGAAGAAGATTCGACACGCGAAGAAGAGCTGAAAATCATTTCGGGAAACTGCAGGCACATCGCACATCATCCACCAAAAAACTTTTACCAGGCCTTACAACTCACTTATTTCATTCAACTTGTTTTGCAAATTGAAAGTAACGGGCACAGTGTTTCACTGGGAAGAATGGACCAATATCTTTTTCCATTTTATCAGCAGGACAAACTAAGTGGCAAAATAACAGAGGAAGAAGCTTCAGAACTGCTTGAAAACACCTGGATCAAATTAATGTCGATAAATAAAATTCGACCATGGTCGCACACACGGTTCTCTGCCGGCGGGCCACTCTACCAGAATGTGACCATAGGCGGACAAACTACCGAAGCCAAGGACGCAGTAAACGAACTTAGTTTTCTTATTCTTGATTCGGTGGGTAAAATGAAACTAACCCAACCCAATCTTTCAGTACGGTTTCATAAAAACATCGACCAAAAATTTATGATGGAATGCATGCGTGTAATTGAAATGGGATTTGGAATGCCATCATTCAACAACGACGAAATTGTAATTCCAGAATTGATCAACCTTGGTGTGGAAAAGGAAGATGCCTATAACTTTTCGGCTATCGGATGCATCGAAATTGCGGTACCCGGCAAATGGGGCTACCGATGCACCGGCATGAGTTTTCTAAACTTTATGCGCGTATTTTTAGCATCGATGTACGATGGTTTAGACAAACAAACCGGAAAAACGTTTCACAAAGGAACAGGCCATTTTAAAGATTTCGAAAGTTTTGAGCAGGTTTACGAAGCCTGGCAAAATCAGGTGAAATTTTATGCAAAAAAAACCATTGAGATTGACACAGCCGTTGATACTGCACTTGAAATATATGTTCCCGATATCCTTTGCTCCACTTTTGTTGACAGTTGCATTTCCCGGGGAAAAACAATAAAAGAAGGTGGCTCGAAATATGATTTTGTTTCCGGCTTACAGGTGGGAATAGCCAACCTTGGCAATTCATTGGCTGCCATTAAAAAACTGGTTTTTGAAGAAAAACGAATTACAAAAGAGCAGTTGTTACACGCCATTGAAACTGATTTTGAAGGCAAAGATGGCGAAAAAACCAGGCAACTGCTTCTGAATTTTGCACCAAAATATGGCAACGACGACGATTATGTTGACCTTTTGCTTCGAGATGCTTACAATGAATTTATTGATGAAATAGACAAGTACCACACCACGCGTTACAATCGCGGGCCAATTGGATGTCGCTACTACGCAGGCACATCAAGTATTTCAGCGAATGTTCCGAACGGCGCAGTGGTTCCGGCAACTCCTGACGGACGAAAAGCCTTTACACCGGTGGCCGAAGGAAGCTCTCCATCATCGGGAACAGACTTACTTGGGCCAACTGCTGTATTTAAATCGGTTGCCAAACTTCCTACCGAAAGAATAATGGGAGGTGTTTTATTGAATCAGAAACTTTCGCCGGCAACCATTGCAAACGATGCAAATAAAGAAAAATTAATATCAATAATAAGCGCCTTTTTTGCCGACCTAAAAGGCTGGCATGTGCAGTACAATATTGTATCGAAAGACACGCTGCTGGCGGCCAAAAAGAATCCCGAAAAATACCGCGACCTGATTGTTCGTGTGGCCGGATATTCGGCGTTTTTTACTACTTTATCACCTGATACACAAGACGACATTATAGCAAGAACAGAACATTCATTAAACCATTAAAACCAAAATACTAAACAAATGAACAAATACCTTTGCGGAGTAGATATTGGTGGCACAAAATGCGCCATCGCGCTTGTAGATCAGGATGGAAAAATGCTCGATAAAATATCGACTTGTGCTCATGTGGATCGTGGCGAAGATGAAATGATAAAATTTATTGCTGACCAGATCAAAATACTATTTAAACGAAACAACCTGCAACAATCAGATGTGGAGGGAATTGGCATTGGATGCGCCGGACACATTCGATTTAAAGATGGCGTAATAATTACTACTTCAAATTTAAAGGGATTCAAAAATTATCCCTTGCGTGCTACCATGCAGCAATATTTTGAAATTCCGGTAATTGTTGACAACGATGCCAATGCACAGGCTTTTGGCGATTTTATGTTTGGTGCCGGCAAAGGATACAACGACATGGTTTTTCTTACCATTAGCACCGGGATTGGTGCGGGTTTGGTTCTCAATAAAAAAATGTACCGGGGAGTTACCGGAACGGCCGGCGAATTTGGGCATACAATTGTTGAAGCGCACAGTGATTTAACCTGTTCGTGCGGGAACAAAGGATGTTTAATGGCGCATGCATGTGGAATGGCTCTTCCCTACCTGTTTCAGAAAAAGTTAAACGAAGGGAAAAAAACAAAGCTGCGCATGCCGCCCAATTTTGATGTTTCGAAAATAAGTGGACAGTACCTGAAAAAAGGATTGGAAATGGACGATCCATTATCAAAGGAAATCATTTCGGATAGTGCATATTATGTCGGACTTGGAATTTATAATATCTTTCAAACCTTAAATACGCCTTTGGTTGTACTTGGCGGCGGCCTGACAAACTGGGGCGACTTTTATCTCGACAAAATAAAAGCGACCTTTTATGAACTGGCGCGAGACATGATTTTTGATCCGATGGAAATTGTAATCTCAAAAATTGGTGCAGATGCGGGAGTTATTGGTGCGGCTGCTTTAACACTGGAATAATATGTTGAACGAACGACAAAATTTAATTCTAAAAACTCTGGGAGAAAACGATCAAACTTCGGTAAATGTTCTCTCCGAAAAGTTAAATGTTTCGTCGGTTACAATCAGACAAGACCTTAAATTTTTAGAAGCTGAAGGTCTTTTAAAGCGGGTGCACGGTGGCGCAGTTTTAAAAGATGCCGACGACCTAACCAACCGGCTTGGCGTTAACTACGAAAAAAAACTACGCATTGCACGAAAAGTGGCAGCGCGTGTAAACGAAGGCGAAACTATTTTAATCGAATCAGGTTCGGTAAATGTTCTTTTGGCGCGCGAGCTGCTTAAAATAAAACGGGTTACGATTATCACTACCAATGTTTATATTGCCCGCCAATTCAGAAAAAACGAACAGGCAAACATTATTGTACTTGGTGGCATTTACCAGCACGACAGCGAAACGCTGGTGGGCAAAATAACACGAGCCTGCATCGATCAGTTAAACATCGACAAAGCCTTTATTGGCATTGACGGTTATTCAAAAGAAGCCGGATTTACACTGCGCGATCTGTTCAGGGCCGAAGTATCGAGCCATATAATACAAAAGGCCAAAGATGTTTTTGTAGTCAGCGATTCGAGCAAATTCGGGAAGACTCATCTGACCAATATTTGTTCAATAAACGACATTCAGCACATTGTGACCAACACCGATCTTTCCGAAGATTTTAAAAGCGAATTTAAAAAAGCCGGAATTGACTTACTACTTGCCTGAGCCAAAATCGGCTTCTCTAAATAACATACAGGAAACATTTACACTACACTCACTACAAGCAGGTTAACACAAATAATTAATTAGAAGCATACTTTCTTATTAAATGCACCGTTTATTTTATTACTTTCGAACAGGATTTAAATAAATTCGAAAACAAAATTCTGACATGAAGAAAAAAGCTGAAGTTGGATACAGAAGATTATCGTTGGGAGAGGAAATATTTAACAGCATTACCCACGGAATAGGTACCTTGTTAAGTATTGCTGCTTTGGTATTGTTAATTGTTTTTGCAGCAATTAAAGGAAATGCCTGGCATGTTGTAAGTTTTAGCATTTTCGGAACCACACTGGTTTTGTTGTATTTATCGTCAACACTCTACCACAGTTTTACAAAAGAAAAGGTTAAAAACATATTTGTTCGTTTTGATCACGCAGCCATATTTTTGTTGATAGCAGGAACTTACACCCCATTTTTGCTAACGGCATTACGCGGAGCTCTGGGTTGGACTCTCTTTGGCATTATTTGGTCAGTTGCCATTGCAGGCGTAGTAATTCGAAGCATTTATTTAACCCGTTTTCGAAAATTAATGGTAGGCATTTACCTTGTAATGGGTTGGATGTTTGTGGTTGCCATTGGCCCCATGATGAAAAACCTACCGGCTTTAAGTATCATTTTCTTATTTCTTGGCGGTTTAATGTATTCCATTGGCGTAGTGTTTTACGCATGGAGAACGCTAAAATACGGCCATGGAATTTGGCATTTATTTGTTTTAGCCGGAAGTATAATGCATTTCTTTTCGGTGATTTACAGTTTAAATTAAACGTATGGCAGTATACAAAAAAGAGGCGCAATAACTTATATTGCGCCTCTTTTATTATATCTAATTTCTTCTTAGTTAAGCGCTTCAAATCGTTTGTAGGCAGCTTCCCAATCGAGTTGTGGCGAAGGTAAATACTCTTCAATTTCAAACGAATTTTTAATTACTTCCCTCATCTCGTTTAAGGACTGAACAGCACCCACAGCTTTTGCCTGCAACATCAAATTTCCTGTTGCAGTTGCCTCGGTTGGACCGGCCAAAACCGGAATTCCAATGGCATCAGCAGTTAACTGGTTCATCATTTTATTATTTGCACCGCCACCAATAATATGTAACTTATCAATTGGTTTGCCGGTTAGAGATTCAATTTGTTTGATCGTAAATTTGTATTTCAAAACCAAACTATCGTAAATGCAACGTGCAATTTCACCTTTGGTCTCAGGAATGGCCTGGTTAGTTGCGGCACAATATTCCTGAATGGCTTTTGGCATGTTCCCCGGATTTAAAAATACCGAGTTATCCGGATTAATAAAACACTTAAAGTGATCGGCTTCCAGACACATATCCACAACTTCCTGCCACTCCATTTCCTTTTCTTCGTCCCAAATACGTTTGCATTCCTGGATCAACCACATTCCCATAATATTTTTCAGAAAACGGGTTGTACCCTCTACCCCACCTTCGTTGGTAAAGTTCATCTCCATTGATTCCTCCGAAACAATTGGTACCGGACTTTCAATTCCCAGCAACGACCAGGTACCCGAGCTTAAATACGCCCAGTTTCCACCATTTGCCGGAACCGATGCAATGGCCGATGCAGTATCATGCGAAGCAACTGCAATACAAGGTATTTCCTTGCTTCCTGTTTCCTCTTGAATTTCGTCCAGAATTTTACCAATTTCAACTCCCGGTTGTACAATCTCCTCAACAATATCTTCCGAAATTCCGGCGGCCTCAAACAATTTTGATTCCCACTCTGCTTTTCCGGGTTTTAACAGTTGCGATGTACTGGCAATGGTATATTCGTTCTTTCTTACTCCTGTAAACAGGTAATTTAAAGTATCCGGAGCAAAAAGTAAACTCTTGGCAATATTCAATCGCGAATGACTTTCCTTTTTAGAAGCATACAATTGAAACAAAGTATTAAACTGCATAAACTGGATACCCGACAACATGTACGTTTCTTTTTTTGAAAGTACTTTTGAAAATTCTTCAATGGCATTGTCGGTTCGGTGATCGCGGTAGGCAAAAGGTAAACCTATTAACTGTCCAGAATCTGAGATCAGCGAGTAATCCACCCCCCAGGTATCAACACCTATCGAATCGGGTTGTATTTTAAACTCGGTGACACATTTTTTCAAACCGGTTTTTAATTCATCAAACAAGCTGTATATATTCCAGTAATAACTGCCATGTATACGGCTCATCTGGTTTTTAAATCGATGTATTTCTGTTAAGGCTAATTTGCCATCTTCTAAAGTTCCAAGTATTGCCCTGCCACTCGATGCTCCGAGGTCAAAGGCTAAAAAGTGATTTTTGCTCATATCTAATCCAGGTTCTATTACGAAGCTACAAAATAAATTTTAACTTCCGGTTTGCGTATCCTGTACTATCGGCACGGGCATAAAAAAAGCAGGACAATTTGCCCTGCTTTCTCCAATGAATATTTTTGTATTACGCGTGTTTTTCTGAAAGATAACGCTCAGCGTCAATTGCGGCCATACAACCTGAACCCGCTGCCGTAACAGCTTGTCTGTACTGATCATCCTGTACATCGCCACAAGCAAACACTCCGGGTACGTTTGTTTTCGAAGTTCCGGGAATGGTGTTAATATAACCTACTTCGTTGGTATCAATGTAATCCGCGAAAATTTCAGAGTTTGGTTTATGCCCGATTCCCAGGAAAAATCCATCAATTTTGATTTTCACTTCTTCTTCGCCTTCTTCTCCCTTGTTTTTCACCAAAGTAGCACCTTCTACAACACCGTCACCAAATAATCCTACGGTTTGATGTTTCCACAAAATCTCAATATTCTTTGTATTAGCGGTTCTTTCTGCCATAACTTTTGACGCACGCAACTCATCACGACGAACAATTAAATATACTTTTTTACACAAACCTGCCAGATACATGGCTTCTTCGGTAGCTGTATCACCTCCACCAACTACTGCAACGTCTTTTCCACGGTAGAAAAATCCATCGCAGGTAGCACAGGCAGAAACACCACCACCGGCATATTTTTTCTCGTCTTCCAATCCAAGGTATTTCGCAGTTGCACCGGTTGCAATAATTACAACTTCGGCTTCAACTAATTTTGAATCGTCAATCCAAACTTTGTGCGTTTCGCCCGAGAAATCAACTTTAGTTGCCATTCCCCAGCGTACATCTGTACCAAATCGTATAGCTTGCTTTTTTAAATCTTCCATCATAACCGGACCTGTAACTCCCTCAGGATATCCCGGGTAGTTTTCAACTTCGGTTGTGGTAGTTAACTGTCCGCCAGGTTGTAATCCTTCGTACATAACCGGATTAAGGTTCGCTCTTGCGGCATAAATTGCTGCAGTATAGCCTGCAGGGCCCGAACCAATAATTAAACATTTTACTTGTTCAATATCCGTTGGTTCTGTTGTATTTTTCGCTTCGTTCTCGTTAATATCAAGTGGTTTAAACATGTCTATAATTTTTTATTTTGAACAAAAATACAAAACATCTTGAAGCAAGCACAATAAATTCAATCGATAATAATAATGTTACGATAGTTACAATCTATAAGCAAAGTAAATAACCGACGCGCCTGTTTATGCTTCCCAATTTAGAATTCTTTGATCAATCCAACAGTAAAGCCAAAGTCGCTGTTCTCTTTTGTAACAAGCGGTTTATTTATAACTACCTCAAGGGTCGTATTAAACGGGATATAGGTGGAAGATAAACTTAGCACTTCACCCAGTACAAAAATATCATTGTCTGGCTCATAAACCTCAACAGCAATGGTTGAAAGGTTCATGTTTAAAATCCACGTTTCAAAATGTTTGGCATAATTGTATTTTGCATTAATGTATGCACCATCCTGGTATTCATCTCCCCGCTGAAACGATAACCACCCGGATGCTTCGGCAGTAAGAGTATGCACCGATTTTGAGGATTGCCGGAGAAAGTTCCAGTTCCAGGTAATTATGGGCTGAAACCACGAAAGCTGGCGAATGGTTTCGCTGTATTGGTAACTTAGAAATATATTACGTGAGAATTTTGGGAACACCCGTGCATCAGGTGATGAAAATAGCAGACTATCCTCATTTTCTGAATTTCGTGTATTATTTACTCCGCCTATTAGATAGATCGGGCTTAAGTTTTCAATGTCGTGGGCATAATAAAAGTATATACTCCAGTCTCCTCCCACCGGGAAAGTGGTACTGAATTCGGCAGTCGGTTTTTTTTCTGTAAAAAGATTGGTTGGGTCGAGCCACTGCGATTTAAGTGAAAAACTTGTTTGAGCATTTACAAACGACGACAAACACAACAGCATAAAACTAACAGCAAGTGTTTTTAAGTTGATTTTAGGTTTCATTGTATAAATTTAGTGGGAAGCTAAAATAAAAGTTTTTTTGGTATAAGAAACACTTTTCAAGTTTTATAAGGGCCTGAAATTGCACAAATCACCGTTGGCAAATTCCGTTCAGGTTAAACCTATATTTTGGCACCATTTTAAAACACATTAATAAATTAAGAATCCGGTTACCCCTGGTATTTGGTGTTTGATAAGCGAAATAATGTTCCTGCATGTATCAACTATTTTTGCGATTATCTTTCTGTATTTCAACAAAAGAGAGAGTTCGTTTTTGTTATCAGCAGTGCTGAGTGCAATAATTCATTGTTTTAATGGCTGAACATGTTATGTTGGTTCAGTAAAAAATATTATTTTCGCGCTGATATTGATACCAAGCTATTGTTTGAAAGAGTTTGTTTTCTGCAAAGCAATACTAAAAAGAATCGATATCAGAAATAATTTCGGGATGTGGCGCAGTCTGGTAGCGTACTCGTCTGGGGGGCGAGGGGTCGCAAGTTCAAATCTTGTCATCCCGACGGATTAGAAAATCAAAAAACATCAAATGCCTGTAAATCAAATGATTTGCAGGCATTTCTTTTTTTACGATGTCAAAAAACACCATAAAAAACCATAGTTTATGGGACCTATACGGTGACCTCTATTATTTTTTACCTTAGAGGTCACCGCGCAGCTCTCAACAAACTATTAACTTGATAGTTACAGAGGTTTTTATTCATTCAAAATGGTGCGGGTTGGTTCACTTTTGAACAAAAAAGTAAAAATTATGGGGACCTATAAGGTGACCTCGAACCAAATTAAATGATTTGACATGAAAACAAAAAGTACTTTTGGAATTCATTTTGTGCTCAAAAGAGCCAAGGTAATTGATGGAACAGCTCCTGTATACGCCCGTATAACGGTTGATTCAAGCCGATGCGAAATTTCTGTAAAGAAAAGAATCTGTTTAAATAATTGGAATCATGGAAAAGGTATGGCGAAGGGTTCAAATCCTGAAATATCAAGATTAAATTCCTATTTGGAGCAAATTCGTTCGCAGCTTACACTCCACTATCAAGAACTCGTTTCAAGCAAGAAATCAGTAAGCCCCGAAGCCATTAAAAACCTCTTCTTTGGAATTGATGAATCATCAAAAACCTTAAAAGAATTAATAGAGTATCACAACACCCGCCAGGACGAGAACCTAAAATGGGGAACTTTGAAGAATTACTTCACTACTAGCCGATATATTAATGTGTTTCTTAAAAAGAAATTCAAAAGAGATGACATTTATCTTTACGAATTGAATTACAAATTCTTGACTGACTTTGAATACTTTTTAAGAAAAAACAAACCAACAGACCACCAAAGACCCATGGGAAATAATGCTGTAATGAAACATTTAGAAAGACTTCGAAAAATGGTCAACATGGCAGTCCGAATGGAATGGTTAATAAAAAATCCATTCGCGGCGTACAAGCTTAAATTCATCAAAGTTGAACGAGACTTTCTTACACAAGAGGAATTATCTGAGATTGAAAATAAAGACTTCAAAATTGAACGTTTACAACAAGTTAAAGATATGTTTGTTTTTAGCTGCTATACTGGATTAGCCTACATTGATGCATCAAAACTTAGCCCAAATAATATTCGAAAGGGAATTGATGGCATAAACTGGATTTTTACCAAAAGAGAAAAGACATCTTCTCCTGTAAGAATTCCAATATTGCTACCTGCGCAGAAAATAATTGACAAATACCAGAAACATCCCAAAGCATTAAGCAATGGGACAGTTTTCCCGGTTATCTCAAACCAAAAGCTAAATAGCTATTTAAAAGAGATTGCCGATTTATGTGGTATTACCAAAAATCTCACATTCCATATAGCCAGGCATACTTTTGCAACCACCGTTACTTTAACCAATGGTGTGCCAATTGAATCGGTGAGTAAAATGCTTGGCCATGCTGACCTGAAAACAACGCAAATTTATGCAAAGGTTGTTGAGAAAAAGATTAGCGAAGATATGTTTAAACTGGAAGAGAAGCTTTCGCAAAACAGAATCAAGGAGAGAAAAATAATGTAGCTCCCCTACTTTAATAGAAATTAGTTATAAACTAAAGTTTCCTTTTGTGAAACTTTTAATATATTTGCAGTAAGAAAATGAAAGTTCATTTAATTAAGGTTCAGTCTATCGAAAGTTTTGTGATGGAGAATTCGCAAAGCAAAAAGTCTTTTGAAGTTTGGCTGTCGATTGTAAAAAGAGCCGATTGGAATAATCCGCAGGATATTGTAAAGACGTTCAATAGTTCTGATATTCTAGGAAAAGGTTCAAACCGGGTGGTGTTTAATATTGGTGGAAATAAATACCGAATTATTTGCCAGTATTATTTCGGGAAACAGAAAGTACACTTGTTTGTAAAATGGATTGGTACACATGCTTTGTACACAAAACTATGCGACAATGCAGAACAGTATTCGGCTGATTCGTTTAAAAGTAAAAACTAAGAAAATGGAAACTTTAAAATATACCATTATTAAAACCGAGGAACAGTATACTAACTATTGTGATGCCTTGGAAAACCTGCTTGTAAAGGATGATTCCAAATACATTGATGAAATAGAGTTATTAACGCTTTTAATTGAAAAGTGGGACAATGAACATAACTCGTTCAGCGATTTAAATCCTATTGAACTGCTTATATCATTAATGCAAGGAAATAACCTTAAGGCGACCGATTTAACTCAAATTCTTGGACTTTCAAAAGGAACTGTTTCTAAGATACTGAATTACCATAAAGGACTATCAAAAGATACCATCCGAAAACTTTCTGAGCATTTTAAAGTTTCTCAGGAAGCTTTTAACCGGCCATACAAATTAAAGAATAAGGTAAACCGGCATTACCGAAACGCAAGTTTAATGAATACAGAAAAAGATTTGGGGGCTATGGCCGTTTAGCTAAAAAGCCAAAGCCATCGGCTTAACTTTTTTCCTACGTTTGTGTTTAACCGGAACCGGCTTTGCTACCTCAGTTGGTCGTTGATTTTCCAAAATATAATCAACAGCTTTTTGTGCCAAACTGGAAGCTGAAACAATAAACTTTTTATCGTTTTTGAGTTTCTTTAGCCAGCCCTGAATATAAGCTGCACTATTATCAATCGTGGCATTTTCAATTCCGCAAATTCCACAGAGGTAGGCAGCACCCATTTCGGCAACCAATTCTTCGACTGAATATCCATCATCGAAATTCAGGTTTGAAAACTTTTCATGGCGGTTTAATCGTTTCCTGTGCCCAACGGCGTGGATAGCTTCATGGTACAGCGTGGAAAAATATGCTTCACTGCTTACAAACGACTTAGGATTTGGCATATAAATTTCATCCAACGATGGAATATAACAGGCTTTATTACGGTTTAACCTAATTATCGGTGAATCGTGCCAGAACTCAATCAATTCGTCACACAATGCAATTGGGTCGAAATCATTTTCATGCGTTGGAATTTCCGGGATTCTATCCTCATTTAAACCTTCAACATCATCGATGTGAAACACACGGTAGTAGCGAAGCATTGGAATTTCTTCCTTCTCACCATCTTTTTCAACTTCAAACATTTTCCAGAAGATTACCATATACGATTTTGAACTTTTTTTAACCGAAGCTCCCAAAGCTTTTATTTGGTTGAAGGTTAGAAAATACGGACGTTCGAAACCAAAGCTCAACAAATACCAGAAATTGAAACCACGGTAAGGCTTTTTTGAAACCAGGTTTTGCGGAAGACCATGTGCCGATTTAAACGGCATTTGCCACGGTACAACACCGGCTTCCAAACGTTCTACAATTAAGTTTGTTACTGTTTCATAAATATCAAATCTTTTCATTGAAATTACCGCTGCCCTGCGGATTTATATCGGCCACTGGCACGCCATTAAATTTTGGCAATGCGCATTGAGCCGGATGGATTCTTGTCAAGTGTTTATGTCTGTTTTTTGTGGGCAGGAAAAAGGGTGGATAAAAACTGAACAAATCCTAAGGACGGCTGGCTAAAAATGGGCAATATCAGCCGCGCTTGACTTTTCCATTTGGCGATTAATAACTTTGGTGGGATTTAATGTGTGATTCCATGAACCAAAAAAATCAATTTTGTGGAAAGAGTAAAAATTGATGTACATTTGGTTACAAAATTTAAATTCACGTATGTTTCAGCAAATACTCTTAGAAACTTGATATTCCGGTGATGTTGACCCCTCATTCCGGTGATATTGACCCCCTGTTATTTTAGGTTTCGGAATGACCGATATATGACAAAATTACATTTTTCTTCTTAAACTTTCTCCTTTCAATTCAATCCGGTATGACGTATGTACCAAACGGTCTAAAATTGCATCGGCAATTGTTGCTTCGCCAATCACGTCAAACCAGCTTGCTACAGGCAGTTGGCTTACAATTATTGTTGCTGACCTGGCATGCCTGTCTTCAATAATTTCCATTAAATCAAGTTGATGTTGTTTTTCCAGGTGCGTTAGCCCAAAATCATCAAGTATCAGCAAATTAGTTTTTGATATTTTCTGCAAAAGCTGGTGTATTGTTCCTTCCAGGCGTGCCATTTTAGTGCGTTGTAAAAGTTTCTGGACATTAAAATACATTACTTTATATCCTTGTGCACAGGCGTGGTGCCCCAGTGCCGAACTGACAAAACTTTTACCGCACCCGGTGGCACCGGTTATTAGAACTGATTCGCCTTTTGCAATATAACTTCCTGTTGCAAGGGTCGATACCAGGCCTTTATCAAGCCCCCTTGAGGCGTCATAATTCAATTCTTCGACAGAAGCCTGGTAGCGGAACATTGCCGCTTTCCGGAGCCTGTCGAAGCGACGGTTTTCCCGGTCCTGTATCTCTGCCTGCAGCAGTATTTCAAGGCCTTCGGGTAATGTTAGTTCACTCATGCGTTTTGTTTCGGTCAACGCTTTCCAGCTGCTTTTAATTCCATGTAAGCGCAGCTCTGCTAATTGGTTCTCAATGTTGTTCATTTACTAAAATTTTAAATGGTAATTGATTGTTGTAATATTCTTTGCCCCTTATGTTGTTGTGTTCCGGCAGGGCTTTGCCGGGTTTTTCTTCTTCGGTTTCTGTCATTTTATTTTTTATGATGTTTTGTACAAACCTATAGCTGTAGTTTTGGTGTTCGATGGCTATCTGGCAGGCTTTGTCAAAGGTTTCCGCGGGAGTGTTGCGCCAGAGGCTAAACAAGCCGTCGCACCCACGGTACAGGTGTTCCGGGTATCGGTTTTGTGTAAACATCAACTCAACCAGGCGGGCCAGGGCCCCGGAGAGTTTAGATGCCTTGTTCCGGTAGTATTCAGGGCTCCGGTTCAGGTAATGCTGATGGGTGGAGCACAGGTGGTTTTTGTCGGTAGTATAACCACCTTTTACAAAGCTCCGTTTATGGACGGCAACCATGTCGTTACCGGAAAAAATGCGGACAACAGACCTTGTGTAAACGACTTTAAGTTTTTTGCCGATATGCTGGTATGGGGCACTGTAATAATGCTTGTCCTGTCCCAGGTAAATATGGTTATTCTGTGCCAGTTTGTATTCTTTGTAGTACTTTATTTCAAAGGCCGTTTCGGGCAGGGGTTGCAGCAGGTGTTTTTCATTTGACAGGAAGTGTTCCTGTCGGCAGTAATCCCGTTTCTGCATGCGGGTTTGGTTATGCTTTGCCGTATGTTCTGTTATGGCAGCATTCAGGTCTCCGAGCGAAAAAAATTGCTGGTTGCGTATTCGTGCGTAAACCCGGTTGTAAATTAGTTTCACCTGGTTCTCGACCAAAGCCTTGTCCTGCGGTTTTCGCGCACGGGCAGGGACTACTGCCATATTATAGTGGTTGGCAAAATCTTCCAGTGCCCGGTTTATTGTGGGCTCGTACCGGTTGGCTTTTGTTACAGCGGCTTTTAGGTTGTCCGGCACCAAAGCTTTGGGTGCCCCGCCCAGGCTTTCTAAACATAGCGTAAGGGCATGTATAAAATCATCGGTCGACTGGCTTGGGACAGCCACGCAAAAGCCATAGTCGGAGTACGGCAAGCAGGCTACAAAAACCTGGCATTCGATTATTTCCCCGGTTTCGCGGTCGATGTACGATAGCTTTTTGCCCGCAAAGTCAACAAACAGTTTTTCCCCCGGCTCGTGTTTTAACACCAACGATGGCCTTTTGGTCAGCAGGTGCTGTGATAAATGGAAACTAAACTGGCTTAAACTATAACCGGCTGGATAGGACATCCGGTATTCTTCCCACAATAACTTACGGGTAACACCTTCTCGTTTCAGCTCTTTGGTGTAGTAGTCAAGGTTATCTGTGAGGATGTCAAACCGGTCGTCCTTATAAGCCGGGTTGCCAGGATGAAAGACTTTTTCCAAATCATGGTCTTCCATTTTCAGCAAGGTATCAAGGCTTAGTTTTGAACTTCGGTATTTTTCAAGATAACTTTTTACGGTGTTTTTGCTGATGCTTAAATTCTTCGCAATAGGCTTTATTTTATAGCCTTGCTTGTACAGTTGTAATATTTGTTTTACCTGACTCATTCTTTTAGGTTTTCCGGCCATATCTATTTTTTAGCAGTTAAAACCACCAATTAACCAAAACCTAAAATCTGAGGGGTCAGCATGCTCCGTTTTTCTGCCCGGAAACTGTCCCAAGGGGTCAACATGCTCCGGTTCTGTTGGCAAAAAGCCGAGGCAGGGGGTCAGTATGCTCCGGTTTTTTGCAAATCAGGGCAAAATTTAACCTCTTTCTTCCCGGAAAGGGGTCAGCATCCGCCGGAATGTCATGAAAAAATACGCCTATTTTTCCTGCCTTGGAAGGGGGTCAGCTTGTTCCGGAATATCTAGAAACAGAACAACACAAAGAACAGATACCAAAACTACTTAACCCAACAGTTATTGCTGCGTTAATAGCTGCCTGTGTTGCATTTTTTAGTGTTGTACTAAGTTTTCGAACTATTAGAATACAGCGTATCGAAAGTGAAAGACAAGAAATATATAAAAAACTAAATAGTTTTTATGGACCAATGCGCTTACACTTGAATAGCAGTAATGAATTGTATGAGCTTTTTAAAACAAGTGTGAAAAAGCGAATATCAAATCCTGAAACCTTTAGGACACTTCCTTTCATTCTTAATGGAAATGAATTTAGCGATACCGAAAAGGAACTTCTATTTCAAATTATTAAGATCGGCAAGAAGATGGAAAAGATTATCAATCAAAATGCTGGACTTATTGATGATGATAACCTACATAAGGAAATGATAGACCTAAATACTCACATTATTATTATCCGGTCGGCATATAACGGAAAGTTTGAAACAGGAAAAGAAATTGAAGAACTTCTAAAAACAAAAACTTTTCCGAATGAAATAACAACTCGGATAGATGCTACTTTTAAAGAACTTAAAAAGAGATTGGCTAAACTGAACAAAAGAAAGAAAGAAAGAAAGAAAGAAAGAAAGTTTCTGCAGTAAATAACAATCAGTAGTTTCCCTTGCCTGGTATTACATTTCTGACACCGCCTCTGGGATTTTCAACATCGCCCGCATATCTTGGAATAATATGGACATGAACATGAGGAATAGTTTGTCCTGCCTCGTCATTTATATTAATACCAATATTATAGCCTGATGGAGAGAATTTGCTATCAAGGATAACTTTTACTTTTTTGACTAATGAAAAAAGAGCTTCAATTTCAGCTGGAGTTGTATCAAAGAAATTAGGGACGTGACGCTTTGTCACGATAAGGCAATGTCCTTTGCTTACTGCATAAATATCAAATGCAGCATATACTAAGTCATTTTCAGAAATAATCTCTCGTGTATTTCTTTCAATGCAAAATGGGCAATCTTGTTCTGTATAGTCCATTTTTCTTATTAGTCAGTTAAAACTAAATCCAATGCATTACTATAAACAGGGATTTCTTCCACATCAACCCCAAATTGTTTTTCAATCATTAAATCAACAATTGAATATCCATCAAGTAGAATAATTGGTACAGCACCCGTTTGGAAAGATGATTCTTTAGCTTCCTTTGAAAAAGTTGAGGTTGTGAAATATATTCCCTGTTGGTATTTTCCTTGTATATCACCACGAAATTGACTAACCTGAGGCCTACCTACAGTATTCCGTGTCCATCGTTTACATTCGAAAGCCACCTTCATTGAAGCCAATCCAATCTTTAATTCACCAAATCCATCGATTCCACCATCACGAGATTTTCTAGTAACTTCCATTTTTTTAAAACCATAAGCTGTCATTAACTTTTTTCCAAATTCTTCAAATGCAGTAGGCGATAATTCTTTAAGCTGCTTTAATAAATCTTTTTTAAAATTATGAACATACTTTTTATGGAGTACCTTTAAATCATCAAAAGTTGAAGTGTTATCCTTTTTCTCTCCACTTAATTGTTTTGTCTTTTTTTCCAGCTTAAAAAATGCACCGTCTTTATTAATCGTAAATAGTTTTTTAGAACTTGCTGTAGGAAAGTCTAACTCCGCACAATGCCTTCTCAGTTGAATACGTACTATATCTTCGGGCCTCTGCGCTCGAAATCGATATAAATCATACTCAATAATTCTCTTATAGATATCTTTTATCAAAAGAGGTTTACCTTCTCTTTTAAAAACGTCTAAAATAGCTTCATTTATTGTACGGTTTTTCATTGGTTATATTTAATTCATGAACTCCACACCTTATGCACGAAACATCAAATAATCAGAATCATTACATTCATTTCTGAAGCAATTCAGCCAATTTCTGTTTTCTGTCATCATTCTTATTTGGCCCAAGATTTTCCCATATCTCTAGACTCATTGAAAGGTAAAGTATATTTTTCCCTTTTGTTGAAAAAGGAAAAATTTGTTGATTTGAAAAATCTAATCCAGCTGCCTTAGAAAGGAAATTTTCAAAAAAGGTTTTGCTGATTTCATTCTCATTTAAACCTGAGCTTGTCAATATATCAACTAATAATTTTAGCAAAGCTTCATAACCAACAGAAGTCTGCAAAATATTCTCAGGTTTCTTTTGATTATCATAATCCCAATATGACTTTCCTTCACCAGTTTGAAATGTATCTCTAACGGAACTAAAATAATAGTACAAAATATCAGAAATTATATTATCACGATTTGTTGCATAATATTTCCTAAAAAGTAATTTTTTCCCTGAGCTTGCACTGCGTCTTAGTAATTCTTTTCTGCTCTTATACCTGTCTTTTTCTGCTTCTCTAAGATTTTCGGAAATTAATGCAACGATTGATTTCACCATACTTGCCTGAGAAAGAGGTGGACTAACTTGGTTTGAATAATCACCTCCATAAAATTTGATTCTTTTGTAAAAGGGAGATGAAGTATGTCCATTTAGGCTCAGAACCACTTGCAAAGCAGTTTTTTGTGGTGTATCTGAAGTATCCAAACCAAACAGACTATAAACCAAATCAGGTGAAACTCGTTTTTGCGTTCGATTAATTGTCGAAAAAATCATTGCTTGATATTCAAGCGATTTATCAATAAAAAAAGATACAACAAGATTAATATTTTTTAAATCTTCAAGTCGTTGTTTATAAAACCTTAGTTTTTTGTCGATTTCGGAACTAAATGAAGTCCTATTAGTTTTTACAGCAGAATCTATCATCTCAGTTAGTCTTTCTATCGCAACTTCGATGCCATGAATTCGATGCTGACCATCAATAATTGTCACATAAACATCTCCATTCACTTTAGCAATTTCATCATAAACCTTTTCCTTCAATCTTATCTTTACAAATCTTTTTTCTCGGATTTGTTCCTCAATAATACTAATGGGAACATGTAGCACAATATTAGTGGGGAAAGTTGCGTCAGGGTCTTCAAATAAAAAATCTGCGATTTTTTCAACTCTTGGCCTCTCAACAAATCTTTGAATTTGACTATTGTAAATTGGATTCTCTTTTTCATCAAATCCAACAATAATCCTTTCTGTATATTTTGTGAATTCGAGTACTTGCTTTATCGAAAAGACCCCGAGAATAAAATCTTGCTTATTCTGCGTTACAGGAATCCCTTCAATTGTATTTTTATCTAATACTTCCATTATTCCCAATTTAAACCATGTTTACGACTTGTTTCTTCTCTATATATAGTATCAAATTGTTTGTCTGAAATCTTTCTTTGCAGAAAGAACATATTCTGACTTACTCTAAGTGAGAAATAAAAAATGAATATAGATACTATTAAGACAATAACATGCTGCAATGTGTTTAAAGTATCTTTTACAGATGTTTCGAGAATGAATATACTGGAATTAAGGAATAACAATAAAACAGCAACTGGCATAATACGCTCTCTAAGTTGGAAGATTATTACATTATCATTTCTAATTTTCTCCAATATATAGACTATTCCTGCGGTTATAAAGCCATAAGAAATTATTGGTAAGGAACCATTGTTGACAATTCTCCCCCAATCACAAAAACCAGTCAATAGAAAATTAATGAATACAGAAATTACATAAGGTGCCAATGGTAGTGCTATTGAAAACAAAATCCATGTAATAAATGAAACTTTATTTTCCTTACGTAAAGTAACGAGGTAATTCTCTTGTTCATCATTTAAAAATAGAAACCATCTTTTTTTCATAAAGTAATATTTTCTTTTTCTTCCACTAAATCTTTCAATATATCTGCAAAAATATAGGTTTGATTAAACAAGTTTCTGTCTTCGTCAAACTGAGTTTGTAAATAAGAAAACCCGGCATTGGCATATTCTTCAATTGCTTTAATTAATGTTCTCACAAATGAATCTATTTCCGAATCTTCCATGTCTTCAAGTTCATTCCAGGTTGTTAAATTTAGGTCTTTGTTATTTGAAAACATAGTCATTAAAATAAAATGCACCAGCGAATCGGGTTTCCACTTACCTATTTCTAAAAAATCAGTTGTTGATTCCCTGCTTGGTAAAGGGATTCTTTCGTTTCGATGAATTCCAATATAAAATGCATAAATATAAATTTGGTAAATTGGGCCAAACTGGATGTATTCTGTTTTTCGGTTTCCTTTATTTGCCAAGGCTGCAATTAAATCTTTATAAATATTTGCATACCGAGGTCTTTTCGAGAATATTCTATTTTTAAATTCTTGACTATCCATAGGGTTATCCTTTTAACTGAGAAATTTGAGTTCGCCTTTCTACTTGTTGCACTTTTGAGTTAACCTCGTTCAAGTACATAGTTGAAACATGCATGCCATTATTTAATAAGTCATTCCCAATAGCGTCTAATTTATTGGGACTATCTGCATCGTAGATATTATTAATAAGAATGATACTTTGAGGAAAAACATTTGGTACTTCTTCAAAAAACGACTTAATAAAACCCTTCCCAAAAGTTGACAATGGCGCATCAGCAAACATTGGGTAATTAAAGCCTGTTCCCTTTGCCGAGATTATTGCCATAACAACAGCCAATTTTTTCATTCTTTGGAATCCTTCGGAGCTACCAGAAACTATGTTATCTTCTTCATCCACAACATCAAGCTCAATAGTGTCAGAAACAGTTTGTTTAAATCGTAATATTCCACCGGAAATTTCATTGTATTTTATAAGGTTGCCGAAATGCTTGTTGGAATATTCTTCCAATTTGTTTAGCATATTTATAAAAATTCGTTCGCGGGTATTTGAAACAGAAATTGAAATATCGGAAAGCACCTCATAAGCATTTTTATATTCTACCGGCACATCTGTCCCTCTTAATGTATTTAACTCCTGGTCTATTCCATCAATTGTTTTTTCAAGTTCTTTGATACGAGCACTTGTCCTATTAATCCGGTCTTCTGCTTGAGTTGCTCTTTTTATTGCTCCTTCGTAAGAATTTAATATGTTTCTTTCTTTTTCTGTACTTTCATCAATCTCATCTGATTTTAATAACTCTTTCAATTCATTTTGATTTACTTTTAATTTATCATTCAATTTTGAAATGCGAGCTTTCAATTCATTTTCTTTTTCAATTGAATTTGCGATTGATTCTTCGACCTGTTCTATTTTGCCAGTAAAAGGTTGCGATGCCAACTGAATATCTTCAAAAAAACTTTTAAAATCATTTTTAAACAGTGGCGTTTCATTTTGCTTCGTAGTAGGTCTCTTTTTCAACCTATAAATATAATTCCACGGCTCGCTACCTTCTACGGCTTCCCTGTTACAAACATGGCAATGACCATCTTGTAACATTTTATCCAGCGTCATAGTATCTGGCATGTCGAGTGGCAATATCGAATTCAACTCTTCCGGATTGTTCTTAAGCCTGTTTAATGCTTTTTTTTCAGATATTATATCGAGGTATTTGTATTTGGCACTTGAAAATTGAGAAGGTATAGTATCTAACCCCATCGCCATCCATGAAAAATTTCCATCAAAAAATCGAAAGTTTATTCCATCAAGAAATTTGTCGTATTCTTCTCTTGCGACCTTTAATCGTCGTAATAATCCTTTTCGTTTTTCCTTAAGCTCAATTTTCTTCTCCGAGTTTTGAATTTTATCTTCTAAGTCGTGGCTTTCTTGTTTTGCATCGGCATGGTTCTTTTTATGAACTTCCAATTTTTCAACTTCCTCGTTGAGTTGTTTTTTATAACGCTCTTTTGAAGCTAGTTTTTGCTCCAACTGCAAAGCATTTTTTACATTTTCTTTGCTTTTTCTGTTGTAATCATTTTCAGCTTTTTCTTTTAACGAAATGGTGAGTTTTTCCAGTTCTTCAATTTTACTGATATTGGTTATTTTTCGAACGGCATCCTTTATGCTTTGCTTTTTTGAAAAATCAATAATATCCTCTACCTCTTCACCTTGAAAAAATGAATATTGTCGTAAATCTTTTCGAATTAATTTATTAATAATATCCGATTTCTCATACTCATCGTAAATGGGTTTGAATCGAAGTATATCTTTTTTGCTTACCTCCGAATCATGATGAGTTATTTCCCAACAACTTTCATCTGTAATATTTCCTTTATCAGAAATTCTATGAGCCGAAAATTTCTTTTCTACCTGGTAGGTGAATCTTGTATCTTTAAACTCAACTATTACACCGCATTCAATGGTATCACCCGTAGAAGATTCATTTTTTGCCATGTCTGAAATAGTTTTAACAGCCATGGACTCAATACTTCTCCTACTTTTTATGTCAGAGTCCAACATTTCATCATAAAAAATCCAAAGAAGGGCATTAAATAATTTTGACTTCCCCGCTCCATTATCGGCAACGATAATGTTTACACCTTCTTTAAAATCATATGTATTTTCATCGTACGTCCCGTAGTAGTTGAAAAAATTCTGAAGAGATATTTTATTTATAATAGTTGCCATTTATTGAATATTTAAGATGTTCTTTAGCTTATTATAAGATTTTGTAGCAGTTATATGATTGTCATTATCATTTACAATTTCTTTTATCAGCTGAACTATTTCTTTCTGATACCTAGCATCGCCTTTTATTCCATTTAAGTCCGATTCCGAGATATAATATTTTTCTTTAATATTTGGGTCAGAAAGAATTTCTTTAATTAATTCTGTGTTGGTCATACTTTTAGCTCTTTTATTATTGTGTCCAAATTGAGATTATATTTTTTCATTACATCTTCAAGGGCATTTTTTGAATCGTAAAAATTCTCAGACAAACTTGCAAAGTATGCAACTCTTTTTAATTCGGCTGCAACCAGGCTTGTTTCCATTTTAAGATACCTTCGACCTTCGCTACCAGATGAATTTGGAATAACTATCAAATCATGAATAGTAGCATATTTCTTTTCAGGATGTTTCCTAAGTAGTCTCCCCCTTCGTTGAATAAATTGACGAGGATTTCCGGTACTTGAAGTAAAGATTCCAATTTCTGCTCTTGGAATATCAACTCCTTCATCAATGGCTTTCATTGTAAATAGCATATCTATTTTTCCTTCCGAGAAACCCCTTAGTTTATCTTTTCGTTCTAAAGGAGAATCATTACTGGTATATGAGTTGACTTTTGAATTTGGGCAAGCAGTCAAAACCTCAACAATAAATCGGTCAATAATATTATTAAAATCTTCGAATGAGTTATCTCCATAGAAGTCACCTTCGGGAGCAAATGTGAAACAATATTTCAGTTTGTTTTCATCATTAAGCTGTTTTACAATTCCCGCAAAAACATCAAGCTTGTTTATCGCTTTATGAATTATCCTTTTTCTCTGTAGCAACAATTTTTCTGCATCCTGAGCATTTTTAAAAGTTCCGGTTTCAGAATCAAAAAACTGCAATAACCTTTTGGATATTTTAATATATTCTGCCATTTCATTCTCCTGCAGTTGTACTATATGAGGATAGTAATAGTAAGGAGTAAGAAATCCTTTATCAATAGCTTTTTCGAGCGAATATGAATAACAATATGGCTCTTTATCTTTAAAAAACAATTCCAGTTCTTGTGTTCCTTCCGGGTCATAAATACGTTTTGGAGTTGCCGACAATGCTATTCTTTTTTCACATGTAAGTTGCTTGAAAGCAGCTTTTATTGAGGGAGCACCAATATTATGGGCTTCATCTGCGATTACAGTAAAATTTCGTTGAAATGACTTAAAGAGATTCAAAAACTTCGGATTAGTAAACGAAGGATAGGTTGCAATAATTATTACACTTTCTTCAATATTTCTCCATCTGTAATTAGCCTTATAACTACTTAATTCGTCTTGCCATTTTGTTGAGCCGGAAACCAAAACGTAGTTTTTAAAATTGAATTTACCAATTTCAGTCTCCCATTGTTCAACCAAAGCTAAAGTTGGCACCAAAATAAGTACGTTGTATTTATTTGTCTTCTGATACTCCTTTAAAACACAATTCAATGAAGTTATAGTCTTCCCGGTTCCTGTTGCCATTGCAAAGATTCCATGAAAGTTATTTTCCTTCCAGTTTTCGTAAGCTTTTTCTTGATATTTTCGAGGGCCATCGGGAAATGGGAAACGAGGATTATTTTTATAAACCTGTGTCGGCTCCTTTGATTTACCTATAGGCTCTTCATCCGTAGGATATGTATAAAGTTCTTTGATTTTTCTCTTTATATGGTCCGATTTGAATGAATTGGCCAAAGATTCTTCCTCTTCTATTAGTTGGTGAATATCTTTTACCGGGAAAGTATCACGAATATAACCTTCAACTTTGTATATCGGAATGATTTTGACATTTGCAGACTTGCCTTGCCAGGTCTTGTTAAAGATTTCTTCGAAATACGACAATCGCTGAATTTCAGATTCACTCACTGACCAAGATTTGTAGCAACTTATCGACTCAACGTTATTTAATAGTGCATTTTTAGAAAAATTTGCAGAACCATTGAAACCAACTTTGTTCCCAGAGTTATCTGCAAATATGCCATATTTATTATGTGCAATTCCGCCTTTTTTATTTGAAGGCTTGGTTGCAATAAATTGAATACGCTTTTCGGAAATTAGGAAGGATAAACATTTAAAAAAGTGTTCATCATTTTTAGACAACGTTTTTGCTAGCTTCTTGATATTACCAATTATATCGTCTTCAATACAATGATTTGATTTGTTATTTCCATCTTCGATGGCATGCTTGTCTTTCTCAGACAAAACATCGTTAATGATTATACGCATTTTACCTCCTTTGTGTATAAAATAGGCAAATCCAACGTTTAAAACATTTATACCGGTAGAGCTAAAGAATCCTAAACCCAAATCAAATGTCTTGCTTTCCAACAAAGCATCGAAGAAAAACTCTATTGGTTCATTTTCTCCTGTTGAATAGACTATTTGGAATGGGACGTCTTTAAGCATATTCTAAACAATTTCTTTTAATCCACTCTCAATCTTGTCTATTATATATTCGAAACCATCTAGGTTTGGATTTTCTTTCAATTCATTGTTTATTAACTCCAAACCGTCATCAATGTGCATTTTTATGTATTTGGGAATATCCTTATCCGTCTTGTAAATATTATAATGTACACAAACCAGCGAAACATAATATGGTAGGTTATCTCCAAACAAAACAGCTTTACTATACTCTTTTCCTTGCGAGTTCTGAATATCCGTCAAGTCCAGAATGTTATTTTTTGATAATGAATAGGTAAATGCAATTCGAGCAATAATATTCTCTGTACCTAAATTTAGTTTTCGGGTAAGGGTGGAGACAAGCTCTCTATTTTCTCTCGACGTTTTAATGTGTGTGAACATTGCCATTTTTTTCCATTAAATTGAACAATTGGGTTGATGCACATTCAATAATTGAAGATTTTTCCTTACGGTTTTCAATAACAAAAGTTTGCGAAATGAAAGGTGTAAGCATCAAATATTCTTTTTCGGTTAATTCTTTTTCAAGCAACGGGAATAATATAACCTGTTTTGATATTGCAGGATAAAATTCTGTAATTATATTTTTTGAATGTCGTTTGTCGAATTTCTGTAGTGGACTATCAATAAATATTGGGAATTGAATTCCTGATTCATCTACAAGCGACTTTAATAATGCTGTTGCGTAAAGCTGTTGTTCCCCTTTCGAAAGTGTATCCTTTTCTATCAGGTTTCCTTTTCTATCAAGTAGATTTATTTCAATGATATCTTCCACTAATTCAACCGAAACATCTTCAATGAAATTTTCTTTATGCATTAATCGGTGCAACTCCCTTTTAATCCTATTTTGCAAAGAGTATTTCTTTTCCGACTTAAACTTTAAAATAAACTCAGACAACTCTTCAATCAATCGGCTTGTTGCAACATCCTTTTTTTCATCCATTTCGTCTAAACTAACCGTCTTTGCCAGTTCTGAAATCAACTTAGTTTTGGTCGCCAATTCTTGTTGATAAGCTCCTAGTTCTTCATATAGCTTATTTTGTTCACCACTAAGCTCGCTAATTCGCTTATCGACTTTAGCTTTCTCAGTTTTATATTTTTTAGCAAGAATATCGGTATCTTTTGATTCTGCATTTGATATTTTCTTCAGAGTTTTAGCCAAAAAGATACGATTGTTTCTTTCCTCTTTTACTATTTGTTTAAAAAGGATGCTATACGATTGTTTAAGGTTATTAAATAGGGTAAAAAATTCATTCGACTGTTGAGGAGACAGGTCCAGAAGAACTTTTTCAAGAGTAGAGTTTTGTTCTTCCAGATTTGATTCAAAAGCATCTTCCAATAGGGCTGAAATATCACCTTTTATATTATTTGGGATTTTCTTTTTCTTTAATTGCTTTTCAATATGTTGTTTTATATTTTTTAGCTTCGATTCAATAAATTCATTATCAAATTGACTTTGTTTAGATTGAGATTCAAGTTTTACCTGGTTGTTTAACTCTACCAGTTTATTCCCAGCAATTGCAAAAGGAGCTAATTCCAATAATTCCTTAAGTTTCGATTTTATTTCAATGTTACTTTGCCGTAAAGAGTCTCTGACCTTTTTTTGGTTTACCAAATCTTCGACAGTCATACTATTGCCTTCACGAATTAATTTCTCTTGATACTGCTCCGATTCGTTTCTGGCTTTTTCAATATCATCAGCATTCGAAGCAATTTTTGCTTCGTTGTGAGCAATTAGTTTTTCCAGTTTTTGAGCTTCCTCCTGATGCTTACTCAGTTTTTTTCTATCCGATATGCTTGCCGATTTCTTTCGCAATTTTACCCTTAAATTTTCAAGGGTTCTTTTCAAATTTACGTATTTGCTTATTCCTAAGACTTCTGAATATGCCAGACTCAAATTTCTTTTCTCGGCTACCGTCTTGATTTCTGCGAGAGAAACGATTTTTTCAGCATCAAATAAAAAGAATTTGGCAATTTCACGCGGCAACAGAAAATCATTAATAAATATATCAGAACCAACTTCTTTTGTTAATTCGTTTTCAAAACCATCGATTAAAACCTTAATGTTTTCTGATTCCGTATCTAAATCATATTCTCTTCGAATTACAATCTTCCTGCATGGAACCGAAGGAATATAAACATCAGCAATCTCTATTTCTACACTAAATACATGTGAGGCATCTGCTTCTAGTTTAATTTCTCTGTTTAATATGGATTGGGCATACTTTTTATATCCCCCCAGCTCATAAATTTCACGTTTGTATTTTTCATCAACTTCACTAATCAGCTTACCATAAAATCCCCAAACTAATGCGGTCAGAAAGGTTGTTTTTCCAAATCCATTTTGCCCAGCAATTACAGTAATGTTTTTATTCTTACTATTTGCCTTGAAAGCGATTGAATTCTGGCCTTTGTATATGCGGAAATTATTTAATGATATTCGATTAATTCTCATTTTTAACCTCCTCTTTTACAAAATCCTCAATTCGTTTCTCAATATCATTCTGCAAACCATAATTTGTCAGCAACAAGGTTTTACTGTGTTGTAGGGTCAGAAGGTTATTTATTAGTTCATAATCCTTTTCATTATGCCCACATACCGTTTTTAATAATCGTTTCTCAATTGAATTTTCAATATTGGCATTTTCTGTTTCAATATCCCTTCCATAAATTTTTGCAAATATCTCACCTACTTTAAAATCAAATATCCCATCACGATACCAATAAACCTGAATTGCAATTAGTTCTTGATTTGTTATTAACTCAGTTAATGGTTTCGTTCTTTGAATCTCAATTTGCAATTCTAAAAGTTCTCTCAGTTTTCTTGCACGATACTCAGGTGCATAATTCCCTTGTTTATGACCATCTTCTGTAATTGCAGGTTGTCCATTTCTTCTTGTGGCAAGTCTATTGTCTGAAATATTTCGTTCTTTTTCCAAACTATCCCTGAACTTGAGCAATGGATTCATCCAATTTTCACCATTTTTTATCAATGCAGACATAGATTTGTCCTCTTTTACAACCGTGCAAGTCCAACAACCAAAACGACTCTGTCCACATGATGTGTGACTTTTGTCGGTTACTACTGTAGGACATTCATAATCATCCGCACTTGCATTTGCATATATTTGAAAAAGCTTTGAATTATCGTAATTCCAAGGAGAAGGCATAGCATTAATTATATACCAAATCTCTTCTAGCATTAATTCTTTTATTGGCGAATAAACCAAGGTATTATGATGGTTCGGATGTTTTGATAATCGTTTCCCTTTAATTTCATGTTTCCTTATTGAACGTCCTCTGCTAGCACTCTCGGCACTTCTTACTCCAATAAGAATGATAGCTTCTCCTTTTTCAGTAACCTGTTCAGCTATAAAAGATGAAGTTGGGCGAATTTTTAGTTTATCGGTACACCAACGAAATGAATTGTTGGGAACAGGATAACCTTTTCCTAGCACATTTACCCAAAATGTTGATTCAATTTTCGGGATTGTTTTTTGAACGATAATTGGTAAGTCTTGATTTCTGGCTTCTTTTCCAATTTTATCCAAAACATCATCGACATATTCTGTGATAATTGGATTTTCCACCATTGTATCATTACAAACAACGTATACAGGTCTGCGTAGTTGATATGGATATGGCAACTCCTTTTTTACTTTTTCTAATGCTCGCCAAACTAGCGTAAGCATTACTGTTGAATCCTTCCCTCCACTAAATCCAATTATCCATGGCCTTTCACTGGTGTCTCCATACGTGTATTGGTCAACTAATTCATCTATAATATTTTCTATTCGCTTATTATTCACGTCCTATTTCTTTTTTTCTGAGCCAAATATACTTAGAATCATAAAGCATTTCATCAAGTAGGATAAGTAATTTATAATTCGGTATATTTTATAAAAACATTGAATTGGCAAAGGTATATTTCGGGTATCATTTTGAGACATTAGGTTTATTACAATAATTGGTTTTGGTCATCTAAAAGTACAATGATATTATTGAAATGCAAAGAAAATGGAATAAGTTGCTTATCCCTAAACATTCATTCTTCATACTGGGTTGGAAGCCTTTGTTATTCATCCTTTACCTTTTTACCAGCTGCTTAGGATTTCATAAAGAACTTGGCCATGAATTCTTCGTGCGATTGAAATTGATACATTAGTTCCCAAATCGGAGCAATTGGGTGTATTTTTTTATTTTCAATTAATAATCAAGTTTATTTCGTTCAGCGTGTTCATCCATCCTTTTTGCATCTTCTTCATAACCTTTTGCAAGCTTCTCAAAAATGCCTGTAACTACAGGGAATTTGTTCTGATGAGCAGTAGCAAGTCCTTTAAAATAATCTGCCTTATTTCTTTCAATTTCACCTCCTGCAAATGGGCTTCTTGATGAGAAGCTCCTTTTGTTAAATACTGCTGTTGAGAAGTTACTTTTTATGCTATCTGTATTGACCGTCTCAATTATCTCACAAATAATATCCGGTGGCCACACTTTGACCGGTTCTTCAGGGTATTGAGCTAGAATTTTACCAATATGCATATCGGCAACTTCTAACCTACCATTTATTTTGGCTAGTTCTCTTACTTTTTCAGCCCATCCACTTAAAAAACCACTATCAATTTCTCCATTTTCTGTCATACCTGGTATGCTTGCCCAAGAATTAAGCAAGTCAGATGCTTGTAAAGCTCTATTTAGTTTTTGTTCATCCGTTAAGCCTCCTTTTAGCTCCTCAACTATTGACTCATCATCTGGTCTATATGTCCATTTTAAAACATCAATAAAGAATTCAGGATTTTGTGAAAGTTCGCCGTGCAACTTTTTGGGTTTTCTCCTATTCCCATACGAAGCTAAGATTGGCAAATACAGCCATTCAAGCTGGATAAACATATTTGAATCTATATCAACTCTTTTGTCAAGTTCCTCAAACAGCCGATTAATCCTATAACCATCCAAGCGAACCTGTTCCTCCGATTTTTCTTTGCCTGCGTGCTCCAAAATAGAAAGGATTAAGTTACTTGATAATTCTTTCACGTATCGAGCAGAAAGATTAACAGCACTATTATACCGTTTATGCTCTATTAGTCTTTCAAACCCAAATTCTTTCTCTTCAGGAGACATCCTATTAAAATTAGGGAAAACACTTTTCCAAAACACAGATTTAATTTCACTATTAGTAGATTCTATAAAATCCCATAATACTTTCGTAGGATTTAACGAGACCAAAAGATTAGCCAAAGATTGATTCTTAAATTCCAATTTTTCTAATTTGTGAAATAAGTTGAGAATCCAATCATAACCATTCAATATTGATTTTCTGAATATAAAACTTTGTAAGAATCTTAAATTCTCTCCAACATTTGCAAGCTGTTTGCATAAAACAATAATTTCTTCCTCTTCGTTAATGACATAACCTAATGAATCACCCAAAGTGTCAGGTTCCTTTACCAAAGAGCTAAGCTCAATAATCTTTCCTAATCCATATTCCTGAATTATATCGCCGACTGCTCTAATTCGTTTGTCAAGAATATTCTTTTCGTGTTCTTCATCAGTTATTTTATCATAATTATATCCTTCAGGAAATTGGGGATAATAGTCATTAAACATCCAAATATGTTTTTCAACTGTATCTTCGGGTGTTAATGTTTCATGTATTTTTACATATGGACTTAGCAAATTTTCAGGTAAAGCCCAATTTGTATTTGGGTGCGAACGATTATGATTAAGTATCTCTCGAACTGAATGCCACGCCAGATTTTCATCATGGTTTAGGCCTGGAATAGCATTTTCGACAAAGTCCAACACCTTGTTTCTATCATCAATTGACAAGGTAACAGATTCCTTTATCAATGTTGCCAGTTTAACTTCTGTGTAATCAAAAATACTCAGCAGTATATCAATAACACATGAATGCGTTTCATAAACTTCATTGTAAGATGCGATTACTTCCGTTTCATAGTCAAACATTCTCCATCTAACTTGATGTGTTGGAGATGCTGTGTCTCGTGTTGAGTTCGGTAGCATTCGAGTCAGAATTAACCAAGCAATATCGGGTTCTTTTTTAGAAATTAATTTAAGCACCTGAATTCTCTCATTAAATGAAGCCAAAGTTTGATAATGCCAAGGTTTAAAAATCTCGGCAATACTATTTATTGGTCTATTCGACAAATTTCCTCCTGGGTCTACCGCCGCTAATTTAGATAAGATTAAGGATGAACGAGACAAATAATTGGGGAACCATGCGAGACTCTCCAGAGCCCAAAGCAAACCAGTATGATAACTATGTGATGCTAAAAAGCCTGGGTCTTCTTCAAATAATGAAATAATTGGAGAATTGTCTTGCGATAGATATTTTTCGACTGAACTTAAAAATGATGATGGAGAAGCCTCGGCTATTAGAGGCAACAATCTGTCTAAAGACTTCCACATTACAGAACTATTTGAGTTTAATAGTTCTGTAACTATTCCGTCCACCCATAATTCCGCTTTTATCGGTAAATCAAATTTCAATTTATCTCCAAAAATTGAAGTTAATATCAATGATTGTACTACCCCCTCTCTAATCCAAGATGAAAACTCCCTTTTCTTCCCATAAATTGAAGCTAAATGCCTTTCTTCTGGTTCAAGTTCAAGGGCTGGGTTTAATTCTGTTAGTATTTCAATGGTCGATTTGTAAAGTGACTCAAATTCATTTCGTGTTAAATATTTGGATGCATATGTCCAAGTATCAAAAGGAGATGTTAGTCGCCAGGTACTACCAATTTTTACAATAGGTGAATCATCGGAATGAAGCCATCTTGTTATTTTTTTTGAATAATTCTCATAGCTATCATCCGCAATTTGAGCTATAATTCTTTTGTCATTTTCATAATTTTCATCCCATCTGCCTACTATTAAAGCAGGTACAATATCTGAAACATTCTCGGGTAATGACCAAACGGGTGCTGTTCTTTCAAATTCCAGTTGTCTACGCAGAATTGTTATATTTCGTGTAGACTCTTTTGAATACCTTTCCGCAAATTCTTTTGTCATTCCAGTTTTTACCAATGCTGCCACAAATGAATCTCTTTCAATTTGTGGCAGAATTATTTTATCACCCCAGCTCCCTGATGAATCTGCACCTAAGGGAACAAGAATCGTATGCCCTCTTTGAACAGCTCTATTTATTACACCACCATCTTCAAATCGTGGAATTAGGATTAGTGGTTTATTAAGAACTGATAACTCTCTAAATACTTCTACATTGTCAATTATTATGCTTCGTGAAAAAAAATCTTCTTCACTTTCATAGTTATTTTGAAAACAGGAGATGATAAAAGCTAAAGACTCTTCTCTAGAAATTCCCTGTACAGGAATAATTGCAGGTTGTTTTATACGTTTAATAATAATTTCCTGTTCCTTTTCCCTTCCTCCCAAGAGAATATCTGAATTCAATTGGAATTTAGCTCCGGCTGACCACTGTTCCCAAAAATCATCTGTAGGCTGCAATCCTCCTTTGGGAAATGTTCCAATATTCATAGACAACCATGCTCCAACAACTGGTGCAATCTCAATCCATTCTTCTAATATTTCTGAATTAATTACTTTAATATCTTTCCAATTCCCTTCTTCCTTTTTTTTATTTGCCCATTCCTCTCCGTTTTGCCAAAGCCTGGGCGTTACAAAAATAAAAGTTGATTCGGACGGTTTATATCCCAAAGGATTAGAAGTTCGTTTTGCATAATCACTATCAGCCTTGGTTTTTGGGTCTTTGTTTGCTCCAAATTCCCACAAAGATGTTCCTGATGGGAAGTATTCTGTTTCTTCTGTAACTTCAAGAATACCATCCCAGCCACCAAACAAAACACTTTCACCTGAAGGAAATTTTATGCTCTGGATTGAATTCGTAGTAGCTCGGATTAGTTTCCTAATAAGAAGCGGCAAGGTTTCTTGGCAATCTCTACGCCCTGCCCAAATTTTGTCTAAATCATATGCGTCAATCCATTTCATTTTCATTCATCTTTTGTGGTGGCAGAAAAGAATTAGGCTCTCTGGTTTTATATATATTTTGACAGAAAACAATACTTCATTTCTATGCTAGGTTCTACTTAGCAATTACGAACTAAAGCTAATTATTCAATATTGAAATTACAAGTTGATTCAATGTTTAAAGACGTATTAAAATATATTGGATTTAACTTTGTTTCTCACATATAGTTGAGTGCTACAGGACATTTTCTTAATCTAAAATCGCCTTGCCTTGCCCGTTCTTTTTCTTTTCAAATGCTGTTTTTTAGATGACTCATTTGTCCCACTCCGCTCCACCAACCGATTCAAGTCCCTCACCAACTGCCCCAACTGAAACCTATCAATAACAGGCCTAGGCTGTTGTATTCCCTTTTCCATTTTTGCAGAGACAAAAAACTTCGGCCTCTCCGTAAAATCCGACAAACGAATCGGAAACCTCACAGGTTTTCCATTGCCATCTGTAACAAAAACAACATGCCCTCTGCCAGATTTTCGGATTTCAACATTGAATATTTCAAGCGATTTACTGTAGAGCTGTTTGGTGGTGATGGATTCGATTTGGTTTAATTCGTAAAACAATGTTTCCAGGTTTCGTTTTAGGTTGCTGCTTTTTGCAGAAAACTTCAGGTTTGTTTTATCTGGTATTTGCTGTTTGCTTAGCTCGTATTTCTGTTCCAACGATTGGATAAACCGTTTTACTTTTTCCTTTTCGTAATTGTCTTTGATTTTCCTACCGGTATTTCGGTCAATGCGTGTGGAAACAATATGAAAATGTGTCCGTTCTATATCGGCATGTTTGTAAACAAAATAGGGTTGGTCACCATAACCCAGGTGTTCCATTAAATTATTTATTTCGGTGCGGATGCCGATGTCTCCCAGTTTTGCCAAGTCGCTTAGGGTTGGGTTAACAGAAATATGCAAACCTTTCTTTTTAACTGCGCTGTTTTGTTGTTCAATATCCTTTATAATATTCCAACGGTCATTTTTGCTTCCGGCAAAAGGATTCATGGTGGGCGTGTTTTTACTCTGAAAATAAACAGCTTTCTTTTGCTCCACTTTCTGCTCGTTATACCACATTGCATTTTGTGTGCTGGAAGATTGATGGATTACAATTACCATGGCAGTATTTTAACGAAGGTGTTTTTGCAGAAAAGCCAGGCATTGGGTCATCCTGTCGAAAGCCTGTCCGAGCAATTGCCTATCGTTGTCGCCAACATTATAACCGGTAAAGGAATTTATTCGTTTGGAGAGTTGGTTGAGGTTAACGCCAATCCGATTTAATTCCCAATCCGTTTTTTGCAACAATTCTTTCGTTTCCTGGTCAAACAAAACCGTTTTTATATTCGACCTCCGAAAAATAGCAAAGCGTAAATAATCACTTCGGCAACCAAATCTTCCGGTTCGCACCAAACTGTCCAGGCGAAGCTTTTCTTCTTTGGTAAGAAGTAGCTTTACAAGTTCGGTTCGTTTTTCATGTTCCGGTAATTTTGGTCGCATGGTTAAAACTGTGATTTAGGGGGAGGGGAATACATTCTGGCTTGGAAAGCCATGGCTCCTGCCAGACAAGATACCAAAGGTTTTTATGGACATAAAAACACATCTTGCATTCCCCTCCCCCGTAGTTATTTCTTAGTGGATTTCTGGGTCTGCTTAGGTCGGGAAATCATCCCACCTTTTGTTTCGCCCCTTTGCTTTTTGCTTGTTTCTGGTCTAAATCTTTTTCCTGTTTGAAATCAGAAAAATTAATGGTACGATTCGCTGCATCTACCTGTAAAGCTGCTCCAAATTTCTTTCCGTTTCGTCCGGTCATTTTATCCAGATAAACTTTTTTACCGGCGGCTAGTTTTTGCTTTTGCTCTGCCGATAGTGTTGCTCCTTTAATCTTTTCCGGCACTTTGATATTTTTAGTCCGGAGTGGAATCAACTCATTGGTTTTGTTGTCGATGCCCAGGTAATAACTGTCCTTTTTGCCATCCTTGCTGGTCAGCTCAATGGTTTTCCCCAGGTTTTTGTCGTTGAGCAATGCTGCTTTTTCATCCTTGGTAAAGGTATGCCCCATATAAGTATCGGGGACATGCAATCGTTGGATGGGATGTATTTTCACATCAACAACTCCGTTCTCCTGTTTTTGCAATCGCAATTTTGCCGGAATCCGAAATTGCTCGTTGTTGATTTGAGCATTGATGGTGTAGAGTTTCGATGAGCGGAAACCATTCAAAAAATCTTTCAGTTCGTTATTTTCCATGTGGTTCACAAATTCTTTTTTTACGCCCACTTTTTCCAGTTTCTCAAAAGGAATTTCATCTTTTTTAATGCGTGTACTTTGTTCCATAACTTTTAATTTATTAGTGAATATTGATTAATTATTATTGGGGTTGCTCCCCGTTTACTGCTATGTTGAATCTCTCAGAATCCCGCTTATGTCGTTACAGATTTTATTACGGTTATTTTCCAGTAATTCTTCGATGTTGTCAAATTGGTAAATGTCCGGGATGGATTGGTATTGTTTTTCTTCCTGTTCAATGGCCATATTATCCACATCAATAAGTCCGTTAAAATTTCGTTGGCTGACCTGCTGACCAAAGTTGTCGGCCACTTGTCCCACCATATATCCCTGTGGAAGTGTGGCAATTTTTCCTTCCGGTACTAAAAAATCCATTTCGGTTCTGAAAGTGGATGATTGCGATTCCCGGTTGATATTTAAGGATTGCCGCTCCTGGAGCACTTTTCCCATTCGCGCTTGAATAAATTTGGCGGTTTCTCCCACCGATTGTCCGGCGAATACATTCCCGATGTTCGTAAGCACGGCATTAGCCTGTTCTTTTCCGTAATCGCGAATCAATTGGTCGATGGTCTGCAAACCCAACAATGTTGATATAAGATTACTTCGTGCAGTTGCTATCAGCGTATCAAGTCCCCGAAAATATATGGTTGGCAGTTCATCAAAAATTAGCGAGGTTTTTTGTTGGTCTTTCAGGTTTATCACTTTCAGCATCCGGGTAATAAAAAGCGAAAGCACCGCTCCATACATTTCAACACGCAGCGGATTATTCGCCAAACAAACCACTTTGGGGTATTGCGGATTATTAATGTCCAGGGAAAAATCGTTGCCCGAACAAATCCAGTAAATTTCTTTACTGATGATTTTTGAGGTGGCAATTTTAAGGCTCCCCAATTGCCCTTCCAGCTGCTCGTTTGCCCCACGTTTATGCGCATTTACAAAAGGATTGATTACGTTCTCCACATCCTTTTCTTTGGCGAGGATAGCGAACAACTCATCGTAATCCAGCTGTAGGAGTTCAATGGCATGTGGTAAGGTGCAAAACTGCCCATCCTTGTATTTTTTCAAAAACCAGATAACGGCTGCAAAAAACGAAACTGCTGATTCAGAGAAAAACTCCCCCTGCTTGCGAATCCATTCCCGGTTTAGGTTATACAACACCGTACGCGACGACTCAAAAGCATCAATGGGACTTTCCATCAGTTCCGGGGCCAGCGGATTACAACGGTACGATTTTCGGATATCATCAAAATTAATCACATAAAACCGCGCTTCTTTTGGCAAGGCCTTTTTCTTTTTCGCCTTTAGAAAATGGTTGTAGGTAACCTTTGATAAATCGGGGTATTTAAAATCGTAAACGCACATACAAAAACCTTTGCTCAAATGCTGCTTAATAAATGGCAACACCACCGAATACGACTTCCCTGAACCCGGTGTGCCAATTACCATCGTGCCCCGAAAAGGGTTAATTACATTGATATTTCCTGAGCGTGTCTTCTTTCTGTATTGGTATTTAGTCCCCAGATTCACGGAATATTCATTTTGTTTTAAGCTTTCTTCCTGTGGAAAACTTTCATTTTCCCAGTTAAAGCGGTCCTTCATCAGATTCACATTGATGAGTTTAGAGATGTTATCAAATCCAACATTCAGCATAACAAAGCCAAAAAATGAAAGCGTCAGGTAAACCATTTCTTTATCAAAAATCAGCAAACTTCCCCAGTAAAGAATTGAACCAAAAACAATCTGGATAACAATTTTTGAAACTTTCAAATCACGGTCTTTTACTGCTTTTGTACCCACACAGGTTATGGCCAAAAACACCAGGCAAATGGCCTTTGCTAGTGCAGGATTACCAAGAAAACGGATGCGCATGATTTTTTCCACTACAGCAGCAAATTCCTGAATGAACAAGCCTTGCTCCATAAAAAACTGGATTTGGCTGATGTACAAAACCAGGAAAAGCAGGAGATAGCTAAAAAATCGAAATCCCTCGTGCAAGCGTTGTAATTCCCTCGACTCAGTTAACATCGGCTAGTCGGCTTTAGAAGTTTTGGGATTCCAGTATGTCTTTGTTTTTCACATCCAAACTCAGTTTCCTTCCGGTATTCCCAAGGGCTTTTTCAAGCAACTCGATGCGCAGGGTTCGTTTATCGGGAATGGTAAGTTTTGGAAGTACAAAAACTTCACGAAGTGTTGTTTTTGCAGGAATGTATTTAATCTTGTAATGTTGATACTCAGGTTCAATCAGGTATTCCTGCACGTTGGTAGCTTTATATTGCTTTTTGTCATCAATCCACCAATGAAAGCCTTCCACATCGTAGCCCAAATTAGTTTGGTTGGTAATTTCCAGTTCAAAAAACAGGGCATCGTTTTTCAGATAAATATTCAGTAATTCAAAGCGCATACCTTCTGATTTGGATTTACACCCTCGGATATGCTGCGTACATTTACGAAGGATCTGATGACTCAATTCCCTGAGCATATATTCCGGTAGAATGTTGCTTCCTGTTTCACCCGTTTTTACCGAATGAAAATCCTCCAGCTGATAAGATATCTGGTTGGTGTCGGCATATTTCACAAAAAGTGAATAGACTTTATTCGCACTAACGATGGTTAGTGATGATTCACTATCAAACTCTTCAACCGCTTTTATCCTGACTAAATTGGGATGTTCAGGAACAACTTCCGCTACGATTTTACTGTGGTCGCCAACTTGCAAATAACTTACTTTTTCAGGACTGATGATGTGCGATGCTTTGGTTTCACAAACCGATATTTGGTTTTGTGCCTTACTTGCTATTGAAAACAAAAAGATTGATGTGATTAATAGGATTGAGTATTTCATGATTATTGTTTTTGATTGATGATGTAAACGAGTGTGTTTTTCTTGACCGTAACTTTTTTAAGCCGTGTCCTTTTTAAGATGGTTTGTGCAGTGCGGTCGGCGGCACGGATTCCGGCATAAGTCAGCGGATTATTTGTTACGCCAAAAAGAGATGATGAATTGGCACTGCTGCCCACTTCCTGTGTTACTTTTCGGGTGGCATTGTCAGGAACATACAGTCCCGGCATTCCATCCAAATCGTGGATGGCAAGGTTAACAGGAAGAAAGTTGGGTCCAACCGGTAGCTGCGTTATTTGAATATGCAAGCGCTCATTTTTGATTTTGCAAATGCCATAAATAAAGCTGTTCCGGGGAATTTTCTTTTTATTTACCCAGGTATCTTCCAGTAAACGAAGTTTTACCCGGTTGCCATCCAGAACGGTGGTGGTCTCATAAACCTCGGCTTTAATCAGTAAACTGTTTTCTTCGTTACCGCTAAAACCTGAAGCCTGTTTCTTGTGCAGCGAGAAGCTGCTATTTTGTTTTTGCTCAATTTCCGCCAATCGTTTTTGATTTTGTTCCAGGTAAAATTTTAGCGAATCGTTTTGACGGTTCAGTTCAATGTTCTCATCAAAAACTTTGTCCAATTCTTCAATACCTGTGGTTTGAATTATAGGGTTTGGATTGTATGAATTCACTTTCGGCCCTGATTTGTACCCTGTGTTTCGTTTAACTTCCTTTCTGATTTCTGTATTTTGCTGTGGCTCGTCTAACTCTTTCCGAAGCTCTTTCTCTTTTTGTTTGATATGTGCCAAAAGATTGTCCGGAACATGTTGATTCTGTTGCGCCAGCAGGGATAGCTCAATGGCGGTTGAGTCTTCAGAGTTGGGATTTAAAACATTACTTGAATCTCTTTCCCATGTACTTTGAGTTCGAACTTCTGAGTTCATTTCCTGCCTTTGGTAAGCTTCCAGTTTATCAAATATCTCAATGGATTTATCGGCTTCAGGAAGAATGTAATTTGCACCTTCTGCGTTTTCAGTCCTTAAAGATTCTTCCGCTTTTTGTGCATCCTCTCCACCTCCCAAGACATAAAATATCAGGATGACAAAGGGTATCAACACCACAGGCAGAAAAAACAATGCTTTATTCTTTTTCAGGTACGTCTTCATATAGTCTTCGTTTTAATTGATTTTCAAATGAATCTACCGGCAACTCAAATGCTGACCGGGGAGATGTTTCTTGTGTCGCGGTTTTGATTTCCGAAAAAGGAGAATCCATCTTTTCTGGTTTTACATTGCTTGCAGGAAACAAGATGAAGGATAGTATGAACAGGAGAAAAATTCCTCCAATGATTAGCATCCATTTTCTTTTTCTCACACCTGTGTTCAATGATTTATCCTTTTCATCGAAGTCTTTTAACCAGCGGTTAAAACGGCTTACGTCTTTAGGTTTTTTAGGGTTGATTTTCTGTTTATGCATAACTAAAATTTTAGAATGATTTTCGTTTGATGGTTTCCAGATCCTTGTTCTCCACAATGCGCCAGTCTTCCATTAAAAAACCGTGCGGATTATTGTCTGTTCTTGAGATATTTCTAAGGAATCCAGAAGTTTTCAGGTTTCGGATAGTGATGTTGGATTTGCGGACAATCTTTTGCTTTCCAATGAAGGAAAAGCGGTATGGATAGCTCGAAAAATCAAGCGTAATGGAATCCGTTTGTAAGGTCATGCTAATATCGGAAGCTATCACCTGGTTGTACAAATTGTTTTCTTTAAAGTCCCGGTACTGTTCCATCGCTGATCGATCGGCCAGATAAAGGGCTTCCCGAACATTATTCTCGATGTAATATTTATCAGGTTCAAGCGTAAAAAACAACTCGTGAAATCGTTTTACATGGTCGCGTGCTTCAGCATCCCGGTTTTCGGAGATGTCTTCACGTAGTGCAACTAAGAGTGATTTTCCATTGTCCAGTACATAAATTTTTTGTTTAGAAAGCTCCACCATTTTTACGGATAACACGAAAATGTAGCTGCTAACTCCAATTGTCACCAAACTGACAATTAGAAGTACATAAACCGTAAAGCGGAACTTTCTTTGTATATCAAATATCTTTTTCATTTTTTCTTCAGACTTTTGGATGATTAGATTTATAGATTTTCAGACACGAAAAAAATGAATGCTTTATTTCATCGTTCCTTTGGTAACGGCCATAACCGCCGCTGTGCGCACCAGTCTTCCTCCTCCCGATTTTGTACCGGAGGCTGAAACAATCCAAGATGCAATTTTAGGTGTCATAGCCATTCCTACAATTCCGCAAACAGGGACAATCAGGTTGGAAACAAAAAATAGTTTAGGTTGGTAAATCATCATGGCATTGATTCGGGCAATTTCCATGTCCAGCACATAAATCAATATTTCCTGAACGATGGAAAGGATAAGCAAAGCGATGGGCAGGTACAGATTTACATTTACAAAGCGGGCAATCCATTGCAGGTAATTGTCCTGAAACCCATCGAAGATGGACAGGGCAAAAACCAGCGGCCCGAAAATGACCAGCAATACACAAAACACCGTTCGCAAAAAGGCTATCAGGTACACCAGTACTTCAAAAAAGGATTCCAACAACTGCCGGGTGGCATCCATCAAATAAAAATTGATTTGGTTGTGGATAGCCCTTCCGGTAATGATATTGTATGAGGTCAAAAGCACGTTTACACCTTTATCCCAGAGTGCTGCTTCCTTCTCCTCATTTTCATAGAACAGTGGTAAATCGGTTGCCAGGATAGCCTGTTGTTTGTCTTCCAGACGTTGTTTTACAATGTGCTTTTTGTCGGCATAAACCGCCTCTGACAGCTTCGTCAATCCTTTGGTTGGAGCCAGTAGTAAATTCACAAACGGCCCCCAAAAGCTTATGACCAAAACCAAGGCAAAAGGCCGGAGTAAAGGCAGTATGGATACTGGATTATCAGCAATCAATTGCTCGTAAATACGTTTTGAGATATAGAAAAATGCGGCAATTCCACCGATAGCCCTTGCCATATCCACAAGAATTCTTGCATGGTTAACGCCTTGCAGAACCAGAAAATCAGTAAAACTGAAAAAATCGTTGGTAGTCAAAACTTGTAATAACATGCTCGTCGGATTATTGGGTTAAAAATGAATAGCTGATTAGCTCTTTATCGTAGTTGCTGAAAAAATGGATTTTACTGTAAGTGTAATCCACTTCGCCAAGCAGTTTGTTTAGTGTCGCACTGATTTCTGAAAAGGCTTCCAGTTTGTCGCCATGTTCAGAATTAAACAGGTTTACCATCAAAAAACGTAGCAACAACTGGTCAGATTCTTTTTGGAAAATTTTCCGTACTTCTTTTGAGTCCGACAGATGTCCCAGGTTATCTACTTTTTTATACAACTGGATAAAACCATGTGACAATTGAAAGAGGTCTTGCAATTGCTCCGATCGTGCACTGAATAGCTTATCTTCAATCTGCTTTTGAAAATCCGTGTTGATTTTTATCCCTGTGGTCTCTTCATGCCTGCCTTTCATTTGGTGGCGTTCCAGCATCTTGGCTACTATCCGCATTAAACCGGTTTTTGTTTGGCCTGTCATTTCGGTGGCATCCGAAACCGGCAATGCACCAACTTCCATATAATAATGTGTGGGCCAGGTGCGGATAAAAACATGAGGCACTGGAATCAGCCAACCCGAAAAAGCGATAAATGTCAGCGGATAAGTGCCATTCATTTCAGGATAGGTGTCCTTCCATTTTTTAAAGTCAACAATTTGGGCTTGAGTTGTTGTAATCGACAGTAACAGCAGCACCAAAACAAAGTATATGATTCTGAACTTTTTCATGACTTATCGTTATTTATAGAGGCTGTAATACATGGCAAAACTTTCAAGATTACCTGACTCATGGCTTTTCATGTAGGAAGCGTACATCAGTTTATTGTGCAGGTAGCAGATAGTCCCGTAGTGCCGTTTTACACTCAGGTAAATTTCGTTGATGGTGTCGTAGCGTTGTTTGTCGTCCATCATAAAGAGATTGTCCTTTAAAATGACATTCAAAATGGATGTTACAAGCTGTCGGCTATCGTCCAGAACCAAATCGAAGGATTGTACAATAACTACCGCTTGCTGTGGGGTAAAGTTCCCGTCCTGAACCAGTCGTGGTACTTTTTCCGTGTAAACATTGATTACCTTACCCAGCATTTCGCGGGTTTCCTGCACCCTTTTGTAATCCTTTATCAGATTCGATACTTTCTCCAGACTTTCCAGCATTTTCTCGTCGATGCCAAGGATTTCTCCGGTTAACCCTTTAATATCTCCGTTCAGGGCTTTTATCAGGATGTTGTACAAGTTGATTTTGGAAAGGATTCCTTCCTCCGTTTTCCACAGCGCTTCACGCTGGATTCCTGCCCCGACATCGGTAACCGGTGTTTGAGCGCTACTTGGTTTCAGATAAATTCCTGAGAGAATCAGGATTGTCATTAAAATTGTAATTGTTGTTTTCATTTTTTGAAATTTTAAATAAATAGTAGTGAGCTTGCCTAACGACTAGGTAGGTAGTAAGTATTAAGTAGTGAGATAATATTCACTACATAGAATCGAGTACTTCCATAATAGATTCTTTTTCTTTCAGTCGTTCCAGAATTTCTTCCTTCTCCTTTTGTTCGGTGGTGTAGCAGTAGTATTCAGGTTTGCTGACTTCCAGGGCAAATACACGCGAGTATTCCCCCAGAGAAATAAAGACCTCCTTAAATTTTCGGTCGGATGGAAGGTTTTTGTTGATGGAAAGAATTTGTTCTTTTTGGAATTCATTCAGACCCAAAAAACGGCTGATTTCATCGAACTTATTCTTGAACTTGTTCATGTCCAGCAAAATCCGGGTATCGGCATTATTGATGATGGCATCGCGAATAATGGGAGAAGATATCACATCGTCTACCTCCTGCGTTACCACCATGGCTTCTCCAAAAAACTTTCGGATAGTTTTGAAGAAATACTTCAGGTAATCTGCCATTTGTGGGTTGGCAATGGCCTTCCAGGCTTCTTCCAAACAGATAACCTTTCGGGTGCCTTTCAGCTTGCGCATTTTTTGCATAAAAATGTCCATGATTATCAGCGTTGCAACCGGAAAAATAACCGGATGGTCTTTAATGGCATCCAGTTCAAAAACAAGGAAAGGACAGCTAAAAAACTCATCGGTTTTCATGGGTTTGTTCAGCAAATACTCGTATTCCCCACCCTTGTAATATTTGCTCAGGATAAAGAAAAACTCGTTGCTGTTGAACTCGATGGATTCTTCCTCTGCCAACCGAGGAATAACTTCTTTGCAAAACGCGTAGTAATCGTCAAAGCAGCGTTTCTGCTTGCGTTTAGTCTCATAATAGCGATTTACCGAAAAAGCGATTACATCCTTTTCCATTTCGGTAAGGTGTTCTTTGTAAATGGTGTAAATTACCGACAGAATGGTTTGTCGCCGTTCCAAATCAGGTGTTCCATCCACCACAAAAGGATTAAACGAAATGGGGTTCTTTTCCGAAAACTCAATGAGTCTTGCCCCACCCTTTTCTTTTAGCCTTTCATTTAGGTAACGCGTCAGAATTTCATAGCTCCTGCCGACATCCAGCAATACGATGTGGCAGTTTCCGCTTTCGGCATATTGTCGTAACAGATGGTTGGTAAAAAACGATTTCCCGGAACCGGAACCACCAATGATAATTTTATTTCGATTATGGATCAAGTGTTTTTTCATGGGTTCATCCGACAAATCAATATTTACCGGACAGCCCTCCTGACGGTTGGAAAGATTGATCACAAACTTTGAAGCTGAGTTCTTGACTTCTCCTTCAAAGTTGGTCAGGCAGCAAGCTTGTGGAACTTGTGTGATAAACAGCTCTGTTTCGGGTAGCTGAGTTGAAAACGGAACATTTGCAAAAAACAGTAGCGGCAAATCAAAAGTATGTTGGTAAGGGAAACAGTTCATCAGGGAAAATGCCGATGCTGTTTCACTTTTGTTCTTTTTAAGTTTCTGAATGGATGCATCAAACAGAGTGACATTAAAATGTGTTTTCACAATCTTCTCTCCGGTCGTTTGCACCGTATCCAGAAAATTTTCAATTAGCCCGGCATTGATCTTATTCTCCGATGAAAATTTGGAGAGGCTGTAAATCTTTTTGTAGCTGCTTTCCAGGCTTGCTTTTACTTCCTGCTGCCCGGGCACATAAATAAACTGATTGGTAATGTGCGAAAACGGCAGGTTATAGCTAACCGGATAAACAAACGATACCGGCAAACCGGTTTGGGGATGGCCGCTTGTGGGTTTAAGCTCCGAAGGTAAATGCGAAAAGTCGCTTAAACTAAGAATTTCCACGAAGCGGTCCATCACCCGTAACCGGTCCCTGAAATCTATTCCTCCCAATAATGGCTGGCCTTTTTGAAAGTTTAAAGTCAAATAGCGTTCAATTAATCCCGTTGAATTTTTATCGCCGATGGCTTCCTGCCGAGTTACAACACTGCTGTTTATTATGGCTTGCTGAAAAATGGAAACCAGATTGGAACGCAGTTCCATGAGTTTATCATTGATTTGCGCTTCCTGCTTTTTTTGTTTACGGGAAAAGATTAGGGATGAACTCAGGTAGTTTTTCAGCAGACCAACATTTAGCAAACTGATGTAGAGATAACATTCATGTTTCAAAAATGCCCTTCCATCAAAATGCTGCCTATAGTTTCTATTCAAACTGGACTTGTTCTTTTGCTTACCGGTTTGTTTTCGTGCATCAAAATGCTCCACAAAAAAGAAATCCTGTTTGTGTAGCAAGGTATTTTCTGGCAACAAATTGATTGCCCGTTGAAAAGTATCGTGGAGCATATACAAATTTTCTGTACTGCACGATAGCATCTCCGGGAGTTGCAGTTTTAAGCCGAAACCCATATCCAGGTTATTGGACACAACTACATCGCCCTTAAAACCAAGGATCGGTAAACTTTTATTTATGGGTTTTACTTTCATTTTACTGGGATTGACAAATGCGTTTTTTGATGGTAATAAATTCCGGTAGTTGTCTGGCGATGCGTTTTTTGCTCCAACCTGCATGTCCGTATTCTTTCTGAATTTGATTTAAACGGTACAGGTAAGCAAAGAAAGCCGGGACACAAACCACTACTGAAATGAAAGTCCCAACTGAGATGTACAACACGACAAACAAAAGAAGCGCGGCAATGATACCATAGAGGGCAGAAAATACCAGCGGTCCTGAAAAACCTTTGATGTAAAGGTTGGTATCTATTTTTTGGATGATGTAAGTTTTCATGGATTTGTGGTTTTTTGTACCCCTGTCTTCATCAACAACCACAAGTGGTGTTGATTCCAACTGTCCCCCTGAATCAGGGGGACAATCGCAGTCTGAAATGCCAGTAGCATAATTGCGAAGACAGAAGGTACTTGTTTGCTTAAGAGAAAAATGAACGGATTACCACTCCAACTAGGATTAAGAAAAGACAGGCACCAAACCAGCCCATGATTGCTTTTTGGGTGTCCTGATCGCCACTTTGCCATTTGATGTACACTCGCACCCCACCGATTAAACCAACCACTGCACCAATGGCAATAATCAAGTTGGCAACCGGGTCAACATAGGAATTAACCTCGCTTGTTGCCTGGTCAATTCCGGCAGAACTTTGTGCCAGGCTGTTGTACACTGTCAAAATAAATAAGGCTACAAAAGCCAGACTTCTTTGATAAACGCTTTGAAATTTTTTCTTCATGATTTTGATTTTAAAATTGATTATTGATGATATTGGATATCCGGTATCATAAGGGCAAGCATGGAATTGTCCGCTTCCAGAAAGTGTTCGATGGCTACACCCTCAGCATAACCGTTTTCTTCGTAAAGTGAAGCTTGCAATGGAATGTCTTCAACCGGGTTTACCGGAATAATTTCTGAGGGAAAGTTCCTGGAAGAAACCGCGATGGGTTGAAGCGTTTCGAATTGGGTTTCTCCGGACTGACTGTCTTCGAAGTTGATAACATTATTTTTACCTCTGGATTTTATCCATGCAAACGATAATAAAAACAGGTACCAAAGCATTAGGCTTATTCCAATAAACCTTAAAAATCCTGTCCAGCTGATTTCGTTTAATCCAAACATTTGCGTTTTGTTTTAATTCTTGATTTGTGGATTTAGCATAGTTCTTTTGTACAAATCCGTATTCGCAAATGTGCAGATCTTCAAAAAAAGTTTTTCCCAAGGTCTCCCCAACTTGGGAGTTTTATATGGTTAAATAAATCTCCTCGATATCATAGAATTTGTGTTGCTTTGAAGGGGAAGGAAGCCTATTTTGAAAAGCTATCAACTTAAGGATTATAAGATGCCGATTTTTGCTTTTATTTGGTAAAATAACTTCTACCCAAAAGAGAAGAAAAAAAGAAAAAAAAGAAAAGAAAACCGATGGATTGCCGTACGGGATAAAATGCAAGGCTGCACCGGAAGCTGCTAATTCTATTTATCCAACCTTAAAATGCAAGGTAATCCGGGGCATTCATTTTAGCCTTTCATTTTTCCAGGCGTTGACTTGTGGGCAGGACGGCGAACTTTGGTATTCTTTTGTTGTTTTCAACCTGATATAATCATTTGAACCTTACAAAGGTATTAAAGCGCTTAGGCTACAGGCAAATGTAGACCAGTAGTGCAACGGACGGGGTTCTTTTGCCGTGGGTTGCCCAAGGCTCTTCCCACGGACAGGCGAAACAACACCGGTTCCGTGAGGCACGAACGGATGTAGGTGTGTTGAAGGCTGGTAGTGGAAAGTGTCTGGGCTAAGGCTAAAACTTTTTAAAACAAGGTTAAACACCTATTTTTTGTTTGTGCGAAGGCTAAGAGCATGTGTTCTGCTAGAATGTATTGAAGCGAACGAGAAGCACGAAATGTAGCCTGTTTTGGTTTTTATAGGCAATAGAATTTAGCGATGGAAAAACCGGAACGGGCGGAATGGAATTCGGGTAGGAAGAGTAGAAAGTAATGGAAGTGGAGCTTTTGCTGTGCGGGGCTTTAGGTTCTTTTCACCTACAGGTGAATTAGCGACTGGCTCCGTGAAGCATGAACGGGTTAAAGGAGTGTTTGAGGCTGTAAGGTAAATATGCCGGGGCACCGGGGTAAGCTTTCAACTTCGTTTATCCCTGGCATTCTTATCAAACGCCACCAAATTAAACATCTCCCGCATCCGACTGCGGACACGGTTACCATATCTTTCTTCAATTTCGGTGGCGGAAAGGTTGGTGGTTAGATGAGTTGGAATTCCTTTTGAAATAAATAAATCGTAGCGACTAAGCAGGATTTCTGCCATAACATTGCATTCGTTACCGAAGTGCTTTTGGTTTTGTTCGACACCTAAATCATCGAAACAAAAAATATTTGGAACCGGATTTGAGTAGCTCAAATTTAATGGACTTTTACTGTAACGATTAATCACTTTAAAACCCTCTTTTTCAAATTCAAAGCTAATGTCACGTGTGGATTTAAGTTGGTACTGTTTGCCCGGTCGAAAGAAATATTTCACCAGGGCCAGCAACGAACTTTTACCGCATCCGATTGGTCCCGTTAAGAGTATACCTTTTTTCAAATCCAGTTTACGTTTTTCTGTTTCTTTTTTGTCTTCAATGGCATAAACAACCAGGCTGTAAATCAAGCCATAATCATCGGGACAAAGCCTGAAATGTTCACCAAATTTCTTTTTACCTTGTAATTCTATCCACTCCTGGCAAGTTGTAAAGTTGAACATGTACATCCTATCCCTGATTTCAGCAATTTCCTCATAGGGGTTCGGAGTAGTCCTTGTCGACGTTGACGTGAAGAGGGTTTGTCCGGTTAGATTTTTTTTCTCTTCCATTTTTAGAATTTTTGGGATGGCTTTGTTTGTTCTTTGTATTGTTTAAACTGTTTATAAAGAGTGTGCTACTTGCAGTGCCACTAGTGGTGTGATTTGCGGTGTTAGTAGCAGTGTCTAATCTGACACAGCTAACTTTACTAACCCTGTAGCGGTTTGAATTGACAGAATATCGAATATATCCCCAATCATTCAATTGTTTCATACACTTTGCATAGGTGTGTGCTGAACCAATCCTCGCCATTGACATTAAATCCATCCGGTTCACTTCGAATTGTTTCCGGAAACGGTTCATGTTCCATACGTTAAAAATTGCAATGTAAAGACTGATATGATGAGCCGTCATATTTGCATCAGTTTCAAGGAGGTCGAAAAAGCCCCGAAGGTGGCGGATATAGTTCATCCCCTGCGTCGGAAATCAATACGGTTGTGCACCAGGTTTTCTTTCATCATTTTGTTGATGTCTTCGCTGTCATAAAAGATTACCCCACCAATTTTAGTGAATGGTAAAGTTCCATTAATACGTAGGTTTTGGAGTGTTCCGGGAGAAATTCCAAGGAGTTTTCGTACTTCAAAAGATTTTAACCACTTTTTCGAAGGTTGTCCGTGATGGACAGCTAGCAGTTGTTTGAATTCTTTGAGTAAATCGTTTTTGAATTCACGTAAGTCATCGGTGGTTACAATTTCTGTTGGCATAACTTTTTGTTTTTAAATGATACAATTTGAGTTTTGCCAAATATTGAAATTCGAATTCGATATCCGTCCCAAGTACGACCCAAGTTGGGTGCAGTTTTTTATAAACAAAAAGCACTAACAAACCATATAACACTCTGAATAAAAAGCTATTAAACAAGGCATACCAAACACTGCTATTTTTGCTTTTTGTAAAGCAAAGTTGATTCCTTCCTGGCTTTTTTAATTTTTTCAGCTAAACACTTTTGGTGGAAGTCCCGGAGTTCATCCAGTTTTGCTTCAGGCAGTTCATCGATCAAACTTATCCGCTTTCCCTGGTCTTCAATTTTCCAATATCCCATAAATGGGCAATCCTTTACCGCTTCTCCCAATGGGCATTTTGTAAATGGTACAACTAAATCTGCGTATTTAATATCTTTTTCCGTAAAAGTCATTATGTGAAATTTTCCCGTTCTGTCCCTCAACGGTATTGTTTCAAAAAAAGAGCGTGGAACCGTAGCATTACCTGCAAGAGGGGAACCATCACGAACCCACGCCACAAATAAGTACAGCCCACGCAACTCGTGGGCGTTATACTTATATCCTTGTGGCATAATAAATAGTGATGGTTTTTACTTGCAAGAATAAAAAGCTAACGCTCTATATCATTCATATGTCTTTCACCCTGCCTGCAGGGCGTATGTATATCTTATTTTCATGCCAAAGATAGTTCAATTCTTGTTTATTTTACATTTCATTCATATGTTTCTGTCAAAGTCAGAGTATATCCTATTCTTCCAGGTCATCCAGACGTTTTTGTAAAGTTTCAATTAAATGTTTCAAAAAACTTATTTGTTCGTCCCTTTCCTGTATTTCTTTAAAGGTGTGGTAGATATTTTTCAATTCAATATTGAACATTTTTTCAAAGGCACGGGCAATTTCAACAATATCTGCTTTTCCGTTATTTATAACCTTTGCATAGAAAAGCGCATACACCAGTTCAACAGCATCAACCTTATAGTTTGTCCAATGCAGATTGGAGATAAATCCACATTCTTCCTGAAAATTGGATTCACCTTTCAATTTCTGAATTTTATTGCCTACATATTCTTTAAGTTGTTCACATGCCATAATTTTTGCCAGGGTATTATCATAACCAGTTGAAAATTCCGGATCCACATGATTAGGGATATGGTCAATATGTATACGGTGACCTTCATTTCCCCGCAGAAAGTATAAGTGATCTGAGAATGTTTTCCCTCTTTTATAATACTGATAGAATGCTCTGTCTTCCTTCTTCGTTTTACAAAATTTTTGTAACTCATCCCTCAGGTATTTGATTTGTAACTTTTTATCAACGTCCGGTTTATTGGACTCAATATTAAAAATCTCGGTGTAAAGAATAAATTTACTAAACACCTTTGGTTTAACATGCTTAAAGAAATAGATTTCTTCAGAAGAATTTGAAAATCCATTCTTAAGAACCATTTCCCGAAATTTCAGGATAACTTTATTACACAATCCAATAGCTTTTTCTGTTGCTTCTATAAAAGAGTGCGAATGGATTTCCAACGTGGCTAATTCGTTTTCAAGTTTTCCAATTATTTCATTGTATGTTTGGTGATCCATGGCTTTATGATTTTTTTATGCTAATACAGTCTTTAGCTTCTTGTGCTGTCAAACTCTAAAAACATTGGGGTGAATCAAATTTTTTATTCAAATCAGTTTCTTATATCCTTAAGCACACAAGTTTATTATATTTTATCGTCCCACTTCATAGTCGAATAATACCCAAAGCTGCAAACTGCTTTAAAATAAGCCACCATCTGAACCAGCTAGGTAATCTTTTCTTCCAAATACACTTCCAACGCAAAAATCATCTGTTGTTCATCGTTCATTGATCTGTTTTTTAAAATTATTTAATTTGCCAAACCAGAACTCCTGCTGTTGTTATGACTTTACTGCCGATCAGTACTTTAACATTTTCCGGAAGATCCATTCTGTAATCTTTATCCGTATAATTCATGGCAATACCAAAACCATCACGGTATTCCACCAAGATGCCCGGGGGATAGTTCTCGATCGGAATGTCCAGTCTGTTATAAACTTTAGAGAGAACGGACTGCTCCAAATCGCCTTGATTGCTATCGGCTCCCACATAGGTCACGGTTCCTTTTTTCAATGGATGAAAGGTCACCGCAGTTTTCCCGGTATAAAAGTCGCCGACATATGTTGCCCAACTTTCGGTATCTTCAGCCGGATTTAGCAAATCACCCCAACTGGTCCATGAAAACGGCTCTCCGCCCATGATCACAGTGTCGGGATCATAAGGGCGCAGCAAGTCGTAGCTATCAATTTCACCGCCAATCAATTGGTAAATGGGTTCAGCGTGGCCTGCTTCCCAAAGGTGTCCCAATTCATTCTGATGCCCGGTACGGCACGACATCACCAGGTTGCCGCCAGCTTCGACATAGCGAAGTAGCTTTTCGATTAGTTTCAGACTCATCTGTTGGTAAGCCGGAACAACAATCACCGGGTATTTGGCGAAATCCATGGTATCGCGAATAAAATCGACCGGAGCGCCAAATGATTTTAACGCCTTATAGTACTTTAAAACATGCTGTTCGGTATCCCAAACTGTTGTTTGTTTATTTTGGTTAATGGCTACGGTATTGTCAGGATCATATAGGATGGCTGTTTTTCGTTTCAGATAATCCTTAGGTACTTTCCCCAAGATTGATTTACTGCGTAACAGATTGATTTCATAAATAAATTGCTGATATTCCAGTCCGCCGGGCGTTGTCGTGACACCATCCGGGCCGACAATCCCATAGTGATACTGTTCGTAGCCATAAATTGGAGCACGGAAGCGGTAGGTGCAGGTAAACTGGCTTCCACCGGCAAAAACGTGCCAAAGCCATAAACGCACCACCCCCGGAAGTGGCTGCGAATTAATGGTTCCCCAATTCACCTGACCCGGTTGCAATTCCATAACTCCATACAACGGTGTGAGCGGCCTGAAATAGTCGTTCGCCATGGCAATCCGCGAATATTCGCCCACACGATAGCCTTTCGGGCCAATTCCTTTATGCTCGCCATAAACCATATAGCGCGTGTAAGTTATGAAATCCAATTCGGCGCTGGCACCAATAAAACGGGCATCGTACATCGGGATGTAATTGGTAGTAATCCACTGATCCGGGTTTGCATACTTTCGGATGGTTCTAGCTTGCTCATCCAAAAATGAAGCGGTTTCGTGATCGCAAAAACGGCTGTGATCCAAACGCTGATATAAGTTCATGCCCCATTGCAGGTGTTGCGGAATATTGATTTCAGAAAAATCGCTGTAAGTGCCGCTCCAAAAGTTAGTTCCCCAGGCCTGGTTCAAGGCATCAATGTTTTTGTATTTGGTTTTCAACCATTCGCGAAAACGTTTTTGGGCATCTGCCCCATAATCAACGGTCGAACGAGGTTCATTGTCCAATTGCCAGCCAATAATTCGCGGATCATTTCCATAGTGTTTGGCCAATTCGGCAATCATCTTTTGAGAATACGCACGGTAAAATTCGTTGGAAAAGGAGGCATGCTGGCGTGCTCCATGATCATATTGCGTTCCATCTTCCCGCATTACCAAAACATCCGGATGCTCACGAACCAACCAAACCGGCGGCGTGGCCGTGGAGGTGCACATAATCACTTTCAGCTTGTGCTTGGCAGCTAATGCAACCGCCCGATCTAGCCAATCAAAATCATAGACTCCTTTCTCAGGTTCAAGTTGCGCCCAGGCAAATTCGCCAAAATGCGTAAACTCAAACCCCATTTCTGCTATTTTCTTGAGATCGCGATCCCATTGCGACTCGTCCCAATGCTCAGGATAATAATATGCACCGACAGTGGTTAAATCTTTCTCAGGGAAATATTCATTCCTGCTCTGAGCAATCCCAGCACAGGCCCAAAACAATAATAAGGTAATCGCTAGATTTTTTTTCATCGATTTCAATTTCAAGGATTTTGAGTGTTGTATAAAATGGCTGCACTATCATTGATACAAATATCATGTATTCTTACCAATTCAATCATCTCGGCCCCTGCTAGCAGTACCGGGCCATAACCATGGGCTGCAAACACATTGATGGGTCGGTAGTAGTAAAATGCAGGATCAAAACCCATGCCCGTTCCTACACAGGTTCCTTCCACCTGTCCCTTCTCATTGACTTGGCTTGCCACGGCATGCCACGCCAAACATACCATCGGACCATACACTTTAGCATCTACATATCCCCGGTTGATCGCCCTGGCAATGGAATAGGTATAAATAGCTGTTGCAGAAGTTTCAAGATAAGTATCATTTCGATCAATCAACTGGTGCCAAAAACCAGTTCCATCTTGGTAATTGGCTAATCCACGGATATGACGACGTAACAAATCCAAAACCTGATCTCGTCCGGCATAATCTTGCGGCAATACTTCCAGCAATTCCACCATCGTCATGACCGCCCAACCGTTGGCTCGGGCCCAGTGAAATTGTGGGTGTTCATTCATCGCCTGCACCCAGCCGTGCATGTAAAGTCCTTTGTCGTAGTTGAACATGCGTTTTGAAAATTGGAGCACTTGATTGACTGCATCATCAAAATATTTTGTTTCTCCCGAATAACTTCCCATCTGAGCCAGAGCCGGAACACTCATAAACAAGTCGTCCAGCCAGATCGAGTTGGGTTGGGGGCGGTTACGGGCAAGCGTGCCGTCTTCCAAACGAAATTCCTTATTGCTGATATAATCAATGTAATTCTCAATGATCCAGTCCAGGCTTTCTGCTTTACCTGCTTTCTCTGCTTTGATCATGGCTGCACAGATTGCCCCGCAATCGTCCAGTGCATGTGGGTGGAGGCTTCGCTTTAAGGAGTAACTGGCATCAGGGCTTTGTTTTTCCAGCTGGACAAAAGCGTATAAAGCCTTTGCTAAAAAGGTTAAACGCCCGGTTGCATAATCAGTATACTTCTCATCTCCGGTTTGTTCTGCAGCGAGCAACATACCGGCATAAGTTACTCCCCACTCATAACTGTTTAGTCGAAAGTCACCCTGCTTCATTATGCTATTTTGATCGATTACTGAAAAGTCAGTAATCGCCTCTTCAGATATTTTATCGACTAATTGTGCCGGAGTAACCTGATCTAGGTAAGTGTAAATCCTTGACAGTACTTGCTCAATATCATTGATCTCTGGAGCTCCGTATGCATGAGGATAATCAGGCTGCATTAGATGGAGAGGAGTTGTAACATCATTTATCTCTTGCGCATTGGCAATTGCCACTTGGTAAAAGACAAAGATGATATAAAAAAATGTTTCTTTTAATTTCATTTTTTGATTAGTTTATTTCCGAACTATCTATATTGTCGCAGTCCTTAACGAACCTAATATTTACAAAATATGGTCTGCCTATTATTGAGGCTTCGTTACACAGTACTAATTACTTAAATCGATACTTTCCAGTGTTACAGGACCAAGCAGACCGGATGGCAGTAACTTAGAATCCTTGTTGAAGAATTTGAACGACACAAATGCATAACGCCCTTTTGATGGACGCGGCTTGCCTTCAGCCAACCAAGCTGGAACACTCTTTAACATACGCCCAATAATGGGATTACCAGGAGCGTAGGGATATTGAAAAGGCTCACCCCATTCAGCATCGTCAGGTTCTTGTTCATCGCCGATCATCCGGTTTGGCCAAAGATTAGTTATATGTACTTCCAGATGGTTGCTGCCAGGCTTTATAGCGCGGCTAATATCCACCCGAAACGGTGGTTTCCACAAAGTTCCGCAGCTTTCGGCATTTACAAACACCTCTGCAATATTCTTAACCGACCCCAAATCCAAACGGATAATTGCATTCGAGCTACAAAATGAAGCGGGGATTTCAATTTCTTTCACGTAAGCCGCTGTTCCCGAAAAATATTTTATGCCTGCATACTTGCTTTCCGGCCACGATATGAGTTCGTCCACAACAAAGCTGTCCGGCGCGCCCCAACCGTCAGCGAAACGAACCTCCCACGGACCTTCTACATCAAGAACACGGGGTTTGGGTGAAGGGCTTTTCTGTAAGCCTGGACCTTCTTCGTCAGTAGCATTTCGGAATACAACAAAAACAGAACCCCGAGGATCGAGATTCAACAATACATCCGTTCGCTTGTCTCTTTTCATCCAATGAGGAGCATTCTCGATCGAGCCTGAATCAGCATGCCAAAGTTCGGGTCTTCTCCCTGCAACACGAAATGATGCGGTAACTTCAACCGCTTGATCATTTTGATTTGAGATGAAATAAATGTCGGTATCATTCTCCCTTCGGTGTATCCATTTAATACCTTCATCATCACTCAATTTAATATCAGGTTGAATATCAATCTCACTAAGTACATCCACTAATGAAATGCCCCAAAATACCTTTCCGTTACCAAAGCGATTCTCGGTTACAACAAGTCCGTCACATTTTCCCCATACTTCTTCGGCAATCTCATTTATATTCTTATCATTTGATGGGTAATTTCCCAATTCAATTGAATTTTCCGGTTTAGGACCTATTACGATAGCGCCCTCTTTTACAAGTTGTCGGATTTTTCGTGCAATTGGTTCAGTAATCCTGTTTGATTCAGGCAACACTAGAACGCTATAGCTCATTCCATCAGGCATTCGTAGTTTCCCGTTCTCAAAAGTCATTCTGCTCAAAAAAGCTCTTTCTCCACACTCATCTCCTGCATATCCTATGGGTCTTATATTTGTTTTGTCGCCCAAAAGATGGAGGTAACAAATATCGCCTACAAACAGTCCTCTTTGCAACATGAGCTGACAACGAGTAAGATAATCGATCCACTCTTTCCCACCATGATTCCACCATGTTTGACCAGGTGAGAATTGTGTTCCCCATTTCCCGAAGGTCATACCTGGCGTTACGTTTGGCCATGGATTTTGCGCTGCCGCATGGAGCATAAGTTGGTTTACACCCTGGCAAAAAGCACGATCGCCTGCTGCCTTAAGTTCATAGGGACCATCCTGCCATGCAGATAGAGGCCAACAGGTAAACGCTTCAGCATAAACAACTTGCTTTCCCAAAGTATGTGCCGCCGAAGCTACTGGTTGTACGGTATTCCATCCCCAATTTGGTCTAGTCCAGAATTCGCAGGCGAGCTGACTTTCGCCTCCACTGCAACTTTGCGTATCAAATGGACCGGTGTAGGGCTCAACCAATAAATTCATTCCGGGAGTTTCACGAGCCAATTTATCCATGTATTGATAATAATTGTCTGCAAAAAGGTCAGAAATCGTTTTCTTCCAATCGTATTTAAAACGGTTAGAGAGCGATTTACTTTCTATCGTTTTGCCGGCAAGTACCGGCATCCACTTAAGTAGGTCGTAACCCCGCAACTTTTTAAAATCGATCAACATCTCAGGAGTCCAATCCTGTGATCCTGCCTCATAACTGTCTATCTCAATCTGCGTAAAAGTTGTGCCAGCATTTTTTCCTGCCAATTCGATAAGTTGAGTAGGATAACCCGACCAATATTTTTTGACTGCTGCCTGACTGAGTTTATCGCATTCCAGCCCCACACCAGAAAGCTGAGATGTATTGACATTGGTTTGGCCGGTAGTGGTATGTCCAAAACGCAGGATGATCCATGTCCCTGCAGGGACTTCCCATGTTAACAGGCCATCAGCATTCATCTTGTCCGTAAGGTCAATCACATTTTTAAGTGAGACTGCAGCTGAATCAGGCAATGCCAGAACAGCTATATCGCGATAATAATTCCATTTTGGATCTACATCTGGCTGTTTGATCATTATGGGCTGCTTTTCTGGTCCGGTTACTTTATCTTCGGTCCAAACCAACTTTTGCATCGAGTCTTCTACTCTGACGTAAGGAGCAGCACTTGAAGACCATCCTGGACAATTATGCGTTCCATAGGTTAATCCAAGCCTGGCACACTCATCAATGGAGAAACGCATCAGTTCTTGCCATTTCTCATTACCAATCTGAACGCTTGGATCGTCGGCCAAGGCTTGATTTTCTCCTCCTACCTGAAAGTTGTAAACTCCGGCAATACCAAGCTTTTTGAATGCTTCGAGGTCGGCGGTGATACCCTCTTTACTAACAACTCCGTTCATCCATTGCCATATCATGTGAGGCGATGGGCCGTTGGTGGCTTTAAAATTCAACTCTAATTGGTTCTCTTGTTCACAAGAGTAAAAGAGTTGTGAAACAGAGAATAACGTCAGGGCTATTATCCATATTTTTGAGTGCTTCATGTTGCTTTATTTTACGATATGCAGTAATCGTTGTGTATTTTGTTATTTAACCTTGATAAACACCTCCTCAACAGGTAGACTTGCCGTTGATAATTTAACTTTTAGCTCTCCCGCTAACTGGCTTGACTGAACGGTAACAAGGGCTTTCCCAAAATAGGGAGATATCGTATTTCCATTGAAAGAGAGACGTCTGAGATCGCCATTGTCGAGTGCCAACAATCTGCCGTTTCCAGTAATTTCAACCGCTATTTTCTCATCGTAATCTGGTAGCACCACACCATCTTTGTCAACTATTTTTAGTGTGATATGAGCCAAATCCTGACCATCAGCATTAATCGAAGTTTGGTCTACTGACCATTCAATTTTTGCTGCTTCACCAGCAGTCTTCAGTTGACTATCCGTTACCTCTTCTCCATTTTTATAACCGGTCGCCTCAATCCGTCCTTTTTCATACGGCACAAACCACTCAATGGTGTTATTTGGGAAATCTGTTCTTTTCTTAATACCCAGTGATTTTCCATTAAGCTTTAATTTAACACTATCGCAGTTGGTTGTGGTAACAACTTTAATAACATGACCTTCGTACTGAGGGAAGTTCCAGTGAGCAGCTAAAAAAGGCCAACTCCAATGTGGTTTTCCCGGATCAATATCCAAGGCCTGATCTGCTACTGCTATAGTCACCAATGGTTCATCGTTCCATACCGACCGGTGAAATGCTGCTGATGGTTTCTCAAACATGCAGACATCAAACGGACAGGTAACCCATCCTGTACTTGGCCATCCTGTACTTTCACCAAGATAATCAACGCCTGCCCAGATAAACTGTCCGAAAACAAAATCGTTATTAGCAACATCGTACCATGGGTTTACAGGATAGAAAGCCTTGTATTCAGTGTCCTTACCTCTGTAGAACGGGTAAGCTTCGGAGATGTACATAATTCTTTCAGGGTAGTTTTTCTTCTCTTCATGCAACCATTGTTCCTGATAATTGTATCCAACAACGTCAAGCGACTCTGCAAATCCGTTTTTATTATATCGTCTCTGTTTATCGGGTTGTAATGCTACTGTAACTATGCGGCTTGGCTCTATCTTATGCACATGGTCTCTTAACATTTTGGCACGTTTTGTTCCTTCGCCTTCCATGTCGAACTGCTCCCATGTTTCGTTGCCAATACTCCAAAGCACAATCGAAGGGTGATTGCGGTCTCTTAAAACCATGGCTTCAAGATCTCTTTCCCACCATTCGTCAAAATATTTTGTGTAATACATCCCTTTCCATTTGTCGAATGCTTCATCAATAACAACAAAGCCCAGACTATCGCACATGTTAAGAAACTCTATTGTAGGTGGATTATGGGAGCATCGTATTGCGTTTACACCATATTCCTTTAATATTTTCAAGCGACGCAAGAACGATTTTTCTGGAATTGCCACACCTAATGCTCCTGCATCAGGATGAAGATTTACGCCTTTCATTTTAAGATTTTTACCATTCAGGAAGAAACCATTATTGGCATCAAACCTAATTGTTCTGACACCAAAAGGCGTTGTATATTCATCAACAGAAATGCCATTAACTTTTACAATTGTCTCCATTGTATACAGGTAAGGCTCCTCAATAGACCATAGCTTAGGATTGGTTATATGAACTGTTTGAGCAAGATTGCTTTGAGCAGACTTTGCAATTGTAACTTTAGACTCGTTTTCTGCTACTAAATAGCCGTGCTTATCTATAACCCTATTCGAGACTAAGGCTTCAATATCCGTTTTTTGATTATTCTCTAAGGAGGTAACAATATTAACCTCACATTTCTTTTCTGTAATTTTAGGAGTGGTGATATAGGTTCCCCATGTTGAAACATGCGTAAGGTTTGTCACTTTTAACCATACATGGCGGTAAATACCGGAACCAGAGTACCATCGCGATGACGGACTGTCGCTATGATCAACTCTAACGGCAATAGTATTTTCTTTTCCATACTTTAAAAATGGCGTTAAATCGTATTCAAAAGTCGTATATCCATAAGGATGAAAACCTAAATGCTTTCCATTTATATAGACATCACTTTGATGATAAACCCCATCAAATTGAATTGTTACTTTCTTATTCTTGTACGATACGGGTACATCAAAAGCCTTTCGATACCAACCAATTCCTCCAGGTAAAAATCCGTTAGCCTCCCCATTCTCTTTTGCCACTGGTTGTTTGATGCTCCAGTCGTGGGGTAATTGAACTGTTTGCCAATTGTCATCATTGTATTTATATTTACTGGCATCGGAAATATCTTCAAGAATAAATTTCCAGTTAAAATCAAAATTTATTTTTTCTCTTATGTTTTGTGCCTGTATAAGCACTGAAATCATCGAAAAGAGCGTGATGTAAATAATTTTATTCATTTGTATTGTTGATTATGTGTTTTACGATTTATTCTTATTGAAAGTATTTAGCCTCATTATACCTTCCGCAAACCCAATGACGTAACTATCTTTATCACCGCCACATCAAAGAGAAACGACCACTCAATAAAGATCATCTTTTAGAGCTACTTTATCTGAATTTGATCGATAACAACGCCTTCATCCAATGCCCTAATACGCAGGCTTTGTTCTCCTTTTTTGGCAATGGGGTAACGCGTATGACGAATAGCCTGGTTACGAAGCACGTTCAGTTTCCACTCTTCGCTACGGCCTTTTGTTTTGTAATCGACAACTGTTTCTTCGCCGTTATTTAACGAAATAGCGTAGCGAATCCCATCACGATTAACCGGATGATTAGGAGCCAATGCCAGCTCAACATCTATTGTATCCGAGTTCTGTAATTCAAATAGATAAGTAACACTGCTGCCTTTTCCCAGATGAACTGCGCCGCGTTGATAACCCAATCCATATTGTAACGGTTTTTGACCATCGAAATGCTTGTAATCTTTCCCGTTAAACAGATATAACAGTTCTGCATCGTCCGGCAATTTATTTTTCACTGTTTTATGTTCCACTATATCAAAAACAGCAAGCTCTCTGGGGCGGAAATCCATTATACGATTCCACTTTCTGTTATTCAATGTATTATACGTTTCGGTTAATGAAACAATACGGTCATAGGCATCATCACTCAATTGCCAATCGGCTAGACCATGTCGGGCTAACTGACCATATAAGTGTTTTTTATTCATATCGGCAGCTCCACAAACGGGGTATTCAATAAGCTGAAACCAGGCACTCTTCAGTTGGGTGGGAATTTTAGAAGCCATGTTTTGTACCTTTTCGGAAATAGCTTCATATTCTTTTATTCGTGTCTTAATATACGATTCGCTCCATGGTAAGTCAGATACAATCTTGTATTTTGGATCTTTCTCTTCCGTGCGTGTATTCCCCATGAAATCAGGCTTTCGAATATAAGCCAGTCGGTAATATTCGTTCATTATATCCTCAAGCTCTTGCGCACGCTCTTCTCCAAACTCACGCTCTAACCAGGTTTGCAAATGGGAATCCAAACCTTTCATTCCAGGCTCAATAGAGTTGATATCCCAGGCCATATCCATAAACATTTCAATTAAATATTCTGCCGGTTTTATGTCTCCCACATTCAGCATCCACATGTCCCTAATATCTTTATCGTAAGCCATTTTCATTTGCGTATATACTTGTGCTGGATGAGTGGTTGCCAGCCATAAGTAGTCATGTGGTCGGCCCCAGTAAGAAACGTGATAATAGACCCCATTACCACCTTTTCGAGCACGCTCTGCACTATCGGGGAAATGACGGATATAACCATAATTGTCATCCGTCCACATCAATGTTACGTCTTCAGGTACCTCAAGTCCCATTTTATAAGCTTCAAGCACCTCTTTGTATGGAATAAAAACCTGGGAGATTTCCTCCAGGTTCGGATTAACAATCCGGGCAAGCATTTCGCGCTGATCATTAATAATTCTGGTTAGTGCTTCTTTTTGCTCAAGAGGTGTTCTGGCTCCTTCCATTCTGCCATCGTGGATACCACGCATTCCAAGCGTATAAATATTATCGGAGTTGGCCAGTTGTGTCACACGCTGTTCCCAGAATTTCAATACATTATCACGATTGCTGATATAATTATAACTGCCTTCACCAACAATTTCCCATTCTGCATTTGCATTACAAACCATCGGCTCACAGTGTGAAGTCCCCACAAAAATGCCATACTTATCGGCCATTTCTTTATTGCCGGGTGTTTGATAAAAAGCAACTGTGCAGGAATGCATGGCAGGCCAGAAGGTGTTAGCTCGTAAACGCAGGAGAAGTTCAAATATCCGGGCGTGAGTTTTGGGTCCAATTTGCCCTTTAATGTCAGACGGTTCATAGGTTTGATAGCTCCATGGTGTTAATCCCCAATCTTCATCATTAATAAAAATTCCGCGACGGGCAACCGAAGGATATTGAATATCTTTATAACCATCCTCTAACTCCATTAATTCCTTTTTATTCACTGGTGAGTCAGCCCACCAAACCCAGGGCGAAATACCAATTTTACGTGATATTTCCAGAATTCCATACGCCGTACCCCGTTTATCGCTTCCTAGCACCACCAGTTTGTTGCCGATAACTTTGATTAAAAAGGCCTCCTCGTGTTCTTTTATTGATTGGATATCAGTCGCCCCTACCATCGATTCAACTGTGGAATTAAGACCAAGCGTTCCAATATAAATATTGCCGTTTTGAGTTGATGTCTGTATAGATGCACCGAAAACACTGTTATAGTCCTGTTTAAACATTTCCAATGCTGTGCGAACAACCTGTTCTTCGTTATTATCGATAACTACTTTAACTGTTTTTCCTGACTTAAACGACACATTCGCCCACATAGTAATTGGGAGCATTAATGTCACTAGAAAATATAAAATTCTATTTTTCATCATTGCTGTTTATTCCTTTACAAAATCATTTGCTTCTCAGTTCAATTTCTGTAGTTGGAAGTTCATTGGATGAAACTATTAATTTTATTTTACCAGCTTCTTTTCCACTTCTGACCACAACCATTGCCCTACCTCTAAAAAGGTTTGGTTCCAATGAACCAAAACTTTTCATATCAGTTGGTGAAGCGTTACCTGAGCCTATTATTTGTCCCACTCCATGGCAGTTAATCTTGATTCCTCGGTTATCATTAAGAATAACATTCCCGTTAGCGTCGACCAGTTCAATAGACACATACGATAAGTCCTGACCATCGGCTCGCAATTGTATCCTGTCAGCCATCAAATTAATAGCAGCAGGCTTGCCCACTGTTTCAAGTTGTGTTTCAGCCACCTGCTTTTCCCCACTTATAGCGATCGCTTTCAGTTTTCCAGATTGATATGGAACTTCAAATGTTGCCTTATACTTATCGTCAGTCGCTTTTTCGCCAATAAATTTATCATTCAAGTAAATCTTCACTTTAGGCAAGCGGGAATATACGTTCACGTTCAGCGTTTTTCCTTCCAACCCTGGAAATGTCCATGAAAGAGACTCCTCGGGCCAGCCCCAGAAGCTCACCTTCCGGATTTTTCCCTCAGCTACAGGCGCCTCAACTGCCATTATGATATCTCTTTCGCCCCACAATACGTCACGATAGTAGGATTGAGGTTTTTTAAAGCCAATTAGATCTAGATCGCCACACCAGGCGTTAAACCAAGGCCATCCCTGAAACTGATGCACATTCTCTTCCGGATCAACATCAATAGTACTTCCCAAGCCGGATTCTCCCAAATAATCCATGGCTGTCCATATAAAATCACCAATAACATAAGGAAGCTCCTTTACCTTATCCCAGTTTTGAGCTGCTTCAGTTGCAACACTTTCGCTGCTGTACATTACCCGGCCAGGCCATTTTTCATGCTCTTCTTCAAAAAAGCGCCACATATAGTTGTAACCAGAAATGTCAAGATTAACGAGGGCGTTATCAAGCGGTAACATAGCTGACCGATCTTTATTCCAATATTTATTAACTCCTGCCGTAACAGGACGGGAATTATCATACTTTCTTATTTCGTCTTTAAGGAATTTGGCTGTTTCACGTCCTTTCTCTGTAATACGCTCGCTAATTTCGTTACCTATACTCCACATGATTACAGATGGATGATTGCGATCCCTTAATACAAGATTCTTAATGTCTTTAGCGCTCCATGCTTCAAAATACTGATGGTAATCATCCGGATTCTTTTTATCATTCCATTGATCAAACGCTTCGTTAATTACAATCATCCCTAAACGATCACATGCATTCATAAAACTTTCAGACATGGGATTATGTGCGGTTCGTACCGCATTGAACCCATTCTTCTTAAGTAGTTCGATTTTACGTTCTTCTGCTCGATCAAATGCCTTTGCTCCAAGCAGGCCATTGGCGTGATGCACACAACCACCTTTTAGTAGCATAGTATTTCCATTCAGTTCAAAACCTTTATCAACTGAAAATTTAATCGTGCGAATACCAAATGGAATGATAATTTGGTCAATTATCTCTGATTCTTTCTTAAGTGTAATTTTTGCTTCGTAAAGATTAGGGGTTGCCGGTGACCATAAAACCGGATTTTTTATTTCAAAATTAAAGAACAACTCCTGCTTTTCTGAATTTTCAATTGAGATATTTTTAGTTGCTTCTGATGCACGTTTACCTATCTTTGAGAAAAACTCGACACTTACATCGTAATTTCCTGTAAAGTTGGCACCATTGATAATCGTTGTTGAAACGGCCATATGCGCCGTGTCTTCTACAATACTTTTTGTAGTAATAAAAGTGCTCCACTCTCTAATATAGATTGGCTCTGTAGTGATCATCCACACATGACGGTAGATACCAGAACCGGAATACCATCGAGAGTTTTCTCCTTCGTTCAATACTTTAACTGCGATAGTATTCTTCTGCCCCGCTGGGTTACAATATTGGGTGATATCAAACCTAAAAGAACTGTATCCATACACATTGATGTTCGCTTTTTGGCCATTAATCCATACTTCTGATTGATTATATATACCCTCAAAATAAAGTTCGTATCTTTTCCCGGCTTTTTCTTTGGGTATAATAAATGTCTTACGGTACCAGCCTTCACCGCCAACCGTTTGACCAGTGGCAAAACCTCCAATACTTGCTTTACTAAAAGGACCAACAATGGAATCCGGAAATTGATTCTTTAAAGATTCTATGCTCCAATCGTGAGGCAGGTCTATAATTCGCCATCCAGAATCATCAAAATCTGGATTTTCGGCACCAGTTTGGCTTCCAAGGGAAAATCGCCAATCGTTATCAAATAATACCTTTCGATTGAATTTCGCAGCTTGGATTGTACCAACACCACAAAGTGTTATCAATATAAAAAGTAAATATTTTTTCATTATGTAATTATTTTATTAGTTAGTTGCAATTGAAAACATTGGAACATTTAGTCCATTCGAAGACATAAAAACAAAATGATCGGAAATAATTGTATCCTGTTAAAAAAGATAAAAGGAATAATTTTGAAAAATATAAAATTAGATGCGTTCAAATAAAATCTGAATAACCGCACGATGTAATATTCTCTGCTTTCAATTCACGTTGAATTTACTTCACATCTTTAAATTTGAAAATCAGCGCATGACAAAAGAGCCCAAAAACATGCCGATTCAAATCATGTATAATACCTACCATTTATATTTAAGATGATTCATACTTTAAAATTGAACCAGACACAATTTATCTGGTTAATCTTACTTGAACTATATAAATACAACTCTTGTAATGTAAGGGAAGCCAGATCTGTTTAATGCTTTTACAGAATTGCATTTAAACACACCTAGCCTCCCAGTAAATTAATTTATCCAGACATCGTATTAATAGCCAGTTGTCTGACTCAGTGTACCATTGCTTTGTGCAATTTTATATTCTGGAATTGGGAATAGTGCAGGTCCAACAGGTTTCCCAACTGATTGTAATGCCTCTTCCCATTTACCAAAACGAATCAAGTCAACTCTTCGGTAGCCTTCAAAATATAAGTCCCAAGCCCTTTCCTGAAGAATTGCATCGTTAAATGCTTCCTTTGATGCAGTTGCAGAAGCAGATAAATTATCTATTCCACCATGTTTAGTACGAACCTCGTTGACTAAGGAAATTGCTTCCGAGGTTGGCCCATCCTGGTTGTTAATTGCTTCGGCCAACATCAGCATGACATCTGCAAAACGAGCCAACGGGATATCGTTTCCATGCGCAAAAGATGAGCTTTCAACATCTGGATATTTCATAAAAACGGGACCACTCATATTTGAACGATCACGAATCCCACCTGCAGGAACACCTCCACGACTATTTATGGCAATATATTCTGGGATAAGTAACTCTCTTCTTTTATCCAATGGATCGAAAGAATCATAAAATTTCCAATTTGCGGGCCAAAAACCATTTGGTGAAAGCCATCCTCCTTGTTGATTAATGCCTGGAAAATCAGAGGGATACTCATACCAAGTATATGCATTCATATTTCCTAATGCTCCGCTTCCGTTTGCTGAAACATCAGTAGATATGGCATATATTGTTTCTGTGTTTCGTTCCGTTTCAGGAACAAATAAGCTCCGATAATCAGTTACCAGACTATAACCCATTCCCTGGATTTCTCGTCCAATCCCTTCGGCATTTGCCCAATCCTTTTCATTTAAATAAGTACGCATCAAATAAGTCAATGCAAGCCCTTTATTAAATCTTCCGTATTCAGCAGGCGATTTCTCCAAATTGTTGGCAGCAAAATTTAGGTCTTCTACAATATAACCAACATATGTACTTCGTTCAGGTCTGGTAAGATCTTTCTCTACCTCAGTACCAATTTCAGAAGCATCCAAAATAACAGGAACAGGCCCATACAAGGTCAACAAATGATACATCAATATTCCTCTGGCAGCCCTAGCTTCTGCTATAAACTGATTTTTTGCCCCTTCACTTATAGTAGCGGCCTCATTAAGATTATCAATTATTTGAGTGATCTTAGTTATGAACCTTATTTTTTCGATATGACTACTTGTTCCTTCAAATTTTAGGACCGCAAAATTCGCATTACTAAGTTCTTTGAAATTGCTTTGATGCCCCGAAACAGCCATTAAGTCAGTTGGAGAATCATTCAGCATAACATCACTCTTGTCGTATCCCCAGAATAAAGGGTGTGATATTCCTCCATCGGAAAAGCTCCATTTTGAAGTAAATGGTTTATACACATCAAGCATATAAAGTTCATAGTCAGATTCTGTTTGTGGAAAGTTTAAAGGGGTTAAACTTCCATATATTTCCGGTTCCAAACCTTCCGTACAACTCAGGATTGAAATCAGCAAAACAATATTTAATATATACTTTTTCATTATTTGATAATTTTTAAAAGTTAGAAATTAACGTTGACACCAAGAGAGAATGTTCTGGCCATAGGATATGGTGCAGCTAAATGGCTTGAATTTCCTCGAGAATCAACCTCAGGATCCGCTATTTCAAAATTTGTAATTATGAAAGCGTTTTGCACATCCAGATAAACTCTCAAGTTATTAACATACCTTTTCAGATTCTTAAAATTATACCCTAATGTAATATTTCGACATCTTATAAAATCGGTTTTCTGGATTTGGACATCGGTTCCTACAGGTAATGAAAGAGAAGCTTCGTTATAATTGACCCCCGGATATTTTCCATTTGGATTGGCAGATGACCAAACGTTATCTACTTCTTTGATCCCTGGTAAACTTCTTAAAACCATTTTTAAAGGACTTGCCCAATTCAACAAGTAATTGGTTCCATAACCACCAACTTGGCCATAGAAGAAAACAGTTAAATCTATATTTTTGTATTGAAAGGTATTACCAAAACCTATTGAAAAATCAGGTGATGCATCATAACGTTCTATGTCATTTGCGTCAATCTTATTATCATCATTAACATCCACAAAAATTGGGGAGCCAGGAATCTGTGCTTTTTCTGGTTGATAGCTTGGAGCTGTTTCTCCAACTTGTAGAATCCCATTTGTCTTAAAAACATATATTGAACTCACAGGATCAGTTGCACTAGTATAAGCTATACCATCAAATGTTGATTCGACATAATTCGGAAATCTTTCTTTCCAATCATATCTTAAATGCGATAAATTAATATTGCTACTCCATTGAAACTGGCTCGTTCTAAAGTTTACTGTATTCAATTCAATTTCCCATCCTTTTCTCACTTGATGTCCGCCGTTAATAGGCTGTGTCGCAAGAAAATTTAAAGGTTCAGTACTGGCGTAGGTAATTAAATTAGTTATATCATCCTGAAACCAATCAATACTACCAGAAACTTTTTCTTTAAACAAACTGAAGTCCACACCAATATTCTTCATAATTGTTTTAGGCCACTTTAAATCAGGGCGATCAATATTACTAAGGGTATAGGGTATATACGAAGCTGTCCCATCATTGAAAGTAATTGCATTGTTATCAGGAACAAACGCAGCGTAAGCACTACCAACAAAAGACGAAGGTATAGTTCCCGTTTGACCAACACTACCACGTAATTTAATCAAATCAATCTGATCAATATTTTGCAAGAATGATTCATTTGAAAGTTTCCATCCTAATGAAGCTGAAGGGAAAGATGCATATTTATTTTCCGGGAAAAAGCCATTGAAACCATCGTAGCGATATCCCAATTGCAAAATATACCGATCTAACAAATTGAATGAACTTCTAGCAAAATAAGAACGAGTTTTTGATGCTGCTTTATAAGAAGATATTGTTTTTTGAGTAGTTGCAGCCCCCAAATTGGCTGTATTGATGGCATCTAGCATTCCAGCACCAGCAGCTCCAAATCCATATGATTTTTTGGGGTATTGCCCAATACCGGCAACAGCATTTATAGTAAGTTTATCATCAAGAACGGACTTTTTAAATGACAATGTGGCCTCCATCGTTTGCCACTGTCTTTTGGCTTCATTCCATGATCCTCTCGCAGTATTCTGTTCAAAATAGAAAGTGGTCACAGGAACAAAAAAATCTCTTGTTGATGTTTCATAAGTATTACCATACGAAAGTTTTCCTGTTAATACGTTAGGAATAATTTCCACATCTAATGATACGTTTGCCAATAATGAAGTAAAATAGGTGTCATCTTTGATTTCTAAAAGTGATACAGGATTACCAATGTTGGCAAAACGACTATAATTACCATCTTCATCATACACAGGCAACATTGTTGGATATGCCACTGCAGCTTGAACGGCAGCAAAGGATTGGGCGCCAGCTCCACCTGTTGACCATCCAGATTGAGGGTTATTGTAGCTAACACGTGATCCATCTAAACTTGTATTTAAAGTAAGGAAATTATTTAGTTTAAAGGATAGATTAACTTTTCCTGTATACCTTTGCATTCCGGATTTCTTTACAGTTCCTTCCTGGTTAAAGAAACTTCCTGACATATAGTAGGTCATTTTTTCTGTTCCACCGCTAATACTAAGTGAATGATTATCGACTGACCCATTTTGTAAAACCAAATCTAACCAATTTGTACCCACACCTGCGTTTGCAATTTGCTGCTCGGTAAAAGGGCTATATGTCCCTTGATAGCCAGATAGATCAGGAGTATTAGAGCCAAAAGGCGCCATTGAATTATCCCCTAGAAATCGATCCATAGTAAACTGGTTATAATTAGTCATGTAATCATGTGGACTTAGAGGTTCGAAATATTTCATATTCTGAACAGAGGATCGGCTTCCATTATAACTAATATTCATTTTTCCAGCCTTCCCTTTTTTCGTAGTGATCAATATAACCCCATCAGCAGCATTTACTCCATATATTGCAGCACTTGCATCTTTCAGCACTTCAATAGATTCAATATCATCGGGGCTAAGTCCTGCAAATCCACCTCTACGCACATTGTTCAATTCATTTGCAACATTACTATTGCCTGCTTCCAATCCAGACGAAGGCATCTGAACACCATCAATAACAATCAGAGGATTTCCACGCCCCCTAATGGAGAGATTAATATTACCGCCCGGTTCTGCACTTGTTTGTCGCACCTTTAACCCAGAAGCTCTTCCAAATAGTAATTGAGCGACTGAATTATTCGCCGACTTAGGAAGATCGTCTGGATCAACACTTGAAACAGAAGTCGTAATATTTTTTCTGGATTCTGTACCATAACCAATAGCTACAACTTCATCAATGCCGATAGCATCCTGTGCCATAATTACATCAATAGTCGTATTAGTTCCAACGGCAATTTCACGTGTTTTCATTCCAACAAACGAAAACATTAGGATCGCATCTTCCGGAATGTTGGAAATAGTATACCTTCCTTCATTGTTTGTAATGGTTCCGTTAGTGGTCCCTTTAAAAAAAACGGTAACCCCCGGAAGCGGCAGACCTGATTCATCAGTTACAATCCCTGATATGGATTTTTGTTGATCTGCGTCATATTTCTCAGCGGTCGTAAGCAATATCTGACGATCTTTAATACTGTATATTATCCCTGTATTTTCGAAAAGTTGATCAAGGATATTTGTTATGCGCTGGTTTTCGTAATTGACGCTTTTACGCTGGTCGACATCGATTCTTGAAGCATCGTACATAAAATAGAATTCGGATTGATCTTCTATTTTTCCCAAAATGTTTAAGATTGTTTCGTTTTTAACATCAATATTTAACCGTTTGTTTTGCGCATAAGCATCGAGCGCAAAGGTTTGGGTAATTGAAATCAAAATTAATAATGCGACAATCCTCATTTTTCTAAAAAATTTGGATTTCCAGATTTTACATACTCCGGAAATCAATTCATAATGATTTTTTTTCATAAATTTGTTCTGATTTGGATTATTTAATAATTCAAGTTGGTTTTGCCTCTGGAGTTGGTTACTGCGAGGCAATAAATTAAGCAAGAGGGAGATGTTAACAGCATCTCCTTTTTTAGTTCATCGTTTTAATTTATTTCATAAGCCTAGTTTTTTTTAGTTATACAACCAATTATTTTTTTGAAATGATTATTTCGGGTTTAGCTTCTTCTTCGTAGTTGTGTATTAGTTTACAATCAACATCGCAAACGATTTCTATATACCTGAAAATCTCTTCGTAACTTTCGTTTTGAATTGTTCCTGAGAAAATAGAGCCATACACTTCTTCATTGGCAACCTCAATATCGACGTTATACCACCGTTTTAGTTTTTCAACTACATTTTTCATTGATTCATTGCGGAAGATAAGTTTCCCATCTTTCCACGATGAGTAGATGGTAGGATCGGCAAAATTCAGTGTCAATGCTTTATCGGCTATGTTAAACATAGCTTTTTCTCCGGGCTGCATGGTGTAACTAAAAGACTCGATGTTTTCATGCGCCAGTTCCACTTTACCCGATTCAAGCACAACAGCAATCTTATCGTTTTCAGGATATGCATCTACATCGAATTTTGTACCAAGTACTTTTACGATAAGGTCATTCGCTTGTACTGAAAAAGGGTTATTTTCTTTGTGGTAAACCTGAAAAAAAGCTTGACCGTTAAGGGAAACTTCTCTATTTTGTTCAGAAAAGTTGCTGGGATAAGAAAGTGTTGTACCTGAATTTAACCAAACTATTGAACTATCGGGTAAAACGACCTTAGATCGTTGCCCATTTTCTGTTATAAAAGAAGTATATAATAACTCCTTCGGATTGTCGGTACGGTTAAATTGCTGTTTGTTTGTATAATAAATGGTAGTGAGGCTGATTAGAAAAACGATGATGGCTGCATATTTAAAGACTGGATTAAGGATTGGATACAGTCTTCTTTTTTTTCCTGTAATTTTATTTTGAATTTTCAGAAATGCATTTTCAATTTCATAATCATTCATTTTTTTTGTTGAAGAGAGGAATGCCCAGGAAATTTTCACTTTTTTGAATATTTCCTTGTCTCTTTTTTGAGCATTGATTTCTTCAATAACCTTTTTCTTTTCCTCACGAGGCAAATTTCCTGTAACCAGTTTTACTATGTCTTCAAAATTTTCCATGTATATAATAAATAAACCATGAAATAGCATTTACCCTCGGTAATGCTTTAATTTTTTTTACATATTTTTTGTATCAGTATTTATGTCACTGAAAATCAAACAACAAACAAATAGGCTACTAAGGGTAAATAATCTTTCAAGGCAACTTTAAATGTTTTAATTCCTTTTGAAATATGTCCTTCTACTGTTTTTATAGAAATATTTAGTTCTTCGGCAATTTCACGGTTTTTCATTTCCCGGAACCTGCTGAGTTCAAATACTTTTCGGCATTGGGGAGGCAAACCGGTTAAAGTTTCTTGTATGATTTGGTCAATATCCATGAATGCGTATAAAGAAGTATCAATAGTTGACAATGCTTCTACATTTAAATTCAACTCACTGACATCCACTGCATTTGAAAACAGCTTTTGGCTGTACTTTTTATCGCGTAACTTTTTTAAGGCATTGTTTTTAGCTACAGTAAAAAGGTATGAAGTAAGATTTGAATTGTCTTTTAATTCGTTGCGTTTGTTCCACAAGGTAACAAAAGTATCCTGAACAACATTTTCGGCAGTATCTTTTAAAGGGATAAACTCTAAAACGAAATAATACAACTTTGAATAATATTCGTTGTAAATAACTTTGAAGGCAGCCTCATCGTCATTTCTTAAGCGTTCAAAAAGTTGTTGTTCGTTTTTGTTCATAGATTTTCATTGCTAGAATTACAAAACTAAAAAAATAAAATAAACAAATAGTTTTTGACCTGATTTATGTTTATTTGGCATTATACCATTTGCCTTACTAACAATATGTTTCCTGATTTTCTTATTACAAATAAATCAGAATTAATATATTACAATATAAATATATACTATTAATCAGTAATATACAATTCTATTTTTCGATATATTTTGAGGAAATATTATATAATTCTCAGCTAACTTATTAAATTAGCTTTCAATTTCATTATTATTTACTGTGTGAACAGAATAAAGGAGATACTAAAAAAACAGGGGCGAAGCCAGATTTGGCTGGCAGAGCAGATTGGCAAGAGTTATGTTGTGGTTACCAATTACTGCAATAACAAATCGCAACCCTCTATTCCAACATTAAAAAAAATTGCTAAAGTTTTGGATGTAGATATCCGGGAGTTATTGGAACCTACAAAAAACAACTAAGACTGATTGCTTTAATATTATTTTTAAAATAACTATCTTTACATGGAAATATTTTAACGTAAAATAAGAGAGACTTTACCGAGAACAAAAATTATTGACTTTTATAAGAGACTGATTTTAAGCACATAAGAAATATCAGAATCGTCTTGTTCTAACCTGAACAAACTCTCCAAATCAGATCAAACAAAACCAAGTTTCATTCATATCCAAATATTCTTATAACTTAGGCATTTATCACCAACAATCCCTGTCAAAATTTAAGGAATATAATCAAGAAGACCTTGTTTATCCTTGTCAGATTTAGTATTTTAGTAGTAAAATAAATATCGTTCTTTAAGTGAGACCTATAAGGTGACCTCGAAAAAACGGAACAATGTAAATCACTGACATAAAGGCATTAACAAGATACAGTTCAAATCTTGTCATCCCGACTTTGCAAAAAGGAGTCAGATGCTTATCTGACTCCTTTTTATTTTGGCCTGAAATACAATTAATCCAATAGTTAGTACACGTTTAATGCGAAATATTGTCTTTTTTATCGCGCGGAATACGTTGATTGTATTTCACCTCATGATTTTGTAAGATCCCATTTTCGATGTACAGATGCATTTCTTTCTCGTGTAGCGCATGACCGTCGGAGAAACGGTGCACAACCGGCCCCACAGGAATTCGAAGCATTCCGGTGTACCAATCGGCCAACATCCTTGTGCCTGAAAGAACCTGCGTTCTGTCGACATAAACAGTAGATTCAAACGGCTGAAATCCGGTAAGGTAAAGAACATTATTCCGAAGTCTCCACGAAGCCACATAACCCCGCTCACAATTTGAAGCAGTACCACTAAACTCCTGGATTTCAGGATGAGATTCGAAAAAAGCTTTTAATGGCGTCGAAAGCAGCTCATACAACTTGCCATCCAAATAAATTCTATCGTTAATTTGAATCGTCATGAATTCCTTTAACCTAAAATAATACTCTGTTGTCTATCATTCGATAAATTAATACCTGTAGCCTGTTTTTCCATTTGCTATGGCTAAACACGTTTGTTAAAATTAAAATAGAAATTAATACGGCGAAGAACAATTGATATGTTTTCAAACAAGTTTATCCCCTGCCTCTGCTTACGCGCATAGCGTGAAATAACTTATTCCCAGAATCACCCACTCCTTCCCTCTCTCCTTGTCCGAAAATCGACAAGAACTTCTCATTTGGTCTTTTTGGGCATTTAAATGAACCACGTGGAGTAAATAAAAAATGGATGTATACCTAACATTGCGGCAGTAATAACAATAACAGTAAATAAGATGAAAACGACATTAAGTATGCTATTTGCAATTCTGCTATTTGCAAGTTGCGCAAACAATGAAAGCTCGAAGGAAGAGAGTAAAAAAATGAAAGCTAAGCAGTCGGAACAAATATCGGAATTACAATCTGTGGCAGCACTAAAAGATGGCATTGCGCCGGAGATAGTTCTTGAATACCGACGGGAATACCGCAGCAAAGATTTTCTGGTAAATGGGAATTTAGGAACCTACAGTTTTATAAATACGCCCGAGTTTTATCAAACAGCTACCGTTAATCGTGGTGCCGGCCAGGTGGCAATGCTGGAAAAGGAGCTTGATGCCACTTTGTTAAATACCCAAACCGATACTGATCTTGGGGAAATGACATTAGGCGATCTTATTACCAACGAAGATGCCCGCATGCAGGGAGTGTTGGTGATCCACAATGGTAAAATTGTGTTGGAAGAATATCCCGGAATGCGCGAGCTGGACAAACACAGTTGGTTTTCAGCATCGAAACAGCTGGTGGGATTAACCACGCACATTTTAGCAGAAGAAGGAGTAATAGATCTGGAGCAAACGGTAAATCACTACCTGCCCGAATACGACAGCGACGATTGGAAAAGAATAAAAGTGAAGCACCTTTTACATCACATGGCAGGTATGGATTACGTAGAAACCAATGCAAACTTTATGGACCCGGAACATGCTTTGTCGCAGGTTACCAAATACGCGCTTGCTTCGCGTTACGAAGACGGCGGAGTATCGGCTTTTGACCTGCTAAAGGATGTAAAAAGCTACATTGAGCCGGGTGTTAAATACGACTACGCATCGCCAAACACGCAGATATTAGGGTTTATTATCGAGCGGGTTAGCGGTGAAAAATACGAAGATGTAATAAGCGAACGTATTTGGACCCGGGTAGGTATGGAAAGCGATGGTCATTATGCATTATCGGCACAGGGCGAACCCTTGTCGGCCGGTTTGTTTGCATCGCGCCTCCGCGATTTTGGCCGCTTTGCACTATTGTACACCCCCAGCTGGAATACAGTAGCCGATGAGCAAATTGTGAGCGACACTTATTGGGAAAAGGTGTACGACAACAGCTATGCCGATGCCCTGAAACGTGGCGTTGAAACCGACAAGTCGAAATATTTTAAAGACGGACAGTCGCATGCAACCTACCAGTGGGATTTGGTATTCGACGATGGCGACCTTTTTAAAGCAGGCCGCTACGGACAGGGAATTTATGTATCACCCGAAACCAATACGGTGGTGGTGTATTTCTCTAGTGTGTACATGAACGAAGTATATTTCCCGGGATTTGCCCGTCAGCTGTTACAACAAAACTACAGGTAACAATGGGCAACAAAAACAGTACTTAAAGCGTATAGTTTTACGAACTTTAAATTAGCATATGATTGCTATTCTTTTAAAATTCCGTATTTTACCAAAAGAAGTTGAATGGCTAATTATTTCATAGAACATTAAAAAAACAAGTTAACAAAACAGTTTAACTACATAGAAACACAGTAAAAAAGAAAGAAATGAAAAATCGAAAAAAAAGATTTATAGTGTATTTGTTCAGCGCACTTATGGCATTAAGTGTAATAAGCTGCACAGAACAACAGGAGAAAGAGCTTAAAATTTATCATGGAGGAACAATTCTAACGGTCGACAGCGACTTTTTGGAAGTGGAAGCCATTGTTTTTAAAGACAATAAAATTCTGGCAACCGGCGATTTCGAGGCCATGAAAAAGAACTACGGAAAAAATTCAGCGCTTGTTAACCTTGAAGGCAAAACAATGCTTCCGGGATTTATCGATCCGCACGCTCACGTATTGTCATTCGCGCCGGTACGTTTTCTAACCGAAAACATTGGCGTAACCAACTTTGCCACCACCGAAGAGGCTTTGGCTCACTTGAAGAAAGTGGCATCGGAGCGCCCAAAAGGCGAATGGATACTAGGCAGTGGATGGGATCCTTCCATTCAGGACGGGATTTCTGAATTAACCTTTAAAGAACTGAATGCGGTTTCAACCGACCATCCTGTTTTTGTACTGAATACCTCGGGGCATTTGGCTTATGTAAACGAAAAAACCTACGAGGCAGCAGGTATTACTCAAGATGTGGTAAACCCTCCGGGAGCCGAATATTCGCGGGACGAGAACGGCAAATTAAACGGTGTAATTAAAAACAATGTGGCCTATTTGCCGGTATGGCTGGCAAATCCGGCGGCTGCAACACTTGATATGACCGAAGCTTTAATCTCGCTGTTGAATGAGTTTAACCAATACGGTGTTACCACTACCAGCGAATTTGCCCTGGGAGCAGCAACACAAAGTCATACCGAAGCCGATTTATTATTTGCGGCCACCGAAAGAGACGATTTTTCGGCGCGTGTTATGGCCTATCCCATGTATACCATAAGCGAACAGTGGGACAAGGCAGGAACAAAGATGTACGACGGCAACGACCTGGCAAAAATTGTAGGATTTAAATTTATTGCCGACGGTTCGAACCAGGGATATACCGGGCTTCAGCGCGAACCTTATTTCGATCCGGAGCACGCCGGAGAACACGGTATTGCCTACATGTCGGTGGACCAACTAAAGGAAATGACAGAATACAGAGCCGGGCAAGGCTGGCACATGTCGTTGCACGGCAATGGTGATGCGGCCATCGATAATATCTTAGATGTAATGGAGTATCTGAAAAGCAAAGGCTATGATCTTTCTAAAATCAGGCCCCGCATTGAGCACTGTTCCATTCTGCACGACGATCAGATTGAGCGAATGAAAGAGTTGGATGTTTCGGCAAGTTTCCTTATTGGCCATGTTCACTACTGGGGAACTGTAATGCGCGATAAAGTATTCGGACCTGAAAAGGCGATGTTGCTAGACCGTGCCGCAAGTGTTGAAAAAGCGGGTGTTTCGTATACCTTGCAATCAGACTTTTCAGTTACCGAGCCCGATATGTTACGCATGATACAAACAGCTGTTGAGCGTAAAACATTCAAAGAACCGGACTATATTCTGAATCCCGACGAGCGAGTATCGGTTGAATCAGCTATTCGTGCCGTTACCATTGAAGCAGCCTGGCAAATGATGAGCGAAGACATAATCGGTAGTCTGGAAGCCGGAAAATATGCCGACTTTGTAATTCTGGAAAACGATCCGCGAAAAGTAGATGAGTCAGAAATTTCGGAAATAAAAGTATTGGAAACCTGGATGAATGGCAAACAGGTTTATTCAGCAGAATAAAGTGCTGTAATTTTTCAGAAATCATATTTAAAGGGGTTGTCTTAAAAGGATGCCCCTTTTTCGTTGCTATTAATTTTTTTTACATGTTGACCCTTTTGGGATTCAGCCAGGCCGGTAAGGAGTAGAATACCGGAGCCAAAGCCCGCATCTTTGTACCGAGCATATAAACAAGTAATAACGATACAAAATTAAAATCAATGAAAACAACGATTAAAAGAAATTGGATAAGCAGCATAATGAGTGTAATAGTACTTTTTACCTCGTTTAGTTTAAGCGCACAGGAACGCACCCTCCCGCAATCGGTAATCGATAAAATGGAAAAGGTAGTAGATGCGAATGCCGAATACATTCAGGACATTTATAAAGACATCCACGAATTTGCCGAACTTCCTTTTATGGAGTTCCGCACAGCCGGAGTGGTTGAAAGAGAGTTAACAAGTCTGGGATTTGAGGTACAAACCGAAATAGGAATTACCGGCGTTGTCGGAATCCTCCGGAACGGCGACGGACCAGTGTTTATGTACCGTGGCGATATGGATGCGCTTTCGATTAAAGAAGAAACCGGGTTGCCCTATGCCAGCAAACAGGTGGTAACGAACCGGGAGGGAGAAGTAGTGCCCGTTTCGCACATGTGCGGACACGATGCCAACACCACCTTTTTAATTGGCCTGGCGCATACCATGGTAGAAATGAAAGACCAGTGGTCGGGAACTTTGGTATTGGTGGCACAACCTGCCGAAGAAATTGTGCAGGGCGCCCAGGCTATGATCGACAGCGGATTGTACACCAAATACAAGGTGCCCAAACCCGATTATTTTCTGGCACAACACACCGGGCCGCTTCCGGTTGGTTCGATAACAACAACAGCTGGCCGCATAATGACCGGAACCACGCACATGGATGTTACTTTTCACGGAATTGGCGGGCACGGCTCTTCGCCGCATCATGCAAAAGACCCGGTGGTAATGGCCGGAATGGCAATCGTTCAGTTGCAAACAGTTGTGTCGCGTTATACCGACCCGAACGAGGTAGCCGTATTAACCATTGGTAGCGTTCAGGCCGGGAAAGACCACAATGTGATTCCGACAGAAGCACACCTGAAACTAAAGCTGCACTTTTCGAACGAGGACACCATGAATAAAATGATTAAAGGCATTCACAACATAGTAAACAGCATTGCGCTGGCGAACGATGTGCCGGCAGAAATGATGCCAACCATAACACAAAGTGGGTTTGGCCCGGCAGTGTATAACGATGAGGAATTTATAAACCAGATAAGAAGTGTAAGCGAAAAAGTTGACTTTGTAAACAAGCGTATCGATGACTTTGTATCCTCAGGCTCGGAAGATGCCTTTGCCCTGATAAACGGATTGGAAGATGTAAAAGGGGCTTACCTGTTTTTAGGTGGCGTTACTGTTGAAGAGTTTACACAGGCCCAAAAAGAGGGGAAAGAGTTTCCGTTTTTTGTACACGAACCGTATTACCACGTGTCGATGGATGGAATAACCTTTGGAACAAAAACAGCAGCTCTAATAGCCCTCGATATTTTACAGAAATAATAAACTTTTTAAATAATAGATGATGTAGAGCCCGGCCTTTGGTCGGGCCTTTTTGTGGCTTATCGTGCAATATAAATTTATTCCGGATTTTAAGGTGAGTGTGAAATAAATTGCAGGAAAACAAAGCGATAGATAAAAAAGAGACTCGCCTGCTTTTTTTTTAAAACAATGCAGGCGAGTCCGGCTTCAACAACCTAACAGCACGGGGCGGTTAAATACTTGCCAATGCTGTCGGGATATAATACACCCTTATCAAAAGGTTGTTTAATTCGCTTTAGGGATGCGGACAACTAGCTTGTCGAGCGTTCCACTAAATTCATTTTCACGATTGTACTCTTTCGACACCAGTGTTCCGGTATCTTCTCCAACATCAAAGGTCTCCGACAAGGAATACATTACTGCATGAATACGACCAATTTCACCCTGACCGACCTTGTTACCATTGATGTAAAGCGTTACCATACCTGACAAGCCTTCTGCAACCTCGTATTCGGCTTTTAGCTCCACCTCACCGCTAGGGACAGGAACATTCGAACGAACAAAATACCTGTCTTCGTTAAAAGCATTATAAGCGTATACCAACCTGTTGTTATGTACATAGAAAGCGTATCCGCCATACAATCCACCGGCTGCAACGAGTACACCTTCGGCTCCGCCATCAGGAATTTTTGCATATGCCGTGATGGTGTGGTTACGATTCTTAACAGGTGGCGAATACTGTTCAGATATACGTGTTGCACCGGGAGGATAGAATACAAACTCTTCGCGTTGCGGAGCGTAATGGCTGTTTGTTTCACCAATTCGGGCAGCAATATTGTCATACAAGGGATAAACATTGTATTTCCACGCATCCTCGTCCCAGGCTTCCTGCAGTTCTTTTAACTTTTCAGGATACTGGTCCACCACGTTATTGGATTCCGAAAAGTCTTCGTTCAAATTGTAAAGTTCCCACACATCGTCTTCGAACGGGAATGTACCGCCGGTGGACCAGGGCATACGGTTTGCATGGATGGTCACTGCCTTCCAGCCATCCATATACATCGCCCTGTTTCCCAGCAATTCATAATACTGGCGGGTGTGGCGGTCATCCGCATCTTTATCGTTAAATGTATAAGCAAAGCTGGTACCATCAAAAGGTAGTTGCTTAATTCCATCTATTTCCTCAAGCGGATCTAAACCTAAGGCTTCAAGAACGGTAGGACCAATATCTATAATATGGTGATACTGGGAACGAACTTCTCCCTTTGCCTCAATACCCGAAGGCCAATGCACAATCATTGGATCCTGCACACCTCCCCGGTGGACGATCTGTTTAAAATATTTGAACGGAGTGTTACCTGCCCATGCCCAACCGGCATGGTAGTGGTTAAAAGTCTCAGCTGTTCCCCATTCGTCGTAAAAACGTTGATTGCTTTCAAAACTTGCTTGTTGACCATTTACAAACAGCACCTCGTTATGGGTTCCAGCAAGTCCTCCTTCGGCACTGGCTCCATTATCCGAAGTAATAATGATTAAGGTGTTGTCGAGTTCTCCGATGCGTTCCAGCGTTTCAACCATTCTGCCGATTTCCATATCAACATGATCGAGCTGAGCAGCGAAGGCTTCCATCTCGCGTGCATACATCTTCTTTTCTTCATCGCTAAGGCTGTTCCAGGCCGGAATGTCATCTGGTCGTTCGGTCAGAACTGTTCCTTCAGGAATTACACCATTTTCTATTTGTCTCGCAAAAGTCATCTCCCGGGCTTTGTCCCAGCCCATATCAAATTTTCCGCGGTATTTTTGCAGATACTCATCCGGAGCGTGGTGCGGCGTATGTGCAGCTCCCGGTGCCCAAAACATAAAGAAAGGTCGATCGGGGTCGATTGAAGCCTTGCCGGTCAGATAATAAATCGCTTTATCGGCAAGATCGGTAGACAGGTGATAATCGGGATTGTCACGGGCCGGCTCAACCGGTTCGTGGCCCGCATACATCACCGGGGCAAAGTTGCTCACGTCGGCTGCCATAAATGTATAGGTATGGTCGAAACCATCGTGTGTTGGCCAGTAAGTGAACGGACCAACCTGATGCACCTGGAATCCGGGCGTGTGATCCCACTTACCTATGGCATAGGTAGACCAACCGGCTATCTGGGCATTACGCGATATTGCCTGAGCCGATAAAGGAACCCGACCTGCATATCCGGGAAATCCCATCGCTGTGTTTGCATGCGATCCGAGCCCAATGGAGTGATGGTTACGCCCTGCCAGAATTGAAGCACGCGAAGGCGAGCAAAGGGCTGTTGTATGGAAATCGGTATAAATCAAACCTTCAGCGGCAAGACGGTCCATGTTCGGTGTTTCAGTTAAGCCACCATAGGAACCGAGCTGTCCGTAACCCACATCGTCAAGCAGGATAATCAGTACATTCGGCTCGTCTCCGGTAAAGGTCTTCTCTTCCGGCCAAACCTCGACTGAGTTCTCATAGCTTTTGGCGATCTTGCCGTCGAAGCCCTCAACTGTTTTGGTTTTAATTTCGGTATCGGTTTTGGTTTCGGTATCGGTCTGGGAGCATGCAAAGCCAGCCCAGCAAACAGCCAGCAAGGCAGCAAATCTTGTGGCAATTTTAATAGGTAAAGGTAAATTCATAATCTGTTTTTTTTCAGTGGTTAGCTATATGCTACTGTTTTTTAAAGTGTGGTATATTTAGATGTAGGATTGTACTGCATTTTTAGCTACAGCTTTGTTTTAAATATACAATTTATTACAAATTATCGATAAAAAAAAAGCGCGAACAAATTCTATTTTATGTAGTTTGAGCAAATATTATGTTCCATTCTTTGATGCGGTTGATTTGCAAGCTGTGTACTGCTGCCAAAAAAATTCTATCGCGTGATAAATATCACAGCAATTTAATACACCAAACAAAAGGGCATCCGCTGTGGATGCCCTTTTGGTCAGTTATGAGTTAATAAACGAACCGATGCCCTTACGGGTTTACAGTTTCTTCTTCGGGTGTTTTCCGGCGTTTTTTCACCACCTCGTTGTTCTCGGCAATAATGGTGGCTATTGTTCGGGCCAGGTCGCCATAAGTGGGCTCTTCAACCAATTCCATGGCACGCATATATACCACAATACGCTCGTTTATAATACCAACTACAGCTTTCTTAATGGTTGTTGCATTTTGTTCGGTTCCTTCGTGTGCCTTTTCTTCTTCGTAAGCTATACGGGTGGTTTCAAAGTCGGTCTGGGCGGTTTGTAAAGCTGTTTTTACCTCGGCACATCCCGGCAAGAGGGCAATGGCATCCTGTAATTTTTGTTTCGAAAGATCATCAAGCATCGAAACGAGCAACGACGATTCGATAGAGTAACTTTCGCCGGTAATGTTGAGTCCATAACGATCAAGCACTTTCTCCACTGTTTCGGCGGCACTTTTAACATCGGCCTGCGGATGATGCAAATAGCCTTTTACAAGGTAGAACAAGGCCCTAACCTGCTGGTCGCGCAGGCTGTCTTTTTCGTCCAGTTCGCTTTCGGCTTTCGAGCGGTTAATGGATGAAGTTAACAGAGCCGATTCCGATTCAAGGTCGGTAAACATGCTGCTTAAATGCACATCGCTACTTAAAGTGGTGTTTTTATAGCCACCGATCATGCGCATACTCACCGCATTAATTTCTGTTGTACGACTGTTGAAAATAATTTTTTCAATCATAGTTTTTGATTTTTAATGTTTGTAAAGGTCTCAATGACTCACGGGTTAATGATGTGATTGTTGAGTTTTGTTGATGTAAGTTACAATATGTAAACAGTTAGCACCAAAATTTAAAACCTGCTATTGAGCATAAGTAAACTTACATAGCCCGCTTTGGTTCGTTTGGCGCAAAACCAAACGGTTAAACCTTCACCCGGCATTTTTTTGGGGCGTAACCAAACAGTTAAGGCTCCAGGCGAAGGCATTCGAGCGTGTAACCAAACGTTTAAAGCCCAAAATGGCTTCAGGTGAGGCCATAACCAAACGTTTAAACCTTGCCCCGGCTTCGGAGGAGTGTTTAAGCAAACGCTTACGGGAATAGGACTAAAGCCCTTTCTAGCATTTTGCCAGTTTATTTTTGCTTCGTTAATTAAACCTATGTTGTTTTGTTAAACAGGATTGCTAACTTTAAACACAAAAGAATCAACCCGTTGAATACGTACACTGAAAAAAGGCTAAAAACAAGAATAACATAATATGTGTATAATACACGCCTATATGGGTGTATAACAACAGGTTTAAAACCGCTATAAGCGAAATAACAACAATGATGATACGTAGTAGTTGTGGGTAAATTTGAATTGAGTCATGAATAAACTTACTTATCTAATGTTACTAGTTTTGATTTCCTGTTTTTTTTCATGCCAAAATGATAAAAAAGGAAATAATGTTAACGCATTAGTTGACTTTAACGGGATAACCTATCTTAAAATTATCGTGAATAATTGTAGTGACACAACAGTCCTTCATGTTCAAAATCGCACAGTGATACCGATAGGTATTGAAACACAACAACTTGTTGTACTCAAAGATGGGGTTTATTATCTGACACTTAAGTCTACCCATCCATTTTTAGGTCGGCTTTTCTTTGGAAATTCAGAATTTCCCATGTTCACCATTCCAAACGATACCTTGGAAATAGATTTGAACCTTGACTTAAATCACGACCATCAAAATTCAATAAAATATTCGGGTAAAACAGAGCATATTAACAACTATTATCTCGAAAAGCTTAGGCATTTTAACTACCCTTACCCCGACATCGGAGTTATTGCCTCAAATTATACCTCGTCTTCATATTCTATCTATGAAGGTGCCGAAAAAATTGATTCTCTATTTAATGAAGAGAAAAAATTCTTTTCAACCTATAAAAATAAATCTTATTTACCCGACTGGTTTACCGAGATGGAAAGGCTAAATTTGTACTATTATAATTTAAGTTTAAAAATAGGGGCAATCCCTTACAGAAATTCCTTTTATAAAGAACATACAAAAACAAACGACCGCTATTTTAATTTTCTGGATTCAATACCAATTAATAATCCAAAAGCATATTTATCATCTCACTATTTTTATTTCTTAAAATCATATTTTTTTATCCAAGACATGGATAAATATGATGACAATAAAACGGGATTTGAAAGGGCTTACCCTATACTAAAAATAAATCTTCCAAAAATCACAGGTGAATTATCTGGTGAAACAAGAAAACTATTTCTAGCCTACCTTTTTTCATCTTACTATTACAGTGTAAATAACACAAGTCAGGTTTTAAAATTAGATACTTTATTTGAAACGGTTTCCAATTATGTCAATGATAGTACGTTAATAAATGCTGTTAAAAAAAATAGTAATTCCAAAATTGAACCTTTAGGAGAAAAAGCCTTTTTGAATAAAGGTGAAAAAGCTCCGGACTTCTATTTAAGTGATATAAATTGTAAGTTTCATACGCTTAAAGATTTTGAAGGGGAATTGATATATGTAAGTTTTTGGGCAACATATTGTTCTCCATGCATAAAGAATATTCCTGCAAAAAATGCTTTAATTAAGGAATATGAAAATAAACCAATCGTATTTGTAAATATCAGTTTTGATAAAGAAAGCGACACATGGTTAAATTCTTTAGAAAAATATAAGATATCTGGTGTAGATTTAATTTGTAAAGGGAATTGGGAAAATATTATTAAGACCAAATATTACATTCAGGGAATCCCTAGATACGTGTTAATTAATAAAAATGGAGAAATCATCGACAGCGACGCACCATCTCCAGGGGATAAGTCTGAACTAACAGGTTTAATTGACAAATACTTAAATGAAAAAATGAAAAAATCTGCACATAACAAAATGTAAATACAATGCGGGTTTAGCAGCTAATTCAACCCCTGTTCGTTCATCCCCTGCCCCAAATCTACCCATTTGACTATTTAATTTTTTGTAGCTTTGGCTACTGTGTAATTTAAACGAAACCACGTTAAAGCCCGCTGCTATTTTTAGAACAACTAGTGTTGGCTGCCGGGCACAACTAAAGCACTCAATAAATGCGATAGTATAACATTTAGAACGAACGCATGGAAAACAAATTTGTAGCCTATTTTTCGAGAATATCGCCACTTTCAAAAGAAGAGGGAGAAGCCATCGCTGAAAGCATGCAAACAAGGAAATTCAAGAAAGGTGATTTCCTGATTAAGGAAGGGCAATTTTCAAACAAAACCTATTTTATTCTTGACGGCTGTGTAAGAGAGTACATCTTAACTGACGGCGAAGAGAAAACGACCAATTTCTTCACCGAGGAACAATGGGCCATTTCATTAAACAGCTTTAACCCACAAAATGTGGCAAAACACAATTGGATTTGCGTAGAAGATACTTTGGTGGTTGAAGGAGACGAGCAGCAAGGCCAGGCACTGTTTAAGCGCTTTCCCCGGTTCGAAACCATCTCCCGAACCATAATGGAAGCTGCCTTTGCAGAGCAAAAAGAAGCATTGACCTCTTATTACACCGACTCACCGGAGGAACGCTACCTGAAACTTATGAAATCGAGGCCCGGCCTTTTCCAGCGGATACCCCAATATCACCTTGCAAGTTACATTGGTGTAAAGCCCGAATCGTTAAGCCGCATCCGAAAACGTCTTGCTACTGAATAGAACTAACACGAAATTCAACAATGCATAATTATTCAGGTTTTGAATATTCGATTAGTTCCTCCACATAGGTAAAATCACCTTGAATCTGAGCAAGCTTAACAAAGGTTTTTAATGCCGGAGCATACAGCCAAACCTCTTCTTCATTGGCACTATATCCTCTCGAATTCGAGATTTTACCTGTATATTTAATCGTGTAGGCCATGAATGTTCCTGCTTCTACCGTTTCTTCCCTGTAGGATAAAATCTCGGCATCCTGGCTTTGGTTACCCGTCGTTCCATCCTGACTTGTCCAGTTGTTTTCATATTTCCACTTTTTACCCACTTTCAGAGGCCAGTCATATTTTGGAGTTTCGCTTTCCTCTGGTTTAACAATTTCGGTAACGGGAATGGTATCCTTACCGATGGTTATACCTAAATCTCCGTCAAAACTGACGATTTCTCTTGTATCTGTTCCGTCTGAGCGCACTTCGCCTTCGGTGGTTACACCTTTATATTTCCAAACCCATTTCTCTCCAACCTGATAATCAGCTAAAGTCGGTTGTTGGGTAATACCAGATTCTGTTTGGCTATTACAAGCACCTAAGATTATTAGTGTAAAGAATGTTACAACTTGAATTTTCATGCTAAAAAATATTTATAATGACCATACTACTTCTACTTGTTTATTTCAACTGGTTTCAACTGGGTTTATCTGTAATAAGCTAAGGATTTTGAAGATTTAGCTTTAATTCAGGCTTTTTAAATCCCTTAACAATCAGCCAAATACTTAGTGATATCTCAAATAATCCTCCTGGGATTGCTAAATGAACCCCAATATTATAACCAAATAATTCTGATATTGTTCCGGCAATAAAGACCAGGTAACCTAGCAAACCCCAAATGGAAAATACCCGCGGAACAAGCTTTGATATAGATAATAAATAGCAAAACATTAATCCACCGATGCCCCAAATTGCCATTCCTATCTGATAGGCGTAAAAGTTTCCTTTTGTCAGCAAGGCCCCAATGGTTTCAAAATGTTGTAAGTCTGTTGCAGCCGAATTCTGATACATTGCACCTAGCGGAACATGTAAAAGTAGAAAGATGGAACCAACTATAATGATCGCCGTTGCCGTAATACCGGCACTTAAATAGCCATAACTTAAAATCGTATTAAAGGGTTTTAAAATGGGCATCATCAGAACAGGCAGGCCAATGTTTACAATGGTATGAACCAATGCCATAAGCAGCACACCGATTATTAGCTGAGCTTTATTTGTATCGATGTTACTAAATGAGTTGGCTGCGTCTGTTGCTGAAGCTGTTAGGCCACTTCCAATTCCGTACGATAAAAATGCGAGCAGGAAAAAGATTCCAAAAGTGCGGGCAATTGTTTTTTGTGCTTTCATTATTTTACTTTTTAACTGTTTACTTCAGCAAAATTGGTGAAAGCGTATTCCAATTTCATTGACTTGGGTTAAGAAGTAAAAATAGATGGTAAACAAGGTATTTAGTTGGGCTATCCGGGCAAGGAGATGAAAGGTTTGGTATTCCAAAGCGATTTCCTTTCAAGCCCTTGCACTGTTTATTAAATGTACTGTACTAAAAATCAGGAACCGGCTGCACCCAAATTTTCAAGCATTTCGAGGAATTTCGTTTTCCCAATCTTACCAACAGCATAATCAAGTACATTTCCCTTCGGATCGGTAAAAATTGTGATTGGCGTACCACCAACTTTATAAAGGTTTACGATCTCCTGTGCTTTGGGATCGTCAACATCAATCATAACCGCTACAACTTGCGAATTAATGGCTTTCATCACTTCCTCATCCGCAAAAACTTCACGCTTCATAATGCGGCATGGCGAGCACCACTCCCCGGTAAAAAACAGCAGCATGTTTTTATCTGAATTGGTGGCAAGTTCACGAGCCGTGACCATATTGTCAGCCCAGGCCACATCATTTGAAGGTGCATAAAATGAGTACCATACATAAGCAAGAGAAAGCACAAGGAAGCTGAGCCAAAACCATCGCCAAAACGGATGAGACTTGGTTTTCTTACCCTTGGGAGAGTTGCCCGGTGAATTCGTGGCCGGATGATCTGTTTTTTTCATCTGATAATTCGTATTTGTATTTTTCATATCCATAAGTTTACAAGAAAGTGATCGATTCACAATTTTTCTTTAAGTGCTTTTCGCCAAAAGTAAATGCCAAAAACAGCAGTAACCAGTGCAAACATAATTCCGTTTTCGCCCAACCAATATTCCGTCCCTTCGTTTTTAAGGGTTAATTCAGGCAGTATTTTTTGAATATACACATTGCTCACTGCGTGAAACAATACCGCCGGCCAAAGACTTTTAGACTTAAAAGTGTAGTAGGTCATTATAAACGACATGGATACAATAACCACATAAAATGACGCCAATTCAAGAATTACATTATCGCCATAATACACAATTACCGGCCAGTGCCAGGTCGCCCAAACAATTCCACTAAAAAGTGCAACACCGGTAAAGGGCAGCACTTTTCTTAATTCGTATATAAAAAATCCCCGCCATCCAATCTCTTCTCCTAAGGTTGTCGCAGCTGCCCGAATTACTTCAACAGTTCCCAATAAGATAACAGCAATGATTATTATCGCAGTTGGATTTAATGTCCCTATTCCAGTCAGTCCAAGTTCCTTTGCCCACTCTGTTATTGCTTCTTTATTTGCTAATTTACCTAAACCGAAAATCCAGATGAATACATAAGTGATTATACCGTACAAGGCAGGAACAAAATAAGAGAATCGAATGTATTTCCAATTTCCCCAATTCCAATTTAGGGATGAAATTGAACGTCCTTTTAGTTTGAGTGTAATCATTGCGGCTATGGCAGGACACCACATCAAAGCTCCAATGTATATTCGCGAAGGATACAAATTCACAATGGCATAATGAAAAAGCGAGCTTAAAATTGTAACGATCGCAAGAAAAACGAAAATTGTTTTCCAGGCTTCTTTACGTTCCGATAAATTTTCAGGTATCATGTTTTTATAGTTTGTTTCTTGTAATGATAACTTAAGCGAATTTGAAGATAGCGGTTTCCAATTTCATTGATCTAAATTAAGAAGTGAAAATGGAAGACTTTACAGACTATTTACGAATTCACGAAATGTTGCAATAAATAAACCCTGTTCTTCCATGTATCCCTCATGGGCACTATTTTCAAGAATCACCATTTCCTTATTGGTAAAATCCGGTCTGCCAATGCTGTTGTAGGCGTCAAACCCCATCTCGATTGTATTTACCCCATCGTGCCTTCCCCAAATCACAAGGGAAGGGATTTTTATTCTTTCCATATCGTCGCTAAGGTTGAGCTTGAGGATATTAAATCGCTCAGCAAGGTATTGTCCATTAAAAAACAGAGCCAGAGAAAGGTAGGAATTCATTGTTCCCAAAGCCCCAACCTCCGGTCCTTCAACCTCCTGATCAGGATTAAAACGATAGGCATTTGTGTTTGTCAAATATGCATCGTATTTAAAGTAGTTATCTACAACGGTCATATCCGGAACTGTTGCGCACCAATCACGGGCTTCTATCCAGTAATCAACGTCAACTCCCTTGTCAATTTGTTGTTGCGCATAGTTTTTCACAAATACCACCGATTTTGGTAATCCCTCTACCAGATTGTGTCCACTATCCATGCAGATAAAACCATCAACCTTTTCCTGATAATTGCCGGTGCTTAAATAAGCGCTCCCCAGAGCTCCTCCCCAACTTATTCCATAAAAAACAATTCGTGGGTTATTATAACGCATCCTAATTGTTTCGATTACAAGGTCTAGGTCAGCTACAAATTGTTCAACGGTAAAGGTACTTTTGTCTGGATTCCCCATGGAAAGCCCCGATCCTCTTTGGTCCCAGTAGGCGAAAGCATAATCGTTTTCCAGTTCCTTTGAAACCGGCATAAAAGAAGGAAGCGAAGCGTTTCCTCCGGGACCACCATGAAGAAAAACAATGAAAGTTCCGGATGCTACGTTTCCTTTTACATAAACAGGCATTTCAGCACCCGCATTTTTAACAAAAAAGTGATCCCCTTCGTAAAAACCCTCTTTTTGGCAGGAGGTAAAAACGAAAAAGATGATGCTTAAAGTAAATAAAACTATGGTTTTCATTGTTGTTCGAATTTATAAGTTATACCCACATTCATTGCAATATGCGGAAGGAATATGTGGTTATATGATGATTGTAAATAAACTTCAGGACCAAGGTGAACGGTCCAGTGCCGGTTCCCTTTTCGGGTGCTGTCGTACCCTAACAAAAATGATGCATTGGGCATAAAATGAGCATGTCCCCGGTTATTTGCTTTTTCAACTCCACCATCCGCAGCTCGCTGGTAAATTGTACCTGCAGCAAATGAGTGCATATAACCAATTCCCGCATTTATGTCGGCAAATACAGAACCTGCAGCTACTCTTGTGCCAATGGTTGATTTTAAAAATAAGGATGTATTATTCCAGCGATGCCAATATCCACCTAAATCAACATCCCAATGAACAGTCAGGCGATTGTTTTGTGACAGTGTATAATCGACACCAAGAGTCAAGCCCGGATGTAGCACTAGTTCGCCGAAATAGTTGAGTTTGAAAGCAACTTTTTCATGGTGGATAAACCTGGAAAATGCACCGCGATTAGTTGATGATTGTTTGAGTTCCTGAGAATACACACCAGAACTTAGTAAACAAATGAAAATCACCGTTAAAAGGATTGAGACTATGGTCTGTGTTTTTTTCATAAGGTATACCTGAGATCGTTTAACTTTTCAGTTTTACTATTTGAGAACAAAATTATTCGAGGCCCGGTTCAATTCCATTGACTTGGGTTAAGAAATGATTTGGCGGCCTCTATTGTGTTGTTAAACCGTATTGCTAACTTTAAACACAATTAAAAACCAAAAACCGTTGAATACACACCCAAAATATCCTTAGTTAAAATTACAATGAATCAAACAGGTTTTTTATATCTCTATTTGGGATAGTATTATTACTTTTAGTAAGGAGATATTCCAATAATGGCACTTGGGTATAAAAAGTACTTAATCATAACTCGATATGAGAAAAACAAATAATGAACAAGAACTTTTAAGTGAGAATGAAAAGCTAAAACTTGAATTAGCAAAAATAAAAGGGAAGTTCTCAAAGACAAAAAGTAAGCTTGAAACATTAATTGCAGAAAGAAAAATGTTTCTAAGTTTAACTTACGCAGTACCATATGGCATCTATCAAATAAAAGTGTTAGCGGATACCAAAACCAGTGAAGAGCAATGGCAAAACTCAGTTGATGCTCCTTTTCGCGTACTTTTTGTTAACAAACGTTTTTGTGAAATATTAAATATAGACAAAGAAGCTTTTATAAAAACCCCCGGAATAATTTTCGATTACATTAACAAAGAAGATAAATCCGATTTCGCAAAAAAGAATGCTGAAGCTAATTTAAAAGAAATCCCTTTTAAATGGGAAGGACGGTTTTTTGTTAATGAAAAAATTATTTATGCGCATTTTGAGTCATTACCAAAAAAGCAGAGAAATGGAGACATTAACTGGACAGGTATATTATATGATATATCTGAGCGTAGAAGAGCTGAGGCAGAAATACTCGAAATGAATTTAGAATTAAAAAAAATGAATGATGAAAAGGATAAACTATTTTCAATCATTGCGCACGATTTAAAAAGTCCGTTTAATTCAATTTTAGGATTTAGTGAACTTCTTATCGAAAAAATACGAAACAAAGACAACGAAGCAATTAAAGAATATTCAGAAATTATACTTAATTCATCAAAAAAAGCCAATCAGCTAATTGCTAATTTAATGGAATGGTCTCTTTTACAAAGCGGAAGGATGAATGTTTTTCCAGAATTCTTTGATATAAATTTTGAGATAGACAATGTGACTAATTTGTTTTATGAAATTGCAAGACAAAAGACAATTACAATAAATAAAAACACACCAAAAACAACCATTGCTTACGGTGACAAAGTAATGATAAACACAATCATACGCAATTTGGTTTCGAATGCGATTAAATTCACCCGGGATGGAGGAGCAATAATCATCTCAGCAAAAAAATTAAAAAATGAAATATTAATTTCAGTGATCGACACGGGTGAAGGCATTCCACCTACCTCATTACACAAATTATTTAGCTTAGTAGAAAATATCTCTACACATGGAACCCAAAATGAAAAAGGGACAGGGTTAGGATTAATCCTTTGTAAAGAATTTATTGAAAAAAATAATGGGAAAATCTGGGTGGAAAGCACACAAAATGTTGGTTCGAAATTCCATTTTACTGTTCCCAATGGAAGTAATTAACCATCAACAATTTTATTGAATTAAAAGATTATATGTTTGATAAACCTGACCATTATTCATTGGACGCACATGAAGTAATACTATTGAAAACGAACTAAACAAATCATTGCAATCCCATAATCATTAAACAGATTCCTCTCCGTAAAACGACTGTTCGGAATGACAAGTTTATAGCGACTTTTAAGCTCACCCGCTTGGGCTGCTTCGGCAATAATTTGCGCCCACAAAGGCTCTCACGCTGTCCGTTCGTCCAAGTTTCGTTTTCAACAACAAAGTAAAACAAAGCACTTTGTTTCAGCACATTCAGCTTCGCGGTGTGTTTGTGCTACTCAAAAACAACTCTTTTTTACATCTTGGCCCTTTAGGGATTTTACATGGACATTTCGGAGTAAAATTCCGGGTGGCAATGCTGCATCTTTGTATCGTTGAAATAAACAAACAGTAATAACAATTAAAATTTAAAACGATGAAAAATTTAAAAAGATTAGCAGTTGCATTTGTATTGTTGGCAGGTATTGGAGTTGGAATGGCGTCATGTTCAGACGACAACTATTACGAGGGTCCTGAAAAGGAAATTCCGATGTTACCGGGTACAGATTATCCGATTAAACCCGGTACTGAGGCATACAACAACTAAAATGGAAGTTCATAGAATTGTATGTGAATTGAACAAACGACAATTTAAAAGCCCGATACCTTGAGAACTTATTGTTTTCGGTATCGGGCTTTTTTTTAGCATAAAAAAATTTTATGTGAGACGAATATTCCATAATTTTATAAAATAGGAGCTGCTCCGGCAGAAATTAGAAGCAGACACAATTACGAACAAATGATAATATCGAAACAAGCATATAACGATAAAAAATGAAAACTAAAATTGCAACGCTCTTTTTATTCGTACTTTTTGCGGCTTTTACCGGCAATGCGCAGAGTGATTCTGTAAGTGTTGAAGTTGGAAAATTCTACCTCTCGCCATTACCAATTATCTCCTCAAATCCGGCATTTGGATTTGTCTACGGGGCAGCAGCCTCGGCGGGAGTTTATTTTGGCGATCCTTCCACTACTTCCATGTCGAATGGTTTTTTAACCGGATCGTATTCAACAAAAAAGCAGTTGATGTTTACTTTTAAAACAACCATGTATTCCAACAACAACGACTGGATGCTGATGGGAGACTGGCGTTTGTTCTTTTCGTCGCAACCTACCTACGGACTTGGTACAGGCCCGCAAGCCGATGATTTAACAGGCATACCTGAACTTTATGAAGCAGACTCTGATATCTCGGAGGGTGAGTTAATGGAGTTTAATCTCATTCGTTTTCATCAAACTGTTCTGAAACAAGTTAAACCTAATTTCTTTTTAGGACTTGGATACCACCTCGATGCACATTTCGACATAAAGGATCAACTGCTGGATCTGGAGAGTGAGCCTCAGGTGTTAACCAACCACTACCGCTACAGCGTCGAAAACGGTTTCGATCCCGAGAAATATACCACTTCAGGTGTTTCGGCCAATGTTATTTACGACAGCCGCGACAATGTGGCCAACCCTTATACAGGCAGGTTTGCCTTTGCTTCGTTCAGGGCCATTCCAAAGTTTCTGGGAAGTACAAAAAATGCCACAACTTTATGGCTCGAATACCGCGACTATTTTTCGCTAAGTGAATTAAATCCGCGGAATATTTTCGCTTTTTGGACCTATGGAAATTTTACAACAAGTGGTACTTTACCTTATATGAACCTTCCTGCTTTGGGTTGGGACCAAATGGGACGTTCGGGAAGAGCATTTCCACAGGGACGCTTTAGAGGGGAAAATTTATATTATGCCGAAGCAGAATGGCGTTTCCCTTTAACCCTGTTAAAAAGAAATCCGGATTTGTTGGGCGGCGTTGTTTTTGCAAATATGACCACTGCCTCTAACAAAGCCGATGAGGTAAAACTGTTTAACTATGTTGAACCCGCTGCCGGTTTAGGATTGCGGATAATGATTCAAAAACAATCGAGAGCCAACTTAACAATCGATTATGGATGGGGCATGAATGGCGAAGGCGCGTTTTACCTGAACCTGAACGAATACTTCTAAGCGAGTAGTTAACCATTTCCTGATTTCGTCCTGTACATCATTTACATCAGCTTAAGATATTGCGCCCTAAAATCTGCAATTCGAAATAACAAGCAGGAATCCACCATTATTATACTCGAAAAACAAGGAGCAACTTTGCATTAAAGTTGCTCCTTTGTTTTTTCAAATTCAATTCTACTTCAAACATTTGCCGGAGGAAATAGGCTCCACACTGTCATCCATTCCGTATTTTTTTAGGTATGATTCGCTTTGGACTTTGTGGGCGACAGCTTGAGCTTTTCTGAGCAAAACAGGGCTTTACAAATGGTGATATTTGCATCAGTAATAACAATTAAAATAGTGAAGTTATGAAAGCGATATTAGGTACAGTCCTGGTTGTGATGCTTTCACTAGGTGTTTATGCATCACCCAATAAATCCGGAGAGAAAAAAACAAATAGCCCGGTACGAGAATTTTCGGTAGAAATACTGAATGTTTCACCTGAATTAAAGGCAGGCGAAAATGGAACCATTGAGATGAGCAGTGCTTTTATGGCAAAGCAGAATGATTCATCGGAAGAACTGTTTGGCTCGTTTTGGGCCGAATTTGAATTTAAAAAAGGAGATTCAAACAATGTTTACGATGTTCTGAGTTGGAATATTACCGACATTCGGGTGGCAGACGAATTATCTGCTGAAGAGACAGAACAGATTAAAAATGTATTCAAGCAGGAATTGGAAAACAACTTTGACGAATTCCCCAAAATTCAGATTGATAAGATTCTGAATACAGAACAAGACAGCCCTGTTGGATTTAACACCGAAGCTCCTTCAATCATTTATTCCAACCAACCTTCGGCCCTTATTATAATTGACGGAGAGCCCTATTACGAAGAGTTGGACAAACGTTATTCGAAGGTTTCGAATGCAGGGGCATTTATTGTAAAAGACAATAAAAAAGAAGTGTATTACATGTATGGCGGGGGTTTGTGGTTCTCATCCAACGATGCTTTAACTGGGTGGACATACAATGACAATGTGCCAAACCGTATAAACAATGTGATGAAAAAACATGCACGCGAATTATATGATACGATGCAAAATGAGCAGTTTCAGGCCAGAACACTACCCGATATCATTGTAACTACCGAACCGGCAGAGCTAATTTCTACCGATGGAAGTGCGAAGTATGTGCTTATACCAAATACAAATCTGGCTTTTGTTGAAAATTCGGATGCTGAACTTTTCAGAGATTTAAACAGCAACAACTTTTATGCGTTGTTTTCGGGTCGGTGGTTTGTATCTGATCAGCTGGAAAGAAACTGGCAATATGTTGCACCCGGAACACTACCTGCTGATTTTGCCAAAATACCTGACGGGCACGACAAAGCAAATGTACTTGTGAGTGTACCCGGAACAAAAGCGGCTGAAAATGCAGTACGGGATGCACAGGTGCCTTCCGTTTCGAAGAAAGATATTTCAAGCATTTTAGACAGCAGAGTAGAATATAACGGAGATCCGGAGTTTGCGTCCATTGATGGAACAGAATTGAAGTATGCAGTAAATACTTCGAATCCGGTACTTTTGTGGAACAACCGCTATTATTTGGTTGAGGATGCTGTATGGTACAATTCATCAAATCCTTACGGTCCCTGGCAAATTGCCACGCAACGGCCTGTAGGAGTCGAGAATATTCCGGCTGATAATCCGCTTTTCAATATAAAATACGTCCATATTTATAAAAATACCGACCGGGTGGTGTACACCGGCTATACCTCAGGATATACAGGATCTTACGTTTATGGACCTACAGTGGTATATGGAACAGGTTTTCATTACCACGGATGGTACGGTCATTACTACTACCATCACCCAATGACCTACGGGTACGGCTTTTTCTACGATCCGTTTTACGGATGGGTACCAGTTTACTCGCCCTGGTTCCGTTCTTCGTTTTACTGGAACTGGCACATGAGCTGGGGATGGGGATGGAATTGGCACTGGCACTGGCACGGTTACCGTCCACCAATTCACAGGCCACCACACCACCGGCCACCGTCAGGTGTCAGGCCCGAGCAGCCCATTGAAAGACCCGGACGTCCCGGACAACCGGCTACTTTACCAGCTCAACCGGACAGAAGACCGACTCAGCCGGCGACAAGGCCACAACAGCCTTCAACAAGGCCACAACAGCCGGGCATGCGTCCGACTCAGCCTTCAACAAGGCCAAGTCAGCCAGGTGTACGGCCTACACAACCCATTAGCAGGCCAAGTCAACCCGCAGTCCGGCCCAGCCAGCCATCTGCCCGACCGATGCAACCAGCAGCAAGGCCGATGCCAATGCGCTAATGAATGAATGTAGTGTAGCACTATAAAATATAGCAACAGGAAGTAGTTGCAAACGAAAATGATGTAACAATCAGCAAGAAGTTAAAGCATAACAGTTTTGTCGTTTGTTATTACTGTAGCTCAAAACGGGGGTAGGCATTTTATGTCTGCCCTTTTTTCATTACAGGGAAATGCCACAAATACTCCTTTTCAACTTGAGCCAAACGGGACAATGAACGAGCCTATCCGGCACTAAAAGCATGTTTGCACAAGCTACATTTGTACACATAATAACAAGTTAAAATTTAAAGATATGAAAAGAAGTATTCAAAACATTTTTGCACCATTTACAGTAAGTGGCAGCTTAGTAAAAAATCGTTTCTCAACCAGAAAGAAATTAGCATTGGTAACATCTCCGTTTACAACAAACCAGACTTACAATGAAAAGGAATTTGAAAAACCAGTTGTAAGTATAAATTTAGCGGAAGACTATTTTACCAGCTTCGATCTGGACCTGGAAACAAGAGCGTTTACCAAAACTAAAAACAATTCTGTTTCTCCCATTTTTCATTCAACTGGTTCGAATGTTACCACCCAGGAGATACACAGAGAGTTTAATGATGATACTCCACTTGTTACAACACAATGGGCTGAGCTTATGGATTATGACCTATTAAACGATCAGAAACCGGATGAAGCAGCATAAACAATTAAATAAAACGACGCAAAAGAATTTCATTCAGAAGCAAAGTTGATTGAAGTTTTATGAAAATTAAAATAATAAAAGAAACTATAGTACTCACTCGTGTTAGCCTCCATTCTTCCCCCTTTTCTTTATCAAAAATATACAATGAGAGCCAAAATTCAAGTCAGAACCTGATCCTGAACAACTTCTCTTTTTAACGACAAAAAAAGATCAGTATAATTCTTTCCTTTTTCATTTCATGCTCTAAATCCTGAGTTTTACTGTTTGAGGTGTTCTACAAATTTACTTACTTTGGAAGCAGTATTTTTTTAATGAATACGCTGACCTGATACAATTAGACTCTTGAAAAATCAAATTAACATAACTGAAAAAAGCTATATCACTGCGTTAAAAAATGATGATGTGGCTGCCTTCGACAAGCTTTTTTCTGATTATGGTAAACGTTTATACCACTTTGCATTTGGCTACTTAAAATCGAAAGAAGATGCAGAAGGAGTTGTACAGGAAGTTTTTCTGAAAATCTGGAGGAACCGGAAACAGCTTAATCCCGACTTATCATTTAAAGCCTACCTTTTTAAAATTGCATATCATCAAATACTGGAACTTTTCGATCAGCTTTACCGCCGCAACGAATACCAGCACCAGTTAATTGAAGAGTCGATAGGTTTTAACGATGAAACCAACGAACGCTTAAATTATCAGATACTCCTTGAAAAGGTGGAATCGCTCATTCAGAAATTACCCTCTCGACAAAAAGAAATTTTACTTAAAAGAAAAAAAGAAGGTATTCCGGTAAAAGAAATTGCACGCCAACTGGATATTTCGCCTAAAACCGTTGAAAATCATCTGACCGAAGCTCTCAAAAATATTAAAAAGGGTTTGGGAGAGGAAGAATTGTCTTCGATGTTATTTTTTCTTCTGTTTGTAAAAGACTGAATTTAAGCCCACTAAAAATAATTTCACTTTTTTACCCATTTCAACTGGGGGATTTTTTGATTTTTACCCTATTACATTCAAACGAACATCAAACCGTTATTTATGGGGCTAAATCCGAAAATACTTCAACGCTTTTTCGAGGGAAAATATTCAAGAAAAGACTTTTTAGAAATTAAAACTGCATTTCAACAAAAGCAGAATGAACCGGAATTGCATACACTTTTGCAAAAACATTGGTTTGATTACAAAAACGAAGGACTTCCTTCCGGCGATATTGATTCTATTTTAGATAAAATCCATCATCAAATACAACTCGAAAAACCGCTTAAAAAAACACGTTTTATAAGTACTTTCCAACGGATTGCCGCCATTTTGATCGTTCCCTTACTTCTCTCCTTTTTGGCATTGGCTTATTTTCAATTAAAAACACCAAAACAGGAAATTGCACTTGCCCAAATACAATGCCCGCTTGGAGTACGCACCAAATTTGTGCTTCCCGACGGAACAAGCGGATTCTTAAACAGTGGATCGACATTGGAATACCCGGTAATTTTTACGGATGAGCGGAATGTTACTTTAAAAGGAGAAGCTTTTTTTAACGTAACACCCGACAAAGCACATCCATTTATAGTTACTACTCCCCACCTGGCCACCAAAGTGCTGGGGACACAATTTAATGTTATTGCATACGACAACGAACAAACCGAAGAGATCATACTTAAAGAGGGTAAAGTTGAAGTGTATTCCGATCAGGGGCAAATACTGGAAACCCTGCAACCCGATCAGAAACTGGTGCTTAATACCAAAACACGGCAGTACAATAAAAACAAGGTAGAAGCCTTACAATATGTATCATGGACCGAGGGGAAACTGGTATTTCGTAACGAAAACATGAAACAGGTAGCCGATCGACTTGGAAGGTGGTACAATGTTGAAATTGAAATTGTAGATCAGGAATTACTAAACTATGCTTTTCGTGCCACGTTTATTGATGAACCACTGGAAGAAGTGCTTAAACTGCTGGCAATAACAGCGCCTCTTAGCTACACAGAGCAAACCCGCGAAACAACAAGTAATAACACATATAAAACAAGAAAAATTAAGGTGTACTTAGATAAGAAAAGGTTGGATGCCTTTTAAATAAAAACAGGAGAGTGTTACCAGCACTCTCCTATAAATCAAGCAGTGTGAATTAGTCCAATAATTGTTTAACTACTTAACGTCTTAAATTTATGAAAAAAAAATGGATTCGTGACGCCATTCATTTGGCTGTCAAAACTAAAATGTGGAAAATTATGCGATTAAGTGTCATTTTTCTTTTCCTGCTGATCTCACAAGTGTGGGCAGAATCAGGATACTCCCAACAAACTAAACTGACCCTGAAAATGGAGAATGCCAGGGTAATCGATGTACTCGATGAGATTGAAAATAAAAGCGAGTTTTTTTTCCTGCTAAACCAGAAACTGGTAGATGTAGAACGCAAAGTTGATGTAAATGCAAAAGAAAAAAGCATCGACAAAATACTTAACAACCTGTTTTACGAAACCGATGTTACTTACCAGGTAAACGACCGTTTGATTATTTTAACCACTGAAAAATCGGATTTTTACGATGGAGTTAGTTCCCAGCAAAAATCGATTTCAGGAAAGGTAAGCGACGAAAATGGAGAGCCTTTGCCGGGTGTTACCGTTTTTCTGAAAGGTACTACACAGGGAACAATTACAAACGCCGACGGTAATTATACGATCACCAATATTCCTTCCAACGCAACTTTGGTATTTTCTTTTGTGGGAATGTTAACACAAGAAATAAACGTTGCCGACCAAAGCGAGATACATGTTACAATGAAGGTGGATGCCATCGGTCTGGAAGAGGTTGTTGTTACTGCGCTAGGTATAAAAAGAGAACAAAAAGCACTGGGTTATTCGGTACAGCAGGTTGACGGCGAAAGCTTACAAAAAGTTTCGGGTGTTGATGTGGGAACTTCACTTACCGGAAAAGTAGCCGGGGTTCTGGTTCAGAATTCATCCGACTTTAACGTGGAGCCAACTTTTACCATTCGTGGAGAAACCGATCCATTGATTGTGATCGACGGAGTTGCTTACTCGAATAAAAAACTGAACGACATTGCTGCCGAAGATATCGAATCGATGACCGTACTTAAAGGAGCCACAGCTTCTGCTCTTTACGGATTTAGAGGCGAAAAAGGAGCCATTCTGATTACCACCAAAAACGGTAGTACGGGCAATACCGGAGTATCGGTTGATGTTACTTCAAGCACCATGTTTAATGCAGGCTTTTTAGCAATTCCCGAAAAACAAAGCATTTACGGACGTGGTACCGCTTACATTTACGATTTAAACTCCGACCAGTCGTGGGGTACTTTTATGGATGGATCCATGCAAACACAATGGGATCCCATCACAAAAGAATTCAGAGATTACGAGTACCTGCCTGTTGGAGCAAACAACTTTGAAAACTTTTTGGAAACCGGTTACATCACAAACAATAATGTTAGTGTAGCTTTTAAAGGCGAAAACGTTGCGCTTCGAACTTCGTTAAACTGGACACAAAACAAGGGGCGTTATCCAAATTCGAAACTGGATAAATATACCTACACATTAGGTGGCGATATTAACCTTGATAAATTCAAACTTACCTCGAACATGTCGTATACCAAACGCGAATCGCCAAACATGGGTTCCAATGGTTACACCTCATACGATCCGATGTACACACTGTTGATCTGGTCTTCTGCCGATTTTGATATCCGCCAGTACAAAGACAACTATTGGATTAAACCGGGGCAGCTTCAGAACAACCATTTTGGATACGATTACGAGGCCGACAAATACCGGGGTAAAAACCAAAACAACCCATATTACGACCGGTATGAAAGGACAAACGAGGTATCGCGCGATATTTTTAATGCCGACTTAACCATGAGTTACGACATTGCCGAATGGTTAAAAGCAACCGTTCGTTCGGGTCTCGACTTTTACATCGACCGCGGACAACTCAGAATCTCGCAAGGATCGTACACATCTTCGGGGAATACAGGTGTTCCGGGAAATCCTTACACCTGGAACGGCAGCAGAACAGGAGCCTACTTAACCGGAAAAACGCAGGGATTTAGTATCAACAGCGACATGTTGCTCACCGGAAACAAAAGCTTTCTTGAGAAATTTGATGTGGAATACCTCGCCGGTGGTACAATATTTTACGACCGGAATGATAATATAAATGCAAAAACTGTTGGTGGTATTTCTATTCCGGGATATTTCTCGCTTAATGCGTCTGTAAATCCGGCAACAGTTGGTGAAAGCACGGTTGCCCGTCAAGTAAATTCATTGTACGGACGTCTGGCTTTTTCGTGGAATAAGTTAATTTATCTGGATTTAACAGGCCGTAACGACTGGGTTTCCATGTTGGCGAATCCAAATGTCGACGAGTCAGACCGTTCCTACTTCTATCCATCTGTTTCGGGCAGTTTTGTGGTTTCAGAATTATTGCCTGAATCAACTCAGGACTGGTTGGATCTGTTAAAAGTAAGAGGCTCGTGGACACGTGCAAAAACAGCTCCGTCTCCATATGCCATCAACAGTGTTTTTTCGGTTTATCCGGGCACCTGGAACGACCAAAACGGAGCTTCGGCACCGTCTGCACTGTATTTAAATTCCTACAGTCCAAACTCATATACAACAAAAGAAATTGGATTGCAGGGAATGATGTTCCACAAACGATTAACTGTTGATGTAACCTATTATTCAAAATACATTTTTGATATCCTAAAACAAGGGCCACTTTCATCGGCTTCAGGGTATACAGGTATTTACTTAAATACCGATGAAGAACGAACCAACAAAGGCTGGGAAATTGCCTTAACCGGTACACCCGTAAAAACAAAAGACTTACAGTGGGATATAAATGTAAACTGGTCGACCTATAAACAGGAATATACCAAGCTCGACTCGCTTTATACTTCCAACTTTGGAAAACCCTGGGTAAATGTTGGCGATCGTACCGATGCTTTCGTTCTGAAAGACTATCTGCGTGTTCCGGATGGAGAATATGCCGGGCAACAAATTTACAATACCAGCGGACGTGTGGTTCGAAGCAGCTACGATTCGCTGTACGGATACAGTAACCCTGACTGGTTATGGGGTATTTCTTCCAGTCTCCGCTACAAAAACTTTAGTTTATACATGTCGTTTGACGGTGTAGTTGGCGGTTTATTGAGCACCCGAACTGAAAGTTATATGTGGCAATCGGGAGTGCATCCCGAATCGGTAACCGAAGAAAGAGCTTTGGATGTTGCTGATCCCGGGTCGAAAAATTACGTTGGCGAAGGAGTTCAGGTGGTATCGGGCTCGGTTACCTACGATACAAATGGCAATATAACCAGTGATACTCGAGAATATGCACCGAATGATGTGGCTTCAACCTACAAACAAGCCGCACAGGACCTGCACAATACAAGTGCCTGGGGAGGCAGTGCCAATCCAAACGATGTATATTCCCGAACATTTCTGAAACTTCGTGAATTATCGCTAACCTACACCATTCCAAACACTGTATTAAACAACTGGGCAGGTGGTTTTATAAAAAATGCTTCGGTCAGTTTTGTAGGTCAAAATGTACTGTTCTGGTCAAAAGACTGGAAATATTCAGACCCGGATGGTGGATATGAAGATTTTGCAGACCCTTCTGTGAGATATCTCGGAGCTAATATTAAACTCACATTTTAATAACAGATACCCATGAAAAATCTAAAATATATTTTACTCGCGATATTTTCTCTTTCTATTGCTTTTTCATGCGATAATTTTGAAGATATAAATACTGATCCAAATAAAACGAACCAGGTTACTCCATCGATGCTTGCCACGCAAACATTAAAAGATACCTACCGGTTCTGGAACCCAAATTCTGCCGATTTTACTTCGGGAAACCTGTTTAACAAGCACATTGCAATGCTTGAAACAAACCCTAATCCAGGTCAGTATTACTACTCTTACTGGCCATACGGAAGTTTTGGTTCGTACACCAGATTAACTGACCTGAAATACATGTCGCAGTATGCTGAAGGATCTCAATACGAATCGTCTTACAAAGGATTAGAACGCTTTTTAAAGGCTAAATATGGATTTTCGGCCACACTTGATATGGGCGATATTCCTTACTCAGAAGCCGGTCAGGCCTCGGATGGAATTACACAACCGAAGTACGACAAACAAACGGATGTTTTTGTATCCATTCTTGCTGATCTGCAACAGGCAGAAGCCTATTTTTCGGAAGGTGTAAATTTTGACGGCGATATTATGCTGGGCGGCAATGTTGAAAAATGGCAAAAACTTTGCAATGCCATGCAATTAAAGGTAATTCAAACCATCAGTAAAAAAGCCACCTCCGAACAAATCAACCGGTTTAAGGCCATCGTTTCGGCAAGTAATTTACTCGAAGGAAATGCCGATAATTTTAAGTTGGTTTATTCTGAAAATCCAAACGCAACTTATCCGATGTGGAACGGCGAAGAGCGCCGCCAGTTCACAGGTGTTTCTGAGTTGGTAATTGATGGGCTTAAAAATTTAAACGATTACAGGCTATTTTATTTCGCAGAACCTGCCCGGGTTAAGATCGAAGGCGGATTGGCTGAGTCGGATTTTAATGCCTATGTGGGAGTACCTACGGAGTTGGCAGCCGAGCAACTGGCACTGAACAACGCCAGCGGAAGCTATTCATTAATCAACAAACGGTATGTTGAATTTATGGATAACGATCCGATGCTTTATTTTACCTACTCGGAACAGTGTTTTATTATTGCTGAGGCCATCGAGGAAGGTTGGCTTTCGGGCAATGCACAGCAGTACTACGAAAACGGAGTTACTGCCATGTTAGAATATTACATGAATCTTCCTCATACGGCAGACTTTGTGCATGGAATGGCGATAACTCAAGACTACATTAACAACTATTTTACAGGGGCTGCAGCGTATGCAACTGGCGGCACAAAAAAAGCCCGTTTACATCAAATCTGGTATCAAAGATGGTTGATCGATTTCTTCCAGGGGAACGGTGGTAATTATCCCCAATTTTTACGTACCGGATATCCGGAATATCCACTGGATCCTTCAACAAGTTTAAATCCTGAAGATCCAAATGTTTATCCACAGCGCTGGATGTATCCAACAGATGAACAAACAAAAAATCCTGAAAATTATCAAAAAGCTATTGATGAGCAATACAACGGATACGATGGTATTAATCAGGTTCCATGGTGGTTGAAATAATAAAGTTGTGGTACAAATTTCAATCGATCATTTATACTGTTGATCATTTAACAGATCTTTAGTAGTTTAGTTTAGTTAAAAAGGGATGGGTATTTTTCCCATTCCTTTTTTAATCGTGCAAAAAAAACGAATAGAAAACAGTAATTCATTCCACCAATAAAATGAAAGGAACAATTTTTATCTGTTTTCATTTAAAATGAAAAATTTAAAACTGATGAAAAATATTTTTTTATACTTTATGCTGGTGTTCTTTTTCACCAACTGTACTAACAGTAAAAAAGAAAAAACTACAGATAACAGCACCAAATCGACAAACTGGGAACTGGTTTGGTCTGACGAATTTAATACCGATGGCCTGCCCGACACTAGTAAATGGAATTATGCCACACGTGGGAATTCCTACGGTTGGGGGAACAACGAAAAGCAATGGTACACAGTGGCCGATAGCGATAATTGTTACATAAAGGACGGAAAACTTACAATTACTGCCATAAAAGAACCTACATCGGGCAAGGATTACAGTTCGGCGAGACTAACCACAAAAGGAAAAGGAGACTGGAAATATTGCAAAGTTGAGGTAAAAGCAAAGTTACCCACCGGGAAAGGTACCTGGCCTGCCATATGGATGCTCCCCAGCGAAAGCTTGTATGGTAACTGGCCTAAAAGTGGCGAAATTGACATTATGGAACATGTTGGTTACGATCCCGACACGGTACATTCAACTGTTCACACCGAGTTGTTTAATCACACCATTGGCACACAGGTAGGAAAACCAAGTTACCTACCAACTGCCACAACAGAATTTCACACCTATACAATGGAATGGGATGAAAAAGAAATAAGAAGTTATGTGGATGGCATGGAGTATTTCCGTTTTAGCAATAACGGAGAAGGTTACGGAGCCTGGCCCTTTGATCAGGAATTTTATTTACTCTTAAACCTGGCCATTGGCGGCGGCTGGGGAGGCAAACACGGCATCGACGATTCGTTATTCCCACATAAATATGAGATAGACTTTGTGAGGGTGTATCAGAAAAAATGATCGAATAAAATGTTTCTGAGCCTGCGAAACTCCAAAACAATTGTTAGGATCTGAAGAATTTGATTTTCACTAAAACAGTGGGCTTTTAAAAGCCAAATTTAGTTTGTTCCTGCAGGAATTGCTGGTACTTTGCGGAATTAAATTTATACAGATAGGTTGGCTGCCCTTTCACATCTTTTGTTTTCTCTGTTTGTTCAATAATACCCAATTTTAATATTTTCCTGCGAAAGGTACCTCTATCGATGTTGCGATTTAAAATTGCTTCAAACAGCCCCCTTAATTCAGTTAAGGTAAATGTCTCGGGTAAAAGATTTGATGCAACCGGATGATTTAAAAGTTCGATAGAAAGAATGGTTCGGGTTTCGGTAATGATTCGGGCATGATCCATAAAAAGCGTTTCAAGATGATCGACATTTAACCACTTGCTCTCACCTAAAAGTCCGCCGGGCACTACTTCTGTTGACGCCAGGTTAACAAGGCCATAATACACAATTGTAACAAAACGTTGGCTGGCCCATTCTGCTACTTTTCTGTTTTCAAGTGTTTCGTCAATATTCGCAACAGAAATCTCATGAACTCTGTGCGCATCACCAACCGTAAGTATTTGCCGCAAAAACACCTGATTGATGCCTGATAAGTTTAAATTACGATAAGCTGCATCAGAAATACTTTCGGCTATATTTACATATCCTCCCGGTAACATCCACTCGCCAAAATCCGGTAATTTATGCACCAACACCTTTAAATGTGGCGATTCAAATCCAAGCACTACACAATTAATCGATATGTTGGGAAGGAAATTGTCGATCCCTTCAGCAAAATAATTGTTAATGATTTTATTTATCTGTTTGTTTTCCATTCTTCTTTAAAATACAAAGCTACAATTTTAATGAGGCATTTTGCCTCATCTTTCATTTTCTTTTATATTTTTGTTCGAAATTATTTGATAATCAACACATATAATCAAACAGAATGAAGAAAATTCTAAAAATTACTTTAAAAGTAATACTGGCATTAGTTGCACTGGTGCTTGTTGTTGTAATTGCAGGTGCCCTCTACCTAAATTCGAATTTCCTGAGTTTCGATAAAAAGGATAAATACAAAGATGTTGAGATTAAGGAGCTGTCCATTAATGGTTATTCATTCAGAGATTTGAACCGAAATGGAGAACTGGATATATACGAAGACGATCGAAAATCGCTTGACGAACGTGCAAATGATTTGTTGTCGCAAATGACATTGGATGAAAAGATACGCCTGTTGAAAGGATCAGGAATGAAGTCGGGCATGGGACTTGGACCTGCAAATGAAGGAGTAAGGGGCGCTGTTGGAACTATCTTGCCTGTTTCTCGTTTAGGCATACCAACACTCTATTTATCAGATGGCCCGGCGGGTTTAAGAATAAATCCAACGCGAAAAAATGACGATAAAACCTATTATTGCACTGCTTTTCCCATTGGAACATTACTTGCTTCAACCTGGAATGTTGATTTGGTAGAACAGGTTGGACAAGCCATGGGAAACGAAGTATTGGAATACGGGATTGACGTAATTTTAGGGCCTGGCGCAAACATTCACAGAAATCCACTTTGTGGAAGAAACTTTGAATACTATTCTGAAGATCCTATCATTACCGGAAACATTGGCGCGGCAATGGTGAACGGTATCGAATCAAATGGTGTGGGCACATCAGTAAAACATTTTGTGGCCAACAACCAGGAAACCAACCGGAACTCCAATGATGTTCTTGTTTCGGAACGTGCACTGCGGGAAATCTACTTAAAAGGCTTTGAAATAATTGTAAAAAAATCGCAACCCTGGACCATTATGTCGTCTTATAATCTAGTTAACAGAACCTACACTTCCGAAAACCGTTACCTGCTTACCGATATTGTGCGCGACGATTGGGGATTTGAAGGAATAGTAATGACTGACTGGTTTGGCGGACAAAATGCTCCGGCACAAATACATGCCGGAAACGATCTTTTGGAACCCGGCACAAAGAAACAATACAAAGCATTAACAAAAGCGGCAAAAAACGGAGAACTTTCAATGGAAGATATCGATACTTCAGTAAAACGTATTCTGAAAATGATTCTGAAATCGAAAAAAATGAAACAATACGCTTACAGCAACACGCCCGATTTAAAAGCTCATGCAGAAATAACACGCAAATCGGCAACGGAAGGAATTGTTCTGTTGAAAAACAATATTACGCTTCCGCTGAAAACGGCTACAAATATTGCACTTTTCGGTGCCACATCGTATGACTTTATTGCAGGCGGAACAGGTTCGGGCGATGTAAATGAAGCCTACACTGTTTCGCTGGAAGAAGGTCTTTCTGACGCCGGATTTACAATAAATGAGGATGCTAAAAAAGCTTTTGAAGCACACAAAGCTGCAAATAAAGAAGCCTTTACAAAACCGGAAGGAATGTTAAATGCGATGATTCAAAAGTATTCACCACCTGAAATGATTCCAACTGAAACTCAGCTTCAGCACATTGTTTCAAGTGCAGAAATTGCCGTAATAACCATAGGAAGAAATAGCGGGGAAGGCAGTGACCGTGTGGAAGAAAACGATTTTCTTTTATCAAATGATGAGCAAAATATGATCAGTCTGGTTTGTGAAACATTTCATGCGGCAAATAAAAAGGTTATAGTCGTAATGAATATTGGTGGTGTTATTGAAACTGCATCGTGGAAAGCAAAACCAGATGCAATTGTATTGGCATGGCAAGGCGGACAGGAAAGTGGAAACTCTGTTGCGGATATACTAAGCGGGAGGGAAAATCCAAGCGGTAAACTTCCTATGACTTTTCCAAATAAACTGGCAGACCACGCTTCAACAAAAAATTTCCCTGTGGAAGGTGTACCGTTTAATGCCAACGGATTGCTTTTCGGCAACAAAGAAAAAGCAGACAATGAAAAGGTGAGTACCATTGATTATACCAATTACGAAGAGGGAATTTATGTTGGATACCGCCATTTCGACAAAGACAACCTGGAGGTTTCATTTCCATTTGGATACGGTTTGTCGTACACCGATTTTGAATTTAACAGCATGAAATCTGCTGTGAATGACAATACGATTGATGTTACAGTGATGGTTACAAACACAGGCAATGTTGCAGGAAAAGAGGTGGTACAACTTTATGTTTCAAAACCAGATACTCAAATCGATCGTCCGGTGCAGGAACTAAAGGCATTTGCAAAAACGCCGCTACTTCAAAGTGGAGAAACCGCTGAAATAAAGTTAAGTATACCAGCCGCGGATTTATCGTACTGGAGCGAAACGGAATCAAAATGGATACTTGAAAGCGGAGCCTACACCTTATCTGCAGGTGCTTCATCGAGAGATAAAAATTTAAGCACGGACATTAGCATGTAAACCAGTTAAACCGGGTAATAGCAGGAAAGGGTTTCAATACATTGAATTGGAATCCTTTCTTTTCATCACTCATCACGCAAGGCTTCTACCGGATTACGAGTGGCAGCTTTCCAACTCTGAAACGACACAGTAAGCAGGGCTATTCCCACAGCCAAAATACCGGCCAAAACAAAAATCCACCAGCTCAACGACACTTTATAGACAAAGTTCTCGAGCCATTTATTCATGGCAAACCAGGCAAACGGACAAGCCAATACAAAAGCCAAAACAACCCACTTTATAAAATCGCGGTTTAACATCTGCACAATTTCTCTTACGCGTGCACCATTTACTTTTCGCACACCAATTTCTTTTGTGCGTTGTTGGGTAACAATAAGTGCGAGCCCAAACAAGCCCATTGAGCAGATAAACAAGGCAATAAATGTAAAAATCGACAAAAGCCTGGCCTGCAACAATTCGGCTTTATATACTTTTTGATACATCGATCCCACCGATTCGTACTGAAAAGGATATTCAGGGAAAAGTGAAGTCCAAACCGTTTTCATATCAGCCAGAGCTTCCAACTTTTTACCTGGCTCAAACGCCACAATAAAATTAATCAGCCACAACTTATCGCGCTTAAAAAGCACCAATGGTTCCACTTCTTTTTTAAGGCTCGAAAGATGAAAATCTTTTACCACTCCAATAATTTTTCCACGTGGCAATTTTATTCCCGAAGCTTCAAGTTGCTCAAAATTCAGCTTAAATACTTTTCCAATAATATCATCGGCATTCGAATAATTTAATCGTTTCATGGCCGCTTCATTAATAATGTACTCTGCCGATCCTTCGTTGTCGAGGTTATTTTCGGTAAAGTTTGTTCCGCTTAAAAACGACAAATTAAACAGTGATGCAAATGAATAGTCGCACGGAAAAACCCCGATTCGTTCGTATTGCTCGTTTTGTTCGTCGGGAGTGTATCCTTCCAATTCAAATGCGAACATATCATTTGCCTCACCGCCAGGTGGTTCCATCATGGCCGAAACCGATTGAATGCTGTTGTATTTTAACAACTCCTCTTTCAGAATTTCAAATTTCTGTTGAAGACTGGCATGCACCGATTCAAAAACGATTATGTTGTCTTCCCCGGCTCCCATTCCACTTTTAAATGCAAAATTGGTTTGCCGGCTAATTACAATTACCGAAATAATTAGTGCAATGGAAAAAGCGTACTGAAAAACAAGAATCCCCCGGTTTATTCCACCTTGGTTTTGTTTTGTATTTGAATTGTTTCGTCCGCTTTTCATCGCCGAAAAAACAGGTTTAAGTACCGGCAGCATTCCAAAACTTACACTAAAAAGTATAAATACCGTTACAACTATAAAAACCAAAGCCAGATTACCCGCCAGCAAATTTAATTGATACCCGCGCTGAATGATTGTATTAACAGGCGGAACAACGATTAGAGCAAGCAGCAAGGTTGCCATTGCTATAATAAATCCTTCCGTAAAAAAGTAGCGAATAATTTGCCGTTTTGATGAACCCAGTAATTTATTTATAAATAAATACTTGGCACTAAAACCTGCCATCCCGATATTCAGGTTGGCATAATTACTAATGGAAATCAAGAGTAAAATTAAAGCGGCAATGGCCAGCACATAAATGTTTCGGATATTTCCGTTTGCTTCAATTTCTCTTAGTTTATTCGAATGTAAATGTATGTCGGTTAATTTTTGCAGATAAACCTGGGTATCCATCTCTTCGGTTTCGGTATCAGTTCTTTCAAGCAGAAAATTGCGAATTCCGGTTTTAACGTTTTCAGGATTTGCATTCTCGGCCAACTCCAAATAAGTCCAGGCCCAACCGTATTCAAAATGATCTTTTACCGGTGTAGCAATAAAATCGGGATGAAAATGGCTGTTGGATGGAAAATCCTCCATCACTCCGTTTATGGTGAAATTTTGCTCCTCGCCATAAAACTGCCCCGTGGGTATTGTTAGAATTTTTCCTATCGGATTTTCAGTTCCAAACACTTTTGCTGCAAAACTTCCGGATACTACCATCGAAGCCGGATTTTCGAGTATTGTTTCTTTGTCACCAACACTAAGTTCTGCTTCGAAAAACTGAAAAAAGGTACTGTCGCATTCAAAAGCCTCGTTAATAGAATAAAAGCGGTTGTTGTATTTCATCACACCTCCACTTACGGGGCGGAGTCTGACAAAATTGGTGACCTCCGGAATTTGTTCCTTTAATTCAGATACATATCCTGGATTTATGAGCCGTGCAAAATGTTTGCCACCCAAAAAATCAGGATCCGTAATGGAGTAACGGTAAATGTTATCTGCATTTTTATGGTAGGCATCGTAACTTAATTCATTTTCCAGAAATAGTGCGATAAATAAAATACCAACCAACGCGAGGCTTAAGCCAATTACTTTTACCAAATGAAGAAAAGGTCGTTTGATTAAATTCCGGACAACAACTTTTACAATCATATTTTTTCTTTTAATCCTCTATAAAATCCATATCTTTTAGCCAGTTAATCAGACTGTTTTGCCAGGTTGCCACGCTTTTTCCCCGTCCAATCCCGGAATCGAAACCATGCGATCCTTTGGCGTAAATATGCAATTCGGCAGGTACTTTTCTTTCGAGCAAGGCCGTGTAAAGCTGAATGCATTTATCGGGTGGCGTAACATCGTCTTGTGCACCATTAACCAAAAACATGGGCGGAACTTTTTGTTTGTGTTTTACAGTGTGGTAAATGGCATTGTTTATACCCGGATAAATGGGAGCCACAAAATCGGGTTCGGTTCTTTCATCAAAATCAGCATATTCAGGCAGCTGGCTTTCGAAAATAGCTAACCCGGCGTAAAGTGCCAGTGCTCCTCCGGCAGAAAAACCGCTTATTCCAATTTTGTTTTTGTCGATGTTTAGTTTTTCCGACTGGGTACGCAAAATATGAATGGCTTGTTTTGCATCGGCATAAACTTCGGGATTATACACCTCGCGTTCGAGCGTAAAACCTTCTGCATCGGCATTAAAAGTACGGTATTTTAACACCAGTGAGGTAATTCCGCGTTCTGCCAGCCAAAGTGCAAAATCAGCTCCTTCACGGTCGAACCAAACATCGCGAAAACCACCACCCGGACAAATTACGATGGCCACTCCGTTTGCGATGTCCTTCTTTGCTTTGTACAAAGTATAAGTCGGTTCCGAAACCTGGCTAAACACTCGGTTCTTTTGCGAAAGAGAGCTTTCATTTACCTGCTCTTCTCTTACTTTTTCCTGCTCATATTGTATTGGATTGTTGGGGATTCCCTTTTCCCAAAGCAGGTGTTCCTTTGCTTTTTGAGCATTTACGGAACTGGATACAACGGTTAGAAAAAAAACAAGTACGAAGCCGATTTTGAGCAAGTAGTTCATAACAAGATAATTTTTAGTTGCCGAAAATTAATTTTCTTCTTTTACATATCCATCTTTTAATGTAATAATCCGGTTTCCGTATTGTGCATTTTCTTTCGAATGAGTCACCTGGATGATGGTCATTCCCTCATCGTTTAATTTTTTCAGGAGTTTCATAATCATTTCGCCTTGCTCGCTGTGCAAATTACCGGTTGGCTCGTCGGCAAGCAGCAATTTAGGACTACCAACAATGGCTCTGGCAATGGCAACCAATTGTTGTTGACCACCCGAAAGCTGGCTCGGAAACAGGTCCTTTTTAGCCACCATATTAAAGCGATCCAGCATGTCGGCAACCATAGCTTTTCGTTCTTTGCTTTTTACGCCTCTGTACACCAAGGGAGTTTCAATGTTTTCGTACACATTCATTTCGTCGATCAGGTGAAAGGCCTGAAAAATAAAGCCAATGTGACTGCGGTGGTACTGCACCTTTTGTTTTTCCTTAAGTTTATTGGCTGGCTGATCAAGGAACAAATATTCTCCTTCACTGGGTTCGTCCAAAAAACCAATAATATTCAATAGAGTTGATTTTCCGGCTCCACTCGGCCCCATAATCGAAACAAATTCTCCTTGCTCAATATCGAGGTTTACTCCTTTAAGCACAAATGTCCGCTGAAATTTTGCGTCGTAATACTTGTCAATGTTTTTTAATTGTATCATAGTTGTTTAAACTTTTAATTGTCTGAATCAGGAATCGCACATTGGGTTCAGATAAAGTAAGGGTTTCACCTCCCTTAGCAGGAAAGTGAAACCGTTTTACTTACGTCAAATTAATTATGAACTAAACTATTTTCTAATTTTCTTCTGAACCCAAAAAGCGCTTAACATATCACTTTTCGTTTCAATTGTTTCAGGCTTAAAATTCTGCTGCTTTTATTACCAAATCCGATGCCTTTTTTACAAGTTGCAGAAATTCAAGCAACTAACTTTTCGAACAAGTAAAACAGTGTAAATATTTTTTACAGGTATGCATAAATATTTGTCAACCCTAACTTTAACACCTCTTTTGATTCAGCGAACTTTGGTTTACTCGTAACGCAAACTTTCCACCGGATTTTTAGTTGCTGCGCTCCACGATTGATATGATACCGTTAACAATGCAATACCCAAAGTGACCACACCGGCTGTAACAAAAATCCACCAGCTTAATGCAGTTTTGTAGGCAAAACTTTCGAGCCAGGTGCGCATGGCAAAATAAGCAAGCGGAGTAGCCAAAACAAAAGCAACCGCAACCCATTTTACAAAGTCTTTGTTTAACAGAGCCACTATTTCGGCAATTGTTGCACCATTCACTTTTCGTACACCAATTTCTTTCACTTTTCGGTTTACCGTATGCGAAACCAGCGCATACAATCCCAAACAGGCAATAAATATGGCCAATAAGGCACTTAAACCAGCCAGTTCGCCCAGTTGTTTATACGAAATATATTGCCTGTTAAAAAAAGCATCGAGAAAAAAGAAATCGGCCTGAGCGCCCGGATAATGTTTCTCCCAAATTTGTTTGGTAGTACTTAGTAACTCCGGAACATTTGAGGTATTCACAAGTGCCGGGTAATACCCGAATTCATGCGGATGTCTGAACTGATAAATGTATGGTTCGAGTTCTTTTTGAAGCGATTCGTGATGAAAATTCTTTGCCACACCAACAATTTCAACCTCGCGGTTACCGATATTGATTTTTTCGCCAATGGCATCTGCAGGAGATTCGAAACCCAGGATCTCTGCCGATTTTTCGTTGATGATAACAGACTGTGTTTCGTTTGCCATTACCGTATAAAAATTACGGCCGGCAACTATGGGAACCTGATAGGTTTCGAAGTAATTTTCGTCGGAAAAAGAGATATTAAACCGGGTATTCATTTGTTTGCCTCTGAAGTTTACCACTACATTGTTGTACTTGTTGGTCTGCCCGGGAATATTCATGGTTGCCGTCACTTTTTCGATGTATGGCGATTGCAACAGCTCTTCGCGAAAAGCGCAAAATTCGTGGTAACGCCGGTCGCCGGAGGTATTATTTGTTGCCGGTCCGCGCATAACCAAAACCTGGCTGGCATTCATTCCCAGATTGCTTTTTTCAAGAAAACTGATTTGTTTAAAAATTAATGTGGTGGAGCCAATTAAAACAATGGCCAACATAAACTGAAAAACGGTTAACCCGTAACGCAGTGATCCAAAACTTTTGGTGTTGCTTATTTTGTTGCTCAGCAACTGAAGCGGAGTTACCGACGATTGCAGCAAGGCCGAAACAGTTCCTGTAAAAAGAATACCGGCCACAAGAATAGCGGCCAACATCAACCAAAATCCGGTAGATGTAAAGAATAAGTTAGAAATATTATTGTTTATGTACGAAGTAAAAAATGGGAAGGCCAAAAGAATAAGGATTATTGATAAAATGACTGCAAGCAGATTTATGGCGAGCAGTTCGGTAAAAAAAAGTTTTACGATGGAAAGAGTATTTGCACCGTTCAGTTTTCGAATGCCATTTGCTTTTGCACGTTCGAATGATAAAGCAGTTGAGATATTAATGTTGTTGGTCCAGGCAATAAAAATTACAAAAAAGGCAATTATAATCAGCAAATTCACCTTTGTGAGATTCCCCTGCGGAGTGAACTCGCCTTCAAAATCTGATGTTAAATAGATATCGGTGACAGGCAAAATTGAGTATGCTGCTTCAAATCCGTCTTTCCCGTTATTTACAATGTATTTGTCTGCCAAATTGCTTAATAAATTAAGAATAGCCGTTTCGGTTGCTGCAGGAATTTTTCTGAAATAAGTGGCAACAAACAAGGAGTTCCAGTTTCCTTCGCGATTCACGCCATAATCTTCGAGCGTACTAAAACTCACCACAAAATCGTAGTGCAAATGCGTGTTCTGAGGCAAAGTCTCAAAAACAGCGGTTACAGTAAACGGAATCCCTTCGTTTAACTTTATAACATTGCCAACAGCTTCATTTTCGCCAAAATATATTTTAGCTACTTTTTCAGAAATAGCAACCGAGTATTTATTCTCAAGGGCAGTTGTGGCATCGCCGTGTATCAATTTGTTCTGAAAAACATTTAAAAAGGCGCTGTCGGCCCAAAGCACATCCTGAAAATAGAGTTGAACATTTTCGGTATACATGTAGCACGACTCGTAAAATGCGCGGCAACTGGCAGCGATCAGATCCGACTCGGTTTGTAAAGCCTGATTTAATGCTGAATGCGAACGACAGCTGTTTGTAAGTTGATTTCCGTCTTTGCTCGCCTGATAGTTTACGCGGTACAAATTATCAGCCTGCGGATAAAACGAATCGTAACTTTTTTCGTATTGAACATACATCCAAAGCATGGCAAAAGTTGCTATACCCACCGATAAGCCAATAATATTTATGGCAAAAAAGCGCTTGTGTTTTACAAAGTTTCTAAAAATTTGGTTCAGATAGTGTTGAAACATTTTAAAGGTTTTTCTGTGATTTATTTTTGTATCGACGATTCTTTCAAGTTTATTCGTATCGTAAAGCTTCTACCGGATTTTTAGTAGCCGCTTTCCACGATTGGAATGAAACCGTTAACAAAGCAATTGCCAAAGCCAAAACACCGGCCATTGCAAATAACCACCAGCTAAGTTCTGTTTTATAGGCAAAATTTTCGAGCCACTTTTTCATGGCATACCAGCCAATTGGCGTTGCTATTACAAAAGCAATAACAACCCATTTAATAAAAGCCATATTCAACAAGCCCAATATTTCTGAAATAGTGGCTCCATTCACTTTTCGAATACCAATTTCTTTGGTGCGTTGCTGCGAAATAAACAAAGCCAGTGCACTAATACCGATCATACTTATTACAATTCCGATTACTGAAAAAAGAAAAAGAATACGGCTTAAAATGGTCTCGGCTTTATACTGATTTGCCAGTTTATCGTTCAGAAAAAAGTAATCCAATTCCTGACCCGGGTAATATTCATTCCAGGTTCTTTTAATTGCATCCATGCCGGCTAGCAAATTGTTGATTCGAACATGCGTAAAACGTGCTCGGTTGTTCGATTCATCCAGCCAGAACGCATAATCGCCAATGCCTTCATGCGCCGAGGTGTAATTAAAGTCTTCGGCAACTCCAATAAAATTAATTCGTGTTTGTCCGGGGCTCAGCGCTTGCGCTTCCTGGTAGGCCTGCAAATTCTCCATACTCCCGTGCTTTTCCATCAAACGTTTGTAGAGGTGATTATTTATTACCATTCCCCTGATTGTGTCTGCATCGGTTTGTATCCAGTTTTGTATGAGATTAATTTTCATGGTTTTCAGAAAATCATAATTGGCAAAAACAAACTCTGCCGTACCTTCAATTCCTAATCCTTCGAGTTGCATGCCTTGAGCCGGGTAACCAAAATGTTGTGCGGTCATTCCTACTGTAACCACCTGACTTTGTTTTTGCAGTTCCCGCGCAAATACTGAGGGATCTTTCGAAAGGTCTTTTAATTGCAAAACAACCACTCCGTCTTTCTCAAAACCAAGAGGCCTGTTTAATACAAAGTCGATTTGTTTGTTTACCAAAAAAGTTCCCGCCATGAGAATTACCACAATGGCCACCTGCCCTACCAGCAGGATTTTGAGGATATAATTGCCCGAGTAGTTGCTCTTTCCTGCCAGAATATCGATGGTTGAACTTGATCCTAACAGAAATACGACAACAAACAATGCCGTTAAAAGTAAACAAATAGACAGAACAGCCAGAATGCTTAAATAAACCACAGGCTCGGTGTAATAAATATCGAACTCAATCTCAAAAAAACGATTCACAAAAGGCTTAAAAGCCTCGATAGCAAGCAACGAAATTCCCACAGCAAACAAACACAAAAACAGCACTTCGGCCAAAACCTGTCGGATTATCTGACTTTGATTTGCACCAATCGACTTTTTTAATCCCAGTTCTTTTGAACGTTTTATCAATTTGGCAATGGTCAGGTTGGTAAAATTCAATAAGGAAACCAAAAGAATTACAAATGAAATAACAACAAACAAGCCGATGTTTATTTTGCTGGAACTCTCACGCAACTCGAAGCGGTAATCCGATTTTAAATGAATGTCGCCCATCGGAAACAGATCGAAACCATAATCCTGCGGTCCTCTTGTTTGTTTTAGGCTGCTCGCATCGTAGTAAGCCAGTACTTTACCGGCAACCGCCTCCCGAGAAGTACCTTTTTTAAGTTTGAAGTAGTTATAAGTCCACTGAATTTTTCTGGTATCAAGAGACTCAAAACGTTCTTGTAAACCACCTTTTTGCGATAGTAAAAGTTCGTATTTAAAATGAGTTTTGGGATGTACATTTTTCACAATTCCTCTCACCTCATAATCGCCCAGATCGCGGGTATATTGAAGCGCTTCAATTGTTATAATTTGTCCTACAGGATTCAGATTCCCGTAATGTTTTTGTGCAAAATCTTCCGAAATAAAAACGGTGTTTGGCTTTTCAATCTCCGACAAATGACCAACACTTGTTTCAAGCTCAAACATTTCAAAAAAGGCTTTGTCCACCGACATAATGTTCTTTTGCTGTATGGAGTTTTCGCCCAATTTGATTGTACCCTCATCGCAGTGCGTGAATTGGGTTGCCAGTTCAACTTCCGGAATTTCAGCCGAAGCGGTATGTACAATTCCAAGACTGCGCGCCCAGCTTGCGTTGTCGAGTCCGCCGGGAACCGAAGTTACCCTATAAATATTTTCATGATCAGAAATGTGTTTATCGAAACTCTTTTCGTTTGAAACGTAGAGGAACAAAACGAGAAATGAAGTAATTCCAATTACCAACCCGAATACATTAATAGCAGAAAAGACCTTTTCTTTTAGCAAACGCCGGATGGTAATTTTCAGATTGTACAGAAACATAATTTTGTTTTTTAATTAGACGTTTACTCGTATCGAAGCGCTTCAACCGGATTTCGAGTCGCCGCTTTCCACGATTGAAACGAAACCGTTAAAAGTGCAATTCCAAGGGCCAAAACTCCGGCCAGCGCAAATATCCACCAGCTTAAGCTGGTTTTATAGGCAAAGTTTCCAAGCCAATAGTCCATGGCGTACCATGCAAGCGGGCACGAAATAACATAGGCAATGCTTACCCATTTTATAAAATCTTTATTTAGCAAGGCAAGAACTTCCACTACTTTGGCGCCGTTTACTTTTCTGATTCCAATTTCTTTGGTACGTTGGTTGGTTATAAAAACCGATAATGCAAACAGTCCAATCAGCGCAATAAAAATTGCCATTCCGGTAAACAGAAGAAAAAATAGTTTCATGCCTGCTTCCTTTTGGTATAACATTTCAAATTTTTTATCCAGAAAAGTAGATTTAAATGGAGCATCCGGGTAGGTTTCGTTCCAGCTTTCTTCTACAAATGCCAGGGTTTTGGCAAGATTCCCGGGTGTGGTTCGCAGTACTAAATAGTTATGGAAATTACGGAGCTGAATAGCAAACGGACGAATTTGTTTGTGGTACGATTCAAAATGAATGTCCTTTACCACTCCCACTATTTTCAAACGGGTAAGTTCTTCGGTGTTTGCCCTTACTTCGCTGTTGTAAATAAATGTACCAACAGGATCGTTGAGGCCTAACGCACGAACCGCTGTTTCGTTCAGAATAATGCTGTTTTGATCGTCGTAGTTTTTTGCAAAATCACGGCCATCCAATATTTCCAAGCCCAAAGTGGCAATAAAATCGTAGCTTCCTTCATACGGAATAACAACCTGGTGCGACGTTTCTCCCTCCTTTTTCAGGTACAAAGGAAAGTTGAAATCTCCATCTCCCGGAACCGTGTTGGCTGTAGAAACGGCGGTAATGTCAGGATGGTTTAATAGCCTGGTTTTAAAGTTTTCAAAGTTTTGGCGCAAGGCAAAAACCGGGGCATCACACACCACAACATGTTCCTTGTCGAATCCCGGATTCTTGTTCATCAAAAAATTTAACTGCCGCGAAACAACTATGGAAGAAACGATAAGTGTAATGGCAATAACAAACTGTGAAATCACCAACACCTGCCGGAAAGTATTTCCGCCTTTGCTCTCGCCAAAAGCCGATTTTAACAAAGTAATATTTTTTACTTCCACCATTTTAAGCGCCGGATAAATACCTCCGGCAACTCCTGAAAGTAGAACTAACATTAATATTAAAAGGTAGGTAAGTGGTTCCTGAAGAATTGCCAGATCGCGGATTCCCGTTGAAATCGGTTCCAAAAATCCATAAGATAAAAAAGTAATACAAAGTGCAAGAAGCATGGCAATGCTTACAAAAAGAACCGACTCCGAAATAAATCCCCAAAAGACGGTGCTCTTTTTCATTCCTGAGATTTTTCGCACAGCAATTTCTTTTGCCCGACGAAAATTACCAACCATAAAAAGATTCATGTAATTCAAAATGGCGATCAGTAAAATCATTAAGGCAATTCCTCCTGAAATTTTTATGTTTCGGATACTGCCGTTTGCTTTCAATTCGCGCTCGAAATCGGAAGTTAAATGAATACTTGTTATGGGTTGAAGAATAAATTTCCAGTAATCGGCTGCGGTTTCGTCATTTAGTGCAAATTGTTTTCCATAGCCCTGGTTAACGTGCTTTTTTACAATGGTGCCCAGTTTTTCTTCCACTGCCGAAGCATTTGCTGCCGGAGCCAAAAGTGCATACGTATAATAGGTGTTGTTTAACCAGTGGTCGGTATTACTGTCAGGATCGGCGTTGCTCGAAAACAGCAGGCTGAATCCAAAATGAAGTTGTTTTGGTGGATTTTCACAAATCCCCATAATCTGATACGGCCTGTATCTTCCGAATATTTTTAGGTGAAGATTTTGCCCCATCACTTCACCTTTGGAATAAGCTTCTGCTCCAAAATATTTAATGGCCGTTTCCTCTGTTACAACAATTGCATTCGGATTTTTAAGGCAGGTTTGAATGTCGCCCTGCAAAAGTTTAAAATCAAAAACATCAAAAAAATTCGAATCAGCTTCGGTTACCAATTGCTCATTGTATGATATGGATTCCCCGTTTACGTTTTCCTTTTTTACTGAAAGAATTGGCCATTGCCAAAGCCGCGTTGCCTTTTGTACTTCAGGTATTTCGCGTACCAGAGTTTTTGCCAGGGGTGGAGCAGCCATTGCAGAACTAAAATCAACACCGCCCATTCTTACTTTTGAGGCAACACGGTAGAGCCGATCGTGCTGAGCAAAAGATGTATCGTATTTAAATTCATTTAAAATGTAGGAATAGATAAGCAAACAAGAAGTGAATGCAAGCACCAGGCTAAACAGATTTATTGCTGTGCTTATTTTATTTTTAAAAAAATGACGCCTTATAAAGCTTATCAAATACCGTTTCATTCTGATTTTTCCTGTTTTCGTTTTTATCAAATCCTCAGCCTAGTTCGTGTTTGTTTGCTCTCTGGAGCCATTTCCCAAAGGCAGGTTGCCATCCATCCATACCTAATTCTTTTGTATGGAATGTTGTCCTTCTATTCTTCGAAACGAACATTTACATTGCCACCTGATGCATGCATGTAAGCCGGAATTCCACCTCCGTTCATTTTCCCTTTTACCCGGTCTTTTTCTGAAGTACCATTAAAGTTATGCAGTTCAATATTTACTCTTCCTGAGCGTAGATCCAGGTCGAGGCCCATATTTTTACCGTCGTGAATAAGTGCATCAACACCTCCTCCACTCGACTGCAGGTACAATTCATCGGATAAACCACGAATATCCACACGTACCGATCCGCCGCTGGAGGTAGCTTTAACTGCGGCAGCCTCGCCGCTAACACTCACACCGCCGCCACTACTCGATGCATCCACATCTCCAACTACGTTGCTAACGGTTACACCGCCTCCCGAACTTCGAGCATAAACACTGCCTTGTACTTCGTCGGCACTTACACCGCCGCCACTTGAACTTAAACGGATATTGCCTTTGTGATTGCTTGCTTTAACGCCGCCACCCGACGATCTTGCTTTGGTATTTCCGGCTGTATTTTCCAGTTTTACGCCGCCACCGCTGCTTGAAAAATCGTGCGTTCCTTTAACGCCGCTTATTTTTAATCCACCTCCGCTTGATGAAACATTACACGACATTTCCACTGGAACAATAATGTTTAAAGATATGCCTGCATTGTTGAAAAAGCTGAAACGGTTTTTACGTTTTACTTCTGCTGTAATTACCGAACCGCTTTTTGAAAACTCCAGATCAAAGTCATCAAGTATTTCATCCAAATCGTTGTCGGATGGTGAAAGTAGTCTTCCGTTTTTTCGTACAAATGCCTGAATAATAACCTCTGGCTGGTTGTGTGTTGTTACATCCACTCCTCCGCCCGACGATGAAGCATTGAGTGTTCCGGCCTGGTTCATCTCAAAAGTTTTAGTAATGGTTGGTTGATTGTCTTTTGCAAAACCGTTTAATGAAAGCAAAGCCAATATCATTACAACCATTGTGTACATTTTAAATTTCGTTGTTTTCATAATTAATTTTTATTGTTTTAGTGCTTACTCATGTATTACGTTTCTTATTTTATTTAAAAACTTTATTCGTATCGGAGTGCTTCGACAGGATTAATTTGTGAAGCGCGATAAGAATGAAACAAAACAGTTGTTAAAACAACAAGCGTTGCTAAAATAAAAGTTATCGCAAAGACCCACCAGGAAATGTTGGTTTTAAAGGCAAATTCGCTTAACCACCTGTTCATTATAACAAGTGTGATAGGAACTGAAAGAATTGTAGCGATAACTACCATAATAAAATTCTCTTTTACGAATGAAAACGCAATCCCTTTTTCTGAACTGCCAAAAACTCTTTTTATTCCGATTTCCTTGGTTTGCGATTTCATGATAAAAAGTGTAACCCCAAACAGACCAATTGCTGCAATAAAAAGTGTAAACAAAGCAAAAAACGAAATGACAGTATTAAGGTCTTTCTCTGCCGTATAAAGCTCACTGTTATACTCAGTAATAGTTTTATAATCGAAAGGTTTGTCTTCGGCTACTTTTTCCCATTCCTTTTTCAACAAAGGTAACAAAGTGCCAAGTGTTCCGGCCTCGTATCGAATTTCAACCTGCTCTACGTAATTATCAAATATGGCCAAAAACAGAGGCGGAACATCTTCATGAATAGAGTGTACATTAAAATCTTTAACAACGCCAATTATTCTTCCTCCTCCCATATGCTGACCTAAAGGATCGGTAACATGACCAATCGGATTAGGAATACCAAGTTCTTTAACGGCAGTTTCATTTACGTAAAATGCCACCTCATTATCATTGGTCGGATTCCACGAAAAATCTTCCCCATCAAGAAGTGTTATGCCCATCGTTTCAATGAAACCTTTATTAACCGGAAGCATTTGACCACTCACGTTTTTCGATTTATCTTGAAGATGCTGAAAATATGTAGGCATGCCTCCTTGTACAGGCAATGCATATAAAGAACCTCCAACCGATTTTATTCCAGGATATGCCTTTATGTTTTTTATAAAAGTCTCTGTTCTTGAAGGATTTATTCCAACATTGACGAACAACATATCCTTGTTGTTATAGCCGGGGTCCCTTTCAAGAGCAAACTTGTATTGCGAACGAATTATTAATGTACTTGATACAAAAATGCAGAATATTGCTAACTGAACGACAATTAAAGCCGAACGAATTCTGGTTTTCCGTTTCCCTGTTTGTACTGGATTTTTTAAAATGCTGATTACATTTAATTTCGCCAGAAATGAAGAAATGTAGAGTCCTGATACGAAACCGATTAGCAAAGTAAGAAAAACATAAACAAGAATGTAGAGTGCAATATTCGATTTAATTATCAGCAATTCAGTTTGAAATAAATCTTCGGCATAAGGCTTGCCTGCCCATGCTAAAACTATTGCAAGGGGAAATACAAACAATGCCAATAGAATAGACTCATTGAGCAATTGTTTTCGAATTAATTGAGAGCTGGCTCCATTTGTTTTTCGAATTCCTATTTCTTGTGCCCTACCTGTTGAAACGGCAGTAGATAGAATGATATAATTAAAGGCAGCGACAATAATTATGAGTATGGCAATAGCTGAGAAAATACGGATATTCTTTAAATTTCCCCTAATCCCAATATAATCAATATGTTGCGAATGCAAGTAAACATCGGATAAATTCTGAATTGAATAATTGCAATTGTCTTTCTCTCCGTAAGCTTTCTTCTCCATAGCCCTAAACTGCGCATCCAATGATACAATATCTGGTTTTTCTTTGAACAACAACCAGGTTTCCCAGTCCCATCCAGCCCAATCTGTTTCTGCATTTTCACCTTCTCGTCTTTCATTAAGTAAGTCTATCCCCCAAACTGAACCTACAAAGCACTCAGCCTTAAAAGTTGAATTAACGGGAATATCATCGAAGACTCCTTTTACTACAAAAACGGCCTCTTTTTCTTTTATCCTAACTGTTACCTCTTTTCCAATAGGATCAACGTCCGGAAAAAACTTTTGTGCTTGTTTTTTTGAAAGAACTATTGAATTACGCTCGTTCAATATTTGTTCCTGTTGCCCGTTAAGATTAAAGTCAAATATTTTAAATATTTCAGAATCAGCAAAAACTGCATCTCCAACAGGAATAAACTCTTGATTCAATTTAATCTCAATTTCCCCAAAATGTATAGCAGATGCCACATTTTTAACATGTGTAAACTCTTCCCTCATGGTGTGTCCAAGTACATAGGGAGCTTGAGCACTGGTTCTTTTAAAAGTTTCCCAATAATTTACTACCCGGTAAATCTGCTTCCGGTTTTTAAAGTACGTGTTATAACTGAATTCGTTAATTACAAACAACAAAATAATAAACGAAGCAGCCAAAGCGAGCGAAAGCCCCATAATATTGATTCCGGCAAAAAGTTTGTTTCGATTTAAAAACCGGAGCGTGGATTTAAGATAATTTCTAAACATAGTGATTGTCATTTTTTATTTTCATTATAATTCAGACCGAATCCCGACATTTTAATTGTAAGGTATTAGTTTTGAACATGATCGCTACATATTTGTAACCTAAAATTCTTAATCTGACTTTTTTTATTCTTCAATTGGCTCCTCTTAAAATTCAGACCGCTTTATTCTTTCGTCCTCCATTTACATCTTTTTTATTATTATCTGCTCTTTGATTCCGCCTCTTTGCATTTCTTTTTTTAATTGTTGTATATGCTTCTCAGATACATCTTGGTAAACATATATAGTTGCAGAATAATCTGTCCCAACTTTCTTCAACCAACTTTCGGCGTACTCAGAAACGGCATCTAGTAGAATCACATCTTTAAATACATTCTGAATCTCCTCCGGGTATAGTCTCAGAACGAATAAGGGTTGGGCGGATTTCTTATACTTTCTAATTTCAATTTCATTGATCCCCAGACCCAAGAAAATGTTCACTACCGCCTCTATTTCTTCCTTTGTAACTCCTTCTTTATAATTTATTAAAATGTTACATTCACCAAGGTACTTTGCAAAATCCTGTTCTGCCTTTTGTTTAATCTTCTCTAATTGACCATGCGTAATTCCCGGATTTACTGTAAACTGAGATATTGCATATCCTACATTTCCCTTTACATATTCAACGTGCACGTTATTTTTATACAATAAATAATTTATTTCCTTCTGACTCGAGCGAGGAATATTTTCATAGGTTACGTGTACCCTGTAATATCCTTTACTCCTCATGTTTTTATTGAACTTTCGTAGCTCTTCATTCCAGTAGTTAAGATTTTCCTCAAACTCTTTAAAGGTTTTAAATGTATGATTCTCAACAATTACATTACCATTACCTTTGAAAGTTATCTTTAATGGATCTGGTTTTGATGGTTTCTCATCAAAAGGTAACCAAACATTTGGGGTTGGTGACTTTGGAAACTCATAGAAAAACCAAATAGGCATTGCTTCATTCACCGCTAGTTGTTTTTCCACGTCCAAATTAAAGTAATCGTCTCCGAATAAAATCTGTGCTTTCTCCCTTTTTACCTCTAGAAATGCTTCTCCAATGCATTTTAAAGTATAATTAATCATCTCATTTGAAGATGCTAAGTCGTGCTTGAAAATGACAATTCCTTTCGAAACTTTCATTTTTCCCACATACGAAATATTCTTCTCTGCATAGTCTGGTCCTTTCTTTCCATCAGGATTCATTCCATGCAAATAGTTTTTCACAGTGTGTTTTATCTCCTCGATTCCTTTAAACTGATTTTCTATTAAGAATTCATTGTTTCGATTCATCAATATTTCCAGGATATTGTTTGGTTTCCGAGAAGCCTTATCCGATTCCAGTTCTGGTTGAAAAAATCCTTTTCCAATATTTTCAGAAGTCCATTTTAAAAGCCACTTCTCTTCCTTATTTTCCTGCAATTTCCACAAAATGCAGTCATCAATACTAGTACTTAATTTAGGGTATGCATAAGACTGGAGTATAACAATAAGAAAAGGCACTAGCAGAATAAATCTAAGGTTTTCCCGATGATTTTTGGTTTTAATTAGTGATATCATATCGCTCCGTTTTTTTTAAATTTTTTCAGTATTAATTTGGTTGATAGAACAAAAGTTTTCCAGCCTCTCAAACCTTACCCATCAAATTAATTATTCACATTTAATTGCTCCTACCCCAATGCTTCGCTCTTCTCTCTACTCGTATCGGAGTGCTTCGACAGGATTACGCGTGGCTGCTTTAATTGTTAGAAAACTGGTACTCACCAGAACAATAAGCAGCAAGGTAAAAATACTCAGTATAAATATCCAGGGCTGAACCGGGTACTTGTTTGCACTTGGTAATGCCATATACGCTATCCAGGATGCAGGAAACGCAATTACAGCACTAAAAATTATAAGAAAGTGGTATTCGCGATTCAGTAAAGTAAATATTGAAGCGGCCGAACTACCATTAATTTTTCGAATTCCAATTTCTTTTGTCCGCCGTGCTACGGTAAATGCAACCAGACCAAATACGCCAACAATGGCCAACAAAATATTCAGCAAGGTAAAAAACAACAGTGATTTGTTTAAGGATTGATAAATACGATAAGCATTTTCGCCAGTGAACGCGAAGGAAAAATCAGTAATTTCAAACGGATCGTTGGGGAATGTTGTTTTCAGTTCATCGTTTAAAAGGGATTTTACCGCTACTGCATTTTTCTCGTTTATTCGAAATGAAAATATCCAGTCGCCCGAAACCATATCCGGTGCAAGAATATAAACTCCGGGCTCAACCGGATTATGCATGTCTTTATATACAAAGTCTTTTACAACTCCAACAATGGTGAGACGGTTATCTTTTATACGCTTGCCAATGGGATTATCCCAACCAAAACACTTTGCTGCTGATTCGTTAATAATACAATTCTTCTCAACATCGCCTTTAAAAGTTGAACTAAAATTTCTTCCGGCAACCAGGTGGGTACCCAGCATGGACAAATAATTATGGCTGATGTGATTAAAACGACAGGTAATTTTTTCATCCTGATTTCCACCCTCCCAGTTCGTTGTTCCTCCACCCTGCCGCACAAAAGGGAAATTTTCAGATATGGAAACATCAAATACATCAGGATTTTTTAACAACCTGTTGCGCAACTGGTCAAAAGAAATAGTATTGTCTGAAATGTTAATACGCGAATAAAGCAGACCTTGTTTCTCGAAACCAATATCCTTGTTGCTTATGTATTTTATTTGCATCGAAAAGGCAACAGTTAGCACAATCAGAAACAATGAAATGGCAAACTGAAAGGTGATTAAAGCTTTTTTCAGACTAAACGACTGACGCTCTTTCCCCAGGAAATTTTCCTTGAACAAAGTGGTAATTTTATTCGATGCCATAAACATTGCCGGATAAATACCCGAAAACACACCTGTTGAAACTGCAACCGAAATCAAGAGCAAAGCAAATTTCCAGTTGTTTACCAAATTAATCGACAGTTGTTTATCGACGATCGTATTAAAAACGGGCAAAAAGAGGTAGGCTAGTGTCAATGCCAACAATAATGAAATTACTGAGACAGTAATGGTTTCGCTTAAAAACTGAACAACCAATGTTTTTTTATGGCTTCCTATCACCTTTTTTAAAGCCACCTCTTTACCTCGCATAGATGCCTGTGCCAACGATAAATTGATGTAATTAAAACCTGACATTACCAAAATAAAAACACCTATTAATCCAAAAAGCCGAAGCACAATCAGGTAATCATTCCGGTCGTTAAAATTGAGGTACACCTTTGATAGCGGACAAAGCTGCATTTCAATGTATTTAATGTCGTCGTATCCGGCAAAAAGATGCTTAATCTTATTTTCGGCCACTTTAGCATCCACTCCCGGCTTTAGTTTGGCAAAGGTCATGCAGTTGCCCGCCCACAACGACGAACGCTCGATGTTATAAAGCGGTTTTAGGGTTGTGAACGACAAAACATAAGGTGGTCTTATGGAACTGTTATATGGCAAATCTTTGTATACCCCGGTTACCTTTAGCGGAACCTTTTTTTCGAGCATCACGGTTTCGTTCAGCACATTGGTTTTGTTGAATAACTTCATGGCCAGTGTTTCCGACAGAACAACGGAATACGGCTGGAGTAAAGCATCTGTTTTATCGCCTTGGATGAACTGATAAGTAAATACATCAAAATAACAGGAGTCGGCTGCAATTCCTCCCACTTCATTTACAAGATGTTCGTTATCTGTTCCCAGATAAGCCGTATTCTGCTCATAAATAACGGTTAGCTTCTCAAATTCGGGATACTTTCCTTCAATAAGCTGGGCAGTTATTGCACGTGTATGCGGAGAGATATTATTACCGGCAGTAGCATAAAGAGCGTTAGTAACGTAACGTTGCAAACGATAAGTCTGTTTGTAATTGTCGTTGCTTTTGTCCCAGTTTAATTCGTACTGAATAAACAGTGCAATTAATATAAATGAAGCAAAGCCAACTGTCAATCCCAGAATATTAGCAACAGAATAAACTTTATTCCGCATTAATTTTCGGTACGACAATTTCAACATAAGAGAATTCATAACACAAGATTGTTTTCTATTAAAACAAGAATAAAATTTTCATAGGTAAAATTTCTATACAATTGCAGTGCCTTTATACGCAAAACACTAATATACTTACACTTAACAAAAACACAATCACAACAACTGTAAAAAACATTTACACTGTGTGTAAAAAACATTTACCTGCTCTAAGCACCAATCTCACCCTTAAGCCATATCTCCGATTTGTGATAGAGGATTTATTCGTATCGAAGTGCTTCTATCCCGATACACTTCCGACCAAAGGCACGGAACAAGTTCCGCTATCGAGGATCTTCGCTCTCCTCATTCATATCGGAGAGCTTCGACAGGATTTCGCGTAGCTGCCCTCCAGCTTTGCCAACTCACCGTCAATAACGCGATTCCCAATGCCAACACACCGGCAAGTGCAAAAATCCACCAACTCAATGTTGTCTTGTACGCAAAATTTTCGAGCCATTTTTTCATCGCATAGTATGCAACAGGCGTAGCAAGTACAAATGCAATTGCTACCCACTTCACAAAGTCTTTATTCAGCATGGTTAATATTTCGGATATTTTTGCACCGTTTACTTTTCGGATGCCGATTTCTTTTGTGCGCTGCTCCATCACAAAAAAGGTTAAGCCAATCAATCCAAGGCACGAAAGAATTAGTGAAACTATTGTTGTATACATCAGAAACTTCTGAAACCGGGCTTCTTTGATATACATCGCTTCATATTTTTGATCGAGAAATTGGTATTCCAGCGGAAAATCGGGAGAAAACCGATCCCAAAGTAGTTTTACCTCCTTCATGGTTGTGTTGAAAGAAGCAAGATTTTGGGTATTGATTTTCATATAGATTACATCGTCGCAATCGCCGGAGCACCGAAAACCCGCCGCCCTCACAGGCACATGAAACGATTCGAAATTATAATCATCAACAACCCCGATAATGTTGCCATGACATGATTCCTGATAGGCAATCCGGGTACCTGCTAACTGGTCAATACTAAAATCAGCTTTAGCCGTTTTATTGATTATAAAATCTTTATTGGTTTTTGAATTCTCATTGAATCCATTTCCTTCATTCAATCGCACTCCAAAAAAATCGAAGAAATTGGCGGCAACCGAAAGCTTCGAAAACTGCACATCGTATTTATCGCCATGATTAACGATATTCATTCCCCAATTCTGGTCGTTGGCAATTAAAACACTTTCGGAAAAAGTAATTTCGCTGATCCCTGGAATTTGTAATATTTCATTTCGGAATGCATTTATCTGTGTATAAATTGCATTGTTGGTGTTAGCATAAATAATGTTTTCCTTGGCAAAGCCGGCATCTCTGTTCTGCATATAAGTGTTTTGGCGGTTAATTACCAGAATTGAAGTAATCAGCGCAATGGAAACCACAAACTGAAAAACCAGCAAACTGTTACGCGCCCAGTTATTTCCTTTTGAAGAAATGTTTTTACGAATCAGAAGTGTCACTGGTTTTTTCCCAAAGATTACCCCCGGAATAATACCTGTTAAAAATACCATCGCAGCAGCAATACAGAAAAGAAGAAGTAAAAAGTTTCCCGAAAATACTTCAGAAAAAGTAAACCAGGAACCTGTAATTCTATTGAAAGCCGGCAACAGTATAAGAATTAAACTAAATGATGCAGCTATTGTAATCAGTAACATGAGTACCGACTCGGTAGTTACCATTTCAATTATTCTCCGCCTACTGCTACCCATCGTTTTGTAAATACCAACATTCTTGTATCTTTTTTCGCGTTGGGCGGTAATCATATTCACATAATTCACAAACGATAAAAGCAAAATAAGCAGGCCCACAATTCCAATAACTGAAACAGTAAATCGGTTTCCAGTTTTTAAAATGCCTATTTCATGGAAGTCGAAATAAGCATCCTGAAAAGGAAACAGCCCGTATTTAATGCTTTCCTTATAATTTTCGGGTAATACGGCCAGATCTATATTCGACAATTTATCTTTTATAATTTGTTCTGAAACACTTTCGTTTATGCGGCCAAAAGCCTTGTAGTTTCTCGATCCCCAGCTTTTCATGTTATCAACATACCAGTCGATTAAATAATTGGTTTGAAACGACAACACTGCGTCGAATTCCCACGAGCTGGATTGCGGAAGGTCTTCGATAACCGCGGTAACTTCTAATTCGATACCCGATAAATAGGATGCATTGTAAGTAACTGTATTTCCAATTGGGTTTTCCTTCCCGAATATTTTTTCGGCCAACGATTGTGTTAGTACAATTTTATTGGAAGCATTTAGTCCGTTCTTTGGATCACCCAACACCGGATTAAACTGAAAAACCCTAAAAAAACAAGAGTCGGCAGTAAGCATTTTTTCAACTTTAAAACTCTTCTGGTTTTTAGCCAGAAATACCTGCGGCGACCAATCATTTGTACAGTAAGTGATATTCTGAATTTCGGGAACTTCCGTTTTAACATGGTTGACCATATTTTGCGAGAAATAGGGTTCATTGTTGTCGGTAAGAACATAGATGTTATTAAGATCGGGAATGAATTTATCCGTATTCTTTTCTTTTAAAACAAAAAGAAAAACAAGCATACTAACCGTAATCCCAACTGTTAAGCCAACCAAATTAAAAATCGTTACAGTTTTGTTCTTAAACAAGGAACGAAATGTGATTTTAATGTTTTTCAAAAATTCCATTTTATCTACTATTATTATTCATATCTCCAGGCTTCCATACAGACAAAACACTGTTTGTCAGCATCTCCACATTTCCCACTATTCATACCTGAGTGCTTCCACCGGATTTCGTGTAGCTGCCCGCCAACTCTGCCAACTCACGGTTAGCAGCGCAATGGCCAATGCCAGCACTCCTGCCAAAGCAAATATCCACCAGCTTAAAGTAGTTTTATAGGCAAAGTTTTCGAGCCACCGGGTAGTGAATATCACTCCAACAGGAATGGCAATAAATAACGAAAGCAATACCCACCGCAAAAATTCGCGGTTAATCAGGCTTACTATTTCCTGCGATCCGGCCCCGTTCACTTTTCGTATACCAATTTCTTTAATCCGGTTCGAAGTATTTAATATGGCCTGCCCAAATATACCCAGACAGGAAATCACTATGGCCAGAATGGCAAATGTGGAAACCATTTTGGCAAGCTGCTCTTCTTTTTTATACATCGAATCGAACCATGTATCATAAAAAGCATAATTTATGGGCACATTCGGTTCAACTTCATTCCAGGTGTTTTTAATGAAATCCATGGCTTCGGCAACATTAGTACCCGACAAACGCACGGTTAAAAAGCTTTTCTGAAAATCCTGGTATGAAATAACAAGTGGTTCAATTTCATCGTACATGGCTCCGAAATGAAAGTCCTTAATTACTCCAACCACTTGCAGTCCGTTGTATTTTTCGCCTCTTGCAAAACGTTTATCCTGCCAGGTACCCCAACCAAATTTTTTCATGGCCGTTTCGTTTACCAGGCAGGCTTTTTCATTTTCGCTGCTAAAAAAATCTCTTCCTTCAAGGATTTCGAAACCAAATGTTTTTATTACATCCTCATCGGCTCCAATAACAGAAACGCCACGATTGTAATCTTTCGCATCGAATCCGGCACTTCTCCCCCAATTAATTTCACCCGGAATTCCCGACGAATATCCGGCACTAAGGACATAAGGACTTTGCAACAATTCCTTTTTCAATACATCAAAGTTGGTAGCGCGATAAGTGGTAAGTTTTAACAGATAACTTTCTTTAAATCCCAAATCGGCATGTTTAACAAACGAAAGCTGTTTAAAAATGGTAATTACGCAGATAATAAGAACAACCGAAACCGCAAATTGAAAGGTAGTTAAAACGTTTTTCAGCATAAAATTATCACCAACTTTTAATAGCCTTTTCTGAAAAAGATCCGGTGGATTATACGAAGTGATGATAAGTGCAGGAAAAAAACCGTTAATCAATCCCAAAACCAGGATAAAAAGCCCGGCATAAACAAAGTAAATAGGTTTTAACAGTTCGAAGAGATTAATGTGCAGATTGAAAGTGGAGCGAAAAAATGGTAAGCCGAAATACGTAATTATACAGGCGAAGATGATTGAAATAAACGTAACAACAACCGACTCCACAAGAAAAGAACGGATTAACATTGGTTGCGATGCGCCAATGGTTTTACGCAAACCTACCTCCTTTATACGTTTTTTGTGCTGGGCAATGCTCAGATTTATGTAGTTGATTGATGCAAGTAAAAGCGTTATTAAAGCAATCGCCGACAACAATTTTACCAGCCTTAAATTTCCTTGCTTTAAATCGTTATTAACCGTATTGTTATGCAAATAAATATCCTTGAAAGGCTGAAGTTTCACCTCCTTCAGAAACTTATCTTCCTTAGCCAGTTGCGCATTTACTTTTTCAGTAACAACGTCAATATCCGTTTTATTATCAAGGGTTAGAAAGATATTTCTTTTGTACTCGCATTTACCGTTTTCGCAATGACTCTCAGAATGTGTATTTACTTCATAGCTTTCATTTCTAATGAAATCGGCTTTTATACTCGATCGTTCCGGAAAATCCTGAAATACGGCGGAAACGGTATATTCGTCCTTATTATAAAGAACAACTTTTTCGCCAATGGGATTTTGGATTCCAAATAATTTCTGCGATATACTTTCAGAAATGGCCAGCGAATTCTTTTTGTCGTCAAAGGGTTCTTTTGGGTTTCCAAACAGCAGTGGAAATGAAAAAACCTCAAAAAAGTTATTATCAACCGAAGCGTTGTATTGAACGTCGATTATTTGTTGATTAAACCGAATTGGAGAATTACCTTCACGAAGTAAAACATGGCAATACTTTCCAACCTCAGGAATTTCCTTTAAAATTTCATCTTTGATGGTGTAATCAACCTGTGCCTGGTTATTATCCGTATTCACCACCCGATAAATTTTATCGTAGTTTTCATGAAACTTATCGTAGCTCGACTCGTGCAAAACATAAACTGCAATAATTGCACAAATACTGAGGCTAAAAGCAAAACCAACAATATTTATCACAAATGTTGTTTTGTCTTTTACAAGGCTTCGGAATATTAATTTTATATTGGTCATGTTGTACTATTTATAAAGTTTCTTATTCATACCGAAGTGCTTCCACCGGATTCCGCGTAGCCGCCCGCCAGCTCTGCCAGCTCACCGTCAACAATGCAATTCCCAGAGCCAGTATTCCGGCTAAGGCAAATATCCACCAACTTAAATTGGTTTTGTAGGCAAAGTTTTCGAGCCATTTATCCATTGCGTAATATGAAATTGGAGTGGCAATTACAAAAGCGATCGCCACCCATTTTATAAAGTCTTTATTTAGCAAGGCAAGTATTTCTGAAACCTTGGCGCCGTTAACTTTTCGGATGCCAATTTCTTTGATTCGCATTTCGGATATAAAAATGACCGTACTCAATAATCCCAGGCAACCAATAAACACTGATAGAATCGTCGCCAGTAGAAATATCTTACTAAACTTTTGGTCTTCTTTGTACAGCTCATCCAAAGTTTGATCCAGAAAATGGTATTCAAAAGGCCAGTCACCACTAAAAGTATCCCAAACCGTTTCAATTTTAGTCATTGCTGATTGTAACTGTATTTTATCCGACACATTTAAATTTAGGTAAGCAATGCTTAAATTCTCCGGTTCGGAACAAATAAACCCTATCGGGCTTATGGCGTGGTGTAGCGACTGAAAATTGAAGTCTTTCACTACTCCGATTATTTTGCCTGATGCGTCGTCGTATGACGTTATCCTGGCTTCTGTAATGTTTTTAATTCCAAACTCATTTACTGCAAACTGGTTAAAAATGTGTTCGTGTTCGCGAATGGATGACGATCTAAAACCTTCACCTTCCACAATATCGAGTCCAAAGAAGTCAAAGAAATTTTCCTCAACCATCATGGCTTCATAACTGATTCGTTTATTTTCTCCGGCATTGTTTAACGACATGCCCCATCCCATATCCGATTTGCCCAAGGGATGCGAGGCCAATGTAATTGCCGACACTTCAGAAATGGAAGCCAATTCCTGTTTTATTGCCTTAGTTTGTTTGTTCATATCATTTCGCAGAGGCAGGTACAAAATATTGTCCTTTTTAAACCCCATTGTTTGGTTATGCATGTACATATTTTGTTTGTATACAACCATTGAACCAATCACCAAAACAATAGAAAGCGTAAACTGAACCACCAACAAGGCATTACGCAGGTTCTCCTTTTTTCCGGCCAGTGTGCTGTTCTTTAATGCCTCATATGGTTTTACCCGCTGAAAATACAGGCTAATAAAAATAGTAGATAGAAAAAGTCCCAGAGCAATTACAATTGTTCCGACAATTAATGTATTTATATCGAGTAACCCGGAAATACTGAACTCGGTACCAAATAAATTATTTAACCAGGGCAATGACAAACCAACTAAAACAATTGCCACGCCGAATGTAATAATCAGTACTGGAAGCACTTCCGAAATCATACGAACAAATGAATCCCACCCATTGGCACCCAGCGTTTTGTGTATACCAATATTTTTGGTTTGTTTAATTTTTTGAGCCGTGTTCAGATTAATAAAATTGATAATGGCCAGTAAAAAAACGATAAACATTATGGTTCCCAGCGTTCTAACCTGATTTAAACTTCCGTGCGACACCACGTTATCCTTTCCTGATTCAGAAAAATACAACGAAGAATAGGGTTTTAGAAAAATCTCTCCTTTGTCGGTTTTTGCCCAATCGGGAGCTGCTGCCTGAAAGGCTGAATTCAATTTTGCCTCAAGTCCGGCTATCGGGTTATTGGGTTGAAGTGAAATAAAAACTTCGTATCTCGCATTCCCCCAATGATCTGAATCATACCAGGATACATAATAATTTAAAGCTTCAACCGGAATGATAGCATCGAACCTCATCATGGCTTCCTGTGGTGTATCTTTAATAACAGCAGCTACAGTTAAATCCATCACCCCAAAATCAGCTGTCATAAAACGTATTCCTTTACCTACCACATCGGTTTTACCAAAAACCTTTTCAGCTTCAGTTTCTGTAAGTACAATGTTATCCTTTACGGCCAAAACATCACTCAAATCTCCAACAATTGTTTCGTGATTGAAAACATCAAAAAAATGGTCATCTGCAACCATTATTTTTCCGGTTTGGTATTGTTGCTGCCCCACTTCATAAAAACTTGTTTTAGACCAATTTGGATGCAGTTTGGTCATACTTTTAATTTCGGGGAATTTATTGTCGAATTCCTTTAAACTTCGCGACGACCAGTAGGTACCTTCTGCCGATTTTAAACGATATATATTCTCGAAATTAGTGATTGTTTTCCCTCTTCTCATCTCGGTGAGAATGAATGTGCTAAGAAAAAGAACTATCGCAAAAGCAACACTTAGTCCCAATACATTGAGCAATAACTGACGATTACCTTTAAACAGTTGTCTTACGATTAATTTTATTGAATGTTTTAACATCGTTTTAATTTTTATTGGTTAGTCACCAGTCTTAAATTGTCATTTATTTAAAACTTTCGATGAACGTCAATCCATAATTATTCATACCTCAGCGCCTCTACCGGGTTTCGCGTTGCGGCCCGCCAGCTTTGCCAGCTCACCGTCAACAATGCAATTCCCAAAGCCAGCACTCCAGCCAAAGCAAAAATCCACCAACTGAGTGTGGTTTTGTAGGCAAAATTTTCGAGCCACTTGTGCATGGCGTAGTATGCTACTGGAGTGGCAATTGCGAAAGCAACCAATACCCATTTTACAATACTATTATTTAGAATAAGCATTACTTCAGAAATTTTAGCACCGTTAATTTTTCGAATCCCGATTTCTTTCTTTCGTTGTAAGGCCGAAAAAGAAATTAGACCAAAAAGACCTAAGCAAGCTATAAATATGGCGATCAGGGTAAATATTTTTATCAATGAACTGAATTCAGTTTCGGCTTGATATAGTTCTTCAAAACGTTCATCCAGAAAATGATATTCGAAAGGTACATCGGGAGAGAACTCCTTCCATGTGCTTTCAATTGTGGCAATTGTATTTTCCAGATCCAAGCCCGACACTTTAATGTTAATGCAAGTGTTCCATGGCAAATAACAAAGCATTGATGGTTCAATTTCGTGGTGCAAAGAGCTTATATGAAAGTCCTTAATTATACCAACAATCGTAATGTCATCACCCAAAAAAGTTACAATTGAGCCAATTGGCTCTTCAAGTTCCATCTGCTTAACAAAACGTTCATTTACCAACGCAGTGTTATTTAAGTCATTTCCGATAATTTTTGAGAAATTTCGGCCTGCAATAAGTTCAACACCAAATGTTTCGAGAAAATCAGGATCGACCGTTGTTGCTTTATAATTTCTGAATTCACCATTAACTTTATGCTTGGAACCAATATTCAGATGCCCCACAAAGGTTCCATTTGTACGTGCAACATTTTGAATCGATGGATTTGCCAATAATGATTCCCGAAATGCCTGATATTGTTCATTTATACTGGCACCTCCTGACAGGTAAATTAGGTGTTCTTTGTCGAATCCCAGATTTTTAGATTTAATATAGTTGGCTTGTTTCGAGAAAGTTAAAACGGCTACTGTTAGGAAAATCGAAACAACAAACTGAGTTGTGATTAATACATGTTTTAACCTATTTCCTTTCGTTCCTTTGTTGAATTCATTTTTTATACTCTGTACTGGCTTGAGTTTTGTGAGGAACCAGGCAGGATATAATCCTGAAATGAACCCAATAAAAATTAGGCCTCCGATGAGGAATGCCAGTGCTTTGAAAGTTTCACCGGGAGCAACCACGGATTTAAATCCGATAAAGTTGAACAAATAAGGGTAAATGAAAAGAACAATAATTACTGCAATAATACCGGCAATTGAAGTGATTAAGATTGACTCAGTTATAAATTGTTTGAATAAAGTACCTTTATCAGAACCGATTATTTTTCGAATTCCTATTTCTTTTAAACGGGTGCTGGAAATAGCCAGTGATAAATTAATGTAGTTAATAATGGCTATGATTAAAATAACCAGTCCGATAAGTAGTATCAGGTAAACAGAAAAGCGTTTGTTGCTACCATGAAAATGTACTTCTTTTAATGGAACAAAGTTTAATTTGTATTCCGCTGCACGCTGACTGCCTTTATCTACCTGCCAACGTTCAGCCATCAAATTTGACCAACATTCAGGTGTTTCATTGTTGAGTTGATTTACAGTTTCAGGTGAAGAAATTTTAACATAGCTGCCAAATCCCCAGTTGACCCAATCTTCGCTAATGTTTCCGTTTCTAATGTGGTGATAAGTTATGGTTGACATTGAAATTATTCCGTTGTAAGGAATTGATGAATTGGTAGGCGAGTCCTCAATTACACCACTTACGGTGAATGTATATTTTGCACTGGGGTAGTCACTTAAATAGGTGATTTGCTTTCCTGTTGGGTTTTCATTGCCAAATATTTTTCGAGACAAACGCTCTGACAAAATTATTGAATTTGGAGTTTTGAGAGCGTTTTGGGAATCGCCAAACAACATTTTAAAATCAAAGAAGTTGAAGAAACTGCTGTCAGCAAAAATGAAATTATCAGTTCTGATCGTTTCTTTTTCGTATTCTAAATAACCTTTATTTCCTCCACCATACCATTCATCTACACGAACAACATCTTCAATTCCAGCAATATTATCCTTTAAAAATAAAGCAACAGCCGGAGGTAAAGATCCATTATCGCCAAGATAAACCTTGTATATATTGTTCTGCTGTTTGTGAAAGCGATCGAAACTGAATTGATGGTTTGCGTATCGTGCTATTAGTATAAAAACAGCGATGCCAATTGCTAGTCCGATAATGTTAATCGAAGAATGAAGCTTATTGCGCAAGATGGTTCGCAGAATTATTTTATGATTTATATTTCTTAATGAGTTCATTTTATTGGCTGTATTTAATTTAATTCTTCTCGCTTCGCTATCGTGGATTTCCGCTCTCCTCTATTCGTACCGCAACGCCTCAACAGGATTTCTTGTAGCGGCCCGCCAGCTTTGCCAGCTAACGGTTAACAGTGCAATTCCCAAAGCCAACACCCCGGCTAAGGCAAATATCCACCAACTTAAAGTTGTTTTATAGGCAAAACTTTCGAGCCATTTATCCATAGCGTAATATGAAATTGGAGTGGCAATTACAAAAGCGATCGCCACCCATTTTATAAAGTCTTTGTTCAGCATCATTAAAACTTCAGAAACTTTGGCTCCGTTAACTTTGCGGATGCCGATTTCTTTAATCCTTCCGTTAATGGTAAAAAGCACCAGCCCTACCAGGCCGATACACGAAATGAGAATATTCACAATAGAAAACAGGGCCGATAATTTGGAGAACTGCACTTCCTTTTTGTAATAGGTGGCAACCCTGTCGTTGGCAAAGGAATAACGGAAAGGGCTACCGGGTTTTACGTTTTTAATTATGTTTTCAATAAATTGAATTGAACTTTGCAAGTCGCCTGGGTTTAACCTGATGTTTGCAATCCACAGTGCTTCCGCGGGATCGCACAACAAGGCAACGGGCTGAATATGCGTTTGAACCGGTTCGAAATTAAAATCCTCGACAACGCCAATTATGGGATGATTATTCAGTTTCTCCTGAAGAGGATTTTCCATTTCCAAAGTTTTAGCCAGTGTTTGATTGATGATATAAGCTTTTGATATTTCATCGGTTTTCAACTCGCTGGTAAAATCCCGACCTTCCACAATTTTATAGTGCATTGTTTTTACATAATCGACATCGGAAGGAATTTGACGGTACAAAAGTTTTTTACCGTTTATGTCAACAAAATTGCCCCGACGGACATCGCCAAAAATTCCTGCTGAAAAAGATACATTCTGAATGCGGGAATCTGCCATCAGTTTTTCTTTCAATACATCGGCTTCAGAAGTTGTTAAATTGTACGATATCAAATCAACATAAACCAGCAAATCTTTGTCGAACCCTAAATTTTTATGGTTGATGAAGTTTACCTGCTTTTTAATGGTTATGGCCGACACGATAAAAAGTATGGCGATAAAAAACTGGACAATTATGAGCGGTCTATTTAAGAGACCTGAAGAGCGGTTTCCTGAATGTTTCATTTTAATTATTGCAGTGGAAGGAGCTTTTTTGAAATGGTGTGCCGGTACCATTGCTGAAATCAGTGCGGTCAATAACAGAATACCAAAAGCGATACTTAAATTGGTTCCCGTCAACAAAGACGAAAAATGATATTCTTCAGCTAAAATATTTTGAAATGGCTGAATTATCAGAATCACAATTGCTGCAGCTATCCCGATTGAAACCATAAAATAGAGCAGGGTTTCCACAACCGATTGGATTATAATTTGTCCGGGTTTGGCACCAAGTATTTTCCGGATGCCAAAGCCAAACAGGTTATTTAACGTTACTGCCGAATTCAAATTAATGTAGTTAATTATGCTGATGGTTAGCAAGCCGAGAGCGATAGACAATAAAAGAATTACGATTGATTTTTCTCCTTTATGAATCCACCTGTCGCGGTTGTTGTACCCAAAATAAATGTCGTTCATCGGTTGCAGTTTCATGTCCTGTTGAAACGATTTTTCTTTACAGAATCCGGCAATTTTGTTCTCGATTGACGCAACATCAACATTGGGTTTGAACATGATGTAGGTATGAAAAGAACCATTGTCGCGAATGAAAAAATCATCGGAAGGCCTGCCCGTGTACCCATTCCAAAGATAAGCCAGCAGCTGGAAAGGCAGGATGGCATCGACAGTAAAAGTTGAATTGGCAGGAAGATCTTCAATAATTCCGGTAACCGTTAAATCACAAAGATCATTGTATCGTAATACCTTACCAAGTGGATTTTTATCACCAAATATTTTCTTTGAAATGCTTTTTGTTAATACAATCGAAAGGGGACTTATCAGAGCTTCTTTTTCTGTTCCGGCAACCAGTTTAAAATCGAACATTTTAAAAACAGTGGAATCAAAACACATGTCGTACGGAATATCGACAACAGAATTTTCATATTTATAAAAACCATGTCCATTGTGCCTCACCCGCGTTACCTCTTCAATTTCGGGGAAAGCACTTTTTAATTCACCGGCCAGCAGCGGGTTTGTAAAAGCAGTACCGTCGCCGGCATCAACAACCCGGTAAATCCGGTCTTTATTCTGGTGAAAATCATCGACATGAAATTCATTGTACACATACAAAAGTAAAAGCGACGACAAGGCAAAAGCTGTTGACAAACCAACAACATTAATCATTGTATAGCTCCTGTATTTTAGTGCTTTCCGATAAATTCTTTTTAAGTTATTCAGCATGATTTTTCTTCTTCAATTTGTTTTGTTATTCGTATCTCATCGCCACAATCCCGATGCTTCAATCGGGATTTCGTCACTCATATCTGAGTGCCTCAACAGGATTCCGTGTAGCAGCCCGCCAACTCTGCCAACTCACTGTTAACAGTGCGATTCCCAATGCCAATACTCCTGATAATGCAAATATCCACCAACTTAAATTGGTTTTATAGGCGAAATTTTCCAGCCATTTATTCATGGCGTAGTATGCAATTGGCGTGGCAACAACAAAAGCAATTCCCACCCCAATCACAAAATCTTTATTTAACAGCGTTAATATTTCTGATATTTTAGCACCATTTACTTTGCGGATGCCGATTTCTTTGGTGCGCAGTTCCAACACAAAAAGAGATAATCCAACTAATCCTAAAATAGCAATGAATATAGCCAATACCATAAAAGAGGTGAATATTGTTTTGGTGTACTTTTCCGATTGGTACAACCGTTCAAATCGCTCATCAATAAACTGATAGGAAAATGGAGAACCTGACAAGTCAAAATCTTGCCACGTATTTTTTATAAACGTTATTGTATTTGCTATGTCAGTTTGATTTGTTCGTATTGAAATGCGATTATAACTAAAAGGGTCTTTATATAAGATAATTGGGAATACAGCATTGTGTAACGATTCGTAATTGAAGTTTTCCAACACGCCAACTATTCTGCCTTTTTCATTTCCATATTCAACAAACTGCCCGATTGCCGCTTCGGGCGATTCCCAGCCAATTTTCTCCACTGCCGAACGATTCACCAAATATTCCTTCACTTCCTTAGTTTGACTGCTAATATTATTTCCGGCAATCAGTTTCATTTCGTAGGTTGGAACAAAATGTTCGTCACCCCGAATATTGGCTACCCTAAAACCAAGAGGTTCCATTTTTCCATTATTGGAAACTTTCATTGCGTTACTGTCATCAAGACGTTGCGATGGTATTCTTTTAGAACCGGTTACATCAATAATGTTCGGGTTTTTAGTTAACTGATCGCGAAACACATCAAGCTTTTCAATATGATTAGGCGATGCGCTCACTGAAATCACATTCTCCTGATTAAGCCCAAGATTTTTCGTCTGCAAATAGTCTAATTGTCTATTTACTGTCAGGAATGACACAATCAGAGCAATTGAAACAAAAAACTGGAAAATAACCATCCCGTTACGAAAAGACATTTTACCGTTTGAGGAAAGATACTTTTTACCTGAAAGCAATATTTTAGCCGGATATACCACCGATACCAGTCCAATAAAAATTGAGAGTGTGAAAAATACAGCTATCAGAGTTAGATTTTGGCGCACAGAAAATGCCAGGTTACTGTTAAAAAGATTCGCAAGATAAGGAATAGCCAAACCAACAAGAATGAGGGCAACACTTAAAGAAATAATACAAAATAAGACTGATTCAAGCACTAATAAGGATAGGATCTGTTTACGTGTTGCTCCAATAATTTTTTTAATCTGAATTTCTTTAATCCGTTTGCTGTAAATAGCAGTATTCAGGTTGATGTAGTTGATGCTTCCCAAAAGCAGGATCAAGATTGCAATGGATAACAACACATAAATACTTGAACGGCTTCCATACCAGTTGAAATGGATATCCGATAATTTTTCCATCCTTATTTTTGTCCAACTTGTTCCATTTTCAAATTGTTTGTTGATGAATGCATCGAGGCGGGAATCCAGTTGTTGAGGCGGATCCAGCACCAATGCATATGTTTCGTAATTATTACTACCCCAGTCGTTTAACTCACTTTCACCTACTGCATTTGCATAGGTAGAAAAAGAAATAAAGATTTCAGGTCGGAAATGGTTGTTTTGCTCCCAGTCGTTGAACACACCGGTAACTTTTAAATTATAACTGTTGCCATTTTCATCGAAAAATTCTATTGTTTTACCAACCGCATATTCGTTATTAAAATACTTATTTGCAATCGATGCAGAGACCACAGCTGTTAGTGGTTCGTTTAGTAAATTGTTTTCAATAGAAAGCCCTTCGAAAGAGAAAATATTCAGAATATCGGGTTCGGCAAAACAAACGTCCGGTTCTGTTACCTTTTGATCGTTCAAACGAAAAAGCATTCCGGTATGAGATACCCGTGCTATATTTTCAATCTCCGAGAATTCGTCTTTCAATAATGGCGCAATGGGAGGCGCAACATAGGGCAAATGAAGATTCTCGGTTCCATTATTATCGTAAAAATACCGATGAACGCGGTAAATTTGGTTCGCATTTGTGTGAAACCGATCGTAACTCAATTCATTTTTTATCCAAAGACCAATAAAAACTACGCAAGCAAAACCAATTACCAGCCCGGTAAAATTGATGGAGTTATACAACGGATTTCGTTTAATAAAGCGGATAATATTTGTGCGATTTTTTTTCATTTTAATTTTTTTTATCTGTACTTTTTTCAAAACGTAATAATTAATTGCCTGTTAAAAACAAGTATCGCTATCGATGATCTTCGCTCTCCTCTATTCGTATCGAAGTGCTTCCACCGGGTTCCGCGTTGCAGCTTTGTAAGCCAGGAAACCACTTGAAATAATAATAATCAGAATTGACCCGATTGCAACCAGAAGAACATCCCAAACAGTAGCCTGGTATTTATAAGCACCAGGTGTTAATCGTTGAAGTATTGGAAAAACCGGTACAACATTTAGAATAGCAATTAAAAGAAGTACGATTAACTTATTGGTAGTCAGCAAAAACATTTGGATTGTTTTCGCACCGTGCACTTTTCGAACGCCTATTTCTTTTATTTTTTGCTGTGTCAAGAAAACGACCAATCCAAATATTCCAACAAGAGCAATTATGATAGCCAGAATGGTAAAAAAACCGGATGTATTTCTCACATTGGTCCAGATTTCAAGAACTTTACGATTACTGTCTTCTTCAAATTCATAAATATTGAAAATCGAGTTAGGGAAAAATCCGGCAAGCGTGTTTTTAACCTCTCTTTTTGACTGGTTGATTTTTTCGGAATTCACTAAAAAAGTAAAACATGTTGACTGATCAAGATTTCCGTCATGTAACAATAAAACATAGGGTTCTATAAAAGTATTTAAATTCCCCTGATTGAAATCTTTCAGAACACCAATTACCTCATATTTTTTACCGCCGTCTTGAATCCACTTTCCGATAGCATTTTTCCATCCAAATTTTCGAACAGCTGTTTCGTTAACCAGGCATTTATTTACATCAGTTGTGTATTCACGCGAAAAGTTACGGCCTTTAAGCAGGGTAAAATTGTAGGTGTTTATAAAATCGAAACACGCCTTGTTATACTGAACAGGGGTTAGTTCATCGTTCGGGCCTGCTTCATAAAAAACAGTTGTATTCCAACTGTGATGTAAAGGTGTATTCCCCGACACACTTACATTTTTAATATCCGGATTGCTCAATAATTCGTTTCTTAAAACATCGTATGAAACGTGACTGTTATTCGATGGTATCCGGGTGTGTAAAAGATATTCTTTATCAAACCCAACTTCCTTGTTTTCCAGAAAATTAACCTGCCGGTACATCCAAATACTTGATCCGAACAAAATGGTTGAAAGTATAAATTGAACATAAACCATAACCATCATCCCGTAAGATTTTCTTTTTGTTCCGGGAAAATGGCCCTGCCCTTTTAGCATTTTTATTGGATTGTATCCGGCAGCAATATATGCGGGGTAAATTCCGGCTAAAAAACCTGCAATAATAATAATTCCCAGTGTTAAAATTATCAAACCCGCGTCATTCAAAACTGAGAGTGTAATTTCTCGTTTAACCACTGTACTGAAAAACGGCAGGCAAATAAAAGTTAGTGCCAGAGCTATAATAAAAGCCAATACTGATATAATGATTGATTCGGATAAAAATTGCCAGCGAATTTTTTGTTTACTGCTTCCATTTGTTTTTCTAATACCAATTTCTTTGGAACGTTTAGTCGACATTGAGGTGGAAAGATTCATAAAATTAACTTTAGCTAAAAGCAAAATGAGAACACCCATTAAAGAGTAGAAAAACACAATGCTTTTTGAATTTCCTGAACCGTCGGGTTCGAGATGAATCTTTTTTAGTGGATGCAGATACAATTCGGATTTATTTAACGGAAGATGATCTTTGTAGATATTTCGAATTTGATAATCTACTGCTGAAACTAATGCACCGGGTCTTAGTAACACATAGGTCATGAAGGATGTATTTCCCCATTCATTCGCATTTTTATCACTTTCCTTTATTATTGAACGAATATAAGCAGCTGTAATATGCGAATTGGCTGGAATGTCTTCCATTATTCCTGTAACCAGCAGTTCGTTTTTTTCTTTATCGTAAATGATCTCGCCAACAGCGTTTTTACCAGGGAAAAACTTTTGCGCCATTGATTGCGATAAAACAATAGAATTGGGCTGATCAAGTACATCCACTTTATTTCCTTGTATTAATTTGAAGGAAAAAATGTCAAAAACATCGCTGGAGGCTGATGCACCAAATTGTTCAATAAACGTTAATTCAGGTGAAGATGAAAAAATCCTGTTCTTTTCAGTATCTATTGAGATAACTTCTTCAACTTCCGGAAGATTATTTTTCATATAACCGGAAACAGGAAAGGATGTTAAGGTATTAACGTCTAGTTTGTCTCCTTTTTTATATTCCTGAACCCTGTAAATCCTGTCGAAATTCGTATTAAAAGCATCCCAGTTTTTTTCGTATTCTACATATTTCACAATTAGTATGAATGCCGTAATTCCTAAGGATAACCCAACAATCTGAATAAAAGAGAGAAGCCTGTTTCGTCTAATATTTCGAAGCGCAATATTTATAAAGTGTCTAAGCATAATTTTTATTTTTTCTTTCGCTTTACAATAAACGATTACTCATATCTGAGTGCTTCCACCGGGTTCCGCGTGGCTGCCCACCAGCTTTGCCAACTCACCGTTAACAAGGCAATTCCCAGTGCCAGCGCTCCGGCCAGGGCAAAAATCCACCAGCTTAAAGCGGTTTTATAGGCGAAGTTTTCGAGCCATTTATTCATGGCGTAGAATGCAATTGGTGTGGCAATAACAAATGCTAAAGCCACCCATTTTACAAAGTCTTTGTTGAGCATGCTTAGTATTTCTGAAACTTTTGCGCCGTTTACTTTGCGGATGCCGATTTCTTTAATCCTGCGTTGGCTCGCAAAAATTGACATGGCCAGAATTCCCATGGCACAAATAATTATTGCACTTATTGAAAACAAGGAGAATGTTCGACGAAAACGAAGCTCAGACTCGTACATATTTTTAACGGCAGAATCGAGGAAGCTAATTTCAACAGGAAATGCCGGCGAAAGTTTCGATGTAATTGACTGAATATTTTTCAGCGTTAAAGGCAGGGATTTAAAATTTCCGGACTGAATGTTTACTATACAATACGAAGCATACCCCTGGTTTATAATTGCCAGTGGTTCGATTGGTTTTTCAAGCGATTTAAAATGAAAATCTTTGATCACTCCAATTATTTCATAATCAGTACCCGGCTGCATCGCAAAAGTTCCGCCAATTGGATTTTCTATCTTAAATTCTTTCAAAAATGTTTCGTTCACAATTACCTTATCCTTGTCAGTGTCAGAACCATCGGAATAGAGTTCTCCCATCACTATTTCTAAACCCATCATCGGAAAGAATTCAGCATCGGCACTAAAGGTGGTGAAATGAACCTCCTTCTGTTCGCCATTCAGGTTTAATTTGATTCCCCAACTCGACAATTGTTTTCCCGGATAGAATTGTGAAAGAGAAACATTTTGGACGCCGGATATTTTCTTAAACTCATCTTTAATAATGTCTTTTTTAAGTTGTGGCGTAAGCTTAACTGCAATTGTATTGTCCTGATTAAAGACAAGATTGTTACTTCCAAAATCAAGCTGTTTGTATATTAGCGTTGTAAATGCAATCAATACAATAGAAATCACATATTGCAGGGTAATCAATCCGTTTCGCAAGTACGTTTTTTTTGAATTTTGATCGATTGATTTTTTAAGATTGTTGACTGCCTTTGACGATGAAATGCGTAACCCGGGGATCAAACTTAAAATCAGACTAAAAACCAGTGTAGCAGCAAATAAAATGAAAAAAAGTTTAGCACTGGACATAAGTTTTGTACTGAATTGAATACCGGTATAGCTTTGAATAAGCGGTGTTACTAAGGTCGTAATAATTACGGCTAAAATTACAGCTGCGATAAACAACAGAAAGGTTTCGCTCAGCACCCTGCGGAAAATGATGGTACGTGTGGCTCCAATAACCTTTAAAACACCTGTTTGTTTTATCTTCTCCATCCATTGCGACGAAGAGATATTTATAAAATTAACCAATGCAATTAGCAGAATAAGGCCGGCTACAAATAATAGAATTAAAGCTTTGTTTTTATCTCCCATCCGAACATGCTGAGCTCCGAACGTTTGCAAATTGGAGAAATAAACATCCTTCAATTTTATGAGGTGAATCTCTCCAATCCATTTTTGAAATTCATTGGGAAATACCGAAAAGATGGTTTTAGCAACCTGGTTCTGATCTGCATTTTCGCCCAATAACAAAAAAGTTTGAAAATTAGACCAGCCCCATTCTTTAAATTCCCCTTCGCTGGGTTGAAGAATTTTTCGGGTTTCGATGGAAGTAACGGCACTAAAATCGAGAAACGAATTTCCGGTGGGCTTTTCAATAACTGCAGAAACGATTAACAATTTTTCATTGTTGTATTTTATTGTTTTCCCAACGGCGGAATTGCGCCCAAAAAGTTTATTGGCCAGCGGTTTGGTTATAACAACCGACATTGGACTAGTAAGAGCCGTAGCACAATCTCCTTCAATCGTTTTGTAATTAAAAAAGCTAAAAAACTCAGGATCAGAAAAAATCAGGTCGGAGGTAATCGGCTCACCACCTTCTGTTTGAAAAACCGGAGTTTGCCATGTACCGGCCACTCGAATGGCCGCTTCCACACCGGGAACTTCCATATCGATATGCGGTTTTAACACCGCCGGGGTATTCATGCCAGCTCCGGGTTTTCCGATAAGATAAATCCGATCTCCGTTAACATGGTGCGTGTCGGTGCTTAATTCGTTGTAACAATAAACCGACAAGATGATTACACAAACAAGACTAATTGCCAATCCAAACAAATTGATCAGGCTGATTATCGGTTTGCGCACAAAATTTCTGATTATTGGTTTTAATATATTATTCATTGTACTGTTTTTTAGTTATTCATAACGCAAGGCTTCCTCCCTATCGCTTTACGATCAACGATCTCAGAATTACTCGTATCTGAGTGCTTCAACCGGATTACGGGTTGCCGCCCGCCAGCTTTGCCAGCTCACTGCCATAAATGCTATTAACAATGCGAAAGCCGCACTTATCAGAAAATATATAGGAGAAATAGATACCCGGTTTACAAAATGTTGCAACCATTGATGCATGGTAAAATAACTGCCAATAAAAGCTATAACAATGGCAATAAGAACCAGGATAAACGTTTCTTTTAACAGCTCTCGTACAACCTGTGTTTCGGTACTGCCAATTACCTTCCGTATTCCTATCTCTTTTCTTCGTCGGTTTACATTTAGCACCGAAAGCGCCATTAAACCAATAAAACTGATGATGATAGCCAGTCCGGCACCGGTGGTAACCAGTTTTATCATACGCTCTTCGTTGGTGTATTTATTGGCATAAACATCGGTCAACTGAAACTTACTTATTATAAGTTCCGGCGAATAACTTTTAATCACCTCATCAATTTGGGCCAGCTGCGCAGAAGTAGTTCCTGCTTTTGTACGCACATAAATGTTGTTTACATTGTTGCGGTAATTTGTAATAACTAGCGGTGCAATTGGAGCTCCCGGATGGTCGATGTAGTAAAAATCCTTTGCAATTGCAATTACGGTTAAAGGTTCATCAAACATATCTACCAGGCTGCCAACTTTCACCTCAGACCCCAGCATTTTTGCCGCTGCCTGGTTCAGAATTACTGCCCTTTTATCTGATTCAGACTTATTAAAATACCGGCCGTCAACCAATTCAAGTTGCATGGTTTTTGCAAATCCGGGATGTACACGGTATTCATCGATACCTTTAAAATTACCGGAATCGCCGTATTTTTTTATTCCCTGACCGCTTGAGCCTTGTCCCATCGCATGATCGGAAGCAGCCACATCTTCAACAAATGCCAGTTGCGACAATTTCTCAGCGATTGACGATGCGCTTCTTCGTACCTCGTTATTCAAATTGGTGATGCCAATTACATTCTCGGGATTAAAACCAAGTGGTACCTCCTTCAAATAATTCACCTGGACAAAAACAATTACAAGTGCACTAATCAGAAAAACCGAAATAGAAAACTGTGAAATAACTGCAATACGCGACAATGTGCTTTTACGTTTTACTTTCGAAGACTTTCCTTTGAGCGCGTTTACCAGGTTTAGTTTCGACAAATAATAGCTTGGATAAGCTCCCGAAACCAGTATTAAAACAGTCAGAACTGCCAGAACCAACAAAATTCCGGATAAAGAAAACATGTCTGAGAGTTCGATCTGGCTTTTCATTAATCGCGCAAATGCGGGCTGAACAAGTGCCGTAATTCCCAAAGCCAACATAAACGACAAAATGCTTATTACTGATGTTTCGGTGAAGAACAAACGCGAGAGTGTACTTTGCGTTGCTCCCAGCGATTTTCGTGAAGCAATTTCGGCAATTCGTTTTTCGCCATGCAAAACATACAAATTAATGTAATTTACCATGGCAATAAGCAGCACCAAAAAGGCAATGCCTGCAATAATAAAAACATGCGTTAAATTTGCTTTTGGAGAAAGGTCGAAATCAACAACGGTATGAAGGTGCAGGTCTGACAGTAATTCTGTTCCTGTTTCCACAGAAAGGTTAAATGGTTCTCCCCAGGGTTTCATTTCCTCGTTATTTGCTGCAGCTATTTTCTCGCTAACCACAGCTAAATTGGTATTCTCGTCAATTCGGAAATATGTATAAAGTTCCAGTCCTCCCCAGTTTTCGGGATGAACTGTTTGCATCGATACCAACAAGTCGAAATTAAAGTGTGTGTTATTGGGCAAGTCATTAATTACACCTGTTACAGTAGCCGCCTCTTCCGATACGTTAAAAACCTTACCAACACAATCAACAGTATTGAATACTTTTAATGCCGTCGACCGGGTAATCACCACATTGTTTTCAAGCTGCAAAGCATCGCTGCTGTTTCCCTGCAGCAGCTCGAGTCCAAACACATCAAAAAACTCCTTATCGGCATACAACAGATGCATGTTGGGAAATTTTTGCTTCTCATATTCCGCAGTAGTATTCCAGCCGTTATAAATCTGAGTGGCCGATCTTATTTCCGGAACCCGCAATGGAATTTCGGTATAAGCCTGGCGCAAACAAATGGCATAATTGGTAATGTTTCCATTTTCGGTAACTGCATTGTAAAGTCGAAGAACATTGTTTTTTGTTTGAAAATGCTGATCGTAACTTAACTCGTGTTTAAGGTAAACCGCCAACAGCAATACTGCGCTTAATCCGACAGCTAATCCGGGAAGGTTTACAAAAACCAACAAGGGATTTCGCCGAAACATTCTGAATATAAATCGTAAATCTTTCATGGCATATTTGTTTATTTAGGTATTCACTTAAAGTGAATACCTAAATATTCAGAATGTTATAACAAGATCTCTCCCATTTGCTTTTTAACTTCTTCGGTAATAATCTGTCCGTCGAACAAATTAACAACACGGTGCGCAAATTCCGAGTCGTGCAGCGAGTGTGTTACCATTACAATGGTGGTTCCTTCGCGATTTAGTTCGGTGAGCAGGTTCATTACTTCCAATCCGTTTTTAGAGTCGAGGTTACCTGTTGGCTCATCGGCGAGGATCAATTTAGGGTTGGCAACTACAGCACGGGCAATGGCCACACGCTGTTGCTGACCACCTGAAAGTTGTTGAGGAAAGTGTTTTTTACGATGTGCAATTTTCATACGTTCCAATACTTTTTCAACCATTTCCTTTCTTTCTTTGGCTTTCAGTTTTAAATAGATAAGCGGAAGTTCCACATTTTCGTACACATTTAATTCATCAATAAGATTAAAACTCTGAAATACAAAACCAATGTTTCCCTTACGCAAAAGTGTGCGGTTGCGTTCTTTTAAACCACCTACTTCTTCGCCATCAAAATGATAGGTTCCACCGCTTGGATTATCGAGCAAGCCGATGATATTTAACAAGGTTGATTTTCCACAACCCGACGGTCCCATAATGGCAACAAATTCGCCTTTCTGAATGTGAAGATCCACTTTGTTTAAAGCACTGGTTTCAATCTCTTCAGTGCGGAATACTTTTGTTAATTCTCTCGTCTTTATCATGATATTTTTGTTTTGTTATATAATCAATTAGCTAAGTGCAGAGAGCATGGCGCATGGCAAAAAGAACAAAAATTATATGCCGCTGTAATTTACCTTGCTCAGAGCGCTTTTCACTTCGCGCTATGCGCTCAGTATCTTCTTTCTGAAATTTGTTATTTTTCTACTCAATTTATCCATGTCATCCAGCTTTTTGTTTAGCTCATCTTCTGTAATAAATTTTCTGCGAAAAGCGACATATGTAATGTTGACAGTTTCAAAAACTGAACGTCGGGCAAACTTTAAAAAATTAGCAAAATCCTTGTCAGAAAAAGAGCCTGCACCTTCAGCAATGTTATTAGAAATACTTAATGAAGCAGCCCTTAATTGTTCGGCCGCTCGAAAATGTTTTGCCTGCTCGAGGATTTCTGCTAAATCGTATAGATCATCATTTAACACAATAGCCTCTTTCCAAATATCTAAATCCATAAAACGAAAATGTGCCATATCGAAATATTTTAATTCAAATCAATTTGTTTTAAATTACACAGTTGAATGTTCTACGAATCGCTTAGCGCTTTCCACTTCGCGCTATGCTTTCTACTTGAACACAATTTTGTCGTTATCGCCAAACAGGTCATAACTCGAAGTGATTACTTTTTCACCTCCGCTAAGTCCTTCCAATACTTCGTAATACTGCGGATTTTGTTTTCCAATCCGAATGCTTTGTTTGCTTGCTTCGGTTTCGTTGTCGTTTAACACATATACCCACTGGCCGCCTGTACTCTGAAAAAATCCACCTTTTGGTATCAATACTGCTTTTTCGGGCTGCCCCAACTCCAATTTAGTGTGATAAGTTTGCCCGGTACGAATGTTATCAGGTTTTTCTCCTTCAAAAATCATATCAATTTCAAACTGACCTTCGCGCACTTCGGGATACACTTTTTTTACCCTCAAATTATAATCCACACCACCACGGTCGAAAGAAGAACTCAGGTCGCGACGAACCCGGTCGATGTAATGTTCGTCGATAAGCGCGTTAATTTTAAAGTCGGTTAAAATATTCACCATTCCAATCCGTTGTCCGCGGGCGATTGACTCCCCGATTTCGGCATTAAGTAAACCTAGCTGCCCGTCAGCCGGAGCCTTAACATTCAGGTTATCCAAACGTCTTCTGGCCATTTCCAGGTTCTGTCTCATGTTTTCCAGACTCTCGTCCATATTCATTTTCTGATTTGAACGAAAAATAGAGTCCTGAACAAATTTTTGATAGGTCAACTCTTTCTCGCTCAACGAAAGCTCATAATCTTCTTTCGCCTGCATGTACTCTTCTTTTGCAATCAAATCTTCCGTAAACAGCGCTTCATACTGCTTGTATTTTCTTTCGGCTTGCTTTACCTGCAAATCTATTTCGAGTTTCGAACGCCGGTTGTAAATCTGTTGTTGATCAATATTAATTTGGGTATTTCGTAATTCGTTGGCATGGTATGCCAGTTGCGACTCACTGTTCATGATCTGTGTATTCAGGTCGTTGTTCTTTAAACGCAGAATTACATCTCCCTTTTTAACCATTTCACCTTCTTCAATAAAAATCTCTTCTACTTTTCCTCCTTCTTCCACATCAAGGTAAATGGTATAAATGGGTTCGACGCGGCCAATCACAGTTATGTAGTCATTAAAAAGGCCGTTTTCCACAGTACTAATACTTAGTTTGTCTTTTTCGGCCCTATACACCGAGCCACTGCTTCCCAAGGCCATATTATAAATTGCAAAAGCAACTGCCACCCCCACCACAATCCAAATAATGTGCTTTAGTTTTAAGCCTTTTTTCTTTTCGATTACTTTGTCCATTCCCATATCGATGGTATTTTTGAAATTTTTTATTCTATTTCTTTTCTAATATTCTCTTCAATCTTTCTTAGTCATTCTTCATTGGTTTTCTTCCTAACGACCAATGCCTAATGACTTTCTTCCAATTGCCAGAAACGTGTTCCTTTGTAGAATTCCAGCACTTTTATTTTAATTTCCCACTGCGTGCGCGAGCGTAATACCTGGCTTTGTGTATTGGCGAGGCGGTTTTTTGCAAGGTAGTAGTCGTTAATGTCCATCAACCCCTGCTCAAATTTCTTTTCGGCAGCCCGAAAAGCCAAAGCATCTACCTCGCTACGTTTCATATACTGATTGTACTCTTTATACAAGGCTTCCAGCTCGGTAAGGTTATTTACCATTTCAAAAAACATTTTCTGTTTTTCGTCTTCCAGGTTGGTTTTTACCCGCTCAATTTCGAGTTTTGCCTTTTTTATATCCGAACGATTTGCCCACCTGTTAAAAATCGGGATGCTTAAAGAGGCACCTAAATATTGACTTTTGTTGTTTTTAAACTGATCGCGAAATCCAATCGTTTCTCCAATATCGTTCACATTGGTTTCGTAAAAGCCGGTGTTTATCGAGCCTGATGCCCACAACGATGGATACAGTTGCGAGCGACTAAGAGCGAGGCCTTTTTCGGTGGCTTTCAAATTGGCTTCAATAGACTGATAATAGGGCGACCAACTGGTATATTGGTTGAACAATTGCTGGGGTTGATCAACCACTTCGTTAAACACCAAAATGGAGTCATCCATCAATTCCATCTCATCGCGCGACACAAAATTCATGAGCTGCTTAAGTTGTAATGTAACGGTCTCAACTTTATTTTCAATTGTAATTTTGTTCAGCTCCTCGCTCTCAAGATTGGCACGCATTTCAAGTAAATCAGTTTTGGCTTTCAAACCCACATCTACCATCTTTTCTGTTGTTTTTAAACTAAGCCTTGAGGCTTCAACCTGCTCAATGGCAATTTCCAGCATTCCTTTGTAATACACCACATCGTAAAATGCGATCATTACTCCAAATGCCAAATCATCGCCGGCATTAATTCGCATGTACTCGGAAGCTTCCTTTTTAAACTGCTGGTATTTCATGTGATTTTGAATTCTAAAACCATCGAATACTGCGATTGAAGAGGATAAAGAATACGAATTATTAAAGAACTCGGTATTTACATAGCCGTTTGTATTTGGATCAATAGATCGCCCAAAACTTAATCCGGCACTGGTTGATCCGCTCACTCCGGGCAACATATTTCTTTTTGATTGCCTTACATCTTCCAAAGCGAGCTTTTCCAAAATCTCGTATTCCTTCAGATTAATGTTGTTTTCGATGGCATACGAAATACACTGTGTAAGTGTCCAGGTTTGTTGGCTCCAAACCGAGAATTGAAAAGCCAAACTAAAAATGAGAATTAAATAAATACGTGTTTTAAACATTTTCTGAATATTGTTTCGTTGACTTATCCTATAATGATGCCACAAATACAAACTCCTAATAATATGACACTTAACACATCTCCCGAAATGTATACGTTAAATTTATTTACAGATAATTGTAAAATATTTTTACAGACGATTGGAAATGGTTTGGGCTTAATCTAATTTTGGATTGGAGAAACATAGGCTTACAGCCCGAAAAACATTTACTTGGAAACGCCACGAAATGGCAACTTAATTCAGCCCAAGACAAGGTCTTGGGGACAAGCGATTAACAAAACAGCGCCCTGCAAGGGCAGATTAAATACCACAACATGGCACAGTCTCTTTCAAAATTATTTACACACATCATATTTCACACAAAAAACAATGATGTCAAAATAAAAAGAGAAGATTCCTCTGAATTATATGCTTATATGGGAGCCATAATAAATGATAATGATTCAATTCCAATACTTATAAATGGCGTTGAAGATCATGTTCATATTCTTTGTGTGATGTCGAAGAATATTGCTCTTGCAAAATTGATTGAAGAAATCAAACGTCACAGCAGCAGATGGATCAAAACAAAGGGAGATTATTATAAACATTTTGCGTGGCAAGGAGGTTATGGTGGATTTTCTGTCAGTCCTTCTATACATAACAAAACCAAAACATACATCGAGAAACAAGAAGAGCATCCCAGAAAGATGAATTTTAAAGAAGAATATTTATTGTTTTTAAAAGAATATGAAATTGAATATGATGAAAAATACCTTTGGAGAGATTGACCTTAAGCAGGGCTTTCAGCCCGATTTTTTTTGTGTTGCGATTAATTCCCGGGGCGTTGCCGCCGGGCTAAAATAATTTGTGCTTTCACCCCGAAAAAATAAAAAGTGGTTTTATAACACAAAATAAGATTAACGCATCACGCCACGAAGTGGCAACTCATTTCAGCCCGAAGCAACGCGTCGGGAACATTTAAAAGAACAACAAGAACAGCGCCCTGAAAGGGCAAATCAAAAAAGCTCATGCCAAAAGGAAATATTTTAATCGTTGACGACAACAAAAGCATTATAAGTACACTGGAAATTTTATTGGGACCTGAGTTTGATACCGTAAAAGGAATAACCAATCCGAACCAAATTCCAACTGAACTTCGAACCGGTAATTTCAACCTGGTAATTTTAGATATGAATTTTAAAGCCGGTATTAATTCGGGCAACGAAGGATTGTTCTGGCTTAAAGAAATTAAAAAAAGCTATCCCAACATTTCTGTTGTACTGATTACAGCCTACAGCGAGGTTGAATTAGCTGTAAAAGCACTGAAACAAGGTGCCACCGATTTTGTACCCAAACCCTGGGAGAACAGCAAATTACTGGCTACTGTAAAATCTGCGATTCAACTCAACTATTCAAAAATGGAGGTTGGGTATTTAAAGCAAAAGGAAAAGGATTTAAAACAGGAACTCAACCGCGATCAGAAATACATAATGGGATCGTCGTCGCAGTTAATGCAGGTAATGAATGTGGTTCGGAAAGTAGCCAAAACCAATGCAAACATATTGATTACCGGAGAAAATGGTACGGGAAAAGAGTTGATAGCCCGCGAGATACACCGCTTATCGTTGCGCCGTTCAGAGGTAATGGTGAGTGTGGATATGGGCGCCATAAGCGAAACCCTTTTTGAAAGCGAACTTTTTGGTCATGTGAAAGGTGCTTTTACCGACGCTCGTGAAAACCGTGCCGGCAAGTTTGAAACAGCCAATAAAGGCACGTTGTTTCTTGATGAAATCGGAAACTTATCCTTTCATCTGCAGGCCAAATTGCTGGCAGCCATTCAAAATCGCGAATTTATGCGTTTAGGTTCCGACAAATCAATTCCGGTTGACATCCGATTGGTTTGCGCAACCAACAAAAACCTGGAGCAAATGGTTGCCGAAGGTCTTTTCCGTGAAGACCTTTTATACCGTATTAACACCATTCAAATTGAAATTCCACCACTGCGCAACCGGGGAAACGACATCATTCTACTGGCCGATTTCTTTTTAAAAAAATACGCTTCGAAATACGATAAACATGGACTAAAAATAAACCAGCCGGCCCAGGAGAAATTGCTAAATTATCCCTGGCCGGGAAATATCAGGGAGTTGCAACATACCATTGAAAAGGCGGTAATATTAAGCGATTCAACGGTATTAAAACCTGAAGATTTTTTCTTTAAACAGATTTTATCTGCTAAATTCGATGAGCCTTTAACCATTGAAGAAATGGAAAAAAGAATGATTCTTTCTGCCATTGAAAAAAATGCAGGGAATATGAGTCTTGCCGCAGAAAAGCTTGGAATAACACGACAGACCTTGTACAATAAAATTAAAAAATACGGAATATGATTAGCAAAAATCTGTACCTGCAAATTCTTGTTCGTGTTTTAATTTTAGTTGCTTCTGCACTGTTTTTGGGTTGGACTATTTTCGAAGAAAAAGCCTACATTCTGGCTTCTATTCCTGCCATCTTTCTGCTGATTTCAACCTTCAATCTCGTTTATTTTTTAAACCGCATAAACCGACGCATATTTTACTTTTTCGATGCCATAAAAAACGAAGACAGCACACTTTCCTTTCCTAAAAACATCAACAACAAAATCATTAGCGATTTGAATACCAGCCTGGTTAAGGTAAATAAACAAATCCAGCAAATTCACATTGAAAACCGCCAGCAGGAACAATATTTTCAGGCCTTGCTGGAACATGCTGCAACCGGGATGTTTACCTTTAACAAAAAGGGTTTTATTCTGCATTCGAACAACCTGGCAAAGCAACTTTTTGCTGTCGATGTACTAACACATGTTAACCAGTTGCGGCGCATCGATAACAAGTTGTATCAGATGGTAAAAGACATTCGTCCCTCGGAACAGCGACTGGTAACGCTGAATACAAAACGCGGCATCCTTCAGATGTTATTAAAATCGAATTCGTTTATTGCCGACAAAGAAGAACTTATGCTGATTTCGGTTCATGACATTAAAAACGAGCTGGATGAAAAAGAGCTTGATTCGTGGAGAAAGCTGATCCGCGTAATGATGCATGAAATCATGAATTCAATCACTCCGATCACCTCATTATCTGAAAGTTTAGCCGGTTATTTTTATTCCGAGGGGAAATTAAAATCGCCTGAGCAGATAAATGAAAAAACGATAGATACAACCATTCGTGGACTTGAAGTAATCCGCGAGCAGGGAAAAGTTTTAATTTCATTTGTCGAATCGTATCGCAAACTGACCCGGCTTCCGCTTCCTGAAAAGAAAATATTTCAGGTTAAAAATTTACTCGACAACATGCGCATCTTGTCGTCGTCGTTTGAAAATGCAGACCATATTGCGTTGAGTTGCGAAGTACAACCGGATTCGCTTGAAATTTTAGCCGATGAAAAACAAATTTCGCAGGTACTACTAAACCTGGTTAAAAATGCCTTTCAATCGAATGCCGAAAACGAGAATGCGACCGTTAAAATAATAGCACACATTGAGGAAAACGGGCACCCCGAAATTAAGGTTATCGACAATGGCCCCGGAATCCCGGACGATTTGATGGATAAAATATTTGTTCCGTTTTTTACCACAAAAGATGCCGGTTCGGGAATAGGATTAAGTATTTCGAGACAAATTATGCAAATGCACGGTGGAAGCTTAAAAATTGTTTCAATTCCTCACAAATCAACCCAGGCTATACTTACTTTCTAGTTTTCAATTTTATACAGATTTTGGCTTATTACGATAAAAAAAGATATAGTAAAATACAGAATTGTAATTCATTATTTATATTGTTTTTTTTAGCCTGATTAATAAACTATGGAACAAGCTTTTACCTTTTTTAACGTAAGAAAAATCTTCTAAAATTTGCGTATATCAAAGCTTACAGCTACATTTGGTTATACAATACGAGTTCATTTATATAGAAAAAGATATTTTCCGCATTGATTTTAAGTTGGTAAACTCAACAGAAAAATTTAAACCGAGAAAGCTCTTTAATGGTTGCTAAAGCAGGCCTTGTAGTCCCGATTTTTCGGGATGAGTCTTCGGACCGGTGGAAGTTTGATCAGCCGGGCACTCAAATCCTGTTATACAGGGGTTTTACACAAACTAATCAATGCGGATTTTTTTTGCCCAAAAATTGGATTTATATTTTCTCTCTTTTGGCGTGAATGTCAGCAATCTACATCATTCTAACGCATGATGACAAAACAATTTACCTGAACCGTTTCACCCACAGAAACAACACCAATAAAACACTTACAAACAAAGCTCCACGCGCAATGCAGTCGCCATGTTGCACGTAAAATGTAATTTTGTGGTTCACATTAACCGAGCCGTTGATCGCTGCTTCTTCCCACCAGGGAGTTGGATTAAACACATTGCCACGTTGGTCGATAAAACAAGACGTTCCGGTATTGGCGGCGCGTGCTATACTTCGTCGGGTTTCCACTGCACGAAGTTGAGAAAACAATAAATGCTGTTTATAGCCACGGGAATTTTTCCACCACCCATCATTTGTGATAACAAAAATAATTCCGGCACCTTTTTTCACATATTCGGTAAGGTATTCACCAAAAACCGATTCAAAACAAATTACCGGTGCCACCGGTGTTCCATCTTTTGCAACAAAATTTATGGGCTCAGCCTGTGTCCCCAGAGTTCCATAGGCGCCTCCCAAATCGATAACCATATCTTTTACAAAAGGAATGTAGCGCAAGAAGGGTGTTTTTTCAACTCCCATTACCAGTTTCGATTTATGATATACCTGATAGTCTCCCGACTTGCTTAAAAACAAAGCAGTATTATAACGATCGTAAAGTATTCCATCTTTGTTACGGGCAGTTTTGCTTGCAGATTGTTTGTCCGGAAAAACCTTAAACGATGATACTCCAAAAAGTAGTTCTGCTTTTGGATAGGTATTCATAAATGAATCGAGCTGAAGAATAAAATCGTTTGATTTAAAATGATCTTCATTCCAAAACCATTGATTTTCAAATACCGTTTCAGGGCCTACAATAAAATCAGTTTCATTGCCGGTAACTGTTTTGGCGAGGCGTAAAAAATTGCTAAGCTTTTCACATTCGGCATCCATGTCAAATTGTTCGGAATACGGATCTACATTGGGCTGAACAATAGCAACCTGTATCGGATTCCCGGTTTCAACATACGAATAAAACATACGATAAGAAATGGCCAATGGAGCCAACAACAAAATACTAAAGACCACCGAGTTTATCCTTAAGCGCTTTGTGAAATTCTTTTGCCAAACATCGTACGTAATACGGAAAAACAACACATTTAAAAGCAATACCCACAGCGTTCCTCCAAATGTTCCGGTATATTCATACCACTGTATTGTTTTTATTTGATTTGCCAATACACTCCCCATTTGCAAACAAGGCCATTCAATGTCCCAGTTAAACTGTAAATATTCCAGCGAAATCCATAAAACAACCAACAAGATATACCCCAAACGCGAAGAATACCGGCGGCGTACCCAATGTGCATACCACCAGATAAGCGACATAAAAAAGGCATTTAAAACCATTGCCATTCCCACGCCGCTTATGGAAACTTTGGCCATCCACCAGGCCGACAGAATATTCCAGATAAGAACCGCCAGAAAAACATGCCCCCAGAATGAAACAATGGGAAAGGCTTTCTTAAAGCTTACAAAAAATTCGTCGAGAATAAGCAGCGGAATAAAAGCAACAAATAAGATCCACCCGGGAAATCCCAACCAGGGTAAACTGAGCAAAACACCCGATAAAATGCTTAACAGAAAGCGGTGTAATCTTGTCAAAACAAAAGTATTTTAGGTCTCAAGCAGTTGCGACGATGTAACAACTTGTTTGTTTTTTGACCGTTCGAAAACAAAATCGATTTTACCAACAACCAAACCGCCCCACCAGGCCTGATTTACAATTACAGGTTTTCCAACTTTGTTTTTCTCAACAATGGGTTCGGCCAAATAACTGTGCGTATGGCCTCCAATTATTAAGTCGGTCATGGAAGTTTCGGCGGCCAAAACCATATCGCTAACCTGCTTGTCGCGGTATTTTAATCCCAAATGCGAGAGACAAATTACCAAATCGCACTTCTTTTGGTTTTTCAAAAAATCTTCCATTTTGTGCGCTGCTGCAATCGGATCGTTGTAAACTGTATTGCCATACTGTTTCTTTCCTACCAGTCCGTCCAGCTCTATACCCACAGCATAAATTCCTATTTTAATGCCCGAACGTTTAAATATTTTATAAGGCTCAAATGCCCCGTTTAAAATAGTATCCGAAAAATCGTAATTAGAAGTTATTAAAGGAAATTTTGCATGTGGCAGCGGATCTTTAATTCCTTGTAATCCGTTGTCAAACTCATGGTTTCCGATGGTTCCCGTGTCGTAACCAACTTCGCTCATAAGTTTTAACATTAACTCTCCTTTAAAGTAGTTAAAAAAGGGAGTTCCCTGGAACATGTCGCCCGCATCGAGCAACAGGGTATTTGGATTTTCGACACGTTGCTTTTTTACCAACTCCGAAATACGAGCTAATCCGCCTTTATTGGCATAACGTTCGTTTGTTCCGGTAAAAGGTTCAATGTGGCAATGCATATCGTTGGTATGCAAAATAGTTATGGATGTAAAATCGTCGCTGGCCAGCAAATCAAAAGGAAGAGCACTTAAACTCACTCCCGCTGCTCCTATCAAACCATTTCGTATAAATCTTCTCCTATTCATAACTTATCCTCCCATCCGGTTTTACCAATATTGTCTCGTTATCCTTTTGCTTTTGTTCCAAATATGCAATCAGAACGTCTCTGATTTTTGCTCCACTGTTTATTAATTGCTCAGGATTTTGAAATGCATTTAAGCCATCGCCTCCGGCAGCCACATAATCGTTGGTTACCACACAATACGATTTTTCGGCTTTTATAACTTCTCCGTTTATGGTTGCATTGGCGGCTTTGTTGTCTTTAATTTTAAAACGGGCGCCTCCTAAACTGTCGCCTCCTTTTTCGGCAACATAATCTAAAAACTCCTGCATTTTGCTGCCATTAATAACAACATACACCATTTCGTTTTCAAAAGGCATAATTTCATATATATTCCCAACCGTTATATTCCCTTTTGGGAGTGTGCTGCGTATTCCACCGTAGTTAAAAAACGACACCACCGGAACAACATCAAGTCCTTGATTTTTTGCTTCTATTCCACCTTGTTCCAGTAATAAGTCGGCCAAAAAATTGGTTAAATTACTCTCAGGCTTATTTTTAACCATTTCCTCATTCGAAAACGAAATAACCCGGTTCATGTCTTTTTCAAGTAATTGTTTGTACGGAAGATATAAGTTTACAATACTGCTGTCCAATACTCCCGCGTCTTCTGACACCGAAATATTTTTTGTTTCATAACTTTCCTGAACAAAATACGTTTTACACGAAACTGAAATCAAAACCCAAGTTATCAACAATGCGTAGCTGAAAGATTGTCGCATAAATAAAAAAATGTTTTAATGTTTAAATCTATTTTAGCATGATAGTTGTTTACAATAACACAATTTGTACAATCATGTTCGTTTCAAACTTACATATAAAATTTATTGCCAAAGTTATTTTTGTAATTTTTTTAGTAAGCATAACATTTCCATTGTATGTATCAGCACAAAACAAAGAAGTAGTTGCTGAAAAAGGTGATGGGATTTACCGTTTGCTTACCAGGTACGGCGTTTCTGTGAGCGAGCACATGGACGATTTTATTGCCTTAAATAAAACTTCGCTGGGAAAGGATAACTCGCTAATTGCCGGCGTAAAATACAAACTCCCCGCAGTTGCCGAAACCAAAGCTACACCGGATGTTTCCGTTACCCCGGCAAAAGCCAAAGGAAAAACAGTACATTATGCAATTTTTGGATCGGAGTATGCCGACATTGAAATTACCAGCAACGATTTGGGGGGTGCTGTTTATTATATGGTTGGCGGACATGGCGGTCCCGACCCGGGTGCTGTTGGCAAGTACAACGGATTTCAGGTTTGTGAGGACGAATATGCTTACGATGTTACACTTCGCCTGGCCCGAAACCTGATTTCGGAAGGAGCTACCGTTTACCTGATTACCCGCGACAAAAACGATGGAATAAGAGATGCACAAAATTTGAAAGCCGATAAAGATGAAGTGTGTTATCCCAATTTAACCATTCCATTGAACCATACCCGAAGATTACATCAGCGCACCGATGCGGTGAATAAATTATACAAACAACACAAAGGATCGTTTCAACGCATGGTGGCCATTCATGTAGATTCGAGAGGTGTTCGTGAAAATATCGACATATTTTTTTACCACGACAAACGAAGCGAAACCGGTGAAAAAGCTTGTAAAATACTACGCGATACCATTGAAGAAAAATACCGCGAACATCAACCCAACCGTGGCTACACGGGCACAGTATCTACCCGGCCTTTATATGTGGTAAAAAATACCTGGCCCACCGCAGTTTTTATCGAGCTGGGAAATATGAACCACCAACGCGATGTAAAACGTTTGGTACTTCCCGACAACCGCCAGGCAGTGGCCAACTGGCTAACAGCCGGGCTAATCAAAGATTTTAAAACGAATAAGTAGGAGAATTGAAAGATAATCGCATTCTGCGAGTTACGAATTGCATTAAATCATTCTGAACAAGTCGAAAAAAAGAATCAAATTCTATTCTACTTTAGGCAACAGAATTGAAAATGTACTTCCTTTTTTAGGAGTGCTGCTTACTTCAATCCTGGTTCCAAGTTTTTCCGCAAATTCCTGACACAGGATAAGTCCAATACCATTTCCTTTTTCATTGGCTGTTCCCGCATTCGATTCAGCTTTATCTAAAAAAAACAAAGTTTGAAGTTTCTCCGGGCTCATACCCAAACCCGTGTCGGCAACTTGCAATTTAAAATATTTCTTTCCGCTTTTAGTTACATTTTCTGCCGAAAGGCGAACAACTCCACCTGGGCTGGTAAACTTTATAGCATTGGATATCAGATTCCTGCAAATAGTATCCAATAAATTTATGTCGGTTATTATCTTTGAGTTTACATCAATATCATTGATTAGTTCAATCCTTTTAAGTTGAGCCGAATTGGCATAATTACGCACCAAATTCTGGGCTTGCTCAAATAAATCTACTTCTACTGTATTAATTTCTGTTTTTCCGGATTGAGACATCGACCACTTCAATAAATTCTCAAGTAACTCATAAATGTTTTCAGAAGATGCCTGCAAACTTCCCAATAGTTCCTTCCGTGTAACTGCATCCATACTTTCATCCGCATCCAAAACCATTTCAATAACTGTTTTGTGTGATCCAAGTGGTCCCCTTAAATCGTGAGCGATTATTGAAAAAAACTTATTTTTTGCTTCGTTTATCTCCATAAGCCGCTTCTCCGACTCAATTAGTAACTGCTCCTGCTTTTTACTTTCTGTTATATCATAAGCATTGTATATAGCAGCATTACTATCCTTGTAGCTCAGGCGGGCAGAAAACCAATGTTCCTCATCACCAATCATAACGGAATATTCAATTACCACCAGTTTCTTTTCTGAAATGCATTCATTAATAGCCTTTCTGAAAAATTCTGCCTTCTCTCTATCAAAAATATCATCCAGGTTTTTACCCACCAATTCTTCCTTCGGCTGAACTAGTAGTTCCTCATTCATGGAATTTATTTTTACGTAATCTCCGGCACCATTAAATTCTATGATAATACTGTCTAAAGAATCAAAAACGGCTTTGAGCTCTTTTTCGCTTGTTTTTACTCTAAGCCATGTTCTTGCTATTAACCATATTAAAACACTTATAAGTAATGCACTCATCAACAACATATTCATCAGTGTTTTGTCCTGATTGAGATATTGTTTCCATCCTTTTAGCGGAACAGCAGCTAAAACCCAATTACCGATGGGCAGTTCAATAGATACACTTACCGGATTACTATTGAATACCTCATCTTCACCCCAAAAAGCGACGCCTTCATTCCCCAAGCCGTCGTATCCCCGAAGAGCAAACTTATATTTGGATTCAGATTCTTTTATTTCAGCCTCCTCCAAAAGACCATCTTTGCTGATTACAATATCAGTAACTCCCCAGAATTTGTTAGCTCCTTGCACCGTTTTATCAAAAATTGGAGTATAACTAATAAAGGCAACTCCCCCCTCCACCAATTCTACCGGTCCGGCAATAAAAGTTAATTGAGTTTGTATTGTTTTCTCAACTATTTCCTTTCGCTTAGGATGGTCGAGCAAATTTAATCCGATTGCTGCCTCGTGCCCTTCTCTCGGAAAAATTGCATTTATAACACAATTTTTCGACAAAGCCATTGTACTGATAACCGTATCGTTTTGTATATATTCCTGTGCTAGTTTAGCGAATTCCTCATCGGTGATATCAGGTTTTAAAGCAACATAAGCAGCAACGCCGCGCGTGTAAAAAATCCGGGAATAGAGTGCCTTTTCCAGATTCGACTTTTTACCGGTCAGATAATCAAGCATCTCTGTCCGAACATCTTTTTCCCATTGTCCTTTTTTAAAACGAGTAAATGCGTAAGTGGCCAATACCAAAACGATAAAAACAAATGTGGCCAGCAAGGCAGGCTGTAATTTCAAAAAAACGGATTTATTATTTTTCATTGCCAACTATGGTTGAATTGATGCTTGGTTTTATCACTTGTGAATATAGAAATTTTTGTCAGACTATAGGTATAGCCATTGTTATGTTTTTGTTCTGTAAAGTAAAACGCTGAAAAAACATAACTTTTAAAAATGAGCTAAAGGACTTAATTTCGCAGTGCAATTTGATGAACCTGTACAATAATTGGTTGTTTTAAATAATATGAACAAGCATCATCCGGTAGTACTTTTTGATGGCATTTGCAATTTGTGTAACGGGACAGTTTCTTTTATTTTGAAAAAGGATAAAAAGAATCAATTCCGGTTTTTAGCCATACAATCGAAAGAAGGTAAAATAATGCTGGAGAATTATCCGCTTCCTTTCGAAAACGACTCTGTAATATTGATTTATAAGGGATGCGCTTTTATCGAATCGGATGCGGCGCTTGAAATTGCAAAACTACTCTCCGCCCCCTGGAAATGGTTTGTTATTTTCGAGTGTGTACCTAAAAAATGGAGAGACAAAATGTACCGATGGATTGCAAAAAACCGGTATAGCTGGTTTGGCAAAAAAGACAGTTGTGATTTGGGCGATGAATGAAAAACAGTGTTCAAACCACACTATCTGAGTCTTTCACCCCTCTGCCTTCTGCCTTCTAACTTCAAACTCCTTACTCCTAACTTATTACTTCATTCTCTCTTTTAAAACTCAAAATCGCCACTTTCAAAGTCTTTGTACAACTTAGAAAGTACACTCAGCCATTTGCTAATTCTTTTAATGGCCTCGGTTGTATCGATTGATATGTTTTTTTGTTGCATTTTTAGCAAAAGAAATCCATAAATGGCAGTAATACCAAGCTCCACATCATTCTTTGCATTTGGGTTTTTGGCTTTTAATTCATTCACCAGGCCGGCAACTGTTTTAAAAGTCTGAACATACATTTTATCTTCTTCGGTTTCCATTAGTTTTAAATGAAAATCGTTTACATCGGCAATCAAATTTGTAAGAAACTGCAAATGGCCGTGCTGCTGTATATTTTCCTTTTCCATCATCACCACAAGGTTTTTGTACCAATCGGCAATGGCGGCAGAAGTTTTTTCATCGGCTTTGTAGTTGGCCACAAGTCTCTCTTCAATCAAATTCATATCAAGTTTAAATGCACGAATTAAATCCTCAACCTGATAGAGATATAAAATGTATTCGGTTATATTTTCTTTGCGTTTTTGTTTTGCTACTAACATCCTGAAAATTATGAAATTGATAAACTGTTAAATTGCTATGTTGTGATGCTGTGATGCTGTGTTGTTGTAATGCTGTTTTGTTGTGTTGTTGTGATGCCGTTTTTCTTTAACAATAAACTGTGACTGAGACTGAAAACTGCAAACTAATAAATTTACAAATCAAAAAAATCGTCGAGTTCGCGGCGATCTTTTTTGGTTGGACGCCCGGTTCCCTTGTCGCGCACACTCCAGCGCATGTGCTTTTGCATTTCAAGTATATCGAGTTCTTCGGCAGGAGTAACGTCTTCCACAAAATCGGTAATAAGTTTAGCTCCCATGCGTTTTTCTGCAAGGCCTGTTACTTTCAAACTTTTTGTAATCGGAGCCTTTCGTACTTTAACTACTTCGCCAATTTGTACAGTTCGCGATGCTTTTACCGGAAGTTCGCCAACCGAAACATGCCCTTTTTTACATGCTTCGGTTGCCTGGCTCCGGGTTTTATAAACGCGCACAGCCCACAACCACTTATCTATTCGCACACTGTCACCCATTGTTCTACTTTTTGTTGTGAAAATTCATGGTACGCTCAATGCCAATGGTGCCAAAACTTTTAATGATCTCAATTGAATCATCAATTTTGAAAGGCAACTCTTTCATTTCTTCGCGTCCCCATTCACCCAAAACATAGTTTACTTGCTGACCTTTGTAAAAATTGTCGCCTATACCAAAACGCAAACGGGCATAATCGTTTCTGCCCAACACCTGGTTAATGTTTTCCAAACCGTTGTGGCCACCGGCGCCACCTTTGGCTCTTACCCGAAGCGTTCCAAAGGGCAGTGCCAAATCATCAACCAACACCAGCATATTTTTTATGTCGATGTTTTCTTTTTGTAACCAGTAATTAACAGCTCGCCCACTCAGGTTCATATACGTTGTTGGTTTTAACAAAATAAACGTTTTGGATTTGAACTTATATTCTGCTACAAATCCATAACGCTTATCGTTAAAACTAATATTGGACGCCTCAGCGAGTGCGTCCAATATTTGAAAGCCAATATTATGGCGAGTATTTTTATATTCTGGTCCTATATTACCGAGACCGGCAATTAAGTACTTCATCCAGAAATAATTTTTAGATTATTCTTCGCTTGCAGCAGCTTCTTCTCCGCCTTCAGCTTCGTCTTCATCATCATCTCCTGCTGCCATTGCTGCACCAGCCGCCGATTTAGCCGCCCTGGTAATTGCAACACTTACAACAACATTCGATTTAGCATCAAGGAACTCAACATTAGGCACATTTAAATCGGCCACTTTAATACTTTGTCCAATTCCTAACTTAGTTACATTTACATCAATTGTATCAGGTACGTCAGTTGCCAAAGCTTTTACTTTTAGTCGGCGTAGGTTGGTATTTAATTTACCCCCCATTTTAATACCTTTCGCCAAACCAGAAATTTTCAATGGTACGTCGATTTTGATCGTTTTTCCATCCTGAATTTTCAAGAAATCAATGTGTAAAACTTCTTCATTAACCGGATGCCACTGGATATCCTGCATCATTGCATTGTGTACTTCTCCATCAATGTCAAGTTCCAACAAATATACACTTGGAGTGTAGATCAATTTTCTTAAATCAGCAAAAGGAACTGAAAAGTGAATTGGTGTTTCGCCACCATACAATACGGCAGGAACGATTTCCTGTGCACGAAGTTTTTTCGAGTCTTTTTTTCCTACCGACTCTCTTTTTTGTCCTTTTAATACTACTGTTTTCATTTTTAATAATTTACGTTAATAATTATGGTACTCAGCCCTTCCCGATCGAAGTCGGGACAAACAGCATGCATAACTAAAATGCGTTCTGCTTACGGAAAAAGCGGTGCAAAAATATAAATTATTTGTAATATAACGAACTAATTGACTGATTTTTATAAACTCTTCTGATGGCCTCACCAAAGGCTTCAGCTGTAGAGATGTATTTAATCTTATCGCATCCTGTTTTTGGTTGAATTGAATCGGTAAAATAAACCTCTTCCAACTCCGACTTTTCAATGCGTTCGATGGCCGGCCCCGACAAGGTACCGTGAGCCGCAAAAGCACGCACAGTGCGGGCACCTTTTTTCTTCATCAGGTTAGCCGCTTTTGTAATTGTACCTGCAGTATCAATCATGTCATCAACAATAATTACGTCTTTCCCCTGAACATCACCAATAACGGTCATATTCCCCACTTCGTTCGGACGCGCTCTTGTTTTGTGGCAAATTACAATACCTGTATCCAACATTTTTGCATAGGTATTGGCGCGTTTTGTTCCACCAACATCCGGCGAAGCAATAATAACATTGTCCAATCCCATTTTTTCGATAAAAGGAACAAACAAAGTCGACGCAAACAAGTGATCAACCGGAACATTAAAGAAACCTTGTATTTGGTCGGCGTGTAAATCCATGGTAATCAGCCTGTCGATACCTGCCGTTGATAAAAGATCCGCTACCAATTTTGCCCCAATCGACACGCGCGGTTTGTCTTTCCGGTCTTGACGAGCGTATCCAAAATACGGAACAACTGCAATAACTTTGTACGCACTTGCCCTTTTGGCTGCATCAACCATTAACAACAACTCCAGCAGGTTATCAGCCGAAGGAGGAGTTGATTGTACAATAAATACGTGCGAGCCACGGATGGTTTCCTCAAAACAAGGTTCGAATTCGCCATCAGCAAATACCGGACACGATGAAAGTCCAAGATCAACATCTAAACTGTCGCAAATTTTTTCAGTTAAATACCGGGTGGTTCTTCCTGTGAAAATCTTTAGCGGGTGAGTTTTCATTCGTTTATTTTTTTAATTTTCAATGGTAACTCAAGGAACAAACCTGTTAAACGACTAAGCTCTTTTCAGAGATCTTAAGCAGGCTTGTTTCATCTTGTTCAATTTTTAAGACTATTTTGCATGGAAGATGAATTTAATCCAAAGCATTGTGTTACAACAACAAAGCCAGATAAGGTTTGATTCATCACCATAGTTGTTTATTTGAAATTTAAGGAATCTGATGCAAAGTTAAAAACTTTAACTGTATGACACTTCATTTTTATTGGTTTTGAATTCACAAGAAGTTAACAGAACTAGTTGTTTTCATTCACACTTTCAATAAAGTTGAGTATCTCATCTTTACCGGCTCCGGTTTCGGAAGAAGAAATAAAATAACCGGGCATGGTCTCCCAGGTCTCGAACATTTTTTCTTCGTAAGCCTTTAAATTTGCTTCGAGTTCTTCGGGTCTTAATTTATCTGTTTTGGTAAAAATAATGGAAAACGGAATGCCACTAATTCCAAGCCACTCCATAAATTCAAGGTCCACCTTTTGAGCTTCGTGTCTCGAATCAATCAAAACAAACAAACAATAAAGATTTTCACGTTTCAGGATGTAGCGTTTTAAAAACTTCTCCCATTTTAAACGTTCGGCTTTTGGAACCTTTGCATAACCGTAACCCGGTAAATCCACAAGAAACCATTCTTTATTAATCAGAAAATGATTGATAAGTTGCGTTTTCCCTGGTCTTCCTGAAGTTTTAGCCAGGTTCTTTTTAGTGGTAAGCATATTAATCAGCGACGACTTTCCAACATTCGACCGACCGATAAAAGCATACTCCGGACGATCGGGAGGTGGGCACTTGGCAACATCGCTGTTACTTACAATAAATTGTGCTTCTTTTATTTCCACAAAAATGTATTTTGAATGAATTCTGAAGTTAAGAAATAAATCTTATTTTATATAAACCTCCATTATTTTCACACTCTCTGAATTCGGTTTTAACTGAATCAAATCAAGGCTGGCCGGAATTAAAACGGTCTCTCCCATTTCTATCGTTTCGCTGCCTTCATCGGTTACAATATCAAAACTTCCATCCATTGTCATGTAAATAACAAACGAATCGAGATTATTGTAATCCTTCTCAATTTCTTCAGTAAATTCAATAATATTTGTGGTAAAATAAGGACAGCTAACCAATTCAACGGCCTTATTTTCTTCTATTGTATAATTTGTTTTGTATTCGCTGGCATACGAAAAATCAATGGCATCCAGAGCCAAATCGGTGTGCAATTCGCGCTCATTTCCCTTATCGTCTTTTCGGTTGTAATCAAAAATACGATAAGTAACATCCGAAGTTTGCTGAATTTCGGCAACCAAACATCCTTTTCCAATGGCATGTACACGCCCGGCCGGGATAAAAAACACATCGCCAACTTTAGCCTCATCGTAATGCAACAAGTCGGTTAATTTGCCGCCATTAAAATACTCGAGGTATTTTTCTCTTGAAACTTCCTGGTTAAATCCGGAGTTAATCAATGCACCTTCTTCTGTTCCGGCAACATACCACATTTCGGTTTTGCCGTATGCATTGTGGCGCTTTTTCGACAATTTATCATCAGGATGTACCTGGATGGAAAGATCGTCCTGCGCATCAATAAATTTAATAAGTAGTGGAAATTCAACACCAAACTTTTCGTAAACTTTGTCGCCCACAAGGTCGCCCATATAGATTTCAATAATCTCGTTTAGGTCGTTACCGGCTAAAAAGCCGTTACTAACTACCGATATATTTCCTTCTACCCCTGAAAGCTCCCAGCTTTCTCCACAATTGGCAAGGTTTCCATAATCCTTATTCAGGATGGTTTTCATTCTGTTTCCACCCCAGATTTTTTCGTGGAAAATTGGGTTAAACTTTATAGGATACAAACCGCTCATTTTAATTTTTTAATGTTGATTAAAAATAGAGTTATTACTACAGGATACTTTTCTTAAAACCTAAAATCGACAGCTGCACGGGCAACAGTTGTTTCGCCAATGCGTGCCACAACCTTTTGGTGCTCGGGATGAACGCGGTACGCATCCAAGTCCTCAACACTATCAAAATGCGAAAGCAAAGCCAAATCGTAACTTTTCGATTCCAACTCGTAATTTTCACCAACTTCAATGTGTTTTGCTTCTGAGATTTTATCTTTTAAGGCGAGTAGTTTGCCTTTTAACTCGGCTATTATTTCAGCCTTTTCTTCGGCGGGATAGTCCTTCAACTTAAAAAGAACGACGTGATTAATCATTGCTGTCTATTTTTTGTAACTTGTGCTTTTATCGCTGCGAAATTAGTGTTTTCTTAGCGTTTCGTTTTATAATTCTATTTCAATTTTTGAAATATAACATTTAATTAGAGGAATATGCTGGTAATTGGCATTGCCGGAGGAACCGGTTCAGGCAAAACGACAGTGGTACAAAAAATAAGCGAAAAGTTTTCGAAAGACGAAGTGGCCATACTCTCTCACGACTCGTACTATTACGACAACAGCGACCTTTCGCTGGAAGAACGTCGCAAAAAAAACTTTGACCACCCGGCCTCCATCGAGTTTGAATTAATGATTGAACATGTAAAAAAACTCAAAAACGGAGAATCAATTGAGGAACCTGTTTATTCGTTTATTTCGTGTACACGTGATAAAGAGACAAAAACAATCTTTCCAAAACAGGTACTAATTATTGAGGGAATTTTATGCCTGACAAACAAGGCCCTTCGCGATTTAATGGACATAAAAGTGTATGTTGACTGCGACTCTGACATTCGACTTTCGCGTGTTATTCAGCGCGATATTCAGGAACGGGGCCGCGATGTGGAACAAGTACTTAGCCGTTATAAAAAAACAGTGCGCCCCAGCCACCTGCAATTTATTGAACCAACAAAAGAATATGCCGACATAATTGTTCCGCAGGGTGGTAAAAATAAAATTGCCATCCAAATTCTTACCAACCACATTTTACAAACCTTAAACAAATAGCATGTTACGCAACTTAAATATTGAAGAAATACTTTTTTTAGACATTGAAACAGTGCCCCTGGCGCCTGAATATGCCGAACTTACAGAAAAGTGGCAACAACTGTGGGAACACAAAATGCAGTTTCAGATTAACAACGGCGAGCCCGCTGAAGATTTGTACGAACGTGCCGGGATTTATGCCGAGTTTGGTAAAATAATTTGTATTTCGGTGGGCTATGTAATTCAAAAAAAAGGGGAACAATATTTTCGCGCAAAATCGTTTTACGGTGATGACGAAAAAAAGCTGATTCAGGAGTTTTTTAATGCTTTAGATGGTTTTGCCCACAAAGGCAAACGACGGCTGTGTGCACACAACGGACAGGAATTCGATTTTCCGTACATTTCGCGAAGGGCATTGGTAAATGATCTTACACTGCCTAAAATGCTGGACATTGCCGGAGCCAAACCCTGGGAAGTAAAAGATATTTTAATCGACACGCTGCAGCTATGGAAATTTGGCGACTACAAACACTATACTTCGTTGTCGCTATTATGCGAACTTTTTAATATTCCTACCCCAAAAGACGACATTGACGGAAGCCAGGTAGCTAAAGTATATTGGGAAGATAACGACCTTGACCGCATTATCCGCTATTGCGAAAAAGATACTCTGGCCGTTGCCAATCTTCTTTTAAAATACAAAGGAGACCAGATTATTCCCTTCGACAGGCTGGAAGTGGTGTAAGAAAAAAGGCAGAAGGGAGAAGTTAGAAGACAGCATACAACACTTTTGACTTTGTACTTTGAACTTTAAGCTTGAAGCTTTCTAGTACTTCATCATACGATCTATATCGCGTTTAGCATCTTTACTTTTTAAGCTTTCGCGTTTATCGTATGTTTTTTTACCGCGGGCAAGTGCAATTTCAAGTTTTGCCAATCCTTTATCGTTTACAAAAAGTTTGGTACAAATAATGGTCAAACCCGATTCGCGCACTCTTTTATCCAATTTCAGAATTTCCTTTTTATTCAAAAGCAATTTCCGGTCGCGCTTAGCCATATGGTTATTACAGGTACCCAGTTCGTATTCGGCAATGTGAAGATTGATTACATAAATCTGCCCATTTATAATCTGGCAATACGAATCGGTCAGGTTCACTTTTCCATTACGGATTGACTTAATTTCGGTACCAACCAGTTGCATTCCGGCCACAAAACGTTCAATCAACTCGTATTCGAAAGTTGCTTTACGGTTTTTAATGCTAATATTTTGTTGCGTTTTATGTGCCATTATTATTTAAAGTCAAAAGTGCAAAGTTAAAAGTCAAAAGTTGAAGGTCAAAAGTTAAAAAACAAAGATCAATTTTTATTCAATCTTCCTTCAATCAATCTAATTCAATCTATCTAATAATATGCGTTTAACAATTTCGATAATAATATGCTTAAAAAACTAAATACAAAAAAGTTAACCACAATTGTAATTAAAATGTAGCTGTGTGCTTTATTTTCGGGCAAGGTAACCAGTTCTTTTGCACCTACCCAAAAAAGATAAAAACTATACATCCCCAAAATATCAACTACGTACAAAAACGGGAATAATCCGGTTATCATTGAAACCAACAACAAAGGAGTGAGAGAATATGCAACCAGTTTCCGCGCTGTTTGTATGTCTTTTTCACCACCGAAAGTTTTGATCAGTTCATTGGTAAAATACACCCCAATTATGTAGGCCAAAACAAACAGCAGAATCTCGCGAACAGCTTTTAAAAGTGGATATTCAATAAAGAAATCGGTTCGTTTAAAAAATTCCCCGACAAAAACCACAAGTGCTAATACAAGCAAAAATGGCAACAAATAGGCAATTATAGTTGTACGATCGCCATCGCTGTTCTTTTTCTCCTGCCAAAACTCAGATGGCTTCAAAATCAACTGTTTTACTTCTGCTACTATTTTTGAAAACGAAATATCCATTCCTTCAAAATTTTGCCGCAAAAATACACTTTTTTAATTTAGCTTTTATTTGAATTCGAAAGATTATACGCGACCAACTCCGTTGCTTTCTCTGTTTCAAAATGTTGGACACAAATTTTCAGACCTGTTCTTTTCGTTTTTTCTCCTGAACCAAATTCTGCAAAGCAAACATTTCATCGCGCAATCGGGCGGCCTCAATAAAATCGAGATCTTTAGCCGCAGCCTGCATTTGTTTTTTTGTTTTTTCAATGGCTTTTTCCAAACCGGCAACACTCATATACTGTACAACCGGATCAGCAGCAATATCAGGCTGTCCCATTCCGCCCTCGTACTCGGGCTTTTTATCGCTACGGTATTCGTAACCAATTATTTCGCGGGTTGGCTTAATTATTTGTTGTGGAGTTATGTTGTTCTCTTCGTTGTATTTTAATTGTTTTTCGCGGCGGTAATTGGTTGAATCAATGGTTTTTTGCATCGATTTGGTAACTTTATCCGCATACATAATTACCATTCCATTTACATTTCGTGCCGCACGCCCGGCTGTTTGAGTAAGCGAACGCTCAGACCGTAAAAATCCTTCTTTATCAGCATCTAAAATAGCCACCAGCGATACTTCAGGCAAGTCTAATCCTTCGCGTAAAAGGTTGATTCCAACCAAAACATCAAATTCTCCGTTTCGCAGTTGTTCCAAAATTTCAATTCGTTCCATTGTATCAACATCCGAATGAATGTATCGGGTTTTTACTCCCATATTTACAAGGTATTTCGAAAGTTCTTCGGCCATTCTTTTGGTAAGCGTGGTAACCAAAACACGTTCATTTTTTTCGATACGTAAGTTAATTTCGTGCATTAAATCATCAATTTGATTTGCACTGGGGCGCACATCAATTACCGGATCGAGTAATCCGGTTGGACGTATTATTTGCTCCACAACTACCCCTTCGCATTTTTCCAGTTCGTAATCGGCGGGAGTGGCACTCACATAAATGGTTTGTTTTACCAAGCCCTCAAACTCCTCAAATTTTAGGGGACGGTTGTCGATTGCTGCCGGAAGTCTGAAACCAAATTCAACCAGGTTTGTTTTACGCGAATTATCGCCACCATACATGGCTCTGATCTGCGAAATCGTTACGTGACTTTCGTCGATAACACATAAAAAATCTTCCGGAAAATAATCGAGCAAACAGAAAGGCCGCGAACCGGGTTCTCTCCCATCAAAATAACGCGAATAATTCTCAATACCCGGACAATAGCCCAGTTCCCGCATCATTTCCATGTCGTATTCGGTACGTTCTAAAATACGTTTTGCTTCCAGTGGTTTGCCTATTTCTTTAAAAAAATCAACCTGTTTCACCAGGTCATCCTGAATTTGTCGGATTGAAGATTGCATTCGGTCTTTTGTGGTAACAAAAATGTTTGCCGGGTAAATTATTATTTCATCCAGCGACTGAATGGTGTGTCCGGTTTCAGGATCAAAACTTGCAATTTCTTCAATTTCGTCGCCCCAAAGTGTAATACGCACCCCTTCATCGGCATAAGCCGGATAAATATCCACAGTATCTCCTTTTACCCTGAAATTTCCACGTTGAAAGTCTACTTCACTTCGAGAATAAAGCGCATCAACCAACTGCCGCAGCATTGCATTTCGCGACACATTTTGCCCCACTTTTAATTCGGTTATATTCTCATGAAAATCCTGCGGATTCCCGATTCCATACAAACACGACACCGACGAAACAACAATAACATCGCGTCTTCCCGACAACAATGCAGAAGTTGCACTCAATCTTAGTTTTTCAATGTCCTTATTTATCGAAAGATCTTTTTCAATATAGGTATCGGTAGTGGGCAAGTAAGCTTCAGGCTGATAATAATCGTAATACGACACAAAATATTCGACAGCATTTTCGGGGAAAAACTGTTTCATTTCGCTGTAAAGCTGAGCGGCAAGTGTTTTATTGTGACTTAAAACCAAAGTTGGACGTTTTACCTCCTTAATCACATTGGCAACAGTAAATGTTTTTCCCGACCCGGTTACGCCCAGCAAAGTCTGAAATCGTTCGCCACTTTCAACACCGGCAGCAAGCTGTTTTATTGCTTCCGGCTGATCGCCAGTGGGTTGATAATCTGATACTACTTTAAAATCCATTAGGCGAATATAGGCAAAATTGAAGTGAAAATTAATCCTTACTTTCTGTTCCGTACTATACTATTTTTTCTATTTTTGCTTTTAACCATTAAATAGCAATAATTGAGTAAGTGTTTGGACGCCTTCTCAATTGAAATACATAAAATATGAATTGGATTAATCGAATAGGTTTAATCGCAGTGCTGATGTGCACAATTTCTTTCGCCCGGGCTCAGGGAACTGAATCAACGAATTACAGGAATACCACAAACAGAGGACTTTATCTTGGTGCTTCTGCTTCTACCAATGGCTGGGGATTTAATGCGCGATATGCTTTAAACGACAAGTTTTCGCTGAAAACCGGTTACGAAAACTTATCATTATCATATACGTTTAACTTTAACGAATACGAAATAGAATACGATGCCGATCTGGATTTTAAAACCGGAGGAATTTTGGCGCTGCTAGATTTTAGTTATACACGAAATTTGTATTTGTCAGGAGGTTTAGTTTTTACGGCATTTAATGCTGAAGTTAATGGAAATGCAGTTAGTGATTTACACTACGGAGACATAGTTATTCCGGCTGAAGACATTGGTACATTTAAATTTGTTGCAGAACCCGGTCTAAAAGTTTCGCCATACATTGGCGCAGGTTACCAGGCATTTATGGGAAAACGTGACGGAGTGGTATTTAATTTCGAAACCGGACTTTATTATATGGGAGCACCTGATTTTACAATTGAAGCAGACGGACTGCTGGCACCAACCGGCGATCCGGCATTTGGGCAGGAAGAATACCTGGAAAGCCAGTTTGATGCCTACAAAATTTATCCTGTTATTAAGTTAAATCTGGCTTTCAAGATTTTTTAACCTTTAAATTCATTGACTATGAAAAATAATGTAAATAATTGGAAACTTGTATTGTTCGCAATACTGATAAGCATATTTTCGGGATGTGGAGAAATGTTAGATGATCCAACAATTGACAAAAAAACAGGAGAAGACATCAATTTGCTAATTGTTGATTTTAACTTTTTTACCACACGGGTAAACTACAAACTTGTTGATGTATCGGACAATTCGCTGGTTACATCGCCAGCAAAAATTTGGTTTACCGGAGCAAATTCAAATGACGTTGTAAACTTTGCCGGCGAAAAGAACGAAACTTATACAACTTCTCAAGGTTCCATGGAATTGACCTTCGATCCGAATGTACCTGTTTCTGCAAGTTCGCCTCTTGAAATAACCGTTCATGTTGAGGTAGCCGGCTACCAGGACTTTTCGCAAGGAATTCAGATTAACAGTGAAGGGAAAAAAACCTTTGAACTTTTATTGACAAAAGAAAGCAGCGGCAATGATGATGTTTTAACCGGAACCGAAGATGACGACTCGTTTGTATTTTCAATTGCAGGAATGATGAAATCGGCTGCGGTGGAACAATCATACGCTATTTCATATAAAATTACCAAAAGCGATGTATTAAAGTTTAAGGATTATTACGGGCAACTCATATTTTTGAACGAGGCTGAAATGATGGAAGCCTACAACAACGATCCGGAGCACTTTTTATTAATGACAGTAAAAAAATACAATCAACATCCGCTAACTATTGACCGTTTACTTGTTGACGGAACAAGCCAGATGGTATCGTTTCAGAAACTGGAAACGGGAACTATTCTTGATCTTAGTCTTGGCGGCCGAAAAGTAACCAATTTAAATGGTGGCGTTATTACCCAATCAGGAACTTACACCGGGCAACCACAACCGGATGTATTCGGTTTTGCTGCATTTAATACCGATGCCTGGGAAATTTTAGGTACAACGATAAACCACAGCACTTTAAACTCAAAATATACTTTAAGCAGCGCTTCTCTTGAAGTTCTGTGTGCAACAGGTGCCAGTATCAAGTTTGCTTCAAATGCAATTAGCAGCTTTTCAATTGATGCCGATTTTTACGATGAAAACGAGGATCTTATCATTACAAAAAATTTCAAAGGAGATTTCCCTGAAACATTTATTTTGGAAAATGTTCCGGCTAATAGTGCCACAGCTGTTTTCCGCACAAATAATCCTGCATTTAAAACCATACCATCGTTGGCAATTGAGACATTATGCAGCGGTACATACGAAGTGGATGTGGAAGCAGCCGATGGATATGAGGAATATCAAATTGCTCTAAAAGCTTTATGCTCCGACAACAAATCGGTTGCTGTAGCACCAACTTACAGTGGTGAAGTAAGAATTGTAAACTCTGGCGATCCGTGGCAGGGAGTTGACATGAAAGGAGGAATTGTGAATATTCTGGCCAAGCCGGATCAGGAATACGAAATGCGCTTGCTTTGGAACGACGAATACGAAACCACCACATTCTCAACTAAGTTTGATTCAAATGGTGATTACATTAATACCACAGGTTTGGATATAACCACAGAAGTAATGGATGATGGTCGGACCAGAATAAAAGTGGAGCACGTTTTTAAACAAAGTATTTGTGACGATATGGGCTGGTAAAACAAAGTGATTAGTCAGTGGTCAGTGGTCATTTTTATTGCAGAACTTACAAGTTTGAGCGATAAAAATGGCCACTGATTATTTATAAAAAACGAAAGGTCCGGAACTACTTCATTTCCTGAAAAACCAATTCACTTGTACGATTAAATGGGTTGACCTATGGTTACATCATAAAAATCGGTAACCAATGTTGCCATCATTCCTCCGGCACGGGCTGCCTGCATTCCGGGCTCGCCATCTTCAAAAACCTGGCAAAATTCGGGAGCAACTCCCATTTTAGCAGCACACATCAAAAATGTTTCGGGGTCTGGTTTCGAATGCTGCACATCTTCCGCTGAAACTAAAATATCAAAATACTTATCGAGGCCCAATATTTCCATTGTTTTCCAGGCCAGGCGATGATAACCCCCGGTACCAATTGCCATGGGTAATTTGCCATAATATTGTTTTGCCAACTCAACCACCGGCTCAATTGGTTTCATTTTATGCATAATCTTTTCGTACTCAGCTTCCTTAAAATGTCCCACTTCTTCAGGGTGCATTTGAGTACCAAAAATCTCGTTCAGTTTTGCAATCGTACCCACAGCAGGAATTCCGGCCAAAGAAGCAAAAAGCTCTGGCGAAAAATCGATACCGTAATCAATCAGAATATTTTTATAAGCCCAGTAATGAACCGGCATTGTGTCGGCCAGAGTTCCATCTAAATCAAAAATTAAGGCTTTCGCCTTTGGATTTACTTCTAATTTTTTCACATCAATAACATTTCTCGAATCGAAATTAGTCTTTTATTTTTCGCTTTCTTTACACTGTTTTTAGTTTTAATAAATATTTCAAACTTTGTTGCCGTTAAATTAATATTCCATGAACGATTCATTCTTATACACCATCCCTCAGTGGTTTGTTTTTGCTGGGCTTTTTATGATTATTTATGGTTGGGTTGAAAGCAAAAAATCGTTTCGCCTGATCGGAATTTCCATATTTATATTGTTGGGAATTTATTCGCTGGCGATCCTGCTTGGCGACTACCTGACAATTGGCAACTATTTAACACCCGAAGAAGTTGTTAGTGAAGAACTTGATGGCGATATATTAAATGAAGTTCCGTTTCAGGCCAAATTACTACCGGCTTACTGGAGCTTTCTTCTTTCATCGGTTTTGGCCATTCCCAGTCTACTACTCGACTGGAAAGACAAAAAATACGCACGAACCTTTATTGTTATTACCGGGCTGGTTGCCTTAATTGGTTTCTTTGTTGTAGTGGGTACAATTCGGAGTATGTAAAACCAAACGCGCCTTTCTGCTTTCAATATGTTAGCATTTTATCAAAAATAGAATCAAGTTGCAAACAACTATGCGCAAATAAATTACCAATTTTCTATCTTGCGCAAAATTACAGTTATAACAGATTTAAACTATTTATTATGAATCCACAGGCAGCTGAATTAAACAGCGTTATTCAAGAAAAGAGCCCGGTTGTTTTTGACCTTCTTTCTGAAAGAGGTAAAAATATTTTCTTTCCTAAAAAGGGAATTTTAGGACAAACCGCCGAAGCAAAGGGAACAAAGATAAACGCTACAATTGGAGCCGCTATCGAAGATGATGGTACGCCAATGCGTTTGGAAGCTGTGGCTTCAAAGATCAATTTAGATCCGGCACTGGTTTTTCCTTACGCGCCAAGCTTTGGTCGTCCTGACATTCGTGCCAAATGGAAAACAATGATTTACGAAAAAAATCCATCGCTGAATGGTGTTGAATTGAGTTTACCCGTTGTAACCAATGCACTTACACACGGAATTAGCATGGCAGGTTATATGTTTGCCGATGCAGCTGACGAGATTATTGTTCCCGATCTATTTTGGGGAAATTACAACCTGACACTTACCAATGCATACGGTTGTGCTCTTGTAAAATTTAACCTGTTTAAAAACGGCAATTTCGATTTGGAAGCTTTTGAAGCAAAGCTGAACGAAGGTGGTATTGGGAAAAAAGTTGTCATCTTAAACTTCCCCAATAATCCCTCGGGTTACACGCCTACAAACGAAGAACAAGATGCCATTGTTGCTATCATAAAAAAAGCAGCAGAAGCAGGAAATAAGATTGTTGCAATTACCGACGATGCTTATTTTGGATTGGTATACGAAGAAGGAATTGCACAGGAAAGTATTTTTGCTCCTTTAAGTCAGTTACACGAAAATGTTTTGGCTGTTAAAATTGATGGCGCCACAAAAGAAGATTACGTTTGGGGTTTCCGTGTTGGTTTTATTACCTACGGAATAAAAGGTGGCGATGCAGCTCTTTATAGTGCGCTTGAGTCCAAAACTGCCGGAGCCATTCGTGGAAACATCTCGAATGCAGCAAATATTTCACAATCGTTATTGCTTACTGCTTTCGAAAGTGAAGAATATGCAAGTCAGAAAGAAGCCAAATATACGATTATGAAAAATCGTTACGATGCTGTAAAAGAAGCTTTAACTGAAGAGAAATACAAAGAATACTTTGAAGCGATTCCATATAACTCGGGCTATTTTATGTGTGTTCAGTTGGCCGATGGTTTGGTAGGTGACGAAGTTCGCCAGGTATTGATTGAAAAATACAGCATTGGTCTAATTGCTTTAGGAAACGTACTTCGCGTAGCCTATTCAGCAGTTGCGGCCAGCGACGTTAAAGAAATGTTTGAAGGCATTTATTTGGCATGTAAAGACTGTAAAAAGTAAGAAACAACACAATCAAAATATAGTAAGAAAGCCGTTTCATTTTTATTGAAACGGCTTTCTTTTTGCACTAAACTATCATAAGTGCTGTCATTACGAATAAAATGAGAAATCTGGAGCACTTGTGAAAAAATCAGATTTGCACTGCACCTTTTTCGAAATAAGAGCTAAAACATATTTTTCAATTCCTCAAACTTTATCATTTCCACACCAAGTTTCTTCCAATTCTCAAATGGCAAAGGAATATTGGGTAGTTCTTTAATTGCATCTTCAACAACATACACTTTTTCAACCCTTTTTGCCAAGCCAAGCACAGCATCGTTTACACATACATTGGTAGTTACGCCATAAACTACCACAACTTTTGGAGCAAGTATTTCTACAATTGATTCGGTGTGCGGGTTACCGGCAAAAACGTCAAAAGCATCTTTTCGAATCACAATGTTTCGTTTCGTTTTCACTTCATCCAAAGTCAGGTAAACTTTATCCCAGTCAAAAGTCACCGGATCATCAGGATCTGTTTCTATTACATACCCTGCTCCTCGCGTATTTGCCATACAGTGTTCCGGGAAAGTGGATATAAAATCAGGCGCATCAGATAGTTCTGCCGAATTCGTATAGTGAAAATCGGCTGTATTTATCACTCTATAATTTTTTTTAGCTGCCAGCTTTGTTAATGCATTCCAGGTTGCTTTTAACTTTTCGGCTCCCGGCACATAAAGTTTGCCTGCAGGCTCAACAAAGTCGAACTGTGTATCAACATTCCAGAAAAGCACATCTGTGTTGGTCATAATTATAGTTTTATACCACTAAAATTATTTAAAAAAACTTTAATGCAGACTGAATTCTTCGCTTTTCAGTTAAATTAGCGAACAAAATATCACCCAAAGTGTAATTAAAAGAGTCAATACTTTACTGACAATTTGCTTAATAGTATGAATTATCCCCAAAAAAAATTATGGGTTAAAAAAATAAAAATATGAAGAGAAACCTATTTACTTTATTGGCAATACTTTGTGTTGCACCTTTTATTTCTTTCGCACAAGGAATGTTAGATCAGCCGGTTCCGGTTGATGCTGCTGTTCGGATGGGCAAGTTAGCAAACGGAATGACTTATTTTATCCGTCACAACGAAGAGCCAAAAGAACGCGTTAGTTTTTATATGATTCAAAATGTTGGAGCCCTGCTCGAAGAGGACAATCAAAATGGATTGGCTCACTTTTTAGAGCATATGGCATTTAACGGTACTGAAAATTATCCGGAAAAAGGATTTTTAGATTACCTCGAAAAAAATGGCGTTGCATTCGGCCGAAATATTAATGCCTACACATCCTTTAACGAAACCGTTTATAACTTAAGCGATGTTCCGTCTACCCGTGAAGGATTAATCGACTCGTGCTTGCTGGTACTTCACGACTGGTCTGATTTTCTTCTTTTAACTGATGAAGAAATTGATGCAGAACGTGGCGTAATTTCGGAAGAGTGGAGAACTCGCCGCAATGCAAGTTTCAGAATGAGAAGCGTTTGGTTCCCGGTGGTTTTTGAAGGATCGAAATGGGCAGAACGTGATATTATCGGAGATTTAGACATTATTAAAAACTTCGAACCGGAAACATTAAGAAAGTTTTACCACGATTGGTACCGCACCGATTTGCAGGCAATTGCTGTAGTTGGCGACATTGATGTAGACCAGGTTGAAGTAAAAATTCAGGAAATGTTTTCTAAAATTCCGGCAGTGGAAAATGAAAATCCACGTCCTGTTTTTGAAATACCTGAACACGACGAAACAAAGTTTGTATTGGCAACCGACAAAGAAGCCACAAATTCGTCGATTCAAATTATGATCAAGCACAAAGCCACGGCTCCTGCAGATAAAAACATTGGCTATTTACGCGACGATTACATTGCCAATTTGTTTAATCAAATGACCCGCGACCGCATCCAGGAATTGCTTCAAAAAGGAAATCCACCATTTATAAACGGAGGCGTTTCCGTTGGAGGATTTGTTCGTGGTTACGATGCTGCTTATATTACTGCTACAGCCAATCCGAACATGGAAGATGTTGGCCTAAAGGCAATTTACACCGAAACACAACGTCTGGTTCGGCATGGTTTTACGGAAGGCGAACTAAACCGAGCAAAAGTAAACCTGCTTACCGCAATGGAAAGTGCTTACAAACAGCGCGACAAAATTTCAAACGACCAGTATGTGAGTGGTATTCAGGAATACTTCTTAACAGGCGAGCCTTTAACCGATGCTGAATTTGACTGGCAATTCGGGCAGGCAATTCTTGAGACCATTTCGTTGGTAGATGTAAATGCAATGGCAACAGATATGTTGGTTGATAAAAACCGGGTAATTCTGATAACCGGCCCCGAAGAAGGCGTAACACATTTAAATGAAACCGATGCTTTGGCGATACTTTCGGAAGTAGAAGAATCGGAAATTGAACCTTACGAAGATACTGCTGAAGCAGCTTCGTTAATTGAAGGAGAATTGCCGGGAGCCGAAATTGTGTCGGTAAAAACACTGGACGAGCTAAATGCCGTTGAATGGAAGCTGGCAAACAATGCAACTGTGGTTTTCAAAAAAGTTGATTACGAAAAAGATCAGGTTAACTTAAAAGCCTACAGTCCGGGCGGAACTTCGTTGTTTAGCACCGATGACTTACAAACCGCGAGTATGGTAGCTACATTTATGGATGCTTTTGGTGTTGGTGATTTTGATGCAATCGCGCTGAAAAAAATGCTGACAGGTAAAAAAGTAGGATTATCGGTAAACATAGGTGACCTTTCTGAAGAATTTAACGGTAGCAGCACCCCAAAAGATTTTGAGACAATGATGCAACTTTTGTACCTGCAGTTTTCAAATCCGCGTTTCGATCAGGAAGCCTACGAAGCTTTAAAAAGCCGTTATGTAGCCTATTTGTCTAACATGGCGAACAATCCGAAAAAGATTATGAGTGACTCGATTAGTTTGATTGTTACCGATCATAACGAACGCACAAAACTCATGAGTGCAACGATGTTTGATGAAATCTCATTTGAAAAAATGGAAGAACTGTATAACGATCGTTTTACCGATGTTGGCGACTTTACATTTTTTATTGTTGGAAATATTGAGGAAGAAGTTGCAAAAGAAATGGCTGTAAAATACATTGGCTCGCTAGCTGATTCGCCACGGGAAGAAGACTGGGTAGATCACAATGTGAATATGCCAAAAGGAACAACAGAGAAAAAAATTGAAGTTCCGCTGGAAACTGAAAAAGCCAATGTAAACGTGTTTGTACGCCAGGAAATGGATTACACCGCGGAAAGCAATCTGAAACTACAGATTTTAAAAGAAATTCTTAATTTACGCTACACTGAAGAAATTCGTGAAAAAGAGGGTGGTACTTACGGTGTTGGTTTGGGTGCTGCTTCACGCAAATTTCCAACAGCGCGAAAAACCCTTCAAATGGTATTTGATGCCGATCCTGAAAAAGCTGACCACCTGAAATCAATCCTTTTCAGAGAAATTGATAAGATTGTTGAAAACGGACCAACACAAGTTGATTTGGACAAAGTGGTTTTAAACATGAAGAAAAACCGCGAGCAAGCCAAAGAGCATAATAAATATTGGCTCAATGTTTTACACGACGAATATTATTACGGCTTTAACACCGATGCAAAAGAAAACTTCGATGATATTGTAGATGCTATGACAATTGCTCAGGTTCATGAATTTGCAAAGAAATTTTACACTGGTGCCGATATAGTTGATATCGTATTTTTACCGAAAAAAGCAGAATAAAAATTAGCTACGAAAACAAAAAGCCGGATGTTTTAATAACATCCGGCTTTTTGTTTTTCCTGTCTCGTCCTGAAATTCCCTGCAGCACAAATTCTTTCGCTTGTATTCTTGAATCCCATTTTGTTACACTACAACTAAAAAGATCCGATCCTTGTTTGTCAAAATATAAAAGGATCGGATCTCTGTGCCTAAATGAAAGAATGTTAGAGGAGGTAGTTGAACAGGAGTAAAATTTACCTGTTTACTCTTTAAATGCCTCAACTCCCGTCTTTAACCAATCGGCAAAACTTCTTGGATCGGAGTTATAACTGTAACCATCGACCAACTCTTTTTCGGTGTGATCAACTATTACATAATAAGGTTGTGTATTTCTATTGTACCTCGAAATCTGAAAGTCGGTCCATTTATTTCCTACCGTACGAATTTTCTTACCGGTTGTCTCTGAGATAAACTGCTCATCTTCCGGAAGTTTCTCACGCAAATCAACATACAATGAAACGATCACGTATTCTTCCAGAAACATATTTTTAACTTCCTGATCAACCCACACATTGTCTTCCATTTTTCGGCAATTGGTACACCCCTTACCGGTAAAGTCGATAAGTAACGGTTTACCTGTTTCTTTTGCATAGGCCAGTGCCTTGTCATAATCATCAAACAAAGGTATTCCATGTGGCCCGGTGTGTATACCCAGCGCCATTGTTCCCGTGGTATGACCATCGGTTACGAAACCAGCAGGTTGCGATTTACCCACGCCCAATGGCGATTCTGCATAATCAACAGGAGGAGGGAAACCACTGATTAACTTAACAGGTGCCCCCCATAATCCGGGAATCATATAAATTACAAACGCAAAAACTACCGTTCCCAACACAAAACGCGAAACTGGTAAATGTGTCATTGGTGAATCATGCGGTAATCTAATCTTACCCCATAAATAAAGTGCGAGTCCGATAAATATGGCAATCCAGATGGCAAAAAATTCTTCACGCTCGATAATTCGAAGATCAAGAACCATATCGGCAATGGAAAGGAATTTAAACGCAAATGCAAATTCAAGAAAACCAAGCACCACTTTAACCGAGTTCAACCAGCCACCAGATTTTGGCAAACTGTTTAGCCAACCGGGGAAAGCAGCAAATAAAGCAAAAGGAATTGCAAGAGCAGAAGAGAATCCCAACATACCCACTACCGGTGCCATTCCACCACTGCGTGCCGCCTCAACAATTAGGGCACCAACAATTGGTCCGGTACACGAAAATGAAACCAATGCCAAGGCAAATGCCATAAAAAAGATGCCCAACAAGCCTCCTTTATCCGCTTTTTTATCCACAGCATTTACCCAACTACTGGGTAAAACAATTTCGAATGCCCCCATGAACGAAAAAGCAAAAACAAAAAGTAAAAGTGCGAAAAACAGGTTAAACCATGGATTTGTAGATAAACTATTCAAACTTTCGGCACCAAAAACTGCGGTTACAACAGTTCCTAATATTACATATATTATTATAATTGAAACACCGTACCAAATTCCGTTTCGAATTCCGGCAGCCTTAGTTTTGCTCTGTTTTGTAAAAAAACTCACCGTCATTGGTATCATCGGAAAAACACATGGTGTCAACAAAGCTGCCATTCCACCAAGAAAAGCGATAAAGAAAATACTCCAGTAATTCCGGTCGGAACCAGCTTTTTCCGGAGTAGAAGTCTCTTTAACCTGTGCTGTTTCGCCCTCTAATTCGAATGAGAATTCTTCATCCATTGGAGGAGTACAAGTTTCGTCGTTACAACTCATAAACTCCAGATAACCTGAAACTTTTCCGGTTCCGTTAACTTTTACTTTTTGGGTAAAAACAACTTCTCCTTCAAAATACCGCAAATTCATTTGAAAAGAATTATCAAATGTTTCAATTGATTCTTTGCTGGCATTTACCTCGCCAATTAACTCGACATTTTCAAGATTCTCGAAGTTAAAGGATGTTTTAATTGGTCCGCCTTCCGGAAGATCGGTGGAATACAAGTGCCATCCGTTTTCAATTTCGGCAGTTAAAATAAGCTCAAACTCATTCGCTGAAATTTGCTTCTGCGAAAAACTCCAATTTACAGGATTTACAATTTGTGCGTTTGCAATTACAGCAGCTACCAGCAAGGTGAAAGTAAATAGTATACGTCTCATTTTTTCTTGTTTCTAGAAATATTTTATCAATCTGATTTTATGATTTGTGTGATTTTGTTGTCACACTTTACTTATCGTAAAGTTGACCAACCTATTTTTCAACAAATTTATCGTAATGAACAACAATTTGAGTACTTCAGTTTAACAAAACTCGCAACAATAGGTTTGAAAAAGGGTCTAGACCCCCTTTATTTCAGATTGAATCGAATTGTAATAGCGGGAAGCTTCTTTGCGGGTACTCACATTTAACTGCCTGTAAATGTTATTAATATGGGTTTTAACCGTACTTAATTCAACAAAAAGTTCCGTTGCAATTTCCTTGTTGGTTTTTCCATTGGCTAAAAGCTTCAGAATTTCCTGTTGTTTTGTGGTTAAACCGGCATGTAAACTTACCTGAGTTGTTGTTTCGTGCTTCAAATGAACTTTTCTATTCTTATTCAACAATAGCACAACAAGCACCAAAAGCAAAACAATTAAAATGGCTTCTGCAATTAAGAGTTGGTCTTTCCATTTGGGCTGCACTCCGGGCATTTCACAAACCATTTCGCGAAACCCAACTAAGGTTTCAAGCAATTCGCCGTACTTTTCGGAATAAAAAGAATTGGGGTATTGCGTTTCCAGTTGTTTCTCAAAATCGAAATAAAACTCACTGTTCTTTAAAAAGTCAGTATCCTTTTCATCGATGTGATAAAGTGCATACAAGCCAACTAACGAATTGGGTGCGTTTGCAATAAAACTTCGAATATACCGATCAATATCCAGTAGAAGGAAATCACGTTTGGCAGTAGTAATGTCGGTTTTAAACTGTTCTTTTCGTGCTGCAATTTCTCTATCAAAATCCAGGATCGCAATGTTATCTTCCGATCCTGTTATTCGATTTACAGTTAAGGTATTATTGTTAATCTCAGCGTCGATTTCAATTTCAGATTTTGCATCAAGTAAAAGATGCATGTAGTTTCGGTGCGTGCTGGTATTAAATTCTACCGCGGAATTATCGCCTTTTACCAAATACAATCTGTAAAAGCGTAAATCTTCGGGCACACCCGATGTTTGAATTAAGAACTGCCCGTCGGGTTGAATAAAAGTTTCTGCAATTATAAATTCAGGCGATGCAACAAACAAGTTTTCAGGAGAGTTTAGGGAGGCTAAGTATACCACCGGTTGCCAATCGTCCTGCAAACGAATAGTTCCTTTAATCTCCAGTGCCCGAAGCTGAAAAGTTACAATTGTTAGAAAAAAAAGAAAGATCAGATTTTTGGATTTCATTTCTGAATCGTGTAATTACACTACGAAAATAAAAAAAAGCCGCTCAATACGAACGGCTTTCCTTTTTATAAAATAATTTCTTCCTCATTCTCGTCGAAAAAATGGTATTCCAAATAGGAATAAGAACTAACAGCTTCAACATCTACCCATTTAAAGAATTTAAGAAACCAATTTCTTTGGATACTTCTAAATCCTTTGGTTAAATAAGCTGCTACAAAAGGATGAACTTTAAGGTACAATTTTTTCTTGTTCAACTCTTTTAGTGCATATTTTACTTTGCCGTCAATTTCGTCGGCAAATAATACTGTAGGCACAATTTTACCTGTTCCTTTACAAGTCGGACAGCTTTCCGCTGTTTCAATATTTTCCTCGGGGCGTACCCGCTGCCTGGTAATTTGCATCAGGCAAAACTTGCTCAAAGGTAAAATGTTGTGCTTGGTCCTGTCGTCAGCCATAATCTCCTTCATGTGATCATTCACAATCTGGCGATTGGCGGCGACATGCATGTCGATGAAATCAATTACAATGATTCCACCCATGTCTCGCAACCGTAATTGTCTTGCTATTTCGTTACATGCTGCCAGGTTAACTTCCAATGCATTTTTTTCCTGGTCGTTACCGGCACGTGCACGATTACCACTGTTTACATCTATTACATGAAACGCTTCGGTATGCTCTACAATTAAATAGGCACCATCTTTAAAAGAAACTGTTTTTCCAAACGACGCTTTAATTTGTTTGTCCACCCCATAATGATCGAAAATGGGCTGACGTCCTTTGTAATACTTAACAATTTTTCTTTTGTCGGCCTGAATACTACCTATGTAATCGGCAATTTCTGTGCTAACCGAATGATCGTTTACAATAATACTGTTAAAGTCAGGATGATAAATATCGCGCAAAAGGGCTGTTGTACGGTCAATCTCGCCAATAATTAACGAAGGTGCCTGAACCCTGCTCAGCTTTTGAAATATAGTTTCCCATTTTTCGACCAAATGTCGCAGCTCCTGATCGAGCTCTGCAACTTTTTTTCCTTCGGCTACTGTTCTGATAATAACCCCATATTTTCGGGGTTTAATGCTTTGTACTAATTTTTTTAACCGGTTTTTTTCTTCGTTGGTTCTAATTTTTTGCGACACTGATATTTTGTCGCTAAATGGCATTAAAACCAGATTCCGGCCTGCAATAGAAATTTCAGATGTTAATCGTGGACCTTTTGTTGAAATGGGTTCTTTGGCAACTTGTACCAGAACTTTCTGTCCTACTTTTAACAGTTCGTTTACTTTACCTTCTTTGTTAATGTCGGGTTCGGAATGAATCCGTGCAATGGAAGAAATTTTATTTTTACGGGACGATGCAATTCTCAGAAATTTATTGAGTGTTGCAAACTGTGGCCCCATGTCAAGGTAATGTAAAAAAGCATCTTTACTGTAACCTACGTCGATAAATGCAGCGTTTAAACTGGGCATTATTTTTTTCACTTTGCCGAGATAAATGTCTCCGACAGCAAATTTTGCCCCGCTTCTTTCCCTACTAAGTTCAACAAGCTTTTTATTTTCCTGTAAGGCAATAACAATTTCGGATGGAGTTACATCAATTATTAAATCGCTACTCACAACCTTTGATTAATCTTTTAATTTAGTTAATACTATAGTTTATAACAGATTAAACCTAAAGCAATACTTGCTTTAGGTTTAATCAATATTCTCAAGATTTTATCTGAATAAAACCTTATTTCTTCTTCTTGTGCCTGTTCTTACGCAATCTTTTTTTGCGTTTATGAGTGGCCATCTTATGTCTCTTTCTTTTCTTTCCGCTTGGCATAACTCTTTATTTTACTTGATTTTTAACTTGTGATACAAATGTTTTCGCTGGTTTAAACGAAGGAATATTGTGTGCAGGAATAATGATGGTGGTGTTCTTAGAAATATTTCTAGCTGTTTTTTCTGCTCTTTTTTTCACAACAAAACTACCGAAACCTCTCAGGTAAACATTTTTACCATCAACCAATGAATCTTTTACGGTTTCCATAAAAGCTTCAACTGTTTTTTGAACAGTTACTTTCTCAATTCCTGTTTCTTTAGAAATTTCATTTACAATATCTGCCTTAGTCATCTCTTAAAATATTTAATTTTCAATGTATTAATCGTTTTTATTCGAGTTTGCAAAAATAAAAATAATTATAAAACCGAAAAGCTTTTCAATTAAATTATTTTTGTTTTTATCAAGATTCTTAATCAGTTAGCGTAAAATGTACAGTTTTAGTAACAAAATACACAAGTGGTACGAGCAGAATAAACGTGATTTACCGTGGAGAAATACTAAAAATCCGTATTTTATTTGGATCTCGGAAATCATTCTGCAACAGACACGTATCGCACAAGGTACGAATTATTATCTGCGTTTTATCAAAAACTTTCCGACTGTTTCCGATTTAGCCAACGCACACGAAGATGAAGTGTTAAAATTATGGCAAGGTTTGGGTTATTATTCGCGCGCAAGGAACTTGCATGCTGCTGCAAAAACAATTGTTAGTTTATACAAGTCTCAATTTCCGGACACATACAATAATATATTAGGCTTAAAAGGAATTGGTCCATATACTGCAGCAGCAGTTGCATCTATTGCATTCGATCTCCCCTATCCAGCCGTGGACGGTAATATTTACCGTGTACTCTCGCGTTATTTTGGAATCGACACGCCAATCGACAGTTCTGAAGGGAAAAAGCAGTTTCAGGAATTGGCAGAAGAGCTGATTCAGAACCAACCACCCGGCATGCACAACCAGGCCCTAATGGAATTTGGCGCGCTGCAATGCATCCCGAAATCGCCGGATTGTAGTCTTTGTCCAATTTCTGAAGGTTGTTATGCATTTATAAATAATAAAATTGAGCAGCTTCCCACAAAATCAAAAAAAACAAAACAACGCGTGCGTTTTTTTTATTATTACCTGATTGATGACGGAATACATATATATATTAACAGACGTACAACAAACGATATCTGGAAGAATTTATATGAACTTCCGCTGCTTGAACAGGAAAAAGAAGCAGAAGACAAAGAGCTGATTCAAAAAACCATTCCTTTTATTAATGGTATTCCTTACAATATAAAACTAATCTCTGCTGCAAAAAAACACATATTAAGCCATCAAATCATCTATTCAAGACTAATACATGTGGAAGTAAACAGCGATATTAACATTAGTGAGCAACTTATTCGGGTAAATAAAAAAGATATTTCTAAATTTGCTGTACCACGATTGGTCGAACAGTTTTTTGAAGATTTCAATCTGGGATGATAATACATACAATTGGGCGGATAAATTAAGAAACCAAAAATTTTAATGTTAACCGAAATAAATTAAAAATTATGTCAGTAAACAAAGTTATTTTAGTAGGAAACGTTGGAAAAGATCCTGAAGTAAGACATTTAGACTCGGGCGTTGCAGTTGCAAATTTCACTTTGGCAACATCAGAATCATACACCGCAAAAAACGGCGAAAGAGTTACAACCACCGAGTGGCACAACATTGTACTTTGGCGTGGTTTGGCCGATGTGGCTGAAAAATATGTTACCAAAGGACGTCAATTGTATATTGAAGGACGAATTCGTACCCGATCGTACGATGACAAAGACGGAAATAAAAGGTACATTACTGAGATTTATGGCGACACCATGCAAATGTTAGGTACCAAAGCCGACAATCAGGGAGGAGACGTACAAAACAAACAACAGTCATCACCAATATCAACACCTGCGGCTAGCGAGCCACAAATCGATGAACCAAGTGGTGATGAAGATTTACCATTCTAAATCAAAAAATTAACTATTGGAAACAGAACCGCTTTTAGCAACATCCTCCATCGGCAATTGGGACATACTTTTTCACCCAATATCATTTGAAATAATAATTTCTATTGTTGTTGTACTTTTTCTGCTGCTTACATCTGCGCTAATTAGTGGTTCAGAAGTGGCATATTTTTCGTTAAGTGCAACCGACAAAAAAAAGCTAAAAAAAGAGAACAAAACCAACGAAAGAGTACGGAAAAATCTTGACAGCCCGGAAAAACTGCTGGCTACAATACTGGTAACCAACAATTTTGTAAACGTTGGAATTATTATTCTTACTGCATTTATTTCGAATAACTTGGTGGAATTTGTTGAAGCACCGGCTTTGGAATTTATTTTCCAGGTGGTACTTATCACATTTTTTCTCTTACTTTTTGGCGAGATTATTCCCAAAGTATATGCGTCGCACTTTGCATTAAGTTTTGCCAAATTTATGGCACTCCCCTTGCAAACGCTCGAAAAAATATTTAGTCCATTAAACGCCATTCTGATTTATTCAACCGGTTTTGTTAACCGACGCCTGCAAAAACATAAAAAAGACATATCGATGAACGATATTTCTCAGGCGCTGGAATTAACTTCCGACCAGGAATTATCAGAAGAAAAGGACATACTTGAAGGAATTGTAAAATTTGGGAATAAAGATGTTAGCGAGATAATGAAACCGCGTGTTGATGTGGTTTCTCTCGACATTAAAACCGACTTTCACCAAGTACTTGACGTAATAAACAACACCGGTTATTCAAGAATCCCGGTTTACATCGACTCTTTTGATAACATTAGCGGTATACTTTACATTAAAGACATTCTGCCACACAGTCACAAAGCCACAACCTTCAGGTGGCAAACTCTGATTCGGGCACCATTTTATGTCCCCGACACCAAAAAAATTAGTTCGCTGCTGGAAGAAATGCAAAAAGCTAAAATCCATCTGGCAATTGTGGTTGACGAATATGGCGGAACTTCAGGAATTGTAACCCTGGAAGATATACTGGAAGAAATTGTTGGCGATATTACGGATGAATTTGATGAAGAGGAAAATTTCTTTACTAAGATATCGGATAACGAATTTTCTTTTGACGCCAAGGTTCTTTTAGGCGATTTTTATAAAGTTGTAAATTGCGACGATACAATATTTAACGATGTAAAAGGAGATGCCGACACACTGGCCGGTCTCATTCTGGAGTTAAAAGGTGAAATTCCGACTTTGCATGAAAAAATAAAATGTAAAAATTTCGCGTTTACAATAGAAGAAGTTGACAACCGAAGGATCAAACAAATTAAAGTGCTTATTAATTAATTGCACCACTTGTTTTTTTATCATTTATGAAAGTCTGGCAAATTGTATTTGTAATTATTTTTTTAGTGGGATGTACCGAAACTTACACCCCAAAACCTCGTGGATTTTTCAGAATTGATTTTCCTGAAAAAAGCTATACAAGCATTGCCGACAAATACCCCTATAAATTTGAAGTGCCTGATTATTCTTCTATTGAAAAAGATTATCGCAATCCAAATCAAAGCAACTGGATAAACATTGTGGTGCCCAACAATAAAGTTGAAATACACATTTCGTATTACGATTTAAAAAACCAGGGAAAATCATCGAGAGAGTCACTCATTGAATTTATGGAAGAAACCCGCAAACTGGCCTATAAACATTCGATTAAAGCTGATGCAATTGATGAACAAATTTTTATGAATCCGGGTCATAAAGTGTATGGCACAATCTATAAAATTCAGGGAAATGCAGCCTCTCCAATGCAATTCTTTTTAACCGACAGCACCAAACATTTTCTTCGCGGTGCATTTTACATCCGCGAGGTACCCGACATTGATTCATTGCGACCGGTTATAAATTTTATAGAGCCGGATATTATCAGGTTGATTGAAACAACAAGTTGGAATTAAGCAACAATGCCATTTTTCGACAACATAACTACGCCAAACGGAATCATTCCAATCTGGAAATTAAGTGATACGTTGGACGAACTCAACACCTTTTGTACATTAAATACTTCAGATAAAATAAAGTACGACCAACTTCATTCCGAACGTCGGAAAAAAGAGTTTCTGGCCTCCCGAATTCTGATTCAACAACTCATCCCAACAAAAGAACTTTTATACAATCAAGCCGGGAAACCATACATTCGCAACTCTCCAAAACACATTAGCATTTCCCATTCAGCAAATTTTGCTGCGGTAATTGTTTCCGACCGTCGTGTTGGCATCGACATTGAGCAAGCCACCCGAAATATCGACAAAGTTGCTACCCGTTTTTTACATCCCGACGAGCAGAATTTTATCGCTCAACAAAAAAATCAACAGTTCGCTAAAATTCTTTTTTGGGCTGCCAAAGAGGCCATTTTTAAGTGTTCCGAATTTCAGGGCATTCAATTTAACGAACAGATTTTTATCGATTCTTTTTCGATAGAAAAATCAAATAAATTCAGCGGCTCATTGTTTACCTCGTTAAAAAAGGTGAATTACAATCTATACTATTATTCAATTGAAAACAATGTGATGGTGTATTGCGTTGAACAATAAAAGTTACAGATATGAAAAAAGCAGAAAATCAAATACTGATCATTTTTGGTGCATCAGGAGATTTAACCAAACGCAAACTAATACCCGCCCTTTTTGAATTATTCAAACAAAATTTATTACCCGATAAATTTGCCGTTTTAGGTGCCTCCAGATCCGAACTATCCGACGAAGATTTTAGGTTACGTGCCGATGAATTTTTACCAAAAGACGATAAGCTGGAAGAATTTAAAAAGAAACTTTTTTACCAGGCGGTTCAGAACAATTCGGCTGAAGATTTTAAGCCGCTTAAAAACCGATTGAACGAGCTTTCTAAGTCGCTGGAAATTGAAAAAAATTACATCTTTTATCTTTCAACACCACCTTCGTTGTATGGTGTAATTCCAAAATATTTGTCGGAAAACGGATTAAGCAAATCCAATAAATATTTCAGAAGATTAATTGTTGAAAAACCATTTGGGACCAACCTTGAATCGGCAAAGGAATTAAATATCCAGTTATTAAATTATTTTTCGGAAGATCAGATTTACCGTATAGACCATTATCTGGGAAAAGAAACGGTACAAAACATGCTGGTTACGCGCTTTTCGAACGGAATATTTGAGCCGCTTTGGAATCGCCGTTACATCGACCGCGTAGAAATAACATCGGCTGAAAGCCTGGGAGTTGAGGGACGCGGTGGCTATTACGATCATTCTGGTGCAATGCGCGATATGCTGCAAAATCACTTGCTTCAGGTTGTAGGATTTGTAGCGATGGAAGCTCCTGTAGTTGTTGAAGCCAATGCAATACGAAATGAAATTTTAAAGGTTTTTCAATCGTTTCGCCCCATACATGAAAACGAGGTGTCGCGATATGTAATTCGCGGACAATACACCGAATCGAACATTGGGGGAAAACAAGTTGTTGGCTACCGAAACGAACCGGGCGTTGATAAATTTTCGCGTACTGAAACATTTATTGCACTAAAATTCTTCATCGATAACTGGCGTTGGGCAGGAGTGCCGTTTTACATTCGAACCGGTAAAAAACTGCCAACTCGTGTAACTGAAATTGTAATTCACTTTAAACACGTTCCGCATAATTTATTTGGTGCGCCATCGTTTGGTCAGTCCAACAATCAACTCATTATCCGAATTCAACCCGACGAAGGTATTTTATTAAAGTTCGATATGAAAACACCGGGTGCCGGTTTTAAAGCTCAAACCGTGAATATGGATTTTCATTATTCCGATTTGGCAGACACAAATGTTCCGGCAGCATACGAACGACTTTTACTGGATTGTATGCAGGGCGATGCTACACTATATGCCAGAGGCGACGCTGTTGAAGCAGCATGGAATTTTGTTCAGCCAATCATAAACGCATGGGAAACAAATCCGGAGATTCCGATTTATGGCTACCCTGCCGGAACCTGGGGACCAGAGGACTCTGACAAGCTTATATCGCATGGACAATGGAGGTATCCTTGCAAAAATTTAACGAACGATGGTTTGTACTGCGAATTATAATATATTTGTGAATACGCAATAAAATACTGAGATGGAAACATTTACTGAAGTACGGATTTTTTCGAAGCCCAAAAAAGTGTACAATGCAATTGCTAAAGAGCTAATAAAGCTCACTCAGAATTCAACGCAAGAAATTTTTGACATTGCTCTCTCGGGAGGGAACTCACCCAAAGGTTTGTTTAAAAAACTGAGCCAGAAATATGCCGACCAAATTCCATGGAACCGAATCCATTTCTGGTGGGGGGACGAACGTTGTGTTTCTCCGGATGACGAACAAAGTAACTACAAAATGACAGTAGATTATTTGTTGTCGAACATTTCCATACCTCCTGAGAACATTCACAGAATTAAAGGTGAAGCTGATCCCGAACAAGAAGCAATTCGATATTCGGAAGAAATGGAAAAGTCTTTGAATTCGCGTGGGAAAGACCCGGTTTTTGACATCATCATTCTTGGTTTGGGAGATGACGGACACACCGCTTCCATTTTTCCTGACCAATTGGAACTTTTTGAAGATGAGGCGAATTGCGCTGTGGCTCAACATCCAATAACCGGACAAAAACGAATTACAATTACAGGCAATGTGTTAAATAACGCCAATCAGATATTTTTTCTTGTAACCGGAGCAAACAAAGCATTGCGCATTTCAGAAATTATGGATGACAGCGAAGCTGCAAAACTTTTACCAGCCTACTATATCTCGCCCGAAAATGGTGAGTTAATCTGGTTTTTAGACGAAGCTGCGGCATCGTTAATATCATAAACCGTAAAATTTTAAATGGAAAAGGTGAGATCTTAGTATTTAACTAAAAGATTTCACCTTTTTTTATCGTTCAATCAAATTAACGAGAAGGCTCTAATCCTAAAATATTTTCTCCAAATTTTTCTGTTGCAGCAATAACTTCGACAACACAACCCGATGTTAATTCGCAGGCTATTACATGATCACCAGCCTCCGGAAATGCCTGTTTTACTTTTTCTGCCTGAACTGTTCCTAATTCATCAAACATTTTCAACATGGCATCAACACGTACCGTTTGGTCCTGATTGGTTTCGTCCTTGTAATAATAGCCAAGAAAAACCGGTGCAGTAACATTTTTATATGTATCCTTTTTCATCGTTGCCTCTACCAGTTGCTGCAAATAAACAACAGCCTCCATGCGGTATTTACAATTCCAGTACTGGCATCCTTTCGATTCAAAATCTTCATCGGTAATCCGGTATTTGCTCCCCATAACTTTTCGTCCGATTTGCAGCCCCCATGGTTTCGACAAAACAAACGCTGTACTGTTATTGATGCGAATATTTGGCGAATACATAATTAAACCGTCAACATATTCCGGAAAATCGGCAGCCAACTTCAATGCCAGTGTCCCTCCTGTTGAGGTACTCATTATAACGACCTTTTTCCCAAGTGTACGAGCTACCATCAGTGCTTCTTTTGCCGACTCCCACAACTTATCCGGAGTCATATCAATAAGAGCATCTTCAGTAATTAAACCATGATCGTGCAAACGTGGAATATATAGATTACACCCAAATTTCTTTGCAAAATTAACATGCGCCGGATACCCTTCGTACCACGAGGCAGAAAAACCATGCAAGTATAAAACACAATAATTGGTCCGCTCCTTAACCGAGTCTTTTGCCCAAAAAATCCGCGATTCATTGTCGGGTTTAATTGAAAATGAAGCTTCCTTTTTTTGAATAAAATTTTCAACGTTCCCAATACTTGCCGACAAGGAAGGAAGGTCTTTATTTAATTCAGGTTTTGGTGGTTTGGGCCCCAAAACATACGCCAGAATTGCAAGCAAAATCACTATTCCCAAAAATCGTTTGATTCGTTTCATACTATCTGTTTTTTACGAAAATACAATATTTAACAATACAATTATTAGAATTCGATGGTCAGTTGAACCGGTTGCTGCTCATCTAACTCGTGAATAAAATTAGATAAGGTCAATCCCAACAAACGAATTCCTTTGTCGAAACCACCTTCCAATTTCATCAGCTTTTTACTCTCAGCAATAAACAATGCCTTTGAATTGAAAAAACCGGAAAGCGTTTTGCTTCGGGTGTGTTGTTCAAAATCAGCATATTTAAATTTCAATGTAAGTGTCTTGGCTTTCACATTCGAACGCTGAGACCGCTCCCACACTTTTCCGGCTATTTGCATAAGCTCCTTCTCCAAATCCGCCATGCGAAAAAGGTCGTTTGAAAAGGTGTTCTCGGCTCCCACCGATTTTCTTTCGCGCGACGGTTGTACAACACGATCGTCTTCTCCGCGGCATATTCCATAATAATAACTACCTGCTTTACCAAACAAACGTACTAGTTCCAAACGGTCGATCTGTTTCAAATCGCGCCCATACCAAATCCCCATTTTATTTAGTTTTTCGGCAGTAACCTTACCAATTCCAAAAAACTTCCTCACCTCCAGATTATCAATAAACGCTTGGGCCCGATCAGGAGTAACCACAAAAATTCCGTTGGGTTTGTTGACATCAGACGCAACTTTTGCCAGAAATTTGTTGTACGAAACACCGGCGGAAGCAGTAAGCCCTGTTCGATCAAAAATTCGCTGTTTAATTTCCCTGGCAATTAATGTGGCCGATGGCTTTCCTTTTTTTACATAGGTAACATCCAAATAAGCCTCATCCAACGAAAGAGGCTCAACCAAGTCGGTATATTCTAAAAATAATTCGCGTATTTGATTCGATATTTCCTTGTAACGTTCGAAACGGTGTTTGACAAAAATAAGGTCGGGGCATTTCCGTTTTGCAACTTTCGATGACATAGCAGATCGCACTCCGAATTTGCGTGCTTCGTAACTAGCTGCAGCCACTACCCCTCTTTCACTCGATCCTCCAACAGCAACCGGTTTCCCTCTCAATTCAGGATTATCAAGCTGCTCTACTGAAGCAAAGAATGCATCCATATCAATATGAATTATTTTTCTATTTAACTCTGCCACCGTACTTCCATTTTAGCAAAAATAACAACAAAAAAGCTGCTTTGTACAAACAAAGCAGCTTTTCAGTCTAGTAGTAAATGTTCTTATTCACCATCCATTTCTAAAATCTTGAATTCCGTACGACGGTTCTGTCTGTGTTCAGCTTCCGAACAAGCAACACCATCGTCGCATTTATTTACCAATTCAGTTTCGCCGTAACCTTTGGCAATAATCCGTTCTTGTGCAATTCCCTTACTTACAATATAAGCAACTGCCGAATCAGATCTTTTCTGGCTCAAAACTTTATTGTAAGCATCGCTTCCACGGCAGTCAGTATGAGAACCTAACTCAACTTTCCAGTCCGGATTGTCATTCATCACTTTCACCAGCTTATCAAGTTCTACTTCTGATTCCGGCAAAATATCCCATTTGTCAAAGTCGTAATAAATGTTCTCCATCACAAATTTTTGACCAACAACCACCTTCTCAATCCATAAAGTATCGCGAATTACACCAAAAGGTTTACCAACTGTTGAAATGGTTTTTGAATCGTTCATATATCCGTCCATGTCAGTTGCGAAAGTATACGTTTTGTCTTTTTCAAGTTCTTGTTTGAAGATCAATCCGGCCAACACCTTTAATACATTTCCGGCTGATATTCTGGCTCCTTGTACGGGTTGTTTCGTTTTTTTATCCATAACAACCAACTCCAGTTCGTATTTACCTTGTTTTTCGAGAACAACTTTATAAATATCATCGTTGCCCACACCACCCGATTTATTTGATGTGTAGTAACCAATTTCTTCGTTTTTGTTGATTACAAAACCAAAATCATCAGCATCCGAATTTAGCTCTTCAATTTCAGTAACTGTTGTTCTGTTCTCTCCAAAAAGTCCAACATGATAAATATCCAAATCATCACCATTACCTTTACCGTTGGTAGAATAAATCAACATTTTATCTTTATAAATAAAGGGAAACATTTCATTTCCTTCGGTATTGATATCTTCTCCCATGTTAACCATTTCTCCCCATACACCATTTGTACGAATGGTTCGGTAAATATCGGTACCCCCAAGTCCTTTACCCGAAATGTCAGATACAAAATACAAAGTGTCACCAGTTGATGTTACAGTTGGATGACCCACTGAATAAGTTGGATTGTTAAATGGCAACTCTCCGGTTTTCGTCCAAACACCATTCTGAAGTTTGGCAATAATTATTTTTAAACGGATATCTGCTTTCTGATAAACTTTATTCCGGACATCAGGATTATCAAAATTGCTTAAGGTAACAAACAGTTCTCCTGTTGCTTTACAGTAAGAGACAGGCCCGGCATGATACCCTTTACTTTCATCGGCCAATTTAACCACTTTACTACCTGTTACATTTCCAGCTGCATCGGTTTTCACAGAAAATAAATTGTAATAAATTTCCTTATCCTTCCCTTCACCAAGTTTTGTAATTTCCTCATCGGTGAATGCTGAAAACCATAGTTCATCACCGACAAATGCAGGTCCATAGTCACTTTGAGAGGTATTTAAATCAGTTTTTTCAACTTTTAATTTTACCATCTTCTCAAAGTAAACACAATCATTCTGAGCGCTCAATAACATAGGAAGTACTCCCAATAAAAAAAGTAATACTCTTTTCATAATATTCTGAATTTAGGATTTTTAATGACTTAATAACATAAACAAATATTAAGTAAGCTATAATGCTTCTTAATACGACCCTTATTTTTCTTATGCAAAATTTTGATTTGCATTTAGAGTCACCAAGTTAGCGCATTTCAGTTAATTAGTCAAGCCTTTTTTGTTAGCAATACCACATTTTCCACGTGATGTGTGTGTGGAAACATGTCAACTGGTCTGATTTTCTCAATTTGGTAAAATTCGTCCATAATTGCAATATCCCTCGCCTGAGTAGCAGGATTACAACTTACGTAAACAATTCTGTCAGGTGCTATCTTTAAAATGGTTTGAATTACATCGGCATGCATTCCTGCCCGGGGCGGGTCGGTTATAATAACCTCAGGACTGCCATGTTTTTTAACAAAACGGTCATCCAAAACATCTTTCATATCGCCGGCAAAAAAGGAAGTATTATTAATGCCATTCAAATCTGAGTTTACTTTTGCATCTTCAATTGCTTCCGGCACATATTCAATGCCTACTACTTTTTTTGCACTTTTTGCCACAAAGTTTGCTATAGTGCCAGTTCCGGTATACAAATCATATACTGTTTCTTCCCCGGTTAGCTGAGCAAAATCTCGTGCAACTTTATATAAGTTATATGCCTGGTCAGAATTGGTCTGATAAAAACTTTTAGGTCCGATTTTAAATTGTAATCCTTCCATTTCTTCCAAGATATACTCACGACCACTAAATAGTTCAATTTTCTGATCGGTTATCGTATCATTTCCTTTTGGATTAATTACATATAATAAAGAAGTAATTTCGGGGAACTCATTTTTCACCGCCCCAAGTAAGGCAATTCGTTTTTCCGCATCTTCATGATAAAAGGTTACAATCAACATTGTTTCACCTGTTGAACTGGTCCGTATGATTAACGTTCGCAGAAAACCTTTTTGCTCCTTGATGTCAAAAAACCGAAGTTTGTTATTAGTTGCATACTCATAAATAAAATTTCTGATTTTATTTGAAGGCTCAGGCTGTAACCAGCATTTATTAATTCTTATAACCTTGTCAAATAATCCAGGCACATGAAATCCCAATGCATCAGGTTTTACTATTTCCTGCCCTTTAGCCACTTCATCATAAGTCAACCATCTTTTATTCGAAAACGTAAACTCCAGTTTGTTTCGGTAGAAGGTATTTTCGGCAGAACCTAAAATCGGCATCATTTCAGGTAATTCTATTTTTCCTATGCGTTTAAGTTGGTCGCCTACCTGCTTTTGTTTGTAGTACAACTGTTTTTCGTAAGGCAGCATTTGCCACTTACATCCGCCACAGACTCCAAAATGTTCACAAAAAGCATCAATTCTATCTTTACTATATTCCTTATAACCTTTTATAAAGGCTTCCTGGTATCTTTTTCTCTTTTTTGTCACCTGCAAATCAACCACATCTCCGGGAATAGCCATCTTCGTAAATACAACCATTTCTCCTACTTTGGCAACAGCTTTGCCTTCTGCTCCAATATCTTCGATAGTTACGTTTTCGTAAAACGGTTTTTTTCTATTTCTTGCCACTTTCAATTTTTTTGCAAATATAATCCAATATTACAGATAGCCTCATATAGCAAAACGGTATCGATTCCCAAATAAAAATTGATTTTCCCATTATGGGAAAACGATGCTAATTCACTTACACAAAAGCAATTTTATGTTTCATAAAGCTTTTCTAGATAAATCATTTCCCTATATTTGCTCATGATTTAATGGTTGGTTTTATTTTCAATAAGTAAAACTTAAAAGGGGGAAGCGACTTCTGTATTTATGATTGGTTTTGTGTTTAGGGGTTTGTAAATTATCAATCATCTTCAAAAAGCGTCCATAGAGCTTTCCCCTTCCTTTTTTTACCCGAGAGGGTATTTTTTTTGTCTGTACTTTTCCGTTTCATGTCAACCTTTAATAATTATCTTTGCACAATTTTGGGAATAAATGATTTCATTAGATAAAATAAATTTAAGCTTCGGAGGCTTTGAACTTTTTAAAGACATTAGCTTTTTAATTAATCCAAAGGACAGAATTGGTCTAATTGGGAAAAATGGTGCCGGCAAAACAACTTTATTGAAAGTAGTTACCGGAAAAGAAAATCCGACATCGGGCAATGTAAGTATCCCGAAAGATGTTTCTGTAGGCTACCTGCCGCAACAAATGAAACTTACTGATACAAGAACGCTCAAGGAAGAGACCACACTTGCGTTTGAGGAGCTTCTTGAACTGGATAAAAAAATAGCAAAACTTAATACCGCAATTGCAGAAAGTGACGATTACCATTCGGATGAATACTTAAAGAAACTGGATTTGGTAAACGAACTTCACGAACGCTATCAGCTATTGGGAGGCGACAACTACGAAGCAGAACTGGAACAAACTCTTCTTGGCCTTGGTTTCGAACGCAGCGACTTTAATCGAATGACTTCGGAATTTAGCGGAGGATGGAGAATGCGTGTTGAACTAGCCAAACTACTCTTAAAAAAACCGGATGTATTTCTTTTGGATGAGCCAACCAACCACCTAGATATAGAATCAATTCAATGGCTAGAAGATTTTTTGAAAACATATGGTGGTGCTGTTGTGTTGGTTTCGCACGACAGAACATTTTTAGATGCTGTTTGCAACAGAACAATCGAAATTTCGCTCGGAAAAGCAATTGATCAGAAAATGAACTATTCGAAGTTTGTTGTCTGGAAAGAAGAACAAAAGGAAGTAAACCTCGCTGCGTATCGAAATCAACAAAAAATGATTGAGGATACTGAGCAATTTATCCAACGTTTTAGATACAAAGCCAGCAAAGCAGTACAAGTTCAGTCAAGAATAAAACAACTTGAAAAATTAGAGCGGCTGGAAATAGAAGAAGAGGATAATGCAGCATTAAAACTGAATTTCCCTCCTGCCCCGCGCTCAGGAAGAGTAATCGTTGAAGCAAAAAATATTAGCAAATCGTACGGCGATCTTTTGGTTTTGGAAGACATTGACCTTACGATTGAAAATGGAGAAAAGGTTGCTTTTATCGGACGAAACGGAGAAGGAAAAACAACCCTGGCACGCATTATAATGAACGAGCTGGAACACAAAGGAAATATGCAGCTTGGTCACAATGTTAAAGTAGGTTATTTTGCACAAAACCAGGCACAACTGTTAAACGACGAACTCACCATATTTGAAACAATTGACGAAATAGCGGTGGGCGACATTAGAACTAAAATTCGCGATATTCTGGCGGCCTTTCTTTTTAGAGGCGAAGACATTGACAAAAAAGTGAAGGTGCTAAGCGGTGGGGAGAAATCGAGACTAGCTATGATTAAGCTAATGCTTGAGCCGGTTAACTTCCTTATTTTAGATGAGCCAACAAACCACCTGGACATGCGATCGAAAGAGATACTTAAAAATGCGTTGGCCAATTTTACAGGTACCGTGCTTGTTGTTTCACACGACCGCGATTTTCTTGATGGTTTGGTAAATTGCATTTACGAATTCAGAAATAGAAAAGCAAAACAACATCTGGGAGGCATTTTCGATTTTTTATACCGAAAAAAAATAGATTCGTTAAAAGAAATTGAAGCAAAAAACAATGCAGCCAGAGCGGAAAAACAGGAATCGAAGGTAAAGTCGAATAATGAGCTTACCTTTGAAGAGCGTAAAGAAATTAGTAAAACCATTGCTCGCCTGGAAAAAAAGGTTTTACAAACTGAAGAAAGAATTGCAGACCTGGAAGCAGAAATAGAAGAAATGGACAAATTACTATCGTCGGCTGAACAATTAGACGACCACTCTATTTTTGAAAATTACGAAAAAAGAAAAATTGAGCTGGAAGAAGTGATGCAAGACTGGGAAACAGAACATGAAGAATTGGAAAGCTGGAAAATAAAAAAAACCTGGTAGTATGAACAAAGAAGATTTTGTTTTTGGAACAAGAGCTGTTATCGAAGCAATTAAAAACGGCAAAACAATTGATAGAATCCTTATAAAAAAGGGACTAAGCAACGAATTATTTCACGAATTAAACGACCTGATTAAAGAGAACAGAATTAACGTTCAATATGTTCCTGTGGAAAAAATCAATCGCGTTACCCGTAAAAACCACCAGGGAGTACTCGCATTTATTTCACCCGTTGAATTCGACAACATTGAAACGCTGCTACCCGGAATTTTCGAACAAGGCAAAACTCCATTACTATTGATTCTCGATCAGATTACCGATGTTCGGAATTTTGGAGCAATTACTCGATCGGCCGAATGTGCCGGTGTTCAGGCAATTATTATTCCTGAAAAAGGGATGGCTCGTATTGGTGGCGATGCAATTAAAACATCAGCAGGCGCAATACATCACATTCCTATTTGCAGAGTAAATAACCTCTACTCAACGGTCCAATTCTTAAAAGACTCAGGCATTTACATTGTGGCTGCCACCGAAAAGGGAGACAAACTATACACCGAAGCGCAACTCAATGTTCCACTGGGAATTGTAATGGGATCAGAAGATACAGGTATATCTGCACAAATTTTGAAAATTGCTGACGAACAATTAAAAATTCCAATACTGGGCGAAATTGAATCACTAAATGTTTCAGTTTCGGCTGCACTTATGATTTACGAAGCTGTGAGGCAACGAAATTAGGCATTTACAGGGATTGTCCTTTTAAATGATTCTTCTAATGAAATAAAAGTTTCGGTACTGGCTACTCCTTCAATTTTCTGGATCTGCCCGCTCAAAACAAATTTCAGATGCTCGTTGTCTTTGGCATATACTTTTACAAAAATTGCATATGCACCGGTAGTATAATGGCATTCAACAATTTCAGGAATTTTCTCAAGTTCTTTTACTACTTCAGTAAACATACCCCCTTTTTCGAGGAAGATACCAATGTAAGTACACGTTTTAAACTCAACTTTTTTAGGATTAATGTGATAACCGGATCCAACAATTACTTCAAGTTCCACCATACGATTAACTCGCTGATGAACCGCAGCTCTTGAAATCCCTACCTCTTTTGCCACATCTTTAAACGGAATTCTTGCATTTTTAGTAATTATATCAAGAATTTTTAAATCCCAGTCATCTAAATTATTCCTTAGTGTCATGCCTTACAATTTTCCATCAAAAATATCAAAAAACAAGCATTAATTCAAGTTTACCTCTGTGTAAAAACAAAAAAGTAACAAAATGAAAACAATACTACCAATTACAGCCAAAAATCCATTTTTATTATCAATTTGTTAAATATTTTGCATTTTAACTTTCACTTTTCTATGTTTTTGGCTTAATATTCTGTGTTTTTATATATTTAACCTTTATATTTATCATTCAGACAGCGATAAATAAATTTAAATATGAATAAGACAGCAAAGGCTGGGTTATTTCTGCAAGAAAAAATACATGCTTTCAGAAATAATTCTCAACCTAATTTGTTGTTGCAAAATTACAGACAGATGAAAAACACAGGAAGTTGGTGGTTTCTATTAGCCTTATTAATTATTGTAGCTTTTCTTGGAGTTATAATTCCGACTAGTTTAGGAGTACAGGATTTTTCGAACATCGATACTGGCGACACAGCATGGATGTTAACTGCAACAGGTCTCGTACTGTTAATGACCCCGGGACTTGCCTTCTTTTATGGAGGGATGACTCAATCGCGAAACATTATCTCAACCATGTTACAAAGTTTTATTGCCATGGGAATTGTTAGTGTTTTGTGGGTTGTAGTAGGTTTTAGTATTGCTTTTGGCGAAAGTATTGGTGGCGAGGGATACGGATTATTCGGTAATCCACTTACATACTTTATGTTTCGGGGCGTTGGTGGAGGCACCCATCCCGATTTTGCACCAACATTCCCATTTGCTGTTTTCGCAATGTTTCAGTTAAAATTTGCCATAATTACTCCGGCTCTTATCACCGGATCTTTTGCTGGTCGTGTTCGATTTAGAGCATACATGTTATTTATGGTATTATTTATATTATTTATATATGCACCTCTGGCGCACTGGACCTGGCATCCAAATGGATTCCTGAGAAACTGGGGTGTACTCGATTTTGCGGGCGGCACAGTAGTTCACATGTCGGCAGGTTTTGCAGCCTTGGCCGGAGCGATGTTCTTAGGACGCAGAAAAGATGCCAACAAAGAAATCAAACCTGCCAATATTCCTTACATCCTGTTGGGAGCAGGAATGCTTTGGTTTGGATGGTTTGGATTTAATGCCGGATCAGCACTGGCAGCGGATGCTGTTGCAGCCTCTGCACTTGTAAACACAAACACTGCTTCTGCAGCTGCCATGTTAACATGGATATTCTTCGATGCCGCGCAGGGGAAAAAACCATCGGCAATTGGAGCAGCAATTGGTTTGGTGGTTGGATTGGTTGCCATCACACCTGCGGCTGGTTTTGTGAATGTTGGATCGAGTATTTTTATTGGAGTTATTGCTGCACTTATAAGCAACTACGCCATCACACTGCGCACCAAATCAAAACTCGACGATACTTTGGATGTATTCCCGGCACACGGGATGGGAGGAATTGTAGGTATGTTGTTAACTGCCGTTTTTGCGAACGAAGTTGGATTAATTCATGGAGAAACAACTACATTCCTGTTTCATCTACTGGCACTTGTAATTGTTGGAGTATTCACCTTTGGAGGTTCGTTACTGATGTACAAAATTACTGATATGATTATCCCAATGCGTATTTCTCCTCATGGAGAGAAAATTGGTTTGGACATTAGCCAACACGATGAATCGTACAATTTTGTTTATTCGGAGGAATAAAAAGAAGGAAAAATGATAAAAAAAAAGTCGGTTATTACTAACCGACTTTTTTTATTTAATTGGAACTTGTCTTTTAAAATCCATCTCAAGAGATATGAACGTTTCTGTTCGTGCGATTCCTTCAATATCCTGAAGTTCTTCGTCGATAAGACGTTTTAAATGTTTATTGGTTTTGGTTTGGATCTTAACAAAAATAGCGTAAGCTCCGGTAGTGTAATGACATTCAATAATCTCAGGAATATTTCTCAATGCTTCAGCCACCTGAGTATGATACTTGGCCTTATCCAGATAAATCCCCATGTATGCACAAGTATTATAACCTAATTTTACCGGATTAACCACAAACTCACTCCCGTGTACAACCCCAATATTTAATAATCGCTGAACTCTTTGATGTATTGCTGCGCCAGAGACTCCACATTCGCGAGCTACTTCCAAAAATGGAATTCTGGCATTTTTTGTAATTAATTTTAAAATCTTCTCATCAAGCTGATCAATATCAGCGGCTTTTTCTTCTTCAAAATCATTAGCTTTCATCTTGTATTTTCTGAGTTAGTTACAAATTCGAGGACAAATGTATATAATAATCACAATCATTAATATGAGATGCTTAAAAACATACAATTACTATCAATCCGTAAGTTACTAAAAGTTATGTAAGAAAACCAGAGCTTCAAACACTTATAAACTTTGTTTGGCAATACTGGCAATATCTGCACCGGTAGGTTCCTGAAAAACCCGCAATTCAAATTCGGGTATAACAGCAAAAATATGATCAAAAATATCGGCTTGAATTGCTTCGTAGTTGGCCCATGCCTGATCTTTACTAAAAACGTATATTTCTATTGGCAAACCTTTCCCTGACGGTTGCAACTGACGCACCAAAAATGTCATTTCCTGATGGACCTGTGGATGTTGTTTTAAATATACTTCCAGGTATTTTCTAAAAATACCAACATTGGTTTGATGACGACCACTAATAAAATCCTCATCGGCCAAATTCTTCCCTTTATTATATTGCTTTAGCTCCTGTTCTTTTAACAGAACGTAATCACGTATCAAATCGAATTTTTCAAAGCGCCCGAGCATGGCAGCATCACAAAATTTAATCGAATTTGTATCAATCGCCACACTGCGTTTGATACGTCGACCACCCGACTCTTCCATTCCTTTCCAGTTGTTAAACGACTCGGACACCAATGCATAAGTAGGTATGGTTGAGATGGTTTTATCCCAATTTTGCACCTTCACTGTGTTTAATGTGATGTCCAAAACTGTTCCATCGGCACCATGGCTACTCATTTCAATCCAGTCGCCAATTTTCACCATATTATTGGCCGACAACTGAATGGAAGCAACAAATCCAAGAATGGTATCTTTAAAAACCAACAACAAAACGGCAGCCATTGCTCCAAGCCCGGTTAACAAAACCGTTGGATTCCGATTGAGCAATACCGAAAGAATCATAATACCGGACATAAAGTACACCAGAATTTTCATCAGTTGCACATAACCTTTTATGGGACGATGATGCGAAAACTCAGTCGTATTATAAATTTCCATGCCGGAGTTTAGTAATGCATTTGAAACCGTAACAATAATGATTGTGAAATATATTTTCGCAATTTTCACAAGGAAACCTGCTAATGCAAAATAATGATCTTTGCTAAGTTCAGCCAACGCTTCAGGTGCCAATTCGCTCAACTCTTTATGCAATTCAGGGAAAGCAAAGTCGGCTGTATAATAAATAATAAACGCCGGAACAAGATGTGCCAAGGCTTTAAAAACCTTATTTTTTACAAGAATATCATCCCAGTCTGTTTTGGTTCGTTTGGCTAAACGATGCACAATGCGCAGTATAATTTGAGTGGTGGCAAAATGTGCTAACCATGCAACAATTAGTATTAAAAGAATGGTAGTAAAGGCCGCAGTAGGTTTCACCCAGATATCAGTGCCGCCAAAATCACGCAAATAGTCGAGTAAAAATTTGTAGAAGGTTCTCATGTTTTAAATAGCTGATTATTGTTATTTTCGACCAAAAATAATAAATGCCCATAAAATGAAGCTGAAGTTTGCACTTATTCTTTCCCTAATCCCAATTTTATCTTTTGCACAGGTTAATTACAATTCGTATTTCAAAAACAAATCGTTACGATTTGATTTTTTACTTGGAGGAAACAGTAAGGATGTAATTGTTTATCCCAAACAAATGAAAGAAGAACCGTTTTGGGCAGGCTCACAAAACCACTTAATCGATCCGTTTAACTACGGCAGTTATCGTTTCGAAGTTTTCGATTCGAAATCGGACAGTTTGATTTTCAGCAAAGGATTTAGTACACTTTTTCAGGAATGGCAAACCACAGCCGAAGCAAAAACAAGCAATAAAACATTTTATCAGGCGGCTATTTTTCCGTATCCCAAAAAAGAAGTGGAGCTTAAAATAGAGGCCCGTCAGTGGGACGGAACTTTTACAACGATTTACAGCACCACAATTAATCCGAAAGACTATTTTATATTAAAAGAAGAAGGAAATAAATACGATGTAACCGATATATTAAAGAACGGGAAACCAGAGAAAAAGGTCGATATTGTAATTTTAGCAGAAGGATATTCATCGTTCGAAAAAGGTAAATTTATTGTTGATGCCAAAAGAGTTACCGGCTATTTATTCGATTCTGAACCATTTAAATCAGAAAAAGAGCAGTTCAACATAAAAGCAGTATTTTCACCTTCAGTTGAATCAGGAACTGATGTACCCGGAGAAAACATATATAAAAACACGCACTTCAATTCGAGTTTTTACACTTTCGACTTACCTCGCTATTTAACAACAAGCGATATGAAAACGGTATATGATGTGGCCTCGCAAGTTCCCTACGATCAGGTTTATGTTTTGGTAAATACCGAACGATACGGCGGAGGTGGATTTTACAACTTTGTAACCGTTTGCACTGCCGACAACGAATTAACGCCTGAAGTATTTGTTCATGAATTCGGACATGGTTTTGCCGGTTTGGGCGACGAATATTACTCATCAGCAGTTGCGTACGAAGATTTCTACAACCTGGACATCGAACCCTGGGAACCCAACATAACCACTCTTGTTGATTTTGATAAAAAATGGAAAGCGATGGTGGATGAAAGCACTCCTGTTCCAACACCACGCCAAAATAAATATTCGAAAACCATTGGGGTTTATGAAGGTGGAGGATACATGAGCGAAGGAATATACAGCCCGTTTATTGATTGCAGGATGAAATCGAATGAAGCGGAAGGTTTTTGTCCTGTCTGTGTAGAATCCATTCGAAAAGTAATTCAATTCTATACTGAATAAATAAAAAACAGGCGACTATGTAAACCATAGTCGCCTGTAATTATTCGATCCATTCACTCTACTGTTCTTCCTTTTTAGCCAAGCTATTGGTTACAAAGTAGGCTAAAATTAAACCAACTCCTCCGCAAACCAGAATTGCAGTAAAGAATGCTACTACTTCATCCATTGCGTTCGACAGTGCAGAGCCTGCAACAACTCCCACTCCCAGGGCAATTAAAAATATACCCCATTTTACTAAATCCAATCTTTTTCGAACCGGGTCAGTTTTAAAAATATTGGCTTCCAAACCTTTTTCGACTAATGCTAAACGCTCTTTTGTTCGAGTTGTCCAGAATACGTAAAGAATAGCGAAAATTGTCAGAAAAAATCCGATTGGTACAAAAATTCCTTCCATGATATTAAGTTTTAAATTGTTTTAAAATTTTGTTTTCGCTCTTTTGACGTCACTTAATGTTTGTGGTTACACTTTTTTGAAATTATTTTTAAGTTTTATAAGAAATACGTTTTTTACCTGGTACTATAAATTAAACGACAATGGCGTATTTCGAAAAAAATATAGCCTTAAATTGTAACCCAGTATACATTATTACGTCAAAATGACAAATGGAGCAAAAAGATGACATCTACTACATTGAAAAAGTAAAGGCCGGACAGTCGAATTACTTTTCGTATATAGTTGAACGATACCAGGATATCGTATTTTCGATTGCTCTAAAAGTTCTTAAAAACCGTGAAGATGCGGAAGAAATGGCACAGGAAAGTTTTATTAAAGCATACAAGTCGATTCACACGTTTAAAGGAAATGCAAAATTTTCGACCTGGCTCTACCGAATAACATACAACAATTGTATTTCGGAAGTTCGGAAAAGAAAAATGCATTTTACATCGACCGATGATGTGGAAATAAAGGATGATACAACGGAAATAAACCTTGACGGCATACCTGAAGAAAACAGGGCAAAATGTATCAAGGATGCACTGAAGAAACTTCCCGAAGAGGAATACACCTTGGTTTTGCTTTATTACTTTGAAGAACAATCGATTGAAGAAATAAGCAAAGTAACAAATCTCTCGGAAAGTAATACAAAAGTAAAATTGTTTAGGGCACGCAAAAAGCTTTATACTATTTTAAGCGAAATGATGAAAGACGAATTATACACAATATTATGAACGAATTAGAAGATATTAAACTGCAGGCATTGTTGCAAAAAATGAAACTGGACTCGCCCGAGCCCAATTTTACGGTGCGGGTGATGAATAAGATCTTCGAAGAAAACAATGCTTTGGAAACCATCAAAGCTGAAAAAATACTTGGAAAAGGTTTTTGGCTGATACTTATTTTATTTGTCTCGCTGCTGGCAATTGTATACTTCTCATACAGTTCGGGAGTACAACCAGAGAGTCAGTTGCAGAATGTTTTACCCGAAGTAAGCCAGAATGTGAGTAATGGTTTTAATTCATTTTTCAGCCGAATCAATCACTTACCACTTGCCATTGGCGGTATACTTGGAGCTTTTTCTGTACTCTTGTTCCTCGACCGGATAATACTTTCGAACAGCAAACTATTTGCATAGCAAAAAACGTTTCCACATAAGCGAACCATTCTTTTAATCATCGATAAAAAGAATGGTTTTTTTACTCGTATTGTTTTAAAATTCCTCGCATGATGAGATACTGAGCAGCAATATAAGAACTCATTATCAGTAGTCCTTCGTAAGGAAGTGGAAAAATAAACCGGTTTACTGCAATCATCGTATCGGAACAAACAAATAACAACGATCCGGCAAAAACCAAACTAAAACTATGAGGATGACCATTACCGTATCGATTTAACGCCATCGCCGACATGGTTAAAATAGCGATTAAGTACATTAAAATAGCCGCTTTTAAAACCATACCCAAATGAGGGAACAACACAATATATACAATTAAACCATAGGCAATATAAACTGTTAACCACACCGGTCTCTTTTTCAAAAATGGTCGTTTACCCGATATATTTATTGTTCGGAGAAATAAAAAGGAATAAAAAAGTTGTGCCACTAAAAACGAGGCAATACCAAGAACAAAAAATAAAAACCGACCCGAAAACATCATAAACAAATCGCCAAACCACGAAAACAAAAAACCCAGGGTCGCCATTTTTACAACTTGTTTATCGATACCACTTTTGAAAAACATAAAATAACCACCAATCCAAACCATGATCAATGGTTTAAAAATATAATCGACGAATGGAATTCGTGTAAATTCGCCAAGCAGATCACCGGCTACAATAAGTACAAAAAGAAAATGAAGGAGATATTTTTTCATCTAAGCATAATTCAGCTGAGATAAAATTAAGATTATTAAGAAGAAAAACGAAATCCGGGATAAGTTGAAATTCTGGATGACCAATAATTAGGTGTATATCCAATTCTAAAACACGATAAAAAAGATTCTAAATTAATAGCAGGCTTCCGACATTAAAAACTCGCTTACATATTCATTCACGCCATCTTCCAGCTCAACAAATGGTTTTGTATAACCAACGTTTCTCAGCTTTTGCACTTCAGCTTCGGTAAAGTACTGATACCGTCCTCGCAAATCAACCGGAGTGTCAACAAACGAAATTTTTGGAGTAATTTTCATACTATCAAAAACCGCAGTGGTTAAATCCATAAACGAACGGGCTTTTCCGGTTCCCACATTGTAAATGCCCGAGTTATTCTGATTCTCCATAAAGAACATCATTACATCGGCAATATCTTCAACATAAATAAAATCGCGGCTTTGCTCTCCATCTTTGTATGCTTTATGATGCGAGCGGAATAACTGCATTTTACCCGTTTCTCGTATGGTTTTGTAGGCATGTAAAACTACTGAAGCCATTCTTCCTTTGTGGTATTCGTTGGGACCATACACATTAAAAAATTTCATACCAGCCCAAAAAGGTGGTGTTCTGAATTGTTTAAGTGCCCACACATCAAAGTCATGTTTCGACCAACCGTACAAATTCAAAGGTCGTAAGTCTGATATTTTACTGTGATTGTCAGAAAAGCCTCCTTCGGCATTTCCGTACGTGGCAGCCGACGAAGCATATAAAATTGGAACCTGAATTTCGGAACAAATATTCCAAAGACGTTGAGTGTAAATTAAATTAAGTTGCTGATACAATTCAGGCTCCTGACCAACTGTGTCGGTTCGTGCCCCTAAATGAAAAATAAATTCCACATCAGCAGCATGTTTAATCAACCATTTAAAAAAGTCGTCCCTGTCGATAAACTTCCGATACTTCTTACGTAAAAGATTTAGGTCTTTCCACGGATCATCAAATTTGTCTACTAAAATCAAATCTTCGTATCCTGCGTTGTTGAGTTTTCCTACTAAATAACTACCTATAAATCCGGCAGCGCCTGTTATAACTATCATTCGTTACGTGGTTTCGTTTGGTACAGCAAAAAACTCTGTTTCCTGAAAAAAGTGGCTTTTCAATAAAAACTTCGAACAAGCTTTTTTATTGTACGAATGGCAAAATAAATTTAACTTTTTTTAATGAACAAATATATCTACTCAAACAGATGCAAATTTGACAATTTGGGTTGCTTTAAGTATGAAATATAGTAGTAGGAGTACATTTTGTTCAGAATATGGACAAAAAAAGGAAAAAAATACAAAAAGTGACGCTTGTAAAACAATAGAATGAAATGTTAAATACAGAGAATTTAACTGCTTCTGAAATAGAAATTACAGTCGAAATTAAACCACTGCAACACTCATATCTTTTAAAAGTTTTAATACGGTTACTTTCAAATTTTCCAATGCCAATGGTATATCCCATTTGGACGAATCCCGTGGTTCAACATAATTGGATATCGACCGGATTTGGCAACAATCAACTCCAACCCAATTGCAAACGTACAACACGGCTGCTCCTTCCATCGATTCAATTTGTGCCGAGAACTTGCATTGTATTTCCGAAATACTCGATTCGCGACCAACACTCTTGTTTGAAGTTATCCCACGCACTTTTTTTAAATCTATCCAACCATTTAAATTGGTTGCCCTAAGCGTCCCGTTTTCAAAAGGGAATTCGTTGATATCAAGATACCCCGATTCGAAGAGTGTTAAAAACTCATCCTGTTTCTCCACACCCAAATCGGCAAATTCATCGGTAACAACATTTACAACATCGCCAATTTTAAGTTCATGCGTTAAAGAACCTGCAATTCCGATATGAAACACCATATCGTACTTTTGCTCGCGTAAAGTACTTGTTAAATGAAAAGTAGTGAAAGTGGTTCCAATACCGGTAATTAAAATATCAATTTCGTTATCGTTCAGTTGATATACTTTCAGCATATGGCTTCTTTCATCCACCTTTTCCAACTCATCAACCAATAACTTCACCTCCATCCAGGTAGCTGCAACTATCAAAATCTTCATAATTCCATCTCCATTAAATCCATCAATTTCAGAAATCGTCTATCCTTTCATACTGATTTTATGAAAAAAAGTTAATCTTTGTATCAAATTTTAATTGACAGTTACATGTGTTCACCGAAATTTGATGATTCAAAAAGTTACGAAAGAATTGATGTATTCAAAGATGAAGCCACTCAAAAACTTTCGGAGCACTATAAAAGTATTTTAGATATTGTAGGTGAAGACTCATCACGCGAAGGTTTGCAAAAAACTCCGGAAAGAGTTGCAAAAGCAATGCAATTTTTACTTCAGGGATACGAAACCGACCCGGTTGAAATTTTAAAATCGGCCATGTTTAAAGAAGATTACCGCCAAATGGTAATTGTAAAAGACATAGAAATTTATTCGATGTGCGAACACCACATGCTGCCTTTTATCGGGAAAGCTCATGTTGCTTATATTCCCAACGGAACAATAACAGGCTTAAGCAAAATTGCCAGAGTGGTTGATGTATTTGCCCGCAGACTGCAGGTACAAGAGCGTTTAACAATGCAAATAAAAGATTGCATTCAGGAAACTTTAAAACCTTTGGGAGTTGCCGTCGTAATTGAAGCCCAGCATCTTTGCATGCAAATGCGGGGAGTACAAAAGCAACATTCCATTACCACAACATCCGACTTCACAGGTGCTTTTCAGAAGGTAGCCACGCGTGAGGAATTTATAAAACTGATTAGTTCAAAATTGAGCTAAATTAGTTCACCCATCTATCAAATTGCTCTATAAAAACTGAATGCAGACAGGACTTGGAAGTTTAATTTTATATCCGGTAAATTCGGGAATACCATTTTGCTTATTTAACTTGAAAACAGTTATATCGCCACTTTTCTGATTGGCGACCAACATCCACTTTCCATCGGGAGTAATCCCAAAATTCCGTGGCCAGTTTCCTTCAACCGAAACAGTGCCAATACTTTCCAGTGTTTGATCTTTTTCATTTACTTCGAACACTGCAATCGAATTGTGTCCCCTGTTCGATCCATACAAATATTTTCCGTCAGCAGAAATATGGATATCCGCGCAATAACTTTCGCCTTTAAAATCTTTGGGCAATGTCGAAATAATTTGGAAAGTAGCCCACTTGTTTTTGGATTTATGAATTGAAGTAATGGTTGAATTCAGTTCGTTAATCACATAAATCACATTTCCGTTGGGATGAAACTCAAAATGTCGTGGCCCCGCACCGGCTTTCATTTTAACAAAAGCCTGGTCTGCCGCCTCTAACTTATTATCAACCAAGTTGTAAACATCCAAATGATCAGTACCTAAGTCCGCACTAAAAACTTCATTTGAAAATGGTGAAAAACGGATAGAATGTGCATGTGGCCCACTTTGCCTTGAAGGATCAGCACCTGCCCCACTGTTACGGTTCACCGTTGATGGCTCCTGCAAACTACCATCGCTATTTACCGGATAAAGCGATGTGGTGCCGCCACCATAGGTTGCAATGGCCACAAAACTTCCATCAGGTGATACATCAACATGGCACGGATCTTCGCCATTTGACGCCTGCTTATTTAAAAATGCCAACTTTCCATCCTTTTCGATTTTGTATGCACAAACGTACCCGCCACTTTTATCTACTTCGGTTGAAACCCTTGTTACCACATATAAATATTTTTTATTGGGAGACAAACTCAAATAATTTGGATTATCAAAACCTTTAAAAGTTTCCACCAGGCTAACGTTTCCGGTTTCGGGATTAACGCTACACAAGTATACACCTTCGGCTCCTTCCGAAGTAAAGGTTCCAACATAAAAGTTTTGCAGACTGGAAGTCTGGGCAAAAAGTGTTGAAACCAACAAAAAAGCGAATAAAAACAAAATAGATCGTTTCATGTTTTGTAATTTAACAGAATGATTCACGAATATAAAACGAAAACAGATGAAAACACCCATTATTGCAGAAAAAGCTCCTAAAATGCTCACTCTCGAGCCTGGCACTTATTATTGGTGTGCATGTGGAAAAAGTAAAAACCAACCTTTTTGCGATGGTTCACATGCTGGTTCTGAGTTTACTCCCATGCCATTTAAAATCGACGTAAAAAAGGATGTTTGGTTGTGCCAGTGCAAACATTCCAACAACAAGCCTTATTGCGACGGAACACACAGAAAATTATAAATACAACACCCTGTTTGCTTACCCATAAAATCAGGATACTTTACTAAAAAAATCCTTGTCGGCATTACAAATCGGGCATCGGTAATCTTCCGGAAGATCTTCGAATGGAGTTCCCGGTGCTATTCCCATGGATGGATCTCCTTCTTCCGGATCGTACTGGAAGCCACAAATATTACACGAATAAACACCGTCGCCACCTTCTTTAACGGGTTCTTCTTCAGTAGTTTCTTCAACGGCAATTTCCGGCTCCGGCTCATCACCCAACTTATCAGGATCAATATAAGTAGGTGCATTTTTGGGCGAGCGCATTTTGTACTTGGCATGGTAATAAGCATAAGTTAACGGCTCTTCATTCGAGAAAACATCTCCGTCAACTACTTCTGCAATAATCAGGTAGTGCGATCCCACATCAACAGAATCCAACACCTCACAATCAAACCAGGCAACAGAAGAATTAACCACAATTGGAGCGCCTGTTTTTGCTGTTATTGTATCAACTCCCTGAAATTTATTCATATCGGCCCCTGACATAAAACCAAACTTCCCAATCAAGGACGTATCAACTTCCTTTTTTAAAACAGAAACCGAAAACTTTTTACTATCTAAAATCTTTTGAGCCGAATAGTTATTCTTGTTACAACTAATGGCAATTTTTGATGGTTCTGCAGTAATTTGAAAGGCTGTGTTTGCAATATAACCAACTTTTTCGCCTTGAAATTCGGTTGCAATCAGGTACAATCCGTATGATAATTTATGAAATGCTGAATAATTCATTACCGGGTTAAATTTTATGTTATTTGACTCCCATAAAATTAACAATAGAAATTTAGAACGGCCAGCAGAAAGTAGATAATTGCACAATTTAGAATCATCCTACTTTAACGCCATAACACACTGATTTACTGAACCATTAATTCGAAATAAGAAATTCACGAGATTTGTATTCCCCAAATTCAGAACCTTTTTATAATAATCTGTATTTCTTTCTGAAAAATATTTTTTTGATATGGGAAAAAATTGCAATATTTTCCATATTTTGGACAAGGAATTTAGAAACATGATGTTTCCAGTACATTACAACTTCTCTAATAACACAAACTATGAACGACCCTAAAATGAAAAATCAGTACAAAGTCTTTATTGTTGAAGACAACATTCTATATGCCAGAGTATTAAAAAAACAATTAACTGACGACAACCTTCAGGTAAAAGTTTTTCATAATGGGACTGATTTCATTAACAGCATGCACGAAAAACCGGATGTTGTTACGCTCGACTACACCTTGCCTGACATGACAGGTAAGGAGGTACTAGCAAAAATACAGGAAAAGCTTCCGAGCACGCAGGTAATCGTAATTTCTGCTCAGGATAATATCAGCACCGCAATCGAGCTTATGAAAAACGGGGCTTACGACTACATAATGAAAGCTCCTGACACACGCGAGAAACTGAGCAACATTATAAAAAACATATACAATACCGACCAGTTAAAATCGGAGAATATTATTCTGAAAGATGCGGTTAAGGAGAAATACAATTTTAAAAACCTGATAAAAGGAAACAGTCGCGAAATTGACCATGTTTTTGAATTAATGAACAAGGCAACGCAAACCAATATTTCCGTATCTATATCGGGCGAAACAGGAACAGGTAAAGAATTGGTTGCCAAAGGAATTCACTTCAACTCAAAAAGAAGTGTAAAACCTTTTGTTGCTGTAAACGTTTCGGCAATTCCTGACGGATTAATTGAAAGCGAATTGTTTGGACACGAAAAAGGAGCATTTACAGGCGCCGACTTTAAAAAAATTGGAAAATTCGAACTGGCCAATGGCGGCACGTTATTTCTTGACGAAATTGCTGACCTAAATCTGAACCTGCAAGCCAAATTACTGCGTGTAATTCAGGAGCGGGAATTGGTACGACTGGGAGGAAACGACACGATCCCACTTGATGTGCGCATAATTACAGCAACACATAAAAACCTTGCTGCACTTTCAGGAGACGAACAGTTCAGACAAGATTTATACTATCGACTACTGGGACTTCCAATTGAAATACCGCCGTTACGCCAACGCGGAAACGATAAAATTTTGCTTGCTAAGTTTTTTGTAGATGAATTCTGCAAAGAAAATGACATGGATCCAAAAACGATTTCGAACGAAGCCAAACAAATGCTTTTATCTTACCATTACCCGGGAAATATTCGAGAACTAAAAGCAATTATGGAATTATCGTGCGTTATGTGTTCGCGCGATTTAATAAAACCAAGCCACCTGAATATGAACATCGATGAAAGTGTTCAGAATCTTTTGGCATCGGAAAAAACACTGGAAGAATACAACAACGAAATTGTAAAGTTCTTTTTAAACAAGTACAATCAAAATGTTAGGTTGGTGGCTTCGAAACTCGGAATCGGGAAATCAACCATTTACCGAATGCTACAGAAAAGTATGGATTAACAAAATAGAGCATAAAAAATCCCGGTCAAAAAATTGATCGGGATTTTTTTATCTCGTAAATGAATTATCCTTCGTAACTGCTAACTCCGGCAGTTTCCATTGTTCTGTCCACTTTTTTCACCAAGCCCTGAAGTACTTTACCAGGACCAATTTCGGTGAACGAAGTAGCACCTCCCGCAATCATATTCTCCACAATTTGAGTCCATTTTACAGGAGCAGTAAGTTGTGCAATCAGGTTTTCTTTAATTACCGCAGGATCAGAAACCGGCTGTGCATTTACATTCTGATAAACCGGACAAGTAGGAACACTAAATGTAGTTGCCTCAATTGCAGCCGCCAATTCTTCGCGGGCAGGCTCCATAAACGGCGAGTGGAAAGCTCCACCTACAACTAGTTTAATGGCACGTTTTGCTCCCTTTTCGGTTAACAATTCGCAGGCTTTATCAATACCTGCCTCCGAGCCCGAAATCACCAACTGTCCGGGACAATTGTAATTTGCAGGAACAACAACATCGTCAATTTCAGCACAAACCGCTTCAACCACATTATCAGCCAGACCAACAATTGCGGCCATTGTTGAAGGTGCTATTTCGCATGCTTTTTGCATGGCCATTGCACGTTGCGATACCAGTTTTAAACCGTCTTCGAAAGTTAATGCACCATTTGCTACCAGTGCTGAAAACTCCCCAAGAGAATGTCCTGCAACCATGTCGGGAGCAAAGTTCTCCAATGTTTTCGCCAACAAAACCGAGTGTAGAAAAATAGCAGGCTGTGTAACCTTAGTTTGTTTCAGATCTTCAACTTCACCTTCAAACATAATGTCGGTAATATTGAATCCTAAAATATCGTTTGCTTTTTCGAATAATGCTTTAGCTTCAGCAGAATTTTCGTACAAATCCTTTCCCATTCCAGGAAATTGAGCTCCCTGACCGGGAAAAACAAATGCCTTCATAATTTGAGTTTTTTAATCTGGGCGCAAAGTTAAATTAAAGTTTATCAGGGCAAACTGAATCCACTCCCATATTAAATAATTTATCAAAATATTTGCGTTGCAAATCGAATATCAGGTTAAATGGTTCGAGAATTAAGCTACTCCACGGTGACACTTTTTGCCAGATTTCTAGGCTGATCAACATTACACCCTTTTAACAAGGCGATGTGATAAGCCAGTAACTGTAAGGGAATAACCGATAACAAAGGAGCAAGTGCAGGATGTGATTTTGGGATTTCGATGCTATCATTCGCCAACTCTTTTAATCCGGTATCTCCTTCGGTTACAATGGCAATCACATTTCCTTTCCGTGCCTTAATTTCCTGAATGTTGCTCACCACCTTCTCGTAATAATCGTCCTGGGGAGCAACCACAACAACCGGCAAATTATCATCGACTAAGGCAATGGGGCCATGTTTCATTTCTCCGGCCGCATAACCTTCAGCATGCACATACGAAATTTCTTTTAATTTCAGTGCGCCCTCCAAAGCAACCGGAAATAAATATCCCCTGCCTAAATACAAGGCATTTACCGCCTCGTAATATTTTTCTGCTATCTTTTTTATGTGCTCATTCTGCTCTAAAATAGCTCTTCCTTTTTCAGGAATAGCAGCCAACTCTTTAACCATGTCTGTATATTCTTCCGGATCAATGGTACCTTTTCTTTTGGCAAGTTTTAAAGCAATCATGGTTAGAACAGTTACCTGAGCAGTAAACGCTTTTGTTGAGGCTACACCAATTTCAACTCCGGCATGCGTATATACTCCGGCATCAGTTTCGCGGGCTAAAGTCGATCCTACAACATTGCAAATTCCTATTACAGTTGCTCCTTTTTCCTTAGCCAAATGCAGGGCTGCAAGCGTATCGGCAGTCTCCCCACTCTGACTGATAAGAATGACAACATCGGTAGAATTAATTACAGGTTTTCTATACCGAAATTCCGATGCATATTCTACTTCAACCGAAACACGGGCATATTCTTCCATCATGTACTCTGCTATTAAAGCAGCATGCCACGAGGTTCCGCATCCAATAATTATTATGCGCTGAGCTGCTTCAATTTTTGGAAAAACAGTCATCAGTCCTCCCAAAACAATTTCTGAATAATCTGATTTTAAACGTCCACGAAAAGTTTCCTCAATGGTTTTTGGCTGCTCATAAATTTCCTTTAGCATGTAATATTCGTAATCGCCCTTGTCAAGCTCTCCAATTTCCAAATCAAGATTAGATACTTTTAATGACACCGGATTATTTTGAACATTTTTCAGGGTAAATCCATCTTTTTGAAGAATGGCAATGTCCTCATCGTTTAAATAAATTACCTGACTTGTGAATTCAGCAATCGGCGAAGCATCGCTGGCAATAAAATATTCGCCATTGCCCAAGCCAACAACAAGCGGACTCCCTTTGCGGGCCACAACAATTTTATCGTTTTCCTTTTTGCACAATACGGCAATTCCGTAAGCACCAACCACTTTCGAAAGCGCCAACTGCACAGCACCCTCCGAAGTCATTTCCTCATCCTGATTGTAAAAAAACTCGATTAGGTTGGCCAAAACTTCCGTATCTGTTTCGCTTTTAAACGAGTAACCATGTTTAATCAAATCGTCTTTCAAACGCGCATAATTTTCGATAATACCATTGTGCACAATCGAAAAAATACCACTCATCGAACTGTGAGGATGTGCATTTTCGTCGCTTGGTTCGCCGTGTGTGGCCCAGCGAGTATGGCCAATACCGATGTTACCGGATAGATTCTGATCGCTTACAGCCTTCTCAAGATCAGCCACTTTTCCTTTCTTTTTATAATTGTTTAACGCTCCGTTAAAAAGTGCAACACCTGCCGAATCGTAACCGCGGTACTCCAATCGTTTTAATCCGTTAACAATAATCGGAAACGCTTCCTTCTCACCTATATATCCTACAATTCCACACATAAATACTATTTTAAAGCTGTTGCTTTTTTACAACTATTCATTAAACCAATCATCTCGTTACCAAGATTTGCCTTTTTCTCCATATGAGATTTTATGGCTCTAACTGTTTCGTTTTTATCAAATTCTCCCCGAACTTCGGTAAAATCCTGCTCTCTTGCACCGTCATGTCCATCCACTCCAAAGCCGGTCATTTTTATCATCGAAAACTCCTTTTTTGCATCTTCATACAAATACCTGTCAATTTCCAACACACTTTTCTGCCATTTTTCCACAATTGCAATCACATCTTCTCCATCAAAAACATCAATCGTTTTACCATAAAATTGCTCCAGCGCATCAACGGCCCAGGTCCATTCGTAGTTGTAATAATTTTTATGCAGCATGGCCAATCCAGAATTCACTTCCTCCAACGATAAAACAGTACCATTTTCAACCGATAGCAGCAAACTATTCAGGGCTTCGTACGGACAGATCATCCCCGCCAAGTCAACCCAGTCTCCTTTGCCAAATTTAGAGTCGGGCTGAAGCACTTTTCGAATGTCTTCACTCGTTTTATACTCCCCTCCCTGCAAACGGGTAATTATGGAATTGCCTAAAAACTTCCAAATGGCCATTTCATATAGTTCAATTCCACGATCCAGCGCACGCTTTTCGATTTTCATTTTGTCGTAGCTGTAAACAGCAGCCTGCTCTCCCGAAGTTTCGCGTATTGCCAGCATTTTATTTCTGCCCTTTATCATTTTCTGAATGGTGTACGGGCTCAACAAATTAAAATTTATAAGATCGAGTAAGTTCGAATCGGTACGTTTATCGCGTTTGGGCCATTTCTGTGTATCGCGAATTGTTCCAATACTTTTCAGATTTATTCCCGGCACCAAAATGCTTTCATCCTTACTTTCTATTAAATAAGAAAACGGAAAATCGGTGGTATCGCAATGTTTGTAATGGCGGCCCATTACCAACGAAAAAGCCCCGATACGTGAAGGCCACAACAAATAAGAATCGCTGGTAGTTTTTGCACCACGCTCAACAATTCCCTGATGAATTGGACCGAGTTTGTACAAATGGTTGCTTTGATTCGAACCGCTGCCTGCATTCAAAAAAGAATACATTCCGGCTATTAATAAGGTAGATTTATGGTGAGTTACCGTATAAGGGCCGGCAAAAATGGAGCAAGCCTCACCGTGAAATCCCTGGCAATTCGCAAAAAACAACGAATTTTCAGCCGAATAATGTTTATCCAGAATACAGCCCTGCCCTATAAAACATTTCGACACCAGTGTAGAATCGGCAATTCTGGAACCGGAGCTTACTATAAAGTTATCCATAATTACTCCTTCCCCAATTACAACAGGGGCTTCGTAATTGCTGTTTATGCTTCCGTTTTGAAGTTTTTTGGCACCGTCGATTGTTGAAAACGGGCCAACTTTAACATTCAACACTGTATTGCAATTTAGTATTTTCGAATTTGCGCCAATCGTTCCCTTTGTACTGTTCACAAAGTCGGTATAGCTCGCCACCATTGACTTTAGTGAATTTACGAGTTGAGGACGATGACGATACAAGGCCATCATATAGGCCACATGCGTCGACAAATAATCGTAAATTGGAATTTCGCGTCCTCCACCTTCATTGATGGCCTCAACCAATACACCATTTCCAAACGAAGACTCACCATCAACCGCCAAAGTTGTAATGTTATGAATGATTACATTTTCCTCGATTGTGTAATTGGCGATATAACTCCGTACATTGTGTATTAGAGCATTCTTCCCGACTTCACAATTGTGCAGCCAGGCATTGTATATTCCGGTTTTAAAGGTGATTCCACCCACCAAACTTACAGTTCCGGCAAAACTGTTCAAGCGAATATGTCCGGTAAATTTACTTTTCTCAATGTTGTCAGGAATAAAATCATGCGATACACGAATTAAACTCCAATCGGTAGAAGAACATCCCTGATGCACAAGCTGTCCTATTTCTTCGTCGTATAAATTCCGATATAAATTTTCTGTTTCTGGAGACATAAATAATTTTATTACCATCCAAATGTAAATGAAATACCAATAAGGATAGCTGCAAATAACCTAACAAAAACACAACACATGAAATAGTTATCCTAACATTATATTTATATTATATTTATATTCAGCAACATAATATATCAGAATTACATAACAATACTACAAGAAATACAGCTCAAAAACGTAACTTAAAACTGCATAATAAATGATGACAGACGAATTTTAGGTGGAAGCTGAAGCTTTTGCCGTAATCTAACGCGGGCAATTTCCACGCTTTTGGGCGTAATGTTTAACAAGCCGGAAATCTCTTTGCTCGAAAGTCCCAGACGAATGTAACAACAAAGCTTTTGATCTTTTACCGAAATAACAGGATATTTGGTTTGCAGGCGATTCAAAAAACCGGGGTGTGATTTCTCGATTTGTTTTTCAATCATCACCCAATCGGGTGTTTGAACAGAGTTCCCTTTTAACAGTTCTTCCAACTGCTTCACGACGAGCTTAATCTCTTTATCATCACCTTGTTTTCCCTTTTTCAAAAGATTTGCCGACTTATTTATGAGCTCGTTTTTTTGCGAAAGTTGCAATAAAAAAGAAACCAATTCGCGGTCTTTTAATTCAAGCTCCGATTGCAGGCGTTGTTTGGTACGAAGTTCAAATTCCTTCCCCTTTTCCAATTCGGAAATATGCCCCATTGCATTTTTCAGTCGCGTTGTATCCTGCACCGAGGCCCGTATTCCGAGGTATTTCCCTTTTTCATCGTACACGCCTCTTACGCTCATCATACACCATCGCAACTGCTTTGTACGTGTTAAAATCCGGAACTCAAGCGACTGGTTAACCAGCACCTGATTGAGTGCTCCTTCTAAAAAACCGGCATATTTTATCCTGTCAATTTCGTAAACGAGCAACTCTTTAATTCCTGAAGATCCAATAATCTGATTAGAGGTAAATCCGGTAAGATCGTAACACGAGGGTGAGCAATATTTAATTTGCCCTTTCGGATCGAACCACAATTCCCATCCGAAAGTAAAATCAGCAATCAACTGGTAAAACCGACGTCTTTCGCTTTCCGATTCATTTTGAAACCGGGCATTCTCCAGTTCCAGTTTCATTCCTGAAAGTTTCGATTCCAGTTCCTGAATTCGTTTTTTGAAATATTCCTGATTTTCGCTTGCCGACATGTTTTAAAAATACAGAAAAATATGACATTCACGCAGAATCATTAAACACGAGACACCAGCCGGTTTCTCAGTGCAAGTTTAATACTCTGTTTTGTCCTCTTTGTTTTTCCAGGTTTCAAAAACCTGTGCTGCTTCTTCCCGCATTAAATTTTCGAAGACAATGTGTCTGTCTTCAAAATCAAGTTCAATTTCTTCGTAAATAAACTGATCGTCGAAATTAGCAGCGGCAGCATCTTTTTTGGTCGCCCCAAAAAAAACTTTATCAGGGCGCGCCCAGTAAATAGCACCTAAACACATGGGACAAGGTTCGCACGATGTATAAATAGTGCACCCTTCCAACTGAAATGTATTTAAGGTTTTACAAGCCTCGCGAATGGCAACCACTTCGGCATGAGCAGTTGGATCGTTGCTTGAAGTAACCTGATTGTATCCTTCAGCAATTATTTTATTGTTTTTAACTACAATTGCACCAAACGGCCCCCCACAATTGCAGTCCATAGCTTTTTGCGCCAGATTGATGGCTGCTTTCATGAATTTAGTATCGTTTTCCATGGCAATGTGTTTCTCGGAAGATCAAAGATAAAGCTTTATTCTTCATCAAAAGAATTACTCTATCCTTAATCCGGTAGCCAATCCTTTTTTCTGAAGTGCAAACCAACTCAGGCCAATAATCCACAAAATTCCATTTATCAGGATTAATGCCACAACCATTGCCACAGTTGAAAAGGAGGCGTCGGAATTGGCGGAAAGAAATGCAGGTAAGGTTGCAACTACTGCGGTAACAAAACCGACAAATACACCTGCCACCAGCAAAATAAAATATTCGCTTACAAGCATTTTAAATATCGATTTCCATTGAAATCCCACTGCTTGCATTACAGAAATTTCGCGGCGGCGTTCCAGAATTGTGCGGGCAAGAATCACGGCCAGTCCAATTGTTCCCAGAATTAAACCAAGTGTACCCAGCGCCAAAAAGATGGACAAATAAGTATTGGTTATGGAATAAAATTCAACCAGACGTTTGGCCGAACTTTCCATTTCCCAACCATAATCGCGAAAAACAGACTGCAATTCCTCTCCTATTCCTGCTTCATCTTCAGGATTTCCATTAACCAAAAATACGTTGGAACCGCTGCTGCTCGGATAATTTTTCAAAAAGTTTTTGTTTGATATAATTACAAATCCCTGAAAAATGGATGGCGTGGTACCGGCAATTAATTTTAAACGAAGTGTATCACCCGTTTCATTCTGATACAACAGAACGTCACCCACTTTCATTCCCAATCCCCACTGAATTACTGTTTGGTCGGCAATTGCCGGGATGGTTCCATCCTCAAATTCAGTATCCAAAAGTTGCCAGGGCTCTGTGTCGCCCAACTCTTTTAAACGGGCCGCAAACGAATAACGTCCTTTTAAATTTTCTGCATCAACACCCAAAACCGCAGGTTGCGCTATCCGGTTCAGATTTAAACAACTGGCATCATCTCCCTCCAGTTTTCGCAACTGAACTACATTAAAATCCTCATAAATTCCTTCCTCAGCACGTTTTACCGTGTCGTTTATATCGAAAAGAACAGGCATGGTAGTTTCGGCGAAATACATAAAACCACCTGTCCCGCTTGATTTTTCCTGCGCGTTGGCAAATAAATCGAGTTTATTGGAACCCGTAGAAACTACAAGAAAAGTACCCAAAGCAAATAAGATGACAACCGTTAACGAACGACTTTTATTTCTGGATAAATTAATTTGCGCCAGTTTCCCCATTTTAATTTCTGAAGATTTTCGACCTTCCATTCGCTCGAGCACTTTTCGAAACAGGAGTAAAAGTCCGAGCAACATTAATCCTCCGGATAAAAAGAACATTCCCGGGTTTAATTGTGCTGCAAATAATTGGAAAATAAATAGCAGTAGAGCTAAACCCAAAGAAAGAAGTAGAGCCAAATCGTATATACGTTGTTTTGTTTTACTGCCTTTTGCTTCAATCTGCTTTTGAAGTTCAACGGCTTTCCGGTTTTGAAAACGTTTTACTGAAACATAAATGGCCAAAACTGAAACGATTAAACTGATAACTAATCCAAGCACAAGAGTTGCAGGCACTATTTTTATATCCAGCACATTTGTACGAACAATATCGAACCACAATGAATTGAGGATTTTGAAAACCAGACGTGTATAAAAGACAGAAATTATGAGTCCCAGCGATCCTCCGAAAAGCGATACCACAAAACCTTCCAGCAAATAAAAACTACGAACTTGTTTTTCCTGAAATCCGATTGCCGCCAGCAAACCCACTTGTGCGGAACGGTTTTCGAGATTCAAACGAAACAACAAGGCCGTTAAAATTATGGATGCCACCAAAATAAAAAAGCTTAGGCCAATAAAGAGCCCGCTAAAATCGGTGCCGTTTTGCGCTGCCTGAACTCCCTGCTCGCGAACGGGTTCGATGGCCATTCCCAGATCAGCCGGACTGATTTGCTGCGCAAAAATCTGTTTGTATTTTGTCTCATCGAAGGTAGTAGCAGGAAACCTCACTGCGGTATAATTACCAAATCGGTTCGACCATATTTTTAAGGCTTCCGATGTTGAAATATAAGCCTTTGGTGTTCCTTTGTAATCGTCCCAATACTTTTCATCCTTTTCGCGAATGGCATCCAAATCAATGGGAACGCCTGCCTCCCACTCGCGGCAATGTCCGGCATCGGAAAGTCCCGGCAGATGTGGCACACGCGTTGGATCTGCCAGATCAGAATCCATGGCAACAAGCTCTTTTAACACAAATGTTGTTTGCTGGTTAACCAATTTCCGAAGTGGCCCAATCTCGAAATACCTCAACGTAATGCTGTCTCCCGGCTTTGCTCCCAAATCATCGGCAGCCCATTTATTGAGAATGATTTCATTATTAGCCAAAGCGGAAGAATGAAGCGATGATACAAATGAATAGGGGATTGATGAAGATTGATGGAGATTGATGGAGATTGATGGAGAATGATTTCTTCGCTCTTTAGCAGCTGACTTTTCAATCGAATTCACAAAATACGTCAAAATCATATCGGCATCAGGGAGCTGTTTTAAAGTGGCCGACACTTTCTCCTCCAGAAAAACCCGGTCGGTAGAAATCTCTATTTCTTTGCTTGCCTCTATCGTTTTTAACGAAAGTCCTGCATCTTCAGGAGTCAGGCTGTTTTTTACAACCTCTGCAAGCTGGTTTGTTTCCTGGTTGCTAACAAGCAACAATTGATTTGCTTTGCCTTCAAACTCCATTAAACGATTTAAACGAGCAATGGAAACAAAAATATTGTAGGGAGCTGTTTGCGAGTTTTTTAAACTAAATCGCCCCAATTCCTCTTCAGTAACCACTTTTTTTATGGTGGCACGCAAGGCAACACTGGTTTCTTCTGCCGAAACAAAAGGCGCATTCATTGGAATCAGGCTGGCCTTTTTTATTCTAACCAAAATATTGTCGCCCTCCGCTTTTTGCAGGCGCTCTGCCAAATTCTGACTAATGGCAATTTCATTATTTTGCAACTCCGAATAGATATTGGTTTTTGCAATTTCTTCAAAATCAGAACTCACGCCTACAATCTGCACTTTATTTGCACGCAGCTCACCACCATCGGCTACAGCCATCCCCTCAAGCAATAAAACCGGAGTGGCCTTTATTTCCGGATTTGCAGCTTCAATTTCGTCAGCCATTTCCTGTCTGAAATAGCGCTCAACCACCGAAACCAGGTGAGTTGTTTCACCCAAACGATAAAAAGTGGCCTGTTTTAAACTATGGCGCACCGAATCACCAATAATTAAAGAGCCGGTTAAAACCATTGCACTAATGGCCACACCAAGCGCCACCAGTAAATTGGCCTTAAAATAATGAATAAATGATTTTATTATAAAATTTAGTCTGGTCATGTTCACTCCTCCCGGCTTTGCCGAACTCCCCTCAAAGAGCGGAGATTGTTTTATTTCAGTTTACCGTTTCTTAAAATGTATTCTTTGTCCATTTTGGTTGCCAGTTCAGCAGAATGTGTTACAGTTACTAAAGTAACTTTTTCCTCTTCGCTTAATTGAATAAGTAAATCGGAAAGAGCCAGTGCATTTTCTTCGTCGAGTGCACCGGTTGGCTCGTCGGCCAGTATTAATTCCGGGTTATTGATTAAGGCCCGAACCACAGCAGTACGCTGACATTCACCTCCCGACATTTCAGCCGGTTTTTGATTGCGTTGTTCCCAAATTCCAACTTTACGGATCAAATGTTCCGCCCAGTCTTTTTGCTCCTTTGTTACCTTCCCCTGTGGCAAAAGCGGCAATAACACATTCTCCCACAAACTCAACTGCGGCATTAAATGATGCATCTGAAAAATAAATCCGAGATGCCGGTTCCGAAAGTTTGCCAACTCCTTTTTTGAATAGGAAGTGATGTTTTTATTGGCAAAAACAATTTCTCCGGAATCAGGTAGATCAAGTGCTCCAACCAGATTCAGAAGCGTAGTTTTTCCTGATCCGCTTGGACCAATAATGGCTATTTTCTCACCCTTGTTTATTTCCAGGCTTAATTCTTTTAGCACCGGCCGAAAGCTGTGTGTACCAATTTCGCCGTAGCCTTTTGATATGTTTTTTAATTGTAGTAGCATAACACCTATCACCCTAAAATAAAGTTTAGGGTATTTATATTTAATTAGTTAATTCTCATTCAAGCTTCAACTTTTCCCACTAAAACGTCACAGTGAGCGGAGTCGAACTGTATTTATTCCATCTTTTCTCTAAAGTTAGAAAAATGTGTGTCATTCATACAAGATGAATACTCTTTCAATTTTTCCCAGTTCTTTTCAATCAACGCTTCCTTCTTTCGTCTCGACCAGCCCTTTAACCTATTCTCCCACTGTTCAGCAATTTGAAAATCGTTATACGATTCGCAAAAGACCAATTCAACCGGTCTTCGTTTAAATGTATAAGTACCAGGATTAATTCCTTCATTATGTTCCCGAATTCTTCTCTCTATATCGTTCGTAATTCCAACATAATAACTGCTGTCACAACACTTAACGATATTTACATAAAAGAATTTCATATGTGTTCCCAACTATCCTTCGACTTCGCTCAGGATGACATTACTCTGAACGGAGTTGAACATTTAAACTTTCATACAAACCGATGATTTCGGAAGCATGTTTGTGTATATTGAATTTCTCTTTGGTGCCTTTTAACCCGGCAATACTTAGTTGTTCCAATTTTTCAGGATCGTTTAAAAGACCAGCCCAGGTTTCACTGAGTTTTTCAGGAGTGTTAGGCATGTAATTTACTCCCCCACCCGATATTTCAACAATCTCGGGGAAGGCACCAAGAGCAGGCTGAACCACCGGAACACCCGATGCCATCGACTCGAGAAGGTACATACCAAAGGCTTCACCAATACGTACCGGAACTGAAACCATTGAAACTTTTTTGAAAAAATTATGACGGGCATCGCCTTCAAATTCTTCAATAATTTCGAAGTAGTTTTCCAGATTATTCTTCTTTATTTTATTCTTTTGCTCTTTCAGAAACTTTTTATCATCGCCTGTTAATCCACCTGTTGCAATTAGTTTTACATCGTCAAAACCAGGCTTCTTTTTTAAATCAATAAAAGCATCCACAACAATATCAAATCCGTCTTTGTGGCACATCCGTGAAATGTAACCCACATTTCTTGGTTTTTCCTTAAACGGAATATACGGATAATCTTCAGCATCCACCCCCAGGTAAAACGTGTGCACCTTTTCATCCTTCAGATTCATTCGTTTTTTCATGGCATCAGCAAAAAAGTTACTCACCGCCACCAAAGCATCCACATCATCGGAACGCTTGTGCATTAAGTCCCATATTTTTTGCTGAAACTGGATTTGCATGGCGTCGACCCATACATCTTCATCCTGAAGCGAACAAACCACCGGAACATTCGTTTTGGCCTTTAATTCCTTTGCCAACCCCAACAACAAAGCGTTCGAAATATGGATTACATCCGGTTTGCAATGTTCGGCAATCCACGTTACCATTTTGTCCAGTTCCTCCTTTTGCTCTCCCTGTTCACCAAGCAGCATCGAAATGGTCATGTCTTCCAGACCTTTTGCCCTTGTAGAACCCGCCATCGACGCGGCCATCTTCATCATAGGTTTCGAATTCAGCAAATTATCGACCCACTTTGGTGCCTTTTTGAATACAGGATAAACCTGTTTTAGGTAAGTACTTATGGCACCGTAAAAAATAGGGATATCGCTGATATCGTGTTCATCGGCGAACAAAGGAAGGTACATTGGAATTTTCACCACCTGATGCCCCAGATTACGAAGTGCATCAACGTATTTACTGTCGCGCAGGCAGTTGCCGCAATAAAAACTACCTCCCGATCCCGGTATAATTTGAATGATGTTCATACTAATAAGTTAGGAGTTAGAAGGCAGTATAAGAAGTTTTCCAAAGCACGAAATTACTTGGCAGAATTTTTCATTTTAAACTCCTTGTTAAAGATACCTTCATTCTCTATAATTATTCTCCAAAACAATACACATTTCCATCGTAGGCTCCAACAAAAATCTTCCCGTTTGCAACAGCCGGATTGCTGATTATCTGACTGCCCAGCTCATATTTCCAAACAGGCTTGCCATCCGAAAGGTTCACAATGGCCAGGTCGCCTCGCATATTTGCAACAAGCACCTTGTTTTTTACTATAACCGGCGATGCTTCAACATTACGCCCGGTGTTGTATTCCCATAGTTTTTCACCCGTATTTTTATCAAAGCAATACAAAAATTTATTGTAATTGGCCGTTAAAACTTTGTTTCCGATTAATGCCGGCGAAGCAATAAATTGCAGCTTTGTTTTTTCATGTTCCCAAACCCATAAGGTTTTGTCGGTTGTAATATCCACCTGGAAAAAACGACCGTCGTAATCTCCAATATAGGCTTTATTATTTTCAACTGTAATGGAGCTTGCTACATAAGTTGCCACATCTATTTTTTTCACCAATTTACCAGTGGCAATATCAACCATGTGCAAATATCCGTCGCAGCCACCAAAAAATGCAGAACCATCGGAACAGGCAGCCGCACCGTTTATAAAATTGTCCGATTCGTATTTCCAAAGTCCTTTGCCGGTTTCAGCATCAACACAATGTAAATAGTAATCGTAACTCCCCACTACAATATAAGTTTTGCCGCCAACGGTCCACCAGTTCGCCGATCCAATAATTTGATTCTCACACTCGTATTCCCATTTCTTTTTACCCGATGTTAAATCGAGTGCGATCAACATTCCATCCAAATTTCCTATATAAACCGTATTATTTAAAACAAGAGCCGGCGCTTCGATGGAGTTGCCGCTTTCAAATTTCCAAATTAATTTGCCATTTGTATCGATACAATATACCCAACCGTCGGTGGATCCAACTACAAGTTTGCCATCAACAATTACCGGTGCCGATTTTATATTATCGCCGGTTTCAAAAGTCCATTTCAACTTGGGTGAATCAGGCAAAGAAGTACCCGAAACGCCGGTCAGATTTTGGTTGCCACGAAATATCGGCCACGAATCGGCAGTCTGCGCATTTACATTGAAGGCCAACCAAATTGAAAATAGTATAAATTGTATTTTTTTCATTACTTACCTTTTAATCCTGAAAAGGATTGAATTAAAATAGCCGTAGGTAAAACCTACGGAAAATTATCCGCCTAATATTACAACCCGAATAGGGTTGAATTTATAACAAATACCTCTCATCAAATTTAACTCCATGTTCTTCGAGCAACTCTTTAAATTCTTCGTTGAATGATTTCACACGATGATGTTCATGTTGATTCCTAATATAATTCACCAATATTTTCTTTTGATCAATATGATATGTAAATGCACCATAACCTTCTTGCCAAGAAACAAAATCTGGAAATATTTTTTGCTTTTTAATCCAAACAGAAGAAGAAACTTTTATATCCTTTACCAAATCTGAGACAGAAACAGTTGGATGTACATGTGTCAGAATATGTAAATGATTTTGAGTTCCATTCAATTGATACAAAGTACAATTCTTATTTTTCAATACTCCCCAGATATATCGATACAATTTATCAACTTCATCCTGTATCATTGTATTTTCTGCATTTTTTGTTGAAAATACGATCTGATAAAGTATTTGAGTAAAAGTTGCCATAACCTTTCGTTTTATTGAACCCTATTTGGGTTCTTTTCGCCTCGCATTGTTCGCCGTAGGTTCCACCTACGGCTATTATTGTTTTACTCCTTCGGAGTCTTATTCACTTTATTCTTTTTTAATGAAATAGCACCGGTTGGGCAACCATCAACAACTTTTGCTGCTGTTTCTGTTAATCCTTTTTCCAGAGCTTCGTTAAACGGAACACCGATTACCACGTCGAAACCTCGCCCAACATATGTAAATCCAAATTCTTCGCCGTACTTTTCAGTAAGCCGAACACAAATTCCGCACTTAATACATTTTTGCGGTTCGTAAACCACTGATCCATGGTTAATTTGTTTCGAAATATTTCGTCGATCGCTGGTTTTAAACCGTTTCTGATCAGCAGCGTACGTATTGGAATATTCGCGCAACTTACAATTATCAATCGCACGGCAGTCACAATGCAAACACCTCTTGGCTTCGGCAATGGCTTCCTCTTTGGAGAATCCTGAACGACCACCTTTTTCAGGATAAGTACGTTTCCCTTCAACTGATTCTTTTAAATATTCTGCATACTCTTCCTGAACCAGTTTGCCAAACCTCGAATTAAACAAGCGCAGTTCGCCTTTTATTTCTACATTATTCAGAAATTGCATAACAGAAAAAGCCGCCTCTTTCCCTTGTCCAACCGAACGAACAGCCAAACGCGAAGAACGCAACACATTTCCAATGGCAAACACTTTTTTATCCGAAGTTTGATAGGAGTCTTTATTAGCGATAATCCCTTTTGGAGTAGCTTTTAAACCATATAATTCTGAGTTTTCTTCAACTTTGCCGGTAGCAATTATTATGGCATCGAAGTCTTTTTTATACGACTCAAATTCAGAAGCACCAATATTCGATGATCCCACAAATTCCACACCGGTTCTCAGAATTAATTCTATTTCCTTATCGAGCACCTCCATTGGAAGAATTTCTTCCGACAAAGAAGTTCTCAGCAAACCGCCTGCCTTTTCATTTTTATCGAAAAGTGTTACCTGAATACCTTCTAACTGAAGATAATACGCCGCGGCAAGTCCGGCCGGACCCGCTCCGATTACAGCAACCTTTTTACCTGTCGGGTTCGGTGTATTCCAATCCGCCGTATTTCCATCGTCACCAACAATACGTTTTAGCAGACAGATTGAAATGGGTTCGTCCACTGTTTTTCGGTGACACGCACCTTCACAGGGAGCCGGACAAATTCGCCCTAAAACAGCAGGCAAAGCAATGTCCTTCTTTACTACCTGCAAAGCCTCATCCAGTTTACCCGCAGCAATCAAACGGTTCATTTTTGGAATATCCATGTGGGCCGGGCATGCAATCTGGCAAGGAGCTTCGCAGTCGCCAACATGCTCACTCAACAACAATTCCAATGCTGTTTTCCGCGATTCGCTCACTTCCTCATCATTGGTAATTACTTCCATTCCTTCCGAAACTTTTACCGAACACGAAGGAAAGAGTTTGCCGTTCGACTGGTCTTTTACCATACAAATCATACAGGAAGTAAAGTGCTCCAGTTCATCGTGCCAACACATATTCGGGATTTCAATTCCCATTTGCTGAGCGGCTTTCATCACCGAAGTACCTTCCGGAACCTGAATTTCTTTGTTATTTATTTTTAGTGTTATCATTTCTATTAAAGTTGCAAGTTACATGTTGCAGGTTTCTGGTTAGTTCTCGTTCCAATGTTTCTCAACGTAGTCAATGAATTTGCTGATTTTTCTTACTTATAATTGCCAAACTAAAAGCCAAATTGTAAATATCCAAATCTCTGTAACTCTTCATAAAGCCGTTTTTGTTATCAACAACCTGAAACCTACCTTACATCAATGGCGTCAACAGGACATGCTGCGCGGCAGGCATCACATTTTATACACAGTTCAGTATTAATCGAATGTTTTTCGTGTGGCGTAAAAGGAATCGCATCTACCGGACATTTCTGAACACATTTGGTACATCCAATACATTCATCGTTTACCGAATAAGTTATCAGTTCGGTACATTTCCCGGTCGGGCAAACACCATTAATGTGCGCTTCGTACTCGTCCCTGAAATATTTCAAGGTACTTAAAACCGGATTTGGGGCCGTTTTCCCCAGTCCGCACAAACTTCCTTTTTTGGTCCAATCGGCTAAATGCTCAAGTTCTTCAATATCGCCTTGTTTGCCTTTCCCCGATGTAATATTTTCAAGAATATCCAGCATTCGTTTTGTTCCAACCCGGCAGAAAGTACATTTACCGCACGATTCTTCCTGTGTAAACGACAGAAAATAACGGGCAATGTCAACCATACAATCGGTGTCGTCGAGTACAACCAAACCTCCCGACCCCATCATTGCACCCATTTCAGACAAAGACTCATAATCAATGGGAGTATCGGCAAATTCGGCCGGAATACATCCTCCGGAAGGTCCACCAATTTGCACCGCCTTAAATTTCCGGCCATTGGCAATTCCTCCGCCAATTTCCTCAATTACCTGTTTTACAGTAATTCCCATGGGCACTTCAATCAGACCTCCGCGAGCCACTTTACCGGCCAGTGCAAACACTTTTGTTCCGGCACTTTTCCCGGTCCCAATTCCTTTAAACCCGGCCGATCCTTCCCGCAAAATGTATGAAATCTGTGCCAGTGTTTCGGTATTGTTAACCAGGGTTGGTTTTCCCCACAAACCGCTTTGCGCCGGAAATGGCGGACGCATTCTCGGAAATCCACGGTTTCCTTCGATGGATGCAATTAAGGCACTTTCTTCACCACAAACAAAAGCACCTGCACCTTCGTAAATCTGAAGGTTGAGATTAAAACCACTTCCCAAAATGTTTTCGCCAAGGTAATTTCTCTCTTTACAGATTTTTATGGCTTCGCGAATCCGTTTTACTGCCAGCGGATATTCAGCACGAATGTAAAAATAGCCCTCATGAATTCCCACCGCATATGCAGCAATCACCATGCCTTCAATCACACGATAAGGATACGATTCCAAAAGCATACGGTCCATAAATGCTCCGGGATCACCTTCGTCGCCATTACAAATAATATATTTTGTATCGTTTTTTTCCTTTTTAACCAAACTCCATTTAAGTCCGGTGGGGAAGCCTGCTCCCCCACGCCCGCGAATTCCACTTTCTTTTACCTCCTCAATTACTTCATCTGAACTCATGGTTTCGAGTACCTTTTTCATGGAAGTAAAACCACCGCGCTTAATGTATTCGTCCACATCAAGCGGATTGATGATTCCACGGTATTCGGTAGCAATCGGAACTTGTTTTCCAAGAAATGAGGCTACCGGTTTTTCGCGCATACTTATTTCGTAGCGCTCAACACCGTCCCAATTCCGATCGGTTTGTATGGTTTCAACTGTGTGAAGCAGCTTATTTTTTAGTTTTGATAACAAGCCGGGGGCTTCAAAATGATTTTCAACAATATTCTTTACGTCTTCGGGTTTCACCTTTGCATATAAAGTTGGTTCGCCCTCGTTCGGAACAATTTCAACCAGCGGCACCTGGTGGCACATACCTACACAGCCCACATGTTTCAGCTTTACACGCAAACCACTTTCGTTAACCACACTTTCAACTTCCTGCTGAATTTCCTGACTTCCGCTGGCTACGCAACACGATCCCAAACCGATGCGTATTTCGCCTTTTATTTCTGAACCATCCGCTTTCCGGGCTTTTTTTGAGTATTTTTTTCCGGCCTGGCTTTCAAAATCTTCTATAATTTGTCCCACCTGATCGGGAGCCACATGGCCGTATGTTGTTTCATCAATCTGCACCACCGGAGCCAAAGTACAACACCCCAGACAAGCCACTTTTTCGAGCGTGTATTTTCCCGACATGTCAGTTTCTTCGCCATCCGACAGATTAAATTCGCGCCGGAAAGCATCGTAAACCTGACCAGCACCTTTTACGTGGCAAGCCGTCCCCACGCATACTTTAATCATGTGTTCACCCACCGGAGCCAAGCGAAACTGAGAGTAAAAACTAGCCACTCCAATGATTTCAGCAGCAGAAATTTCAGTCTTTTTAGCCAGGTATTTCAGCACATCTTCGGGCAAATAATTGTATTCCTTCTGAATGGCCTGAAGTATTGGAATCAAGCTTTTTTTTGTTGATCCCTTTTCCGTGATTAGCTGGTCTATATTTTGAAAATTATTATCCATATTCTTTACACCGCAAAGTCGCGGAGACACTAATATTTCTTTTTAAAATCGAATTTCAATCCTATTTTCAATGTGCGGCGCATCATACTTTTTCTTTTTAGACTAAAAACGTGGATGCGCCTTTTACTCACTTTGTTCGTTCTCCCCCGGGTTAAAACCTGGCTTATTAAAATCAAACATCCTTTATGTTTATTTTCCGATGCAATACAAATTATTCTCGCCACGAATATAAATCCGGCCATCGCTGAATGCAGGAGTTGTTCCGGCAGTTTCGCCCAATTCATTTTCGCTGATCTTTTTCAACTCTTTTGAGAACTCGTAAATACGCATTACTCCGTCGTTGTCCATCATAAACAATTTACCGTCCGCAACTACGGGCGATGCATATAAGGTTGATCCCAAATCGTCTTCCCAGAATTGTTCGCCTGTTTTTGCATCGTAGCAAACCAGAACACCATAACTTGTTGCAATAATCAATAATCCACTGTGTGCCAGCGGACTTGCAGCTTCCGGCATGTATTCGTCGTTCTCCCAAATTATTGAAGCATTTTTTGGATCGATGGCAACCAATCGCGCATATTCGTTGGCGGCAAAAACAACACCATCGCTAAAAGCAGCCGAAGGGCCAACTTCACCCATCATACATTCCACTTGCCAAAGTTCCTTTCCGGTTTCAACATCGTAACCGGCAACAATTGGATCGGCTGTTAAAACAACCTGATACTTACCATCAATCTCAGCTAATATAGGACTCGCCCACGAGATTTTAGAGTCGCGTACCGTTTCCCAAACCGTTTCTCCGTTTGAAGTATTCAATGCCAATATTTTGCCGCCCCTATTTGTATCGTACTGAACCAAAACTTTGTTTGCCCAGGTAATTAAGGAAGACGAATGACCGTAATGATTGTCGGGCACACCTAAATTTCGAGCCCACAAACGTTTGCCATTCAAATCAAAAGCGATCACATCGCCAGTGGCAAAAATGGCATAAACTCCTTTATTATCAACGGTTAATGTAGGTGCCGCGAGGCCGGTATCTTCCGTTACCCGCGGCGGACTTGCCGGCGATCCCGGAACATTATCAGCTACACCGGTCCAAAGTAATTTCCCATCGTTGCGGTTGTAACAATATACTTCGCGTGTGGTATTGTCGGCGCCGGCAATAAATATTTTATCGCCCCAAATAACCGGCGAATTATAGCCATGTTTTGGAATGGGCGATTTCCAGAGTACGTTTGTTCCTGCAGATCCGTTCCATGTTGTAGGAATATTTTTATGAGCAATTACGCCTTGTCCAAGTGGCCCGCGCAATGAATTGTGATTTTTCTGCAAGTCGGCCAAAGTTATTCCGGTTGCAACTGCTGTTTTAGCCGCCGGTTCTTTTTGTGCATGCGTATTCTTTTCTTCTGTTATTTCCGTCTCTTCAGCAACATTTTCATCCGAATCTGATTTTTCGGTTTCGGTATTTTTTACCGTGCTTGTTTCAGCAACTTCGGTTTTTGAAATTTCGCCAACTTCAATCACTTCTATTCCTTCGGTTTCGGGAGATGATACGGCTTCGGCAGATTGTGTTTCAGTATTGTAATAATTTAAGTGATTTACTGTGGCAAATGAAGCCAATACAGCCAATATCAACACCGTTGCTCCCACAATTATAATTCCTTTCTGAGCAAGAATCCGACTTGCAATTTCATTTTCAAGTTTGGCATCAGGTTCTTCAATTTTACTTTTTACAGAATAATAAACTCGTAATGCAAATGCCAGAATAATGGCTCCAAACAACAACAAATATGCGCCGGTTTTAACCTGCCACTGGCTGTTGAAATACGCTTTGCGGGCCAGCAAATCAAAATTGCGGATTTCTACTTTTAATTCATCGTTATTGGGTTCCTGTTTGAGGCGCTGAACCAATGCCTCAAGCGCCTTGCTTTCGATGGGGTCGGTTTTGGAAACCTGCCAAAAGTTAAGAAGCAACAACATGGCCACCGCAAGGCAAAAAATACCGGCTATTACAGCTATGTTTTGTGAAAGTTTCAGTTTATCAGTTGTATTCATATTTTTTTTAATCGCTGGAAGATTGAAAACCAAGTTGGATGTATTTATCCTGAAGGTATCTCAACCTGCATTATTTATTCTTTTCTTATATCAATTTTGTTTGTTAAAATCAATTCAACGGTTTATTAATTTGTCATTTTTCCACCGGGCAATAATCAACACAACGTGCGCAACTAAAACAATCGCCTTTGTGTGGTTCGTAGTCCTGACGCTTTCTGAAAACCACTGTATTTAGTAGAGTCATTCCAATTACCAAGCCCAGAAATCCCCCGGCAATCATGCTGCCAATGTAGAATTTATGACGAATAACTTCTGCTTCGGCAACCAATGTTTCCATAGATTTGCCGGAAGCCAGAAAGGTTTGAATGTCAATGTTATCGGGATCGTTTTTTAATTCGGGCTGCGAAATCATCAACTCCGCCAAATAAACATCGGGATTTGCTTTTGATAAAAAGGTATGTGATTTTGCTCCTGCAAATACACCCAATGCCACCCACAACGGAATTACCAATGCGTAGGTAATAAAGCGTTTCGGCCCCAATCCAGACTTGATTACCTCTTTTTCGTTTGTTGGAAAATCGATGGCATCAAACGGACAGGAATGAGTGCACAATTTACACTGGATACACTTGTTTGGCGTAATGGTTAAATGCCATTTCGAGAAACGCGACATCCAGCTAAGCAACACTCCGTACGGACACAAAAACCGGCAATACGGACGCGCCACAAACATTCCCATTAAGAGGAATGCAACACCAAGCACAATCATATGAAACTTGGCATCCATTCGGAAAATACCTACAAAGGGATCGTAACGACAAATGATAAAATCGGTTCCGGTGGCCGCAAAAAGCACAGCCAAAGCCAGGTAGACGTATGGAATTAACCCCAGGGTTTTATTCAGCCATTTGGGCAAACTAATCGGTTTTATAACCACCAGGTCCTGAATGGCTCCGAGTGGACAAGCTCCTGCACAAAATGTTCTTCCAAAAAACAAGGTGAACAATAGCGGTAACAGAAAAAACAGCAAGGCCGTGAGCGAAATCGCGTAGCCGGAATCAAAAAAAGAAAGCGTAACGTTTTGAATAGATCCAATGCTGCAAATGCATCCGTTGCGGTAAAAACCAAAATAAATTAAAGTGAATATGGATAGCCATAAAATACCTTGCCGGGAGCGCGATTTTAGTGCAAAATAAGTAGCCAGCGAAAGCACAAAAAGCAACACTAACACATCGAAATACTCCATTGCCAAAGCTCTGGGCTCGGGAGTTACCGGCGATGGTTGAGTATATCCTGTATCGAATTCAGGTTTTGGAAATCGTTGTTTTTGCGCAAAAGTGGAAACTGTAAGCAGCAAAAACACCAGCGTAAAAAAGACAAATTTTAGTTTTTTCAATGTAAACAATTTTCGGTTTATTGTTGGTTTAAGAGTAGGTTCTGTTTGATGATTTTCAAAAAAAGACGGATACCGGTCTTCACTTTTTAAACTACAAATTGAAGCCTGAGGACTTAAAACCATATTTCTGTTTTCACCATTATTCATTTTAAAATCAGGCTTTGAAGTTGTTGGTAAAATCGCCTTTTACTTTATAAGCTTCACTTGCCGGCACACGACTAATGGCGTCTGACGGGCAAACCTGCGCGATTGAACAAATATTACAATTAAGACAGCGGTCATGAATGATTTGAAGGTGCATGGAACCGTTTCCAAACGAAGTACATCCGGCAACACATTTTCCGCAACCAATGCACAATTCCTCATCAATATGATATTCAAAATAAGGCTCCTCAATAAACCGGCGTTCGATGGCCGCGGTAGGACAAAGTTGGTTTTCGGCTGCGGTACTTTGTTTATTTGCATCTGGTTTTAAATAGCCTCCACACAAATCGCAATAACCACACAAATCGAATGCATGTAAACATTTTACCGCGGAAGGTGCCATAACACAATCAGTTGCACAACGTCCGCACTGTGTACATTTAAATGGATCGATTTGCCAAACATAATCTTGCCCGCTAACCTTTGTTAAAGCCGCAACACTAACCGTACCCAACGATAAAAGTAACGATGCCCTTACTCCGTTTTGAATAAAGTTTCGCCTGCTTTGTGATTTACTTTTCTTTTCCATCTCGCTCCTCCTTTACTTCCGGATTTACACAATTTGAAACCTTACCGCAATTTTTGCAGCTTGGCGAAACCGAACAGCTGGCCGAAACCTTTTTATTTACAACCAGATAACCTGCTGAAGCTGCCATTCCTCCAAGTATCAATAATCTTCCTGTGGTTTTGAAAAATTCCTTTCTATTCATCGCTTCAATCTTCTTTCATTGTGCGGTGCATGTTACATCAGCTTTACAAATGACAAAAGCGAATGCACCAGATTGTTTAACATCATTTTAACTCAAACACTCTCAATACATTTCTGTCAAAATCGAGTGCATAAATGTTCCCCTCGCTATCAACTGCAACATCCGGCGCCTGTCCTTCAATTTTTTCATCAAATTTATCGGGAGCAGCAACCACTCCTAAAAACTCGCCCGACGGTTTATATACTTTTACGCGCACCAATCCTTTTTCGCTGGTAACAAAACTCCCCCCGGGTAAAAACGTAAAATGGGCCGGATTACAGCAGCCGCTAAAATTTTCGGTACTTGCTCCACTTGCTTTCCAGTGTTCACGCAGGTTTCCATCGGTAGTATAATTTTCGAGCGAATGCAGTCCCGGATTTACCACCCATAAATCATCGTATTCGTTTATATCAATATCAAAATACGGGCTGGGCACAATAAATCCATGCAGAACATCTTCACTTGCTTTCCCCTCAAATTCATTTTGAAGCTCTCCGGCTTTGTTATATCGCATAATTTTTCGTGTACCTGCATCGGCAACAAAAACATTCTCCTCACTTATAGAAATAGCCGTTATGTACGAATTATCATCTTCAAACTTCCATTCGGCCAATGTTTCGCCGGAAGGGTTCATTAGCTGAATTCGTTTTTCGAAAGCCACATAAATAACACCATCCGAAACTTCAACAGTGTGTGGCTCTTCCCCCAATTCGTATTCACTCAGGAGTTTCCCTGAACGATCGATGATCTTTAATTTTTGATCTCCCACCAAATAGATCTTATCTTGATCTATCGTAATTCCGGCAGGTTCGTTAAAACCTACCTTAAAATTCTTTGTCTCTTTGTAAAGAATCAGGTCTTCAGGTACATCTCTAAACTCATCAACACTGTACGCAAACTTGTTCGCCTCCATATTGTCGGGTCGTTTCGAGTACCAGTCGCCAACCATAACCGCAACGATTACAACTGCCAGCACAATCAGAAAAAGTACGATTCCTTTGTTCTTCATTCTTTTCTATTTTTTATGAATCACTCTCCCCTATTTACCACAAAGCAGAACTTGATTCCTTTTCATTTTCAACTGTTCAAATCTATACAGACCATTGTTTTTGAGTCGCGTAGTATGAGGTAGCCATCGGCAATGGCAAAAGGTGCCCATGCATCATGACCGTCTTCTATTATTTTAACTTGTTCCAGTTGAATGTATTCTTTTGTACTTGGACGTAAAATGGTCAAAGTTCCATCGTCGTTTAAAATGAAAAATTTGTTGTCGGCAATAAAATACGGCCCCAGCCCAAAACGCGATTCTTTATCACTCGCCCAGATAATTTTTTTTGTATCGGCCGGATCGACACAAACAAATTGATTTCGGTTTGAACCACCATCTTTTGGAACAATTCCAAAAAGATGACCATTCCAGTACACCGGTGTTTGTTGCTCACAGGCCAGTCCGTCTTTTGGTTTGTATTCATCTAATGTTGCTATACTAAACGTACCGTTATTTTCAGTCAGTTGCAACATCATACTCCCTGCTCCGTAGCCGGCAGTCATAAATATTTTTCCATCGGGCATACACACCGGCGACGGAGCAACAACAGAATGGTTCCAGTCCGAAGTTTCCCACAATATCTGACCGGTTTCGGGACCATCGGCAGCTACTCCGGTTAATGCACCAATGCTGCTGTACACATACATTTTACGACCACCAAATTCGTAAGGCATAATCGATGAGTGCGACATTTTATATGCGTTCGGATTCGGAGTTTCCCATAATTTCTCGCCAGTTTCGCAATCCACACCAATCATCAAAGCACTTCCTCCGGTAGCTAAAACAGCCACGTCGTTATCAATTAAAGGGCACTGACCTGTGTACCAAAAAGGAATTTCGTTTTGATATTCCTTCACAATATCCAGCCCCCAGCGGAAATCTCCGGTTTCGCGGTCGAGACACATCACATGGCATTTGGGGCCAATGGTAACAATGTATTTTTCAGTAATTGCCGGAATGGTTCTCGACATTCCATGATTTCGTTTAACAGCTACATCGTAACCACGGGTCCACAATTCTTTCCCATCAACAAGCGAAATACAGCGCAATATATCGGCACGTTCCTCTTCGTTGTAATCCAAAACATACGCCAATCCCTTCCAAATTGCAGCTCCTGAATGTCCTTCACCCAAGGTCATCGACCACATTATTTTGGGGCCATCGGCGCCGAACTTTTCGATCAGTTTTACCGGCGATTTTGAAATATTGTCGTGATCAGCTCCCCTGAAATTGGTCCAGGTTTCGGAAAGTTCCCGGTAGTCAGAGGCAAATTCCTGAAAATGTTCACCAATGTTTACATCCTGCGGAGCAACTCCTTTCCCACGATTATCTGCACCTTCCAGGTTAATGGTAAAATCTTTGGTCGGGTCGTTGTTCAACCACCAGAATACAACTATAAATCCCAATATTCCCAGGCTGATTAGAATGATATTTATGGTTCGTTTTGTCATTTTGTTCCTTATTGTCATTTCGAAAGAGGAACGACTGAGAAAACCCTGCTCCACTGAACAGATTTCTCCTCATTCTTCGTCGAAACAACAGCTATTCTTTAATATTATAAATCATTAACACATCGCCATGCCGGACAAATAATTTGCCATCATAAATGGCAGGATGCGCCCAATGCGGCCCGGCACCTGCATCAACTTTAAAGTTACTTATTATTTTAAGACTATCGGTTGACGGTTCTGCCAAAGCAACGTTTCCACGTTTCTCTTCATACAAATAAAGCATGTCATCAGCCGTAATTATCGCCCCTTTGTTCTCCCAATCCTGTTCCCATTTCGTTTCACCGGTTTCCCAGTTTACACTTGCCCATTTCCCCCGGGAATTATTTTCCCAGGTTGAACCGTAAATATTTCCTTCAACGAAAACAACACCACCATGGTGTGTATCGAGTATATTATTTTCCCATTTTAATTTAATCGATTTTCCGTCATCTGACAATGAAAACAACAGGGCCGGATGTTCGTAACCGCTTGTTACAAAAATTTCGCCATTATGATATAAGGGCGCATTGGTTTGTGCCCCCTTCCCGTTTTCGTGTGTATGGTACTGGAACAGGTTATAACTCCACAATATTTCTCCATTTAAGGGATTTACTCCGATAAGATTGTCGGCGGTTTGAACCAAAACGATTTCCTGCCCCTGATGATTGATCAAAGTGGGTGAAGCATATGATTTTGTTCCACCCAAACTTTTGGTCTTCCAAACCTGATTGCCGGTATCTTTATTAAAAGCCACCATGGTATTGATTTCTCCACCGGTTACATAAAAAACTAAATTACCCGCAACCAGCGGAGCCTCGGCATCGCCATGTTTATGTATTTCTCCTGAATAATTTTTTACCGCGTCAATTTTCCAGAGTGTATTTCCGCTTTTTGCATCCACACAACTTAGCTGACCGGTACCGCTCGAAACGTATAATTTACCATTGCTATACGTAGGTGTACTCCGGCTATCGATGTACGATCGTGTCCACGAGCGCCCGTAAGGAGTCTCCCACAACAATTCACCATTAAAATTAAAAGCTGACAAAATATCGGTTGTATCTTGTTTTATTCCTGTAATAAAAATCGTTTGACCAACAACAATGGCTTGCGAAAAACCTTTTCCAACACCTTCAATTTTTTTAAATAGCTCAGGACCCGATTCCGGCCATTCTTTTAACAAGCCCGTTTCGTTGTATAATCCTGAACGGTTGACTCCTCTCCACTCCACAACTTCCTGGCTAAATAACCGGATGGTGAAAAGAAGAAACAATATGGCGAAACCACTTTTCATTTAAATAAAGGTATAAGATTTCTCAAGTTAGTGAGACCTGCAAAATACTTGTGTTTAATTCGCTTTTATATTGTACACCATTAAAACATCGCCATGGCGTAAAAGCAGTTTCCCATCAGAAATATAAAGATGCGCCCAATGCGGACCTGCTCCTTTTGTTACTTTAAACTGGCTAACTACGTCAAATCCATCAGGATCAGGTTTTATAATTCCCACATTTCCTTTTTCGTTGTAAGCATAAAAAAGTCCGTCAGCCATTACCATTGAACCTTTTGTATCCCAATCAGCCACATACATAATTTCACCGGTATTCCAATTCATACAAATCCACTTGCCGCGTTTATTATCGCGCCAGTTTGAACCATACAAATAACCATCGTGCAGAATAACTCCATGATGATGATTATCAAAAGTATGATCAATAAATTTTTCAGTAACCCCGGTTCCTAAACTATCCATCTCAAGCATCACCGCCTGATAATCATATCCCATGGTAAGAAAAATCTGATTGTCTTTAAACACAGGAGTGTTTGTCCAAATTAATCCATTTTGATCCCACTTTTCGGGACTCCAGTATTTATAGTGCCATGCAATCTCACCTGTCTCAGGAATTACAGCAAGCAAATCAGTTCCAATTACCGCTAAAATATATCGTAAATTTTTGTAGTTGTAAACAGTTGCTGAAGCGTAGGCACGGGGTCCTCCCAGCGATTTTGTTTCCCATACCGTTTCGCCTGTCATTTTATTTAGAGCAACTACACTAGTTTCTTGTCCTCCTGGTGTACAAATTACCAAATCGTCGACAATTAGCGGAGTTTCAGAATTCCCCCAAATATGGTACTCTCCTTCAAAATCTTTGTCAACTTCGACGGCCCAGTTCTCCTTGCCCGAATTTCGATCGATGCAAGCCACGCGACCGGTTCCGCTTTGTACATAAATCCTGTCGCCTTCAATTACCGGTGTGCTTCGTGTATCGGGAAAAGATTTGTTCCACGAACGACCGTATGTTACCTGCCAGTTAAAAGTACCGTCTGAATTTATTGAAGTAAGATAATCCAGTGTGTCGATCATTCCTGTAGTATAAATTACTCCGTCGTACAAAATTGGAGAAGAATACCCCTTCCCTATTTTTTCCACCTCCAATAAAAGTTCAGGTCCGTTTTCGGGCCAGGCTTTTAAGAGGTTGGTTTCGGGGAAGTGTCCATCGCGATTTGGACCCCGCCACTGTGTTACCTGAGCCGTTAATGCCAGGCTAAACAAGATCAATAGAATAGTTAATTTAGATTTTTTCATGGTTTATTAATGTTCTAAAACGAATTATAATTCAATTTTTCGAAAGTAGTTTTCCGGTAACGTGTACCTATTGGAAATTCTTTTCCGGCAAGAGTTACCATAACCGGGCTAAAACTGGTTATTCGGTTTTTCGCCACCAAATAAGAGCGATGAATACGAATAAATAATTTTTCGGGTAGCGTTTTTTGTATGGAAGAAATGGTTGCCCGGCTGTTAATTTCGCGATCGTTGGTGTGAAGCTTTATGTAATCGCCAAAACTCTCAACAAAAATTACTTCGGAAACAGGCACCTTGTGAATTATATTTTTTTCGCGGAGGTAAATGTACTCCTCATCTCCATTATTTTTATGGAGCGACACTTCGCTAATTGTTATATTTTGCTGATTATATTTATCAATGGTTTGCAAAAAGCGCTCAAACGAAATGGGTTTTAACAAATAGTCGAGAATGTTTAATTCGTAGCTTTCGATTGCATATTCGCGATACGCGGTTGTAAAAACCACTGCCGGAGGATTCTGCAGGGTTCTCACCAAATCGGTCCCCTTCATTTCTGGCATTTGAATATCCAGAAACATTAAATCCACATCATTATTTTTCAAAAAGTCAAATGCTTCAACAGCATCAAAACAGGTGCCCACCACCTGCAGTGAACTAACCTTTTGAATGTGCGATTTTAGCACTTCTGTGGCCAAAGGTTCATCGTCTACTATTAAACATTTTGTTTTATTCATTTTTCAAAAAAACTACCAGGTTAACTTCAAATTCCTTTTCATTTTGATGAATATTGAGTTTATACGAACCGGGATAAATTAATTCCAGTCGTCGTTGTACATTTTTCAATCCGATTCCTTCGCTCAACGCCAGATCTTTTTTCATATCGCCAAGTGTTGAATTTAACACTTTTAGTTTTAGCGAATCATCTTTGATATCAATGCTTATCCTTATTTTTGGATTTGTACGATCGTTGCTGGCACCGTGTTTAAAGCTGTTTTCGATAAAAGGCAACAAAAGTAATGGAGCAATTACATGCGAATCGGCTTTTCCATTTACTTGGTATTCTAAATCCAAACGATTGTTGTATCGTAACTTTTCAAGTTCAATGTAACTGTCCAAAATTTCCAGCTCGTTTGAAAGGGCTACAAACTTGTCGTTACTTTTATAAATCATATAATCGAGTAATCCCGATAGCTTTAACACCACATCGGATGTACGATCTGATTTTATGAGGGTTAAAGCATACAAATTATTCAACGTATTAAATAAAAAGTGTGGATGAATCTGCGACTTCAGAAAACTTAATTCAGCTTCTAATTTTTCTTCTGCCAGTTTCTGCTTTTGTATTTCATCGAGGTACCATTTTTTAAAAATTACAACGGTTGATGCCATTACCGGCACACCGTAATTGGTAATTAAAAGAATGAAAATCTTTTCAGGATAAATAAACGGCAATTTCGAATAATCGAAATGATCGGGAAATAAATTAAGCTGCCGCAATGTTAAGTAAATTGCGGTACCAAAAACAATGGCGTGAATGAACAGATAAATTGCAAATCTCAAAAATCGTTTGGGATGAAAAGCCTTGGGTAAAATCCAGTAAATAAGAATATAAGTACCAATAATTCGCACCGGCATTAACGACAGGTTGTACATCCCTTCTTCGTAATAGTTTCCCCAATATCCGCCATACGAAAGCGAATACAAAAGAAATATCACAATCCAGAAAAGGACGTGCCACACTATACGATACCTAAAAATTATGGGAAGCCGATCTTTATTCATTTTGATTTTTGATTGCTACAAATTTATTCTTCCAGAACTTTAATATGGCATACCAACGATGAATAGAACGCAAAAAGAGATGTTTAACTGTTTAAACACCTCTTGAGCATGTAAAATTTTATACTTATTTAATTTTATATACAACCAAAGCATCGCCGTGATGAACAAACAGGCGGCCGTTGTTTATTACCGGATGTGCCCAGTGTTGTGCCGAGCCCAGCTCAACTTTTGTTTGGCTTATTACCTTAAAAGCATCAGGCGTTGCTTCAACCAAAGCCAGCTCACCACGTTCGCTGTAACAGTACAACATTCCATCGGCATAAATGGTTACTCCTTTTGCAATTGATTTATCAACGTAGGTTTCAGCTCCGGTTTCCCAGTTCACACAACGCCATTCGCGTGCATTATCGCCCGATCCGTATAGATAACCATCAACTACTACCATTCCACCCATCCGGCTGTCGAGTTCCTTTTTGCTCCAAACTTCTTTCACACTGCTTCCATCATCACTTAACGCTAACATTTCGCCACCTTGTCCGTAACCACTAAAACAGAACAAACTACCATTATAAAAAATCGGCGTATTAGGATGTACTTTCCAACGATTTGTGTGCGGGAAATCCCAAAGTAACTGACCGTTTTTAGCATCTAATCCGATAATATGATCTGCAGTATGTGTTACCAAAAGAGTACGCGATGGCAGTTTTAATAAAAGAGGGGAACAATAGGCAGAAAGTTCTCCTTTTCCTGCCGAAGTCCAGACTAAGTCGCCGGTAAAGCGGTTAAGCGCAACCACATTATTTTTCTTTCCACCCGGTGTTACGTATACCACATCGTCGGTTACAACAACGGTTTCGGTTACACCCCAGGTAATGTTTTGTCCATCAAAATCTTCAAATACATTTTTTGTCCATTTTGCATTTCCGTTATTGGCATCCATGCAATAAAGAACACCATAACCCGAATACATATACATTAAATCACCTGCAACTACAACCGACGAGCGAGCTCCCGGATAACTATCCTTAAATTCGTTGCCGTACTCTTTTTTCCATTGCAGTTTTCCATCCTGATTAAAAACAAAAATGTAACCTTTCGAATCAATCATCGACGATAGATAAATTAATCCGTTTGCAAATACCGGCGACGAATGACCTTCTCCCAGGCCTTCAAACGACCAAAGTATTTCGGGTCCGTTTACCGGCCATTCTTTTAAAAGGCCTGTTTCGTTGTATATTCCACTATTGTTTTCGCCACGCCATTTTGTGGGTGTTTGGGCAAAAACCGAAGTTGAAAGAATTAGACATGCGAAGAATAAAAATGCTTTTTGAATCATGACTTAAGTTAAAATGGTTTATGAGCTAAAAATAGAACCAATTGGTAATATTTACAATTTACTTCAATTATTTAGTGCCTATCTAAATAGTACACTACCATAGAGTTATTGCCAGTTTACTCAAAAAGAAAAGCAGAAACCACACCAATTAAACATTAGTTCAGCACAAATAAGAATCTCAAGATTTTCAAAATCAATAAATGATATGCTCCACCTTAAATTATCAGAATAATATGCGCTGGTTCGTTATCTTTTTTTTAGTTTCAAAGAAAAAAACTGCAGACTATGAAAAATCGGATTATTGTTTTGGGAGCCGGATTGGTTGGAAGTGCCATTGCAATGGATTTATCGAAAAACCACGCTGTTACAAGTGTCGATAAAAATCAGGAATCATTTAAAAAATTTGAAAGTTACCCTTCCATAGAAACCATTCAGGCTGATTTATCTAATACCGAAACCATAAAATCGATAGTGGCTGATTTTGATATGGTGATTGGAGCTGTTCCGGGATTTATGGGCTACCAAACCATGAAAGCGGTTATTGAAGCAGGGAAAAACATGGTGGATATTTCGTTTATGCCTGAAGATTTTCTGCAACTGGATGGCCTGGCAAAAAAACACAAGGTTACAATTGTAGCAGACTGTGGTGTTGCACCGGGAATGGGAAACATAATTTTGGGGCACCACAACAAAAACATGCATGTAAAAAAATACGAATGTTTAGTGGGAGGATTGCCTGTTATTCGCGAGTGGCCTTACGAATACAAAGCCGTATTTTCGCCAATAGATGTTATTGAAGAATACATCCGCCCGGCGCGTTATATACAAAACTACGAGATGATTACAAAGGAGGCACTTTCCGATCCTGAATTAATCCATTTTGAAGGCATCGGCACTTTGGAGTCGTGGAATTCGGATGGTCTACGCTCCTTAATGCAGAGCATGAAAAACATTCCGGATATGATTGAAAAAACCTTACGTTATCCGGGCTGTATCGAATACTTAAAAGTACTGCGCGAATCCGGGTTTTTCTCGTATGACGAGATTGAAGTAAACGGAAACAAAATACGACCTATTGATGTAACTGCGAAGTTACTATTTCCGAAATGGAAGCTAAAGGAAGGAGAAGAAGATTTTACAATTATGCGAATTGTGGTGGAAGGTATTGAAAACGGTGAACCTAAAAAATATACTTACAATTTACTGGATCGGTTCGATCGGGAAAACAATATTATTTCAATGGCAAGAACCACTGGTTACACCTGTACATCGGTGGCTAATTTAATACTCGACGGAGGATTTAAAACCGAAGGTGTAAGTGCTCCGGAAACGGTTGGCGAACAAACCGGAAACCTTGCTTACATTTTAAAGTACCTGAAAGAACGGGGTGTAAAATACAACATCGTATAGTTTATTATTTATTTCTGGTTTGAATACGTAGCCAGACCAATAAAAGCCGGAATTAATACTACGAACAGTTTGATATTTACTGACTTTTAATCGAAAAATACAATTCCGGATTAAATCATTCATTAAAAATATTTAAAACAATAGTGCTATAAAATTCGTTGTATTATCATTTTTATATTTTTGCGGCATGGAATTATATGTTGGAATTATTATTGGTTTGTTTACGGTTATAGGCATGGCCCTTTTGGTAAAAGTAAACCGCGGCAGAAAAAAAACAACCGACGTTAAAGAAGAAGTTTCAGCACCTGCATCGGACTGTTGTGGTGCACACGAAGTTTGTGAATTCGACCAGCTAAAAATGGACGAAAGTATTATCGAATATTACGACGATGAAGAACTTGATGTATATAAAAACATCGACGAAAAAGAATATACCACAAGTCAGATCGATCAGTTTCGCGAAGTTCTTTATACTTTAAAAACCCATGAAATTAAAAACTGGCTATTAAGCATTGAAAGAAGAAAAATTACGCTTCCTTCAATTTTGGTAAGTGAAGCCCGTTTTTTAATGGCAGAGAGCTAACCGAAGCTCATCTGAATGAGTAAACTACAAACTTACAAGCAAATTAATTGCAAATAAAAAGGCCGATGAAAACACCGGCCTTTAACAGAATATCGTTTTTTGTTCTTCTTACTTTCTATTCATCATCCCCTCTTTTGGTTTCAATAATTACAACTCCATTTGCTCCTCTTGCTCCGTATATCGCTGAACTTCCATCTTTAAGTATATTTATGCTTTTTACGTTGGTAGGCGAAATACTCGATAGCAGACTTTGATCAACGGTCATACCGTCAACAACAATTAAGGCTGCACTGCTTAAAGTGATTGAATTAACTCCTCTGATAATTATATCTCCGTTTGACTGAACCTGAACCCCCGCAAAGCGGCCTCTTATAAGGTCATAAATATCGGAATACTGTGAAAAATCCATGTCTTTGTTCGACAATTGAGCAACAGCATTTAGTTTTTCAGCATCTTTTACATACCCATAACCAATGGCATATTCTTTTGATTTTTCTCCCGGTTTAAGCTTCAAATTTACGGCTACAAGTTTGGTATTATCTTCAAGTTTTACTTTTTCAGAAGAAAATCCTTTTGCCTGAACTTTTAACTGATCACCTGGATTCACTTTTACCGTAAACTGTCCAAGCGTATCCGATTTTATTATCTCCTTAGTACTTTTTACAATAATCTCTGCACCAATAACTGCGATACTATCAAAAGTTGTTACTATTCCCCTAATCATTTGACTCTGTGCATTAACCTGAACTCCAAAGACAACAAAAAGGCAAATAACGATAAGTTTTAGAAAGTTGATTTTCATAATGATATTTTTAGATTCTTTTACTAAAGACAATTCTAAATAAACAAACCCTTAATGTACTTATAGACTTTTGAACTCCAATTAGGTTTAATGAACTTCGTGTTCCGCTTTCGACAAGACTTTTGAACAATTGGTCGATAACGTTTACATCAGAATCAATACATTAGAAACTCTGCTCTACAAATAGTATACCGCTAAATGTTAACTCATTGTATAAAGCTGGACATTTACATTTGGAGTTGCAATTTACAAAATCATTACCGGCTCTCGTTTGCCATCCAACTAATCTTCTTTTGCCGGAACAACTCGTTTTACCCGATACGGTTTTTTCTGCTGCGATTCGAAATAAGTTCGCATTTGCAACTCGGCAATTATTCCCGTTGTAATAAACTGAATACCACCTAAAACCAATAATATTCCAAGCAACAATAATGGTTTCCCCCAAATATCGTTACCCATTAATTTTAGCACCAGCAAATAGAAATTGATTAACACCCCAAAGGCCAGTGTAAAAATGCCAATGTTTCCGAAAAAGTGCATCGGACGCTGTAAGTATTTTTTAAAGAATACCATTAATACCAAATCGCTCAAAACACGTGTTGTTCTGTTGATTCCGTATTTAGATGTTCCAAACTCACGTGAGCGATGATTTACGTCAACCTGTGTAATTTTCGTGGCACCTTCGAGCGTAACAAGTGCTGGAATATAACGATGTAACTCGCCGTAGATATGAATATTTTTGATTGTTTCGTTGGTAAAAATTTTAAGGGTACAACCTAAATCTTTCATGTAAATACCGGTTGCACGACGAATAAGGTAGTTGGCTATTTTTGAAGGTACTTTTCGCAAAAACATACCATCTTTACGATTGGCACGAACGCCGGCAACCATATCCCATTCTTCTTCTTCAATCATTTTCAACATCATTGGCACGTCGGCCGGATCATTTTGTAAATCGCCATCAATTAAGGCAATAAACTCGCCTTCTGCCTGATCTATACCTGCCTGCAATGCCGAACTTTGTCCGTAATTTCGTTTGAGTTCAACCAAAATAAAACGGTCGTCGTTTATCTTTTTAATTTCAGAACGTGTGTTATCGGTTGATCCATCGTCAACAAAAATAGCTTCAAAGTCGTAGCCGTTTAATGCCTGTTTTATTTGATCTGCCAACGGAAGTATATTCTCTTCCTCGTTCCAGACACAAATTACCAGTGATAGTTTTTTCATGTTTTTTAATTGAATGTTTTCCAATGAAGACGTGTTTCAGGAATTTCTAAACAGCGAATTCATTTTTAAGTTGTTCTATATCTGTTTTCAAGCGCAAATTTACACAAAACAATTGCAAAACAATTTTTATTTAACAGGATTAAATTTCCAGATAAATGAGAAACGAACCGTTCTGTACATCCAATCGTGTAATCCGTGCTGGTACTGAACTCTAAACGCTTTTTTATTGTAGTCTTTTCTTAATTCAAAGTTAAGCTGCATGGGTCGGTCGCCATTATTTTTGTAACCATAATATCCCGACCACGACGAAACAAACCTCCAGTTATTCTTTTCAAAATCGGTTCCGATACCGTAAAGCAAAGCATCGTTTTGCAAATTTAATTCGTCGTTGGTTTGCCAGGTATAAAATCCAAGCATTGCATAAGGCCTGAAAACCATTGCCTCTTTGGCTCCAAAATCCTTTGAAAAACTGAGATCAAAAAAATACGCGGGTGTGTGTCGGCATAACGGGCACCTTCAAGGTTACTCCCCGAAGCAGTTTTGGCTCCAAAGCGAAATAAGGTGTTCGGAAATTTCCGATCCTTTAACAACTGAATTAGTGTGGTAAAATTCAAATCGCCAAAAGCAGTTCCTTTGCAATCGGCGTCACGCGAAATCCGCTCATTTCTTATCTCCGTTGTATAGGAATAATGTTCCAGAATAACACCATAAATTTCAACTGCGATTTTTCCATCGGCAAAAGGAACATAGGCACGAGCGGAAATATCCTGTGTTGGATCGCCGGAATGAAAATGATTTGAAGCAGTGATCTCCATCTCTGTTTCATTGCTAAGAAAGCCTCTTCTTACATCGGGAACGGGCAAAGCATTCGGGCCGAAATATCCGGGCGAAATAATCATCCAGTTTCGCCAGCCCGGATCGCCGGGTTCCCATCCATGCTGTTCATTCCACGACCAGTCGTCCTGACCGTAAGCTGCCAAATTAGCGAGAAAAATAACAATGAAAAAAAGATGTTTTCTCATTTCCGGAATTTGAATCCATCAAAGATAAAAAAACCCTTCAGAAGCTCTGAAGGGTCGTTGAACTATAGCTCAAGTTTTTCTTTTATATTTTGTGGAATGGCATCTTTATGTACCATAATACACATGGTTTTGTAATCAACATATGCTTTCGAAGCATAAAAATAACCGTTGTATTTGTTGTAATCACCCCACGAGTTTTTCACTTTATAAAACAAATGGCCTTCCTGGTCTTTGGCTGTGCCAACAATGTGCATTCCATGATCGTCAGTGGTTTGGTAATTGTCGAAAGCGATTTGGCGCATTTCCTGAGTAACCTCCAACTCCGGAACCGGCTGATCCAGTTTGTACAATTCTTTTTCCTTTTCCTTTTCCGGCATCGCTTCCCATTTTGCAATTTCGGCATCGCTCATATCTTCGCTTGGAGCTGCAGGTAAAACTGCTACTCCTTTATTACTTGTCGCAAATCCTTTTTCGCTAACATCAGCAGCCCATGCAATAGTGTAGTTATTCTTTAAAGCATATTCAATAATCTCCGACAATTCATTTACCGGAACATTGTAAACCTCGTCCCACGACCAGTTATCAGGAACCTCTAAAATAAATTTTGAGTAAAACGGATGGTGTGTATACGAACTGATCTCTACGTAATCGTCCATGTTTAAGCCAATGTAATCACTGGCAAAACTTTGCGGAGTGTATTGTTTTCCTTCGTATTCGAATTTCTGAGGAAGTTCGCCCAGGTACGAGTTTAAAGTACCATCAATCGATTCGTGCCAAACCGTGCTCAGTTTCCTGTTTTTATTCTCAACTACAGCATCAACATGTTGTTTTAATACGCGGTCCATTTCGCCATGCACATGTTTCTCTTCGCCATAATTTAATCCGTCGTAAACTGATTCCGGAACAATTCCGTACTGGCGAATTACATGTTAGTTACATCATGGAAAGCTCCTCCTGCCGCAAAAATTAAGGCTTACCGTGCAACACGAATATGTTTTTTAGCTTTTTCAGAATAGGTGTGCCAAACCACAAACATTTCAGAAAGATCTACTTCGGGTTTTCCCAAACGCAACATTTCCGACTCTAAAAACGAAAGTCCTGAAAAAGACCAGCACGTACCTGAACGATATTGATTTTTTTACGGGTGTTGTTGGCAACTTTATCTCGTCTTCAAAAACGTATCCCTTTATTTCTTCTTTTTTATCGTTTTCTGCAAAAACACTAAAAGTAAACACTTGCAATTAAAGCAGTAAAAAGTAAGCGCAGCTTCATTATTATTAAATTAAATATTACCCCTCAAAATTGAACTGACGTCAAAAATAATAAATTAATTTCTTTAGAAAAGCCAGAATTAATAAAAATTAGCTTCGCGGCCTGTACGATAACTACTTATTGTTCAATATAATTTTTGAACTTCGGAATACCGAAAACAATCCACAAGATGGTCGTTCACCATTCCGGTGGCCTGCATGTGCGCATAAATTACCGTACTACCTACGAATTTGAATCCACGTTTTTTTAAATCTTCCGAAATCCGGTCTGACAGCTCTGTTTTTGCCGGCAATTCCGATTGTGTTTTGAAAGTATTTACGATGGATTTAAAATCAACAAATCCCCAAATATAGGTATCAAAACTCCCAAATTCTTTCTGAATTTCGATAAAACGTTGTGCATTATTTACACATGCTGCGAGTTTCATTTTATTACGGATGATGGATTTGTTTTGAACCAGCTCGTCAAGTTTTTTCTGATCGTAACGGGCAACTACCTCGGGTTTAAACTGATCGAATGCCAGTCTGAAATTTTCGCGTTTGTTTAGCACAATTTGCCAACTTAACCCGGCCTGAAAACCTTCGAGCACAAAAAACTCAAACAACTTTTGGTCGTCGTGTAAAGGCACTCCCCACTCTTCGTCGTGGTATTTAATCATCAAGTCGTTTTTTGTTCCCCAGTCGCAGCGTTTACACATTTTATCAGATTTTTTGGTAAAAGTTAAATAAAATTAATCAGAACAACAGCTAAGCTGGTAAAATGTTATTTTTGCTTTTCAGAATAAAACAGAATGAAGAAACTTACTGTATTTTTTGTGCTGCTATTGTCGCTTTCCTTTGTGGCAGAGGCACAACTAAATATCAACCATTTTATACGAGTTGGTCGCACACGAATTTCAATTGGCAACTATACCGGTGCAATTGAATACTTTAATATTGTAATTGAATTTAAACCCTATTTGGCCGAAGCGTACTTGTACCGGGGTATTGCCAAACACTCGCTGGAAGATTACCGCGGAGCCATTACCGATTACGATAAAGCCATTGATATTAAACCTTATTATCCGCAGGCATACAACAACCGTGGAATGGCTTATCACAACTTAAAGAAATACGACGATGCAATTGCCAATTACAATCGTGCGCTTGAGTTTGATCAGAACGACGAAAGTATATACAACAACCGCGGAGTGGCTAAAATGGCATTAAAAAACCTCGATGGCGCCATTGAAGACTTTAACAAAGCTCTGGCAATTAATCCGAAATCGACCGACGCTTTAATGCGGCGAAGCAATGCAAAAATTGTAAGTGGCGATACAAAAGGAGCCATAAAAGACCTTAACGAAGTAATTATTATCAGGCCGCATTATGCCGCAGCTTATTTAAACCGCGGACTGGCACGTTTCGAATTAGATGATTATGCCTCGGCCTTACGCGATTACGATCAGTCAATTAAATTCGATCCGCAAAATGCCTTGGCTTTTAACAACCGCGGGATTGTAAAACACAAGCTGGAAGATTACAACAGTGCCATTATGGATTACGACATGGCGCTTCAACTGGATCCGGAAATGGCCAGCGCCTATTTTAACAGAGCCATGGCACGCGAAATATTAAAACGCCCGGGTTACGAAAACGACTACAAAATTGCAGCACAACTGAATCCCTCAGTTTGATTTATCTACCCGACGTTTAGATGCCGAACAAATGGCGCAGCAGCAACAAAATCAGAAAAACCAGAGTAACGCGCAACAACAAAATTCGGGTAGCTCACAACAAAGCAGCCAGGCTGCAAACAATACTTCAACACAAAATCAGCAACAGCAAAACAACCAGAGCTTGGCTCAAAACAACAGCAACGATAAAGAAGAGGAGGAAGCTGAAGAAGAAGCACGCAACCGCAGAAGAAAAATGAATCTGATTGTTGAGGATTCACGCGATTTACCATCCGAACAGGAAGAAGAGGAAGTGGATGACGGGCGAATTCAGAACAAAAACATTGTAATCGACTTGCAACCTTTGTTCCTGATTGCTGCTTTCGAGAAAAACGGCGTGGATTACGATCGTTTCCAATATTACAACATTGTAATCGACGATTTAAATGCCAAAAACAATTACGATCCATTGCTGTCAATTTCCAATAAACCGGTAACAACGTATCAATCGGTATTCGAAAATTTCATTCTCTTTTTTAACGAAAAAATCGGCATTCAGGAAAATGCACACAACTATTTAAACCGGGGTATTTTTTACAGTTTAACAGGCGATTACAACCGGGCTTTACAAGATTTGAATAAATCAATTGAATTGGATGACAAAGCATCGATTGCCTATTTTACACGTGCCAACAGTTTGTATAAAATGCAGGAACAAATAGAATTGTTGGCCGGCGCACAGAAAAATGTTTCGATAACCATGCGAGACAAAAATTCAACTGCAGATCCGGAAACAGAAAAAGTTACTTCGCTTGATTACGCCAAAATTTTGGAAGATTACGAATTAACACTTTTCTTAAATCCCGAATTCTTTTTTGGCTATTACAACCGTGCCTACATAAAACTTCGACTGGGAGAATATAAAAGTGCAGTGGAAGATCTGAACCGTGCCATTGAACTGGAACCCGAAATTTGCCGAAGCTTATTTCAACCGCGGATTAACAAAGATTTTCCTTAACGATGTGGAAGGCGGAGCAATGGATTTAAGCCGCGCCGGAGAATTGGGAATCAGCGGAGCATACAACATTATAAAACGGTATTGCAATTAAATTTGAAGAAAGATTGAAGGGATTGATAAAGATCGATGTAGATTGAACCTTTTGCCTTTATACTTTTGCCTTCTATTTTTTTACTTTTGCCTTTGTACTTTATACTTTTGCCTTAATTATGAATCAACCATTAGCAGAACGTCTTCGACCTAAAACACTTGACGATTACATCGGGCAGGAACATCTTGTGGGTAAAAATGCCGTTTTGCGAAAAATGATTGAATCGGGCAATATCTCATCGTTGATTTTGTGGGGGCCGCCGGGAGTTGGCAAAACAACACTGGCAAAAATTATTGCCAACACCTTAGAGCGCCCGTTTTTTATTTTAAGTGCTATTAACTCCGGTGTTAAAGACATTCGCGAAGTAATCGACAAGGCTAAAAAACAACAGTTTTTCAGTCGACCGAATCCGATACTTTTTATCGACGAAATCCATCGTTTTAGTAAATCGCAGCAAGATTCGTTGCTGGGTGCCGTTGAAGATGGGACCATTACTTTAATTGGAGCAACCACCGAAAATCCTTCGTTCGAAGTAATATCTCCCCTGCTCTCGCGCTGCCAGGTGTATATTTTGGAACATTTGGATAAAGAAGCGCTGCTAAAAATTATAAAGCTGGCCACCCAAAAAGATAGCTTTTTAAAGCAGAAAAAAATTACACTTCGCGAAGACAATGCCATTTTACGTTTTTCGGGTGGTGATGCACGAAAACTTTTAAATGTATTGGAACTGGTGGTGGTTGGCGAAGAAAGTGATACGATAGTTATTACCGATAAAAAAGTAACCGACCGCCTTCAGAAGAACCTGACCATTTACGATAAAAAAGGCGAAATGCATTACGACATTATTTCGGCCTTTATAAAAAGTATTCGTGGTGGCGATCCGGATGCAGCAGTTTACTGGCTGGCGCGCATGCTCGAAGGTGGCGAAGATGTAAAATTTATTGCCCGCCGTTTGCTGATTCTGGCAGCAGAAGATGTTGGCCTGGCCAACCCGAATGGCCTGCTACTGGCACAAAGCACTTTTGATGCAGTGCATAAAATTGGCCCTCCCGAATCAAGAATTATATTATCGGAATGTACCATTTACCTGGCTACCTCGCCAAAAAGTAATTCGGCTACGAAGCCATCGACAATGCCATTGCACTGGTAAAACAAACCGGTGACCTTCCGGTTCCACTGCACATTAGAAATGCACCAACCAAACTGATGAAAGAAATCGGTTACGGAAAAGATTACAAATACGCCCACGCTTACGACGGCAACTTTGTGGAACAGGATTTTCTTCCAAAAGAGATAAAAAGCAAACGCCTTTACCAACCACAAAATAACGCAGCCGAAATCAAAATTCTGGAGCGTTTGCGGCAATGGTGGGGGAAGAGGTTTTAGTCATTGGTTATTGGTTATTGGTTATTGGTTATTAGGCATTGGTCATTTGGCATTTGTCATTAGGCATTGGTAGTCATTTCGCGGGAGATACTGGAGAATTGAAAATCAGCGAAGCTAAATCTGTACACAACACTCAAATAATCTTAAAAGATGCCATTACAAAACTGCGCTAGTGAGTGATTTCGAAAAGAAATCCTTTCAGACCCGCAGGAAAGTGAGCAGAAGGTCTGACTTGTCAGACCGCTAAGGCACCCGCCTGCCATATACAATTGTTAACGCCTGGCATTTTCTTTATTTTATTCTTTTTAATAATTTAATCCAAAAGCCCAAAGAGGAATCACATTTAGATATCCATATTCAATGTCATCTTTTACAACAAATGATTTACCGTCCTTTTCTATTTGGTTTTGTTGCTTGCTTTTTCCTCCAACTTCAAATGTGAAACTATCAATTACAAAATCAGCTTTTATTGATGAAATTACTTCATTTTTCACTCGCATTTGATTGAAGAAAAAGGTCTCGCGAGTGTTTCCAATATTTGATTTATCTCCAACCAGGTTGAATATAATATTTGTATTATCTAAATAAACTTTATCAACTTTTCCTAATCCACGGATACCGCTTGTTTCATTGCGTAACTGCCCTATTAGTCCTGCTTTTTCCATATATGTAAAATAATCATCTAAGGAATTCCGACTTACATTAATCATTTCTGATATTTTGGAAAAATTTGGTTTAAAGGGCACACTTTCGGCAATAATGGAAAGCAATCTTTTCAGTTTTTTACTTGTGCCAACATTTAAATTTGCGTATTGCGGAATATCAGATTCTAGTGTTTGCACTATTATTTGTCCTAATCGCAAATCTATTTCATTTTCAACTCCGAAAGGATAATATCCGCGTTTTAAATAGTCATTAAACAATGGCAAAGGATGTTCTATATTTGAAAGTTTTACTTCGTTATTGATAATTTGATTTAAAGTGTAAACTGTTGTTTCGTAGTTATGAAATAATTTTAAATATTCGCGAAAGGAGAGTCCTTCTAATTTGTAAATTATTGCTCTACGACTTAAATCAGCCGAACCTTTCAGAATATCAAGTACAGAAGAACCAGTGAAAACTACTTTTAGCGTTGGAAAGGAATCGTAAATGTTTTTTAATTCGCGAGACCAGTCACTGTATTTGTGTATTTCATCGATAAACAAATATTCCCCGGCATTTTTATAAAAATTATCAGCTAAATCGAGAAGTCTTTTCTCACTAAAGTACATGTCGTCTGCCGACACATATAAAGCTTTTTTGCTATCTAATTTTTCCTTGATATGTTGTAGAATCATTGTTGTTTTGCCAACTCCACGAGCACCAATAATTCCGACCATTCGGCTATCCCACGAGATATTATCGTATAAATAACGTTTAAAATCTGTTGTTGTATTTTGTAAAAGTGTCTCAAATTTCTGATATAGTGTCCTCATAATTTGAAAATCTATTTTTCACAAAGATACAAAATGCACAACGAATTCAACAATTCCTATTGTTTATTGCACATTTAAATGTGCATAATCTTGTTTTCTTCATGTTTGGCGTTAACGGTTAGTATAAGAATAGTAGCCGATTGCGTGGCACTTTCCTGTCAAGTTACAAGAAGGTTGAAGCGGGCTACAACCCTTTAAATTACTACTATCCCGGCTATTATTTTTATACATTGTTGTGCTTTGGTGCTTTTACACTAATTTATCAAATGTGACATATATTTTTCCGGTCTCATTTGCTTTACGTCTTTTTTTGTATAGTAAATCCGGAAGGCTTATTCTTCCGTCTAATATTGCAATTAAGTCCATGCCATCCATTATAATCACGGATTTAAACTCAGGGGAAATGGCTTCAGGAGTGAGCCCATCAACCGAAATTAGTAACCCCATTGCAATTTTTAATTTACCTTCTACTTTAAATGTAAAAGATGCTAAATCTGTTCTATTTACTTGTTGCTTCCATTTTGCTTCAAGAAGATAGTCTGTTCCATCAAATGTAAAAGCACCATCAATTTGTTCTCCTTGATTTTTGAATGAACCTTTAGGGTCTAATTCATATAAAAGAAATAAGTCATTTAGAAATTTTTCAAATTGGAAACCTCGTTGCTGGAAATTATTATTGATGGCAAGAGTATTGAAAAGTTTCTTAAGTTCAACTAATTCGGACTCTATCGAAGTATTTTTAGCAATCTTCTTTTCAACTTCCTGCCTTCTTTTATTCGCTTCTTCTTGCTCTTTTGTTAACTGAATAAAGCCAATAGTATGTTTCCTAAGGTTTTCTACAGCTTGCTTTGCTTTTTTCCGTTTGCTTCCATCTTCATCCCAATATTCTAATTGAGGAAAATCTCTCATATCTGTTACAGCATACAATAAAGCCATTAAGTCATTTTCAAATAAGTCAAGGCGTGAAGTCATCCTTTCAACAAGCTCTTTTACACTTTCTCTTTTTAAACCGCTCCAATTTATTGTGGAAATTATTGTTTGATTTTCCATTGTAAGCTTAAGGAAATCCCTTAAATCATCCTTTTTCCAAAAGATAACAGATAAAGCCTCTTTCAAAGCCATAATTGCTTGCGGGGATATTTTTTTCTTACTACTAACCATGCTAATTTATGTTATACAAAAATGAATTAAGTCCATTAATACAATTATTCATAAGTGTATCTTCTTCTCTTAATGATTTTCTTAATTTCCTTTTTAGAGGCTTTTACCCTTAGTTTCTTAATTGTTTCCTCTTGAACAATCGGTGTCTTATCAATAATGTTTTTCAAACCACCATTTAGCCATTCTGTATTCCAAACTTTTTCGTTATTATCAATGACTTTTTTACAAATTAATTCATCGTACTCAATTGATTTATTAATCTTCAAATACAACCTTTGTAACCAAACTTTTAATAATGATGAATTTGGAACTTGTTTAAACTTAGTTTGTATTTTTCTAATTAACTTTCTTTTATCCTGTTTTTCTTTAATGCTACCCACTAAGAGACTTAAAATTGAAATAGCAATTGGACTAACTCTTGGATTTCTAAATGCAATCTCTGTTACTAAACTTATTAACACTTCTACGTTTTGAACTTTACGTTTACTTTTTTCAAGTGATTTTAAAAATTCCCTCATTTGAGTATCAAGAGTTCCGGAATTAGGGAATTTCTCTGAAAGTAAGTGCATTTGAATTAACCATTTTTGTTTATTTTCAGTTATCCTTTTGTTTTCTATCCAATAACGTTTATCATCTTTTATTGAACTCTTTATAATATTGTCAGACGCAATAGTTTTATCCGCATTTAATTTTAATCCTAAATTCGATAAAATTTCGGATAAGAGTTTAGCAATTTGTTCTGCTTCAAATGGATTATTTGTAAAAATACGATAGTCGTCTCGGTATCTTAAAATTCTATATTCCGTTATGTTTAACTCTTCAATCTTTTCAGTTAGTAATAAATCTACATAACCAAGTACAATTTCTGCAATAAAATCCATTAGAACACTTCCTTGGGGAATACCATTTGTTTGACCATAACTCATATTTTGAAGATGAGTATCAATAGCAACACCAATTAAATCTTGGTTATTTCTATTTGCTCTTTTCTTAGCTTCTGTCTTTGTATGTAAAGCCCAGGAAATAGAGTGAGTATAAATTGAACCATAACAGTCAGTTATGTCTGTGTGAAGAACGTAGCGATAATCAATTGCAAGTAAAATTGATTTTTGTTCGATTTCCTGCCACCAAGTTAAAATTTGTGCTTCTTTGTTAGTTCTATCTTCTTCTTCAGAAATAATTGGCAAACTATGACATTCTATTTTTTTATTTTCCCTAAAAATTTCAAACCGGTCTTTTATAACCTGCCAATTTTCTTCTTCGGATATTGTATTTATTAATGAAACATAGATTGCAGGATTAATTATTTGAAATGGTCTCCAAGCAAATTTCCCATCTTTATTTGTAAGCAAATGATAATTTACATTCTCAAAGTCACGAGGCTGGGAATTTTGAAAACCTTTTAATTTTTTACCTGATAATTTATTGTCAACCTTGTCTAATAAAGTTTGAAATGAAAAGTATAACGGTAAGTCAAAATTGATATAATTTTCTTCTTTGAGAAAAAAATCTTTCAATTCATCTTCATTAAGTTCTAATATATTTTTCATATGTTGAATGTCTTTTTCAGCATGAAGCACAACTACGATGTATCATCATTGTCATTATACCGCTTATAGTGGAACCAAAAGTGTATTTATACGCCCATATAGGGAGGTATTGTACACATATTATGTTATTCTTGCTTTTTAGCGTTTTTTCAGGGTGCGTGTTCAATGCAGTTTGGTTTTTAGTTGAGGTTTAAATGTAGCAATTATTTCGTGATATGGTTTTATGTAAAGTGGAATTGTTGCAAACATAGCAGTCCTGCGTCTATTCGATTGCTTCACCTTTCCGTCAGCTAACGGATCGGCTCGCAAAAACACGCGCTAGAATGAACAGAGTGCCGCGGACGGGACGAAAATCGTGCCCGAACAAATAAGCCAATCGTCCGCGGCGTTATACCACTTAACCATCTGTCATTGCGATGACGATGAGTAATACGAATCGGGAGAAGCAATCCTTGCTACCCCAGGCAAAAGCCTGGGGTTAAACATTATTTCTTAACCATGGCGAGAAACTAACCCCGGCATTAATGCCGAGGTTAAACACAACCCATCGACACCGGGCTTTAGCCCTTAACCTTTGCGCGGGCGGGCTACCCCAAGTTACAAACCAGGGGCAGCCCGGGTAGCAAAATCGTGGGGTGCCGCGAATTCCATTTCGCGATTACAGTGGCGTGCCGGCAATAAAACAAATCGCGGTTTGGAAACCACGATACCCGGAACAGGTGAGGGTTGAGAGATCCGATCCTTAAACGTTTTAACCAATAAGGATCGGATCTCTCGATACCGGAAGTGAATTTGCGAACCACTGGCCCACTGGCAGGGATTGCAGCGGTAGCTTGCCGCAGCATTTGGCTGTTTGACACCCGGCATTTGGGAGCAAGCGCAGGGAGCTACCCGAATGCCGTTGGTGGAAATGCCAAAAGCTGTGGCAACTTTAGCGGAAAGCCTGGCCGCCAGCCCAAAAAATCATTTGTCATTTGGTATTACGCAATGCCCTAAGGATGACATCCTTTTTAGTTGAACTAATTACGGTGCATCCGTTTGCCTTTAAAATGAAAAAGCCGGAATGTATAAACAAACCGGCTTTTCAATATAGTAAAGAAATACTCTATTCTTCTTTCTTTTCTTCAGCTGACTCATCAGCTTTAGGCTCTTCTGTAGTTTCTTCCGCTTTAACTTCGGCAGCTGGTGCTTCTTCAACAACTTTAGCTTTAGCAACAGGGGCAGCAGCTTCAGTAGTTTTAGCACCACCACGACGCGAACGACGTTTTTTAGGTGCTGCAGCTTCTTCTTTTGCAGCCAACATTGCTTCGTTGTAGTCAACCAACTCAATAATACACATTTCAGCGTTGTCACCTAAACGGTTACCTGTTTTAAGAATACGAGTGTATCCTCCAGGACGATCAGCTACTTTTTCAGCTACGTCGCGGAATAATTCCGAAACAGCTTCTTTGTCTTGCAAGTAACTAAATACAATTCTACGCGAGTGAGTAGTATCTTTTTTTGCTTTCGTAATTAGCGGTTCAACGTACATACGCAAAGCTTTCGCTTTAGCAACAGTAGTTGAAATTCTCTTATGCGCGATAAGAGAACTTGCCATGTTTGCCAACATCGCTTTACGATGTGCAGACTTACGGCCTAAATGATTAAATTTCTTATTATGTCTCATTGCCTTTTACTCCTTATCAAGTTTATACTTGGAAATATCCATCCCAAAATTCAGTCCCATGTTATCTAAAAGGTCGTCTAATTCTGTCAACGACTTTTTACCAAAGTTTCTAAATTTCAGCAGATCGTTTCTGTTGTAGGTTACCAAATCACCCAATGTATCAACATCGGCAGCTTTCAAACAGTTCAATGCACGAACTGAAAGATCCATGTCAACTAATTTGGTTTTCAACAATTGACGCATGTGAAGTACTTCTTCATCGAATTCTTCATTTGCAAATTTTTCGTCAGTGTCAAGAGTAATCTTTTCGTCTGAGAACAACATGAAATGATAGATCAGAATTTTAGCTGCTTCTTTTAATGCATCTTTTGGGTGAATTGAACCATCAGTAGCAATATCCATAACTAATTTTTCGTAGTCGGTTTTTTGCTCCACACGATAGTTTTCAACAGCGTATTTCACCTTTTTGATAGGAGTAAATATTGAGTCGATTGGAATTACGCCAAACTCTTCTTCTACAGGCTTGTTCTCAACTGCAGGAACGTAACCACGTCCTTTGTTGATTGTCAATTCCATATGAATCTTAACGTCTGACTCCATTCTGCAGATAACCAATTCAGGGTTTAATACTCTGAAACCAGTCATAAACTTGTTAATGTCGCCGGCAGTTAATTCTTCCTGTCCGGTAATTGTAATCGAAACTTTTTCACTGTCAAAATCTTCCACCTCGTTTTTAAATCGAACCTGCTTCAGATTAAGGATAATATCAGTTACATCTTCAATAACACCTTTAATCGTAGAAAACTCATGGTCAACACCTTCTATTTTAACAGTAGTAATTGCATAACCCTCCAACGACGATAACAGAATTCGACGCAGCGCATTACCGATTGTAATACCGTATCCTGGTTCTAAAGGACGAAACTCGAATTGTCCGAATTTTTCATCGGATTCTAACATTATCACCTTGTCAGGCTTTTGGAATGCTAATATTGCCATAATAACCTAAGTAAATTTATTATTTTGAATACAACTCTACGATAAGTTGTTCTTTGATGTTTTCTGGAATTTCTTCGCGCTCCGGACGGTTCAGGAATTTACCGGTCATTAAATCACCGTTCCACTCCAACCATTCGTATTGTGAACTTCTGCGCGAATGCAATGAGTCTGTAATTTCTTCCAATGATTTCGATTTCTCACGAACGCCAACAACGTCGCCGGGTTTAACCGAATAAGAAGGAATATTTACTACACTTCCATTAACTGTAATATGTTTGTGCGAAACAAACTGACGAGCTGCTGCCCGTGTTTTAGCGATACCCATACGGAAAACAACATTGTCCAATCTCGATTCGAGTAATTGTAACAATACTTCACCGGTAATCCCTTTTGAAGCCGAAGCTTTTTTAAAGAGTCCACGGAATTGTTTTTCCAAAATACCATAGGTATATTTTGCTTTTTGCTTTTCTTTCAACTGTAGCCCGTATTCAGACTTTTTTCTTCTTTTCGAAGACAAACCGTGCATCCCCGGAGGGTAGTTTTTGTGTTCGAAAGCTTTGTCTGGTCCGAAAATCGGTTCACCGAATTTACGAGCTATCTTAGATTTTGGTCCTCTATATCTTGCCATTTCCTTTTCGTTTTAAAAATTAAACACGTCTTCTTTTTGCTGGTCTACAACCATTATGTGGAAGTGGAGTCACATCAACAATTTCAGTTACCTGGATACCGATGGTAGCCAAAGCTCTGATTGCAGATTCGCGACCGTTACCAGGTCCTTTAACGTATACTTTAACTTTACGAAGTCCAAGGTCGTAAGCAGTTTTAGCACACTCTTCAGAAGCTACCTGAGCTGCATAGGGAGTGTTCTTTTTCGAACCACGGAATCCTTTTTTCCCCGCTGACGACCAAGAGATAACCTCTCCGTTCATATTAGTCAGCGTAACGATGATATTGTTGAAAGACGAGTGGATGTGTGCCATACCATTGGCTTCAACCACCACCGTTCTCTTTCTACTTGATCCTGTCTTTTTTGCCATAATTCAAATTCCTTATTTAGTGGCCATTTTCTTATTAGCAACAGTTTTACGTTTCCCTTTACGGGTACGTGCATTGTTCTTGGTACTTTGTCCACGAACCGGCATACCGATACGATGACGGATGCCACGGTAACAACCAATATCCATTAGTCGTTTAATGTTCATCTGGATTTCAGAACGTAATTCACCTTCAACTTTAAAGTTGTCACCGATTATCTCACGAACAGCTGCGAACTGGTCGTCGTTCCAATCTTGAACTTTTGAGTTAAGATCAATTCCCGCTTCTTCAAGAATACTTTTTGCCCTGCTGCGGCCAATACCATAAATATAGGTAAGGGCTACCTCACCTCTTTTATTATTTGGAATATCAACACCTACAATACGTGCCATAAATTTAATTTTAACAGATTAATGCTACCCTTGTCTTTGTTTAAACTTTGGGTTCTTTTTATTAATCACATACAAACGTCCTTTTCTACGAATGATTTTACAATCTTCGCTACGTTTTTTTACTGAAACACGAGTTTTCATCTTTTATACAATTTTTAATTTTTGTATCTAAATGTAATTCTACCTTTAGTTAAATCGTAAGGAGACATTTCAACTTTAACTTTATCTCCTGGCAAAATTTTAATATAATGCATTCTCATTTTACCGGAAATGTGACCTGTAATAACATGTCCATTTTCCAATTCCACCCGAAACATCGCGTTCGATAATGCTTCTATAATTGTTCCATCTTGTTCTATGGAAGGTATTTTTGCCATAAAAAACTCTTTTACAAATTTTTAAATAAAGTTTAACTTAAAATATTCTTTTTACAATTTTCATTACATTCCTCCACCCGGACGTCCTTTAATTCGACCTGATTTCATCAGACCATCATAATGACGCATTAACAAGTGGCTTTCAATCTGTTGTAATGTATCTAACACAACACCTACAAGGATTAACAGCGATGTTCCACCATAAAAATAAGCGAACGATTGGCTAATTCCTGCCATCATGGCGAATGCCGGAAGAATGGTTACCAAACCAAGGAAAATAGATCCCGGTAAAGTTATTCTCGACATAACAGTATCAAGAAATTCAACAGTTTTCTTTCCTGGTTTAACACCCGGAATAAAACCACCGTTTTTCTTCATATCCTCTGCCATTTGGGTAGGGTTAATAGTAATAGCGGTGTAAAAATACGTAAAAGCTACCACTAATAAAAATTGTGTAAAATTATACCAAAACCCGGTAATGTTTGACAATGCAGCCGCAACACCACGAAGGTTTTCAGAATTAGCAACACCAACAATTGTAATAGGCACCATCATAATTGCCTGAGCAAAAATGATAGGCATTACACCTGCAGCATTAACTTTAAGAGGAATGTACTGACGTACTCCACCGTATTGTTTGTTACCCACAATTCGTTTCGCGTATTGTACAGGAATCCTGCGGGTTCCTTGAACCAGCGCAATGGATGCCATAAACACGATGAACAGAATAACAAACTCAATTAGGAACATAACCAGACCGCCACCGTTGATACGTGATCCAAATTCCTGAACCACTGCCATCGGTAAACGAGCTATAATACCAATCATAATAATCAGCGAAATACCATTCCCAATTCCTTTATCAGTAATACGCTCTCCTAACCAGAGAACGAACATCGATCCTGCAGTAAGAATAACAATGGATGGAATATTAAACCATACACCTGACATTGCAAACGCCGAATCGGGCAACTGATAATGTAAATTAGTTAGATATGCTGATGCCTGAGGAATCAAAATAAGCACTGTTAAATAGCGCGTAATTTGATTTATTTTCCTTCTTCCTGACTCTCCCTCCTTCTGCAACCTCTGGAAGTAGGGAACTGCGATACCCATTAACTGGATAACGATTGAGGCAGAAATATACGGCATGATTCCTAAAGCAAAGATAGAAGCCTGTGCAAAGGCACCACCTGAAAACATATTGATCAAGCCCAGTAAACCATCAGAAGTTTGATTCTGAAGGTTTTCTAACTGCGCAGGATCTATTCCCGGTAACGAAACAAACGAGCCTAACCTGTAAATTAACAGGAGAAACAATGTTGTTCCAATTCTGAACCTTAGGTCTTCAATCTTATAAATGTTCTTTAGGGTCTCGATAAATCGTTTCATTCCGGTTTACAGTATTTCGGTTGTTCCTTCTAATTTTTCTATTGCTTCTTTCGCGCTTTTTGAAAATGCACTGGCTTTAACTTCTAACTTTTTAGTTAAAGTTCCACCACCAAGAATTTTAATTCTGTCGTTTTTCGACGCGACTCCTGCTTTAATCAAGGATTCTAAATCGATAACAGTCAGGTTATTCTTAACGGCTACATTTTCTAAAACATCAAGGTTGATTGCTTTGTATTCAACACGATTGATGTTTTTGAATCCCATTTTAGGAACAACACGCTGCAAAGGCATTTGACCACCTTCGAAACCAATTTTCCTTGAATAACCTGATCTTGATTTTTGACCTTTGTGACCACGAGTAGATGTTCCTCCACGTCCCGATCCCTGGCCACGACCGATACGTTTTTCGGTCTTTGTTGATCCTTCAGCAGGTTTTAAGTTACTTAAATTCATCTTTCAATATTTGAAATATTATTTAACTTCTTCAACACTAATTAAATGTCTCATTTTGTTGATCATTCCAACAACCTGAGGAGTAGCTTCATGTTCGATCGGATTGTTTAGTTTTTTCAATCCTAAAGCTTCTAAAGTTGCTTTTTGACGCTTAGTTGCACCAATGCTACTTTTTACCTGTGTAATTCTAAGTTTTGCCATAGTGTTACCCTTTAAAAACTTTTTGTAATGATACACCTCTTTGTTGAGCCACCTGGTTCGCATCTCTCAGTTCAAGTAAAGCAGCCATAGTTGCTTTTACAAGGTTGTGAGGGTTTGATGAACCTTTTGATTTTGCTAAGATATCGTGAATACCAACACTTTCGAGTACTGCACGCATCGCACCACCGGCTTTAACACCGGTACCCGACGAAGCAGGTTTTAAAAGTACATTAGCACCACCAAATTTAGCGATTTGCTCGTGAGGGATTGTTCCATGAAGAATTGGAATTTTCACCAAATTCTTTTTAGCTGCGTCAACACCTTTTGCAATAGCGGTTGTTACTTCGCTAGCTTTACCAAGGCCCCAACCTACAATTCCATCCTCGTTACCAACGATAACAATGGCAGAAAAACTGAAAGTACGTCCACCTTTTGTTACTTTGGTTACACGGTTAATGGCTACCAACCTGTCTTTTAATTCCAGGTCGCTTGTTTTTACTTTATTACTAATTTTCGCCATAATATATTAGAATTTAAGGCCACCTTCGCGGGCAGCGTCAGCTAATTGTTTAACTCTTCCGTGGTATAAATATCCACCTCTATCGAATACAACTTCAGTAATTCCGGCAGCCAAAGCTTTTTCGGCTACTAATTTACCTACCATTGCAGCTTTTTCAATTTTGCTTCCAGCGTTTCCGGCAATTGCCTTATCGGTAGAAGCTGCTGCTACTATAGTTGTTCCTTGTACATCGTCGATTACTTGAGCGTAAATTGATTTGTTGCTTCTAAAAACACTCAATCTTGGACGCTCTGCTGAACCTGAAACAACTGTGCGAACACGGCTTTTAATCCTTGCGCGCCTTTGTAATTTTGTTATTGCCATAATAATTAATCTTTTAAAAAATTATTTTCCAGCGGCTTTTCCAGCTTTACGCCTCAATACTTCGCCAACAAACTTAATACCTTTTCCTTTGTAAGGTTCAGGTTTACGGAATGATCTGATTTTTGCAGCAACCTGTCCAATTAATTGTTTATCATGACTTTTTAAAGTCACAATTGGGTTACTACGTTTATCTGATACTGCTTCAACTTTTACTTCCTGTGGAAGTTGAATGTAGGTGTGGTGAGCAAAACCTAATACAAGGTCAAGTACGTTATCGGGCAGTACTTCTGCACGATAACCTACACCAACTAATTCCAACTTCACTTCATAACCTTTGGAAACACCTTCAACCATGTTGTTTACCAAAGACCGGTACAGTCCATGCATTGATTTTTGGCTTTTTGTTTCGCCAGTCCTGTTTACATTTATAGTGCCGTCTTCAACAGCAACTTCAATTGCAGGATCAATTTTTTGTGTCAACTCCCCAAGAGCTCCTTTAACGCTAACTACGTTTTCGTCGCTAACTTTAACTTCTACTCCTGCAGGAATTGTAATGGGTAATTTACCTATTCTTGACATGACCGTTCCTCCTATTAATATACGTAACATAAAACTTCTCCACCGATGTTAAGCTCACGAGCTTCTTTGTCGGTAATTACACCTTTCGATGTGGAGATAATTGCTATGCCTAAACCATTTAGTACACGTGGAATACTTGTGCTGTCACAGTATTGACGCAAACCTGGTTTACTAATGCGTTCTAACGCTTTTATTGCAGATAATTTTGTCTCTGGATTGTATTTTAATGCAATCTTGATATTACCCTGGTAGCCTACTTCATCTTCGAATTTGTAGTTAAGGATGTACCCTTTGTCTTTCAACAATTTGGTCATTTCCTTTTTTACGTTTGAAGCTGGAATATCAACTACGCGGTGTTTCGCCATAATTGCATTTCTTACCCTTGTCAGATAATCTGCTATTGGATCTGTTACTTTACTCATTATTCAAGTTTTTTTAAACGATTACCAACTTGCCTTTTTAACTCCCGGAATTAAGCCATTTGAAGCCATTTCCCTAAAATTAATCCTGCTGATACCGAATTGACGCATATAACCTTTTGGGCGTCCGGTAAGTTTACAACGGTTGTGTAAACGAACTTTCGACGAGTTTTTAGGAAGTTTTTGCAAACCTTCCCAGTCGCCATCCGCTTTCAGCTGGGCACGTTTTTCGGCGTATTTCTCAACTAATTTTGCACGTTTTACTTCGCGTGCTTTCATTGATTCTTTAGCCATTACTAGTTCTTTTTAACGTTTTTAAATGGTAAACCTAATTCTTTTAACAAAGCAAAACCTTCTTCGTCGGTTTGCGCAGAAGTGACAAAGGTAATGTTCATCCCGTTGATTTTACTTACTTTATCAAGTACAATTTCCGGGAAAACTATTTGTTCCGGAACACCAAGAGTGTAATTTCCACGTCCGTCCATTTTGCTTTCGATACCGCGGAAATCGCGGATACGTGGCAATGCCACTGCAATTAAACGATCCAGGAATTCATACATTTGGTCGCGACGTAATGTAACACGCACGCCAATTGGCATTTTTTTCCTCAACTTAAAATTAGAGATGTCCTTCTTTGACAAAGTTTGTACGGCTTTTTGACCGGCGATCATTGTCATTTCGGTTGTTGCAACATCGATCAATTTTTTATCGGCGATTGCTGCTCCAATACCTTGGTTAAGAACTATTTTTTCTAATTTCGGAACCTGCATTACAGAAGAGTAATCGAACTCTTTCTTTAATGTAGGGATTATTTCTTCCTGATATTTCTTTTTAAGAGTTGGTACGTAAGCCATTACTTTATTTCCTCCCCTGATTTTTTCGAAATACGAACTAATTTACCATCATCATTCAATTTCCTTCCCACACGTGTGGCAGTTCCTGTTTTAGGATCTACTAACATAAGGTTAGAAATATGCACTGGTGCTTCTTTTTCAACAATTCCTCCCTGTGGCGTTTCCGCGTTAGGTTTGGTATGTTTTTTCATCAAATTCACACCTTCTACAATTGCTCTGTCGGTTTTTCTGATTACTTCCAACACACGGCCTTTTTTGCCTTTGTCGTTACCCGTAATCACAACCACAGTGTCACCTTTTTTTATGTGTAACTTTTTCTGCATTTTGAGCTTTTTTCTTATTACAATACTTCTGGTGCGAGTGAAATAATCTTCATATTCTTCTCGCGCAATTCACGTGCAACAGGCCCAAAAATACGTGTTCCACGCATTTCGCCGGCTTGGTTTAACAATACCACTGCGTTGTCGTCGAAACGAATGTAAGAACCGTCCTGACGACGATTTTCTTTTTTCGTACGAACTACAATAGCACGTGAAACTGATCCTTTTTTAACCTCGCCACCTGGCATTGCACTTTTTACAGTAACCACTACAGTGTCGCCTAATGTTGCATAACGTTTGCGGGTTCCGCCTAAAACACGGATTACCAAAACTTCTTTTGCTCCACTATTATCGGCTACTGAACATCTTGATTCTTGTTGTACCATGATTACTTAGCTCTTTCAATTATTTCAACTACTCTCCAACATTTGGTTTTACTTAAAGGACGTGTTTCCATAATCCTTACTGTATCACCTTCGTTGCAATCATTTGTCTCATCATGGACATGGTATTTCGTAGTTTTGTTAACGAACTTACCATAAATAGGGTGCTTCACTTTTTTCTTTTCAGCAACCACTATCGATTTGTCCATTTTATTACTAACAACGATACCGATTCTCTCTTTACGGAGATTTCTTACTTTATTTTCTTCCATCGTTGAATTAATTCTGATTTTCGTTTAATTCCCTTTCGCGAAGAATTGTTTTTAACCTTGCAATGTTTTGCTTGCTTTCCTTCAATTTATTCGGATTTTCAAGCGGCGATACTGCATGGTTCAATCTTAGGCGAACAAGATTTTCTTTTTCAATCTGTAAGCGTTCGACGATTTCTTTACTCGTCAATTCTTTGATTTCTGATACTTTCATGATTCACCTAATTTTTATTCTTCAACATAATCACGTCTTACCACAAACTTTGTTTGTACCGGTAATTTCTGAGCGGCTAATCTTAAAGCTTCTTTGGCCATTGCAAATGGCACACCTTCTGCTTCAATAATAATACGCCCCGGAGAAATCGGTGCAACAAATGCTTCAGGAGCTCCTTTACCTTTACCCATCCTTACTTCGGCTGGCTTTTTGGTAATTGGTTTATCGGGAAAAACCCTAATCCATATTTGACCACGACGTTGCATGTGACGAGTTACCGCAACCCTTGCTGCCTCAATCTGGCGACCTGTAAGCCACGCTTCATCCAACGACTTTATTCCAAATGAACCGAATGCTAATTCAGTACCGCGTTGCGCGTTACCTTTCATTCGACCCTTTTGTACTCTTCTAAATTTTACTTTTTTCGGCTGTAACATCCTTAATTAAATTGTGAGTGTTAAACCCTATTTTCGTCTTCTGTTACGGTTACCGCCGCCGCCTTTGTTACCACCCGGACGTCCGGACTTTTGTCCGAGGTTAGGTGAAAGGTCGCGATTTCCATAAACCATACCCTTACAAATCCAAACTTTTACACCGATTAAACCGGTTTTAGTTAGTGCTTCAGCCAATGCGTAGTCAATATCTGCACGCAAAGTATGAAGTGGAGTACGGCCGTCTTTATACATTTCAGAACGAGCCATTTCTGCTCCGTTTAACCTACCAGAAACCAATACTTTGATTCCTTCGGCACCCATTCTCATGGTTGAAGCGATGGCCATCTTAGTCGCCCTGCGGTAAGCAATCTTACCCTCGATTTGACGTGCAATGTTAGTTGCTACGATTTTCGCGTCGAGTTCCGGACGTTTAATCTCGAAAATGTTGATTTGAACCTCTTTGTTGGTAATTTTCTTCAATTCTTCTTTCAACTTGTCAACTTCTTGACCGCCTTTACCAATAATAATACCGGGGCGTGAAGTATGTACAGTGATGGTAATCAGCTTCAAGGTACGTTCAATAACGATTCTTGAAATACTGGCTTTGGCCAAACGAGCGTTCAGGTATGTCCTGATCTTTTGGTCTTCAACCAGCTTGTCGCCGTAATTATCACCACCGAACCAATTTGAGTCCCATCCTTTGATGAATCCCAAACGATTTGCTATCGGATTTACTTTTTGTCCCATTATTATTAATTAAGATTTTCTTCAACAACACTTTCTTTCCTGTCAACGTACAAGGTTACGTGGTTCGAACGTTTTCTGATACGGTGAGCGCGGCCTTGTGGAGCCGGACGCAAACGTTTCAAAATACGACCTGAATCTACCATAATCTGTGATACGTATAGTTCACTTTCTTCTAAACGAATTCCTTCGTTTTTAGCCTGCCAATTGGCTACGGCTGAAAGCAGAAGTTTTTCTACCCTGCCTGATGCTTCTTTTGAAGAGTACTTCAATACATCAAGTGCTTTATTAACTTCCATTCCGCGAATCATATCGGCTACAAGCCTCATTTTTCTTGGAGAAGTAGGGCAGTTTCTCAAAACAGCAAAATATTGTTGTTTCTTTTCTTCCTTTCTTTTCTCTGCTGCTAGTCTTTTTCTGGCACCCATTTTCTTTTCTTTTTAAAATTAATAGTTATGCCCTAACGCTTTTTATTTCCACCATGACCCCTGAATGTACGGGTTGGAGCAAATTCGCCTAAACGGTGACCTACCATGTTTTCGGTAACATACACCGGGATGAATTTATTTCCGTTATGTACAGCAATTGTATGACCTACAAAATCAGGAGAAATTACTGATGCTCTGGCCCATGTTTTCACTACCGATTTTTTGTTGGCATCGTTTAGCGCCAAAACTTTTCTTTCAAGTTTGAAATCGATAAAAGGACCTTTTTTTAATGAACGACTCATAATTATTCCTCTTTACTATTTTTTCCTACGTTCTACAATATACTTGCTGGAAGCCTTCTTTTTCGAACGGGTTTTGTACCCTTTCGCCAGAACACCTGTACGCGAGCGTGGGTGTCCACCTGAAGATTTACCTTCACCACCACCCATTGGGTGATCAACTGGGTTCATCACAACACCACGAACGCGTGGTCTTCTTCCTAACCATCTTGAGCGACCGGCTTTACCCGATTTCTCTAAGTTGTGTTCTGTATTTCCAACAGTACCTACTGTAGCCCTACAGGACGTAAGTACCATACGAGATTCGCCTGATGGTAATTTCAAAATTGCGAATTTACCATCACGTGAGGTCAGCTGTGCATAAGCACCTGCACTACGAGCCATAACACCACCCTGTCCAGGGTGAAGTTCAATGTTGTGAACCAAAGTACCAAGAGGTATTTCAGCCAGGGGAAGAGCATTTCCAACTTCAGGATCACTTCCTGTACCGCTCATTACTGTTTGGCCAACTTGCAACCCGTTGGGCGCCAACATGTAACGTTTCTCACCATCTTCATATTTCAGAAGGGCGATGCGAGCAGTACGGTTTGGATCGTACTGAATGGAATCGACAACAGCTGCAACTCCGTCTTTATTGCGCATAAAGTCAATAATACGGTATTTGCGTTTGTGTCCCCCGCCTCTATACCTCATTGTCATACGTCCTTGGTTATTACGACCACCGGACTTTTTGAGGGGCTCCAACAATGATTTCTCAGGCGTAGATGCAGTAATGGTATCAAAAGCCCCAATTATCTTGTGCCTTTGACCCGGAGTTACTGGTTTTAATTTTCTTACTGCCATTTTATATTAAATATTACTATAAAAGTCGATACTATCTCCTTCTACCAAAGTAACAATTGCTTTTTTGTATGCTTTTGTTTTACCGGTAATTACACCACCTTTGGTATATCTTGATTTCACTTTACCTCCGTAAACCATGGTATTCACGGTTTCAACCGACACATTATAAAGGCTTTCAACGGCCTTTTTAATTTCCGGCTTACTTGCTCTGCGATCTACCACAAAACCGTAACGGTTAAAACGTTCCGACATGTCGGTCATTTTTTCGGTAACTAATGGTTTTACTAAAATATCCATCTCTTTTTTCCGTTAAAGTTTAAATGCTTCTTCAATTTTCGCAACAGAACCTTCCAAAAGCACAATGGCTTTTGCGTTCAATATCTGATAAGTACTTAACTCTGAAGCAATTACAACTGATACGTCCTGCAGATTTCGCGACGACAAATATATATTATTATTTTCAGTTGGTAAAACGAAAAGTGCCTTTTTTTCAGCTATTTGCAAATTGCTTTTCAAAGCCACCATTTCTTTTGTTTTTGGAGCTTCAAAATTGAAGTCTTCAACAATTAAAATACTGTTTTCGTTTGCCTTATAAGTTAATGCTGATTTACGGGCCAAATGCTTCACTTTTTTGTTCAGCTTGAAACCGTAACTACGAGGACGTGGACCAAAAACGGTACCACCACCGCGAAATAATGGAGACTTAATGCTACCTGCACGAGCTGTACCTGTACCTTTTTGTCTTTTAATTTTGCGAGTACTTCCTGCTATTTCAGCACGTTCTTTACTCTTGCTTGTACCCTGGCGCTGATTAGCCATGTATTGTTTTACATCCAAATAAATGGCGTGATCGCTGGGCTCGATACCGAAAATCTGGTCGTTTAAAGTGACTTTTTTTCCGGTTTCTTTTCCTTCTTTATTCAGTACACTTAGTTCCATTGTTTTCTAATAATTAAGTATGAACCTTTGGCGCCAGGTACTGAACCTTTAACCACTAATAAATTCTTTTCAGGCATAACTTTTACCACTTCCAGGTTTTCGATTGTAACGGTTTTGCCACCATCTCTACCTGCCATGCGCATACCTTTAAAAACACGTGAAGGCCAAGATGAAGCTCCGATAGAACCCGGTGCTCTTAACCTGTTGTGCTGTCCGTGTGTTGCATCGTTTACACCACGGAAGTTGTGTCTTTTTACAACACCCTGGAAACCTTTTCCTTTTGAAACGCCAACGATGTCAACATAATCCAATTCCTGGAAAATACCAACATTTACTTCTTGTCCCAATTCAAATTCTTCCTGAAACGTGTTGTGAAACTCTACTACTTTGCGCTTTGGAGATACTCCGGCCTTTTTAAAGTGACCAAATTCAGCTTTTGTGGTGTGCTTTTCTTTTTTGTCACCATAAGCCAACTGAAGCGCTTCGTAGCCATCGGTTTCGTTGGTCTTCACTTGTGTAACAACACAAGGTCCGGCCTCAATCACAGTGCATGGGATGTTTTTCCCCTCAACACTGAATACGGATGTCATTCCGATTTTTTTTCCAATAATACCAGCCATTTTTCGACTACTTTTAAATTATCAAACTTTAATTTCTACTTCAACGCCACTTGGAAGCTCTAGCTTCATTAATGCGTCGATTGTTTTAGCGGTTGAGCTATAAATGTCAATCAACCTCTTGTAAGAAGATAACTCGAACTGCTCCCTCGATTTTTTATTTACGAAGGTTGAACGTAATACAGTAAATACTCTTCGGTGTGTAGGAAGTGGAATAGGACCACTTACTACTGCACCTGTAGTTTTTACAGTTTTTACGATTTTCTCAGCCGACTTGTCTACCAAGTTGTGATCGTACGATTTTAGCTTAATCCTGATCTTTTGACTCATAAGAGAAAATTGTTATAATTATTTTAATAAATCTGTTTTACCTTGTACATCCTCAAGTACTTTCATGGCTAAACCTTTTGGTACTTCAGCGTAGTGGCTAAACTCCATTGAAGAAGTAGCTCTACCCGATGAAAGCGTACGTAATACGGTTACATAACCAAATTGCTCGGCCAATGGTACTTTTGCTGTAATAACCTTAGCACCGGCTTTATCAATCATTCCGGCTACTTCACCTCTACGGCGGTTTAAGTCACCAATAATATCACCCATGTATTCTTCCGGAGTAACAATCTCCACTTTCATAATAGGCTCTAATAATTTTGGTCCCGCTTTTGAAGCTCCGTTACGGAATGCTTGTTTCGCACAAATCTCGAATGACAGTTGGTCTGAATCCACAGGGTGGAACGAACCGTCAATCAATGTTACTTTTAAACTATCAACCTGGAATCCGGCAAGAGGTCCGTTTCTTAAAGCTTCGGTGAAACCTTTTTGTACCGAAGGAATATATTCTTTTGGAATACGTCCACCTTTTACTTCATCAACAAACTCCAAACCTTGTTTTCCTTCTTCACATGGTTCGATTTTAACGATGATATCAGCAAATTTACCACGACCACCAGTTTGTTTTTTGAATACTTCACGGAATTCAAGTGCTTGACTAATCGCTTCTTTGTATGCAACCTGAGGTGCTCCCTGATTACATTCAACTTTAAATTCGCGACGTAAACGGTCAACAAGAATTTCAAGGTGAAGCTCACCCATTCCACGAATTACAGTTTGACCTGAATCTTCGTCGGTATGTACCTGGAAAGTTGGATCTTCTTCAGCCAGTTTGGCCAAACCGTTTCCAAGTTTATCCACATCTTTTTGCGATTTAGGCTCAATTGCCACACCAATTACCGGTTCAGGGAAGTCCATGCTTTCCAGAACAATTGGGTGTTTGATATCACAAAGTGTATCTCCGGTACGAATATTTTTAAAACCTACTGCTGCACAAATATCACCTGCTTCGATTACATCTTTTGCATTTTGTTTATTTGAGTGCATTTGGAACAAACGAGAAATACGTTCTTTTTTACCAGTACGAGTATTCAACATTGTACCACCAGCTTCGATTTTACCTGAGTAAACTCGCATAAAACACAATCTACCAACAAATGGGTCGGTTGCAATTTTAAATGCTAATGCTGCAAATGGTTCTTCAACGTCAGCGTGACGAGCAATCACTTTATCAGTTCCTGGCTCAACACCTTTAATATCACCACTATCAAGCGGACTTGGCAAGAATGCACATACATTGTCTAATAAACGTTGTACACCTTTATTTTTGAAAGCTGATCCACACATCATTGGAATAATTACTCCTTCTAATGTTGCTTTACGAATTACAGCCATCATTTCTTCTTTGGTAATTGAATCCGGATCTTCGAAATAACGCTCTAAAAGTGCATCATCTACTTCAGCTACCGATTCTACCAATTTACCTCTCCACTCTTCAGCTTGTTCAACTAAATCTTCAGGAATTTCTTCCAGACTATATGTTGTACCTTTGTTCTCATCATCAAACCAGCGAACTGCTTTCATTTCGATAAGGTCGATAACCCCTTCGAATTTTTCTTCAGCACCGATTGGAATTTGAACTGGTACAGGGTTAGCGCCAAGTTTTTCGATAATATCGTTGTATACACCGAAGAAATCAGCACCTGAACGGTCCATTTTGTTTACGAATGCAATACGTGGAACACCATATTTTTCAGCCTGACGCCAAACGGTTTCCGATTGCGCTTCAACACCACCTACAGCACAGAAAAGTGCAACAGTACCATCAAGAATACGTAACGAACGCTCAACCTCTACAGTAAAGTCAACGTGTCCGGGAGTATCAATGATGTTAATTTTATGCTCTACATCTTTATAATTCCAGAAAGTAGTAGTTGCAGCCGAAGTAATAGTAATACCTCTTTCCTGCTCCTGCTCCATCCAGTCCATAGTAGCAGCGCCATCATGCACTTCACCAATACGGTGTGTTAAACCGGTATAATATAAAATACGCTCCGACACAGTTGTTTTACCTGCATCGATGTGCGCCATAATACCAATATTCCTTGTATATTTCAGATCTTGCTTAGCCATTTTTTACCAATTTTCTAATTTCTACTAAACTATTTACTAAACTAAAATCTGAAGTGTGCGAATGCACGGTTAGCTTCGGCCATACGGTGAGTATCTTCTTTTTTCTTGTAAGCACCACCTTCTTCGTTGTATGCAGCAACAATTTCTGCAGACAATTTATCAGCCATTGATTTGCCTGAACGTTTACGAGCAAACAAAATCATATTTTTAATACTGATTGATTGTTTTCTCTCCGGACGAACTTCCATTGGCACCTGAAAAGTAGCACCACCTACACGGCGGCTTTTTACCTCAACTGCAGGAGTAATGTTCTCCAATGCTTTTTTCCAAACATCAAGAGGAGACAACTCAGTATCTTTAACTCTTTTTTCTACCATTTCAATAGCCTCGTAAAATACGGTGTAGGCTGTTGATTTTTTACCGTCAACCATTAGGTCATTCACAAACCTGGTTACTAAAGTGTCGTTGAATTTTGGATCCGGCAAAAGGATCCTCTTCTTTGGTTTCGACTTTCTCATTTTAAAACTTTTTAGCGTTATCTAAATCGGCTGCCCTAAGGCGGTCTTCAATTTTCCTCCGGAAGACATTCTAAGAGGATCCTTTACTCAACCAAACCACTAGAAATAACAATAGTTAATTACTCTTTTTTACTTTTCTGTTTATTTTTTCGGTCTTTTAGCACCGTACTTCGAACGACGTTGCGTACGTCCTTCAACACCTGCTGTATCCAAAGCACCACGAATTAAGTGATAACGAACACCTGGAAGGTCTTTTACCCTACCTCCACGAACAAGCACGATTGAGTGCTCCTGTAGATTGTGGCCTTCTCCCGGAATGTAAGCATTCACTTCTTTTCCATTGGTTAACCTCACCCTGGCTACCTTACGCATTGCTGAGTTAGGTTTTTTAGGTGTAGTTGTATAAACACGAACACATACTCCACGACGTTGTGGGCATGAATCTAAAGCCGGAGACTTACTTTTCTCCACTTTACTTTGTCTTCCTTTTCTAACTAACTGTGAAATAGTTGGCATAACTACCTGTTTTTTATATAGTTAATAATCTTTTCTCAAAATGGACTGCAAAACTATGCAAAAATCCTTAATAATCAATCGTTTCGGGACGAAAATGCATACTTTCCCCTTAAAACGGCTCGCAAAAGTACGATTTTTAATTAAATTACAATAGCATTTAAACTTTTTTTTCAAAAAATTAAGATTGGAATAGATTGAGAGAGAGGGATGTTAGAAGTTGAAATCCGGAAGTTGAAAGTGCGTAGTTGGAAGCCGGTGAAGAACTATAAATAACGATTGATTGAGATTGATAAAAGATTGTTGGAGATTGATTAAATAAACGCTTCCCTTAGTTTCTCCCATAAAAACCTACACTTCTTGACCTCCAAGCATCGAACACTGAATACTGTCTACTGATTCACTCTTTCTTTCCACAAAGCTTTTAGCGGATTAAAAAAGCGCTGTATCAAACGTAGGTCTTCTGTAATAATTTCAGCCTGCCCCATTAATTGATTTTGCATTTGCAGGTTATTACCGTAATTGGTTACCAGCCCATTGGGAAACTCCACCTCTACCATATAAAAATTATCCTCTGGCACGAGCGATACGCTTTTTACTTTGCCCCGAACAAGCCCAAATTCCATGTACGGATAGTTGTCGAATTTAACGTTAACATCGAGCCCCTCTTTTACTTTCCCTGATCCACGCACAGGCAATTCAACTTTCCCAATAACTTCACCAACATCACCGGGCACAATGGTAAAAGCACGATCACCTTCGTTCAGGTTTTGATTTTCGGCATAAAAGTTATTAAACGAAACAACTCCATTAATTGGCGACCGAATCAAAAATGTAAGATTCCAGTTACTTACTTCGCTTTTTAAATTATTAAAGGCTTCAATGATTGCCGACTCATACTGAATTTTATTATCATGAAACTCTTTGTCGTTTTCGATAATTCGCTGATCAAGTTCACTAATATCTATTTGTTTTTGTGCCAAATCGGATCGCAGTCCATCCAGCTCCGATTTCTTTGATAACATTTCAGACTCTGCTTTTTCGAGCTCTGTATTCGAAACAACTTCGCCGGCAAGTAACTTTTTCTGACGTTCGTAATTTCGTTGCTTAATTTGGTATTCTTTGTCAACTGCTACTTTTTGTTCCCACAGCCTGTCGTATAATATTCGTGCATTTTTTAACTGATCTCTATACGACTCTTCTTTTAATTTATAATAATTGCGTTGATTAAATTCATACAACTCTTCGTACTTCGTTAAAAACTGCGAATAATATTCCTGAAGTGTTCCAAGTTGCAGGCTTTTATTAAATCTCGTGTCAACCGAAAAGTTCAGCGTATCAAACGATGGCTGTATCATTGAAATTAAATCATCCAGTTCCAGCACATCGTTGTAATCTGCAGGATTTTCAATCAAAGCAATCATTTGCCCCGACTCAACCTTGTCTTTATCCTTTACAAAAAGTTTATGGATTTTACCTGTTGCCCTGGCCACCAAAGTTGCCGGTGGATTTTCAGTTGTAACTACAATGTTCGATCGTAAAATATCGGGATAATGAAAAACAAACGAGAAGATAATAATCAATGCAAAAATAGCTGCAAAAACCAGAACACCATAACGCACCAGTCCCGAAGGAACTCCCCCAAGAATTTCCTGAACTTCGCCCGATCGTATTTCTATTTTTTTATCGTCTGTCATTTGTCAATAGTCAATAGTCATTGATCATTAGTTCCCCAACTCAAGCTGGTTTTTCACCAATTCAAAATATTTCCCTTTTTTGGCAATCAGTTCTTCATGATTTCCGCGCTCCACAATTTCACCTGCTTCGAGTACGACAATCTGGTCGGCATTTTTTACCGTACTTAAGCGGTGTGCCACAACAACCACCGTTTTTCCTTTCGAAAACTTATCCATGTTTTCCATAATCATTTTTTCATTATTGGCATCAAGAGCATTGGTTGCCTCATCCAAAAACAGGTATTTTGGCGATTTATAAATGGCGCGCGCAATTAATATACGTTGCTTCTGTCCCTGACTCAGCCCCACTCCTTCCTGTCCAATTTTTGTATTGTAACTTAAAGGAAGCGATTCGATGTAATCCTGAATATTTGCCATTTTTACTGCATTCAACAAACGCGTTTCATCCACCAGTTCATCGTTTACAATAATATTTTTGGCAATACTATCCGAAAAAATAAAACCATCCTGCATGACAACGCCGCAACTGTTTCTCCACATTTTTGGAGAAAAATTTGCAAGTCGTGTACCGCCAATTTTTATGTCGCCACTGCCCGGAGGATAAAATCCTAGTAATAACTTAATCAGAGTAGTTTTTCCACTTCCACTGGTTCCTACAATGGCAGTTACTTTATTTTCAGGAATTTCGAGATTAATATTATTTAATACTTTCGGAGAACGAGGTCCTTCGTATTGAAATACCAGGTTCGAAACTGAAATATCTTTTTTCTCGGGTAAAAGTTTAACGTTTGCAGCACTGGCTTCGCTTTCATCCTTTTTATCATGAATTTCAGCCAAACGCTCCAAACTAATTTTTGCGTCCTGTGCATTGTGCATAAAACTAATTAACTGGCGAAGCGGAGAATTTAACTGCCCTATTATATATTGTATAGCCAACATCATACCTAATGTCAACTCACCATTTACAACCGCAGTTGCCGATATAATAACAATAAGTATGTTTTTTGTTTCATTTATAAAAACCGATCCGGCATCCTGGTACTGTTGCAGCGACAAACTTTTTACGCTCACTTTAAACAATCCGGCCTGAACACGCTCCCACTCCCAACGTTTTTCCTTTTCGTAGTTGTTCAGTTTAATTTCCTGCATCCCATTTATTATCTGTATCAGTTTACTCTGATTTTCAGAAAGTTTTGAAAAACGTTTAAAATCGAGCTCGCGACGGCGTTTCATAAAAATGTAAATCCATGCAAAATAAAGCGCCGATCCCAACAGGAAGATAAAAAAGATGGTCCAGCTGTAAATGGCCAAAACGATGGCAAAAATTACCAAACTAAATACCGAGAACAAAACGCCTATGGACTGTGCGGTTAAAAAACGTTCAATTCGGTCGTGATCTTCAATACGTTGCAAAATATCGCCAATCATTTTCGAATCGAAAAAGCCCAGTGGCAATTTCATTAATTTGATCAAAAAATCGGAAATGATTGAAATATTAATTCGGGTACTTATGTGAAGTAAAATCCACGAGCGTATAAACTCAACCGACATCCGGCTAATAAACAAAACCAACTGCGCAATAAGCACCAAATATATAAATCCGATATCCTGATTATTGATACCAATGTCGACTACGCTTTGGGTAAGAAAAGGCAAAACCAGTTGAATTAAACTCCCGAGGAAAAAACCCAAAATAAGTTGAATGACGAGCTTTTTGTATGGTTTCAGGTAATTCAGCACAAAACGGAATCCGGTACGACTCACCTTTTCATCGGCTTCGTTGTAAAAGTCGGGAGATGGTTGCAACAACAAACAAATCCCTTTCTCTTCGCCATTTGCAACCGTTGAAATCCAGTGTTCACAAAACTCTTTTTCAGAATATTCCAAACGGCCAAAAGCCGGGTCGGCCACCAACACTTTGCCTTTGTGAAACTTGTACACCACCACAAAGTGCTCTTGCCCCCAATGTACAATACATGGCAGAGGCGCCTCCTTTTTTAGCTGCTCAAAGGTAATTTTTACACCCATCGACCGCATTCCGATCGACTCGGCAGCATCGCTGATTCCAAGCAAGGATACACCCTCCCGGGTAATGTATGATTTTTCGCGAAGTGATTCGGTGCTAAAATGTTTCCCGTAATATTTGGCCACCATACGCAAACAGGTGGGACCACAATCCATGGCATCAAACTGCTGAAAAAACGGGAACTTTGACATAATCAGGTTTTGAGTTGGAAAGATAGAAAAAAAAATGTGTGATAAAATAGAATAAATCCCCTACTTATGAACTACACAATGAGGAAAACTATAAAAAGCAAGGCAGGCAAAAATCCGAGCAAAGCCAGTTGTCTGGCCTTGGTCTGGTACTTTTCTTTGTCGTTCAAGTAGTAAAAAATACCAATGGGCAAAAGTGCTATCGACAAACTCACTCCTACAAAATTAAAAAACTCGTCGCGATCGCTTAAAAACGAAAGCCGATGCACACCCTCGTCGAAATACCAAATGCAGGCCGATAACACTGTTGCAATTAAAATACTTACAATGGGAAAAATCCGGCAACAAAGTTTGTTATTTGTCATGGTGCAATTTAGCAAAGTGAAAATTAACCAACAAAAATAATTAGTAGCAGGAGCATGAAAAGTTATTATCTTGCAATTTGAAAAAAGGGATGCATGAAGATTCTCATTATCGAAGATGAAAAAGCCTTATCGGATGCCATGTTTCAATACCTGACCGACGAAGGTTATGTGTGTGAAACAGCCTATGATTTTAACACTGCAGCCGAAAACATTGAGCTGCATTCATATGATTGTATTTTGGTAGATATTAATCTGCCCGGAGGCAGCGGGCTCGATCTTATCCGTTCGGTAAAAAACGACAATAAAAAAATGGGGATTATCATAATTTCGGCCCGCGATTCGCTGGACAACAGAATTGAAGGACTGGAAATTGGTGCCGACAACTACCTCACAAAACCCTTTCATCTGGCCGAGTTAAATGCTCACCTAAAATCGATTAACCGCAGAATTAATTTCGACGGCAATAACCAGGTTCTCGTAAATGAAATAAAAATCCTACCCGATTCGCACCAGGTTTTTGTGCACGACAAAGAATTACAACTCACAAAAAAAGAATATGAATTGCTCCAGTTTTTTGTGGCAAACAAAAACAAAGTAATTACAAAAACCGGTTTGGCTGAACACCTTTGGGGCGACTACATGGACATTGCCGATTCGTTTGATTTTATATACGGACACATAAAAAACCTGCGCAAAAAACTGATAAAAAAAGGGTGCGCCGATTATATAAAAACCATTTATGGTGTGGGTTACAAATTTGATCTCACCAATAACTAACTACAAGTAAATTTTCTGAAAACAAAAAGCCACAATGAAGCTACTTACCAAAATAAGTTTAAACTTTCTTTCCATATCGCTATTTATTTTTCTGGTAGGATTGATTGTGTTTTATTTTGTGCTTCGTCAGCAGGTGAACGAAAACATAAACATTGAACTGGAGAAAAGGCAAACTTCCATTCAAAACCAGATGCATTCGGCACACGGAGCTCCATCGGCGCCATCGGGGATAGAACAAAAAATTGTAATTGAACCCATAAGTGGAGAAATGCTTCCACAGAAAAGTTATTCTGACACGTTGATTTTTGACACTGAAACCAACCGATACATCGCTTACCGCCAATTACAATTTATAACTGAAATAAACCAGCAAAAATATCTGGTTAAAATCTTCAAATCGCACGCCGAAACCGACAACCTCATTGTTCGGATTATTTTGTTGATGACTGTTTTAGTAGTGGCTCTAATTTTGGGACTATTAATATTAAACCGACACATTTCTCAAAAAACGTGGAAATCGTTTTATTTCACCATTAATAAAATAAAGAATTACGATTTAAACTTGCACGAAGATTTTTTGCTTCAGGAAACCGATATTAAAGAGTTTAACGACTTAAACAGCGTGCTGACTTCGATGACCGAAAGAATCAAAGAAGATTACTACAACCTGAAGGAATACACCGAAAATGCCTCGCACGAGTTGCAAACTCCCATTGCTGTAATTATTTCAAAAATGGAATTGTTGCTTCAGTCGGAATACCTTAAGGAAAAGGAATTAAAAACGATAAGCGATGCCTACGAAGCAAGCACAAAACTCTCTCGTTTAACCAACACTTTACTGCTACTTTCGAAAATTGGAAACCGGCAATTCCCCGAAGTGGAGAAAGTGGATTTCAAAAATATAATTGAAAATCAACTACAGGATCTGGAAGAGGTAATCGACGCTAAAAGAATCACAATTCAAGGACCCGACAACAGCCATTTAACTGAAATGAATCCTTATTTAGCTGAAATCCTGATTTCGAACCTGATTAAAAATGCCATCCGACACAACAAAAAAAACGGTATCATTTCATTTTCTATAACCGAAAAACAGTTGCTTGTTGCCAATAGCGGAGATGAAATCACGGGCGATCCTGACCAACTTTTTAAGCGTTTTTACAAAGCCTCCTCTTCCGATAGTTCTGTCGGTTTGGGTTTGGCAATTGTTCAAAAAATATGCGAGGTTTCAGGTTTTAATGCTGTCTATTCTTTTGAAAACAAAATGCACAATTTCACCATTCATTTTGAAGCTTAATTCCACAAAAAACAGCAATTGATTAATATCAATTTGATTTAAATAAAGCAAACTATTGCGAATAATCCTACAACTAAGCGAAACAGCAACAACTACACCATCCCACTGTTTTACTGCAACTTAAAGCAATTCAAACTCAGTCCATTTCGAATTTTACAGAACTTAAGCTCTTCTTATTCAAACGCACTTTTCCCCTTTTCATTTAGCGCTTTGGTAAATCTGAATTTTTCTACAGATTTTCTACAGATTGTTTTAATAATATTGATGCTGAAATCAATAGAAAAGAACAACAAGTATGATAGGATTACTTGGATTAAACCACAAAACAGCTCCAATTAAAGTTCGCGAAAAATTCGTTTTTTGTGAAGAGGATGTGAAGCGTTTTGTGCCACAACTAATCGAAATAGGTTTAAATGGTGCCATTGTTGTATCAACATGTAACCGCACCGAAATTTATTTTGACTACTCAGGAAAAAATATTCAAAGTTTTACAGATACAATTGAGGATAAACTTTTTGAATGGAGACGAGCGGACAAAAGTGTTAGTACACATTTTTACCGCAAGTACCAGGAAGAAGCCTCAAAACATTTATTTCGTGTAGCTTCGGGTCTCGACTCAATGGCACTTGGCGAATACCAGATTGTTGGTCAGCTTAAAGATGCGTTTGCCATTGCCGAAAAACACCAGGTAAACAGTTCTACTTTAATTCGTTTGTTTAACAAAGCATTCGAAGCCGGAAAAAAAGTTAGAACACAAACCGAACTTTCAAAAGGAGCAGTTTCGATAAGTTATGCAGCTGTTGAACTGGCCAATAAAAAATTACACAACCTTACTTCTCACCCGACATTGCTTGTTGGTGCGGGTCAAACCGGAGAACTTACTTTGCAAAACCTGATAAAAAAAGGGTGCGACAAGTTTACTATTATCAACCGTACTTTTGAGAAAGCCTGCGAATTGGCCGACCGCCACAAAGGTATTGCAAAAGATTTCTCGGAATTGGAAAATCAACTGGTTGTAAACGACATTGTAATTGCATCTACGGCATCGAAAAAAGCGCTAATCACAAAAGAGATGGTTGAAAAGGTGATGATCGAACGCCAAAACAAACCCATGTTTTTTGTCGATCTTTCGGTACCACACAACATTGCTACTGATGTGAACGAAGTGGAAAATGTTTTTCTGTTTGATGTGGACGATTTGAATGCAGTGGTTGACGAAACTTTTGGAAAACGTCAGGGAGAAATTAAAAAAGCAGAAAAAATTATTGCTGAAGTGGTTAGCGAATTTTCCGACTGGCAATACACACGTAACCTGACTCCAACATTTCAAAATATAAGCGACAATTTTCAAAAAATTAATAAAACCGAACTCGAAGGTTTTATGAAACGTCAGATTAATAATGACGGTGAAGACGCTTCGTTGTATGCCGACCACATCACCAACAAATTTATCCGTTTGATGATTAAAAATGTTAAATCGATTACTGATAACGGTCGCAAAAAAGAATACATCGAACTTGTTAACGACCTGTTCAACCTTGCTCCATGATACAAGAATGCAACTATCATTTTACACAAAAGAGTAAGCACAAACGAGTTCCCTGTCTGACCTGGGGAAGCCAGGCAGGCATCGGTTACCTTTGAATATTCTGAATTAAATTGAGATGAAAAACACAATTCGCATTGGCACACGAGGCAGTAAACTTGCCTTGTATCAAGCTTATCGGGTAAAAGAATCGCTGGAGCAAAAATTCCCTGAGAAACAATTTGAAATTGTAATTGTAAAAACCAAAGGCGACAAAATTTTGGATGTGCCGCTTTCGAAAATTGGCGACAAAGGCCTTTTTACAAAAGAACTGGAAGTGGCCATGTTCAACAACGAAATTGATATGGCCGTGCACAGTTTAAAAGACCTGCCAACCGTTTTTCCGGAAGGTACAAAACTGGGAGCGGTTCTCGAGCGGGGCACAGTAAACGATGCCTTGGTGAGTAGAAATCATCTGAAAATTTCGGAATTTACTTCTGAACATACAGTGGCTACTTCGAGTCTGCGACGTAAAGCACAGCTTTTAAAGTTAAATCCGAATTTAAATATTGTTGAAATCAGGGGCAATGTAAATACCCGAATCCGTAAAATGGAAGAAGGCTATTGCGACGCAATGATTATGGCTGCTGCCGGATTGCAACGCCTGGAAATGGATGCGTACATTACAGAAATTATTGAACCTGAAGTTATGATTCCGGCTTGCGGACAGGGTGCCATGGCAATCGAAATAAAAGATAACGATCCGGAAATTGAAAAACTGGTGAGCGCCATTAATCATGAAGAAACCATGATTACCAGTTCGGCAGAACGTGCCTTTTTAAATACTTTGGAAGGCGGTTGCCAGATTCCGGTTGGAAGTACATGCCAAATCAACGGCAACCTGGTAAAAATTACAGGCTTTGTTTCCAGCATCGATGGAAGTAACTTTTTAAAAGAATCGGCAAACGGACCGGTTGAAAATGCCAAACAAATCGCTATCGATCTGGCTAAGAAATTATTTGCCGCAGGAGGGAAACAAATACTAGATTCCATTCGAACAGAAAACTTCCCGGAGCAAAAAGTTGAACTTCCGTTACAAGATAAAATTATAATATCTACTCGCCCGGCTGATGCCAGCGACGATCTTCCGCAGCTCTTACAAAATGCCGGAAGCAAAGTTGTTTCCCTGCCCATGATTCAAATTGAGTCTGCCGGTTTAAGCTCTGACGAAGTGATAAAGCTTAAAAATCTGGAGCAATTTAACTGGGTAATTTTTACAAGTAAAAACGGGGTGGCTTCATTTTTCAAACAACTGATCGAGATTAATGGAAATACCACTTTGCCTGCTTCATTAAAGATTGCAGTAGTTGGAGAAAAAACAGCAGCCGAACTCGATTATTACGGTTACGCACCTTTCCTTTCGGGCGAAAAGAACACTTCGGAAAACTTACTAAACGAACTGATTGGCAAATACAATCCACAGGCACAGAATATATTGTTGCCCATTGGAAACCTGGCTGACAATTCCATTCAGAACCGACTATCACCGGCCAACAAAGTTACCCGAATAAACATTTACAGCACAGTAAAACCTGCAACTGCAGATCAAAAAATAATGGACCTTGTAACAAACAACAGCTACGATCTGATTGTTTTTACAAGTCCGTCTACCTTCAATAATTTCTGTTATTTTTATGGAACCGCGAATCTTTCGAAATTAAAAATTGCAAGTATCGGAACAACTACAACATCCGCCATTGAAGCAATGGGAGTTGCGCCATTAATTACTGCTGAAAAATCGAATGCCGGGGGTCTTTATCAATCAATTATTGAATACTATAAACGAAAGTAACACATTAAAACTGCACAGATATGATGTTTCCAGAAACAAGGTTAAGAAGATTAAGATACAATACAGTATTGCGCAACATGGTAACCGAAACCAAATTATCGCTTGATGATCTGGTAATGCCACTTTTTGTTTGCGCCGGCACCAATGTCAGAAATCCGATCAGTTCGATGCCCGGCAACTATCAGTTATCGGTTGAGAACCTGGTTGAAGAATGCAAAAAGGTGTATGCTTCGGGAGTTAAAGCGGTACTTCTATTTGGTATTCCGGCCGAGAAAGACGAAGACGGAACAGTGGCTTGTCAACACAACGGAATTGTACAACAGGCCATTCGTGCCATTAAAGCTGAACTGGCTGACTTATACATTATTGCTGATGTTTGCAACTGCGAATACACCACACACGGACATTGCGGCACAATAATAGATGGCGACGTTGACAACGACAGCACGCTGGAAACACTGGCTGCACAATCGGTTTCGCTGGCAGAAGCAGGTGCCGACATGATTGCTCCGAGCGATATGATGGACGGACGTGTGGGAAGAATCCGGGAAGCACTCGACGATAATAAATTTGAGAAAATTCCGATTATGGCCTACTCGGCAAAGTACGCATCCGGATTTTACGGTCCGTTCAGAGAAGCCGCCGAGAGTGCTCCAAAATTTGGAAACCGGTCGACTTATCAAATGAATCCGGCCAACTCAGACGAAGCGCTTCGCGAAGTGGAACTCGACATTGCAGAAGGAGCCGATATTGTAATGGTGAAACCTGCCCTGTCGTACCTCGATGTAATTTACCGGGTAAAAACTGAATTTAAAATGCCAACAGCGGCCTACAATGTAAGTGGCGAATTTTCGATGTTAAAAGCTGCTGAAGAAAAAGACTGGATCGACGGTGCACGTGTAATGATGGAAATTCTGACCTCGATAAAAAGAGCCGGAGCCGACATTATTATCACCTACTCAGCAGTTGAAGCAGCAAATATTTTAAACGGAATTAAGTAAACAAACATGCAGTTTTCAAAAAGTATAGAAGCTTTTCAACAAGCTCAAAAATCGATACCCGGCGGGGTGAACTCTCCGGTTCGGGCCTTTAAAAGCGTAAAATTAAATCCTGTTTTTATCGAAAGTGCCAAAGGTGCATGCATTATTGATATCGATGGAAATAAATTCACTGATTTTGTTGCATCGTGGGGACCGCTGATTTTTGGGCATGCGCACGAAAAAATTGTTGCTGCAATAAATGAAGCGGCACTAAAAGGAACCAGTTACGGTGCACCAACAACCTACGAAACCGAAATGGCCGAGTTGATTGTTGAGATGGTACCTTCGGTTGAAAAGGTTAGAATGGTAAATTCGGGCACAGAAGCAACAATGAGCGCAATCCGTTTGGCTCGCGGTTATACCGGTCGCGAAAAAATACTAAAGTTTGTGGGCAACTACCACGGACACGGCGATAGTTTTCTGATTAAAGCCGGTTCGGGAGCAATCACTTTGGGATTACCCGATAGTCCGGGAGTAACTGCAGGAAATGCAAAAGACACTTTGCTGGCCAACTACAACGATCTGGATTCTGTTGAGAAGATATTTGCTGAAGAAGGTAAAAACATTGCGGCAATAATTGTTGAACCGGTTGCAGGAAACATGGGCGTTGTTGTACCAGGAAAAGGATTCTTGGAAGGGCTCCGTGAGATTACAACACAAAACGGTGCACTTCTTATTTTCGATGAAGTAATTACCGGTTTTCGTTTGGCCAAAGGTGGCGCACAGGAATATTTTGGTGTGATGCCCGATATTACCACTCTGGGTAAAATTATTGGTGGAGGTTTGCCGGTGGGCGCTTATGGTGGTAAAAAAGAAATTATGGATCAGCTGGCTCCGGTCGGACCAGTTTACCAGGCCGGAACGTTATCGGGAAATCCGCTAGCCATGGCTGCCGGAAGCACCATGCTTAAGTTAATTCTGAACACTCCGGACTTTTATTCCGAACTGGAAAGAAAAGCCAAAAAATTACATGAAGGAATTTTAAATAACCTTAAAACAACGGGAATTAAAGGTGTTGTAAACCGCGTTGGTTCAATGATGACACTGTTTTTTACGGACGAAGAAAAAGTGAGCTCATTTGATGAAGCAATGAATTCGAACACCGATTGGTATGCACAATACTTCAAACTCTCGCTTGAAAGTGGGATTTACATTGCACCATCGCAGTTTGAGTGTTTGTTTGTGTCGTACGCTCACAGCGATGAAGATATTGACAACATAATCAACGCCAATTTAAACGCGTTAAAAAAACTAAAAGATTGATGAAGATTGATACGAGATTGAAAACAGATTGATAGAGTTTGATTTAGATTAACTCAATCTCAGCAATCCAATCAATCATTTCAATCTAAAACCAGTTGAAAATATTTTGCAAACAGCTACACGAATCTTATAGATAAGAAATAACATCAAAATAAATGGAAAAGGGAATTTTTGTAAGAACACTTGAGGGAGAAAAAACGGAAAGACCACCGGTGTGGTTTATGCGTCAGGCAGGAAGAGTATTACCATCGTATCTGGAAATGCGCAAGGACTATAGTTTTAAGGAATTGATGCGCGATCCGGAGCTGGCTGCAAAAGTAACCTTGCTCCCCATTTACGACCTTGGAGTGGATGCTGCAATCCTTTTTTCCGACATACTTGTTATTCCTGAAGCGCTTGGCATGGAACTGGCATTTACCGATTCGGGGCCTCGTTTTACCACTGCGTTGAAAGACGTTGCAAATCCGGTAAAATCCCTGAATGCCGATGCATCGAAACTGGAATACATTTATGATGTCATCGATAAAATTCAGGTAACAAAACCTGCCGGTATTCCGCTAATCGGATTCTGCGGTGCACCTTTTACAACACTGTGTTACATGGTGCAGGGTTTGGGAACCAACCACACTTTCCCCGATGCGGTTTCCTTGTTGTACAAGGACAAAAAACTGGCAAAACAACTCCTGAGTGCAATTACCGATCTGTCTATTGAATACGCTTTAAACCAGGTAAAACACGGCATAGCCGCTTTCCAGATTTTTGAAACCCATGCGGGACTAATTCCTTCGGATTTGTACATGGAACTGATTATGCCTTTTGTTCGAAAGATTTCGGCTGCTGTGATGAATGCAGGAGTCCCAACCATATTTTTACCCAAAGGTTTGGGAGTTGGATTAACACAACTGCAACCCGGCGATGCCGACATTATTAGCATCGACTGGCAAGTACCAATTAAGGAAGCCCGGAAAATGGTTCCTAAGGAAATGGGACTTCAGGGAAATTTGGATCCGCGTATTTTATTAGCCGACCAGAAAGTTATCGAAAACAAACTGGAAGAATACCTTTCATTTGGCGCAGAAGAAAGCAACTGGATTTTTAACGTTGGACATGGATTTATTCCAGGCATCCCGGTTGAAAATGCCAAATTTGTAGTCGACTGGATTAAAAAAGCAAACTGGAACAGATAAAAAAATGACATCAATACTGACCGAAATAGTGACACACGATACTGTAAAAATAATTCACTACCTGATTAGTGTTTCTTTTTTATTCTTTGCCGTATTCCTTGTTGTGCGCTCGGTTCGGGGAATTTCCAAAAACTTGTCCTACTCACCTTTCGACAAGTTTTTGGCAGTAGCTTTTATTGTTACTTTGTACCTGCAGTTGGTTTTTGGTCTGTTTCTGTTTACAAATCTGGGCACAGGGCTCGACTTTCATTACATGCCCAACGAAGGCAGTAATATGGTTGCGAAAAGATTGTGGCCGGTTGAACACATTGTATTAATGCTGTTCGCCCTTTTTATTGCAAACCTTGGTTTGATTTTTTCTTTTCAAACCCGGGAAAGCAAAAGCCGCTTCAAAAAAATATTGATTTACTATTCCATCGCGGTGGTGCTTATTGCCTTTTCGCTGATCTCCGTTTATGCCTAAAAGTGGCCTGTTAAAAGCTGCTTTACTCTTCCTTTCTTAAATAAATTAATGCGGGTGTTTTAATCGGACTTTCCTCGTTTAGCCGAACCATCTCCTGAAGATTTCCCTGGTACATTGCAGAATCACTACGCCCCGACCGTGATACAATAGTAGTGTGAATGGTTTCGCGGTGAATTGAATCAAGTGCTTCATAAATTTCTTCCAGTACCTTTGTTCCCATATAAATTACTGCGGTTCCCCTGTTCTCAACAATACTTAGCAATTGATTCACGCTTAAAAGTTTTCCCATCACATCGCGCCCCGAAAGCAGGTGCAGAGAATTACTCCCGCGGCGATCGGTTAAAGGAATTCCAAATTCAGCAGATGCAGCGTTAAAAGCCGAAATTCCAGGAACAAGTTCAAATAAAATGTTATGCTCCTGCAAAAAAGAAGTTTCCTCGGCACCCCGGCTAAAAATCATCGGATCGCCGGATTTAACACGAACAACCACCTTCCCCATTTGCGCATGTTGCACTAATTTTTTATGAATTGAGTTTTGTCGTTCGGTAACATCAATTCCATCGCCGGCGCGTTTACCAACAAATATAAGTTCCGCACTTTCCGGAAAGAGCTCCCGAACATCGCGCGAAATCAATGCATCGTACAAAATCACATCGGCTTGTTTTATGCAGTTAAATGCTTTAACCGTCAACAGATCTGCCGGCCCGGGCCCCGCTCCTACAATGTATACTTTTCCTGTATTTTCCATTTCCTTCTATATTCGGTATGCCCACTCTTCCACCTCTTTTAAATAATCCATCGGACTCTGGTATTTAAATTTATAGTCCAATGTTTTTATCAATTTTTCGCTGTTTACGATCTTGTAATTTTCCTGTGTTTTTGAAAAAACCGGGGCCGGCAATTCACTTATCTGAGCTGCTTTGCTGTAAAATTCTCGTTTTACAGGATGTTCCGGACTTGAGGCATTAAACACTTCTCCCCAAATATCCTTTTCAATAATTTGGGTAATAATCCCCACGCAATCATCCCGGTGAATCAGATTAACAGGAGTTTCTCCGGCAACCTCCTGTTTATACTTCAGAAAATTTGCAGGATTTCTGTTGTAACCGATCAAACCCCCAAAACGCAGCACAGTAGTTTTAAAGTTAGGATTCCCCAAAAGCAGCTTTTCCGCTTTTATCAAGGCCCGCCCGCTTTGTTTCTCAGGGCTGCCCTCATCGCCTTCTTGCACTTCTTTGTTTTGTGATTCGTAAACCGAAGTAGATGAAATAAAAAGCACTTTAGAAATTCCAATCTCTTCTGCTTTTATAGCAATCTGACTTATTTTTTGCGGATACGACTCTTCTACACAATCCGTTCGGGTAGGTGGAATTGAAACAATTAATACATCAGTACTAAAAAAACTGTTGTAGTCTACTTCCACTCCCTTCGGTTTTACTTTTACATAAAAAGTACTTATTCCGGTCATCTCCAATTCGTTGTAACTTTGACTCGAACTGGTTGAACCTTTTACATTCCATCCTTTGCGAAGCAGGGATTTGCCAAGGGCAGTGCCCAGCCATCCACATCCTAATATTGAAACAGTTGTACTCATGATTGCATGTATTTATTGTTTTTTGAATTTAATTTCACCTGCCTTTTTTGTGGCGCACAGCAGGATTTTAGTGTTTAAAATCTTTCCCCTCTTTAATTTCCTTCACATATTCGTTACGGATGACAAAATCGCCAAAGTGTTCTCCATTCGATCTGTTCTCCGCAAAATCTGCAATTAACATTCGTAATTCTGTCAGAATCTCTTCTTCCGGAATGGTTTCGCGGTACAGCGTATTCAAGCGTGTTCCCTCAAAACTTCCTCCCAGGTACAAATTATAATAGCCCGGAGATTTTCCGATCAAGCCGATTTCTGCCAGATAAGGTCGCCCACAGCCATTGGGGCAGCCCGTCATACGAATTACTATTTCTTCTTTAAAGAGATTAAATTCATTCAGAATGAGTTCAACTTTTGATATCAAAGTAGGCAAATAGCGTTCGGCCTCGGCAAATGCCAACGGACACGTTGGTAGTGCCACACAAGCAATTGAGTTTTTACGCAGTCCGGAAAGTTCAGATGGCGCAACTCCATTCTTTTTCAAAATCGTGTCTACCTTCTTTTTTACCGTTTCGGAAACGCCACTTACAATCAGGTTCTGGTTTCCGGTAAGAATAAAATCGCCGTCACTAATTTTGGCAACTTCGCGCAGCGCTGTTTTAATGTTTTGGTTGCCGTTATCTTTCACACGTCCACCTTCAACAAAATACGTTAAGTGCCATTTTTCATCGGTTCCTTTTTTCCAGCCAAAATCATCGCCGTTGCGATCGAACTTAAACGCTCTTGCAGACTCTAGCTTGTACCCCAAACGTTGCTCCACTTCAGCGGTAAAAACCTCAACTCCCATTCGGTCGATTGTGTATTTAAGGCGAGCCTGTTTCCGGTTTTTTCGGTTTCCGTTATCCCGTTGTGTCAGAAGAACTTTTTCGGCAACATCAACAACCTGCACGGGCGTACAAAAACCAATTATTGTTCCGGTTCGGGGATAGGTTTCAGGCATTCCAAATGTTGAACCAAATCCACCGCCAACCGATACATTGTAACCCACAATTTTAGCTTTTTCCACAATGGCAATAAATCCCAAATCCTGCGAAAACACATCTGAATCGTTATTGGGCGGAATTACAATTCCGATTTTAAATTTTCGGGGCAAATACCGGTCGCCATACAAGGGTTCAACATCAGTTTTGCTATCTGCAATCAATTTTTTGTCGAGCCATATTTCGTGATAAGCAGTGGTATTCGGCAATAAATGCTCACTTACTTTCTTTGCCAAATCAATCACCTCTGAATGAAACGGAGATTCAGCCGGGTTTGCATGACTCATCACATTCCGATTCACATCGCCACAAGCCGCAATGGTATCCATCAAACTATCATTCATTTCCTGAATGGTCTTTTTCAGGTTCTTTTTTAAAACACCATGCAACTGAAAAGTTTGACGTGTTGTGAGTTTTAGAGTGTTGTTGGCATATTTGTCGGCAAGTGCATCCATTTTTAGCCATTGTTCCGGGGTAAAACGTCCGCCGGGCATTCTTAAACGAATAAGAAACGAAAATGCCGGCTCCAGTTTTTGCCGTTTACGCTCTTTGTCTAAATCGCGGTCCCACTGCAAATACATGCCATGAAACTTTGAGATTTGGGTATCGCCATCGGCAATTGCCCCGGTGATTGGATCTGCTAAACTTTCAACTAAAGTACCACGCAAATAATTGCTGTCGTACTTTAGTTTTTCCACTTCTGAAAGTTCCTTCCAGTTAATAATATCGGTCATAATTTTTCGGGTTATAAAGTTAATGGGTGCGCATGGTTGGTTAGGCCAAGCACCCTAAATTTTTCGGGAAATTTTAATCCCCGAATTTGTCGACACCCAAGCTTCAACCCGGTTACTGTTGAAGCTTATGTCTACTTAATAAACATCGGTTTGGAAACGTTTCTCACGTTTCAGATTTTTCACATATTTTTCTGCTTGTTCTTCGGTTACTCCGCCCTGTGTTTGTATAATTTCCAGCAGCGTTTTGTTCACATCTTTTGCCATGTATTTCATATCGCCACACAGGTAAAAATGAGCGCCGTTTTCAATCCATTCAAAAACCTCTTTCTGATTCTCTTTTAATTTGTGCTGCACATAAATTTTCTCTTCCTGATCGCGTGAAAAGGCCACATCCAGTTTGCTTAAATGTTCCGATTTTAATAGCTTTTGCCATTCGGACTGGTAGAGAAAATCGGAGCTAAAACGGCGATCGCCAAAAAACAACCACGACTCACCTTTAACTCCAAGACTTTCGCGATGCTGCATAAAAGCCCGGTAAGGAGCAACACCGGTTCCGGCGCCAACCATAATTATTTTTGATCCGTTAGCCGGAAGTTTAAACGATGGATTTTTATCGACGTAAATAGGAAGCTGATCGTCAATTTCTATTGTATCAGCAAGATGAGATGAACACGCCCCGTTTCTTAAACGGTCTTTACGCTCGTAGCGCACAACTGAAACGGTTACATGCACTTCTTCCCCAACGCTTTCCATACTCGACGAAATGGAATACAATCGCGGAGGAATAGGACGCAATACTTCTGCCAGTTTATTGGCGTTCCATTCAAAAGGAAAATCTTCCAGCAGATCAAGTACATCGTGGCCGTATAAATAATCATCGGACAACTTATCGTCGTTGATAATTTTTGCCAACTCCGGATTTTTAACTTTTTCCTGGTACTTTTTAAGCACATCAAAAGTCAGCGTTGTAATTTCCAGGTGATGAGAAAAAGCATCTTTTATTGTAATCTCGTCCTCTTTTACATCTACTTTTTGTTCCGGATTAAAACCGGTTTTCTCAAGAATTTGCTCCACCAGTGCTTCCGGATTTTTTGCAAATATTCCGATGGAATCACCTGGTTCGTATTCCAGCCCCGAACCTTCAAGCGACAACTCCACATGGTATACTTCCTTGTCCGAATCGCGTCCGGTAATTTTTACTTTCTCGAGCACCGTTGCCATGTATGGATTTGATTTTGAAAACTCATCAAAAGCCAACGAACTTCCTTCCGACACTATACCTGCAGAAGTGACTGTTGAAACCGATGCTTGCTCTGCCGGTTGCGCCGACAAAAGACTTACAAGAAAATTATTCATCCAGATTTCGGCGTCGCGGTCGTAATCCACATCGCATTTTGCCAACGAACAAACCGAATGCGCACCCAAAGCTTTTAAAGCTGAATAAATATCTTCTCCGGTTTTACAAAAATGCTTATACGTTTTGTCACCCATCGCTAAAACCGAATAATTCAGTTTCTCCAATTGCGGAGCACGTGTTCCAGTAACAAATTTGTAAAAATCTTCAGCCATATCAGGCGGTTCTCCTTCGCCATGTGTACTCACGATAATGGCTACGTTTTCTTCTTCTTTCAGCTTTTTGTAGTTAAAATCGTACATGCTAAGAACCTGCGCATTGATGTTCTTATTCGTCGCTTTTTGGGCCAGTTTTTCAGCCAAACCATGCGAATGTCCGGTTTCGGTACCGTAAAGAATGGTAAGTTTTGTAGAACTTTCAGGCAGTACCACAGCAGCAGGTTGCGGTGAAACGGCAACTCCACCTTCTACAGCCAACCTTCCTTCGAGGTAGCCGCTCAGCCATAAAATCTGTTCTTTTGTTAAGCCGGGCAACAGCTGATTTAAAGTCGCTAACTGTTGCTCGTTAAATGGTTTTGTTTTCAAACTCATTTTGTATTTTAATTTATCTGTAATTTGTCTTTAATCAGGTTTCTAATCCGAATCGATTCGTATACATTTTCGCCATTCGATGCTACCGCAATTGTAATGTTGCCTTGTTTGTGTATGGCCGGCGATACAAACTGGCAGAGGTCGGGTTTGTCGTGAATATTTACCAAAACGCCCGCTTCCTTGCAATCCTTTACAATTTGCTTGTCAAGCTCATCATTGTTTAAACACGAATAAAGCATCATATAGTTTTGCAGGTACTTTTTATCGTACGCTGTTTCGAAATACTTCACTCCGCTATTTTTAATTTCTTCGCACACTTTCAATGCTAGTATTTCTACCACTGCATCAAAGCGCTGAAGAATTTTAAGCTTTTTAAACGCATCTTGCCCGCCACCAACAATCAGTATTTTTTGATCTGCAATATTTATCGATATGGGTAAAAAATTCTTTTTCATCTTTGTAGAAGTCAAATTTCATATTCAATAGGCGTTTCTTTAACACGTCCGAAGTTGCTTTTGTTCCACGCCCGCTCGTGAAAAAAATAAAGTATCATTTTTGTAAACACCTCAACACCTCCAATTGTAACTGCAAAATTTATGTCGCCCACTACAAACCACGAGATAATGATGGTATCGATGGTTCCAAGTGTTCGCCACGAAATTGTTTTTAAAATGCTCCTCCTCTTCCGATCAACCAGTTTTACATTATTTTCAACTTTCTCCATTTGATTGATTTGTTTTTGAAAATTTCAATCTCATTTATACTATTTTACAGCTACATCCTCATTTTTTTCTGGTATTACCCCGGCCTTGAACTGTTATAAAAAAAAAGCCCTCCTGCAACTGCAGAAGGGCGAACAAATATTAGTAGTTATAAGCTATTTACATATCAATTTCCTTCTGCATAAAATCGGCACAACAACACATATACATCATACATGTCATGGAATTCAATTTTATTTCAGAAGAATTTATTTTCATAATCATCAAGCATAAACGTGACTTTTGTCACACTTTGCAAATGTAAATCTTTATTTCAGACAAAAAAGACTTTTAATGATTTTTTTTTATCCAGTCTAAATAAATTAACAAAACATACAAATAATCATTCCCTTCATGCTTTCAACTGTATTTTTTTTGGTTCTTTTTGCAGCAAAATTCAAGGCATAGGCAAGTACGCTTATTTATAATGATTTCAGACAATAACATTTATTAACAAAACCCGCTTAAACACTGTGATATAGAGCATTAACACAAATCAGCAATTAGGGCCGGATAATATATTTTTTCATGCTGATTTTAGCTTGTTGATTGTTAACAAATTATTACTATTTTTGAAATCCTTGCTTCCAAAAAAGAAGATTACAAGGATTTAACAAATCAATAAAACTGATATAATATGAAGGTTTATAAAACTGAAGAAATTCGGAACATTGCTTTAATTGGTAATGCCGGCAGTGGGAAAACCACCCTTGCAGAAGCTATGCTTTTTGAGGGTGGAATTATAAGTCGCAGAGGTGAAGTAACCGCAAAAAATACGGTTTCTGACTACACACAAATCGAGCAGGATTATGGCAATTCTGTTTTTTCTACTCTATTATATACTGAATACAACGGGAAAAAAATCAACATTCTTGATACTCCCGGAATGGATGACCTATGCGGAAGTGTTGTTCAGGCATTGAGTGTAACTGCATTAAGCTTGATTACTATAAATGCATCGAACGGTGTTGAAGCCGGAACAGAAGCAGCGGGTCGTCAGGCCGCAGCAGCCGACACTCCACTTGTTTTTGTTTTTAATCAGTTAGACCACGATAATTCAAATTTCGACAGTACTTTAGACCAATGTAAATCAGCTTTCGGTAACAAAGTAACCGTAGTACAATATCCGGTTGATGCCGGCGCAACTTTCTCTTCAATTATTGATGTTTTGAAGATGAAAATGTATAAGTATCCAAAAGGCGGAGGTACTCCTGAAATTTTGGACATTCCGGCTTCGGAAAAAGACAAAGCCGACGAATTGCACAACGAACTGGTTGAGATGGCAGCCGAAAACGAAGAAGCTTTAATGGAGCTTTACTTCGACAAAGGTACGCTTAGCGAAGACGAAATGCGCAAAGGGATTAAACTGGGTATGTTGGAACGTGGAATTTTCCCTGTATTCTGTACCTGCGCCAAACAAAACATTGGAGTTGGTCGTTTGATGGAGTTTATTACCAATATTTCTCCGGCACCAAGCGAGAAAAAAATGACAGAAATAGTAAAAGGCAAAGAAGTGAAGATGGATGCTTCTGACACCCCAAGTATTTTTGTTTTTAAAACTTCTGTTGAATCACACGTTGGCGAGATTACATACTTTAAAGTAATGTCGGGAACCATTACAGAAGGTTTGGATTTAGTAAATAGCAAATCGGGAAATAAAGAACGTTTATCACAGGTATTTGTATCGGCCGGTAAAAACCGCGAGAAAGTTGAAAAACTGGTAGCAGGTGATTTAGGTTGTACCGTAAAACTAAAAGAAACCAAATACAACCAGACATTATCGCCAAAAGAAGCCGGTATAAAGTTTAAGGAAATTACATTCCCTGCATCGCGCCACACAGTTGCCGTTAAGGCAAAAAATGATTCGGACGATGAAAAAGTAGGAGAAATTTTAAGTAAGATTAAATACGAAGATCCAACCTACGTAATTGAATATTCAAAAGAATTAAAACAATTGCTGGTTCACGGACAGGGCGAATACCACTTGAACGTTTTGAAATGGTATTTTGATACCGTTTACAAAATTGATGTTGATTATTTGGCTCCAAAAATTCCTTATCGTGAAACGATTACCAAGTTTGCCCAGGCTGATTATCGCCATAAAAAACAATCGGGCGGATCAGGACAATTTGGTGAGGTACATTTAATTATCGAACCATACGAACCAGGCTCAGAACCTAAAAAAATGTTCAAGTTTGGCGACAAAGAGCAAAAATTATCTGTTCGTGCCGTTGAAGAACATGAACTACCCTGGGGTGGAAAATTGATTTTCTGCAACTGTATTGTTGGAGGTTCTATCGACGCTCGTTTCCTTCCTGCCATTCTGAAAGGAATTATGGAAAAAATGAACGAAGGCCCGCTTACCGGATCGTATGCACGTGATATCCGCGTATATGTGTACGACGGTAAAATGCACCCGGTTGATTCAAACGAAATTTCGTTTAAACTGGCCGGACGTAATGCATTTAGCATGGCCTTTAAAAATGCCGGTGCAAAAATTCTTGAACCTATTTACGATCTTGAAGTTTGGACACCATCAGACCGCATGGGTGATGTAATGAGTGACCTTCAGGGACGTCGTGCCATGATTATGGGTATGGGTTCGGAAAAAGGCCTGGAGAAAATTTCGGCCAAAGTTCCGTTAAAGGAAATGAACAAGTATACCACATCCCTGAGTTCGATTACAGGTGGACGCGGTGTATTTAAAATGAAATTCGACGATTACGAAAAAGTACCTGCCGATGTTCAAGACGAATTGCTGAAAGCATACGAAGCAGAGCAGGAAGAAGAATAGACCATTTTCTAATCCATTTTACTATAAACTAAAATGAAGCCCTGGTTCGTTAATTACGAATCGGGGTTTTTGTTTTATACCACAGTTGGAAAAACCAGTAATTAATTTAAAATTTGCCGCAAACTATTTTCAGCATAAAGAATTAACGAGCAAAGCTGCTATGAAAAAAACCAATGCCATGCGAATCCTCGATCGCTCCAAAGTAAGCTACAACGCAATTACGTATCAGGTTGACGAGTCGGATTTGAGTGCAAGTCATGTGGCAGAAAGTTTACATCAGGATGTTTCGAAAGTATTTAAAACGCTTGTGCTTGAAGGCGACAAAACAGGTTTTATTGTGGCTTGCATTCCCGGAGCAGAAGAAGTACACCTTAAAAACTTGGCAGCACTAAGTGGCAATAAAAAGTGTGCCATGATCCCCATGAAAGACATTCTTAAAGTTACCGGTTACATTCGTGGCGGCTGTTCTCCTTTTGGCATGAAAAAACAATTTCCGACTTTTATCGATGAAAGTGTTTTACTTTTTAACAAAGTATATGTTAGTGCCGGGGTACGTGGCATGCAAGTTGAAATCTCCCCTGCCGATCTGATTCAATTAACCCGTGGGAAAACAGGTAAAATAACCTAAGGAAAAAAGCTAACTCAATTTCGCTCAAATTAATTGCGGAGAACGAGTATTTCGAAAGTGGAAACGATAAACTATTTACGTTGCAACTCCATCCTGGTTTTATGAAGTTCCATGTTCATTTTAGTGTAGCGATCGAGCGAATTCTTTTTATGTATTTCAAATTCCTCTTTTAGCTCTTCGTATTCCTTTTTGGTTCGAACAGTAATTGTATTGCTACGTTTAAACAACATAAAAACAATACCGGCCAAGACCAGCACTCCTAGTATAAAAGCATACATTGTATAAGAATATACATTCTTATTAATATTCATACCCAACACAGTAATTGAGTTTTGAAGCTTTATACTTTCATCAAGATTTTTCTGAATGGCTGCGGTTTCAGTTTTATTGGTTTTTAATTCGTTTTGAAGCGATGAAACCTGGTTTAAATGATTGGATACCGCACTTTCCAACACCGAAATAGAATCTGTTAGAGATTTATGAAATTCATCCAGTTGTTGTGGTTTCATAAAATACGAGCCGCTCCAAAAATTCACATTATTTTTAAACACCTCATACTGATCCTCAATCGTATTTTCACTTTTCCAGGCATTGGTGTTTTTTTGTGCAAATCCCTGGAACGAAACGGCAATCAAAAAAAGTAAGACAGCAATAAAACTTTTCATATCTACAAATTAGAATATTCAACTAACGAATAACAATTACAATTGTTGCTTTTATTTTAAACTTCAAAGCCGGAAAATATAAAGCATAACAACAAGGCCGGCATGCAAAACAACTGTATTAATTCCAAAAAGCTGTACAAAGATAACTTTTATTTTTAGTCGCTAAAAACACAATCACAATCCATTTCACTGTACATCAACACATTAATATACTTAATTATTTTATGTATTTATCAGCCAACTTTTTAATCACCGATGTTGAACATTTGTTTTTTTCGCTCGTTTAAGATGTAATACTCAAATAAAAATAATGTTACACAGATATAATTACTCTCACAATTTCGATAACTAAAAATCAATACTTATTTTGTTGATCCAGAAAGCGTACAATAAATGCAACAATTAAACGAAAAATGGATTAAAGCATCCATTTTAGGAACAATATGGGCGGCTTCAGAAATAGTACTAGGTAGTTTCTTACATAATTTACGAATACCTTTTAGTGGGAATATTTTAACTGCTATTGGATTAGTGATTTTAATTTCGGCCAGCTACAAATGGCGCGAAAAGGGTATTTTTTGGCGCGCCGGAGTAATTTGTGCTCTTCTGAAAACCATGTCGCCCAGTGCTGTAATTCTTGGACCATTCATTTCTATTTTAAGTGAAGCTTTTTTACTCGAATTTACCACCCGCATGTTTGGCCGAACCTTTGCCGGATTTATTCTGGGATCAATACTGGCTATGTCGTGGAATTTGTTCCATAAAATAGTTAAAATGGTTATTTTTTACGGCAGCAACATAATTGAAGTCTATACAAACCTTATGCAATATGTAGAAGGACAAATCGGATTTCAGTTTAACGCAGTTTGGACACCTTTATTCTTCTTGCTGGTTATTCAAATTCTATTCGGAACTCTGGCGGCTCTCACCGGAATACGAACAGGACTTGAGGCAGAAAAAAATAAAATCGCCTATCAGTTTTCGGACAAAGAAGTTGATTTCAGACTAAGTATTGAGTCGGGCACTTTCACCCATTCTATTGTATGGATGACTGCAAACATTATTTTAATGATTGGAGCGCTAATAGCAGCAAGCCGCATTAATTTTGGTATTTGGGTGGTACTTATCAGCGTAATTGTTGTTATTTGGTCGGTGCGTTACCAAAGAGCGCTGAGACAACTCGTACGCCCTAAAATCTGGATATTTTTTGTGCTTACCACCATGATTACTGCACTTGTATTCACACGTCTTCATTCCGACACCAAATCGTTAACGGAAGCAATAATTATAGGTGTAGAAATGAACTTGCGCGCAATTCTGCTTATTATGGGATTTAGTGTTTTGGGTACCGAACTCTATAATCCAAAAATAAGAAACTGGTTTGCCGGAAGCTACTTCAACCAGGTGCCGGTTGCCCTTCAACTTTCGCTCGAAAGCCTTCCTTCAATGATTGCACATACTCCGGAGCTAAAAACAATAATAAAAAACCCTACACTGTTTGTGTACCAAATAATGGCCTTTGCCGACTTTCGTTTAAAGGAATTAAACATGCGGAAGAAACAAAGGGGAAAAATATACATCGTTACAGGAGATATTGGTGCAGGAAAAACTTCGTGTTTGAAAAAAACAATTACCGGATTAAAACAAAATAATATTTCGGTTTCTGGTATTATATGCGAGCGCGTGCTAGCCGGTAACGATACGGCGGGATACAACTTAACAGACATTTCAAGTGGGACACGCTGGCCCTTCCTGTCAAAAACAGGAAACAAAGCACAAGCAAAAGTCGGGTCCTATTTTATTGATGATGCCAGTTTTAAAACCGGAGAGAAGCTATTTAGAAAATGCACTACCGATGTAATTGTTTTTGATGAAATTGGAAAGCTTGAACTTAGAGGAGATGGCTGGGCTAAATCGCTTAAATACATCTTAAGTACCGATTATAACTGTTTGATCCTTACGCTTCGAAAAGAGATTCTCAACGAGCTGATCAATGAATTTCAGCTTCAAACAGCTGTTGTGTATGACGTCCAGGAAATGGAATACAATGATTTAACGCTTAAAATTCAAGAACTAATAACTGCAGAAAACGATTAATTTTTGTCCCTGAACAGATGGACAAATCCATGTTCGGTTCGGTCCACTCCATCGCGCCCCTTGCCTACTACATCCCAGTAGTACACTCCCGGACTTGCATAACCGCCGCCAATTTTACCATCCCATACTGTTTCGCTCCAGGTACCTTCAAAACCCTGCACATCGCCACTTTTCCAATAATGAACACGACGTCCGTAGCGGTTATAAATATTTATTTCAATGCTTTTCATCGACCAGAACTTTACAATAAACTGATCGTTAACACCATCGCCATTGGGAGTAAACACATTGGGTACAGCCACAAACGAAGTATCCACAATAATATATTCTTCGAGTGCAAAAGTATCTACACAGGTAAAAAACTCCGACACATGTTTCGAAACGAGCTTAACCCAATATGCACCCGAGTTTTCATAGGTATAAACAGGACTGTCATCGTAGGCCACAAAATTTATGCTGTCAACCGGTTCGCTTGCTCCTTCCGATTCACGAGTTATCTCATCTATATCGCGATAAAAAAACCACTCGTAGTATCCGGGAGATCCGTTTTGAGAAGTATTTGTAAAGTTTACCGTTAATGGGCCCTCACCACTTTCGGGATTAACCGTAAATTCAGCTTTTGTAACAATCGACTCATATGTAACCGTGTAATTAGCGCCACAGTTGAATTTATCAGAAACAAGTAAAACGTAGTCCGTATTTTCATACGGAGGATCAACAATCTCAAGGTTTAAAAGCGATGATATTTTATAACCGGCCTGCTGCCATTCTACATTTACATCTTTCAGAACTTCTAATTTTGTATTGTCGCTTAAATCGTAATAGTTTAATACAGCAGTTTTAAATTCTCCGTTTAAACGAAACGATTCACAGTTTGAATCAGAAACATAAGCACTGGCAGTTGTCCAATTGTTAAAGACCCAGGCGCGGTTAATCTCAGTATCTCCGCCCACAGTTATGGTTGAACGATAACACCCATCTGCCAAATTTTCAATCTGCGATGTAGCACCATCCGAACTTTCTTGAGAATAGGATTCAAACACCCCGGACACCTCGTTGTATTTTTCCCATAAAAATGTTTTAGTACCCGCCAGCTCTGTACGAACAAGCAAACTGCCAGATTCTGCCAGTGTATCGTTGGTACAAAAAATATAAATTGAATCGGTTTCGGCAAAAACAGGGTAATCCGTCACGTCTGTTCCATCAGCATTTGGGGATGAAATTTGTGCTTGCAAAGCAAACGAAAAAAGCATCAGAGTAACAAAAAAATAAAGACTTCTCTTCATAAATATTTATTCTTTGAGATACAATATTAACGTATAATTTTAATTTAATTGTCTGTAATCCTACAAAAATAGTCATCGCCCGCGGAAATAATGGCAGTCGGTATAATTTGTTAATAAATGAATCTGCAAATACCCACAAAAACAATGAACAACTTTTACTTTTGCTCCTTCTAATTGAAAAGAAATAAAAGTGTTCGATTATTTAAAAGAACTTAACGAAGCTCAGCGGGAAGCGGTTTTACGTACTGAAGGCCCTGCACTTGTTATAGCCGGTGCGGGATCGGGAAAAACCCGCGTTTTGACCTACCGAATTGCCAATTTGTTAAAACAGGGTGCACGCCCGTCCAGTATTTTATCGCTTACATTTACCAATAAAGCGGCGCGCGAAATGAAAGAACGTATTTCGAAAGTGGTGGGCGAAAACACAGCACGCTACCTTTGGATGGGTACTTTCCACAGTATTTTTGCACGTATTCTTCGTTACGAACACGAAACACTCGGCTACCCTTCGAACTTTACCATTTATGACAGTGCCGACAGTAAAAGCCTGATAAAAACAATCATAAAAAGTTTACAACTCGACGAAAAAACATACAAACCCAACGTAGTTGCAGGCCGTATTTCAATGGCAAAAAACAATTTGATTACGCCAAATGTATATGCAAATTCTCCGGAGATAAGAACGGTGGATAAAAACATGCGCATGCCTGCCATTGCAACCATTTACAAAGAGTATGCGAAGCGCTGTTTTCTTTCGGGAGCAATGGATTTTGATGATTTGCTGTTAAAAACCAACCTCCTGTTTCGCGACCATCCTGATGTTCTTCAGAAATACCAGGAACGTTTTGGATATGTTATGGTGGATGAGTACCAGGATACCAACTACTCGCAGTACCTGATTGTAAAAAAACTGGCAGCTGCCCATAAAAACATTTGTGTGGTAGGCGACGATGCCCAAAGTATTTATTCTTTCAGGGGAGCAAGAATCGAAAACATTCTGAACTTCAAAAGCGATTATCCGGAACACAAAATTTTTAAACTCGAACAAAATTACCGTTCAACACAAACCATTGTAAATGCCGCAAACAGTATTATAGCGCAAAACAAGAGGCAAATTCCTAAAAATGTTTTTTCTGAAAACGATGCAGGAAAACCAATCAAACTTATTTCGGCCTTAACCGATAATGAAGAAGGATTTTTGGTGGCGCAGGAAATTGCACAAACACAATTGCGCGACCATTACAAATACGAAGACTACGCCATTTTGTACCGTACAAATGCGCAATCGAGGATTTTTGAAGAATCGCTGCGTAAAAGAAATATTCCGTATAAAATTTACGGTGGACTGAGTTTTTATGCCCGCAAAGAGATTAAAGATTTGCTCAGTTATTTCAGAATGACCATTAATCCGGCCGACAACGAAGCACTGAAGCGAATTATAAATTATCCGGCCCGGGGAATTGGTGCCACCACATTAACAAAACTCGAAACTGCAGCAGTAAACAGCGAAACTACCATCTGGAACATAATTACGGCACTGCCACTTGTTAATCATTCGAATTTAAACAAAGGCACCGTAAATAAAATATTGAGTTTTGTTGAACTGATTAAACGTTTTAAAAAAATTGCCGACGACAGTGATGCTTTTACAACAGCAAAAACCATTGCCGAACAAACCGGGATTTTAAAAGAATTGTACACCGACAAATCGCCCGAAGGTTTGAGCCGTCACGAAAACATTCAGGAATTATTAAATGGTATTCAGGAGTTCAGCATAAATGCAAAAGAAACAGGCGAGCCCGAAAAACTAGAAAATTACCTCGAAGATGTTGCTTTGCTTACCGATCAGGACAACGAAAAAGACGAAGACAAAAACAAGGTTACCTTAATGACCGTGCACTCGGCCAAAGGACTGGAGTTTAAAAATGTATTTGTGGTTGGGTTGGAAGAAAACCTTTTCCCATCGCAACGTCAAGGTGAGGCAAACACACAGGAAGCACTGGAAGAAGAACGCCGCTTGTTTTATGTTGCCTTAACCCGGGCCGAAGAAAATGCCTGGTTTTCATACGCCAACCAGCGCTACCGCTGGGGTAATCTGGATTTTTGCACACCCAGTCGTTTTCTGGAAGAAATGGATGAAAAATACCTCGACAGTTCGGGCGTAGAAACCCTGATGCGAAATTCGCGCCAGCACCAAAGCATGTCATCCACCGAAAGGCAAGTGCAGCAATTAACACGTCGTCCGTCGAGTTCACCAATAAAAACGAGCCAATCGCATAACATTTTTAATAAAAAACTCGTTTCGTTAAAAGAAACAGGTAAAACACAAGATGCATTTGCAGGTGACGATCCGGCAAAAATACAGTCGGGAATGGTGGTCGAACACCAGCGTTTTGGGAAAGGAAAAGTACTTCAGGTTGAAGGTGTAGCGCCGGATATAAAGGCAACAGTATACTTTCAAACCGGTGCACAAAAACAATTATTGCTTAAATTTGCCAAGCTGAAAATTATTGGATAAATTGGGTTTAACGATAATTAATTCGTGATTTGTCGGGAATTCATTAGTTTTGCAGTTCACTTCGGGAATAAATCCTACAAATTTACTTGAAGATTAGATTTATATCAAATACGATTTTTAGATGGATTACAATTCAAACAGAAAAAAACTAGCTCTTCCTGAGTACGGAAGAAATATACAAAATATGGTCGATTATTTAATGACCATTGAAGACCGTGACAAAAGAAACAAATCGGCACAAACGGTTATCGATGTAATGGGAAATTTATATCCCTTTCTTCGTGATGTGGCCGAATTCAAGCACAAACTTTGGGATCACCTGGCCATCATGTCCGATTTTCAGTTAGACATTGATTACCCTTATGATTTACCATCGCGTGAAATTCTTACATCCAAACCAAATCAGGTTCCATACAACCAGCATTTTATCCGCTGGAAACACTATGGAAGAACGATGGAATTAATGATTGAGAAAGCATTGGAATACGAAGGCGAAGAACGTGAAATTATGATTGAACAATTGGCCAATCATATGAAAAAATCGTACCTGGCATGGAACAAAGATGCCGTTGAGGATCAGAAAATCTTTACCGACCTTGAAATTTTGTCGGAAGGCCGGCTTAAAGTAAATGAAGACCTTCAACTTGCTGATTCAAAAACGCTGATCGGTAAAAAGAAAAAACCTCAGCAAAACAAACAGAATAAAAAGAAAAAATAATTTTTCCCATTTCAAATTGAATCTCCAATGTCAACTTTCAAAATAGAAGGTGGATACAAATTACAAGGTGACCTCGAACCTCAGGGAGCAAAAAACGAGGCGCTGCAAATAATTTGTGCTACTTTGTTAACCGCCGAAAAAACCGTTATCGAAAACATTCCTGAAATTCGTGATGTTCTGAAACTGATCGAAATTCTTAAGGGACTTGGTGTTCGTTCTGAACGAATAAAAAAAGGCCATTTTGTTTTTGATGCATCCAGTATAAACATCGATTTTCTGAAAAGCCCCGAATATGCAAAACAAGCCGGAGTTTTACGTGGGTCGATTATGATTATTGGCCCGCTTTTGGCCCGCTTTGGCAGAGGATTTATACCTCAGCCCGGCGGCGACAAAATTGGCCGGCGACGAGTTGACACACATTTTATAGGCCTGCAAAAACTGGGGGCCGAGTTTGAATACGATGCCGAAAATCATTGGTATTCCATTTCTGCAAAAAAACTTACAGGCGCCTATATGTTGCTCGATGAAGCTTCTGTTACCGGAACAGCAAACATTGTTATGGCTGCGGTTCTGGCCGAAGGAACCACTACAATATATAACGCCGCCTGCGAACCCTACTTACAACAGCTTTGTAAAATGCTGGTTTCGATGGGAGCTAAAATCAATGGCATTGGATCGAATTTACTTACTATTGAAGGTGTTACATCGCTTAGTACCTGCTCGCACCGAATACTTCCCGACATGATTGAGGTAGGTAGTTTTATTGGTTTAGCTGCCATGACTGCTTCTGAAATAAACATAAAAAATGTGGGAATCGAACACCTTGGAATTATTCCAGAATCGTTCCGCAGGCTTGGGATAAATGTGAAACAGGTTGGCGACGATTTATTGGTACGCGAAACCGAGCATTACGAAATTGAATCATACATTGATGGTTCGATAATGACCATTGCCGATGCACCCTGGCCGGGTCTCACCCCCGATCTTTTGAGTGTATTTTTGGTAGTTGCCACACAGGCAAAAGGCAGCGTTCTCATTCATCAGAAAATGTTTGAAAGCCGCCTGTTTTTTGTCGATAAACTAATTGACATGGGTGCTCAAATTATATTGTGCGATCCACACCGGGCCACTGTAATCGGACTCGATCGTAAATTTAGTTTACGCGCAACCAAAATGGTTTCGCCCGATATTCGGGCCGGAATTGCACTGCTTATTGCAGCCATGTCGGCAAAAGGAACAAGTACAATCGATAATATTGAACAAATAGACAGAGGTTATGAAGATATTGACGGGCGCTTAAATCGTTTGGGAGCCAGAATATCAAGGAGCTAAAATCCGTTCGGTTAAACAATCCTCTACCTTTTTCGTTTATTTGTAATTACCAATTATATTTGCGTACGAATAAGAAAAGTTAATTATGAAGAAAATAGTTTTATTACTTGCAATTGTTTTAATGGGAACCGGAGTTTCATTTGCCCAGAAAATTGGAATCAACATTGGAGACAAAGCCCCCGAATTAGTGGGAACTACTCCCGATGGCCAAACAATTAAACTTTCGGATACCAAAGGAAAATTAGTATTGTTGGATTTCTGGGCATCATGGTGTGGTCCTTGCCGACGCGAAAATCCCAATGTAATTAATACCTACAAAGAATACAATTCGAAAAAATTCACAAACGGCGATGGTTTCGTAATTTTTAATGTATCACTCGACAAAACAGCTGATGCATGGAAGAACGGAATTACACAGGATAAATTAAACTGGCCGTATCATATCAGCGATTTAAAGGGATGGCAATCGAAACATGCTGCTGTGTATGGAGTTCGCAGTATTCCGTCAAATTTTTTAATTGATGAAAACGGAATAATTGTAGCCAAACAGCTTCGCGGACCTGCTTTGGGAGCAACCCTAAAAAAATACGTAAAATAAACTGACATAGCGTTTAGTTTAAATCTATTTCAATTCGATCAAATTGGCACTCAATATTCTATTTGGGTGCCAATTTGTCTTTTATATTTGCATGGCAAAATTTTTGTTATCGAAGGGTAGCAAAATAAAATGGTAAAAATGGCAGAAGAAAAAGTAAATAAAGGGGAAAATACAGAGGAAGAAGTATTGGAAAACACAAACAATACAGACGAGGTAGAAACACAAACCCCGGATACAGAAACGGAGGAGATAGATTCTTCTTCGAAAAAGAAAAAATCGAAAAAAGATAAAAAGGAAGCAAAGATTGAAGAACTGGGTGAAAAACTTCAGGAGATTCAGGATAAACACTTGCGTTTGCAAGCCGAATTCGACAATTTTCGCCGACGTACAATAAAAGAAAAAGCTGACCTGATTAAATCGGGTGGCGAAACAGTTCTTGTTAACATTCTTCCTGTAATCGACGATTTCGAGCGTGCAATTGATTCGTTAAAAGAAGTTGCTGATGAAGACGCGGGAAAGCAGGGAACCCTACTGATTTACAATAAGTTTCAGGAATTTCTGAAACAAAACAATGTAAAAGAGATTGAGGCTTTGCACCAGGATTTTGACGTGGACTTACACGAAGCATTGACAAAAATTCCTGCACCGGAAGACAAACTGAAGGGAAAAGTTGTCGATGTAATTTCGAAAGGATATTGTTTAAATGAAAAGGTAATCCGGTTTGCCAAAGTTGTAATCGGAGAATAATTTTGACGCAGGAAAAACGATGGCAAAAAGAGATTATTACGAAGTTTTAGAAGTTGGTAAAAACGCCACACCGGAGGAAATAAAAAAAGCCTACCGTAAAAAAGCGATCCAGTATCACCCCGATAAAAATCCGGGAGACAAACAAGCTGAAGAAAACTTTAAAGAAGCTGCAGAAGCCTACGAAGTATTAAGTAAGCCTGATAAAAAGCAAAGATACGATCAGTTTGGCCATGCCGGAGTGGGCGGAGCTGCCGGAGGTGGTTTCGGCGGTGGAGGATTCTCTGACATCGAAGATATTTTCTCGTCGTTTGGCGATATTTTTGGCGGCCATTTTGGCGGCTTTGGTGGTTTCGGCGGAGGTGGAAGCCGCGGCCGGGGCGGACGTCGTGTGAGTCGGGGATCCGACCTCCGGGTAAAAGTACGACTTAACCTGAGTGAAATTGTAAATGGCGTTGAGAAGAAAATTAAAGTAAAAAAATACGTTGCTTGTCAGCATTGCACTGGCACGGGTGCTAAAGATGGTTCGTCGTATTCTACTTGCGGAACTTGTGGAGGTGCCGGCCAGGTAACCCGCATTCAAAATACGCTGCTTGGACAAATGCAAACAACTTCGGCTTGTCCGACTTGCCAGGGAGAAGGTAAAATGATTACCGATAAATGTAACCACTGTGCCGGAGAGGGTGTGGTTCGCGAAGAAGAAGTAATCAGCATAAAAATACCTGCAGGAGTTGGCGAAGGCATGCAGCTAAATGTTTCGGGAAAAGGAAATACCGGTCGACGTGGCGGAATTAATGGTGATTTACTGGTGGTAATTACCGAAGAAGATCACGAAGAATTGGTACGTGACGGCAACAACCTCATATACAATTTATTCCTTTCGTTCCCTGAAATTACCTTGGGAACAACGGCTGAAATTCCAACCGTAGAAAGTAAAGTAAAAGTAAAAATTGAAGCAGGAACACAACCTGAAAAAATACTTCGTTTACGAGGAAAAGGTATACCGGATGTAAATGGTTACGGGCGTGGCGATTTGCTGGTTCGTGTACATGTTTGGATTCCGAAACGTCTGAGCAACGATGAAAAACGAGCGCTTGAGAAACTGCAGGCATCGCCGGGATTTCAGGATGGACCATCGGCTTCTGAAAAATCATTCTTTCAGAAAATGAAAGACATGTTTGAGTAGCGATTAAAAATTAAATACAAATAGTTAAAAGCCCGGTTTTTACCGGGCTTTTTTATTGTATCCGGCATTATTTACAGAACACTACTGATTTGCGATTGAGTTGAGCCTCATTTTCATTTCCTTTTTTAAGCCTTTCCAATTGTCTATCGGCATTAACCATTGTAATTTCATCATTTCGCTTAAGGCTTACTCTGAAAAACAACTGGTTTAATTTGGAAAACTCCTTTACTACATTAATTTTGTTACTTCTGTAACTACTAAGATGGAAAACTTCAACCGACAATTTAACTTTCTTGAACCGGAACTTCAGGAAGAAATCCTAAAAGTGTCTGTTCACAAGACATTTGCACCCAAAGAAGCCTTAATACGTGAAGGGCAGTTTATTGCAAGCTTCCCGCTTGTTTTAAGTGGTCTTATCCGGGTATCGCGTACCAGCGACGATGGAAACGAATTATTACTTTATCATTTGCACAAAAATGAAGTATGTGCCATGTCGCTAACCTGTTGCATGGCCCGCCAAATAAGCGATGTTAATGCTGTGGCAGAGGAAGACACCGAGGTTCTGCTCATTCCGGTAGAAATGCTCGATGCATGGATTAGTAAATATCCGCTTTGGAAACAATTTGTAATGATCACTTTTCAGCATCGATTTAAAGAGCTGATAGATACTTTGGATGCAGTAGCATTTATGAAATTAGACGAACGACTGGTAAAATATTTTAAAGACCGATATAAAAAATCGGGGGTGACTACATTTTCAGGAACCCATCAGGATTTGGCTCTTCAACTTAATTCTTCACGCGAGGTAATTTCGCGACTACTAAAAAAATTAGAGATCGACAATAAAATTGAATTATCCCGAAATTTTATCGATTTTTCAGGACTTGTGTGACTTATATTACATCCCACATATGGAATCCTTATTTTCTTTGTAACGGTTAAAATATAATACAATTAGTTCATAACTATTGTTACACAATTTTTTGGGTTATAAAATCGGTTAGTAGTTGAAGGTTGATGGCCATCTGTCGGTTGACAGATGGCTTTTTTTTGCTCAAATTCCAGCCAATTAGTATGTTATCCTGCCTTTTCACGATTCCATACATATCCTTTATTTGCAATTCGGGATTAATGTTAATTTCATATTGAAAACTAATCGGCCGTTTGGGTGACAAATTATAGGAATAATGCTGATATTTGTCACCAATCAGCAACAGAGTAACAACTTAAAATTTAGCCAGATGTTCAAAATTCAAACTTTGAATAAAATTGACCCGGAAGGGTTAAAACTTTTTCCATTAAACAATTACGAAATTGCCAGCGAGCTCCCAAATCCGGATGCAATTGTTTTGCGCAGTTTTAAAATGCACGACATGGAATTACCATCGTCGGTAAAAGCAATTGCCAGAGCAGGAGCAGGAGTGAATAACATTCCTATTGACAAATGCACTGAAAAAGGCGTTGTAGTTTTTAATACTCCCGGCGCAAATGCCAATGGAGTAAAAGAGGCAGTAATTGCCGGTTTAATGCTTTCTTCGCGCGATATTATTGGCGGAGTAAACTGGGCTAAAACTTTAATTGGTGAAGGCGATGCAGTAGGTGCATTGGTTGAAAAAGGCAAAAGTAATTTTGCAGGAAATGAGATTAAAGGTAAAACACTTGCAGTAATTGGCCTGGGTGCCATTGGTGTATTGGTTGCCAATGCTGCTTCGGCACTTAGAATGAATGTAATTGGATACGATCCGTACATGTCGGTAAAACACGCCTTAAAACTTAGCCGCGAAGTGAGCTGGGTGGAAGGAATTCAGGTTTTATTGCAACAAGCCGATTACGTAACAATTAATATTCCGCTAACTGCCGACACCAAAGGTTACATCAACAAAGACAAATTTGCCATGATGAAAGACGGTGTTAAAATTTTAAATTTTGCCCGTGGCGGATTGGTAGATCACGCTGATTTGAAAGACGCACTGGCATCAGGTAAAGTAGCAAAATATGTTACCGATTTCCCTGATGAAGAATGCCTAAAAATGGACGGTGTAATTTCTATACCTCACCTGGGTGCTTCAACTGCCGAATCGGAAACCAACTGTGCAATTATGGCTGTTGAACAAATGCGTGAATACCTTGAAAATGGAAATATCATTAACTCGGTAAACTTTCCGGCAGCTGAAATGGAAAGAAACGGTGGTAGCCGCATTTTAATTGCCAACAAAAACATTCCTAATATGGTAAGCCAGATTTCTTCGGTTCTTGCTGCAGAGCACCTTAACATCGATAACATGTTAAACAAAAAACGCGACGACATTGCTTACAATATCATTGACATTGATTCGAAAACTGTTTCGGATAGCGTAAAAGAAAAATTAATGGCAATCGACGGAATCTTTATGGTTCGTATTATTGAAGCAAAATAGTACCAACTGTATCAATTGATTTTATCCGTTTGATGGCCAATGGATATAATAAAGGAGAAATCTGTTTTAAACGGATTTCTCCTTTTTAATTTATGTGTGTAAAAACTTATACAATAATGAATTGAAGCAAACATTCCGCCAGTAATCCTAAATAATCATTAACAACTGATCAGGGGTAATTTAAAGTCTTTCTTTTTTACTATTTTTGGAGTCCTGTCCTACCTAAAAATGTTGAATTAAAAGAACAAACATGAGTAAAAGTATTGAAGTTAGAGCGGCTGACAACGTAAGAATATTAGCTGCTGCAATGGTAGAAAAAGCAAAGTCGGGACACCCCGGAGGAGCAATGGGTGGTGCTGATTTTGTAAACATCCTTTATTCCGAATTTTTGAATTACGACCCATCGGATATGTCATGGGCAAACCGCGACAGGTTTTTCCTTGATCCCGGTCACATGTCGCCCATGTTATATGGAATTCTTTCATTGGCCGGGTTCTACAGCATGGAAGACTTATCTAATTTCCGTCAGTGGGGCAGCGTAACTCCGGGTCACCCGGAAGTTGATGTGCTGCGTGGAGTTGAAAATACTTCGGGACCACTTGGACAGGGCCACGTTATGGCGATTGGAGCTGCCATTGCAGAACGCTTTTTGGTGGCACGTTTTGGAGAGTGGATGGCACACAAAACCTACACTTTTATTTCGGATGGTGGTGTACAGGAAGAAATTTCGCAAGGTGCCGGTCGTATTGCAGGGCACCTTGGATTGAGTAACCTGATTATGTTCTACGATTCGAACGACATTCAGTTATCGACAGAAACCAACGAGGTTACAACCGAAAATACTGCAATGAAATACGAAGCATGGGGCTGGAAAGTAGTTACAATTGAAGGTAACGATCCGCTTGCCATTCGTAAAGCATTACAAGATGCACAAGCCGAAACAGAAAAACCAACACTGATTATTGGTAAAACAATTATGGGTAAAGGTGCCGTTACCGAAAGTGGTGAAAACTACGAACGCAAATGTGCCACTCACGGTATGCCATTGGGAGAAGCTGGTGCTTCGTTTGCAAAATCGATTGCGAACTTAGGTGGCGATGCTGAGAATCCATTTGTTATTTTCGACGACGTTCAGGAATATTACAACAAACGTAAAGCTGAATTAATAGCCGGTGCTACCGAGAAAAAAGCAGAACAGGCAAAATGGGAAGCTGCAAATCCTGAATTAGCTGCAAAATTGAAGGCTTTTATCGCCAACGAAATTCCGGCCATTGACTATAGTAAAATTGAACAAAAAGCGGGTGTTGCCACACGTGCTGCTTCGGCTGCCGTTCTTTCGGTATATGCCAAAGAAGTTGAAAACATGGTGGTTTCATCTGCCGACCTTTCAAACTCGGACAAAACCGACGGTTTCTTAAAAAATACCACATCATTCAAAAAAGGCGATTTTAGCGGTCAGTTTTTACAAGCCGGCGTTTGCGAGCTTACCATGGCTTGTTTAATGAATGGTATGGCACTGCACGGTGGAATAATTCCTGCCTGCGGAACATTCTTTGTATTTAGCGACTACATGAAACCGGCAGCCCGAATTGCCGCATTGCAGGAAATTCCGGTTAAATTTATCTGGACTCACGATGCATTCCGTGTTGGAGAAGACGGACCTACTCACCAGCCGGTTGAGCACGAAGCTCAAATTCGTTTGATGGAGAAACTTCAAAACCACAGCCACAAAAATTCGATGTTGGTACTTCGTCCTGCTGATGCAAACGAAACTACCGTTGCATGGAAAATGGCTTTGGAAAACGTGGATACTCCAACTGCATTGATTTTATCGCGTCAGGGAATTAAAGACGTAACAACATACGAAACTGCGCAAGGTGCTGCTAAAGGTGCATACGTTCTTCAGGACAGTGAAGGTACTCCTGACATTATTTTATTGGCCAGCGGATCGGAAGTAAGCACTTTGGTTGCCGGTGCCGAATTACTGGCAAAAGATGGCGTAAAATGTCGAATTGTATCTGTTCCTTCAGAAGGTTTATTCCGCGCGCAGAGCGCCGACTACCAGAAAGAAGTATTGCCTGCCGGAGTTGCTAAATTTGGTTTAACAGCCGGATTGCCTGTAACACTTGAAGGATTGGTTGGTGCCGATGGTAAAGTATTTGGTTTGGGATCGTTTGGATTCTCTGCTCCTGCCGGAGTATTGGATAACAAATTAGGTTACACAGGCGAAAATGTTTACAACCAGGTAAAAGATCTGTTAGCTTAGTACTAAGCAACAAAATAAATTCATAAAAAAGGTGTTCCGTTTGGGGCACCTTTTTTTGTTTACATCAGAACATTTATGACAACTATTCTATTGATATCAGTAGTATTGGATCACATGAAATTTCAGGTGGAGTAATTTTTCGAAGTTTGTATAATCCTGCAACAATAGATATTATAATGCGCCTTTGCCTTATCAGGCCGATTCTACTCTTTGGTTTGGCCCAAAGAGTAGACAGAAAACCCAAGGCTGCGCCCGCTTCACTCGGAAAAGCTACGCGATGCCGGCTAAAATTCCTGAAACTCGTCGTACCTCCTCAAACAGCAGTAATTTTTTAACGCCGACACCACTTGTTTTCCGGCTCACCGAACGAGGCCGAAGCTTCGAATAAGGTCTTTGGTTTGACATCCCCAGATCAGAGGATCGGCCTCTTTTGGCCTTTATGATAACGGAAGGTAAGGATCAAAAGCAGCCTGGATTTTTCTGCTTCGTCCCGATTGAATCGGGATGAAGGCCTGAGGCAGCAATTTTAAAATCGACTAAAGGTCAAATTGACTTTTAGTGTGCCCATGTACTTTTGATATATAAATATTCAAATCCACCTGATTTTACGGCCGAGCCTTAGTATTAAGCCGGTAGTTTTTTTGCAAAAAACGTATCTTCTGTATTCTATTTTATATTTTTATACAAAATCACCTTTATGAAAAAAACTTTATTTTTTATTGCTATTACCCTGATTTCTTTAAACGCATTTGCTCAGAAAACCGATTCTACTGCCTTGATTCTTATCGATATTCAATATTTTTATTTTACGGGAGGTGCGGTTGAGTTGGTAGAACCCGAACAGGCTGCACAACAAGCGAAACAACTTCTCTCCTATTTTAGAGAAAACAATGCATTGGTGGTACATGTCAGGCATGATTTCCAACCTGGTGGAAATATCCATGAACTTGTAAAACCTTGTGACGGAGAGAAAGTAATCACGAAAAAAGACGTAAATAGCTTCTTAGGAACTGACTTAAACAATTATCTGAAAAACAACAATATTAAATATGTAGTACTGGCCGGAATGCAAACTCATATGTGCCTTGAAGCAGGGACCCGCGCTGCACACGATTTGGGTTACAACTGCACTGTAATTGCAGATGCCTGTGCCACACGTGATATAAAATATGAAGATCGTATTGTACCCGCAGCCGACGTACACACTTCAACATTAGCAACATTACAAAGCTATGCAAGAGTAATTCCCCTTGAACGGTACTTCAAGCACTAATCTAAATTGTTCTTCATAATATCACTACTCACTAAAGAGCACTGCGAAAGATGTTTCAGTTTATTATTACTCCGGAATGGTGTCGTTCTGTTCTTCTACAACATCAGATTTTAAACGTTTAAACAAATAACGCGTCACAAAAATTCCATTACTATCGTCGGTACCACCATAACTTTCAACACCTGTATTTACAAAGGCCAGGTCCCAACCGTCCATTAGCATTTGGTTAATTTTTGAAGTAAGCAATGCATCGTTCGAGGCAATGTTCTGAAAACGAATTCCACCAACATTAAAAAAGTTCAGCAACTTGGTTTCATCGTAATCTTTAATTCTTATTTCCTGGCGGTCGCTTTTGTTCCTGTCACCACTTTCCTCAGTTTGTGTGGTCGTAAATTCGCGGTAATCCACATCCGAGTCGGTTGAAATTAAACGCGAACGCCCCAGCCCATTCGGAACAATGGATTCAATACTAGTTATAATTTTTACTTCATAAACAGGTTTTTCTTGTGCAGTTGTCATCACCGACAGCAACAAAACAAGTACGGGTATAAATACAAATCTTTTCATTATTTAAGTGTTTTTTATTCTTGTATAAACTAATTTCTACTATTTATTTGTGTGCAGTAAGCCGGATAAGAACGAATTAATCCAGCGTTTTTCTAAAATAATACCTTGTAAGGAATAAGCCGTTGGGATCGTCTTTGTTATCGTCTTTACTGTCATCGTCCAACAACAGTTTAATTCCCATTTTTAAAAGCTCTTTTTTAACCGATACACTAATCATTTTACTTTCAACTCCCGATTCGACAAAAAACAGCTCCCAGCCCTGACTTAGCATATCGTTTATTTTTGAGGTTACCAAAGCGTCGTTGCTTGCCACATTCTGAAAACGAATTCCACCTTCGTTATACAGGTTTAACAACTTGGTTTCTTCGTAATCTTTTAAACGAATGTCTTTCCGGTCGCTTTTGTTTCTGTCCTTTTTATCGGCTGTTTGTTTCGATGTAAAATCGAGGTAATTTACGTCCACTGTGGTCGAGAACATTCGCGAGCGACCCAAACCATTCGGGACCAACGATTCCACACAGGTTACTATTTCAATATCGTAGTTTGGTAGTTGAGCATTTGTGTATATACTCAGACTTAGAAATAAGAGAAACAGTGAGGCTAATTTTATATGCATGTTAAATCAATTAGTAAAGTTGCTTTGTAAAATCAAATACCATACCATAAGTTATGGTATTTGATTTTAATCGAACAGCTATATTATCTGTTTGTTTACTTTCCTTTTGTATCTATCATAATGATAGCAGTTTATAATTGAAATATTTCCTTAAAAAAATAACCTTTTACCACTTTTTCTGAATAAAGTTCTTTTTTACTACTCTTGATTTGGAAATTGTTTCGTCCTCTTCAACAAATCCCAAAGAGCGTAAGGCTGATTTATGAATATATTATTCAACATAATACTAATTAATTTTCTCAGTATAAAAACCGACATTTCAGCCAATTATGCAAAAATAACTTAGTATTTATCTGAAAATACCCCCGAATTATTCAGCATTTTTGCCTGCACGAATTCAATCTATTTTAGTATTTTAACAACTTCTATATTCGGGGCAAGAAAAACAATAGATAAAAAATAAACTAAAAAAATGAATCGAATAGCTAAGTCCAAAACCGATCATTTTCATCGAATAATTGATACCCTAAAAGCCATAAACAAAGTTTTGATACATACTGATGATTCCGATGCACTTATTCGGAATGTATGCGAAGTGCTTACAGATGTTAGGGGTCACTATTTTAGTTGGATCGTGCTATTTAACCGAAACGACGAGATGACCTCAATCGAAAGCTCAGGTGAAGCTATTGGATTTTCGGAGATGAAAAAAGAGGCCTTAAACGGAAAACTACATCCAAAAATAAAAGAGGTATTACATAAAAACGAATTTACAATAATTGAATCAGCTGATAGAGACTGTCCGATACAACTGAATGAAAAGGATTGGACTACATTTATTGCTCCACTTCAAGTGGACAATGAATTGCATGGTTTATTGTGTTCGGCCATTCCGGTATGGGAGGCCAAACATAAAAAAGAGGCCCAAACCTATATTGACATTGCCGAAAGTATTGGATACGCGTTAAGCAATTTAAAAGAAAAACAAGATATGAAAGGCTTTTTGGCATCGGCCAAAGAAGCTTATGCTACTTTCGATAAAGACTATAATTATACTTCGGCAAATGCGGCGTTTTGCCAGATCTTTGAATGTAAAGCAGACTATGTTCTTGGAAAAAGTATTCTCACACTTATACAAAACCATTTTAGTGCAGATCAATCTAAAAAATTGATTGATGCACTCGAAAAGCTAAAAAAAGGACTTGACTTACTTGAGTTTGAAGTTAAATTCAATAACAAAATACTTAAAATAAACACCCAGATAAACCAGCTTCAGAAATACAGGATCGTAAAAATAACCGACGTAACCAAAGAACGGGCAGAACAAGAAAAGCTTATAAAAAGTGAGACAAAATACAGAAGTCTGGTTGACGGATTAAATGACGCGATGTTCATACTTCAGGATGGGGTTATTAAATTTGTAAATCCTTCGCTGTCTAAAATATCGGGGTATACCGAAGAAGAACTTTTAAACAGCCCCTTTACTCAGTTTATTGACGATGCGGAGGTTGAGAAAATTCTTGAGCTTTATAAAAAAAGGTTAAGCGGTAAAAGAGTTGACCGCATTTACGAATCGGTAGCTAAAAGTAAATCTGGAGCTAAAATTCCGGTTGAAGTCACAGTAATTCCTGTTCAGTTTGAAGAAAAGCCGGCTTTTCAAATCATATTACATGATATTTCGCTTCGACAAGAAACATTGCAGCAACTAAAGGAAAGCGAGGAGCGCTATCGCTTTTTATCCAATTCGGCCTTCGAAGGTATTCTTATTCATCATGAAGGAACCATTCAAGATGTTAATAATGCTATGCTCACATTTTCAGGTTACACAAGAGAAGAATTGATGGGCAGAAATATTTATGATTTTCTTCATTCTTCTGATGATGCAGATTTAATCGCAAAAAATTCTTTTAAAGAGACGAATGATCCCTATTTGGCCCGGGCAATTACCAAATCGGGTAAAGTTGTGTTAATGGAGATACAGAGCAGGGAGATCATCTACAATGGGAAAAGTGCACGAATTGCAGGAATAAGAGACATTACCGAACGTCATCAGCTTTCACAGAAGGTATTCGAAACCACAAACCAGTTAAACAACCTGCTTAACAACCTGCCCGGAATGGCTTACACCTGTTTAAACAACAAGGACTGGGAAATGGTATTTATGAGCAAAGGCTGCATTGAACTTACCGGATACACTCCGGATAATTTTACAGAGGCAGATGGAATTGCATACAACGATATCATTCATCCTGATTTTACCGCTTACGTATGGAATACAGTGCAAGATGCGCTGGATAAAGAACAAGCCTTTGAACTGGAATATAAAATCAAATGTAAAAACGGACAAGAGAAATGGGTATGGGAAAGAGGAAATAAAATTTTAAGAAACAACAAGGTATTAATCGAAGGATTTATATCCGATATCAGTCAAGGTAAAATAGCCCAGGAAAATCTTTCCGACTCGGAACACCTGCTGGATACAATTTTGCAAAGTATGCCAAGTGGCTTTGTAATGATTGATAAAGAGTACAAAATCAGACGGGTAAACGAACAAACCTGCAAAATTACCGGCTACCGGAGCGAAGAGCTTGAAGGACAAAGCTGTGATATTATCTGCCCGAAAGGGCAACACTCAAACCGATGTCCTGTTTGGGCAAACGGGAAAGACTCATTCACAGGAATGGACACCTTTATAAAATGTAAGGGGAACTCAAACACGGCAGTGTTAAAAAATGCACAAACAATATCCATCAACGGCGAACGATTTATTCTTGAAAGTTTTCAGGACATTACCGAATGGAAACAGGCCGAAAAACTGCTAATCGAAGCAAAAAACGAGGCACAGGAAAGTGAACAGAAATTTACAGCATTTATGAATTTTATGCCGGGAATGGCATTTATCAAGGATCGTAATCTGAACTTTATTTATGTCAACCAATTTATGGCAAAAAATATGGATGCCGCTAACTGGGTTGGTAAAAACACCAGGGAAGTAACGCATACACCTTTACTTAAGGAGGTAATTAAAGACGATGAAATAACATTTATACAAGGAAGACATAAATACGAAGAACAATTCCCTGTAAAAGGAAGAGGGCCCCGTGATTTCCTCACGCACAAATTTACCATCGGAGAGGATAAATCTCTTTTGGGCGGTATTTCAATTGATATTACAGAACGGAAAAAATTGGAGAGTAGAAATACAATGCTTTCAAAAGCAATTGAAGCCAGCCCTGCAAGTGTTGTTATTACCGATACCGAAGGAAATATTCAATATGTCAATCCGTTCTTTGAAGATAAAACCGGCTACACTTTGCAAGAAGTGATCGGGAAAAATCCCAGAATTCTCAAATCCGGAAAACAGTCGGAAGAATTCTACAAAAATATGTGGGGTACGGTTTTAAATGGTCAAATATGGCGCGGTGAATTTCATAATAAAAAGAAAAACGGACAACTCTACTGGGAAAAAGGAAGTATTTCTCCGGTAACCAATGGCGATGGAAAAATTGTACAATTTATTGCCATTAAAGAGGATATTACACAGCAAAAAAAGATTCTGGCCGAACTAAATAAAGCGAAAGAAGAAGCAGAAAAAAATGCCAGTGAAGTAATTATGCAGAAAGAAGCTGTGATCTTTCACAATGAGCGTTTGGAGAGTTTGTTTCGAATATCTCAGTTGAATCCCAAGTCGACGCAAGAACTTTTGGATTATGCTTTAAATGAAGCAGTAAACCTTACTGCAAGTAAAATAGGCTACATTTATTTTTACAACGAAACCACCCGGCAGTTTACTCTAAATACCTGGTCGAGAGAAGTTATGAAAGAATGTAAGGTTCAAAATCCGGAAACGGTATATGATTTGGATAGCACAGGCTGTTGGGGAGAAGCCGTTCGCCAGCGTAAACCAGTTATAATAAACGATTATAGCGCAGAAAATGAATTTAAAAAGGGAACACCTGAAGGACACATTAAACTTCAGCGTTTTTTAACAGTACCTGTATTCTCAGACAATCAGATAGTTGCTGTAGCCGGAGTTGCAAACAAAAGTAATGACTACATTCAGGCAGACATCAGGCAGTTATCATTACTGATGGATAATGTTTGGAAAATATCAGAGCGTATTAAACTCATTGAAGATCTGCAGATAGAAAAAGAAAGAGCAGAGGAGAGTGACAAACTCAAATCGGCATTTTTGGCAAATATGAGTCATGAAATCCGGACTCCTATGAATGGAATTCTTGGTTTTACCGAATTACTAAAAGACCCAAATTTGAGCGGAGAACAGCAAAATGAATTTATTTCGATTATTCAAAAAAGCGGCGACCGAATGTTGTCAACAATTAATGACATTATTGATATTTCAAAAATTGAATCCGGCTTGGTAACCTTAAACATGACGATCATTGATTTAAAATCGTTTATGACTGACATTCTCCTGTTTTTTGAACCGGAAACAGCAAAGAAAAAGCTGTTTCTTAAATTTCTTAATCAGAATGATTTCGAGTCGCCAATGCTTCAAACAGATCCGGAAAAACTAAATTCAATAATTACCAACCTGATTAAAAATGCGATTAAATTTACGTTTGAAGGAGGTATCTCCTTTGGCTACACTTTTTCAGAAGACTCGATACAATTTATTATAAAAGATACCGGAATTGGTATTCCTCTGAAGCGACAGGAAGCCATATTTGATCGATTTGTACAGGCCGACATTGCAGATTCAAGAGTGTTTGAGGGATCTGGACTGGGTTTGTCAATTAGCAGATCGTACAGCGAAATGCTGGGCGGAACAATTCGACTGGAATCGGAAGAAGGTTTTGGAACAACTTTTTATGTTTCAATTCCAACTACCAAAACAAAAGCAATTCAATCGTTGACCGAAGAGGGTGTTTCTGAAATTGGAACAGCGCCACAGAACCTTAAAATTCTGATTGCAGATGACGATGCCGTTTCAGTTGACCTTTTAAAAATATTCATGAAAGATTATTGCAAATATTTCGTGGTTGCTGAAAATGGAGAAATAGCAATTGAAAAAGTAAAGGAACACACCGACATTGATTTAATTTTGATGGATGTTAAAATGCCTTTAATCGACGGATTCGATGCCACACAACAAATAAGAACATTTAATACTGATGTAAAAATAATTGCCCAAACTGCATTTGCTCAAGAACAAGATATCGTTAAAGCCCTAAAGGCGGGTTGTAATAATTTTATTAGTAAACCCATTAACAAGCATAAATTACTGGAACTGGTTCAAAGCATGTTCTAACTCATTTGCCCGATTTATGTAACAAAAACAGGCGCACCCGATAATCAGATGCGCCTGTTTTTGTTCAAAACCTAATTCTTATTTAATTAGCTCCAACGATTGTTTGGCAATTTCCAATTCCTCGTTTGTAGGAATGATTAACACTTTCGTTTTTGCATTATCCGTATTAATCTCATTTACGTCTTTGTCGCGTATTTTGTCTTTTTCAGCATCCCACTCAATACCTAAATACGACATATTTTCGCATACCATTTTTCGAATGGAAGTATCGTTTTCGCCAATACCGGCAGTAAACACAATGGCATCAACACCATTCATTGCAGCAGCATAACTTCCTATAAAATGTTTTACACGGTAAGCATACATCTCGAGTGCCAAAATCGATGCTTTGTCCCCTTCACGCTCTGCTTTTTCCACATCGCGCATATCGGTTAAACCGGTAAGTCCTTTTACACCGCTCTCTTTGTTTAACAAATCTGAAATTTCTTGTACCGAGAAACCTTTTTGTTCGGCCAGGTAAAAAACAATTGCAGGATCAATGTCTCCCGAACGAGTACCCATAATTAAACCACTAAGTGGTCCCATGCCCATTGTAGTATCAACACAAACACCTCCGTTAACAGCTGCCATTGATGCACCGTTACCCAAGTGGATAGTAATTATTTTCGCATCCTTATTTCCTAAATATTCGATGGCTTTTTCAGAAATAAACTTGTGCGAAGTTCCGTGGAAACCGTATTTACGGATACGCATTTCGCTGTAAAATTTCTCAGGCAACGCATAACGGAAAGCTTTTTCAGGAATTGTTTGATGAAAAGCAGTATCAAAAACACCAACTTGTGTTGCGTTAGGGAATACTTTTTCGGCCACTTCAACACCTACCAAATTTGCAGGATTATGGAGCGGAGCCAATGGGAACAATTCTTTTACTTTTGCTTTTACCTCATCAGTAATAACTACGGTTTTGGTAAAACTTTCAGCACCATGTACCAAACGGTGGCCAACAGCTTTAATTTCTGAAGGATCGCTGATTACACCCACTTTTTCGTCGGTAAGCAATTCGGCAACACGCTTTAATCCAACCGCATGATCCGGTATCGGAAAAGTTTCAGTCAGTTTCTTTTCTTCACCATTTACAAAAGTTTTGTACTTAACAACACCTTCTTCCAAGCCAATTCGTTCTACAATTCCACTCGCCAGTGGCAACTCGGTATTCATATCAATTAACTGATATTTAATTGATGAACTACCTGCATTAATTACTAAAATATTCATTTGTCAATATGTTTGAATTTGAGGTTGATGCTATTTTTAAAGAATAGCATCAACCTAATTATTTAATCTGCTGATTAAATTTTTTGGAAGAATTACTAAAAATCTTCCTGAGCCTGAATGGCTGTAATTACCACTGTGTTAAAAATATCTTCCACAGTACAACCACGGCTTAAATCGTTAACCGGTTTGTTTAAACCCTGCAACATTGGCCCAATTGCCAATGCGCCTGTTTCGCGCTGAATGGCTTTGTAAGTATTGTTACCTGTATTTAAATCGGGGAAAATAAGCACTGATGCCTGCCCTGCAACTTCTGAATTTGGCATTTTACTTTTACCAACTTTCGGATCTACCGCAGCATCGTATTGAATTGGTCCTTCAATTTTTAAATCAGGACGCAATGAAATTGCTTTTTCTGTGGCTGCTTTAACTTTATCAACTTCTACCCCACTTCCTGATGTACCTGATGAATAAGACAACAATGCAACTTTTGGATCAATTCCAAATGCTTTTGCCGATTCGGCCGAAGAGATTGCAATTTCAGCCAACTGATCAGCATTAGGACTTACATTCACTGCACAGTCTCCCATTACCGAAACATGATCATCAAGGCACATAAAGAAACAAGATGAAACGGTAGAAACTCCCGGACGGGTTTTAATAAACTGCAATGCAGGAATAATGGTGTGAGCGGTGGTATGAGCAGCGCCCGAAACCATTCCGTCGGCATGTCCCTTGTATACCATCATCGTTCCAAAGTACGACACATCCAACAAGGCCTCTTTTGCCATTTCTTCCGGAATATTTTTGTGTTTACGAAGCTCATGGTAAGTTTTCCAGTAGTCTTCGTAATTTTCCGATTTTGCAGGATCAATAATTTTTATATTTCCGTTGATTTTTACACCAACTTTTGAGGCTTGAATCAAAATATCTTCGCGTTTACCCAACAAAGTAACATCAACTACATTCTGATCGACAAGGCTTGTAGCTGCCAAAAGAACTCTTGGATCGGTTCCCTCGGGCAATACAACATGTTTCTTTTTGGCTTTGGCTTTGGCAACCAAGTTATACTGAAACATATGTGGGGTTACCACATCGGTTTTAAAACTTCTAAACTTGTCGATAAGATGTTCAGCATCTACATATTTTTCGAAAGTCGAAATACTCAAATCGAGTTTGCGTGTAATTCCCGGTCTTATTTGAGGCTTTACATTAGATATTTTTTGTGCAGTAATAAAGGTGGCATCCTCAACCATGATTATAGGAACAATACTCGACAAACCATCTATCAGTTTCAATATCTGTTCTTCCGGTCGCATTCCACCTGTAACAATAATACCTGCTATTGAAGGATAGTTTGTTGACACATTGGCTTGTAAAGCTCCAAGAATAATTTCAGAACGGTCACCAGGGGTAATAACCAGTGTATTTTCAGTTAAGCGATCGAGAAAATTACGAAGTTGCATGGCTCCTACACTATATCTGTCAACCTGTCTGCAAAGCAATTTCTCACCATACAATACCACGCCATCCAGTTCTTCAACAATTTCGCGAACAGTAGGACTTCCCAGCCCTTTTACTTCAGGTATAATCTCAATATAAGTTTCTTTAGGAATTACTTGTAGCAGTTCCTTTCTCATTTCGTCCATATCGTTTTCAGGAACCCGATTCATAAAAACTGCCTGAATAAGAACATCGTTTTCGGCATAGGTTTTTACGGCTAAATCAAGATTGGCAACCGCATCCTTCATCTCCTTGTCGTGAGAAGAACTTATAAGAATTGTTGGAATTGAAAGGTTTTTAGCAATCTCAACATTCAGGTCAAACTCGATGGCAACACCTTTACCATCAAAATCAGAACCTTCGACCAAAACAACATCAAAGCGTTCTTCAAGTTCTTTGTACTTACCAATAATCTGATCGATTAAACGAGCTTCCTGTCCCAGGTTTTTATATTTCACCACTTGCGACATGGTAAAACCGTAGGCATCCTTGTACTCCATATCGAGATTGAAATACGACAACATGGTTTCAATGTGATTATCACGTTTTCCCATTGGATAATCGTTGATAATTGGTCTGAAATAACCCACCTTGCTCACTTTTGAGAGCAATAATTTTAGAATACCTAAAGAAACAATTGACCTGCCAGTACTCCTTTCTGTATTGGTAATGTAAATACCTGTTTTCATTTTATTTAATTTACTAACTTATAATGATTGCAAAAAACGAATTGTCATTTCTTATTGCAGGCAAAAATCACAATTAATCAAAAGTCAACTATCCTTGTGTGTCTGCCTTTGGCAAATCAGAAAAATCGATCAGAACGTTTTTTGTGTACTATTTTTCAAAAGGTTTAACGGTAATTTCACCAATTAAGGTTCAATATCTATAAACATCCACTTTTAAAGCAGCTGATTTTCCAGTTTTTTCGGTAATTCCTTTTTGAAATGTCGTGCAAAATTAAAAAAGTAATTTAGTTGATATGATATTGCAATCGTAATAAGTAATTATTAAGTGCAAATTTCACATTTAGTACAAAAATGCAATGTACAAGTAGCAATTTATTAAAAAACCAGCTTAAATACAGACTTTTTAGTCCTTATTTAAGGGTTTTATACCAAAAACAGGTTTAAACACAAATTTGATCTAAGAGCCACTAAAAAGATAAATTTTGGTTATTAATTATTGTATATTTTCATCGAAACTTACCATCCAGTTAATCCCAAACTTATCCGTTAAAGTTCCAAAGTAGCTTCCCCAGAAAGTATCGCTCATCGGCATCGTAATTTGTCCATTTTCTGAAAGTTGTTCATAAAAACGAAGTGCTTCTTCCCGGGAATCAGCTGAAATAGTAATCGAGAAATTATTTCCAACGGTGAGTGGCGGTCCCCATTCGCCACCTGTATCGCTTCCCATTAATACCGTTTCCTTACTCACCGGCAAGCCAATGTGCATAATCCTTTCGCCTGCTTCTCCTGACATTGGAGGCATTCCTTCCATAGGTGGCATATCTTTAAACCTTCCAACATACGCAAAATCGTTTCCAAAAACCGATTTATAAAAGTTAAAGGCCTCTTCGCAGTTCCCGTTAAAAGTGAGATAAACGTTTACTTTAGTCATACTATTTGCTATTGGTTATACTCCAATAAAACAATCAAAAACTAAATTTAGTTTACATTGAGCGTTGTAAAAAAACTGCTGATTAAAATCAACCTGTGCGATTGGCTTTTTGACAAAATGACGAATTAAAACTCATAATAAACACCGGTATAAACGCCAATCCGGTAAGGTCGGTAGGTAACATCTGGATTTGAATTGATGGAACTTAGATAATAATTCAGGCGAGGTTCCAGTGCCAGTGAAATATGTTTCCCAAGCCGGTAATTCATTCCCACTCCAACCAATCCTGAAAAGTTGAGGGTTGAAATATCTGCAGTGCTTCCAATATTCTGGGTGCCGGAATCGTTATTTATATAGGCATTGTTGCCGACAACAAAACCTGCATTTAATCCACCAACCAACTCAATTCCAAACCGTTTATTCAGCACTTCGTACCGCAACAGTAGCGGAATCTCAACAAATTCAAAAACCTGAGAAAAATCCCCATCAGTAACCAATGCGTTTGTCGATTTCGAATTGGCTAATTCTGCTTCGGTAGCAATCAATGCACCTTCAGGAGTATTTTGCATTACAATAACACCAGCAGTACTGTTCATGGCAATGCCTTCGCTACTTAAACTCACAGCATTCGAAAAAACGCCATCAACAATACCCACAAAACCCGGATCGGCAGGCATGGGATCGGCATACAATAAATCCATATCCGATTTTCCTCCAAAGTTGAAAAGCCCCCGGGAAGAGTTGCTGGATTTTTGTCCGTTTTGCGAATAGTACACGCCACTTTCAACATGCAAGCGTTTACCGGTTTTGTATTGCACCGAAAAACCACCTCCCATATTTCCGTTACCATCGTTGCCCGAGTAGGTCATACTTTGTGCATATTGTTCGCCATGACTTGCTGAGTAAGACGAATAACCGGGAGCCAGATGTGCCCCTACAATCCAACCGGTTTCTTTGGTCGCGTTGTTTTTAAAGTCCTTAATATTTTCAGCAATTAACAGCTCGTCTGAAGCAGTCATTTGCAAATCATCAGTTTTCTCCTGATGATACTCAGCTAAAATAACATCCTGTTTTTTTATTGTAAAAAGCGCTTCCAGGCTTTCCATTAAATTATAGATTGTTTTTTCTTTTGTTGCAACCGTGCCGGAATTGGCTGCTACCAAATTTTCATTTTCAGTAAGGAGTTCCTTTATCGCTACTTCAGGCTTAGCTATTTCAGCATTCTCCGCAAAACTCAACTCATCTTCCTCCTGGTCTGCCATTGGAGTTGGTGTCTCAATTTCCAACAAATGGGTTTCGGGTTCAGTTAATTGTTGCTCTGCCACAGGCAACACCATTTCGCTACTTTGCTCGTTAAAGTACCAACCGGCCACAAAAGCAAAAACCACAACTGCTGCTGCCGAAATCCAGGCAATGTAAGCCATACGCTTTTTCCGCTTTTGTGCAGCCATCTGCATTTGTATGGAATTCCATACATGAGCGGGTGGCGCCACCGAAAAACCATCCAATTTTTCGCGGATTGTATTATCCATATTTAACTTATCATTCATTAAGCCGTATAATTACTTTTTCCAACTTCACGGTAAAGTTCTTTCACTTTCCGTTTTAAAATATCTCTTGCCCGTGCAAGGTTCGATTTCGAAGTTCCCTCCGATATTTTCATTTCCTCACCAATTTCCTTGTGGTTCATTCCTTCCATTACATAAAGGTTAAAAACCATACGATAACGGGGAGGTAATTGCTGAATCAGCTCCAACAACTCTTTGGCCGAAATTTCTGCCAGAATATCCTCCGAAATTTGCTGCCCTTCCAATACTGAAACGTCTTCAACCGGATGCATTAAATGTTGTTTTCTGTATTTCTCGAGCGACACATTTACCATAATTCGTCTTACCCAACCTTCAAAAGAACCTTCGTGCCTAAAGCGGCCAATATTCTGAAAAACTTTGATAAAGCCATCCTGTAAGTTATCTTCCGCCTCGGTTGAATCTTTGGCATACCTCAGACATACCCCAAACATTGTTGGCGCAAATCTATGGTATAGCTTTTCTTGTGCACGCACATTTCCAAAAGCACACTCATTTATTATATTTTTCAGCTCTTCCAAAATCTATCGCAAATGTGCTGTAAAAGTAAGGTTTTAAACTGGGTTACCACATCCCCTTTTTTCACATTTGCTTTCTTTCTTACCGGTTTTCAGTTCAGTATTCGGGGATAAGACGAACCTTGCCTTGAAAGGGTTGCGTGAAAGGGAAAAACAAAATTCCTAAGTTGCCTGTACAAGCAAATAGAAAATGGGGCACGCAACCTTTTTGAGTTTGTTCACATCTAAAAATTATACATTTACACTAATTAGAAAAATGAAAAAATGAAATCTTTTACCACCCTGCTTTTTGCACTCCTATTAATTGTGCTGAACTCCTGCAATACAATTGAAGATCCCGTTATTCCAAAAACAATCAAATTGGATGAAAAATCGGCACAACTGGTTGAAGCAGGAAATGAATTTGGCCTTGACCTTTTTAGACGAATCTACGCCGGCGAAATGAAATATGATAACATTATGGTTTCACCGTTAAGTGTAAGTGTAGCTCTTGCCATGACTTACAACGGGGCAAACAACGAGACAAAAACAGCCATGGAACAAACATTAAAAGTGTATGGTTTAACACCTGATGATATCAACAAATCGTATAGTAATTTAATAGCTGCTCTTCAGTCGCTCGACCCAAAAGTAGTTCTTGAAATTGCCAATGCCATTTTCTACAGAGAAGGATTTTCGGTTGAAAAAGATTTTGTAACCATCAACCAAGAGTTTTATGATGCAAAAGTTGAAGCACTCGATTTTGGCTCCTCCAAAGCTTTAAATACCATTAACAATTGGGTAGCTGATAAAACATTCGATAAAATTGATAAGATTATTGACCAGATAAGTGGCGACCAGGTTATGTTTTTACTAAACGCTATTTATTTTAATGGAATATGGCAAAACGAATTTGATAAAAACGACACACAAGACCTGCCTTTCCATTTAGAAAACGGAACAACTTTAAATGTGCCTACCATGCAAAAATCAGATGCAGTACCCTATGTCTCAAATTCATTATTTAGTGCAGTTAAACTTCCTTACGGAGCCGGCAATTATAATATGTATGTATTTCTGCCTACTGAAGACAAGTCTGTTGAGAACATTGTGGATGAACTTGACGAAACAACCTGGACAAGCTGGATGGAAAGTTTTACCGACACTTTAAACATCGATTTAAAACTACCGAAGCTAAAATATGAATACGAGTTGAAGTTAAATGATGTACTAAGCGACATGGGAATGGACATTGCTTTTACCGGGGCTGCTGATTTTACAGGCATAAACAAAGGAGGTAATTTAAAAATCGACTATGTAAAACACAAAACATTTATCGATGTAAACGAAAAAGGAACCGAAGCTGCTGCTGTTACTGTTGTTGCCATTGAACTAACTTCAGTTATGCCATCTCAAAATATCCAGTTTGATGTTAACCGACCTTTCTTTTATGTCATAACCGAAAAAGATACCGGTGCTATTTTATTTCTGGGAACAGTAAAGAAACCAGAATACGAATCGTAAAATAATGTTAAAAGTCAGTAGGTAAACAGACTAAAACAAAACTACTTTCGTTCTTTAATAAACAAAAAGCCATGAAACGATTATTCGTATTACTATCGTTATTTTTTGTTGTATTGTCGGCTTGCCAGGACGATACAGAACCCATTCTGCAACAAGAAGCGGGTACTGTTATTGACTATGCCGGAGCAGGCGACTGTGGTTTTGTTATTGAACTGGACAACGGAAACCGCATTCAACCTTTGTATTATCCCGAAGATTTTACTTTTACAAACGGACAACGTGTTTTGGTAGAGTATGCCGAGCTGGATAACATTATTAACAGTTGTAAACGTGGCGTTGCATGCAAAATAACGTATGCAGAAGAATTAAGCTGCACCCCATATGTTGATTTGTATTTCGAAAACTACGACAGTCTGGCACGCGATCCTGTTTATTTACATGAGGCGTATGTTGATGGCAACTGTCTTTACTTTCGGATTTCGTACAGTGGAGGTTGCCAGGAGCACACCATCGATTTGGCCCGCATGCACCCTTGGACAGCCAGTAGTTCTACCGTTCCAACTTTTGAAATACGCCACAACTCAAACGACGATTTGTGTGAAGCATATTTTACAAAAGAGTTTCGTTACGATTTAACACCACTGCTTCTTGAAGGCAAAAAAGAATTCGTGCTAACTGCAAAATTGGTAAACGACGAGATTTACAACGAAATATTTGATTTGAATTAAGACTGTTAATTGAAAAATTACAGCACAAGATGTTAACACAAGGATTGTTTCGAAAGAGGCAATCCTTTTTTATTTAGATTCGTTCGAAATAATATTGATTGGCAAATGTTTTAGCCGTATATTGTCGTTTTAAATCTTAAAACAAAAAATTATGAAACGTTTTACCCTTTCACTGTTTGTATTATCCCTGTTCCTTTTTTCGTGCGATAAAATCGAAGAAGCCAACACAATTGATTTTGACACCTCTCTTTCGATGGACATTCCGGTTGCTGTAGTTGCCCCTACTGCCAAGGCGCAAAAATCTACTGAAGCGGAATACGAATTTGTACAATCGAAAACAGCAAGACTAAGTGACATAAGTGAAATCAATGCTTATCTGGATAAAATAAAATCGATTGATTTGAACAATATCGTAGTAAATTTCACCAATCTGCAGGCTGGACAGGAAATTAAATCAATTGAAATATCGGTTATCGGAGTTGGAGTTTTAGCTTCATTTCAGAGTGTTACTCAAATTAATGCGACTCATACGCCAACCATCGATCAGGCCAAATTAACTCAAGTAGCCACAATTCTGAATTCAACAAAAGAATTAAATGTTAAAGTGGAAGGTGTCACTAACGAAGCTCCCATGGATTTTACCGTAAATATGGATTTTGATGTACACATTGAAGCCGAGGTTTTGTAAGAAACAAATTTTGAATAATCCAAAAGCTGCTTTCAAACCAGAAAGCAGCTTTTTTTATGTTGAATCCCTGACTACAATGGGTCTACCATCGCTTCGTTGGTTACTGCTCGGTATTGACATAAATTCGATTTTTCCGTAACTTTAGTTTTACACCATAAAATTACAGCTATGAAAAGATTTATGTCACTCTTGCTACTTGTTCCCTTACTTCTTTTTTCGTGTGATAAAATTGAAGATGCGAACACCATTGATTTCGACACCAACATGGATATGTATATTGATGTTGGAGTTGAAGGCAACACTGCCGTTCTGGTAAAATCTGCTGCTGACTACACATTTTCAGAATCAGGTTATGCTTCTCTGTATGACAATTCCGATTTATGGGACTATTTGGATCATATAAAATCAATTGAGGTAGACAACCTGGAAATCATGTTCTATGGTCTTGAAAGTGGAGCACAAATTAACTCAATTACTTTGTCGGTAAGTGGTGTTGGAGATATCGTAACCCTCCAAAATATTACCAGCGCTAACTCAACGCAACATCCTACCATTTCCAGTTCAGTACTAACTCAGCTGGCAAATCATCTTATCAATAACCTAGAAATAACAGCAACTGTGTCGGGGACCACCGATACAGGCCCAATGTGGTTTGGTATTAATATCTCGTACGACCTACTTGTAAAGGTGAAGGCTGTTTAGTGTAATATTCCATTTTACTAAGGAGAGCTGCTTAGTTCCTCTCTGAGCAGCTTTTTTACTCCCCATACATCCTACTCATTGAACTTATTGTTATAACAAAAAAAAAGGTGTAGAAAACTCTACACCCCTTTTGAACTTATAATAAGTTATTGGTTTAAAAAATGCTATATGAAAGTCCCGCAGCAACATCAAATGTTGTTTTTGCGTAATGCTCTTTGTATTTACCAACATCAGGATCTGTAAATTCAACGGTATCGTCGATATAGAAAGTATTCAGTACTCCGAAATCGAAGGTAAGTCTGTCGGTAATTTTCCACATAAAACCTCCGGCAAGTGTTTTCGAAGAATTTGAATAACTAAAATCACTCTGATATTCCGGTGATACGCCATTCTCTGAAATCAATCCTCCAACACTAAGAGCAAAATTGTCGGTAATATTGTATTGAATTCCTAATCCAAGTTCAAAGTAGTTTTTATCAATATCGCGGTGTACTTGCTGTCCAACTGAGCTATATCTTACATTGTAACCGTAATCCACTCCTTTATCGAAATAAATATTGTAAGATAATTGCAACTCTAACTTGTCAATTCCACGGTATCCAACACCAGCGGTAAAAATACCAGGAACATCATAGCTACCTTCTGCTCCGTCAGGAAACAGGCCAAGATCATCAACTTTGGTTTCATTTTTTAAGGTCAACGATGTTTTGTGCTCGTATTTTAAACCGATATTCCAATCATCGTTTGGAGAAATATTAATACCAATTATTGGAGTAAAACCCAATCCTTTTTGTTTTGTATCCACTTCTCTGTCTTCCATTGCTCCCGAAGTAGCTTCCAGCGTTTGTGCAGTACCATTTAATATCGCCACAGTAGTTGTTAATTCGTCTCCTGCTGCATTATATGTACCTTGCACCTGGGATAAATTCATCATATCAATCTGTTCTGAAGGCACTCCAATATACAGCAGACCTCCTTCAACTTGAGCACGAGTAGCAGCATCAATATATCCTGCTCCTTCAAGTTGTGCTAAAGTAAAACCGCCTCCACCGGCATCAATAACCGGCTGCATTGTAGCTGCAGTACCATACATAATATTGGCGCCTTCACTTGCTTGACCAGCTATTCCACTTACTGTAGCCGAAGCACCTGTTAACCATGCCGGAGCAGGATTCATTTGACCCCCTGCTTCTAACATAACGTTGGTTATTGATCCTTTATAGGCATTGGTTGATGGCATAACACGTACACCACCATAAACCGAAAATATTTCGTTAATAGCATATGTTGCTCCCACTTGAATTCCCCAATACGTTGAAGAACCATCAAAAGCCAGATCAGCACTGTAACCTGTAACACCAAGTGCAGGATTGATTTGGCTTAGGCCAGCCAAAGCAGGAACTGCCTTCGAAATTGGAATTTCGAATGATGGTAAACCACGATCGAAAGTAGAAGTTCCACCTCCACCTACAGGACCAAGTCCAAGAGAGAACGCCCATTTATCTTTTTTGTAAACGGCATAAAGATCGGGAAATACGGGAACTGTAGTCTCTCCTTTGTAGTATCCATCGTTTAACAATGGAAATTCAGTATTTACTTCACGGTTTTGAAAGATCGTTTGGCTGTAAAAAGCAAAATGCCATCCATCTTCCATTTTTACCAAACCGGCAGGATTATAAAATACAGCATCAATTTCAAGGGCAGCATTACGCGATAACATCCTTACATATTGTGCACTTTGGTTGTAGTTAGTTAACAATCCGCCCGCAAAGGCCAATTGAAGCAGCATAGTAAATGCCACAAGAAGTGTCAGTTTCTTCATATAGTTTTTATTTTAATAAAAGATAATTTACTCCCATTTAACAAAATCAATATTGGGAACTATTCCGGTTTTTTGTAGCTGATCATCGGAAAGCAAATTTAGAACTAATTTCTAATTACCAAAACTTTCTTCTTGATTTTCAATGTTTTATATACTTTTCGAACAATAATGTCGCATGTTCGAAATAGGTACAACAAAAAACCCGAAGACGTAATCTTCGGGTTCTCAGTATTTAACAAAAATATTTTAGATGTGAATTACCTCGTCATAGGCAGCCGCAGCAGCTTCCATTACGGCTTCGCTCATTGTTGGGTGAGGATGAATTGTTTTTAGCAATTCGTGTCCTGTGATTTCCAATTTTTTGGCAACAACCAATTCCGAAATCATTTCAGTAACATTTCCACCGATCATATGTGCACCAAGTAATTCGCCATATTTTGCATCAAAAATCAGTTTAACAAAACCATCTTTTTGTCCGGCAGCACTTGCTTTACCACTTGCCGAGTAAGGAAACTTACCCACTTTTATTTCGTATCCTGCCTCTTTTGCTTTCGCCTCGGTTAATCCAACAGACGAAACTTCAGGATTCGTATATGTACATCCCGGAATGTTTCCGTAGTCGATAGGTTCCGGATTTAATCCTGCAATTTTTTCAATACAGGTAATTCCTTCAGCCGAAGCAACGTGTGCCAGGGCAGGCCCGGCAACAATATCACCAATGGCATAAACTCCCTCAACATTGGTTTTGTAAAACTCGTCTACCTTTACACGTCCCTGCTCCAATACAATGCCCATTTCTTCCAATCCAATGCCTTCTGTATTTGGAGCAATTCCAACAGCTGAAAGTACAACATCGGCTTCCACCACTTCTTCTCCTTTTTTGGTTTTAATGGTCACTTTGCATTTGTCGCCCGAAGTATCAACTTTCTCAACTGATGAGCTCGTCATTACCTTCATTTTCGACTTTTTAAAGTTGCGCTCCAGTTGTTTAGCCACTTCTTCATCCTCGTTTGGCACCAGGGTTGGCATAAATTCAACCAAAGTAACCTGAGTTCCAATTGAGTGATAGAAATAAGCAAACTCGCTGCCAATGGCACCTGAACCAACAACCACCATACTTTCTGGTTGTTTGTCAAGAGTTAATGCTTTACGGTAGCCAATAATTTTTTCACCGTCCTGTGGTAAATTTGGCAACTCACGCGAACGTGCACCTGTCGCCAAAATAATGTGTTTTGCAGTATAAGATGTTTTTTTACCCGCGTCGTCGGTTACTTCCACCGTATTTTTTCCGGCCAGTTTTCCCCAACCAAAAATCGATTCAACTTTATTCTTTTTAAACAAAAACTGAATTCCTTTACTCATGCCGTCAGCAACACCACGGCTACGTTTTACCATGGCTTCAAAGTCTGGTTTTACAGTTCCTTCAATTGAAACGCCGTAATCTGCCGCATGAACGGCATACTCATACGCCTGTGCGCTTTTCAACAGCGATTTTGTAGGAATACAACCCCAGTTTAAACAAATTCCACCTAAGTTTTCTTTTTCAACAACAGCTACTTTAAAACCAAGTTGAGCCGCACGAATGGCAGTTACATATCCTCCGGGACCACTGCCAATAACTATAACATCGTAATTCATTATTGTTGTTTTTTTGAATTTTATTTTACCATACTAACACCTCTAACTCCGAAAGGTTTTACAAAATTATTTCTTTTCTATGAAATAGAATCCTGTTGTATGTGGTATCTCTTTACTCGTTCTTTCGAACTTCAATATTCTTTGTTCTCCCCGGCCTGTCAAACCTGCTTAAAATGACAAGTTATTTTAAGTTGGAATACATTTTTAAAAGTTCGCCTGCAGCAATAAAAGAGCTCATTCTATCGTTTAAAACATAGTTTTCCAGCACTTTTAACTTCTCCTTTATTTCAGGATGATCATAAAAATTCCGTTTCAAATGTTCTTCAATCGTTTCGTGCATCCAGTAAGTAGATTGCTCGTTTCGTTTTTTAAAGAAATAGCCGTTATCGACAGTTTGTTTCTTATACTTTTCTACCTGCTGCCAAATCGTATCTATTCCCATTTTATGAAAAGCAGAACACGTTAATACTCCCGGTTCCCAATCCGACTCCTTTTTCGGAAATAAATGAATTGCATTTTTATATTGAACCTGCGCCATTTGCGCCTTTTCAACATTATTTCCATCAGCCTTGTTTATGGCAATTAAATCTGCCATTTCCATAATTCCCCGCTTAATTCCCTGGAGTTCATCGCCGGCACCTGCCAACATCAGTAATAAAAAGAAATCGGTCATGGAATGCACTGCGGTTTCGCTCTGCCCTACTCCAACCGTTTCGATTAATATATGACTAAATCCGGCAGCTTCGCAAAGGATGATTGTTTCCCGGGTTTTACGTGCGACACCTCCCAGCGATCCGGCTGACGGGCTGGGCCGTATGTAAGCCTTATTATCTCCGGCAAGTTCTTCCATCCGGGTTTTATCACCCAATATGCTTCCTTTTGTACGTTCACTGCTCGGATCAATTGCCAATACAGCCAATCTCTCCCCTCGGTTGGTAATGTATTTTCCAAGTGCTTCAATAAAAGTACTTTTCCCAACTCCGGGAACACCGGTAATACCAATTCGCACAGACTTCCCGCTGTGAGGCAGACACTGTGTAATAATTTCCTGAGCAAGTTGCTGATGTTCGCTTTTTGAGCTCTCAACCAATGTTACTGCTTTACTTAACAAGGTAATATCGCCTTTTAAAATTCCGGCAACGTATTCGTTGGCAGTCAGTAAATTCCTTTTCTTTTTTAAAAATCGTTTCACCGAATCGTTACTCACAGATTCAGGCTGCTCAATCCCCTGATTCACTTTTAGTCCCTCATACTCAGGGCTGTTTTCTATATGATGATTATCGTTTTCTGACATTTGAAATAAATTAACGCAATAAAAGTACACAAAAAAGAAGGTGCTGCAAATATACATTTGCAACACCTTCGTATATTATTGACCTTAAATAAACGTTTAACTTTGAGGTACCAGTACATTGCTCGAAATACGCAATGTTGAAGTTGGAGTATTTGGATCGTTGGTAATTACAGTAATTGATTTACTCTGACGTCCACGTTTGCCGCGAGAGTCGAAAGTAACTTTAATTGGAGCAGTTTCGCCCGGTGCAATTACTTTAGTTGATGGTGCTACTGCAGTACATCCACATGATGAACGAACTCTACGAATCAACAAATCAGTTTTACCATTATTGGTTAACGAAAAAGTATGTTCTTTTTTGTCGCCCTGATTCATGTCGCCAAAGTCGAAAGTTGTAGGCTCAAATGAGGCAACCGGTGCATTTGCACGTTCTTCGGCTGTTAAATGAGAGAAATCTTCTTCAATTGTTGCACTTACACCCAAAGAACTTTTGTAATCTTTACTTCCGTTTAATGATAAATAAATACGATTTGATGCAAAACCATAAGTATTGGCCGCTTTTGTGTCGTATGTTACAATTACCTTACCTCGTTCGTGAGCCGGAATAGTAGTCGGTTCAGCAACTGCAGTTAAAAAATCAGGAACGGTTCTGAAACCAACTTCAACAGGCTCGTCTGAATCATTAACCAACTCCAACTCTTTGGTTGCTACTTCACCCTGAGTTAATTTAGCAAACGAAAGATAATTAGATTTTACGCGTAAAGTTCCAATCTGACGTGGATACTCTTCGGCTAGTGTTTTTTCGCGAGCTGCAACAGTACCATTAATTCGCAATATAACATTACTTACGGCAGCATTCGAAGTTACAGTTACCGATTTATTAAATGTACCCGGACGGTTTTTAGGATTATAACTTACCTGAATATCGCCACTGGCACCGGGAGCAACAGGTTCACGCGTCCATTTTGGGGTAGTACAACCACAGGAAGCACGTACGTTCGAAAGGATCAAAGGAGCATCTCCTTCATTTTTAAAACTAAAAGTTGTTGTTTGGACTCCATCCGATTCTTTAAACGATCCAAAATCGTGAGATTGTTTTTCAAAAACAATTTTGGCAGTTCCCTGTGCCATTACCGAGCTAACTGTAACAACCAAAGAAAAAACCATTAATACTTGTAAAATTCGCTTCATCTTATTTATATTTTAATTTTGTGAGTTAGATGCAATATCGAAAACAAATGTAAGCATGCTTTTTTATTCCGGGTGTTAATCTAATTCAATATTTTGTTAATGAGTTGTTAAACGCGGCTATCAACTAAAAAAATGTGTAGTTTCGTTGTAATCAAAAGCGTATATGAAAGGTAAAGCATTAAAATACATCATTTTACTGGCTACAGTTTCCATTGCAGGTGTTTTTTTGATCCAGTTTTCGTTTATACGTAGTTCATATAATATATCCGACGAGCAATTTAAAGAAAGTGCAAGTGTGGCTTTAAAAGAGGTAGCCTGGCAGGTAATGCTTGCAACCGGAAGTACCGCTAACTTCGACAGTATTACGCCTGTTGAGATTTTATCGAGTAGCAACTATTTAGTGAATGTTGGTTCGGCAATCGACAAGGATTTGTTAAAGTCGAATTTAATTCGCGAACTAAAAAAGCACGAAATTTATTACGATTTCGAGTTTGCAATTTTCAATCCGGGAGAAGAACAAATGGACGAAGGAATCCTTGTGATGCAGAATTCGGAAGAAAAACCATCGTTTTATGAATTCCCGCTAAATGATTCTTACGTCAATTATTTTGGAGTTCATTTCCCCGATCGGTCATCGTATTTTAATTCACGACTTTCCATTTGGTATTTTTTAACCGGCCTGCTTGTGTTGGTAGTTTTCTTTTTTGGCTACACACTGGTAGTTATTATGAGGCAACGACAACTTTCGGAGGTTCAGAAAAACTTCATCAACAATTTAACGCACGAACTAAAAACTCCCATTTCAGCAATCGCGCTATCGGCAAATGTTATAAACGACCAAAAAATACTTGAAAATCCAAAACGTTTATTCGAATACACCAAAATAATCAAGGAACAAAATACACGCTTGTCAAAAAACGTGGAAAAAGTTCTAAACCTGGCTTCCATCGAAAAAAGCAGGATAAGACTTAACCTCGACAAACTAAATGTGGAAACCTTTTTATTGGAAACTCTTGAAGTATTTAAACATTCAACTTCGGGGCAAAAGGCAACAATAACAACCAAGCTCAGTAAAAAACCTCAGCTTATACTGGCCGACAAATTTCATTTTGCCAATTTACTTACCAATATTCTTGAAAATGCCGTAAAATATTGCGAACAAGATCCGGAAATACTGATTAAATGCAAGCAACGCAAAAACACTTTTGTACTAAGTTTTACCGACAATGGTATTGGTATTCCCCGCGAGTATCGAAAAAAAATATTTAAGAAGTTTTACCGGGTTCCTACCGGCAATGTGCATAATGTAAAAGGTTTTGGCCTTGGCCTCGATTACGTGCATAAAATTGTAAAAGCCCACAAATGGAAAATTAAAGTAGAGGAAAATCCAAATGGAGGAAGTATTTTTACACTTACCATTCCAAATTAACATATGAACGATAGCGAATTTAAAATATTACTGGTTGAAGACGATGAAGCTTTACGTTTTATTGTAAAAGACAACCTGGAGCAAAACGGATACAATGTAATGGTGGCCGAAGACGGCGCCATTGCGCTTAATTTATTTTCGGCCAACAGCTTTGATTTAATTGTTTTAGATGTAATGCTCCCAAAAATTGATGGTTTTCAGGTGGCTGAAAAAATAAGAAAAACCAATCTGCAAATTCCAATCATTTTTCTGACCGCCCGAAGTATGACGGAAGATAAAATTCTGGGACTTACCATTGGTGGCGACGATTACATTCCGAAGCCATTTAGTATGGAAGAATTATTGTTGAAAATTAAGATATTTCTGCGACGAAGTCAGTCGCAACCGGTTACCAACGGTGCGGCGTCGGTAAAAATCAGCATCGGGAATTTTGATTTTCATCCCGACGATTTATCTCTTTCTATTGATGGTCAGCTGCGCAGTTTAACTTTAAAAGAAGCCGAACTAATTCGTTTTTTTGCCGAAAACGCCAACAAAGTTTTAAGCCGGAATGAAATTCTGCAAAAAGTATGGGGTTCCGACGATTATTTTTTGGGACGCAGCCTCGATGTTTTTATTTCGCGCTTACGTAAATATTTTAAAGCCGATCCTGCAGTAAAAATTACCAACCTGCATGGAATCGGATTTCGCTTTTCCGTAAAAAACGATAATTAACGGTAAAAAAACACTACAAAATGACAACAGCACAACTACTCATATTAATTGTAATCGGAATTTTATCGGGAATATTGGCAGGTGTTTTTGGTGTTGGTGGAGCCATCATTGTAATTCCTGCACTGGTCTTTATTCTGGGGCTTTCTCAACACGAAGCACAGGGTACCAGTTTAGCGTTTATGCTTCCTCCGGTTGGTATACTTGCCACCTGGAACTATTGGAAAGCCGGGCAGGTAAACTGGAAAATAGCCCTGGTACTTTCCGTCACCTTTGTATTGGGAGCTTATCTGGGGTCTCATTTTTCGTTAAACATATCAGACAAAACACTTCGCAAAGCCTTTGGAGTGTTAATGATAGTACTGGCTTTGAAAATGATATTCTCAAAATAGCTAAACATTTGGTTTTGAGTTTAAAATAACTAATTTCGCTTTTCTGAGAAAAAAGTGTTCAACTTTTTGGAAGAATTAAAAAAAGCACTATTTTTGCAGTCCGAAAATTAATAGATAACAAGTAAAACTTTATAGAAATGAGTAAAAGAACATTTCAACCATCGAATAGAAAAAGAAAGAACAAACACGGGTTCAGAGATAGAATGTCGACTATTAGTGGGCAAAAAGTAATTAAAGCCCGTAGAGCAAAAGGTAGAAAAAAATTGACCGTTTCAGACGAGCCAAGACATAAAAGATAAGTAATATCTTTCAAGACTTTTTGCGGGAAGGTAAAGAATTTAATTCTTTACCTTTTCGTGTTTATAGACATTTGTACCGGCCTGTTTTTCTACAATAGAAGCAAACAATATGGGTAAAACGAACCAGAATTACACAAGCACAAAATTGAAATTCAATAGTTTGTAAGCTTGCCGGTAATTTCAAAAAACGCTTTAGCAAAAAGATTTTTTACGAATTGCCATTTATTTCAATTTTACCCATTGATTATTGGTTCTTTTTCTTTCAACATACTTTTTTTGATTTATTTTTGTTCACTTAATAAAGATCCAGAAAGAAATGAGTTTAGGTAAATTTATAGTTAGTCGAACTTTCCTGATAAATCTGTCGATTGCCATTGTTCTTGTCGTAGTGATTGTATTCGGAATTCTAAAAGGATTAAACCGATACACACACCACGGAGAAGCATATCCTGTTCCGAATTTAACCGGATTAACAATAGAAGAGGCAACAACCAGCGCAGCGTTGAATCACGTAAAAATTGAAATCATCGATTCGGTTTACAACAAAAAATACGAACCCGGAACAGTTGTCGATCAACAACCCATTGCCAATTCAATGGTAAAAGAAAACCGGTTAATTTTCATTACAATTAATTCGATAGAACCTGAAAAAGTAGTTTTGCCAAAACTTACCGATATTTCATTTCGCCAGGCACAGGTACTCGTCGAAAATTGCGGACTTTTATTGGGTACTATTTCTTATCAGCCGTCGGAATACAACGATCTGGTACTTGATGTAAAACTCGATTCGGTAAGTATTCAGGCAGGAGAAAACGTTATTAAAGGAAGTACAATTGAGTTGGTTGTTGGCCGAAGCAAAGGAAACATTAAAACACCGCTTCCGAATTTAACCGGATTTACACTGGATGAAGCAACTGTTATTTTAAACGATGCCCGCTTAAATCAGGGAGTACTTATTTACGACAACTCAATGAAAACAAAACAAGATTCGCTAAACGCACAGGTGTGGAAACAATTGCCAAATCCAAAATTTGTTCCATCGGTCGACCTTGGTTCATCGGTTGATATTTGGCTCACCGTTGATACAGCAAAAATAAACGAAGCTTACGAAAAATAATTTAGAAGAAATGGAAGAATTTGAAAACGACAACGAAGAGCTGGAAGAAGGTGTTTTATACGAACATTTCAAATTCACTGTGGATGCCGGTCAGTCTTCCCTTCGCATAGATAAGTTTCTGTCGAACCGGATGGAAAATGCATCAAGAAGCCGCTTGCAGGCAGCTGCCGATGCAGGAAATATTTTGGTCGATGGCAAATCGGTAAGATCGAATTACAAGGTAAAACCCAATCAGGAGATTGTAATTGTTATGGATTATCCGCGTCGCGAACTAAAAATAATTGCCGAGGATATTCCTTTAAACATTGTGTACGAAGACGACGATTTGATGGTAATCAACAAACCTCCCGGGTTGGTAGTACACCCCGGGCATGGCAATTACTCCGGGACCCTGGTAAACGCTCTGGCCTGGTATTTTAAAGATCTTCCTTTATTTAACAGCCAGGACCCGCGGCCGGGACTTGTTCACCGCATTGATAAAGACACATCGGGTTTAATGGTAGTGGCCAAAACCGAGCAGGCAAAAAATAATCTTGCACTTCAGTTTTTCGAAAAAACAACCGAACGCCGCTATCAGGCTTTGGTGTGGGGAAGCGTAAAGGAAGACGAAGGAACAGTTACCGGAAACGTTGGCCGCAGTTTAAAAAACAGACAGGTTTTTACTGTTTTCCCTGACGGCGATTATGGCAAACATGCAGTAACCCATTACAAAGTTTTACGCCGCATTGGTTATGTTACTTTGGTTGAATGCCGACTGGAAACGGGACGCACACACCAGATCAGGGTGCACATGAAACACATTAACCACACCCTTTTTAACGACTCGAATTATGGTGGCGACCAAATTTTAAGAGGGACCACTTTTAGCAAATACAAACAGTTTGTACAAAACTGTTTTACCATATTGCCGCGACAGGCATTACACGCAAAAACACTGGGTTTTACCCATCCTAGCACAGGAGAAAAAATGTTATTTAATTCGGAGTTGCCCGAAGACATGGCAACGGCCATTGAAAAATGGGAAAATTACATAGCCACCAGAAATGAATAAAACAAACAAACCCAATATTGCAGTAATTGCAGGAGGAGATTCTTCCGAATTTATTGTGTCTGTTAAAAGCGGAGCAAACGTTTTAAAAGCAGTTGATTCAGCCAAATTCAGTCCCTGGCTGGTACAGATGCAAGGTAAAAACTGGGAAGTTTTTAAGGAAGGAAAAAAAGTGGCCGACATCGACAAATCGGATTTTAGCTTTCAGTTGAACAACGAAAAAATAGCTTTCGATTTTGCATACATCACCATTCATGGTACACCGGGCGAAGACGGCATTTTACAAGCCTATTTCGAGTTAATGCAAATTCCTTATTCAACTTGCAATGTGCACTCTTCGTCGCTAACGTTTAACAAATGGATTTGCAACAATTACCTGCGCAACCTGGGTGTTGTAATGGCCAATTCAATAAAACTGAACAAAGGAACTGGCGTCGATGTACATAAAATTGTCGAAAAACTGGGACTTCCGTTGTTTGTAAAACCCAATGCCGGTGGATCGAGCTTTGGAGTAAGCAAAGTAAAAGAACTTTCCCAGCTTGAAGAAGCCATTGAAAAAGCTTGGATTGAAAGCGATGAAGCGCTAATTGAACAGTTTATTGATGGCAAAGAATTTACCTGCGGAGTTGTACGACTTCAGGGTGAAAAAGTAGTATTCCCAATTACTGAAGTGCTTCCTAAAAACGAATTCTTTGATTTTGAAGCAAAATATACTCCGGGAGCCACCGAAGAAATTACACCGGCTCGTTTGCCTAAACATCTGTTCGAAAAATGCCAGCAATTAACTTCTGAAATTTACGACATGTGTGAATGCTCGGGTATTGTTCGGATCGACTTTATTTTAAAAAACGAAACGTTCTATTTTCTGGAAGTAAATACTACCCCGGGAATGACAGCCACCAGTTTTATTCCCCAGCAAATTGCTGCCATGGGAAAAACTTTACAAGAAATAATTACGCAAATTATTGAAGATAAGCTGAATTAACAATTGTGAATAACCCCGGTTAAAAATACTTGCAATTTTAACTTGTGACCGGAAGTGTAATTGTATACTTTTGAAGCGAAACAATGTCAAAATTCTAAACATTTTTTTGATTCTTGATAAAGTAAAATATGGCAGAACGTAGAAAATCGAACCAGCAGAAACAGCAGTCGACAATTGATCAGATTAACGCACAATACGGGAAATTACCACCGCAGGCAATTGAAGTAGAAGAAGCCGTATTGGGTGCTCTGATGCTTGAACGTGACGCCTACATTACAGTTGCCGATACCATCGACACCAACAGTTTTTACAAAGAAGAACACCGCAAAATATTTGATGCCATTAAAACCTTGTCGGGGAAAGAAAAACCCGTTGACCTTTTAATGGTAACACAGGAATTAAAAGACCGCGAACAACTGGATGAAGTTGGTGGTCCGGGTTTTATTACACAATTAACACGCCGTGTGGCTTCTGCGGCCCACATCGAATTCCACGCACGAATAATTGCACAAAAATACATGCAGCGCGAGTTGATTCGCGTTTCATCTGAAATTCAGGCAAAATCATACGACGACACGGTTGATGTGGATGATTTGCTCGATTTTTCGGAAGCTGCACTTTTCCAGGTTTCTGAAGGAAATATAAAAAAGGAAACCATTCCGATTAAACCCATTTTGAACCAGGCAGTACTTCAAATTGAGGCTGCACGAAGCAAACCTGACGGTTTAAGTGGTGTCCCTTCCGGATTCTCTGCTGTAGACCGTATAACATCGGGTTGGGAACGTTCTGCTCTGATTATTTTGGCTGCACGTCCAGCAATGGGGAAAACCGCCTTTGTACTTTCTATGGCCCGAAACATGGCTGTTGAACACAGACAGGCAGTGGCAATATTTTCGCTTGAGATGTCATCCTTACAATTGGTAAACCGTTTAATATCGGCTGAAACGGAATTGGGTGGTGAAAAAATTAAAACCGGTAAACTGGAAGATTACGAGTGGACACAACTCAACCAGCGTATAAAAGCGCTCGATACCGCTCCCATATTCATTGATGATACACCGGCACTTTCAATTTTTGAATTCAGGGCAAAATGCCGTCGCCTGAAAATGCAGCACAAAATTGACATTATCATCGTCGATTATCTTCAGTTGATGACCGCCGGTTCCGACAATCGAGGAAGCCGTGAACAGGAAGTGAGTATGATTTCGCGGTCGTTAAAGGCAATTGCAAAGGAACTTGATGTTCCAATTATTGCGCTATCGCAGCTGAGTCGTGCCGTTGAATCGCGCGAAGGAAAACGTCCGCAGCTTTCCGACTTACGTGAATCGGGAGCAATTGAGCAGGATGCAGATATTGTTTGTTTTATCCACCGCCCGGAATACTTTGGTATTACTGAAGATGAATCGGGAAACTCGTTACTGGGTGTGGCCGAGCTGATTATTGCAAAACACCGTAATGGAGCCACCGCCGATGTTCACCTGCGTTTCCAGAAGCACATGGCGAAATTCTCGGATATGGATCCGCAATTCAGCAACGATTACCAGGGAAATGTACAAACGCTTCCATCGGCTATGAATGCTGATGACGATTCGATGAGTGCCGGCATGCAAACCAACCATAGTTTCGACTCGCAGAACATTTCTACCAGCGATGCACCTTTTTAACGTGAACCAAAGCAGGAATTAGTTGTATCTCTTTCAGGTGGTTTATAAATGATTTATAATTTTTAACATCTGCAGATAATACTTGCTTGGCCTGTTCAGGATTAAGTTATTATCTTGCGACTGAATCAATTAGTTTGATTGCAATTTGAAAGAAATGAAACTACGAATAGTACTACTCTCCCTACTTGTTATTTTTGCGGTGCAGGCAAAAGCCGTTCATTTGCTCATACCAATGGACGATGCACAAAAAGACCATTTAAAATCGTACGGTATTACGTATTGGGCGCTGGGTAAAAACATTGAAGTTAAATGGTTACTGAATTACAGAGGCGGTAGCTTTTTAATGCAATATTATCCCGAAATCGAAAACGAATGTGTGGTTCGAGGTGTTTCTGTTGAATCGATTACCGATGCACAGGCTTCCGCCATTTTAAACGAAATTGCACAACCCGATGTGAATCAGGACGCGGTGGCCATGAACAAAGCTCCTAAAATTGCAGTTTATTCGCCCCCCAACAAACAGCCCTGGGACGATGCAGTAACCCTGGTTCTTACCTATGCCGAAATTGATTACGACATTATTTACGACGAGGAAATAATCAATGGCGAGCTGGCCGATTACGACTGGCTACACCTTCACCACGAAGATTTTACCGGACAATTTGGGAAGTTCTGGCGTTCGTATCAACACATGCCATGGTACCAGCAGGAAGTAAGTATTAATAAAAAACTAGCCGAACAAATGGGTTTTATGAAGGTTTCGGAAATGAAATCGTTTGTAACCCGCGAAATTCAGAAATATGTAAAAAACGGAGGCTTTTTATTTGCCATGTGCGCTGCCACCGATACCTACGACATTTCGCTGGCAGCTGTTGGGGTCGACATTTGCGAAACCATGTTTGATGGCGACCCGATGGAAGCGAATGTAGATGAGAAACTGGATTTTAAAAACACCTTTGCCTTTGAAAATTTCAAACTCGAGAAAAATCCGTATCAATACGAGTTTTCGAATATTGATGCTACCGACCACCGTCATGTAGCGCGCGAAAACGACTATTTCACCTTGTTTGATTTTTCGGCAAAATGGGATCCGATTCCAACCATGCTATGTCAAAACCACCGCAACCTGATAAAAGGATTTATGGGGCAAACCACAGCCTATCGTAAGGAAGTATTAAAATCGAATGTGCTGGTAATGGGAGAAAATAAACCGGCCCGCGAAGCACGTTACATTCATGGAGAACAAGGAAAAGGATTCTGGACTTTTTATGGAGGCCACGATCCGGAAGATTACCGCCATTTGGTTGGTGATGCTCCAACCGATTTGAGTTTGCATCCCAATTCACCGGGTTATCGTTTAATACTGAATAACGTTTTGTTTCCGGCTGCCAAAAAGAAAAAGCGGAAAACCTAAACAGGCTTTACTCCTTTTCTGTTTTAACGCGAAGAGTAGTCTCACCGGTCAAAACTTCACCCAACTTTGTTACAGCAGTTATTGTAATCGTATAGGCACCGTCTATGTCGCTGGTAAAAAACGTTACGTTTTGTATCTTTTCCCCGGTATTCCAGTCAGCCGTGCTCCAGTGCAACAAACGTCTTAAATCGGGAATACGATTATCTTTTATTAATTTTTCAACCTTAAAATCGTTATACGAATCGGTTAAAGGATAAATCAAACGATTCATGGTTTCCAGCTGGCTTGCGTCGCTAAAGTTCTTTTTGTAAGTAAAAACCGACACAATACCGTTAAACACCTGGTCTTTATAAAAATAATTCTGCGGTATTACATTTATTTGCTCAACAACATTGTAATCGAGCAAGGCCAGTTCTGTGTTGTCGGGATAATATACACCATCGACAAAAACGGCCGGATTATCGCCCAATTGGAAATTGGTTTCCGGATTGGTAAGAAACAAAAGTTGCTCACCTTTTCGTTTTTGAAAATGTACGGTCGGTGTTAACTCATAAAAATACTCGGCAATCGAATCGAGGCGGGTAAAATCCTTTAAAAATACCTTCTGATATACATCACCAAAAAAGTCGGGTTCTACATTTTTCGAATCCATATTATGCAGAGCAATATTGCTCTGACCAAATTTCTTCTGCAACTGACTAAAAACATACATCCGTTTACATTCATCCCATGTGCGCTCATCCAACTCAAGTTTTATTTTCTCCGGCATTTGTTTAAATCCGTTTACAAAACTTTCGTCAAAACGAATAACAGCTTCTTCGCCCGGCAAATTAAAAACAATATCTTTTTCGCCTTGTTCAGGTTTTAACAAAAAGCGAAAGGCCCCGTTTTTGTCCGTTTTTGCATAGTCAATCTGAACTGTCTCTCCGGGAAACGACATCACAATTTCTTTATCCGGGATGAACTGATTGTTGTACTTATTTATCAAGGTTCCTGAAAGTAAGAAGCCATTGTAATCGGGGTAATACTTAATTTCGTTTACTGTTTGCGAATTTGTATTGTATGTAACCTGCTGCAGATATCCTTTAAGTTTAGGGCTGAGTTTTGGTGCTACTGAAACGCTGTATACAAGTGATTCGTCAAATGTTTTGTCGGTGTAAAAAGCCAACTCAACTTTCTCGCGACAGTTATATTCGCTTTTATTCAGATCAATCCGAATCTGTCCTTCCAGATTTTCAGAAACCATCTCGGCAGATGAATCCGGAGTTTTATTAAGGCCGTTGTTTTGCGAGGGATTAACAACCATTATTTTAGAGCTGGCAAAGGCGTTTTCTCCAAAATTTTTGGCCCAATTTGTATACACAAGTAAGTGGTATATTCCGGTTGAAAGTGTATCGGGAATTGTTATTGAGCTTGTCCCAACACCAGCTTCAAGCAAAATCTTCTTTCGAACCAAAGACTGATTTTTATCCGAAACAAACTCCACAAAAGCCAGATTACTAATTGTTTTTCCGGGCAAATCCTTTTGATTGCTCACATAAACTGTCAGCCACATTTCATCACCCGGCAATACACACTTCTCGCTAACATGAATGTTTATTTCCTCTTTTGGCAATCCGGTATTTTGAGCCCGCGACACCGAAACAAACAGAACCAGGGCATATGCGATATATACTATTTTTTTCATTTGTTTCATCTACCAGAAATCGGGTTTTTCATTACTTCCATAATTCCTGCAATCGGCACAAAATGCACTTCGAGCATAAAAATAATTTACAAAATGATAGCCGCCCGGATCAGATACATAAAGACAGTCTTCGTAAAAATTAGCTGCAGGAACCGAATGATCGTACTTTTCAATAAAAATTCGTTTGCTTTTTGCATCAACGGCATTAAAATACCCCAGAGCCTGCCCTTCTCCGTCGGAGCTACTTATATTCCCGTAAACTGAACTTGGCACCTGATCGTACAACGAACCGGCACTTTCATTTATGTCTTTCAGCTTGTTCCAAAAGGTATACATTTCTTTACTAATGCTATACTGACGTACCTTTATCGAATAGCGGAAAAATAAACGATCATCGTATTCACCAATCCGAAGTATCGTAAATTTACTTACGGTGCTTTCAGTTTGATTGGCAACTGTTTTTACCAGAATATTTGACTGAGGACGTGACACCCAGCAATATTTTTTCTCGTCGGGAACTTTAACAGTTGTTTCGTAAGGCATTCCATAACCGTCGAGTGCCGTGATGGTATTGGGCATCATAACCTCAAAAGTTTCTACAAAATCCCACTGATAATAATTTGTATTGCCACTTGCATCATCGGAATTCACAAAAATATCGAGTGCCTTTTTTGTTATGGCTTCATTTTCTTCGAAAACGACTGTCTCGGCCTCTTCAAAATCCAAATCGCCAATCTCGGGTGATTGCTGCACTAAAACCGGCGACGATTCATAATTCACTCCGGCAGCATCAGTAATAAACAATTGATATGTAACTCCTATTTCTGCTTTGGCATTGTCATCGTTTGCTCTGTATATTCCCGGTTCAGCTTCCCAAAGATCATAACGCTGGTTCCGGTCGTCGAGGATGTAAACACTGGCACCGGTTTCGCTTGTAAAATTTGGCATTGTATCGAGTGGCACCGACCTGCGTAATTCAACGTTAAACGATCCGGGCTCAGTTGTTATCAAACCATCGACAACAAGGATGGTCTGTGCATCTTCTTCGTTCAATTTTGGTCGATAAGGATCAACACAGTTTTCTAATAATAAGCCTAACAAGAAGCAAAGAAGAAAAATTTGATATGTAAACTTTTTTACTTTCATTAGAATTTAAAATTATAAGAGATGGTTGGAATGGCGGTTGCAAATATCGATAACTGGTATCCGGCAAAGGTATCTCCCTCGCTTCTGAAGAATACAGAATACGCATTTTTACGGGCCGTAATGTTGTAAATGGCAAACGTAAGCGAACTGTCTATTTTTTTGTTTGCTTTCAAATTGCCTTCAAAGGTTACTGAAACATCCATTCTAAAATAATCAGGAATACGGTACTGATTGTATTTTGAATAGTGCAGAATTACCTGATCGCCCAATTGATATTTGGCCACAGGATAAGTTATCGGACGTCCTGTTGAATAATTGATTGTAGACGACAACAGCAGCTTTCGAGAGGCTTTTACATTTACCAGCATATTCAAATTATGTGGTTTATCGTAGTTTGCCGGAAAATACTCACCATCGTTTACCTGCTCCGATTCATACGGTGAGTCGGACTTAATTAAAGTGCGTAAATAAGCATAACTTAGTACCCCGTTTATTCGTCCGGTATTCTTTTTTAACGCAAATTCAAGACCGTATGATTTTCCTAAACCATTTAATATTTCCGTTTCAATATGATCGTTCAGCAGTAAGCTTGCACCGGGTTTGTATTCTTTCAGGTTTTCAATTCGTTTGTAGAATCCCTCAAGCGATGTTTCCACATCATTATTCCCGAAACTCTTAAAAAATCCAAGCGACACTTGATGACCAAGTTGTGGCGGAATATACTCGTCGCTAAGTTTCCAGGTATCGGTTGGCGAAATTGCCGTTGAGTTGGTTAAAATATGAATGTATTGAACCGTGCGGTTGTAACTAAACTTTAGCGAAGTAGAATGTCGTAGCATATAGTTTGCAGACAAACGGAATTCGGGATAAAAATAGCGGGCTTTAACAGAATTCTCACCTCTGATTGTATCAACAATATTGTCAATATCCAAAGGTTCGTTTTCGGCATACACATAACGGTAGCCATCATCGAACGATAAAAATCCCGACAAACGAACACCGGCTTCCATCGACAACCTGCTCGACACCGGGAATTCCAATCCCACAAAGCCACCATACTCCAAAGCCTTTTCGTCGTTACTCGAAAATGGTTGCAAATTGGCCCCCTCGGGAATTACCTTTTCTCCGGGATTAACGATGTAAGCATTTAACTGGGCACCAAAATTTAGTTTTAGCTCCTGGTTTATTTCAAATGTATTGCTGTTTTTAAATCCAGCATTTAAAACATCGTGAGTCATTGTATACGCCGACGCCGCATCCTTATCGCTCGAAATATTGTAGCCAAACATACTGTTGGTAAATAAAAAATCGGACTGCCACTGGTCGTTGTATCTTAAATGATAATCGGCAGAAAGTATGGCATTTTTGTATTTGTACAATGTATCGCTGTGTAATTTGTACCGATCGTTACTGGTGTAGGCACTTAATTTCAATTGCGACTTATCGCTTAAATGCAGATTCACTTTTGCATGAATATCGCCAAAAGACACCGTACTATTGTACAAATCGGGTACGTTTATCATGTTCAGTACATAATCGGAATAGGTACTTCGGGCACTAAATGCAAATGTCGATTTCTTATAAATTGGACCATCAACTGCAATTTTTGCCGAGAGTGGGCTGATACCTCCATTTCCTCCAATTTCTTTTGTGCTGCCATCCTGCGTAATAATTTCGTACACCGACGAAATTCGGCCTCCAAACTGAGAAGGAATACTTCCTTTGTATAAAATGGCCTCTTTTACCATGTCGGAATTAACGGCTGAAAAGTTTCCAAAAAAGTGCGAAGGATAATACAAGGGTGCACCGTCCACCAAAATCAGGTTCTGATCGGTTTTTCCTCCTCGCACATTAAATCCCTGCGAACTTTCGCCAACGGTTTGAACACCCGGAATAAGCAGTGTGGTTTTCATTATATCGGGCTCACCCAAAAGTGCAGGAATTGACTTTATCATTTCTTCACTTATACGCTCCACTCCGGAACGTACATCACTCACTGTTTCTTTCTTATCTCCAAAAATTTCGATATCTCCAATTAAAGTAATTTTGGTTTCCAGTTCAACGTTCAAACTTCCATCGGAATAAATGTTGATTACCCTTTGTGTTGGTACGCGCCCCACGCTGCTAAATTGTAAGGTGTGGTTTCCTTTTTCAAGACGAAGTTCAAAGTTTCCTTTTTTATCGGTAGAAACACCTTTTGTGGTACCAGCAACAATTACGTTCCCGCTAACTATTGGCGATTTATCGTCGAAGGCCCGCAAATTTCCACGGAGTGTTACATATTTACTATTTGTTTGACCGGGTACACCAATGTTTCGTATAATAAATTCCTGTTTGTGTAATTCGTCCAAATCTCTGTCGGCCAGTTCCGGAGTCTTATTTTCCTCCTCTAGAGGAACTGCAATATTGTAATCTTCGAGTACCGGCGTGCCCACATATACATAAATTTTGTTGTCAACACGTGTAAAATTGATTAGTAACTTCCTCCCTATTTCCTGCAAACAAACATCTAAAAGTTCATTGCTAAACTGTGCATCAAACGTTCTTTCCGCTATTGATTTGCCAGAATAAAAGAAGGTAAAAGGATAGTTACGTTCCACTTCATTTATAAAATCGCCTAAAGCAGTTTTCGAATAATTGCCTGTAATTTTAGGCAAATCGTTTTGGGCATGTACGGTTACCACAAGTAACAGAAAAACAAACAGTAAACTTATATTTTTGATGGTCGACTTCATTTAACTAGTGTGCAGGGATAATTAATGAATCGGTAAACCGGATTACATCAGTAAATATTTCCGGATTTTTTCGATCAAACTTTATGTGGTTCTTCCGCATGTACTTTTTAATCTCATTCTTTTCATTTTCAAAAAGAGCATAAAAGTCATTCCGGGTTTGGAGCTCATACAGTTTATCGTCTATTTTTAAAAACATTTGCGCCCGTTCCAGGTATTCGCCTGTATAATTACCACTCACTTTACTGTTTATGTATTTTTGATAACGAATAAAATACTCAAGTTTTCCTTCGAACGCTTTTGTGTATATAAATTTGGGCTCATCCTTTTTTAAGGATGAATATTCAAAAGCTATTTTATTTTTCGATACCGGATGATAAAAAACGAATGAATTAAGAAACTGTTTGTTGAGTTTAAAAGTTAATGCTCTGTCGTTTTCTTTCATAAAAACAACAAGTTCATCCGTTTCGATATTGTATTTTACACTTACTCCATTGTACTGATTTCCGTTGTACGAAACATCAGCAATGTTCCAGCTATCGTTAATAAAGAAGGGGTGTCCTACATTTTTTTTAATGTAGCTCCATTCTTCTCCGTTAATGATATCCGAAGATGGTGAATAAAGTGAAAGTGAATCAAAAGGTAGAAATTGTTCCTGTCCTGATGTGTGAATGGCGCTTGTCAATAAAGTGACTATAGCAATCAAAATATATTTGGCGTTATCGGTCAATGTGGTTTAAATTAAGAACAAATGTGGTCTACTGTGTACCTGGAAATTTTGAAAAAAATAGGGAGTGAAAACACTCCCTATTTTTAAGCTTATATAGGATTAAAATTTATCCCAGAATAATTTAATATTCATTTCGTCACCACCCATGGCAGCTACTGCAGCAGCATAACCTTCAGGGTTAAGTTCTTCCTCATCATAAGGATAAGGTAAACGAACAGGAATATCACCGTAAGTCATTCCTTCAGGAATATTCAGAACAGGGAAGTCTAACCTTCTCCATTCTGCCCATGCTTCAACACCCTGGTTGTACAATGCAATCCATTTCTGGGTTCCAATGCTTTCTTTCCAGTTTGCTGCATCATAAGGATTAGCTGCAAGGTATGCATCTACTTCTTCCTGAGTTCCATCCCAGTAAAGGATACTGGCTGTTACACCGGCGTTGTACCACTCTTCAGCAGTTCCGCCAACACTCCAACCTCTTTGAGCAGCTTCTGCAAGCGTAAAAGCAACTTCAGGGAAACTTAACAAATCAGCTTCGAAAGTAGAAGACATAAAACGATCGGTAAAGTTTGAGAAATTGTTGTACGACTGAGCTCCGTTCAAGCCGTAAACTGCACCAATATATTCATCGTTATACATGGTAAAGTAATCGTTGATACGAGGATCGCCAAGCTCTTTCATTTTGTCAACAATAGTATTCGATGGTAACCAGTCCTTTCTGGCATCAACTGAGAAGTGGTTATAAATTGTATTTACATGAGGAACTACTCCTACATAATAAAACAAAGCACCTTCGCCGGCTTCAAAAGCCATTCCGGCAGCTGATTCAACTGCTGATTTAGCAGCACCTGCATCGGCGTCAGCCAAACGGATACCAATACGTACTTTTAAAGACGCAGCGAATTTTTTCCAGCTGGCAACATCACCACCGAAAAGAATATCAGCACTTCCAAAACTTCCGTAAGATGCATCCATAGTAGTAATGGCTGCAGAAATTCTGGTTAATAAATCGCCATAGATAGCTGCAGCATCATCGTATTTGGGAGACGAATTTTCAGATCCCATTAATGCTTCAGTATATGGTACATTACCAAAACCATCAACCAAACACTGGAAAGAATATACTTGAATTACTTCCATAATCGCTATTTTGTTCGCATTTTCTTTTGCTAACGAACCTGTAGCTTCAATGGCAGAAATAATAGTACTTGCTTCTTTCAAGTCCATAATTACATCCTTGTAGAATGCTGAAGAATAACTATCCGAAATACCACGGTCCTGGAAATTGTAACGTGCTTCATCGAAATAAGTAGTTTCCTGCCAGTACTGAGCCAGTAACCTTGATGGGTTAGAGTTTACACTTGAACTATTCACGTGATTTGCAAAAGCAATTAGCGCATTTGTGTAAAGCGTATTCACTGGTACCTCCGTAGCGGCCTTCGGATCTTTATTATCCGGTAAATCGCATGATGTGATTGCAACTGTAAAAATCAGCATCAATGCTATTGATATATATTTTATATTTTTCATTGAATTACTTTTTTGAATTAAACTTTATTAAAAGCCAATTTTAACATTGAAACCAAATGTTCTTGCTGTAGGATATGCACCACTCTCAATACCTTGCTTGTTACCAGAACTTAAACCTGATTCAGGATCGAAATGTTCTGTATTTTTACTAATAATCCATAAGTTTCTACCCACTGCTGACAATGTAAGATTCTGAATTGGAGTATTGTTAAACCAAGCTTTTGGTAAAGTATACGCCAACGATACTTCACGTAATTTCAAATACGAAGCATCGAATACGTAACGTGCAGTTGGAGAATTGTTGTAGTAGAAAGCGCGTCCCCAACGACCTGAGTTGATCAAAATATCGTTTGGAGTTCCGTCAGCTTTTACACCAGGAAGAATGGTACCACCCGAGTTTGCTGCTGCATCGCTTAATGCAACACCACCACTAAAGTTAGAGCCCATATCGCCGTCAGTTGCCGATACAACGTTATCACGCATTGGATTTCCCAAAACATTGTCTAAAGCAGTTTCAGCAAACACCCCAGTTGCCTGACCGTATTTTGTATTAACTGAGTAGATATCACCACCATGCTGCATGTCAAGCAAAATGTTCAGCGTTAAACTTTTGTACGAGATTTTGTTAATTAAACCTGCATTCCAGTCAGGATTTACGTTACCAATCATTTCATCTTCTTTATCAGAAATCATGTAGTAACCATTTTCGTTAACTGTTGGTTGTCCGTTTGTATAAACAAAGTCGGTACCACGAATTACACCTGCGGCTTGTCCAACTGTATTGTTAATGGTAACATCCCATGCCGAGGTAAGTAGTAAGTTAGTTACTCCTTCGTATAAGCTGATAACTTCGTTTTTATTTTTAAACCAGTTTAAAGTTACGTCCCAAGAGAAATCGCTTGTTTTAACAGGAACAACATTAACACTTAGCTCAATACCTTTGTTCTGAATTTCACCAGAGTTAACATATCTGCTGGTATAACCCGATGAACGAGAAACCAAAACAGGCATAATCTGATCGAATGAATTTGATTTATAAACTGCAAGGTCAAAACCTAATCTGTCGTTAAATAAACGAGCTTCCAAACCTGCTTCAACTGATTTTGTTCTTTCAGGTTTTAAATCAGGATTTTGTAATGTACTGTTTACAGAGAACAATGCCAGGTCGCCCCAGTTTGTACCTTGTGAGTAAGTTGATGTAGTACTGTAAATAGGAGCATCGTTACCAACTTCAGCATAGTTTAATCTGAACTTAGCAAAGTTCATCCAGCTTAAGTCTTTCATTCCACCCAGTTCTGATAAAATTAAACTACCAGAAATTGAAGGATAGAAATAAGCATTATTACCTGAAGGAAGAGTTGAAGAAACATCGTAACGACCGGTTACGTCAACATAAATAAAGTTGTTGTAACCAACAGAACCTTGTGCATAAGCACTGTTCATTCCTTTTTCGTATAAGTCCTCGCTGATTGACACAGGAGAAACAGAGTTACTAATTGTATATAAGTCAGGAACAATTAAACCACCCACAGTAGAACCTGTAGTTGACTCAATGTAACTTTGTCTGAAGTTACCCCCAACAACACCGTTCAAAGAGAAAGCATCGATAGTTTTGTTGAATTTCAACATGATATCTGTGTTACGCTCCATGAAAGTACGTGTACGTTTTGTAAAATCTGAGGTTCCGTTACTACCAACTGCTACACGCTCGTTCTGAATCTGAGTGTAGTAATCCAATGAAGTACGACCTGTGAAAGTCATCCAGTCGGTAAGTTTGTAGTTTAATGCCATGTAACCATAAAAACGGTCACGACCATCATCCTGGAAGTTTTTGTAACGCACCCAATATGGGTTATCGAAATAAATTGGAACCAATTCATCGTAGTATGCGTAGTTCCATGTTCTTTGTCTTCCGTCAGGAGAAATATAATCTTCTTTCAGTCTCTTGAAATCAACGTTTGTTTCAATCCACTGACCGAAAGATTGCATAACGTTACCTTCGTCATAACCTGTTCCGTAACGACCAACAGCATCAGTTTTTACATAAGTAAGACTTGCGTCAACCGAAAGTTTATCAGTAAAGTTATGAAGCGCAGAAAAAGTAATTGTATTTTTCTTGATTTCAGAATTTGGAAGAATACCTTGTTCGTTTACATTAGTATACGAAAGTCTGAAACTTCCTTTGTCGTGTGCACCTTCGAAAGATACGTTGTTTGATGTTTTAACACCAGTTTCGAAGAAATAAGTATAATCGTTTTCAGGAGCTACCCAAGGTCTTTTCTCACCAAATTTTGGAGAGGTTGGATCTAAAGCATCCCAGTGAACAACCATTAAGTTCGGATCGAAAGCAGCACCCCACGAAGCATCTTCAGAAGTTGGAGTGATTAAATCATCTGTTCCGTCACCATCAATATCAGCATAGAAGAAATAGCCGGTTGGGTCTTCGTAGAAAGCACCATAACCTGCACCATATCTTTTCTGATGTTTTGGCATTGTTGATTTGTCGGCAGTAGAAATCTGAACCTGAGAATTAATAGTAACACCTAAACCTTTTTTGTGTTTACCTTTTTTGGTTGTAACAAGAACAACACCGTTTGCAGCACGAGAACCATAAAGAGCTGATGCAGCAGCACCTTTCAATACAGTAATCGACTCAATGTCATCAGGGTTAATATCCATAGCAGCGTTACCATAGTCATATCCACCCCAACCAGAAGTCTGGTCGTTGGTGTTGGTGTTCGAGTTATCAATTGGCACACCGTCAACTACGAATAAAGCCTGGTTGTTACCAGTTAACGAGGTAGTACCACGAATAAGGATATTTGACGAACCACCCATGGTATTTGACTGACGGATATTAACACCGGCCACTTTACCTGAAAGTGAATTCACAAAGTTGGTTTCCTTAACTTCACTAACAGCGTCTCCGCTTAACTCAGTGTTGGCAAAACCCAGTGATTTCTTTTCACGTTGAATACCTAATGCCGTAACTACCACCTCATCCACAGTGATGTCAGCATTTTCCATTTCAACATTAATGCTTGATCTACCATCAATCTCAATTTCTTGAGTAGCCATACCAACAAATGAATACAACAAAGTTGTAGCATCTTCTGGAGCTTTTAATGTGTAGTTTCCATCAATGTCAGTTACGGTACCTAGCGTAGTACCTTTCACAGAAACCGAAACCCCGGGAATAGATGAACCATCCTCAGCAGAAGTAACCGTACCGGTTAATGTCTTCGTTTGAGCATTAGCTACCATATTACCCATGAAAAGGAGAATCGATAAAAAAATCGCAATTTTTTTCATAGAAATAATTTTAAGTTATTAATAAACAGCTATAAAAAATATATATAGTTTTTTGTTTAACAGACCCGAACCCTACTCCCCCAAGTAGTTATGTCCGGTTCATTTTTTCTCACATTCCCTTCAATTCGCAAGTGTTAAAAAACCTTAATGATGACAAACTTACAAAAAGAATTGAATTATTAAAATTTTTGTCTTGCATGCATCCCATTTTGCTATCATTTTGACAACGATTCGTTTTAAAATTAAAATAAAGAAAGCCAGGAGGATTTAAAATTCTACGAAGGGTAATTGTGAGTAAATGTAGAGTGATTACCTCCTGGCCATACTTTATAAAAAAATGTTTTTTGAATATTTTCAGATTACGAATAAATCTTAAAATAGATTCTACATCCCCCTTCATAGAAACAGTTTTAATAAACAATTAAACAGCGTATAAAAATGTATTGACTCTAAATGAAACCTGGATTCCCCCAAATCCGGTACTCACAATTACCTTAATTCTTTCAATCGTTATTTTAAAATAACAAGCGTTAATTTTTTTAACAATTGCAAATATTGAAAAAAAATCGTAATCAGAAAACATTTGTAAGTTTTTTTTCATTTTCGCTTACAATTTGAAAGTTACAACCAAAAAAAAACACATCGTATTATTTACATATGTTTATTTGTGAATCCAACAAATTAGAATGTGAATTGTTTACAACAACAACTAAACTTTATCAAAACCCTCTATTTTAGCCACTTTATAAAACGCAGGCTAATTTCAAAAAAACTTTAGCGTTTATAAAACATATTCTTGCTGGAACATTTTTTTATTAATTATGATTATTGTCATTTATTTACAATTTAACAATATCATAAACACTTTTATTACTTTGGTAAGGTAACAGTAACACTTGGTTGGTTCTCTCTCGTTTGCAGCATCAAAACCGATAGAAATCTAATTGAACTCTTACTTCTTAATCGATCTATTCAGAATTGTACAAAACAGAATCAGGCGACACCTCTTTTAACGTGTCAAACCGTAACTGACAAGTATTAAGTGACTGGAGAAGAAAAAAAAAGGCTTTAAACCTAAAAGAAACCGGGAGGTCTAAATTCTACGAAGGGTAATCGTGGGTAATATAGAGAGTGAGTAATTTCCTCCCGGTTAATATTTTACAATTTTTTTTGCATAGCTATTATTTGTGGTGTGCGCAATAAATAAATATATGCCGCCTGGTAATTTCGACAAATCGATTTCTGCATAACGCATCGCTCCATAAACAGAATCGTTTATTACAACTGCCCCGTTTCCGTTAATTATCTGATACGTAAATCCATCAGATTCGTTTGATACTGTCACCATTAATCTGTCTTTAACAGGATTAGGATAAACTTCTAATCCAGCATTATTTTTATTGCTCCCGGCAGATGTTATTGTTGTTGAGAACTGGGCGGTAAACACACTTAATTCATTCCCCGCGAAATCGCTCAGTCCGCTTTTAAGCTGTACAAAGTAAACGGTCCCTATTTTTAATTCCTCATCCGGAACAATGGTAACCAATGTTTTGTCGGCACTTATTACAGCGTTACACGGTATTAATTCTCCGGCAATATTGTTTTTGCGTACTTCAACAAAGGCATCAATTGACTCGTAATTGAGTTCGCCACCATTTATCAACTGTATTTTTTCACTTAGCTGAATTCGTATTTTCTCGTTCAAAGCCACATTCGATTGTCCTGAAACCAGCTGTGCCACGGGAGAAATATTATCTGATTTTCGACCATTTACTTTTACCTGACGTGCAATACGTTGCTCTTCCGTGTCGCAGGCAATTGTCAGCACATCATCAAAATATCCCGTTTCCGAATTTCCCGGATTAAACCAGAAATCAAGTTTTACCGAATCACCACTCACTAGCAAAACTGGAAGCATAGTATTAATTCCAAAATTTTCAGTTCGCGATTCAACTGTTGTTATCTGAATGCTGTCGGGTGAATTATTTTTAAACCACAAACTTTGAGTTAAAGTATCGCTTTCCCAAGTTCCAAATGTAATCGAGTCGGAACTGCTTGAAAAAACCTTTGTTTCCCAAATGTATTTCTCAATTCTGGGACAAAAACTGTGTTTTGTAAAATCCCACTCAAGGGCAGGCGAGCCATCGGGATTAAACTCGGTTAACGATGGCCAATATGGTCCCCAGTTAATGATTGTATTTCCGTTATGAATACGTTGCGTAGTACCTTGATGATTGCTGTAAACAGTGGGATTTCGGTAAAATCGTTTAACCAGAGTTGCTGTTTTATCCATTTCATCGATTTCGTATTCTACAGCACTCGATATCTTTTCAGCATGCAAATTTCCATTGTCGAACAGCAAAATATGGCCATTCGGCAGTGCACGTACACTATGTTGATGCGAGAATCCGAGCTCGTCGTTTACAAATTCAAATTGATTGTTTTTACCGCCAAGTCGCCAAATGAGTTCACCCGTACGTCTGTCAATCTTTGTTATCTCATCCATGTGTCGGCACGAAATAAGATAACTTGTATCCGTATCAATTGAAATGGCATTGGCATGAACATAATCCAGCTGTTCTTCGGTGTAATCCAAATATGGTGAGTTATCATTTCCGTCAAACAGGTCAAAATGATCGGCACTGCTCCAGTTGTGTAACAAATTGAAATCCCTATCAAACTCCTGAACTACAAGATCAAGAATTTCAGCCTGTACATTACCACCTTCAATCAATTGACTCATGTCTTTAACAGAACTAATTTCACCCATTAAAACTACATTCCCTTTAATGTCAACATCCCAATCGTGTCCGTTGGGTTTTACCTCCTCTATCGAAAGTGTTTCAACCGGCGTCAGCCAGTCGTTTAAAATAAAAAGCTTTCGCGGCACACCATTCAAATAGGCAATTCGTCCGTCGGGTAACAAACACACCGAGCTGGTTGCCTTTTTCATTTTTCTAAAAAAGACGGGAGTGCCGTAATTATCAATAATTGCAATATAATGTGAAGCACCTGTTGCAGTGAGCCCTTTTGATCCCATAAAATAATAACCTTCGGCAGCGCCGTTCGATTCCAAATGCTCGATGGTTGGGAAAAAACTGACAATGGAATTTTGCTGAGCAAATGCTTTCAGAGAACTACACACTACGCCCAAAGCAACTAATACAATTATGCCAATACTTCTACATTTCATTCCAACTAAAATGAATAGAGTTTTAAAAAAAAGAGAAAAAAACCGCTCCTCGAAAAAGAGCGGTTTTTTGTATGAATTATAATTTTGTAAGAACCATTACTGATGCTGTCCAGCTATCAGAATAGGAATCATCCCAGTCAATTCCGTAAGAAAGAGTCATGGTTTGATTGATACCTTCCCAATTACCATCTCCATGGATCCAGTAATCATATGGACCAGGCAATGTTTGACCCCAGTACTGGCCATTAATAGCAACAGCACCTGAAGCAAGATTAGGAGTGATATAAACAGCACCGTCGTTTCCATGTCCAGCCTGGAAAGATTCTCCCCAACCAAGGAAAATGTGCGACATTAAAGTAGGAATACCATCAACAGCAGGCAGTTTTAATGTACCACCACCACCATCAGTAATAGTAACAGTGCCTGTAGCAACCTCTTCTCCGTCAACCGTTTCAACAAACGACCAGTCTCCTAAAAATTGATCAAAACTCATTGGTTTGAATTTCTTAAGATCAACCAGCACAACAAACGGATCAGAAGATACTCCTCCCATTGTTGTTTCTACACATGTTACCTGTACATCGTCAACATCCACATCCGACTGATCGAATAAAATATCGATAGCAAATGCATCGCCTTCAACGGCAGTGATAGTTGCACCGTGGCCAGTAACTGTCCAGGTTAAAGTAGAACCACCTCTGCGGGTAGAAGTAACATACCTTACAGGAGCTAAACCTGATGCAGCTGTTTGAGTTGGTCCGTCTACTGCAAATATTTTTGGAATAATTGCATCATAGTCATAAGCCTCTTGCGCGGCTTCCATAGGTGGCGTAGTACATGAATTTAACATGCTTACCACCGCTAATATTACGATTGTAAAAAATATACTTTTTTTCATGTTTTATAAATTATTTGTTCCAACCACCGTTACTGTAATCTTCTCCGGCTACACCAGTACCTGCACCGAAAGTATAATAATCCATTTGCATTACGTCAAGCTGAGATCCAGGAATCGGGAAATGCAATATAGTACCTGATTGTAATAAATCTTCTTTACGCATTTCGAAAAACTGAACTCCCATTCCTGAAAGCATTAATTCTACCATTCTTTCGTAATGAATTGCTTCATAGATTTTATTTGCATCAGCAGCAACTTCAGGCAAATTACCACGAAGTACGCGGGCAGAAGCATTTAAAACAGCGGCAGCTTCAGTCAGGTTTCCATTATGAGCAGCAGCTTCGGCGATAAAATAATCGTTTTCTGCTTTATAGAAAATTGGCATTGGCTCTGTCCATGTTTCCAGGTAAGTATCAAGTCGCGCGTAACGGTATGATGAAAAATGGTAATAACCACGTTCAGCACGGAATGGACAAGAACTCAAATATTCGAAGTCAGTTTCCAAACGTGCATCAACAGAAGTAGCCATTCCATCATTTGGAAGATCTGTAAATAATCCGCTGGTTGGGAAAGTAGCAGGCATGTTAGGATCCATTAAATTGATTACATACATATCAACTTGTCCCCATCCACCATAAACACTATATGTTTGATACAGTGAATACCATGTAATGTCATCGGCAAGAGGAGCAAAATCTTTCTGAATACCATTTTTAGCGTAATTATACACTTTACCCCAATCGGTAGCGTTATTTTCTGACTTGTTACGTGCACCATACACTAAAAAACGTGCGGCATACGAATTGGCCAACTGAGCAAATTCTGCGCTAGTCCATGCTTCGCCAGGTAACCAATCGCTTGGAATGGTAAAAGAAGCTGAATTGCTTAGGGCAATACTTTTGTCTAGACTGGCGATAGCAGCTGCTAAAACATCCTGATAAGGAGATGCAGGTATTTCTACAGTTAAATCAGTTTCATGAGTAATAATAAATGCCTGATCGTAAATTAAACCAAGATAACCTAAGGTTAAACCTTGCATAAAATAAGCCATTGCATTTACCATATCAGTAGTACCATCTTCCATTTCAACACCATTATTAATGGTTTGCGCCAAAACATCGTTCGACTGCGAAAGAATAGAGTACAATGTGTTGTAATAATCTTCAGTAATTACTGCGTTTGAATACGAAGGTTTGTTATCGAACTCCTTACGAGGCTCATTACCGAAATCGCGCATACCCACGTTACCCCATGAGCAAGTTCCTGCATCACTAGCAGTCCACAATGCCAATCCTGGACCATCATATTCCTGGTTAATCTGGAACCAACGATTTAATAAACCACCAGTTACCCCTTTAATATCATTCGGATTCGAGAAGGCGGTATCAAAATCCGGATCATTCAGGTTTTCTACCACCAAATCTTCACATGCTGTCATCGATATTACAGTGATCAGCACAATTAAAATATATCTTAAACTTTTCATTATTAATTTCTTTTAATGTTTAAAATTTTAATTCAAGAGATGCCGAGAAAGACCTAAAGTTAGGATACCCCATAAAATCGTAAGCATAAATTTGCGTACCGTTTGTAGTACCAACCTCAGGATCGAAACCTGTGTAATTGGTAAAAGTTAATAAGTTACGTCCAATTACCGACAATTTTGCACCTTTCAAAAATCCCAGAGCTACTTTACTTAATGTTTTTTGAGTGGCATTGTAAGACAACGACAATTCACGTAGTTTTACGTAAGTTCCATCTTCAATCCAAAAATCATTAAAGTCGTTTACATCATAAAACGCTTTATAGTAATCAATAGTTTTCTTTTCATTTTCAGGTTTTCCTGCCTGATCCATCATTCCATGACGGTCGTCGCGGGTTAACCACTGAGCTGTTTTATTATAGATATCACCGCCCTGTTTCCAATCGAACAAGAAGTAAAGAGAGAAATCTTTGTACGTTAATGTAGAAGAGAATCCCATTTTAAAATCAGGATTTGAATCACCAATTTTTGTAAATGCCATTTTTCCTTCTTCGTCAAGTAATTTAATTGGCGCTTCCATGGTAGTACCTTCGGTACCAGCTAAAATTACAAAACCATCAGCATTTACAGTATAATCTGCAACAGTTCCCGACATAAAATCTATTTGATTCGCTAATTCATCCATTGAGGTAAGGAAATGTGCACCATACATTACACCAAATGTTTCATTTTCGCGGATATAGAAACACTTATTTGCTTCTTGTCCTTCAGGTCCTGTTTGATAGGGAGGAATATTTAATTCAGTAATTTTATTCCTGTTTCTGTCGAATACAATATTTGCAGTCCACGAGAAATCACTACTTTTTACTATTTGTGCACTTAACGAAGCTTCAATAGTTTGCGATTCCATTGTACCTGCATTTACCCACTGAGTTCTCCAACCATTGGCAAACGATGCCTGAGGAGCTTGTAAGAATTGGTCTTCCGTAATTCCTTTTGCGTAAATCGCTTCAAAACTAAATCGGTTTAAGAAATCGATATTCAAACCAACTTCAACTTCACTTGTCCGTGATGGTTTTAGGTCTTTATTTCCTTTGTAGTTTTTAGAAGCCACACCATTACTAACCGACATTACTTCGTATTGAGCCGAGAACGGAGGTCTTTGTCCGGCAGTACCATAAGCAGCACGCAACTTCATTTCCTGTACATTGTTAATTTTGAAATCTTCAGAAATCCTCCAGGCTCCAGATACACGATAGTATGACTGCCATCTTTCGTTTTCTCCAAATAATGAAGAACCATCATAACGGTACATACCATCAAAAATGTATTTGTCTTTGTAGTCCATATAAAGAATACCAAAAACATTGTTGGCAACAACTTGATTTTGGTACGATGTTGAAGAAATGTTACCTTTTATAGCATCGAAACTAGGTACTTTTTGAACTCCAAAATCGTTACCTGTTGAAGAAAAACTTTGGAATTCTTCGTTTTCGTATAAATAACTGGCTTTAGCCCTTAGGTTAATGTCACCAATATTTTTTGAATAGAACAGGTTGGCCTGTGCTCTTTCAGAAAAACGTTTTGAAGAATATTTATAATACTGACCTTCCGAATAAATTGGAGATCCACTACTTGTAGTATAAGTATCATAAGGTGCAAAATAGGTATTTATCTCTGTTGTATTTTCAAAAGAATATTCTCCCTTAAATTTTAAATCAGTAATAATTTCCCAGTTTAAAGCATAACTACCTAAGAATCTGTCTCTCTCAAGATTGTCTTCTTGTTTCCAAAGGTTATACAATGGGTTAGTTGTTGTTGCCTGCCATGGATCCGGAATATACTGATAAGGTTGTCCGTCAGGATTTTCGGCCATTAAATCAACATCAGGTGCAGTTAATAAGAGGTTAAAAAATACTCCACCATTCGATTTGTTGTCTCCACCCGGATAATTTTGTGTTGCTTTTACAAACAAGTTACTTGCCGAAACAGAAACTTTGTCTGAGATCCGGTGATCGATATTCATCCTGTAACTGTTCCTTGAATAACCGTCAGTGTCAAAAAGAATACCTCCGTGTTTGTAATTTTCAAACGAAGCAAGGAAATTTGTATTTCCGGTATTGTTCTGAACACTCACATAATTAGTGTAAAACTCACTACCCGAGAACATTTCATCCTGGTGATCGATATACATCCCATAAGGATTATCCATGTAATGATTAGCTTTCAATACTGGCGATCCTGAAATATCAGCACTGTAACCTCCGGTATATCCTGCGGGATAAGTTACACCGGCATACTTTGTATAAGTACTTACACTTTGCCAATCGTCAGCAAGATTAAAAGCATGCGATTGAGAAAGGTCGTAGCTGTTTGCCACACGGTTTACACCATATTCGTTACGAACAGTAACTATAGTTTCGCCACTTGCCAAACCTTTACCACGTTTAGTAGTTACAACAACTACACCATTACCTGCCTGCGAACCATAAAGAGCCGATGCAGAAGCACCTTTTACAACCTCAATTGATTCAATATCATCAACGTTAATATCAGCCAGGGTACCCGACATCATAACACCGTCAACAATAATAAGTGGGCTTTGACTACCCGAAATCTGTGTAGCACCACGAACCAGAATAGTAGAACTAGAACCAGGTTCACCGGTTGAACTTGTTACAGTAACACCGGCCATTTTTCCCTGAAGCGCTCCGGCTGCAGAAGAAGCTGGAACTTCTTTAAGTTCGCTTTCGCCAACTTTACCTACTGAAACTGACAGTTTCTTTCTTGGTGTATCGGCTGATACCCCAGAAACAATTACCTCGTCAATCCCAAAAACGTCAGGTTGTAAGGTTACATTGAAAGTTGATTGGTTTCCAATGGCTACCTCAACTGTTTTCATCCCAACGAATGAAATCATCAACATTTTTGCATCCGCAGGAACTTTCAAATTAAAGTTACCATCAATATCGGTAACTGTTCCCAATGTAGTTCCCTTAACCATAATTGATGCGCCCGGAATTGTAGAACCATCTTCAGAGCTTGTTATCACTCCTGAAAGATCCTTCGTTTGCGCATAAAGCGATTGTACTCCAATAAAAAGCACAACTGCAATCAACAGCATGATTTTTTTCATAGAAATAGTTTTAAATTAAAATTAAACAGCGTTTATTTTTCAAATAAATCTTCACAATTATTCGGAATTCCCCTTCAATTCCTATTACATAGCTTCAGAAATATTACCCCCTTACAATTATTTGCGTTTATATAAATAATTGTTAATTTTTTTAACAATCTCAAATTTATAAAAAAATTAATTTTAAAAAAACAATTCGCAAAGAATATGACAGAGCAAAACATACATTTGTGCAAAACATACAATTTATCAATATATTTTTACATCAAAACATACAATTGAATCGACATTTGGCTTTACAATTAGCTTTTTACAGAACTGGCAACGTATCCAGAATGTAAGAACAAAACATATTGTATAACATATAAGGAACAAAAAAACACTTAAATCTCTTTTAAAGTATCGTTTTTAGTTCAAGCAAATGAGTAAAACAATACAAGGTATTTTTGTATTTATTTGAACGTGGATTCATAATCCCTCTTTTTTCGGCCGAATAATACACCGAATCGATCCCAAATTTTAGTGCACCAATGATATCAACGTCCCAATCGTCTCCTATCATTAAACTCCTGCCCTTTTTTGCATTGCTTGATTTAATTGCATGCTCAAAGATTAAATGTCCGGGTTTTGGGCATTTTAGCTCTTCCGAAATAAAAACCTTCTCGAAAAAGGGAGCTAAACCTGAACTATGTAGTTTTTTATGTTGAACTTCAGAAAACCCGTTTGTAATTATGAATAATTTGTATCGCTCTTTTTTAAGGTATTCCAGCACATCTATAGTACCCGGTACCAATACCTTTTGTTTGGGCATTTCAGCCAGGTAAGCCGAATTCATTTCATCTGAATCGATGCCGGTAATTTGAAGCTGATCGAAAGTTAACTGAAAACGTTTCCGGGTGAGTTCTTTTTTAGAAATCTCTTTCTTCCGGTATGCTGCCCAAAGCAAATGGTTGATTTCTGAATACACATCAAAGAATTCGTCGAAAGTCCGATTCTGATTACCAATACCAAAAGCATGAAAAGTAATTTCCATGGTTAATTTTGAATTTTGCTTAAAATCCCATAAAGTATTGTCCAGATCGAAAAATAGATGCGTGTATTTCTTATTCACCAGCTTTCAGTTTTGTTGAAACTCTAAAAGTATTATTCTGAATAAGTATTTCCAACAAAAGAGTTAATATTTACGGTTTGAATGTTTGCATTAAAATCGGAGTTAATCTGCTGAATTAAAAGATTGGCGACATAAGCATTTCCGCGCTGATTAAAATGCAGACCGTCAAGTGAAAAGATTCCATTAATTCCAACATTACCTTCAACAGGCACGCCGTCGAAATAAAAAAGTTCATCCGAAATGAGCTCTCCCCATGCATCGGTTTTACCTGTTTCTGCAATTTTCCCAATCTCTGTATTTAAATCGAGCAGTTTAATACGCATTGGGTAATCGGCCACAAGACCAGTTATTACTTCGTTAAATTCATCAATACTGGTTTCAATCTGCTGAATTTGATCTTGCTTTAAATACCCTGTTTCGTCAATGGGTACCAAAATTCCGATTCCGTTATCAATATCTTCTCTTGTAAGGCTGTATAAAAGCATCTCATTTTCATTCAGCTGCCGGTATTTTTCCAAAGGTTCTCCATCGGGATAATAAGCTTCAGGCAAATCATTATCGATGATTATAAAACTTTGAGGAGCTAAATTCGAGCCATTGTCGTAGAAATCGATGAATGGGCGCTGAAACTCTGGCCCTGCATTTCGGTTGTGTTCTGCCACCGCTTTGTTAAATTTTGAGTAACGCGCAAAAGCTTGTAAAAGTTCATCATTTTCGAGAAAGAGCGAATTATAAGGCCGCGCATAAAAATAGGGCAAGTCACTTACCGCCACTAAATTTCCTAATACAACACTGGCTTGCGTGCTTTGCATCAGTTCCATAATCAAAGACTCAAAGTTTAACGAAAACTCATTTAAGCTTGTCAGTTTTTCAGGCTGAGTAGCACCTTTAATGGCATAATCCAGATAATCATTCATACCCAACCAACACACAACAAAGGTTGGTGCCTTTTGCGTAATTTGCCCAATCAGACCGGGAACTGTTTCATCGAACACTCTCGGTAGAAATTTATTTTTGGTATACGGAGCATCACTCAGTTCGCTTACCTTTAATAAAGGAACCGAAACATCGTTCAACTCATTTTTATTGCCACTAAAGCCGGCTATATCTTCTCCGGGCGTAAGTACCCGGTATGGTTCTTCGTCGGTTTGGTTTTTAAACTGATAAATCCATTTGCCGGCTTTGCTGCTTTCCTGAGTAACGAATAAATTAAAACCGTTCTCCGAATCAATTCCTGCCTGTAAAAAGGAAACTTCTTCCACGGTGCTAATCTGTTTGGTTAGTGTTGTGCCAATTGAGTTTGCCTGTCCATTACTGTATAAAGCTCCGTCCATCACTCCTGCCAAAAAATCATCGCCAACAACAAGTACGTTTTCAGGATCCATATCACCCCAGTCTTGTCGCGTAGGTAATTCTTCCTCCGGAAAATTGTATGAGCAGGCCGCCAAAACCAGCAAAACCAAAAGCCAACTGTATTTTCGTGTTCCTTTCATTACAGGTTAAAAATATTATCAATTACATACGATACATAAAACATTACCCCAACACTCGATCCTCCAAACGAATAAGCATATCGATTGTTGAAAAAGTTTGAAGCACCAAATTTCAAAATCGATTTTGGATTCTCCATATTTACAGAGAACTGCAAATCGAGTGTGCTTACAGGTTTAATCCAGCCATCGCCAAAAGTACTTTCCCAGTAATACCGGCTCTGGTATCGCCAGGTAACTTTAAATCCAATATTCCTGAATCCCGGATTATTCTCCATACGGTCCATACGGCGATTTTGCAACGACAAGTTCGATTTAAAACCAGGAGTATTAAATCCGGGAGCCACCGGATCTGAAATATCAGACCGAACATCGGACCAGGTCATATTACCCGATATAATTGAGCCCATGGGCATCAACCATTTATAACCAAACGACACCCCCTGAATACCAATATTTTCATGCGAATTTACATTCAAATAGTACACATCGTTTTGTGCCGATTTATTGATTTGCGAAGCAGCTGTATACATATCTACCTGAGGACTTGTTCGAGGTTTTACCACCTTGGCAATACCAATAAAATTTTGGTATGCAGAATTGTAATAAACTGCATCGAAAAATAGCACATCGGCAATGTTTGTTTTATAACCCACTTCGAAGGTGAAAACCTGCTCGGCTTTAATTGGTGCCAACGCGTCAGGCTGCACTATACCACCTTCCAATATATCCAGATGATTTAACATGGCCTGATTTAATCCGTATTCACTTCCCGTACCCGACATGTCTGCTTTTACGGCCTCATTGTACTTATTTACCGCACTTAAATAAATGCTGTTTTCAGCAATGTCATACGGTTGATAAATGGGTTCCAGTCCCCCCAAATACCTTGCTGTTCCCAAATCCTTATTAATAAACTGTTCTTTTACGCTCGGATTTCGAAAGCCGGTCAACACCGACACCCTAAAATTGTTCTTTTCATTTATCAAATACAAAGCTGAAATACGGGGAGAAAAATGTCCTTCAAAATTTTCATTCTTATCAAAACGAACCGACCCCTTTACTTCCAGTTTTTCGTCCAGAAAATTTTGTTTTGCTTCAACAAATCCGCCAAATTCATAAATGGTAATGTCATTCCCCAAACTATCGGGAAATATCGTACCCTGCGAATTTAAATCGTAAAACCGATAGCTGCCTCCCACCGAAATATCGGCAAACGAAACGTATTTATTTAAATCGGCAATGGCATCAAAATGATACATTCCTGATGAGTTATAAATACTAGCTCCTTTTTTAAAATCAGGATTATTAATTATTTTTTGTTTGGCAGCTTCAAACTCGGGAGTTCCGGGCATTAAACGATACCGGTCGGCAAATTCTCTTGCATCCTGATGATTTCCCGACAACACGCCCAATGCCCGATAGGCTCCCCGGTAAGCATAATAGTAATCGCGAAACCATTGTTCGTCACTGCGTGCTTCATTGTTTAAATGAACGGCTAAAAATTTAGCGTCGTACGATGTGCCTGCATCCTGAACAGAGGCATATCCACGCAATAAAAAGTGCTCTCCAATAATTTCGGCTTTTCCCTGATAAATTTGAAATCCGGTTAAAGATGTTCGGTTATCGCCGGTGTAAACGGTTGACGCTTTGCCATAATTTCCATGCAAAATTGCTGTGGTTGTATTGTTTAATTTATAGTGCAACGCACCGCTCAACTTAAGGTTTTCTACCTTGTTATTCACCAAATCCTGATCGAGATAACCGGTACGTGATACAATTGTGGTTCCTCCGAATCGTTCAAGTTGAAGATCGGCCGTTACTTCATCTCCGTATTTGTTTACCGCATCGTGTCCGGGATCCGGTTCCCATTTAATATTTCCGGGACGAATATTTGTTGTATCGTTTGCATACCAGTCGCGACCTGTCGAATAGGATGCATTTAACTTAAAAGCAAATTTATTGTTAAAAGCTTTGGCAATTCGTATTCCGGTTTCCAGCTGAGGTTTTGCCGAAAACTGAAACGGATGATCACTCCCGGGAACAATATCGCTAACCCCCGGTTTGACAAGTAAACTTACTCCCTGGTATTTAAACGGATCTTTACTGGTCATTATCAGCACTCCGTTTAATGCATTCCCTCCGTATTTTACTTCTGCCGGTCCCGGAATAAACTCAAGTGCTTCCACATCGAGCTCACTCACCCCTGCAATATTACCAATCGGGAAATTCATTCCAGGGGCCATATTATCCATTCCATCAACCACCTGCACCAAACGTGTATTTTCGGTAGAGTTAAAACCACGGGCGTTCACAGTCATAAAATTCAAACTTTGCATTACCACATCAATTCCTTTTAAATGGCCAACTGCTTCGTAAAAATTTGCTGCCGGAGTTTCGCGAATGGTTAATGCATCCATGGTTTCCATCGATATAATTTGTCTGAAGTTCTTTTCCTCCACCTCAATACCTTTTGCTTTTACAGTTACCTCTCCACTCAAAATGGTTTCATAGGATAAGTAAAAACTAAGGTTTTTATGATTCTGTGTCAGTTCCATTTCCTGGGTTCCATAACCAATCATCGAAATCCGGAGCACGCACGGAAGTGTAATTTCTGATTTTAAATGAAAAAATCCATCGGCATCAGATGCAGTTCCAATGGTTTTGTTTTTTACGGTTATGTTAACGCCGGTTAGAACTTCGTTCGACAACTGATCTAAAACCTGCCCCTGCACATCCAACTTTACTGAAGATTTATCGGATATATTCTGTGATTTTGGCTCATCAATTACCTGTATATTTTCGGTCCGAACCACTATTTTTTTCAGTTCCAGTTCTAATTCCTGTTTATTTTTAAGTACCACAAATTCTGCGGGTTCATATTTATCGAGCGAATATTCCAATGTGCATGGAAGTCCAATTGAATCGCTTAAGCGAAAAAAGCCACTGTTGTCACTTACAGTCTTTACCAACGAATTTTGTACTTGAATAACAACACCGTTTAACACTTCCTTACTATCCTTGTCCACTACCCGACCAGAAATATCCAGCTGTGCAGATGCCGCTGTAAAAAAACCCGGTATCACCGCAAATAAAAACCACAAAATGAATACTCTTGCCTTCATAAACAGACTACAAAAAACTATACGAAATAAACAAATGTATAAATAAGGGAATAAAGGTAGAACATGTTTTTTGTTAAACAAATACTACTTCGTTTTAGTTGGTTTTCCTTCAACAACAATTACAATTTCGCCTTTTGGAGGATTATTTGTATAATATTCCTGCAATTCGGTAACTGTTCCGCGATTTACTTCTTCGAACATCTTACTCAACTCCCTGCAAACACATGCTCTGCGTTCGGCGCCAAAAAATTCGGCAAATTGAGCCAATGCTTTTGCCAGCCGATAGGGCGACTCATAAAAAACCATGGTTCGTGGTTCCTCTGCCAGCACGGTTAAACGGGTTTGACGGCCCTTTTTCTGTGGTAAAAAACCTTCGAAAACAAATTTTTCGGTGGGTAAGCCCGAAACGGCCAACGCAGGAATAAGTGCAGTTGGCCCGGGTAAACATTCCACCTCAACATCCTTTTCAACGCAAGCGCGAACCAGTAAAAAACCGGGATCGGAAATGGCCGGTGTTCCTGCATCCGAGATTAGAGCTACTGTATTCCCTTGTTCAATTTTCGACACAATGGAAGCTGCAGTTTTATGTTCATTAAATTTATGATGCGCTGTTAATTTTTTATCAATTTCGAGGTGCTTTAATAATTTTGACGACACACGAGTGTCTTCAGCCAAGAGTATGTCGGCTTCTTTTAACACCGTAATTGCACGCAAAGTTATGTCTTGCAAATTGCCAATCGGGGTTGGAACCAGTATTAATTTTCCGTTTTTATCCATTTGGGAAACGCCTTTTTACAAGGTTTACAAACTTCAGGCTGGTATCGTTTTTTTTCCATTTGTAATTTTGTTGCAGGTAACTTACTGCCTCCTGAATGGTGTTCAAGGCATCCAGGTCGGTTACGGCTTTTGTAAACGCATCACCATTCCCTTCAAACAATTCGCGGATATACTGGTAGCGGTCGTTAATACCAATGGCCGATTTTAAACTTGACACCGGACTGTTCGATATTTTATATTCCAGTTTACCGCTATCGTCGCCAGCCAGCAATTCATTCACCGATTTTTCTTTTGAAAAACTGTCGCCTAAACGATGATTGGCATTGCCCGCTTCTTTTTCCTCTTCATCCAACTCAACATTCGATTCAGACTGCTCAAGCTCTGTTTCCTCTTCAACCGTTATTGGCTCGTTTTGTGGCTCCACCTCTTCTGTCGAATGTAACTGAGTTGGCTCACTCTCCTCTTTATCTTCTTCAAACTGAGATTGAACACTCTCTTCAACTTTATTCTCTGAAAACTGAGACTGAAACTGCTCACTTTCTTTCACCTCCTCTTCAAAATCAGAAAGCGTATTTAATCGCTCTTGTTCCTCGGCTTTTGGAATTGGCGCTTCAGCAGTTTCTTCTTGTTTGGTAATCTGCTCAGGTGACTTTTCACGAACATCATCACCCACGCTTAAAATCTCAACCTCATCATCATCCTCTTTAATTACCGGACGAGGCCGAATATTTCGGAGTTGTTTATTCTCTTTTTCACTCAAAATCTGAATAACCTGCTTTGCTCCTTTGAACCTACTTTGAATAAATTCAATTTCGTACTCATCAAAACCTTCAGATCCTTTATCTGTGAACAATTCTTCAATCTCGGCAATATCTTTATAAAGAAATTTAAGTAGTTTTTTATTTTCCATTCTGTGTAGAAAGACGTTTAAATTTTACTTTTGTAAAAGTAGTAATTAAAATAGAGTAACGTTTAATGTTTATTGAAAGAGATGTAAACGGCCATAAAAAAGTTGGCACCATTGAAGTGGTTGCCGGATCGATGTTTTCGGGAAAAACAGAGGAGCTTATCAGGAGGCTGAAACGGGCAAAGATTGCAAAGCAAAAGGTTGAAATTTACAAACCTGCTGTTGACGTGCGTTACTCTGAACACGAAGTTGTTTCACACGATCAGAGTTCGATTCGCTCTACCCCGGTTGAAAACTCGGCAAACATTCTTTTACTTTCGGGCGATGTGGATGTAATTGGCATCGACGAAGCGCAATTTTTCGACAAAGGATTGGTAGATGTGGTTATTAAACTGGCCAACATGGGAATTCGGGTAATTATTGCCGGATTAGACATGGATTTTAAAGGTGCACCGTTCGGACCAATACCCGGATTAATGGCCGTTGCCGATTATGTTACGAAAGTACATGCCATTTGTGTGCGGTGTGGAAGTATTGCACAGTTTTCGCATCGTTTATCAGCAAAAGAACAAGTGGTTTTATTGGGAGAAAAAGACATATACGAACCCTTGTGCCGCAGTTGTTACAACAAAGTTAAGTCGCAATAATGCAAATTTTATCACTTTCAGAACTTACCCGAATTATTGAAGGTCAACTTTTTGAGTCGGCCAGCAATTATCAGTTTTCAATTTCGAAAGTGGTAACCGACAGCCGAACCTTTTTTAAAAGTAACAAGCCTGTTTTTATTGCTCTGATTGGCCCCACAAACAACGGGCACAAATACATTCCGCAACTGCAGGAAAAAGGAATGAAGATTTTTATAGTGTCTGACAAAAGTGCTGTAAACAAAAACGCCACATTTATTCTGGTTGACGACACAAAAAAAGCACTTCAGAAACTGGCAGCACACAATCGGAATTTATTCGATTTTCCGGTAATCGGCATAACCGGCAGCAACGGAAAGACCATAATCAAGGAGTGGTTGTACGATATATTATCGGCCGAATACAAAATTGTTCGCAGTCCCAAAAGTTACAACTCGCAGATTGGAGTTCCTTTGTCGGTTTTATTGATGAACGATGAAAATAACCTGGGAATATTTGAAGCCGGGATTTCAGAACCCGGAGAGATGCAAAATCTGGAAAGGATAATTTCGCCAACCATTGGAATTTTAACAAACATTGGCGATGCACACCAGGAAAATTTTCGTTCAACACCTGAAAAGTTGGAGGAAAAATTACGTTTATTTGAGAACTGCGAATGTTTGGTATTCAGAACCGATACAGAATATATTGCAAAACATACCACTGATTTTTGTGATAAACATTCCATACAAAAAATTAGCTGGACACTTGAAAACAGAGATGCGCACATTCGTTTTTCGAGCGAAACCAAAATGCGATCCACAATTCTGGAAGCAAGTGTAAATGACCAGAAAATGGAATTTGAAATTCCGTTTACCGACGCATCTGCGATTGAAAACGCCTGTCATTGTTTTGCGTGCCTCGTTGCACTGCATAAAAATCCGAACACTTTTGCAGGCAAATTTGAGCAACTTCAACCGGTTGCCATGCGGCTCGAAATTAAACAGGGCATTAACAATTGTGTGCTTATAAACGATTATTACAACTCCGATTTAAATTCGCTTACCATCGCTCTTTCGGTTCTAAAACAACAGGCGGCGCAGGAACATCTACAAAAACAGGTTATTTTATCCGACATTCAACAAACCGGACTGGAAAAGAATATTTTGTACAAAAAAGTAAATGAGCTACTGCTTGAATGGGGAATCGACAAAATAACAGGAGTTGGGCCGGATATTACAAAGAACAAAAATGAATTTACAATAGCGGCAGATTTTTATCACAGCCGTCCCGATTTTGAACAACGCTTTAAACGAAGCGAATTCAATTCTTCGGTAATTTTGATAAAAGGGGCACGTCAATTTGAATTCGAAAAGATTTCAGGATTGCTTCAGCAAAAAGCACATCAAACGGTTTTGGAAATAAATCTGAATGCTTTGATCAACAACCTCACTGCCTTTCGGAACCTGCTTCAACCCACCACCAAAATAATGGTAATGGTAAAAGCTTTTTCGTATGGCAGCGGCGATGTTGAAATTGCACGTTTACTGCAATACCAGAATGTTGATTATTTGGCTGTTGCTGTTGCCGACGAAGGTGTTCAGCTGCGCAATGCAGGCATTTCGCTGCCCATTGTTGTGATGAATCCGGAACAGGACAGTTACCAAAATATTATTGATTACCAGCTACAGCCCAATATTTACAGCTTTGGTTTGTTGCAGAGTTTTACAAATGCTGTTTCTGAAAATGGCCTGCAAAATTATCCCGTTCATTTAAAAATTGACACAGGAATGAATCGTTTGGGATTAAAAACCGATAATGAAATCCGGCAAATCATCGGCATTTTGAAAGCTTCAAATCAGTTAAAAATTCAATCGGTATTCTCGCACCTTGTTGGTAGCGACGATCCTGCTCTTGATGCATTTACCCAAAGTCAGTTCACCCGCTTTGAAGAATGTGTGGCACTTATAACAACATCTTTTGACTATAAAATTGAACGTCATATTCTGAACTCTGCCGGAATTGAACGGTTTGCAAACAAACAATTCGACATGGTACGTTTGGGCATTGGATTGTATGGTATTTCTCAAACCGGAATGCCGCTGGAAAATATTGGCACCTTAAAAAGCACCATTTCGCAGGTAAAGGAAGTCAGCCCAAACGAAACAGTTGGTTACAACCGAAAGGGAAAAGTGAATGCAAAAAGTAAAATTGCCATAGTTCCGGTGGGTTATGCCGACGGACTTGACAGAAAACTTGGCAACAGAAATGGTTTTGCATTTGTAAATGAAAAGCTGGTCCCGATAATTGGCAACATTTGTATGGACATGTTAATGCTCGATATTAGCGGAGTGGAAACAAAACCGGGCGATGTGGTTGAATTTTTCGGTCCGCATATTTCAATTACAAAACTGGCCGAACAAGTTGGTACTATTCCATACGAAATATTAACCGGCATATCGCAGCGGGTAAAACGCATTTACGTGCAGGAGTGAGAAGGAAAGTTAGAAGTGAGAAAAGAGAACCAGGAACAAAGAGTTGGACAGGTGGTTTTTTAGATTTTCAGACTACCAGACTTTTAGATTTCCGGACATTCTAATATTCCAACCTTCACTTTGTCCGGAAATAAACTAAAAATGCCACCCTGAAAATCAAAGTGGCATTCAAATATCTTGTAAATTATTATCCTAATTTACTGATTCGCTCCAAACGATTGGTGTCCAGAATTCTGATTTTGCGACCATCGATGGCAATCACCTTTTCGCTGGCAAAAGTAGATAAGGTACGTATTGCATTCGATGTGGTCATGTTCGAAAGATTGGCAATGTCTTCACGCGAAAGGAAAGCTCGCAAGGTGGTTCCGTCGTGTTCAAAACCGTATTTGTCTTTCAATAAAATCAATGATTCAGCCAACCTGCCCCGAATGTGTTTTTGTGTAAGTGTAACGGTCCGGGCATTCGAAAAACCAAGTTCTTTACAGAGCTTACGAATTATTTTGTGCGAAAAATCGCTGTTTTTTAATGCGCGGTTGAAAATAAAATCGGGACTAACTGTACAAATCAACGACTCTTCCAAAGTAACAGCCGAACCATTGTGTGTTTCTTCTCCCAGCAATGCACGGTAACCGATTAGTCCAAGTGGTTTGGTCATCCGAATAATTTGTTCGCGACCACCAACCCCTTCTTTGAAAATTTTGACCTTCCCATCTACCAACAGTAAAAACCCATTTGGTTTATCACCTTCTTTAAAAATAAACTCATTTTTTTTATAATGCGAAAGCGAAATATGATGCTGAAGTTCCTCTTTTTCTTCTTGATTTAAAAGATAAAATATTGACTTCGGATTTTCAACAATATCTTTTAGCCCCAGTTCTGAATTTAACATATATCGGTCTGTATGTTTTATAGCATCAAAGCTAAAAAAAAATGTGAAATTAGCTTCTTTTTTAACGGTTATTTTACATCACTCCTGAATAATATCATGTATTATTTTTATTGTACGAATGACAATTTATGGGTTTTTGTTAATAACGGGCAACCAATGGCATTTTCCGGCCAAATCCAAAAGCTTTTGAACTTACTCTTAAAATAGGTGCTGCCTGAAAACGTTTGTATTCGTTCATATTCACCATTCGAATCACCCGACGTACAACTTCCTCGTCGAAGCCCAAGGCAGTAATTTCCTTTGGCGATTTATTTAACTCGATGTAATTAAAAAGCATCTCGTCCAAATCTTTATAATCGGGCAACGAATCGGTGTCTTTTTGATCGGGGCGCAATTCGGCAGAAGGTGGTTTTACAATCGTATTTTCAGGAATCACTTCACTGTCCTTATTCATAAAACGCGATAGTTTAAATACATCCATTTTATACACATCGCCCAGCACTGCCATGCCTCCGTTCATATCGCCATACAATGTTCCGTAACCTACGGCACTTTCGCTTTTGTTGGTTGTATTTAACAGAATATGCCCAAACTTATTCGAAATAGCCATTACATAAATTCCACGGGCACGCGCTTGTATATTTTCTTCAGTTACACCGGGCGAAGTTCCTTCAAACAGCGGTGCAAGTGTTTTTTCAAATTCATCAACTGCACTCTGAATATTTACAATATCGTAGCGAATGCCAAGATTTTCAGCCAAAACACGGGCATCTTCAATACTATGGTCGCTCGAATATTTCGACGGCATTAAAAGTACACGCACATTTTCGGCCCCCAGTGCACGAACTGCCAACACCACAGTTACCGCCGAGTCAATTCCACCCGACAATCCAAGTGTGGCCTGTTTAAAACCCATTTTCCGGAAATAGTCGCGAATTCCCAGAACCAGTGCATCGTGTATTTTTTCAATGTAACCGGCTTTCTCCTTAACCTGTTTTTCTCCAATATTGCCCGTGTCAACCACCAGTCGGTCTTCTTCAAAATACTTTAGTTCCTTAACAATGTCTCCGTTTTTATCAATAAAAACCGATCCCCCGTCAAAAATCAACTCGGTTTGTGCACCCACCTGGTTACAATACAAAATAGGCACATCGTATTTTTTTGCTTTCGAAATCAATACATTTTTACGCCAGCCCTCCTGGTTATACGAAAAAGGCGATGCCGATAAATTCACCACAAAATCGGGATTGAACCGCGCCAGCTCTTCCATGGGTGAAACTTCGTACAGTTTGTCCTTCCCAAATTCGTTGGCGGTGGGTTGTTCATCCCACAAATCTTCGCAAATGGTTACGGCAATTTTTTCGCCTTTGTACTCCACTACTTCAAAGCTACGGTTGGGCTCAAAATGACGGTATTCATCAAAAATATCGTAAGTGGGTAACAAGGTTTTATTGTGTACACTCTGTATTTTTCCTTCGGCCAAAAAGAAAGCCGAGTTAAAAAGTTTTTTGCCCCGTTCGTTTTCGTTTATACGGGGTGCACCCACCAATGCGGCAATCCCCACACAACTTTTGGCAATTACAGCAACCGCATCTTCGGCTTTTTGTATAAACTCCTTTTTTTCCAACAAATCGTGCGGATAATAACCCGTTACCGACAGTTCCGAAAAAAGAACCATATCAACTCCCTCTTTTTTCGACTTTTCAATTTCAGAAATTATTTTTTCCGAGTTTCCTTCAAAATCGCCAATGGTATAATTCAACTGGGCAAATGTAACTTTCATAACTACAGTTTCAAGTTTCGAGTTCAAAGATAAAAGTTTAGAGTTTAGAATTCAGAGTTTAGAGTTTAGAGTTTAGAGTTTAGAGTTGTTTGTACGCCTCCTTTTCTTATTCCTCTTCCTTCAATCTATTATCAATCTTTATTCAACCTTCTTCAATCTCCTTCAAACAATTCAATCTCCCTTCAATCTTTTACCTTGCAAAAGTTCAATTTTTAGTTCAAATTCGCAATATTATTTGGCGCTAAGCGTATTGATTTAAATTAGATGTAAAATGAGAGCTGTTAAAATCCTGTTTCTTCTTGCCGTTGTTATTACTTTATTTTCTGCCTGCAAACACAATCCGTTAAAAGTTGACATTTCGGATATCGACAAGGAAGTGGAAGTGGTTCCATTTGATGAAGGACTTTTTTCGCTTGAAGGCAAAGACACTTTGCAGGCATTTGTTGAATTGAGCAATGCGCATCCCGATTTTTTCAACCTCTACACGTACCGCATTATTAAAATTGGGGGAATTGGCGACGAGCAGTTTGGCGAATTAATGAAAGCCTTTATTACCGACACTATGATTCAGGATGTAAAAGCGCTCACCGACAAAGCATTTTCGAACTACACCAAACTGGAAAAACAACTTAAAAAAGCATTTAAATACTACTCGTATCATTTCCCTGACAAAGAATTGCCTACCATTTACACCTATGTTTCGGGCTTTAACCAATCGGTGGTAACTGCTGAAAACATTATCGGAATAAGCCTTGACAAATACCTGGGCCGCAACTGCGGGTACTACCAGCAGTTGAGCACTACCCCGCAATACAAAGTGCAAAACATGCACAAAAACAAAATTTTAAGCGATGTGGCTTTTGCCTGGGGAATTACAGAATTTGAAGAGCCCAACGCGGCTACTAACCTATTGGGTAACATGATACAAAAAGGGAAATTAATGTATTTGGTTGATGCCATGCTACCTGCTGTTCCCGATTCGTTTAAAATTGGCTACACCCCGCAGCAACTGGAATGGTGCCAGATGAACGAACCCCAAATGTGGACCTACCTGATTGAAAAAGAAATGCTGTACACCACCAAACGTATGAGCATTGTCCGATACATAAATGATGCGCCATCAACCAGTGGATTTCCGCTCGATTCACCGGGCCGTACCGGTGTTTGGATAGGTTGGCAAATTGTACGTCAGTACATGAAAAAACATCCGGAAGTAACTTTACCGCAATTAATGGCCAACAACAACTATCAGAAAATATTAAACGACTCGGGGTATAATCCGGAGTGAGGGAAGTAAGCAGTGGCAGTGTTCAGTGTTTAGTGTTCAGTGTTCAAAGGTTAGAGTTCAGAGGTTAGAGTTTAGTGTTCAGAGTTTAGAGTTTAGTGATCGGTATTCTGGTCCAGTTTCCGGCTGTCATTCTGAGCGAAGTCGAAGGATCGGTTGCATAAGAGCCTTTTGAAAGTCATTGGTCATTGAATATTCTTTAATCCGGATTACTGGATTGACGGATACTGCGATACGGCACCTAATAAAATTTCACGTCAGATTACTTCCTGCTGATTTATGTGGAGCTATCCTACCTCAAAAATTGCCATCGCAGAATTGAGCGTGCTTATCCTACACCAAAAGTTGCCAGCCGCTGATTTGCAGGAGCCAATCTTTTATAAAAGTTTCCCTCTCGCTGTGTTGCAGGAGCATTTCTGACGGAAAAAGTTAGCGCTCGCTGAATGACAGGAACAAAACCTATCCATCAGGTAGACTCACGCAGAATTGCGGCTGACAATCCTACGGAAAAAGTTGCTAGCCGCAGATTTACCAGAACCTATATTTCAACGTTTTACGTGTTTTTGGCATTTTATTAACGCTTCAAGGTCTTTTAAGACACTTGAAGGTTTTACTAAAAACAAAAGATTCCATCATTTTGCAGAGATGGAATCTTTTTCTACGAAAAACTGATTATAACGACTGATTACTATACCGTGCGGTCGATTAGTTCTTTTATTTTTGGAAGAACCGTGCCAAGAGCGTCGTTGTTGGTCATGCGGTAGTAGCCCGGTAGAATTTCAAGCAGATCTTTTATGCTTTGCTCCAAATCGCCACGCACAGCTGTCATCGAACTTATTTGTTCCATTTCGGTGTTATGCTCCAACTGCTCCTGACGCAACGTATCAAATTCGGCTTGCGAAGTGTTGAGCAAATCAACATAATCTGTCATGCCTAACAGAGCCACGCGTGCAGCCTGTTTACCGGTGAGTTCCTTTAACAAGGTTTTCATCAATGACGACTGTTCATCATAGCCCTCGCGGTTAAGGTTCCAGCCCACTTTGGCAATTACTTTTTCCAGCTCTACGGCAGCTTCCTGTTTTTCGGCATTGGGATGCAACAGGTAGGCCTGGGTAATGTATTTTACCCCGCGAAACACGTTATCGCGTTTCAGGTCGGCTGCCCCCAGAGCTTCGGTTTGTTGTTGCGCCACCTGCTTCGCAATGGCATTGGCCGAGGTATCTACACACACCACCAGGGCATGTTTAAACGGATCGTAAATAACAGAAATTGTTTCGCCAAGCGGTGCAAGCAGGGCATCGAGGCTTTGGGCAAACGACAGCAATTCGGCATTTGTTAGCCCCGAAAGATTGAAAGTTAAAATCATAATTTATTGGTTTTTATATGAGTATTTGTGGGCGTGCTTTGGGCGGCCCGGTTAATTTTAGAACCTTTTCCAAAGTTTGGAGCTTTGGAAAAGGTTAACTGAATCTTATTTCTTAACCACCAGTTTACCGGTCAGAATTTCGTCGTTGTATTTAGCACGTACCGCTCCCGCGCGATTGTATCGCGTGGTTCTCTATTTAACCACAATAACATCATCTAATATTCCTTTTTCTCCTGCATAATCGGCTGCACTACTGTATAAATAATCTTCTGCTCTAAATACCAGTCCTTCGTCAACAGGATTATTATGGATGTAATTAATCTTTTCATCAATAACTTTATTGCTCCATAATTCAACCGGGTTATTGTCATGCCTCCAAAACTGGTACTTATTTACATTTGATGTTTTATTCGCTACACGCTGAAAATGTTCCAACAAAAATTCCTTCCTGCTTTCTTGGGGATTATTTATTATTGCTTTTACAATTGCTTTACTGGTAAATCGTTTAAAGTCTCCATGAAGTAACTCTGGTTTCTGTTCTCCCGAACTCCTAAAAACCAGATGAACATGACTTGACATTATGCACCATGCAAATATTTCCATCCCTTTCTCTTTCTGACAATAATGTAAACTATCGAGAATGATTTTTTTGTATTCATTTCGAGTAAATACATCTAACCATTCAATTATTGCAAAACTCACAAAGTATACACCGTCAGGATTATGAAACTTATAATTACGGCTCATTATGATGTTTAAAATTAATTCAATATCCTCTTTTTAATTGTTCTTAACCACGCGATACAATCGCGCGGGAGCGGGGTTCATCAACAAAAAAGAACCACGCTTTATAGTCGGGGGACTTTATCGGTTTAAAACCTGCTATTTGTTCTTTAGGATTTAAAGTTTTGGGAGAATAGTAAACATTCTTTTTTGTAATGTTATTGTCTCGGGCTACCAGCTTTTTATAAGCTTCGTCCATACTTATTTCCTGTGCATGAATAAAACTACATATTACGAAAGAAAGAAAAAGAAAAAAATATTTCATAAGTATATTATTAATTGTTTACAATGGTTTTTGAACTTAACTCCGGAGTATAATTAAAAGTAAATTTTGCCTTTGCGTTCTCGCTATGTGCATATACCTCAATATTGTAACTTCTGTTTTCCATTGAGTCTATTACACATTCCAGATCAAAATCACAAAAACAATTACATCTTCCAGGAGTTTCCTCGCTAAAAATAACTCTTAGTGTATCATTTTGAATAAAAGCATTAGTAGTAATCTCACCCGGGCAACAGTTTAAACTGGCATTAACAAACTTAACCCGAAGTTGGTTTTCTCCTTCAGCCTTAAGTTCAATGTATCTTTCAATATCGTTTGATTTTAGATTGTCTTTACAGCCCTGCGTTTTTATTTCGCTTACTGTAAGTTGTCTGTCTTCTAATGGTGGTAATTCTTCTTCATCCTGACAGCTTGCCCCAATTAAGGCAAACAGCAAGAATACTAAACTTAGTTTTAAAATCTTTGGTATCATTTTTTAGTTTTTAAAATTATAGTACAATGTAGTGTACAATTGAGTTTTTGGTAGTTTTTTCGTAAATAGGAAATAAAAAGCGCACATTAAAAAGGTCGGTTCCTGTTGCCTTGGCAACCCTGGGTTTGCGGCAGTGTGGGTGGTTTACTGTTCAAACGGTTTGTTTTGTTTGAGTTTTACGAGGTATATTTCATGTTTGGTTTTATTTTATGTTTATGGAATTAAGATGTTTAAAGATAAAAAAGGGTTGCGTTAAAAGCAAGGTTATGGGCTTATGTTTGGTAACACATTGGGGGAGTATAGGTCTGAGAAAAGAAGGATACCATCTTTATCAACATAAAACAAATGAGATAGTATCCATAGATATAGCTGCCTGAAACTTGTAACTAGTGGCCAATAACTCGCAGCTTAAAACAAAACCAGCCCGGCAAGAAAAACTTATCGGGCTGGTTTACTATTTTGTTTTTTCGACGAGTGCGAGGACAAATCCACAATTTGAAAGGGATTTCTCACCTTCGTTCCTCAGTATTCGAAATGACAAAAGTTTTTTATTGTTCTAAAATCTTAATGTTACGATACCAAACGTCGTCGCCATGATCTTGCAACCCGATAACTCCCGATTTTGCAACGTTGGCCCAGTCAGGATTTAAACCAGGGAATTTTGAGTCTTTCACCATTTCTTTCCAGTCATCTGTCCACAAGTGGTACTCAACAACTGTTTTACCGTTTTGGCGGTGCCAAACACTTCCTTTGTACACTTCAATTTCAATTTCGTTCCATTCGCCCACAGGACGAGCATTCTGCGGCTGCGCAGGAATTAAATCGTACAACGAACCAGCCTGGCGGTTACCGTCTTTTCCCATACGTGCATCAGGATGTTTTTCGTTATCCAGCACCTGACATTCAGGAGCAGTTTTGTAAATCGGCCATCCTTCGTGTTCTTTTCCCAAATAAAAAATACCTGAGTTACCACCTTCCGAAATTTTCCACTCTAATTTTAAACGGAAATTCGAAAATTCTTTGGTTGTAAGAATATCGCCACCATCACGTGCGCCGGCTTCACCAGAGCCCGATCCAATGCAGTGCAATGTTCCGTCAACAATTTCCCAGCCTGTAGGAAAATGATCTTTGTTGTTGCCTTTCCATCCATCGCTGGTTTTGCCGTCGAATAACAATACCCAACCTTCTTCTTTTTCTTTTTTTGTTAATTGATTTACACCAGCCGAACCTCCGGTTTTTGAACTCTTACACGAGAGAGTGAACACAAAAGCAGCGGCTAATAAAAATGAGAAAACTTTTTTCATTTTATAAACATTTAATTGGTTATAGATTATATACAGTGTAATTGTTAAATTACCCCGCGAATGTACAAAAATTGTAAAAGGAGCATAGGTTATGCCATTAAAAAATAATCTTTCGGAAATCTGATTTTATACAAATCTTGTTTCGAAAACAAAACAACTTTTGTAAATTCGATACTTTAAAGACAAACTATCATTATAAAAATTAGATATGAGTAATTCAACAAAACCAAAAAGAATTGGAATATTAACTGCCGGCGGCGATTGTCCGGGACTTAATGCAGCCATTAGAGGAGTAGGAAAAACAGCAATAGTTGAATACGGAATGGAAGTACTGGGATTTAATGCCGGTTATTCGGGATTAATTAACCGCGACTACACAGAATTAAAAGAATCACAGCTCTCGGGAATCCTTACTTTGGGAGGTACCATTTTAGGAACTTCGCGCGAGAAACCTTTTAAAATTGACAAAAACAGCAATGAAGACGAGCACAAACCTGAAAAAATAGTTCAGACATATAAAGATTTAGGATTGGATTGTGTGGTTTGCATTGGAGGTAACGGAACCATGAAAACAGCACACATGCTTGGCAACGAAGGTTTAAATATAATTGGTATTCCGAAAACCATTGATAATGATGTTTGGGGAACCGACGTTACTTTTGGTTTCGACTCGGCGGTGCAGATTGCTACCGATGCCATCGACCGTTTACACACCACTGCCAACTCGCACCAACGTGTAATGATTATTGAGATTATGGGTCACAATGCCGGTTGGCTGGCACTTTATTCAGGACTTGCAGGGGGTGGCGATATTATTTTATTGCCCGAATTAAATTACAACATTCGCTCGGTGTGTAAAAAAATTGAAGCCCGCTACGAAAGCAAAAAACCCTATTCTATTGTTGTGGTTGCCGAAGGAATTGATCATCCGAAAGGAAGTTCGGCGGCATCGCATGTGGCAGAAGCCATTCAAACATACACCGGAATTGAAACCCGTGAAACGGTTTTGGGTTACATTCAGCGTGGTGGTTCACCAACTCCAATGGATCGTATTTTGGCTACTCGTTATGGTGCTTTTGCTGCGCAGTGTATTGCCGACGAAAATTATGGAACCATGGTTGCTATAAAAAACAACGAATTAACTACTGTTCCTCTTGAAGAGGTAGGTGGCAAATTGCGTCTGGTAGATGCCAACTTCCCGCTTATAGAGAAAGCCCGTAAAATGGGTGTTTCTTTTGGGGACGAATACTTGTAAAAAGAAAAATTTAATGAGCATAAAAAGCCCGTCCTACTTTCTTGCAGAACGGGCTTTCGTTATTACTTTACAGAGGTAAATGCAACACTTTTTTTGTTTCAAAAAACTCCTCCTCAAAGTATTCACTTAAATCCTGTACAAATACTTTTTTCCGATACGGTTTAATTTCCTGAGTTAAATCTCCGCCCTTCAGATAAATTACACCATTGGGTAAAGCATTCAGGTTTTTCTTCGAAATATTTTTTTGAATCCATGGCACAAACTCCGGCAAACGCGTTACAGCCCGGCTAACCACAAAATCGTATTTATCTTTTAACTGCTCAGCCCTTATTTGCTCCGCTCTTACATTTTTTAAACCAAGTGAAGCAGCCACTCCGTTTACCACCTTAATTTTTTTCCCAATTGAATCAACCAAATGAAAGTCAACATCGGGAAATAGTATTGCAAGTGGAATTCCGGGAAAACCGCCACCGGTACCCACATCAAGTATTTTTGTTTTTCCAACAAAGCGGATAAGTTTTGCTATGGCAAGCGAGTGCAAAACATGTCTTTCGTAAAACTCCGAAAAATCTTTTCGCGAGATTACGTTAATTTGTGCGTTCCACTCGGCATAAAGTGGTTCCAACTGTGTAAACAGTTCAATCTGGGTTTCGCTTAAATGAGGGAAGTATTTTCGAATTATCTCCATGTATCAGTCGTCTTTTTGTCCAATCTCGGTGTACTCAATCATTTTAAACAGCATTTCGCGTGCTCTAAAAAGTTGAGCTTTTACAGTACCGAGCGGCAAATCTAACTCTTTTGCAATTTCTTCGTACGAAAACTCTCTAAAATATCGAAGTTCGACCAGAATTTGATAACGTGGCTTGAGTTTTCGAACTACATTTCGCAACAGAATTGCTTTTTGCTGACGAATTAATCGTTCTTCCGGATTTAGATCTTTTGCCTTCAGTTTTAATTGTTCACCGTTTTCATTCTGATCATCACTTTCCAGCGATACATGTACACCTTTTTTCTTGCGTAGAAAATCGATGCAATTATTCGATGCAATTTTAAAAAGCCAGGTACTAAATGCGTAGGTTGGCGAATACTGGTGAAGACTTTTAAATGCTTTTCCGAAAGCTTCGAGAGTGAGGTCTTCGGCATCGCTGCGGTTGTTCACCATTTTAAGCAGCATAAAATAAATGGTGTCTTTGTATCGTGTAAGCAAACGGGCAAATGCTTTTTCGTCGCCATTGAGAGCAGCTTTTACGAGTTCGTAATCCTGGCGGGCTTTTTCGGACAATATTAATGTTTGTTCGCTCATTTGTATTTCCCGTTAGAACGATTAAAATGCCACTTGTAAAAAAGCATATAAAATGGCATTAATAATCCGTATACTAACGAAGGTATGAATATTTTACGTTCATTCAAACGATTCTGCGTAATTTTTATGATAAGCAATTGAGCAACAACTTTTACACCTACAAGTATGATTATCAACGGCCAAAGCGGAAACAACAATAGCAGCACCAAGGCCAAAAGCGGTAAAAAAAGCAGGTTTGTAAGTGCATCGGTAAATAGTACCAGCTTTTTACCAGTCGACAAATATTTTTCAATTCGTAAGCGTTTTTGAAGTAAATCCATGTATTCTGCCCGTTTAATTTCGATGTTCTTCCGTATGGCAGTTTCCGAATTAAAATTTACGACCGTATTTTTCTTTGTTATAAATGCGTTTACAATTAATTCGAGGTTGGCGTATTGCTCTTTTATGTTTTTACCATAACCTCCAATCTGAAAATATTTTTCCTTTTTAAAGGCAATGTTGTCTTCGTTATAAATAAACGGCACGCCATTGTTTATGTATGCGGCATTTTTTATTTGCTGATAAAAATTTTCAATTCGATAAAACAAGTTGAACAAACCTTTTGCCGGCACAACAGAGGAATAGCAACATACCACATCGGCAGGTTCACTTTCTATTCCCGATAGAATACCGGAGAGCCACCCCTCTTTAACTTCACTCAGCGAAATAGGGGTAATTAAAACCCAGTTGTTTGATGCCGATTTTAATGCAATATTCTGAGCCAGTTTAACCGAAAATCGGGTTTCTTCGTTTAAACTCGAAATTTTTAAACGCCCGTAGCGTTGATTTAACAGCCCCAAAACAGAATAAGAGCTATCCTGCGAGTAGTCATCAACAACAACAACTTCAAAATTAAATCCCTCTAATTCAAGTATTTTGGGCAGAATTTTTCGAATGTGGGTTTCTTCATTCCGAAGGGTAAATAACAAAGTAACCGGTGTATTAACAGCCGTTTTCTTCTCCGATTTTTTACGAAAAACAACGCGTCCGGTAAAAAGAAACAGATACAGTAAACGTATAAGGTATACAACAACAAAAGCCGCAAATACGATCAACTGGATGCCGGTAAATTGGGCAAAAATATTTTGAAACTCCTGAATCATTCAGAAAAGGATTTCGGTATTTAAACAACGGGAGCAATAGTAGCAAAATTAGAATGAATTGATGCCTTAAAATCATTCAAATTTGTTTACATGAATTAGTTTTTATTAACAGGCAGGCTTTCGTGCAAAGCTTATTCAATTCAAGTTAAATAGCTATATTTGCGCCACTATTTTGTACAAATGAATTTCGAATTACTAACGACATTAGAAAACTCGCGGGCAAGAGCAGGGGTACTTACTACCGATCACGGTAAAATTGAGACCCCCATTTTTATGCCGGTAGGAACTGCAGGTTCAGTAAAAGGCATACATACACGCGACATAAAAGAGGACATAAAAGCCCAGATTATTCTTGGCAATACATACCACTTATATCTTCGCCCCGGAATTGATGTAATTGAAAAAGCAGGCGGACTGCACAAATTTAATCGCTGGGACAGACCCATTTTAACCGATAGCGGCGGGTTCCAGGTTTTTTCGTTGGGAGATATCCGAAAACTTTCGGAAGAAGGGGCTAAATTCCAGTCACACATCGATGGCTCGTATCATATGTTTACCCCTGAAAATGTAATGGATATTCAGCGTACAATTGGAGCCGATATAATTATGGCTTTTGATGAGTGTACTCCGGGTGATGCAGACTATACCTACGCAAAAAAATCGCTCGAATTAACACAACGCTGGCTCGAAAGGTGTTTTATTCAGTTTAACAATACACAACCGAAATACGGTTACAAGCAAAGCCTCTTCCCTATTGTTCAGGGAAATACATTTACCGATTTACGCAAACTGGCGGTTGCACATGTTAAAAATTTCGATGCCGATGGTTACGCCATTGGAGGACTTTCGGTTGGTGAATCGGAAGCAGAAATGTACGAAATGACTGAAGTTGCCACTGCCGATTTGCCCGAAAATAAACCACGCTATTTAATGGGTGTTGGAACTCCGGTAAATATTCTGGAATCAATCGATCGTGGAATTGACATGTTCGATTGTGTGATGCCTACCAGAAATGGCAGAAACGGCATGTTGTTTACCAGCGAAGGAGTTATTAATATCCGGAATAAAAAATGGGAGAACGACCATTCTCCGATTGATGAAAACGGCACCTCGTTTGTCGACCAGTATTCAAAAGCTTATCTTCGACACCTGGTAATTTCGGGCGAAATGCTTGGTGCACAAATTGCAAGCCAGCACAACCTGGCATTTTATTTATGGCTGGTAAAAACGGCACGCGAAAAAATACTAAATGGCGAGTTTTTAAGTTGGAAAAAAGAAATGGTGATAAAACTGAAAGAAAGGCTCTAGCACAAAATGAAATTTTATAAAACCATAGATTTTTATATTACACGGAAATTCCTTGGAACTTTCTTTTATGCCATTGGACTTATTTTAAGTATTGCGATTGTTTTTGATATTTCTGAAAATCTTGACGAGTTTTTATCGAAAGATATTCCAATGCGGGATATTGTTTTTGATTATTACCTGAATTTTATCCCCTACTTTGCGAACTTGTTTAGTCCGCTTTTTACCTTTATTGCGGTAATTTATTTTACCTCAAAAATGGCTTATAACACCGAAATTATAGCCATTTTAAGTAGCGGTGTTTCTTATGCCCGGCTGATGCGTCCCTACCTTGTTTCAGCTTTTATTATTGCTTTACTCTCGTTTTTGTTGGGGAACTTTATTATTCCCCCGGCAAATAAAACCATGATAAATTTTAGGCAAAAATACATACGTACACGCCAGTTAAATACCGAACGAAACATTCACCGGCAAATTGAACCCGGCACATACATTTACATGCAGAGTTTTAATTCGAACAACGTGGGTTACCGGTTTACAATGGAGCGTTTTGAAGAAGCACAACTAAAAGAAAAAATAACAGCACAAAACATTCGCTGGGACGAACAAACCGGCAAATGGGTTATCAACTCGTATTGGAAAAGAATTATCCACGACGATTATGAAGAGTTTGAAAACGGCTACCGGATGGACACAACCTTAAATATGTCTCCAAAAGATTTTCAACAGCTTCGAAACGAAATGGAAACCTACATCACACCCGATTTGATTAACGAAATTGACATGATGAAAATGCGGGGAGTGAATTATGTGGAGTGGGAAATTGAAAAACACAAACGTTTTGCAAATCCATTCTCAGCATTTATTCTTACACTTATTGGTGTTGGCTTAGCTTCGCGAAAAATAAAAGGTGGACTCGGCCTGCATCTGGGACTTGGCCTGCTTCTCAGCTTCTCATACATTCTATTTATGCAAATTTCAACGGTATTCGCCATAAGCGGCACAACGCCTGCCTACGTAGCAGTTTGGATTCCAAATCTGGTGTATGCCGTTATTGCGCTCTTTGTTTATCGTTGGGCTGCCCGATAAAAATTGCGCACACTTTATTCACTATTATACTACAATCTATTTAAATTGATTTATGGTGGCACATACGAACTTGCCATATGTTCAGTCAAAAAATGTTCGGATTTTTCCAATTCAGCAAGAACTTTTCAAACATACAATACTATAATTCGAATGCATTGTATCTATGTTGATTAAAATACGTAGTACTTGAATGTATTTACCAAGGGCAATAAAAAAAAATTATAATTTTGCCCACGCTAAATAAAAAAATACCCAACTTATTACGGGGAAATTTATAACTTAAAAATTACTTTATGTCACTAAGAAGTAACGTACTTGACCTTCGAAAAAGGAAGAAAGAAGTACAAAAAGGTGGTGGAGATAAAGCCATTGAGAAACAAGCGAAGATGGGAAAACTCACCGCTCGGGAACGTATTTTGGCTTTGTTAGATAAGAATTCTTTTCACGAATATGATTTATTTGTATCGCACGCCGCAAAAGATTTTGGCATGGAAGGCAAAACCCTACATGGCGATGGTGTGATTATAGGTACAGGAACAATTTACAACAAACCTGTTTGTATTTTTGCACAAGACTTTACCGTAGCAGGTGGATCTTTGGGTTTGATGCACGCCCGTAAAATCACCAAAATTATGGACCATGCATTAAAAATGCGTGTTCCTCTAATTGGTATTAACGATTCAGGTGGTGCTCGTATTCAGGAGGGTGTAAACTCGCTTGCCGGTTATGGCGAAATTTTCTTCCGTAACACGTTGGCATCCGGAGTTATTCCTCAAATTTCAGTAATTCTTGGCCCATGTGCCGGTGGTGCTGTTTATTCTCCGGCATTAACCGACTTTGTTTTTGTGGTTGAAAACATCTCAAAAATGTTTATTACAGGACCTTCTGTAATTAAATCGGTTCTAGGTGAAGAAATTTCGATGGAAGAACTGGGTGGTGCAAAAGTGCACTCAGAAATTACAGGAAATGCACATTTCTATGCTTTAACAGAAATGGAATGTTTCGAACAAATTAAAAGTTTGATTAGCTATATTCCACGTAACAACTCGAAAAAAGCTTTGGCTCACAAACCCAAAGCGCCTTTAAAAGGTAAAAAAGTTGAAGATATTGTACCAGTAGATCCAAGAATTCCGTACGATATGCGTGATATTCTGAAAAGTATTACCGATGGTTCAGAATTTTTGGAAGTAATGGAAGATTTTGCACCAAACATTATCATCGGATTTGGTAGAATGGAAGGCGAAACTGTAGGTTTTGTTGCCAACCAACCAATGGTACTTGCAGGTGTACTTGATTGCGACAGCTCTGATAAAGCAGCCCGTTTTATTCGTTACTGCGACGCATTTAATATTCCGATTGTAACCATGGAAGACCTTCCGGGATACTTACCCGGAGCCGATCAGGAACATGCCGGAGTTATTCGTCACGGAGCAAAAATATTGTATGCTTATAGTGAGGCAACAGTGCCGAAAATTACGGTTATTTTAAGAAAAGCATACGGCGGTGGTTACATTGCAATGAACTCGCGTCACCTGCGTGCCGATTTTGTTTTTGCATGGCCAACAGCTGAAATTGCAGTTATGGGACCTGAAGGTGCTGCCAATATCGTTTTCCGTAAAGAAATTGCAGAGGCGGAAAATCCGGAAGAAATGCGTCAGCAAAAAATCCAGGAATACAAAGAGAAATTTGCAAACCCATATGTTGCAGCTGCACAAGGATACATTGACGAGGTAATTGAGCCTAGTGAAACGCGTGCAAGAATTCTACATGCCTTGCAGGTTTCGGAAAACAAAAGTGTATTCCTACCAAATAAAAAACACGGAATTCCACCGTTTTAATCGTAAAACAGGCAACATGGCAGAAGAAAAAGAGTTAAAAAATCTGATTATTCAGGGAGCTGTTTACAAAACTACTTTTACCAAGAAGTTTGAAAACAGAGTGAACTACGAAGCTCCCAACGAGAATATGTTGTATTCTTTTATTCCGGGTACTATTATTGACATTTATGTTAAAACCCGCCAAAAAGTAAAAGAAGGTGAAACATTGTTGTTGCTCGAGGCAATGAAAATGCAAAACCAGGTTCGTATGCCTTTCGATGGTGAAATTGTAAAGATTCATGTAAAGAAAGACGAAGTGATTCCAAATCGACATTTGATGATTGAAATTAAAAGATCGAAATAAACAGGAAGTTACAGATAGATATAAACCGTGCAAATAAAATTGCACGGTTTTTTTATGTTCATAGCACAAAAAAGAGGCTACCGATATGGCAACCTCTTAAAAAAATCAAATAAAACTAATCGCGTTTTCAAACTTACATCTTCCAGATATTTTCGTTGACCATCCAGCTTTCGATAGATAAGTCTTGTTCTGTTTCTGAATACGCTACCCAGTTGTTCACCAACCAGATATTCTCATCGATCATCCAATTCTCCACATTGAGATTTGATGACTGAACGTCCCAAACATATGAGTTGGTCATCCAGTTTTCTACATTTAAAGTGGCTTCCTGCGCAGCTGTGTATTCAACATCTGTAGTACTCCAGATGGATTCATCCATCATCCAGTTTTCCAGATTCATTGAAGTTTCCTGAGTGTTTTCATGGCTTGAGGCAATCACTTTATGTTCTGTCGCATTCACGTTTCCTGCAATTACAATTGCAAAAAATAATGCTGCTGCTAATTTACTGATTCTTGTTTTCATGTTTTCTTGTTTAACTGTTTCTAAATAATTGTTTGTCATCTGCCTGCCCAATGCAGGACTTTTGTTTTCTTGTTTTCACTATAATAGACTGTTATCGTGTACAAAGGTTACACGACATTTTGTTAAAAAGAATAAAAAAGTTGTTAATGAAATCTTAAGGTCGGTAAACGACCAGAATTAGCGGTAAATAAAAATACCTTTAGGTAGGTATTTGTCGGTATTTGTCGGTAAATGGCGAAAAATACCAAACACTGCCGATCCACTTCCAGACATGGAAGCATAAATTGCCCCCATTTCGTAAAGTTGATTTTTGAGCTTTTCAATTTCCGGACAGCGCGGAAAAACAGAGTTTTCGAAGTCATTCTTTACAATATCCTTCCACTCTTCAACCGGCAAGCTTTCAATCTCTTTTAAATTGAATTTGGGAGGTGCAGGTACAATATTTCGATAAGCTTCAGGTGTACTTACTGAACAATTCGGTTTAACAATCATTATTTCGAAGGCCGACAAATCGAGTTTAATTGGTTCGAACTTATCACCAATACCGCTTGCAAAAGTTGGTTTATTCTGAATAAAAAACGGACAGTCGGCCCCTAATTGTGCTGCATAACTTTCAAGTTTCTCTGCAGATATGCTAAGCTCAAAATATTCATTCAACATTTTTAACGAAAATGCAGCATCTGCCGAACCTCCCCCCAAACCTGCGCCAAACGGGATAACTTTATGCAAATGAAGCTTAACCGGAGGTAAATCGAAATCCTTTTGAAGAAGTTTGTAGGCTTTAAAAACGAGATTATTTTCGGCTTCACCATCAATCTGAATTCCTGATGATGAAAAATCGGTTTTTTCTGATGGAATAATTTCCAATGCATCGGCTAGTTTTACCGGGTAAAATATAGTTTCAAGCTTGTGGTATCCATCCTTACGTTTTGAAACCACATTCAAACCAATATTTATTTTCGCATTCGGAAATGATATCATGGAGCAAAAATAAAAAAGCCATCCGAGATCCGAATGGCTTTTTAAATATTCTTATGAAAAATGATCGTATTCTTCGGGCGATCCACAAGTACAAATCAGGTTTCGGTCGCCCCAGGCATTATCTACCCGTCCAACCGGCACCCAGTATTTGTTGTCGCGAACCCAATCTAAAGGATAGGCGGCTTTCTCGCGTCCATAACCATGTTCCCAAATGTCAGCACAAACCGTTTGCGCAGTGTGAGGAGCATTCTTAAGCACATTGTCATCTTTGTCCACAGCTCCACTCTCCACTTCCTTAACTTCTTCGAATATCGAATTAAGCGCGCTTATAAAACGATCCAACTCCCCTTTCGATTCACTTTCGGTAGGTTCAATCATTAAAGTTCCATGTACCGGAAATGAAAGAGTTGGCGCATGAAAACCGTAATCCATTAAACGCTTGGCGATATCTTCTTCGGTAATTCCTGCCGTTGCTTTCAGATGGCGGCACTCTAATATAAGTTCGTGTGCTACCCGACCGTTTTCACCGGTATACAAAATTCCGTAATTATCTTTTAAAGCTGTTGCAATGTAGTTCGCATTAAGTATGGCCACTTTTGTTGCCTCTGTTAAACCTTCGGCACCCATCATTTTTATGTAACCATAAGTAATTGTAAGAACGGAAGCGCTTCCCCATGGAGCACCCGAAACAGCTGTAATACCTACGTGCCCGTTATTCATTATTGGATGCGACGGTAAGAAATCGACCAAATGGCTTGCAACACCAATCGGGCCAACTCCGGGACCACCACCACCATGAGGGATAGCAAAAGTTTTGTGCAAGTTCAAATGACAAACATCGGCACCAATCATTCGTGGATTGGTTAATCCAACCTGTGCATTCATGTTTGCACCGTCCATATATACTTGTCCTCCGTTGTCATGAATCACTTCACACATTTCAATAATCGACGATTCGAATACTCCGTGCGTTGATGGATAAGTTACCATAAACGATGACAAATTAGCTTTATGCAATTCTGCTTTTGAACGCAAATCATCCATGTCCACATTTCCCCGTTCGTCGCAGGCCACTACCACTACTTTCATTCCGGCCATTACTGCACTGGCCGGGTTTGTTCCGTGTGCCGATGAAGGAATTAGAACAATATCGCGTTGTTCGTCGCCTCGACTTTTGTGGTATTCATGAATCACCATTAATCCGGCATATTCGCCCGCAGCACCAGAATTTGGCATTAAACTTACATCGGCCATACCTGTAATTTCAGATAAATCGCGACGTAATTCCTCCATCATTTCATGGTAACCACGTGCCTGATTTTTAGGAATAAACGGATGCAAACCGGTAAATTCAATCCAGCTAAGCGGAAGCATTTCGGTAGCAGCATTTAACTTCATTGTGCACGATCCCAGAGAAATCATTGACTGAGTGAGCGAAATATCTTTTTTGGCCAGATTTTTTATGTATCGTAACATTTCAGTTTCCGAACGGTATTTATTAAATACTTCTTCGGTCATAAATTCCGATGTACGCCTAAACTGTTCCGCAACGGTATAACCTTCAGGATATTCCTGTGCCACCTGCCATTTTTTATTGGCAGCTTTTGCAAAAACTTCAATTATCCAGCCAATGTCTTCAGGGTTGGTTGTTTCATCAATACTAATACCCACATCTCCGTTTTCGAAGTAGCGGAAATTCATTTCCAACTCAAGCGACAACCACTCAATGTCTTCACGCATCACATGTTTTGGCAAAGCAAAACGGATGGTATCGAAAAACGTTTTATTTACCTGAGTATAACCCAGTTTTTCGATTTCGATGGTTAAAAATGCAGCAATGTTGTGTACACGTTCAGCAATTGATTTTATACCTTCCGGACCATGATATACACCAAAGAAACCTGCCATAATTGCCAATAAAGCCTGGGCTGTACAAATATTTGATGTTGCTTTTTCGCGTTTAATGTGTTGCTCGCGGGTTTGCAAAGCCATACGTAAAGCACGGTTGCCGTGTTTATCTTTTGTTATACCGATAATCCGCCCCGGCATATTTCGTTTGTATGCTTCTTTTGCGGTGAAGAATGCAGCGTGCGGTCCACCATAACCCATTGGCACACCAAAACGTTGCGAGTTACCAAAAACAATATCGGCACCCCACTCTCCCGGAGGAGTTAAAATGGCCAACGAAAGTAAATCGGCTGCCACCGCTACTTTAATGTCTTTTTCGTGTGCTTTTTCAACCAAAGCCGAATAATCTGTTATTTCACCATCGGAGTTTGGATATTGTACGATAACTCCAAATACACTGTCGTCAAATTGGAAACTATCTTTTGCCAAAATTTTCAATTCAAATCCTAATGGGAGAGCCCGGGTTTTTAAAACATCGTGAGTTTGTGGCCACATTTTATCGTCGACCAAAACTGTATTCACACCGTCTTTTACCATTTTTCGTGAACGAAGATTGGCCATCATTACCATGGCTTCGGCTGCTGCGGTCGATTCGTCGAGCAAAGAAGCATTGGCGATATCCATTCCGGTTAAACCGCAAATCATGGTCTGGAAGTTTAATAATGCTTCCAAACGCCCCTGCGAAATCTCTGCCTGATAAGGTGTATACGAAGTGTACCACACCGGATTTTCCAATACATTACGTAAAATTACTGCAGGAGTAATCGTATCGTAATACCCCATTCCGATGTAGGTGTTATATACCTTGTTTTTCGATGCCAGATCCAAAATTCTTCTGAAGTACTTTCGTTCCGATAAACCTTCATTTAATTTCAAAGGTTGCTGTAAACGGATGTTTGATGGAACAGTTTGTTCCAGTAATTCTTCCATTGAAGAAACACCTACTGCGTCAAGCATTTCTGCTATCTCGTTGTTACGCGGGCCAATGTGGCGGGTTACAAATCTATCCTGAGACATTTGTTGTAATTATTTTAGTGTAAATTTTCTGCAATTATATGAACTGTGATTGAATCAAAAAATGATTTTAAACCAGTTTACTTTCAGGTTAGGAAAGGATTGGTGCTTTTTTCGAATCCTATGGTTGTTTCCGGACCATGACCACAGTAAACTTTCGTATTATCAGGCAATTTAAACAGTTTTGTTTTTATATTCGAAATTAAATCGTTGTGATTTCCGCGTGGCAAATCTGTTCGTCCAATACTACCGTAAAAAAGAACATCGCCGGCAATTAGTACTCCGGCTTCCCGGTTGTAAAAAACCACATGCCCCGGTGTATGTCCCGGAATGTGCAACACTTCCAGGGTTGTATTCCCAAATTTTATTGTGTCATTTTCGCTTAAAAATGCATCGATTGGACGAACGGGTTCAACTTCAAATCCAAAACGATTTGCCTGCTCTTGTGCAGCTTCAATCCAAAATGCATCGTCGGCATGGGCATGCAAAGGAATACCATATTCATCACGAATAAATTCCACTCCCATAATGTGATCGAAATGACAGTGTGTATTTGTAATCTTAACCGGAGTTAGCTTATTATCAGCAATATAACTCCGTATTTCATCTTTCTCTTCATCGTAAAAAAATCCGGGATCGATAAATATACACTCGCCCGTTTCATCCGATATTACCAAACTATTCTCGCCCAATGGATTTACTACAAACTTTTCTATTCTAATCATTTACTAACTATTTACAGTACCTTTTAACATAGGAACAAAAACAAAGCCTCCATGTTTTTTCGAAGTGAAATCATTTTCAGCAACACGTGTAATTTCATACATTTCCTGACGCTGATTATCGCCAACAGGAATTACAAGGCTTCCTCCAATTTTTAGCTGAAGTTTAAGATCGGGTGGAACAATCGGCGCACCTGCAGTTACCAAAATTTTATCGAAAGGAGCTAAACCGGGCAATCCTTTATATCCATCGCCAAAAAAACAAGCGGGTTTGTACCCAATGGATGGCAAAAACTTTTGGACTTTTAAATACAATTCGCGCTGACGTTCAATGGTAAAAACCTTGGCTCCCATTTCCACCAACACGGCAGCCTGGTAACCCGATCCGGTACCAACTTCAAGTACCTTATCGTTTTTTTGAATGTTTAATAATTGGGTTTGAAACGCCACTGTATAAGGTTGCGATATTGTTTGTCCGGCACCAATCGGGAACGCCTGATCTTTGTATGCAAAGTTTATAAAACTGCTTTCCATAAAAAGATGACGCGGCACATTGCCAATCGCACTCAACACTTGTTCGTTACGTATTCCTTTTATTTTAAGCCCGTCAACCAATCGTTTTCGCAAACCTTGATGGCGGGGAGTATCGTTATAAGTCATTTGGTAAAATATAGCGCAAAATTAATGTAAATACACGTGCTTCAATCCTTATAATACCCATTGAATATTAACATTTAACGTTGATAAGTTAAAGAAAAGAAGAATACAACATCTGTTAGAGTGTTTTATATTTGTTCCCGAATCAATAAATTTTGCATAATATGCTGAATGTTGGATTAATAGGAAACACAGAAATTCTAGAGCCCTACGTAACAAAAATTAAAAAAAATAGTGAAATTAATGTTATTGGGAAAGCATCCATCGGGAGAAGCGCCCAACTTAACAGTTTTCATTTTTCCATACCGGAATTTAATCGTGTTGAACTCATTGAAAGAGCAGATGTAATTTTAATGGACAATTCAACTCCGATGCCCTATAAATTTATGCGTGATATTGTTGTAAAATCGAAGCACATTTTTTGCACCGAGTATCCGGATTTAACCATTGAGGAGTGTTCCGAATTAAACAAGCTGATAAACGAATCGAGATCGGTGGTTCAGGTGAGAAATCCATATTATTTTACACCGGCAATACAATGGATGAACAAAAACATCAGCACTCCGGCATTTATCGACTATTCGAACTTTGAAAGAGGTATTCTGAGCAATAATCCTTTGTATCCAATGCTTTTGATGCTGCTGGGATCAACCGGAATTAGCCCCAAAAAAATAGGAGCGGTTACATTCCCGGGATACAATAATTCTACTTTTACCAATGTACGTTTAGAATTTGGTGATGCTTCCGTTGTAAACCTTAATTATGGGACTTTGGAATCGCTCAAAAACTTTAAAGTGCGAATCTATTCCGACAACCAGTTTGCCACATTCAATTTTACTAAAGACAAATATTTGTGCGACAATAAAGAAATAAATGTAGAGGATTTACCCAAAACAGACGAATTGGATGTGTTTGTGGATTCAATACTCGGAAAAACAAAGAAAATTTCAACTCTTGAAGACTATTTGATTGCCATGCATGTGGCTCAAAAAATCACAAAAAAGATTGCACAGTTTTCTACACATTAATACCCATATTAATTTACTTTTGCGGCAATATTTTTTTTTAGTGGTCGTTTTAACAATGAATTGCATTGTTACATAAATCAGACTTAATCACTTCTATGAATAAAACGAGGCAGGTTGCTAAATACGTTATTCTCGATTTTCTTGCTGCAGCAATTGCCTGGGCCGCTTTTTTTGTATACCGCAAAAAAGTAATCGAACCGCAGTTTTTTGGGGGTTGGAAAGTGCCCTTCGAGTTTACAACTCAATTTTATCTGGGGCTGATTATTATTCCCTCATTTTGGATACTCACCTATTACATTACCGGTTTTTATAAAAATATTTACCGCCGTTCGCGTCTGCTCGAATTGGGGCAAACTTTTTCGACATCGCTTGCAGGTGTTGTTGCCATATTTTTTGCCTTTCTACTCGACGACTGGATTGGGTCTTACAAAAACTACTACCAGTTATTTTTTACCTTGTTAACGCTTCATTTTGTTATTACATACAGTTTTAGGTTAATTCTTACCACCCGAACTATCCATAAAATTCACAAGCGAAAAATTGGTTTTAATACCCTGATTATCGGGAGTAACGAGAAAGCGTTTAAAATGTACAACGAAATGTCGAACCAGCACCGCCCTGCCGGAAATAAGTTTGTTGGTTTTATTGGATTAGACAACAACGATGATGCAATTTTAAGTTCGCATTTAACAAAGCTGGGTGGAATTAAAGACATAGCCCTGGTATTGGAACAACAGGAAATAGAAGAGGTAATATTAGCGCTTGAAACCAAAGAACACGAAAAACTGAGCGAAATTCTTACAATAATTGAGAACCGGCAGGTAACCATTTGGGGCATTCCCGATTTGTATGATTTACTGTCGGGGATGACAAAAACCAATACCATTTTTGGAAGTCCGCTCATAAAAATCAGCAATGGTTTAATGCCGGGTTGGCAGGAAAATACAAAACGCTTGCTCGATGTTCTTTTTTCGTTATTTGCAATCCTGCTGTTTTTACCTGTTTTTATTGTGCTTGCAATCATTATCAAAACAACATCAAAAGGGCCGGTTTTTTACAAACAGGAACGAATTGGCCGGTTTGGCAAGCCATTTAATATTTACAAACTTAGAAGCATGGTATCGGGTGCCGAAAACGGAACTCCTGCCCTTTCTTCGGAAGAAGATACACGGATCACACGTATTGGAAAGTTTTTGCGCAAAACCCACCTCGATGAAATTCCGCAGTTTTACAATGTAATTACCGGAAGCATGTCGTTGGTTGGGCCACGTCCCGAGCGCGAGTATTACATCAAACAAATTGTAAAACGGGCTCCGCATTATACTCACCTTCATAAATTACGCCCGGGCATTACATCATGGGGACAGGTAAAATACGGTTACGCTTCGAATGTTGACGAAATGCTTGAACGACTAACTTACGACATGATGTACCTAAAAAACATATCGCTGTACATCGATTTTAAAATTCTTATTTACACCGTAATGGTTAGTGTAAAAGGCAACGGCAAATAAATTACAGATTAAAACCGTAATCGCGCTCCACTTTTGCAACACGAACTTTATACCTTTTGTACCACGTTTTTATCCCGGTTTGTTGTGCTTCAATGTGTTTAAAGTTCATCTTCCACAATTTAATGGCTTCCAGGCTTTTCCAGTACGAGACTGTTATTCCCAGCTCATTTCGTGCCGATTCAGCTCCGAGAAAACCATCTTGTTTACTGGCTAATTCCAACATTTTTTCTGACATCACTGAATATCCCTGGTCACCTTCCGTTCTAACGGAAGTAAAAATTACGGCATAATAGGGAGGTTCTGGTGTGTTCGCTATCATTTCAATTCAAAAATTTTAATCGTTTTATAAATCGGACCTTCAGCCCTTAAAATGCTTTGATACAAAATAAAGGAAGTAACATTTACTTTTTGATATTCTGTCTCTTCCAAATCATCGAGATGCAAAATAAAACGGTTTTTGTTCTTTAAATGTTTAATTCGTCCCAGTGTTAAATGAGGCCGAAAAGCTTTCAATTCCTGCTGAAAGCCAACTGCGGTAACATTCGATTCGATACTTGCAGCCAACTTTTGCAGAGCTACAGAATCTGCAATTTTGACGAATAAAACACGAGGCTGCCCTTTACTATTAAAGTAACCTGCACCTGTAATTTGCAACTCAAAGGATTTGTATTCATCCATAAGGATTTCAAAGCGATCAACCAACTCATACAACTGTTCGCGAGTAGTATTTCCAATAAACCGTAAAGTAAGATGAAACTGATCTTCTGGAACCCAGTTTATTCGTTCGCCATCGAAAACATGTTTAAATGTCCGGATTTGACGGAGCAGCTTTTCATCCGGATGAATTTTAATGGCCACAAAAGTTCTGATCTGACTTTGCATTACAAATATCCCAACTCAATTAAGGTGACTATTTCTTCCAAAACTTTGTCTTCTTCTTCGGGTTCATAACCATCCTTCAGGTTATTTTTAAACAGCCGTGCTATTCCCTGCCAGAAAGTGGCACTAACTCCTCCCCGAAAATCCTTTATTAAACTGTATGGAGTACGTTCTGTTTCCCGGTTTATCAGTTTTAAAAGGATACGCCCATCCGAAATCGACCACTTTTTCATCTCGTCCATGTGCTTGTCGAGTAATTCCTTTTCAAGCTGTTTCATCATTTTTCGCCGTTCCTTTTCACTTTCGAGAGCATAATATTCAGGTTCGTATTTCGCTAATAACTCGCGTGCTTCAACCGCAACAGGGTACACCTTTTTCACTTTCAGAATATATCGGGTGTAACGCCGGTATTGACGCTGATTTTTAAATTCGCGCTGCGGAAAAACAATTACTTCCTTTACATTCTTAAATATAATGGTATCTCCGTTTTCAACATAGCCCATATTTATACCGGTTGTATCTCGTTCCTGAGCTTCAGAAATGACACAAATCATAAAAAAAAGCAGTATAACAAATCCTGTCTTCACCCAAACATTTTTAATAACATAAAAGTAGAACGAATAATCTGTTTTTCAATTATACCGTATCAAAGTTTATATCTTTGTCGTGCTATTTACAACGGTATAAACAACCATTATTTATACGAAATATGAAGACAGCAGTTCATTCGGAAATAGGAAAACTGGAAGGAGTACTTATTCATCCTCCCGGTTCGGAAGTGGAAAATATGACGCCCGAAAATGCAGAGCGTGCTTTGTATAGCGATATTTTAAATCTGTCGATTGCATCAAAAGAATATGCACAGTTTGCTGGTGTACTAAAAAAAGTTTCGTCGGTTTTTGAGGTAAAAACCTTACTTACCGATATTCTGAAAAACGACGAGGTAAAGTCAAATTTATTAAAAGAAATTTGCATGACCGAGTACCTCGATTCGTGTTACCAGTTACTGGATGCAGCACCGGCCGACTTAGCAAATTTATTGATTGAAGGCGTGGTTTTGGAAAAAACAAACTTAACCAACTACCTTAGTAACGAGCGTTTTTTGCTTCGCCCTTTACACAACCTGTTTTTTACCCGCGATTCGGCGATGGCAATGAATGAACACATGCTGATAGGTAAAATGGCCAATCCGGTGCGCGAACGCGAATCGGTAATTATGGAAGCCATTTACAAGTACCATCCTGCGTTGGAAACTCAAACTTTAAATCCGGGGAAACCCAAAGAAGGAATACTCGTAAACCGACGATCGAAAATTGAAGGTGGCGATTTTCAGGTAGCCCGGGATGATATTTTTGTTATTGGAACCGGAGTACGAACCAGCACGCAGGGAATCGATTTTATAATTGAAAACATTAAACAGCTGAAAAAAGAAAAACAGCACATTATTGTTCAGGAATTGCCCGACACTCCGGAATCGTTTATTCATCTCGACATGGTATTTACCTTTTTAAACACCGATTCGTGTATGGTATATTCGCCCGTAATTTTTGGGATGAGCCGCTTTAAAACCATTCATTTGGAAATAGAAAACGGCAAAGTTACCACCATTGAAGAGATGCCAAATATTCCAAAAGCGCTAAAAAAACTTGGAATGGATCTGGAACCCATTTATTGTGGAGGGAACAAGGATCCGTGGACACAGGAACGTGAGCAGTGGCACAGTGGCGCCAACTTTTTTGCATTTGCTCCGGGAAAAATAATTGGCTATCAACGCAATGTACACACCATTGAAGAGTTGCACCACAATGGTTTCGAGGTGCTGGCAGCCACCGATGTCATTTCAGGAAAAGTATCGCCCGAAGAGTATAAAAAATGTGTAATTACCATTGCAGGATCAGAGCTGGCGCGCGGTGGTGGTGGTGCCCGTTGTATGACACAACCGTTTAGAAGAGCAAAAGTAGACTGGTAAAAATTTGATTTAATGCGGAAACTAAAAAATAAAGAGTTAAATCGTCTTAGTGTTGACGAATACAAAAGCACTGACAAAACACCTGTTATTGTTGTTTTGGACAACATTAGAAGCTGCAACAATATTGGTTCTGTATTTCGTACTTCGGATGCTTTACTTATCGAAAAAATATATTTGTGTGGAATTACAGCCACTCCGCCAAACAACGAAATCAGAAAGACTGCTTTGGATGCCGAGAAATCGGTGGATTGGGAGTACTTTGAAAATACCGAAGACGTGGTAAAAAAACTACAAAACGAAGGATGCAAAGTATATGCAATCGAGCAGGTTGAAAACAGTATTTCGCTGCCTGACTATCAACCGCAAGCAGGCGAAAAACCTGCCTTGGTTTTTGGCAACGAAGTAAAAGGCGTAAAACAATCGGTGGTTGACCTTTGCGACGGAAGTATTGAAATTCCGCAATTTGGAACCAAACATTCTTTTAATATTTCGGTAAGTGCCGGCATTGTTTTGTGGGACATTTTTCAGAAAGTTACATATGAATGATATTGATACCCTGACTTCAAGTCAGCTTATCACTAGTATTATTAATTTTCTCTGAGAAAACAACATCCTGATTTCAAACATTTTCAGTATTTTTATAGTAAATCAAAAAGATTTACAAAAATGAATACTCCCAAAAATATGCCCGAAGAATTTTTACAATACATTTGGGAAAACCGTCACTTTTATACAGAAAAACTCAAAACAACAGATAAGCAGCCGCTGGAAATTTTAAATCCGGGAAAACGCAACAGCGATTCGGGACCAGACTTTTTTAATGCAAAAATTAAAATCGACAACACCATTTGGGCCGGCAACATCGAAATTCATAAAAAAGCATCCGACTGGCAAAAACACAATCATACCACCAACAAAGCCTACGATTCGGTTATTTTACATGTGGTTGAAACCGACGACCTTGAAATTTCAAGAACCAACGGAGAGCTTATTCCAACGCTTATACTTAAATATCCCGATTTTCTGAAAACAAACTACGAACAGCTGCTAAATGCGCAAACCTGGATCGCTTGTCAGAATCAGTTTCACAAAGTAAATCCGGTGCTGTTGCAATTGGGATTTAACCGATTAATGATTGAACGGCTCGAAAACAAAACAGAAGAAATAACAGCCCGTTTGCAATACAATAACAACGACTGGAACGAAACTTTTTACCAAATGCTGGCTCGTATGTTTGGATTTAAAGTAAATGCTATTCCGTTTGAATTGTTGGCAAAATCGCTCCCAATGCAGATTCTGTTAAAACACAAAAACAATTTATTCCAGCTGGAAGCGCTGTTGTTTGGTAATTCGGGTTTACTTAACAATCAACTTTTAGGAGATGAGTACTACTTAAAATTGCGCGAGGAATATTCTTTTCTGTACAAAAAATACAAGTTAAAGGCGATAGAAAGTCACTTGTGGAAATTTATGCGCCTGCGTCCGGTAAACTTTCCCCCAATCCGGATTTCTCAGTTGGCTCATTTAATTCAAAATTCACATGCTCTTTTTTCAAAAATAATAGAACTCGAAACACTTCATGAAATTAAAGATTTATTTAGAGTAAAGGCATCGGCATACTGGAACAACCATTACAATTTTAACAAACTTTCGACACTAGAAGAGGTAAAAGAATTGGGCGAAACCTCTTCTAATCTGTTAATCATCAATATAGTTATCCCCTTCTTATTTGTTTATGGCGAAAAACAAAACAAAAACTACCTTAAAAACCGGGCTCTCGACTTTTTAGAACAACTTCCTTCAGAAACTAATTCGATTATAAAAAAATGGCACGACATGGGCATTCAGGCGCGCTCTGCATTTGAATCGCAAGCTTTACTTCAATTAAAAAACTGCTACTGCGAACCAAAAAAATGCTTAAATTGCCACATAGGAGTAAAACTGGTTTCTGCTCCTTAAACCAAAAAAAATGTATGAGTATAACTAGCCAGCAGTATAATAAATTTCAGGAAGTTTCGAGCAACACCTTAAAAGTAGGTATTGCACTACTGGTTTCAATTTTAACCTTTGGAACAGCCGGCTATTATTACATTGAAGATTTAAGTTTGTTGCAAAGCCTATACATGACGGTAATTACCATTTCCACTGTTGGGTTTAAACATGTGGGGCACGAACCAACAGAACTTGGAATGATTTTTACCATTGTTCTGATTATTGTAAGTTTGGGTAGTTTGGCATATGTAGGCTCAAACATGGCAAGATTTGTATTCGACGGGGAATTAGCTAACTATATTAAAACGTACAGAGTGGACAAAAGAATTGCAAAATTAAAAGACCACGTTATTATTGTGGGCTATGGACGAAATGGCGAGCAGGCAGCCATGGAACTGGAAGAAAACGGAGTACCATTTGTGATTCTCGATAAACGTGAAAATGTGATCTCGAGAATACGCGACAACGAAAAGCTACTCTACATCAGAGGAGATGCAACCCACGAAGAAACGCTTGAGCAGGCTCGTATTCACGAGGCACGAGCATTGATTGCAACCACTCCGAACGATGCCGACAATGTGTTTGTTGTGCTCACTGCCCGAAGTATGAATCCGGGTTTAACGGTTATTAGTCGAGCCTCGGAACTTGAAAGCCAGATGAAATTAAAACGGGCAGGTGCAACCAATGTAATTATGCCCGAACGTATTGGCGGACAACGTATGGCAAAACTGGTTCACCAACCCGATGTTGTCGAATTCATTGAATACATCATACTGCAAAAAACACAGGATGTGAGTCTTGAAGAAGTTTCATGTAAAAACCTGGCTCAGCGTTTTGTTGGAAAATCTATTTCCGATCTAAAAGTTCGTGAATATACAGGTGCAAATATTATTGGAATAAAAATAAGCGGTGCACGTTATGTTTTCAATCCCGATCCGCAAATGATTCTATCGCGAAATGATCAACTCTTTGTTTTAGGAAATCCACAGCAAATTAAAAAACTTCATGAAATTATGCAGGCCGAAGCGTAAAAGTACACGACATTTGACCTGGAATTCATGTAATACAGTTAAGATATACTTTGCAATTGATAACTAAATTCCAATATTTAAATTGCGAATAATATTATTACTATGTTTGTGCCAGCCAAATGTTATATTGATGCTATCACATTAACCTGCAATGCATAAGATAAAATTTGAATATCGGATTACAGTTATTTATTTACTGGTTGGCGGAGGCTGGATTATATTCTCTGACAAGTTTGTTCAATCTCTTACCAGCAATAATGCCGTGCTTACTGAATTGCAAACTTACAAAGGTTGGTTTTATGTATGCGTAACTGCAATTCTCCTTTTTTTTATGGTAAAAAAACACCTGCTAAAAATTCGAAAAGCGGAACAGGAAGCCATAAAAAGCAACGAACTCAAAAGTGCCTTCCTGCAAAATATTTCGCACGAAATTCGAACACCAATGAATAGCATTATTGGTTTTTCTGACCTATTACAATTTGAAGATCTTTCGCAGAAAAACAGGCAGGAATACACCACAAATATCATTAACAGCTCAAACCAGCTACTCTCGATTGTAGATGAATTAATGGATATTTCCTTAATTGAAACAGGAAACATGAAGGTGTATGAAAGCCGTTTTAATCTCAATCAGTTTTTAGATGAAATTGTGGCTTCGTTCCATCTTACTCTGAAAAAAGAAATTGAATTTTCGATTGAGAAAGGACTCTCCGACGAACTAAGTACAATAAAAACCGACGAACACAAACTGCGGCAAGTTATTCAGAACCTATTGACCAATTCGAACAAATACACCGAAACCGGAAAAATAATCCTGACTTATTCTGTTAGTAACGAAGAAATTAAGTTTTGTATACGCGACACCGGCATCGGAATTCCACACGAACTAAAAGAGCTTGTATTTGAGCGTTTTCGTCAGATAAACGAATCGAATAAAAAACTAAACGACGGAGTTGGTTTAGGACTTGCGATTTGTAAAGGGCATATTGAATTACTAAATGGCAAAATCTGGCTCGAATCAGAAGCTGGAAAAGGCACTTCATTCTATTTTACAATTCCGCTTAAACGCACTTAAAAAACAACATTTCTGATCAAGGCCTCCATTTAATACCGATTGGATACAAATTTACCCCAAACATTTAGCGCACTTATGTTTAACATAGATTAGGATTTATTCAAAAACCTTAATACTATTTTTCCTGACCTTTGGCTCTGAAAACAAATGCCAATGAAAATAATTTCTACTTTATTTTTTTTATGTTGTTGCATCGCTGTATTCGCTCAGGAAGACAAACTCTACATACAAGGGAGAGTTGTAAATGCAAATGGAGACCCGGTTAGCGATGTGTATATCATTAATGTCATTACGCACGAAAAAGACATCACTCAAGCCGATGGAATTTTTACAATTCAGGTTTCGCCAAACGATTCGCTTATTCTGTCGCACATTTCGTATTACCGGAAGGCTGTTAAAGTATACACACTGCTACAAAATCCAGTTGTTGTACTTGAGTCCGACAACATTGAAATTTCGGAAGTTACCGTAACGCCGGAAAACCAGAATGATTACGAACGTGCAAAAAAGAATTTGAAGTTTCTGGAAGATTACAAAGTTCCGAGTTACACAAAGATAAAACCGGAAAACGATCCGGTGCAAACAATTATGACCGAACACAACAAACTTATGCGCACAGAAGCCGGGATGCTAAATCTGGGTGCGATTCCACTGCAAGCCTTAACAAATCTCGGCAAAAAGAAAAAAACGAAACGAAGGAGATCAGACTCCTATTATTCCACCCGAAAACAAAAAGATCTTACTCCTGAAGAATAATTACTTCTCCGGCTCGGCGTCAAATTTCTCGATAAAATCGGTTGAAAGCACACGGAATTCAGTACGACGATTTAAACTTTGTGCAATATCCTGCTGCTCTTTTGGCAAGGCCATTATAAACTCTTCGGTAAGTTCATCGTTACGTTTCAAAAAGTCGTACTCCTTTGCCATTTTACGTGTTACGGTTTTTGGCCAGGTTTCGCCATATCCTTTTGCCACAAGGCGGTCGGGATTTATTCCTTTTTCAATTAAATAGTCAACAACACTTTGTGCACGTTTTTGCGACAAATCAAAGTTAAACTGATCGCTGCCCACGTGGTCGGTATGAGCCATTAACTCAATTGTAATGGTGGGATTAAATACCAATATCTGAATCAAGGTATCGAGTGCCACTTTCGAACTTTCCAGCAGTTCCCAGCTACCAAATTCATAATTAATGTTGTCAACTTTTATAGGTGCATCGGTTGGAGTTAAATACATTTCGAACCTAAAATCCTTACTATCATCCAAACCGATGGTATTCGCGGTTGCTTTATCGCGTAAAAAACCATCTTTGTAAGCTGCAAAAATATATTCCGTTTCGGGTTTCAACTTCATTTTAAACTGACCGTTTCCTGCTCTCATTTTCAGATTTGTTCCATCGGTTCCGATAATGCGAACGGTTGTCCCGTCAAGTTTCGAATTGTTTTCCTTATTAAAAATCTCACCTTCCACCTGGTAAATTTTGGGAGGCACCACAAAAGAATAAATGTCGTCGCCACGCGAACCCTTTCGGTTCGAGCTAAACATCCCTTTGTTTTCGCCATCCACAAAGGCAATTCCAAAATCATCAGCCGACGAGTTCATTGGCGACCCCATATTTTCAATCGTCCAAACTCCATTTTCATCTTCCACGGCTTTAAAAATATCGAAACCACCTTGTCCAACGTGTCCGTTCGATGCGAAATAGAGTTCACCGTTATCTCGAACAAACGGGAACATTTCATCTCCATCGGTATTTACAACCGCCCCCAGGTTTACAGCTTTCCCATATGTCCCGCCTTCTGATTTGGCACGCCAAATGTCTTTTCCGCCCTGGCCACCAATTTTATCCGACACAAAATACAGGTACTCCCCATCGGGACTTAAAGCAGGATGAGCGGCGGTTAAACTATCGCCCAGTACTTGCAATTTTATAGGATCAGACCACGATCCACGCGATTGTGAGGTGGAGTACAATTCGGCACCCATTGGTTGTGCTTTGTCGTAACGGCAACGGGTAAAAATCATTTGTTCTCCAGTGGAATTTAAAGTTGCTGCACCTTCCTCATCTCCGGTATTTATAATCAGATTTTCATCAAGCAATTTTGGTTCTTCCCATTTCTGTCGTTGCACGCTAAAGTTGGCCCGAAAAAGATCGGTATAAGTCTGGCCGGTAATCATGCTTTCCTTTTTACCGGTTGACGCTTTTCGCGACGAGGTAAAAATGATTTCATTATCGCGTCCTCCGACAAAAACAGGGGCAAAATCACTTCCCGACTTGTTAAGTTCTTTTATCGGATTAATGATGTGCCGGGTTGGATTAGCCACCCACTCCTGCGTTTTACGCATGGCTTCTATTCCATCCAGGGCTCTGGCATCGCCGGGAACAGAATCAAGATAAGTTCGATACGTTTCGGTGGCTTCCTCAAATTTTTGAGTGATACGAAGCATATTTGCATAATGTAGTAATGCTTCGGGCTCGGGATAACCTAGGCGAATTGCAAATTTGTAGTTTTGTGCTGCATAATCGTATTGCCCGATTGCTCTGTAACATTCGGCAATATTATATGCATATTCGATACGTTTTTCACGATCTTTTTCCTTCTTGCGCGCTTTTTTATATTTCTCGATGGCTTTGTAGTATTCACCAATATCTTGCGACAACAGCGCATCGCGACCGTTCTTAGCTGAACCGCAGCCACTTAAAACAATAACAATCAAAGAAAAAACAGCTAGTCTGATGTGCTTCATACCCTATTCTATTTCGGGAAGTAAAAGTAAAATATTTTTTAGAATAACGTTTGATAAGAGACTTAAGTATAAGTCAATAAAAAAAGACTTTCCTAACGAGTAGAAAAGTCTTTTGATATCTAATTTGTGTCGGTTTTTATCGAACAAAAAGTAGCTCACGATATTTTGGCAAAGGCCATTTTTCGTTGTCTACAATCAATTCAAGTTTATCAATGTGTTTTCTGATATCTTCAAGAAACGGACGAACGGTTTCGTCGTACATTTTTGCTTTCTCAACCACATCTTCAATCACATTTGCATTGGCACGCGCATTTGTCATTTCTTTGCGCTTAATTTTAATCGCCGAAATGTGTTTTCCAATTTCTCTGATCAACTCCAATCTTCCTTCAGCCAGCGAATTAAATTCTTCTTCCGAAAAAACCATTTTAAGGTTCTTCACATTCTCAAGTAACATTGTCTGATACTCAACCGCTGTAGGAACAATGTGGTTAATGGCCATGTCAGCAAGTACTCTTGATTCAATCTGAATTTTCATAATGAATTTTTCGTACTCTACTTCTACCCTACCTTTTAGCTCCGATTCGTTAAAGATTCCCATGCTTGAGAATAGCTCTTTGCTTTCGGGGCGCATGTACGCAGATAACGATTCCGGCACCGTTTTTACATTTGTAAGACCTCGTTTTGCCGCTTCTTTCACCCAATCTTCACTGTATCCGTCACCATTAAAACGAATTGCTTTCGAGCTGATGATCAAATCTTTCAGCACCTGAAAAATTGCTTCATCCTTTTTAACATCCTTTTCAATTAACGCGTCAACAGCTACTTTAAATTTCTTTAACTGATTAGCAACCAATGTATTTAAAACAATTAAAGCCGATGCGTTATTTGCCATTGATCCCACAGCCCTAAACTCAAACCGATTACCGGTAAAAGCAAAAGGCGAAGTACGGTTACGATCCGTGTTATCAAGAATAATTTCAGGAATACGACCAATGTTTAGTTTTAATGCCGTCTTTTCATCCGGAGTCATTTTGCGGTCAACAACAGCTTCCTCCATTAGATCTAGCATTTTTGTAACTTCACTTCCCAGGAAAACCGAAAGAATTGACGGAGGTGCTTCGTTGGCACCCAAACGATGCGAATTAGATGCCGTTAAAATACTGGCACGTAATAAATCCTGACCATCATAAACTGCCTGCAAGGTATTAATAACAAAAGTTAAGAATTGCAGATTCGATTTAGGATTTTTACCCGGTTTGTAAACATTTACACCGGTATCGGTTTCAAGCGACCAGTTATTGTGTTTTCCCGACCCATTAATTCCGGCAAATGGTTTTTCGTGAAATAAAATGCGGAATTTGTGTCTGCGGGCAATCTTTTGCATAATATCCATCATCAACTGGTTGTGGTCGTTGGCCAGGTTTGCTTCTTCGTAAATCGGAGCAAATTCAAACTGGTTTGGTGCCACCTCGTTATGACGGGTTTTTACGGGAATTCCCAACTTATAGGCTTCGTTTTCAACATCCTGCATAAAACGGTTTGCACGTGTCGGAATCGATGAAAAATAGTGGTCATCCAGTTGCTGATCTTTCGACGAACTGTGTCCCATTAAAGTACGTCCGGTTAACACAAGGTCGGGACGAGCCATGTACAAAGCTTCGTCAATCAAAAAATATTCTTGTTCCCAGCCAAGGTTTGCTTGTACCGAAGTAACATTTTTATCGAAATACTGGCATACATCGGTTGCCGCTTTGTTTACCAGATTTAATGCACGTAAAAGTGGAGTTTTATAATCGAGTGCCTCACCGGTGTACGAAATAAAAATGGTTGGAATGGTAAGCGTTGTTTCGCTGATAAAAGCCGGAGAAGTTGGATCCCAGGCCGTATAACCACGTGCCTCAAAAGTCTGGCGAATTCCACCACTTGGAAACGATGATGCATCAGGTTCCTGCTGTGACAAAAGGCTTCCCGAAAAAGATTCAATAACACCACCATCGGCACCATGAACAATAAATGCATCGTGTTTTTCGGCAGTTCCGTCGGTTAAAGGATGAAACCAGTGAGTATAATGCGTAGCCCCGTTTTCAATGGCCCAGGCTTTCATGCCCTGTGCCACCTGATCTACCATTTTACGGTCAACGGTAGTTCCTTTTTCCACAGCATCAGTAACTGCTTTGTATGCTTCCCTCGAAAGGTACTTTTTCATTTTAGCCTGGTCGAAAACCATCATTCCATAGTAATCCGAAACCAGATTTTCTTCCCTAACAAATTCATCAGGGACACGGTTAAGCACTTCATCAAGTGCTTTAAATCTAAATTTTGCCATGATTAAAGTATTTTAAGTCTGTTGTTTTTTTGTCTGTCCTCAAAAATAATAATTCCTGCCCGTAATCCTGACATTTATCATACCCAAATGATATTTTTAATGAATTATTTACGATTGACCACAAATTATTAGGGGTGGACATTTGTTTTTTTGACATTTTGATAGAAATCACTCTAATCCCAAAGTCAACAAAATACCATCCGTCTAAAATTGAATTTGATAATTATGAAAACATCAACTATTTTAACGTTAGAATGACTAAAAAGGAACTAATAGATAAGATAAAATCGGCAAATCAATCGAAGATAAAATTTGCTGTGGCCGACATTGATGGTATTTTACGTGGAAAATACATTCATAAGGATAAGTTTTTGAGCGCCATTGAAAGTGGAGTAGGTTTTTGTGATGTAATTTTTGGCTGGGATTGTAACGACAAATGTTACGACAACTCAGAAATTACAGGCTGGCACACCGGCTATCCAGATGCAAAAGCCAGCATCGACCTCACTACTTTTCGCGAAATTCCATGGGAAAATAACACGCCGTTTTTTTTGGGAGATTTTAGCGACGATCCAAAATATGCAGGCACAACCTGCTCGCGAAGCCTCTTAAAAAAGATTGCAGAAGAAAGTGAATCAATGGGATTTAAGCCCTTGTTTGCTCAAGAGTTTGAGTGGTTTAATTTTTTGGGAACGCCCAATGAAATATACGACAGTAATTTCGATGAATTGCACCCGATAACACCGGGAATGTTTGGCTATTCAATTTTACGAAGTTCATTAAACCAGGATTATTTTAATGATCTTTTCGAGCTGCTTCAGAAATTCAATATTCCGCTGGAAGGCATGCACACAGAAACAGGGCCGGGCGTTATGGAAGCCACCGTTATTTACGACGACATTATTGCAGCAGCCGATAAAGCCCTGCTTTTTAAAACTACTGTAAAAGAAATTGCTTACCGTCATAATTTTATGGCCACGTTTATGGCCAAATGGAATCCCAATCTTCCGGGCTGCGGAGGACACATCCACCAAAGTTTATGGGATACGGGCAAAAAGCAAAACCTGTTTTTTGATCCCACAAAACCGGATGGTTTGAGCCAGACAATGAAACAATACATTGCCGGACAGTTAATTTGTTTGCCGGAAATTTTGCCAATGTTTGCACCAAATCCGAACAGCTACAAACGTTTAAGTGGCGGCGACTGGGCTCCCCGGACCTTAACCTGGGGAATCGACAACCGCACCGCTTCCATTCGTGCAATACCCGGAGGCAATAAATCAACGCGTATTGAATTGCGGGTTCCGGGTTCCGATACGAATGCATACCTGGCTTTAGCTGCTTCTCTTGCCGCAGGATTATACGGTATAAAAAACAAACTAAATCTTGACATTGCACCAACTCATGGAAACGGATACCTGGATAAATCGAATGGGGTTTTGCCTGAATCGCTGGAAGAAGCCACAAAAAAAATGGCCAACTCGGAGATTGCAAAAGAATTGTTCGGTAAAAGTTTTGTGAAACATTTTACACTTACCCGCCAATGGGAGCACCAACAAATCGACAGAAACGATCCGAATTGGGAATTAAAGAGATATTTCGAGATAATTTAAACTACTTTTGATTTTCAAGACCTAATACAGAAATGCAAAAATTAGATTACGCACAAATAATAAAACTGGCCTGGAAAGAATTCGACAACGACCGTCATGCTGTAAAAGGAGTATACGATGTAAGCGCACAGGTTTCAACAAACCACGTTTACAAAGTTTCGTTTTACGAGCGCGAACCTGTTTTCGCCAAACTATCGGAATACGGTAATTTTGAAGATTTTAGAGAGGACCACATTATAATTAACAACCTTGCCAACAACCTGGAACATCCGTACCAAACATTTTTGGCCCAGTCGTTGGTAAAACGTAACGAGCTGTTTATTTACCGCTATCACGAACTCGACCGAAGTGCATGGGTGGTTTTTTACAACCCAATACAAATCAGGAACAAACTTCCACGTCGGCTGGAAGAAAAACACATAAAAAAATTAGGTCGCGAATTGGCTCGTTTTCATAAAGCCTGCACCAACGTAACCAACCAACTTCCTAATTCCTCTAAAAGTGTAATTACTGATATTCAGAAATTAAAACGCAGCATTCAGAAAAATGAAATTAAAATGTGCAGTTCGCACAAAGATCTGATTCTTCGAAATGCTGAAAGTTTTTTGAACAACGCCGACAAAGTGAATTACACAACCGAGATTGAAACCATTCCGGTTTTAGTGGACTGGAACATTGGTAATTTTTCAATTACGGGAGAAGGTAAATTTTATTCGCGCTGGGATTACGACTGGTTTCGAATGTCATCGCGCGTTATGGATTTTTACTTTTTTAGCCGTGTGGTTTCCGATGTTGGCGACCGCACTGTTTTTAGTTACCTGGTTGACACTTTAATGGAAGACCGGTTTATGACATTCTTAAAAGAATACCATAAAATATTCCCTCTAACCGAACCCGAAGTGAGATTAATAAAGGAAGCATATCGCTTTTTTATTTTGAATTATGTGATTAAAGACGGACCATACTTTTTTCGGAAAGAATACTCAAGCAAACTTATAAAAGAAGCTTACGATACTTATTTCCCGGCAATGGACGCCAATTACCGTGTCGAAAAAATATTAAAAACATTAAAACTGTAAAAATGCGTACAAGAAGTTTCAGAAGTGTAGTAAAAAATTACAGGGCTGTATTTTTCGATGCCTTTGGAGTGCTTAAAAACCACCAGGGACTGATTCCCGGTATTGACGGAACTTTCAATTACCTCGAAAAAAAAGGAATTCCATATTATGTTTTAACCAACGATTCATCGCGAAGTCCTGACGAATTATCAAACTGGTACCAAAACAGAGGTTTAAAATGTATTACCACCGATAAAATTCTCTCATCGGGCATGCTTGCTATGGAGTTTTTCAAAACCAAGTTAAGCAATGGAAATGCAGTAGCCTATTTAGGAACTGAAGCTTCGGCACATTATATTGAAACCGCCGGACTAAAAACAGTGTCGATTAGCGATGTGGATTTAAATGATCTGGAACATATAAAATCATTCGCTTTTCTCGACGATGAAGGTTTTGACTGGAACAAAGACATTGACAAAACAATAAACTTACTTCGGCACAAAAACATGACAGTTATTGTAGCCAACACCGACAAAAACTACCCGGTTAATAAAAACGATATTTCGGTAGCAATTGGTGGATTAGCCGATTTGGTGGAAAAAATTCTTGGCAAAAAGTTTATTCGTTTTGGGAAACCCGATGCACAAATGTTTTTGCTTGCATACGAGCGGGCCATGCAAGATATTTCGGATATTAAACGCAACGAAATTTTAATGGTTGGCGACACTTTGTACACCGACATTATTGGTGGAAATAAATTTGGACTTGACACAGCACTGGTTCTTTCGGGAAATACTTTGCCTGAAATGGCAAGTATTAAAATTGGGAGTACCGGCATAATTCCAACCTTTGTTTGCGAATCCGCAGTAATTGAACTCTAGCCAATTTAAAACCTTCGACAAACAACAAACAAACCATTACCGGTTGAAATACAAAGGCATTACTTTGTTATTTTTTGTAATGCTTTTACCAGGAGTTTATCCTTTTTCCGACCTTTTGAAGCTACACGAATGTGGTATTTATCCAAGCCAACTTTGTTTGAACAGTCGCGCACATAAACGCCATATTCTTCCAGCAGCTTCATCTGCACCTCGAGTGCTGTTGGACCGTAATTTATTTTCAAAAGAATAAAGTTACTGCCCGTGGTATAAACTTCAAATCCATCGATCGTTTTCAATTGCTGATACAAAATCACCACATCAGAAATAACTCTTTTTCGGGCAATTTGATATTCCTCGTCGGTATCTTTTAACTGAGTCAGAAAATATTCGGCCAAAGTATTGATGTTCCAAATGGGCAAAGTACTTCTTATTTTTCTGAGAAATTCGGGATTTGATGTACAACAATACCCCAATCGCAAACCCGGGATGCCGCAATGTTTGCTCATACTTCGTACAATAATCAAGTTTGGGAATTCCCCTACAAACGGAATAAGGCTTGGTATTTCTTCACCCGAAAAATCAATAAACGACTCGTCAACCAACACCAGTTTCAGATGCCTCACTTTTTCAAGAAAACCAAGCATCTTTTCGGTTGATATAAATTGGCCCGTTGGATTTCCCGGATTAATAATTAAAGCTGCCGACAACTTTTCGTTCTGAATCCATTCGGCATAGTCATCTAAATTAAGCTGATACTTATTGTTGGCAGGCAATTGAAACAATTTAGCCTGCTCCGAATTACGCAGTTTTTCGATGTATTCACTAAACGTAGGAATTGGAATTCCAATATTTTCGACCAGCTGATTTTCAATAAGAGTAATTAATTCTGTTGCTCCGTTTCCTATTATCAAATGTTCGGGTTTTGCATGGATAACCGCAGCCAAATCTTTTTGCGCCAGAATCGGATTACTCGAAGGATATGATTTTATAACAACCGGAAGCTTTTGACGCAACTTTTTAAGCAGCTTGTCTCCGGGGTAGTATGGATTTTCGATAAAACAGAAATCAATCACCTTTCCCAACATTTTTTCGCCCACAATATCGACCAAAGACGGCGAATGAGACGTTTCGTAAAAGAGGTGATGATTGATCTGGATCTTCTTCCTGAACATTGCTTTTTTCTGCAAAAATGGCATAAAAAAAACTGCCCCACAAGAGGCAGTTCTTTCTATATAAAAAGATAATAATTTAAACTTTTGCTCCGTGTACAGTTTTGATGATACGAGCACCAATTTTGTATGGATCACCGTTTGAAGAAGGACGACGGTCTTCCAAACGACCTTTCCAACCATCTTCTACAGTTCCTACAGGAATACGGATAGAAGCGCCACGGTCAGAAACACCATAACTGAAATCGTGAATTGATGCAGTTTCGTGTTTACCAGTTAAACGCTGATCGTTGTATGCACCGTAAACAGCAATGTGCTCTGGAATGTGTTTTCCGAATTCTTCGCAAATTGCATCAAATACTTTTTTATCGCCACAAGTTCTCATTAAACCGTTAGAGAAGTTAGCGTGCATACCTGAACCATTCCAGTCAAGATCTTTTCCAAGTGGTTTTGGATGCCATTCAACATCAACACCATATTTTTCAGCAGTACGCTCCAATAAGAAACGAGCCATCCAAATTTGGTCACCTGCATTGTGTGCACCTTTAGCGAAAATCTGGAATTCCCACTGTCCGGCTGCTACCTCAGCATTGATACCTTCAACGTTCAAACCAGCGTCCAAACACATATCAAAGTGCTCTTCAACAATTGCACGACCGAAAGCTTTTGAACCACCTACACCACAATAATATGGTCCTTGTGGCAGAGGGAAACCTCCTGCCGGGAAACCTAAAGGAAGACGAGTTTGTGGATCGTACAAGAAATATTCCTGCTCGTAACCAAACCAGAAGTCTTCATCTTCTTCTTCGATATGAGCACGACCGTTACTTTCGTGTGGAGTTCCATCTGCATTCAGAACTTCAGTTAATACTAAATATGCATTTTTACGATCTGGGTCAACACAGATATAAACTGGTTTCAATAAAAGGTCAGAAGAGCCACCACCTGCTTGGTTAGTTGATGATCCATCAAAAGACCAGATAGGACAATCTTCCAATTTACCGCTAAAGTTTTCAGCTACACGGGTTTTTGCTCTAAGTTGCTGAGTTGGTTCAGAACCATCCAGCCAAATGTATTCCAATTTTGATTTCATGATGTAATAAATTATATTTTATTTATGGATATTCTATAACTGTTGGACACAAATTTATGTTTAAATGAAATCATTCTATCCATTTATGTGTCAAATTGTAATAAATTAATAAATATTTTACATTAATATTAGATTTTTGTCACTACCCCCTTTCACATACCACACTCTTTTAAAAATTAAAATATTTAAATGCAGCCTATATCCAAATTAAAACCCCCACAATCCAGCAAACTACACTATTTTTAACAACTACCCCTTATTTTGTAAGCCCTAAACAATCAGACATATGCAAATGTTTTTAAGCAAAAATCCCAGCTAATTGATAAAATTCCAATCGCGATCGGTTTTTTATGTAATTTTAGAGGTGATCTTGCGACTATATTATTAACTCAGTTCAAACAAACAAGATTCAGTTATTCACAATAAAATACACCAGAATGAAAGTTGACAGACGTAATTTTATTAAAACAAGTGGTATGTTTGCAGCCGGAAGCATGGTTTTGCCTCCATTTATGCAATCGTGCCAGAACGTACAAATTTCAGCAGACGTGAAAAATTATTTAGACCATTTTGAGGTTTCAACCGAAATGTTGCAAAAAGTAGTTGCAACAGCTATGAGTAAAGGTGGCGATTATGCCGATCTTTTTTTCGAACACAAAACATCGAATAGTATTGGCCTCGAAGACGGCAAAGTAAACCGGGCTTACTCAAACATCGATTTCGGAGTTGGAATTCGTGTATTAAAAGGCGATCAAACCGGATTTGCCTACTCTGAAAACATTACGCTAAACGACATGTTAAATGCAGCCAAATTAGCTGCAAACATTGCCGACAGCAGCAGCGATTTTAAACAACAGGCTTTTAGCGAAAAACTTCCTTCCGATTTTTATAAGATTTCGAAAAAATGGGAAGATGTTTCGGTAAAAGACAAAGTTCCGTATGTACAGGAAATTAACGATAAAATATTTAGTCTCGACGATAAAGTAATTAAAGTAAATGCCGGATTGAGCGACGAAACAAGCTATGTTTTGTTTTACAATTCGGAAGGCCGTTTAACCTATGATTACCGTCCGATGGTTAGCTTTTATGCCGTTTGTATAATGCAAAAAGGCGAACAAATTGAGAATGCTTATGCTGCCCGTTCGGTGCGAAAAGGTTTTGAATGGTTAAACGCCGATTTGATTGACGAACTGGCCAATGAAGCAGTCAGCAAAACAAATATTCTGTTTGAGGCAGTTAAACCCAAAGCCGGCGAAATGCCAGTTGTTTTAGGAGCTGGCGGTTCGGGAATTCTTTTGCACGAAGCAATCGGACATACTTTTGAGGCCGACTTTAACCGAAAAGGAACGTCAATTTTCAGTGATAAATTAAATAAAAAAGTGGCTGAAAATTTCATCAATATTATCGACGACGGAACATTACCAAACGACCGTGGAGCAATTAACATCGACGACGAAGGAAACGATGTTCAAAAAACATACCTTGTAAAAGATGGTATTCTGAATAGCTACATTCACGACCGGATCAGTGCCAAACATTATGGCGTTGAACCAACAGGAAACGGCCGTCGCGAATCGTTCAGAAATATGCCACTACCCAGAATGCGCTCTACTTACATGGAAAATGGGCCGCACACAGTTGAGCAGATTTTTGCCGAAGTGGACTATGGAGTATATGTAGATAATTTTAGCAATGGCGAAGTAAAAATTGGCGCCGGCGACTTTACTTTCTTTGTAAAATCGGGTTACATTATTGAAAAAGGTAAACTAACCCGACCAATTAAAGACATAAACATTGTTGGAAACGGACCTCAGGCTTTGGCCGATATTTCGATGGCAGCCAACGACTATAAAAACGACAGTGGTACATGGACTTGTGGAAAAGACGGACAATCGGTTCCGGTAACACTCGGACTACCAACTGTTTTAGTAAAAAAAATGACCGTTGGTGGAACAAATGCCTAGTGAGTTCAAAGTTTAATGTTCAAAGTTTAAAGAAATGACAAAAGAAGAAAAATATACATTAGCCAAGTGGGCCATGAATCATGCATTGGAAAATGGAGCCCAACAAGTTAGCGTTAGCATTGCCAATAGTGAAAGTAGCAGTGTTGAAGTTCGCGAGCAAAAAATAGACAAACTGGAGCAAGCCATTCAAAGCGGACTTTCCATCCGGTTATTTGTTGACGGAAAGTACTCGGCCCACTCAACAAGCCGTTTGAAAAAAGAAGAACTGGCACGTTTTATCGAGGAAGCCATTGAAGGAACTAAATTCCTTTCGGAAGATGAATTCCGCACCTTACCTGAACCTGAATTGTATTACAAAGGCGATGGTGAAAACCTGGATTTGTTGGATGAGAATTTCAGTTCGATTGATCCAAAAGAAAAAATTGATTTGGCCTTTGCTGCAGAAAAAGAAGTTTTAGATAAAGACGACAGATTAATTTCGGTTTCGTGCAGTTATTATGACGGGCTTAACGAACGTGTTATGGTTACCAGCAATGGATTTGAAGGAGATACTGCCAATTCTCATTTTGGAATATACACGTCGGTTTCTGTTAACGGAGGCGAAGCCCGCCCCGAATCGGGATGGAACGAAAGTGCCATAAAATACGACAAACTTAAAAAAGAAGGTACCGGTAGAATCGCTCTGGAAAGAGCTTTGAAAAAAATTGGTCAGCAAAAAATCGAATCAGGAACAATGTCGATGATTGTTGAAAACCGATCGGTTGGACGAATTTTCGGACCACTTATTAACGCCTTAAACGGTTCTGCCATTCAGCAAAAAAATTCGTTCCTAATCGATAAAAAAGGTAAAAAAGTAGTTTCTGAAAAATTAACCCTTACCGACGATCCTTTTTTGATTGGTGGACGTGGTTCACGCTTATTTGATGGTGAAGGATTGGCAACTAAAAAACGAGCCGTTTTTAACAAAGGCGTTTTAGAAACCTACTACATTGATACGTACTACGGTAAAAAGCTAAACATGGAACCTACCAGTGGAGGAACCAGCAACCTTGTTTTTGAAACCGGCAACAATGATTTGGAAGGATTAATTTCCTCGGTAAAAAAAGGAATATTAGTTACCGGATTTAATGGCGGAAACTGTAATGGTACCACAGGAGACTTTTCGTATGGTATTGATGGCTTTTTAATTGAAAACGGCGAAATTGTTAAACCGGTATCGGAAATGAACATTACCGGAAACATGTTAACGCTTTGGGCTAACATTGGAGAAATTGGAAAGGATATTAACGAAAACTCATCGTGGTTAACTCCTTCGGTTTTATTCAACAATGTTGATTTTAGTGGATTATAAAATTCGAAAGTTTTAGAATAAAAAAAACAGGAACTTTTTAGCTCCTGTTTTTTTATTCATTATATCTGATCTTACTTCTTGTCGAGTATCAGTTTTTTAACTACACGTTGTCCGTCCGCTTCTATCAGTACCATGTACATTCCACTTACCTGCTCTGAAAGATCAAATTGAATTTTATCATTGGCACCGAAGTTCTTTCTGAACACTTCTGCTCCCGATACATTCATTACCTTAATCTCAATATCTGTTGCTGATCTTTCCTGTAATTCCAAAGTTACCAATCCTTTTGTTGGATTTGGATACAGGTTCAACTCAAAACTTCCTGCTGCAATGTCGCCGATTGATGTAGGATAACCATCCACTTCCAATACAAATGTATCGCTGGCCATGGCTCCCGATGTATCGGTGGCTGTTACCACAAAACTGTAACTTCCGGTATCAGCAATCATTGGTGTGGCAGTTAATACTCCTGCTTCAATGGCTGCCCACGAAGGTAAACTGTCTGTGCCTTCCAGCATCACATCAAACTCAAGTACATCGTCGTCAACATCATCAAACACAACTCCCAGCATTGCGCTTAAGCCAAGCTCAAACGAATACGAAGCGTTTACAATTGCATCAGGTAATGGAGTCACCAGATAAGGAGCATCGTTTACAGGATTTACTGTTACTACAAACGATACTTCGGTTTGTGCGCCTTCACTGTCCTCAACCACTACACTTATACTGTCTGTTCCGCTTTGGTTGGCTCCAAGTGTCAGGCTTACGGTGCCTGTTGTATCTCCCTCGATGTAAACCACTTCAATTCCGGTTACCAGTTCGCTGCTGCTGTTTTCTGCCGTAATACTCAGTGTTTGTTCTACACAGTCAACTCCGGATGAAATACCACTTAAAGCAATCACTACAGGACCTTCGTCTTCGTTTACACTTACATCGGCTAGCGAATCAATTGTTGGTACTGCATTTTCTGCTCTCACAATAACAGCAAAACTTATGGTATCTTTTTCTTCGCCATAACTTACTTCCCAACTTTCTACCGTTGTTCCTGCAGGGAATATTCCTTCTGCACCAAGACCGGCGATTTGTGTAATGCTTGCACAGACTTTTGAACTGAATACTTCAGGATATGTAATTGTAGTTTCACATACTCCGGCAGGCAGGCTTATTTCGATATCATCCACCGAACTTAACAATAGCTCAGATGAATCTTTTACATAAACCATGGCTTCGCAGGTACTTTCGTTGCCTGCTTCGTCGGTAACAGTTACTTCTACTTGTACTGAGTCACCCACCTGGCTGCAGTCAAATACCGACGGGCTGACTTCAACCTGCAGGCTATCGCTGACTGATGCATTGTCGCTGCTGCCACTGCTGATGGCCACAAGATCGGCTTCGCTTAGTTCGTAGCTGGCACTGTCGGTCAACCACACGGTAATTGAATTACAGTTGGCTACAGGAGCAATTTCATCCTTAACCGTTACTTTCGATTCGCAGGTGGCTGTGATACCACTCAGGTTGCTTACGGTCATGGTTATGCTGTTTTCGCCAAGATCGGCTGAAGTAAATACAGTTTGCGACAACTCGATACCCTCAATTCCACAGATGGCTGTTGAACCGGCATCAATCATGGATGAATCGATTACGGCGAAACCTTCCGCCCCCAATATAACTTCAATGTCGTTGCAGGCAACCTCAGGAAGCCAGTTATCGGCAATGGTTACGGTAGAACTACAGGTGGATACGTTTCCACTTGCGTCTTTTACGCTCATAACAACTGTATTTTCTCCAATATCGTGACAATAAAACTTGGTCTTATCCAATGAATAGGAAAGACTACCGCAGTCATCTGAAGAACCATTATCAATAAATCCCGGATAAATACGTGCCTTGCCTTCTGTATCCAGTGTAATTCCAATGTCTTTACATTTTGCTTCAGGTGCAATGGTATCCATTACTGTTACAGTAAAAGTACAGGTATCTGTTGTAATATCTGCAATTGCACTTTTTTCTACCAATGCCGGAGGTGGAGGTAGAATTTCGCCACCATCCCAAACCAATTCATAAGATTGAACGGTTGTTCCAATTGGAAATACATCTCCTGAAGTTAATCCACTGGCATCAATTTGAGTAACGGTTGCCCCTTCCCAGCTTTCAGGTTTTTCATAGGTCACTACTGCAGTACATTCTCCTTCGTCACAAGCTTGTACTATTTCTTCCATACATACAAATTCCCAACTGATACGAACCATGCCATCACCTGATTGAATCCCAGAAATTGTATATGAGTCATAAACACCTTCAATGTAAGAAGAACCTCCTCCAGCACCGGCAGCATAAGCAGATCCGCCACCATACCAACCTCCACCACCTCCGGCATAATGATATGATGTGGTACTTCCCCCAAATCCGAAACTTCCTGCAGGACCAGCATTTGCACCAGCCCCACCATCGGTTTGCGTACCTCCACCTCCAGGAGGATATGAAGAAAGGCCGATACCATCACTTCCAATCAAACCACCACCAGCTCCACCAGTTCCATGATTGGGGCATCCGGTATTTCCGCCGCCACCTCCAGCTGCAACGATAACACGATCACTCAGTGTACCAGCATCAATGCGTACATCAGAAGCACCGCCTCCTGCACCACCGTACCTACCTGCATCTCCACCTCCATTAAAGCCACCTGGAATGGCACTTTGACCTATTGCAGGATTACTAGGCTTTCCTCCTACAAATACCTGCAATATATCACCTGAAGTAACATCAAGAAAACCTTGCGCGAATCCACCTAATCCGCCATCGTCTTCAATAATACTTCCACAAACCTCAGAAGCACCACCCTGCGCACCGTATGCAACTATTTTAACCTTATGAACACCTGCGGGAACAATGAAGTTTTGAACAGAACCTACGTAATTAAAAATTGCTACAGTATCCAGTATCTCAGCTGACTGTAGATTAATCTCATCAATTGAATGTGTTTGAATAACTAATGATTTTAAAGAATTTTTTTCGTGAACGGTTCTTGCCTCGTCACTTGCAGAATCGTAATTCTGTCCTATACCAGTAAGAGCGAAAGAAATCGCCAAAAAAAATAAGTAAAGTCGTTTCATGCTAAATGTATTAAGTTGTTAAAAAGTAAGTTGTTTTTGATAATTCCCCTACAAGTTATAAAAACATATGATTAATATCCTATGTTATGCAGCAATTAGTTATCATATAATTATCATTTTCCCAATCTTGGAAATTTTATTTTTTTGACGTAAAAAGTTCCAACAAAAAGCATCATTTAATGCATAAAAAAAGACAGAAACCAAATGGTTTCTGTCTTTTTTTTATACTTTACTATTTTGAATTTTTTATCTCTTGTCGAGTATCAGTTTTTTAACTACACGTTGTCCGTCTGCTTCTATCAATACCATGTACATTCCACTCACCTGGTCTGAGAGATTAAATTGAATTTTATCATTGGCACCGAAGTTCTTTCTGAACACTTCTGCTCCCGATACATTCATTACCTTAATCTCAATATCCGTTGCTGATCTTTCCTGCAATTCCACAGTTACTAATCCTTTTGTTGGATTTGGATACAGGTTTAGTTCAAAACTTCCGGCTCCAATGTCGCCGATTGCTGTTGGATAACCATCCACTTCCAGTACAAATGTATCGCTGGCCATGGCTCCCGATGTATCGGTGGCTGTTACCACAAAACTGTAACTTCCGGTATCGGCAATCATTGGTGTGGCAGTTAATACACCTGCTTCAATGGCTGCCCACGAAGGTAAACTGTCTGTGCCTTCCAGCATCACATCAAACGCAAGTACATCGTCGTCAACATCATCAAACACCACTCCCATCATTGCACTTAGTTCCAGCTCAAACGAGTACGAAGCATTTACAATTGCATCAGGTAGTGGAGTCACCAAATAAGGAGCATCGTTTACAGGATTTACGGTTAGTGCAAATGATACTGTTGTTTGTGCACCTTCGCTGTCCTCAACCACTATTGTTAAACTGTCTGTTCCGCTTTGGTTGGCTCCAAGTGTCAGGCTTATGCTTCCGGTGGTATCTCCATCGGTGTAAACTACTTCAATTCCGCTTACCAGTTCGCTGTTGCTGTTTTCGGCCGTAATACTCAGTGTTTGTTCAACACAGTCAACTCCGGCTGAAATACCACTTAAAGCAATCACTACAGGACCTTCGTCTTCGTTTACACTTACATCGGCTAGCGAATCAATTGTTGGTACTGCATTTTCTGCGCTTACAATAACAGCAAAACTTATGGTATCTTTTTCTTCGCCATAACTTACTTCCCAACTTTCTACAGTTGTTCCTGCAGGGAATAGTCCTTCTGCTCCAAGACCGGCGATTTGTGTAATTGTGGCACAGGCTTTTGAACTGAATACTTCAGGATAAGTGATCGTGGTTTCACATTCTCCGGCTGGTAAACTTATTTCGATATTTTCCACCGAACTCAACAGAACATCAGATGAATCTTTTACATAAACCATAGCTTCGCAGGTACTTTCATTACCGGCTTCATCAAATACACTTACGTCTACTTTTACCGAGTCACCCACCTGGCTGCAGTAAAATACCGACGGGCTGACTTCAACCTGCAGGCTATCGCTGGCTGATGCATTGTCGCTGCTGCCACTGCTGATGGCCACAAGATCGGCTTCGGTCAGTTCGTAGCTGGCACTGTCAGTCAACCACACAGTAATTGAATTACAGTTGGCTACAGGTGCAATTTCATCCTTAACCGTTACTTTGGCTTCGCAGGTGGCTGTGATTCCACTCAGGTTGCTTACGGTCATGGTTATGCTGTTTTCGCCAAGATCGGCCGAAGTAAATACACTTTGCGACAATTCAATACCTGAAATTCCACAGATGGCTGTTGAACCGGCATCGATCATGGATGAATCGATTACAACAAAACCTTCCGAACCAAGTGTAACTTCAATGTCATTGCACGCAACCTCAGGCAACCAGTTATCGGCAATGGTCACTACAGAACTACAGGTAGATACGTTTCCACTTGCGTCTTTTACGCTCATTACAACTGTATTTTCACCAATGTCGTGACAATAAAATTTGGTCTTATCCAGTGAATAGGAAACAATACCGACTGCATCGGTAGAGCCATTATCTATAAACCCTGTGTAAATACGCGCTTTCCCTTCCAAATCAAGTGTTATTCCAATATTCTTACACCTAGCCTCAGGAGCGACCGTATCAATTACTGTTACACTTGAAGTACATGTTCCAACGTTTCCGTTTACATCGACCACCGAAATTACAACAGGGTTTACACCAAGATTTGGACCACTGAATTGAGATTTATCCAATGATATTGAAGCAACTCCACATACGTCATCAGAATCAATATAGACAAAAGAAGTATCAATTGTAACTTCTCCATTTTCATCGAGGTAAATGGTTGTATCCTGGCAAGCCACTGTAGGTAAGGTTGTATCAGTTACAGTTACAGTAAAACTGCAGTATGATTTGTTCCCAGAATCATCGGCAACTTCAAAAGTATTTGTTGTTGTTCCCACAGGAAATTCACTTCCACTAGGTAAACCAGCAGTTTGAGTTATTGATGAGGTATTAAAAGCAAAGTTCTTCAACGCTTCATAATATCCAGAACCAGGAGTGCTCCATTTACCATCTTGGTAATAATAGCCTGTTAACCAAGCTATTTGACCTCCACCAACTATTGTTCTTAGAGTCCATCTTCCAGCACCTACAATGTTAACTGTTTCGTCAGAATATGGGGCATTCAAGGCATCCCAATCACTGATTGCAAAAATTGTTGTTCCAACAATATCATAAATACCTGTAGTAAGATTATTTCCAGGACCAAGTACTGTTAAATCATTATTTCCTCCAAAATCTGAACCGCTACTTCCTCCCAAAAAGCTCTGAATTTGTGTTGAAAAGACAACATCATATCCTGTAACTAATATATTACCTCCTGCCTGAACCCATGCCTCAATATTATTTAACGTTGAAAGAGGAATATTATAGCCCCATCTTGCATCCCACACTATTAGATCATATGCAGATAAATCTCCATTTAGTGTTGAATATCCATTGCTATATTCATTTAATACGCTAGTAACATTATGTCCGTCTGAAACTAATTCATTTGGTACCTCGGTAGCATTATCTGCATAATTATCAACATAAAGCACTTCTAAACTTTGACCTGTACCTCCACTACAATTATCCGTACTTGAAACGGTATAATTTACAACCGCACCACATAACCCGGCATCGTTTGAAACCGATATATTTGCGGGGCAAGTAATCTCTGGTGCTAATGTATCGTTTACGGTTACTGTAAACGTACAGGTATCAACGGCAAATGCCGGAATATCAAGCACAGCACTCTTTTCGGCAACAACAACGGGAACAGATGCTCCGCCATCCCAAACCAATTCATAGGATTGTGTGGTTACGCCAACCGGGAATTCATCTCCACTGGTTAATCCTGAAGCGTCGATCTGCCTAACAGTTGCTGTGTCCCAGGCAGTAGGTTGTGTGTAAGTAACAACTGCTCCACATTCGCCAGCGTCATTGTCTTGTACAATGTCTTCAATACATACAGAAGAAAAGGTTATTATTACCATTCCATCGCCAGAATTGACAGCTGCTAAATTGCTTTGGTTAGTACCGGCATTATATGAACCACCACCACCACCGCTGTAGATGCCACTCCAGGTACCACCTTGTCCACCGGAGTAACCGCCGCCGCCGCCGGACCGACAGTAAATATTATTCCAGCCACCGCCGCCGCCACCAAATCCACCGTCACCGCCGTGATAGGTGTCACCGTCGCTCAGGCCTCCTAATCCACCATTTAAGAATGCATGTCCCCCTTCTTCTCCACCGTTATCATGTATATTTCCTCCTCCATCAGTAAGTAGACCTCCTCCACCACCAGCATCTCCATTAGTGATTCCGCTTTGCCCTCCATTTCCAGAATTTCCACCACCGTCAAGATAAGTGTCAGCACCATCAGTAGTAGAATTTGCGTGGATTTCGGTTATAACCCCAGTTGATGTTCTTCCTCCACCACCGCCAGCAATTATTAAAGGAGTATTATCTGATTCTACAACAAATGTTCCGCCGCCGCCGCCGCCACCTTGGTAAACCCCGGCTGCGGTGCTTTCTTCACCGGCTTGACCAACAAGAATTTTTAGAATTTCACCTTGAGTTAAAGTAAAGATTCCCTCCATTTTCGCACCCAAACCACCATTCGATGTATTTCTATGCCCTCCTTCAGCTCCTAAAACTTCAATAATATAATCACCCGTGAAAGGCACTGTCCATTCTTGTATTCCTTGAGTATTAATAGTTACGAGACCGGCCAAATTAGTTGCTGCATATTCGGCATCTATTTGGACTTGAGTAGGACCTGTTCGTCCTGTTTGACCGCAATTGGTAAAGGTATAAATTTGCGCCCTCAAAGCATTTGTGGTTATTCCTAGCAATAAGAATAAACCTAACTTTAGTAAAGTAGATTTTTGCATAATGTGTGGTTTTAGAAATATTAAAAAGATTAATTATTGATAAAGTAGATACTCAATTTGTGTAATATACTTATAGATATTTTAGGTTAATAAATAGTGGTTTTTAACGATTTCAATTTTGAATATATAAGTTCGGAAATTATAAGGTAAAATCAAAGAGACAATATCAATCTTCTGTTCATTACATCGAATAGTTTGGCAAATAATAATCCTTTTATCAGAATGGGACGGATTTTCTAAATTTGAAATTATATAGAACGACTCCTAGGCTGGTAAAGGTTTGATTGTGTATTAAAATAATACCCTACATATAAGTATCTCAAGTATATTCATAAAAAAAAGACAGAAACCAACTGGTTTCTGTCTTTTAATTATACTGTACTATTTAGTATTTCTTATCTCTTGTCGAGAATCAGTTTTTTAACTACACGTTGTCCGTCGGCTTCTATCAGCACCATGTACATTCCACTCACCTGGTCTGAGAGATTAATTTGAATTTTATCATTGGCACCGAAGTTCTTTCTGAACACTTCTGCTCCCGATACATTCATTACCTTAATCTCAATATCTGTTGCTGATCGTTCCTGTAATTCCACAGTTACTAATCCTTTTGTTGGATTTGGATACAGGTTTAGTTCAAAACTTCCGGCTCCAATGTCGCCGATTGCTGTTGGATAACCATCCACTTCCAGTACAAATGTATCGCTGGCCATGGCTCCCGATGTATCGGTGGCTGTTACCACAAAACTGTAACTTCCGGTATCGGCAATCATTGGTGTGGCAGTTAATACACCTGCTTCAATGGCTGCCCACGAAGGTAAACTGTCTGTGCCTTCCAGCATCACATCAAACGCAAGTACATCGTCGTCAACATCATCAAACACCACTCCCATCATTGCACTTAGTTCCAGCTCAAACGAGTACGAAGCATTTACAATTGCATCAGGTAGTGGAGTCACCAAATAAGGAGCATCGTTTACAGGATTTACGGTTAGTGCAAATGATACTGTTGTTTGTGCACCTTCGCTGTCCTCAACCACTATTGTTAAACTGTCTGTTCCGCTTTGGTTGGCTCCAAGTGTCAGGCTTATGCTTCCGGTGGTATCTCCATCGGTGTAAACTACTTCAATTCCGCTTACCAGTTCGCTGTTGCTGTTTTCGGCCGTAATACTCAGTGTTTGTTCAACACAGTCAACTCCGGCTGAAATACCACTTAAAGCAATCACTACAGGACCTTCGTCTTCGTTTACACTTACATCGGCTAGCGAATCAATTGTTGGTACTGCATTTTCTGCGCTTACAATAACAGCAAAACTTACAGTATCTTTTTCTTCGCCATAACTTACTTCCCAACTTTCTACAGTTGTTCCTGCAGGGAATAGTCCTTCTGCTCCAAGACCGGCGATTTGTGTAATTGTGGCACAGGCTTTTGAACTGAATACTTCAGGATAAGTGATCGTGGTTTCACATTCTCCGGCTGGTAAACTTATTTCGATATTTTCCACCGAACTCAACAGAACATCAGATGAATCTTTTACATAAACCATAGCTTCGCAGGTACTTTCATTACCGGCTTCATCAAATACACTTACGTCTACTTTTACCGAGTCACCCACCTGGCTGCAGTAAAATACCGACGGGCTGACTTCAACCTGCAGGCTATCGCTGGCTGATGCATTGTCGCTGCTGCCACTGCTGATGGCCACAAGATCGGCTTCGGTCAGTTCGTAGCTGGCACTGTCAGTCAACCACACAGTAATTGAATTACAGTTGGCTACAGGTGCAATTTCATCCTTAACCGTTACTTTGGCTTCGCAGGTGGCTGTGATTCCACTCAGGTTGCTTACGGTCATGGTTATGCTGTTTTCGCCAAGATCGGCCGAAGTAAATACACTTTGCGACAATTCAATACCTGAAATTCCACAGATGGCTGTTGAACCGGCATCGATCATGGATGAATCGATTACAACAAAACCTTCCGAACCAAGTGTAACTTCAATGTCGTTACAGGCAACCTCAGGCAACCAGTTATCGGCAATGGTTACTAAAGAACTACAAGTAGATACGTTTCCGCCAACATCGGTTACACTCATTACAACTGTGTGTTCGCCAATGTCATGACAATAAAACTTAGTCATATCCAAAGTATAAGAAACAATACCTCCTTCATCTGTAGATCCGTCATCAATAAATCCCGGATAAATACGTGCCTTGCCTTCCAGATCGAGCGTTATTCCAATATTCTTACACCTGGCTTCAGGGGCAATCGTATCCATAACTGTCACGGTTGAAATACAGGATCCAACATTGCCGTTTATATCCGAAACCAAAACATTTACAAAATTAGCCCCCAGATTATCGCCGGAAAAGTCGGTTTTACTTAACCAAACATCTGCAATACCACAAGCATCATTTGCATTGCTGTATACGAAACCGGTATCGATTGAAGCTACTCCATTTGAATCGAGATAAATGATCGTATCCTGACAGGAAACAACCGGTACTATGGTATCCAGAACCGTTACCTCCGAAATACAACTGGAAGAGTTACCATGATTATCATTTACTGTCAGAGTAACAGTATTCGCTCCAATATTTGAACAATCAAAGTCTGACACATCCAAGGTCAGATTTGAAATTCCACAAGCATCAGTCGAACTACTATCAACATAACTACCGTTAATACTGATATTTCCACCGGCATCTAAATAAACTACAGTATCCTTACATTGTGCTACTGGAGAAATGGTATCCAATACAGTTACCAACGAAGTACAAGTAGAAGAATTGCCGTAAATATCGCTGACAGTAACAGTTACTTCAACTGCTGTTACAGGAACTTTTCTTACACTTGCCAAACCGCCAAGTGCACCACCATTAAATCCTGTATCTCCTATTTCAGTAGCTAATCCGGATGTTTTATTTATGCTGTAAAGTTTTCCTGTGAATGGCGACTGTCCGCCACCTCCGTACATAATTCCATTATGATACTCCAGAGACCCCAGGTTTACTCCCATATCTCCAACTGGTGCAGCAACTCCGGTATTCCGATCTATAGAAACCAAAAAGGTTCCGCCACCTCCCTGACAACCATATAAAACATCGGTTGATTCGTCGTATGCCAAACCACTTAAAGGGCCAACACCTGTCAATCCAATGTTTGTTACAGCGCCAGTCCATGGATCCAATTTTGCAAACATGGATGCTCCATTAGGAGATTCAATATAAGCTCCATACAAGGTGTCACCGATCCATTCCAAACCGGTGAATGATCCACCATTGCCAATTGGGCTGCCTTTTAATGTTGTAAATCCAAGATCAATTTCACTACCGCCAAACGCGCCATTGGGGAATTGTCCATAAGTTCTCATTGTTGAATCATTGTACTCCAACTCAGTAAAACCTTGCCCCAGATTTCCAAGTAAAGTGCCATTCCCTGTAGAAACATCGATGATAAATAACTCACCCGTGTTATTTACTCCATATAAACCGGCAACATATGTTCCGGCACCAAGTGGAGGTACAGCATCATCACAATCAAAAGATGTTTGGCTTAACTCAATAGTAGCCGTTTCACAACCATCACCCGATCCGTTGTTAACAAATGAAGAATCAATTGTTGCAAATCCAGTAGCATCCAGATAAACTGTTGTATCCTTACAACTTGCAATCGGCGCAATTGTATCAAGCAGTGTTACAGTGGAGCTACAGCTTGAAACATTTGAATTTGCATCAGTAATGGTTAGAACAACAGAATTGGCACCAATATTTGAGCAATCGAAATCCGACACATCAAGTGTCATCGTAAGAATACTACAATTGTCTGATGATCCATTATCGATAAACGAAGAGTCGATACTAACACTATTACTGCCATCGAGATAAATAGTCGTATCCTTACAAATTGCAGTTGGTGAAATTGTATCAAGAATTGTTACCGTGGCGTTACATGTTGCTTGGTTAGAACTTCCGTCAGCCGCAGTTAAAACAACCGCGTTTGCGCCTATATCTGAACAATCGAAGCTGGTAATGTCAACACTTAAACTTGCAATACCACAATTATCTGCTGATGTGTTCACTACAAACGAAGAGTCGATAGTGGCATTGCCATTCCCATCCAAATACACGGTAGTATCTTTACAGGTAACAGAAGGAGAAACCGTATCAATTACTGTAACAGTAGCCTGGCATATGGAAGCATTTGAACTGCCATCGGTTACAGTTAAGGTTACCGAATTTGCGCCAATATCGGCACAGGTAAACGACGTTAATGAAGCACTCAAAGAAACCGAGCCACAATTATCGCCAGAACCTCCATCAAGATCTGATGCAACAATCGTTGCATTGCCAGCTCCGTCGAGATAAACGCTAATATTATTACAATCCGCAGTCGGCGAAACAGTGTCTAAAACTGTTACTGTTGAAGTACAGGTTTCGGTACTTAAATTATCGTAATAAGCAGTAACAACAACCGAGTTTGCTCCTTTATCAGCACAAGTAAAATTATATGTGTCAATTTTTACCGAATCAACGCCACAGGCAGCTGAAGTTAATGAAGTTAAATCACTTTCAACAATTGAAGCACTCCCTGAGCCATCCAAATACACATTGATATCATTGCAACTTAAAGCCGCCGACACGTCTCCGTTTATTCGAATGTTATCGAATACCAATTCTTCCGTTCCGCCATCCTGCTGGACAACTATGCGGATTTTCATTTCAGTTCCTGATCCCGAAAAGTTAAATGAAAAGTCATCAACCGAACCATTTGGAACAGTTGCACCATAAGGGCCACCTCCACCAACGGTATCAGTAGAATTATCCAGGTCTACACGCAAATCTCCACCAAAAGGATCATCGCCCTGGAATAGTCCGAATGTATTCCATCCGTTGTCATCAATATTGTATTGCAAAAGTATATTATCGGTTTGTTCCCAACGAGTACCGTCATTATTACTGGTTCCCATTAAAATTTCAAACGTAAAACTTGAATTTCCAACAATATTCAGTGGAGCAAACTCAATCACACCTTCCAGGCCACTGCTTGCAGCGCTGATCACATCTTCACTGGCCCAGAAATAACTGCCGTCTATTCCGGTTACAGCATCGGCATGGCCTGCAGGCTGTGTATTGGTGCGATAAAAATAATCGCTGTTTGGAAAGTCGGTAAATGTATTCGAAACATATCTTATACCTTCACCATCCGATTCAAAACTCTCATCAAACGGCAAACAAACCACTTCGGAAATTACATCCATAATCGCAATATTTCGCGACTGTACATTACTGTCATCAGTACCATCATTAACCTTAAAGCAAATTTCACGGGTAACATTTGATGGATTTGTTGTATTTGTATTTTGGTACTGTACAGCTCTTAATGCAGCCTGATAATTGCTCAGAGAGGAAGTACCGGTTAGTTTGAGAATACCGGTTGAACTATTGTATGATCCAACAATACCATTTGCAGGAGTAAAACTAAGTACATCTTCCCCTAAGGTAAAACCTGTGCAAATTTCAACTGAAGCACTGTCTAAATCTGTGTCATCAGCATCAGAGACAGTAATAGAACTACTAACCGCAACCGCTGCATCACCTTCTGAGAAAACAATTGTTGAACTTTCAATTGCTGCCAGAACAGGTGCAAAGTTTGCAGGAGGTCCTGCATCTCCCTGCACGACAATCTGGTCGAATGCAAATTCTTCAGAGCCATCATGTCCGTCAAGATATATACGAACAAGCAAACTGGTTCCACCAGCAGGCGCGTTAAAAGTATAGTTTGTAAATGTTGTTGTCAGAATAGGTTCTCCTGTGTCAGCAGTACCATCAAGATTCGTATCTCGTCTAAGATTGCCTCCAAAGGTATCATCACCAACAAACCTTCCGATAGTGAAATAATTAGTACCGCCATCGATACTGGCCTGAATTTCAACCTTATCGTTCGGTTCCCAACGTAATATTGTTGCATCCTGACCAACGGCCATAAACAAAGAAACAGTTACATTTGAGTACGAAGAAATGTCGATTGAATTTAATGTAAGTGTGGAAAAAGTCGCATTTGGATTATCAACAGATTCAATGTCTTCTGAAACCCAAAAATAACTTCCCTGAACACTTAGGAGTGCATTACCAAATCCCGCAGTTGAACAAATATATGGATTGGAATTTGTGCGAACAAAATAATCGTTATTTGTACAATTGAAAAATGTGGATGAGGTATATCGTGTTCCTTCTCCATCTGTCTCAAAACCTTCAGTTAAAATGGTGGTCTGAGCAAGAAGTGAGAATGAAAAGAATATAAAAATTGATACTAAAAGTAAACTTCGATTCATATTGAGAGTTTAAATTATTTTCGAAAATTATTCTGTATTTGAGTTGTGGAAAAATCAATAAAGACTAACTCCTGGATGGATAAATCCCAACGAGAGCAATAATATAATTCACACACTGAAAAGGCTGCACATTGGTATGAGACTGATTACCACCATTGTTTGCAATGGTTAAATCAACTCCATTCGCTTTCATATTTCCATTTGGAGTTTCGGCATAACCTTCGGCTCCGTTGGTTAATGAAGCCGGTACCATTCCTGCAGGATTTGATTCATCAGGCTGACCACTTGCACTTTGAACGGTTCCGGTACCGGTATGAGAATGAGAAGGCAGTTGAGCTGTAGTAAGAGTTACGTTTTCGACTCCGCCTTTTTCTCCCAAACGACGTGATGATAAACCCGGACCATTACCGGGATGCATTGGCACACGTCCTCTTAAATCGGGCAAGCCGAAAGTTGTTCGTCCATCACCACCATAGGTTGTACCCAGAATAGAAAACAAAGCTGTATTTTGAGCAATGGATAAAAGTTGTCCATCGCAAAATGCCCATCCACGGGGTGCAAAGTTGCCCCCAAACATTACTATTTGACCAATAAAAGGATCCATAATTTTATCTTTTTAATTTCTTGATGGGAAAATTCCCTCTAACGCGATAATATAATTCACACATTGGTAAGGCTGAACATTTGTATGCGCTTGTCCACCTCCTGTATTACCAACAGCAAGTGTTACTCCATTGGCTTTCATATTTCCGTTTGGAGTCTCGGCATAACCTTCGGCACCGTTTGTTAATGAGGCAGGCACCATTCCGGCTGGATTCGACTCATCAGGTTGGCCGCTTGCACATTGAATTGTACCTGTTCCTGTATGATTATGGGAAGGCATTTGAGTAGTAGTCAAGGTTACAGTTTCAGTACCTGACTTTTGCCCAAGAGGACGCGGGGTTAAACCTGGACCGCTACCGGCGTGCATAGCCAGACGGCCTCTTAAATCGGGCAAAGCAAATGTTGTACGTCCATCGCCACCATAAGTAGTACCAAGAATTGAGAACAGTGCCTGATAACTATTTATAGGCAATAACTGGCCGTCGCAAAGCGCCCAGCCACGCGGCGCAAAATTGCCACCGAACATTAAAATTTCTCCAATAAAGGGTTCCATAATTTATTTATTTAGAGTTAATACTAGTTAAATTGATAAGTTAAAACTGATTTCAGAGAAGTCTTCCTTGCTTTGTTTCTTAGGAAAAATCCTGTCGCCAAGATTCTGGTTTAATTCCCAGTGCTTGTCTGTAATATGCGCACCGAATTCAGTAAGAATTAATTCTGTGGTATAAAACGATTCAGGAGTAGAAAGTTTTAAATACAATCTTGCTGATTTTCCAAACTCCTTTTTAGGGAAATCACAAACAAAACGATACCGTCCCTCATCATCAACATTAATACTGGCAATTGGATTCGAAGAATTGCCTGATAATACATGTAAAACAGCATTTGCTTTTGGCAACAAGTTTTGCTTATCATAAACTTTACCAGAAACAGCAATGTAATTTTCATGAAAAAATCCTGTTCTTAAATCCGGAACTGATAAATCAAAGTTTGTCTCTGTATTATTCCCTGCCTTTAAAATCGTCGAGGAAAGTAAAGAAATTCCAACAGTAGCAAATGCTGAGTTTTTTAAAAAGTTTCTCCTTGTAGAGTGTTTTTCCATAGTCATTTGAAGATTTTGATTTTATTATTAACCCTAATTTTTTTCAAATTACAACTTAATTTTTAGAGTTATTATGTTTCATAACCAATTATGCTGAGTTATTGTTCCCGGGATTAGCCAAATTTTAGTTTGAATTAAATAATCGATCCCGGTTAGGGTATGTAACACTTTCTTCTTTTACCATATTTTGCGATGTGTTTAAATATTGCATCCAATTATTGTCAATTTAAGACCTTTTTTTCTTTTTATGGCCATATTTACAGTATTTTTTATAAATATTTTCAAACAGGTCTAACATAATATTCGATATTCGAATGGATTGTGCTGTTCAATTCCGAATAAAAAGGACAAGCATAAGTATGATTTCCAAACTATTACATCGGAACCAAATAAAATCAAAACTACGATTAAAAATATCTGGTGGCTGTCACAAAAAAAGGACAGAAACCAATCGGTTTCTGTCCTTTAATTATACTGTACTATTTAATACTTCTTATCTCTTGTCGAGTATCAGTTTTTTAACTACACGTTGTCCGTCCGATTCGATCAGTACCATGTACATGCCACTCACCTGGTCTGAAAGATTAATTTGAATTTTATCATTCGCACCGAAGTTCTTTCTGAACACTTCTGCTCCCGATAAATTCATTACCTTAATCTCAATATCTGTCGCTGATCTTTCCTGTAATTCCACAGTTACCAATCCTTTTGTTGGATTCGGATACAGGTTCAACTCAAAACTTCCTGCTGCAATGTCGCCGATTGATGTCGGATAACCATCCACTTCCAATACAAATGTATCTCTGGCCATGGCTCCAGATGTATCGGTGGCTGTTACCACAAAGCTGTAACTTCCCGTATCGGCAATCATTGGTGTGGCAGTTAATACTCCTGCTTCAATGGCTGCCCACGAAGGTAAACTTTCTGTGCCTTCCAGCATCACATCAAACTCAAGTACATCGTCGTCAACATCATCAAACACCACTCCCATCATTGCACTTAGTTCCAGCACAAACGAGTACGAAGCATTCACCATTCCGTCAGGTAGTGGAGTCACCAAATAAGGTACATCGTTTACAGGATTTACAGTTAATACAAACGATACTTCGGTTTGTGCACCTTCGCTGTCCTCAACCACTACACTTATACTGTCTGTTCCGCTTTGGTTTGCTCCCAAAGTCAGACTTATGCTTCCGGTGGTATCTCCCTCGGTGTAAACCACTTCAATTCCGGTTACCAGTTCGCTGTTGCTATTTTCGGCCGTAATACTCAGTGTTTGTTCAACACAGTCAACTCCGGCTGAAATACCACTTAAAGCAATCACTACAGGACCTTCGTCTTCGTTTACACTTACATCGGCTAGCGAGTCAAGTGTTGGTACTGCATTTTCTGCGTTTACAATAACAGCAAAACTTACAGTATCTTTTTCTTCGCCATAACTTACTTCCCAACTTTCTACCGTTGTTCCTGCAGGGAATAGTCCGTCTGCTCCAAGACCGGCGATTTGTGTAATTGTGGCACAGGCTTTTGAACTGAATACTTCAGGATAAGTAATTGCGGTTTCACATACTCCGGCAGGCAGGCTTATTTCGATATCATCCACCGAACTCAACAATAGCTCAGATGAATCTTTTACATAAACCATCGCTTCGCAGGTACTTTCGTTACCGGCTTCATCAAATACACTTACTGCTAATTTTACCGAGTCGCCTACCTGGCTGCAATCAAATGTTGAAGGTGTTACTTCAATCTGTAAACTATCGTATGCCGAGGCATTGTCGCTGCTGCCACTGCTAATGGCCACAAGATCGGCTTCGGTAAGTTCGTAGCTGGCACTGTCAGTCAACCAAACCGTAATTGAATTACAGTTGGCCACAGGAGCGATTTCATCCTTAACCGTTACTTTGGCTTCACAAGTGGCTGTAATTCCACTCAGGTTACTTACGGTCATGGTAATGCTGTTTTCGCCAAGATCGGCCGACGTAAATACACTTTGCGACAATTCAATACCTGAAATTCCACAGATGGCAGTTGAACCGGCATCGATCATCGATGAATCGATTACAGCAAAACCTTCCGACCCAAGAGTAACTTCAATGTCGTTGCAGGCCACCTCAGGCAACCAGTTATCGGCAATGGTTACTAAAGAACTACAGGTAGATACGTTACCTCCCACATCGGTTACACTCATTACAACTGTGTGTTCGCCAATGTCATGACAATAAAACTTAGTCATATCCAAAGTATAAGAAACAATACCTCCTTCATCTGTAGATCCGTCATCAATAAATCCCGGATAAATACGTGCCTTGCCTTCTGTATCCAGTGTAATTCCAATGTCTTTACAGCTTGCTACAGGTGCAATGGTATCCATTACTGTTACAGTTGAAGTACACGATCCAACATTACCGTTTACATCAGAGGCAAGTACAGTTATTGTATTAGGACCGACATTGCTGCCGTTAAAGTTTGATTTACTCAACCATATATCGGCAACACCACAGGCATCACCCGAGTTGCTAAAGATAAAGCTGGTATCGATGGATGCTACTCCTTTTGAATCGAGGTAAATGAAAGTATCCTGACAGAATACAACAGGTGCGATTGAATCCAATACAGTTACTTTAAAGTCTGTATAATTCGAATTACCATTGTCATCAACAGCAGTAAGGCGAACCGTTACTCCTTCCGGATCATCTTTTTTCGTCGCACTTTTTTCAGCTACCATTAGTTCAGGTTCAATGTATCCAACATAGCTACAATCAAAAGTATCTTTCGAAAGATACATGGTATCGATACCACAATTATCAAACGATTCAGCACCTGTAACTGACGCAGTTAAGAAAGCTATTCCGTCTGAATTCAGATACAATACTGTATCCTGAGCAATAACAGTTGGATCAATATTGTCTTCTATTGTAACATTAAAAATACTTATTGTTGTGTTGCCACTTCCGTCGATTACTGTTAATGTATCTTGCAGAGTACCCACTTCGCTACAATTAAAAGTGTCTTGCGAGAGATACATGGTATCAATACTGCAGTTATCGTATGATTCATTGTCAACCGATATTGCAGTCAGATAAGCCAATCCGTTTGCATCAAGATATAAAGTTGTATCGTGAGATAAAGCACTTGGAGAGATTGTATCTTCAACAGTAACATAGGCCAATTTTTTTGCTGAATTGCCGTTTACATCATTCACGGTTAAAGTAACCGCATTTGAACCTATTTCATCACAATCAAATGTGGTGCTGTCCAGGCTCATTGTTTCAATGGTGCAGTTATCAAAAGAACCATTGTCAATATCTGAAGAATCGATCGAAGCCGCGCCATTTTCATCCAGATAGACAGTAATATTTTGTGTTTCTACCGTTGGCGAGATTGTATCCAAAACTGTAACAAAGAAATCATCATAGCTTGAATTGCCACTACCATCTTCAGCAGTTAACCGTACAAGTACTCCGAAAGGAGGAAGTTCGCCAGTGGCGCTTTTTAATCCAACCTGTACAGGAGCAAAAATGCCGATATCGCTGCAATCAAATGTATCCTGAGAAAGATACATTGTATCAATTCCACAATTATCATCCGTTCCATTATCCACACTAAACGGAGTTAAATAAGCCAATCCGTTAGCATCCAGGAACAATGTTGTATCATGTGCAACAACTATTGGATCAACATTGTCTTCAACGGTTACATTTGCAATACATACTGAACTGTTGCCATTTACATCAGTTACAGTTACCGTATCTTTTTGAACTCCAAGGTCAACACAGGCGAAACTTGTTTTACTGAGTGTCATACCATCAATTCCGCAAGCATCGTCTGAACCTAAGCCAAAAGCTTCGGCAGTAAGGCTTACCAGCCCTTCAGAATCGAGTTCAAGTATAGTATCCTTGCATACTGCAACTGGTGGAATTGTATCTTCAACAATCACTCTAAACCATTCGTAGTCGTGATTATCATTTATGTCAACAACAGTAAGAAGTACCATTTGTCCTTCTGTTGGCACATCGATTTGTGCACTTTTTTCCCCAATAACGGCAGCTTCCTCAATATATCCAACATCACTACAGTCAAAGTTATATTTCGACAAATACATGGTGTCAATGCTGCAATTATCTGTTGAGCCACTTCCAATTGCTATAGCTGATAACGATGCATTACCTTCCGCATCGAGATACAATGTTGTATCGTGTGCTACTGCTGTTGGATTGGTTACATCGTTAATTATTACTTTTTGTGTTACATCAATGTCATTTCCTTCTCCATCATCAAAGTTCCAGGTTATGGTATAAGTTCCCTGTTCGTTATAAGTCAGAGGATCTGAAGTAGTTCCTGTAATCACTCCGGAACAATCGTCGGTTGTAGTTGGAGCTGTAACCGTAGTTGAACATTCAGCAGTAATATCACTTAAAGTTGGAGTTACAGGATCTAAATCATTTACGGTAATTGTTACGCTGGTTTCACAATCATCGATAGATGTACTTGAAACAGTATATGTAGTAGTTGAGTTGATTACAAAAGCCACTCCGTTTGTAATTCCATTGTCCCAGCTAAGTGTACCTCCGTTTTCGGAAGTTGCAGTTAAAGTTATTGAAGAACCGGCACAAACATAGCTTTCCGGTACTCCTGCAACATTAATCGGATCGCAAAGTACTGTAACAGCCGCTTTTCCGTCGCCCGACCAAATACCTGTTGAAGTTGATCCGCTAACAACTCCACCAATGTATGCAGAGCCACCACCTCCGGAGCCACCAGACGGACCAGTACCGGCACCGCCACCCCAGTAGCCGCCACCGCCGCCACCTGAGTCGCTCAGATTTGATTCTCCAACGCCCAATTGATAGCCTGTCGTCTGAGTTCCGGCATAACTTGGAGGGTAGGTTAAATCCGAGGATCCTTCAACACCAGATAAACCCCCACCGGAACCACCAGGTCCACTTGGAATATCATTTGAACCACCGCCGCCTGCTCCGGCTACAATTACACGGTTACTTAAGGCTGTGCCACCAATGCGAATATCGGTGCCACCGCCGCCGCCGGCGCCACAACAAGTACCGGCGCCACCACCATTCCAGGCAGTACCACCCGATGGTGCGCGTCCTTGCTGGCCGACATACACCGATATTGTTTGACCGGCTGTTAATGTACATTCTCCTTTGGCATAACCACCAAGTCCACCAGGATAAGAAGTTCCTGCCGAACCTCCCTGGGCTCCCCAAACTTCCAATAAATATTTACCGGTATGTGGAGCAGTAAAAGTCTGCACACTCCCGGTATAATTATAAGTTGTTGTTTGCCCGAAAAGTACGGTAGTAGTTAGTACTACTAAAAAAACAGATAAAATTGTTCTCAACAATGATAGCGCATTCAAATTCGATGCAGAATTTTGAATACGATTTCTCTTTTGAACTTCTGAGTAGAAATGTTCCATAGTGTGTGTTTTAAATCTTTTGATTTCAATGATTAAATTCGGACACAAGATATAATTGAACATAAGATTGATTATCAAAAAAACGTCTGATTTTATGTTAAGCAATGGATGATTTTTAATCAGCCTTTTGCCTACTCGCCATCAGAACATTATGCTAAACACGCCACAAACAACTCAGAATATGCAAATTAAAATAAAGGCAGAAACCATTTGGTTTCTGCCTTTATAAACTATTATAAGTTATTTTTACTTTGTGCTCAAACTATACCATAGGGTACTTCTTAAAAATGGTTTCCGATTTCATGAGAATATCAACGTATTGTGCGCGTTGGTATGCAAACGGATCTTTCATGTTTTTACGCGATAATTTACCACGGAAATCTTCCAATGATTTATAACCTTTGTCGTCCATCCACTTATTCATATCCATTAAAATATCAGAAACAACCGATGGTGAATTACGATAAATAGTGCTTACCATCTGCACTACATCGGCTCCGGCCAATACCATTTTTATTACATCGTTGGCATCGTAAATACCACGGCTCACACATACACTTCCATCAAGGTTTCCATGCAATAATCCGGCATAACGCAAACCAACCATGTGGTCTTTTGGATTACTCAATTCCCATGGATAGAAATATTCTTCTTTGTCGATATCAACTTCAGGCTGAAAAAATCGGTTAAAAAGCACGTAACCATCAGCACCAGCTTCATCCACCTTTTTTATGAAGTTTAGCGGATTGGTATAGAACAAACTAATTTTAACACTTACCGGAATACTCACCGCCTTTTTTACTGCTTTTACGATTTGTATTTGTTTATCTTCAATCGACTCGCCACTTACTTCGAAATAACCGGGAACTGCATACAAGTTAATCTCCAAACCGGCCACCCCTGTTTTTTCGAGCTCTTTGGCATATTCAACCCAGGTTGGTTCGTAAATGGCATTTAAACTAGCAAAAACCGGAACATTAACACTCTTTACCAGTTTTTCCACATTGTATAAATGCTCTTTAGGACCGGCATGTTCCAAACCAGGGAACAAGTTCGTCATTTCTGCATTTCGGTTTTCATATTCCGATAACTCCTCATCCATTTGCAGGTTTTCCAGCTGAATTTGCTCTTCAAACAGCGAACGATATACAATCGCGCCAATTCCTGCTTCTTCAATTTGTTTAATTACATCGGGTTTTGAAACCAGGTTACTTGCTCCAAGAATAAGTGGGTTTTTTAACTTAATTCCCATGTAGGTTGTTGATAGATCTGCCATAATTATAGTTTTTTAGTGATTTTACTTCTTTGTTTTTTAACAGTAACTGAAAATACAAATAATTTGTTCAATAACGAAGTTAAATTTTATTGATGAAAGATAGATAAAAGTATGTTAGAAGCGCGAAGTCAGAAGTTGGAAGTTTTTGTCGGACTGAGACCTTACTTGAAATACTCTTTTCAGAAGCCATCGCTTCTGCAGAGCGAGACCGAAACAGGGGATATCTGCAAGTCACTTCACACTCTTTACAAAAAACAAAAAAACCACCTGCCTAACGACAGATGGTTTTCAATATGATTTCTAAAAACTCGATTAGAATAACAAACTTAATGTTACGGTTAAACCGGCCATTACAACCGAAACCATAGTCATTAATTTAATCAGGATATTTAATGATGGGCCCGATGTATCTTTAAACGGATCACCAACGGTATCACCAACAACAGCAGCATGGTGTGCTTCGCTACCTTTACCTCCGTAGTTTCCTTTTTCTACAAATTTCTTTGCATTATCCCAGGCACCACCGGCATTGTTCATGAAAACAGCAAGAGTAAAACCAGCAGTTAAACCACCAGCCAATAGACCGATAACACCGGCAACTCCCATTGTTGCACCTACAACGATAGGAACAATAATAGCAACCAATGAAGGAAGTAACATTTCACGCTGAGCTCCTTTTGTTGAGATCTCAACACATTTTGCATATTCAGGAGTAGCTGTTCCTTCAAGGATTCCTTTAATTTCGCGGAACTGACGACGTACTTCATCAACCATTGCACCGGCAGCACGTCCAACAGCTTTCATTGTCATTGCACTGAAAAGGAAGGCCATCATTGAACCTAAAAACAAACCACCTAAAAACAACGGATTAAACAGCGTTATGTCGTACGAAGCTGCCAGATCTTTAACCGATGCGGTAGAAATTTTCACCACTTTCATACCATCGTGAGCAGCCGGAGCCACATCGTTATAAAAGATATATTCTCCTTTGGTGATAAAACCTTCACCTGCTTTTGCAATTTTACCAAACCACAAACGAACTTCTTCCATATAAGCAGAAATAAGTGCCATTGCAGTTAAAGCAGCCGAACCAATTGCAAAACCTTTACCGGTAGCAGCTGTAGTATTTCCTAACATATCCAAAGCATCAGTACGTTCACGTACTTCCGGTGGTAGTTCTGCCATTTCAGCGTTACCACCTGCATTATCAGCAATCGGACCAAAAGCATCGGTTGCCAAAGTAATACCTAAAGTAGAAAGCATACCAACGGCGGCAAATCCAATACCGTAAACTCCCATTGCAAAATGAGTTGCACCACCGGCAGCCCAGAAAGAACCCATAATTCCAAGAACAATTGTTACAACCGGAATCCAGGTAGAGTACATTCCAACAGCCAAACCATCGATGATAGTTGTTGCCGGTCCTTGTTGTGCTTGTTCCGCAATACCTTTGGTTGGTTTGTATTCATCAGAAGTATAATACTCTGTTGCCTGACCAATAATTACGCCGGCAGATAAACCAATAATTACAGCCCAAAATACACCCCAGGTTACCCATCCAAAATAAGCCATTCCTGCCATAGCAATCAGAATAAGAAGTGAACTTCCTCCTGTTCCAATTAACAATGCATTTAATAAATTTTTCTGAGTTGCTGATTCTTTTGTGCGAACCATAAAAATACCAACAATTGAAAGTATGATTCCAATTGCCGCCACAATCATTGGAGCAGTAACCGCTTTAATAGGATCAATATTTAAATCGCTTAAAACAATTGCTGGAAGAGCAGCCCCCAAAGCAGCAGTTGCCAAAATAGAACCGGCATACGATTCGTAAAGGTCAGCTCCCATACCTGCTACGTCACCTACGTTATCACCTACGTTATCAGCAATAGTTGCCGGGTTACGCGGATCATCTTCAGGAATACCAGCTTCAACTTTACCAACAAGGTCGGCACCAACATCAGCTGCTTTTGTATAAATACCACCACCAACACGAGCGAACAAGGCCTGAGTAGAAGCACCCATTCCGAATGTTAACATGGTAGTTGTAATTTCAATTAATTTTTGAGAATCAGTAGTACCCGGATGAACAAAGCTAAGGCCTGCAAAATGCAATCCGTTTAACATATGCTCAGGAGTAAAAATAACTTCTGTTAGTAATAAATACCAGGCTGCAATGTCGAGTAATGCAAAGCCTACAACAACCAATCCCATTACTGCACCACTACGAAAAGCTACCTGTAACCCTTTGTTCAAAGATTTAGAAGCTCCGTGTGCTGTACGTGCAGAAGCAAAAGTTGCGGTTTTCATTCCCAGGAATCCACAAAGGCCTGAAAAGAAACCACCGGTAAGAAAGGCAATAGGTACAAATGGATTTTGTACGCCAAAATAAGCCATAATTGCAAGCAGAACGAAAAGAATAACAAATACAATTCCAACTACTTTGTACTGCCGTTTAAGATAAGCCATTGCACCTTCACGTACGTATTGGGCAATTTCTTTCATTCGGTCAGTACCTTCCGAATTCTTCATCATCGATTTGAAGAAAAACCAGGCAAACACCAATGCCAGAATAGAGGCAAATGGCACTATTAAGAAAATGTTGCTCATAAGATGATAATTTTTAATGCAACCACAGAATTTCTGCGATTACGGTTTAGATATTAAATGTTGATAATCTCTTTTCCAATTTGGTTTTGTTTAGCTTTCGAATTAAAAATTCTTTGCAATAGACAAAGATAATTTTATTGTTGAATTACGAATTCTCCAGAAACCTATTTGACAACACCTTGAAAATTTTTTAACAATAAAACAACCGCCGGATAACGATTTAACACAACCTGAAAAGAATATGTAACAATAAACAACTGCCGCGACATCTAAACTTACGATTTAATACACATAAACTAAAAACAGCTACAAACAAGTGGTAAAATTTATGCCGGCATTATTTAGCCAATTGCAATTTTCACATTACTATATCATCAATTCAAACATTTAAATGTGGCAGTTGTTAAACCACTTTAGCCCATTTAACAACCTTTACAATTGAAATAAAATCAATTTTATGTCGGCAATTTTGAATCAGAAAGATACAATGCTTTACCGAAGGTTCGGGAAAACAGAAAAAAAACTGAGCGCAATTACACTTGGAGGAATGCGCTTTGTACATGGGTGGGACGAACCACGCGATGTAATTCCAAACGACACTTTCAGGCAATGTTTAAGTACAATAAAAATGGCTTTTGATGCGGGAATTAACCACATTGAAACAGCATGGGGCTATGGTAAAAGCGAAAATGTATACGGAACAGTTTTAAACGAAGAACTTTCTATACCGCGTAATTCGTACCATTTAATGACAAAAGGAAATGCCTTAACCGCCAGCGAGATGTACGATAAAGTTGAGAAACAACTGCGCGCCTTGCAAACCGATTATTTTGATTTTTACGGCTGGCATGGAATTAACAACGATGAACTTTTACAACAAAGTTGCAAAACAGGAGGTTCGGTTGAGGCTTTGTTAAAGTTAAAAGAAGAAGGCATAATCAAACACGTTGGATTTAGTACACACGGACCACTCCACACCATTACAAAAGCAATTGAAACCGATCTTTTTGACTTTGTTAATTTGCATTATTATTATTTCGACCAAAGAAATTTGCCGGCGGTTGAAGCTGCACAACAAAAAGACATGGGTGTTTTTATTATTTCGCCAAACGATAAAGGAGGCCAGCTTTTTAAGGCACCGCAGAAAGTAAGAAATGCAACGGCACCGCTTACTCCAATTCAATGGAATGCCCGTTTTTGTTTGCAAAACGAAGCCATACACACCTTGTCATTCGGAATTACCGAACCGGAACACTTTGAGGAAATGAGAGGTATTTTCCCTCTCCAGAACAATTGGCAGGCAGAAAACCGGGCGATTCAACAAAAGCTCGACGCATTTATTCACGACGATCTGTTTGCCCATTACGACGGCTACAATATGATAAACGATCCATCGGGAATTAATATTCCGCAAGTACTTCGTTTACGTAAACTATGGAAATGTTACGACATGGAAGATTTTGCCAAATACCGCTACAAAATCTTTCAGCAAAAAGACCACTGGTTTCCGGGAGTTTATGCTTTCGATTCGCACATTGCAAAAATTGACACTTCTAAAATACCCACGGAAATTCCACTTCAGGAAATGTTGCGTGAAACGCACAAGAAATTATATGTACCGGAGTTTAAACTTGCTAATAAGTAGAAAAGTAAGCTGAAATTAAAAAGTTTCTTAATATCTTTCTGCTCAAATTATTAAACCTATAACTAAATAAACTTTACCATGGATTCAAAAAAATTATCCTTCGGAGTTGTACTTTTGTTGGCACTTGTTTGTGCGATGTCTGTTTCTGCACGCGATTATTATCAGATTAAAGTGTACACCATTAAAGATCAGGCACAGGAAACCAGTATCGACAACTATTTAAAAGATGCTTATTTGCCGGCGTTACACAAAGCAGGAATAAAAAAAGTGGGTGTTTTTAAACCCGCTGCCGATGATCCGGCTGCAGGAACAAAAGTGTTTGTTTTTATTCCTTTAAAACAATTAAATCAGATTGAAAAAATTGAATCGCAGCTGGCTGCCGACAAAGAATACCAGGTCGCAGGGAGCGGTTACATCAATGCCAAACACGACAATCCGGCCTACGAACGAATCGAATCGGTTTTATTAAAAGCGTTTGATAAAATGCCCGAGTTTTACTGTCCTAAATTTGACACACCTAAGTCGGAGCAAATTTTTGAGTTAAGAAGTTACCACAGCGCTACTGAAAAAATTTACCGCAAAAAAGTTGAAATGTTTAACGAAGGCGGCGAAACAGAAATATTTAGCAAAATTGGTGCGAATGCCATATTTTATGGAGAAGTAATTTCGGGTGTATCGATGCCAAATTTAATGTACATGACTTCGTATGAAAGTAAAAAATCGAACGAAGAGCACTGGAAAGCATTCACACAACATCCCGACTGGTTAGAGCTTAAAGAAAAAGAGGAGTATAAAAACACGGTTTCTCACATCGACAAATGGCTGTGTCACCCAACCGATTATTCTGATATTTAAATCATTAAACAACAACTGTATTTTATAAAATTAATTCAGGTAGCCGCAACATTTTTAAATTGCTTGTTGTTATTTGAATTAATTTTACATTTGCAGTATGTTATATCATAAAACATTTCTACATAAAACGTCTGACACATGGGTAGTATTTATTCATGGTGCGGGTGGTAGCAATGTGGTATGGTTTAAACAACTTCGCGAATTTAAAAAACAGTTTAACGTACTTTTAGTTGATTTGCGCGGTCACGGTAAATCGAAAAAAGAATACACAAAAGCCGAAATTTACAAATTCGACGAAATCGCTTTGGATGTTATTCATACCATGGATCATCTGAAAATAAAAAAAGCGCATTTTGTTGGAATATCGCTGGGTTGCATTGTTATTCGCGCTATGGACAAACTGGCTCCGGGACGTGCCGAATCGATTATACTTGGCGGTGCTGTAATTCAGTTTAATTCAAGAATGAACACCTTGGTTTCTACTGCAAAACTGCTACAATCTATTCTGCCTTACATGTGGTTGTACAAAATAAATGCATGGATTCTGATTCCGTACAAAAAAGATGTGGCTTCGCGTAAACTATTTATCAGGGAAGCCATTCGTTTAGGCGACCGAGAGTTTAAAAAATGGCTTCGTATGTCAACGGAAATAAAGGGTCAATTGCAGGATTACCTAAAACAGGAAGCTTCGGCGCCTGTACTTTATTTAATGGGCGACCGCGATCATATGTTTTTACCCATGGTTACGAATCTTGTAAAACAACATTTCAACTCCAAACTGGAAATTATCCGCAACAGTGGTCATGTTTGTAATCTCGATCAGCCCGATGTTTTTAACGAAAGATCGATTCAATTTATTAAAAGCATTTCAGGCTAGTTACTTATTTAATCTTATTTTAAATTTCAATCCCCTTTAACTTTCTTCGCAAATTTTAAATACTTTGCGCGCCCAACTTTCTACTTAACATTTTTTAAATTTTACCAAGTAGGGTTCTTAACCGTATTTCGGTAATTATGATAAAACCAACAATTGGTTTGTATAAGTATTGGTATGATTCTGAAGAAAAAAATAGTTTTCCTGATGCTAATTTGACTGCTTTCGATGGCTGTGCATGCCGGCAGTAAAGGCTGTGAAATAAGTCTGCTTGTGCAAAACCAAAAGGAAAGTTACACCGAAAACGATACAATAACTGTTTTGGTAAAAGTGCTTTTCGATCAGGATTTTTGCGACGACGCAGGCAAAGCCACCAAAATATTCAGCAAAGGATTAAAAATTGAAAAACGCTCGGTCTGGAAAAAGTTATCAGAAAATTCGGTAGGGCAAAAGTTGGTTTTAACTGTATTAAAAGATTATAAAAAAGGAACAATTACTGCCTATCGCAAAACAGAACATTACAACTGTTTTAAACAACTTGATTTTAAGTTTGGCCTGTAATTATAAGAAAAAGAGAAAGCTGGTGGGAAAGATTAAAAAAAATAAAGACGGGATTTACAAAACAGTTATCTATTTTACCTTGATTCTGTTGCTGGCTGATTTTGTTTATAAAACCTATTTCGGAATTACTTACCACACGCGCGAAAAATGCATTCTATATGCCAACTTGCCGCGTTGGTTGTTTTTGGTTTACGAGTTTACAGTCGACTTATTTATGACCGTAATTATCGGAATTTTTGTGGGAACCTTGTTGCAAAAAAACTTCACAAAGTACAAGCGATTATATCCTCACAATCAGCTAACTGCATTTTTGTATGCTTCTGTAATCCCGGTGTGTTCGTGCTCGGCCATACCAATGATTGGCGCCATGCAGGGCCAGTTACGGCTGCGTTCTATTATTACTTTTATAGTTGCTGCTCCCCTATTAAATCCATTTATTGTTGCGCTTTCGTTCACCGTTTTAGGAACCGAATACGCCATTCTCCGGATTGTTTCATCGATGGTACTGGCAATAGCCACCGGCATTTTTGCCGAATGGGTATCACCCAAGGCAGCTATTTCCGATCCTGAAAAACTTTTAAGCTGTACAAGCAACTCAACTTGCACCGTTCCCGGTAAAACCGTTTATTCCGAAACATTCCGGATTTTTAAACAACTGGTGCCTTATTTAATGATTGCCGGAGCGTTTAGTTTGTTCTTCGAATTTTTCCAGCCCGCCATACTTCTCGAAAAACTGCAAATAAAAGAAGGGCCGCTGAGTTCGGCATTGTTTATACTAATTGGTATGCCCATTTACTTTTGCAATGGTGCCGACATTTTATTTTTACAGCCACTGGTAAATTACGGCGGATTATCAATGGGATCTTCAATCGCCTTTTCGCTCACTTCAACGGCAATTTGCATTTCGTCGTTTATGATGTTGCTTAAATATCTTGGAAAAAAATTAACAATACAAATTTCACTTTTTATAATGGCAACCATTTTTATAATGAGCCAATTAATCGGAATCTTTAATATTTAGCTTATATGAAGTATTTAATAACTGCGCTATTCTTTGTTTCTGTTTTACTGCTAAATCATCAGGTACAGGCATGCGAAATTGAATTCACCATTTTGGGAGACGAAAAACAGGAAAGTTTTAAGGCGGGCGATGAAATTATTGTTCAGGTAGATATTGTTTTTACACATCGCGTTTGTCCTGAAGGCATCGAAAACACAAAATTCAAATACGAAGGAGTGAAAGTGTTGGGCGCCACAAAATGGAAAGAAACCGCAAACGGCAAATTCGAGCGTAAATTAAAACTTCAGGTTTTGGAAGGCGAAGAAAAGGAGCTGATTTTGGAAGCCATTCGAAAGTGCGACAAAGAGGGCGGGTACGCCAAACTCAGTATTAAAAGAGCAAGTGTGGCGTAAATGAAACATCTAAAAAACAAAATAGGGACATTTCTCATCTTTGCCGTTTTTTCAAATTTGTTTAATTTGGGAATACACACAAACTCGTTTGCCCGCATGCAGGAAGACGAAGTTTTTGAAGAATTTACCGATGATTATAAACCGGGAGAAATCAGTAGTTGTACCGGCTGCTCGGAAGTAGAAAGCTGTGAAAGCGGAAGTGGAACCACTGCCCCGCCCTGGTTAAAATATGGTTTTTTATTTTTAATTGCCGCCGCCGGTGCTGCTTATCTCACAAAAAAATTTAACTGGAAAATTGCCACTTTGTTACTGGCCCTTGTTGCTTTGGGTTTTATTCCGAAAAAGGAAAACTGTGCGGCCTATAGTTGCAATACCGAAAAAGTGTATGTTACCGATGCTAAATCACCTAATTTAGGTGATGAGGATGAATTTGAAACGATAAATGAAACGGAGGAAGAGGAATTTGAGACATTTTCCGATGCAGAGGAATTTGAAACCTTCAGCGATTCAGAAGATGAATTTGATGATTTTTCGGAAACTACTTTAACAGAAAAAGCTGATAGTTCTGTTTCGTTTTGGAGCGACCGTAATTTTATCATTTCCATAATTGTATTAAGCCTTACCTTACTTGCCGGAATATTGGTTCGCTTTAAAACCACCCGTAAATTAAAAACATTCATGTTGCTGGGAACCCTTGTTTATCTTGGTTTTATAAGTGGTGCCTGCCCGTGTATGATTTCAAGTTTTCAAAATGTAGTGCTTTATATTATTGGAGCAGAGGTAAAACCAATTAAAATGTTGTGGTTTTTGGGATTAATTCCACTTACTTATTTCTTCGGGAAAGTGTGGTGTGGCTGGGTATGTCACCTGGGCGCTTTGCAAGAATTCATTTTTCGCCCCGGACTTTTAAATGTGCTTCAAACCCGCAAATCGCAACTCGTTCTGAAATGGATACGAATTGCAACCTTGGTTATTTTACTGGTTCAGATTATAACAACACGGACAAACATTTTTATCCATTACGATCCATTTAAAGTTGCCTTCAATTTATTTTCGGCAAATGTACTGGGTTATGTTTTGGTAACAATTATGCTGATTTCGTCGGTGTTAATTTACCGCCCTTTTTGCAGGGCATTTTGCCCGGTTGGATTAATACTGGGGTGGGTATCTCGCATTCCGGGAGCAAGCAAATTAAATAAAAACGAAAGTTGTATCGACTGTAAAAGCTGTAGTAACACGTGCCGGCACAATGCAATGACTTACGAGAATAAAAAGAGTTCACTCGATAACGAAGACTGTATTTTGTGCGGCGACTGTTTAGACAGCTGCAAATTTTCTTCACTCGAAATAAAAGGAATAATTAAATGACAAAATCACTTTTAACGATATTAATTATTGTGGTAGCCCTGGCTGCCCGGGCACAATGGGAATGCCCGAGTAAACTGGCTGCCCATCTCGATCCGGTTTTTGAAAGTCCGGTTTTGGTTGGTTTCGAAACACAACTTTCATCCGGAATTTTGGATGGCAATTCAATTAACACGGCCATGGGATTTGCAGGAATTGATTTTACCACACAAAATCATTCATTTTATTTCGAAGGTGGTATTAAAGGTTGGTGGAAATACGACCTGGACGACAAAACCTTATACGACCAGTACCGGCTGGGATTACGAGAAATGTTCTACCAATACCGTGGCGAACTAGGCAATTTTACACTGGGTTTACAAAGCTCAACTTTCGACGATGATTACCTGCTAAACGAACGGGTGGCCGGTGCAGGTTACAAACTTGACCTGGGACGGTGGAAACTAAGCGCTTACGGAGGAACTGTTACTAAAAACTTTGCCCGAAACGGAATTTTTTGTACAACAGGTTTTATTTACGACTTACCAACAGGGCAAAACCAGGTGCTTCTGGGAAACAGTTTGGGAGATAAAAACCTTGGCGGATTCACATTCACCTACTTTCCGGGGAAAGACAAAAAAACAAAACAAATAGCTTCTTCCTCAACAGTAGATGAATTTGAAACCTTTGAAGATGATGATTTTTCCGAATCGGAAGATGAATTCGAATCCTTTGAATCAAACGAATTTGAAAGTCTGGAACCAAACTCTTTACAACAATCCGAAGTGAAATCGATTTTGGATTTCGGAATTGAAAAAATCGGATTTGCAGCGTATTCTGAGTTTGGCAACTGGATTTCGAATACCTTTTACCATACCGGTATTTTTGCATCGGTAAAACTCCCCGGTGATATTTATTTTAATCCCGAAGCGTTGCTTCAGATTGAGGCTTCAAACAAAGGAATAATCTACCTGGCAAAACTCGAGAAGTCATTCACGTTAAAAGGTGGAAATCGTTTATCTCTGAGCGGAGCTTACTACGGCTTTTCTGAAATAGATAAAAATGCAATGGTGCTGAATTCGTACTGCAATATTCTGGCTGGCGAAGTACTTCGTTTAGACGCTGCTAATATGCCTTTTTACCTGCTCGGGGCAAAACTAAATTTTCCTTCAGCAAACCTGCATGTTAAACTTCAAAACGCAGGTCAGATTAATACGGAAGACCTTAATGAATGGGACCTTGAAATTGGCAAAAAATTTAAAGACCGACTTCATTTAAATGTTAAAGGAGGTTTGATTAAAGGCGGTGATCTGGAAGACAGAGCATTTTTAGGGCGACTGGAAGCAAGGTTTTATTTTTAAAAGGCATAAAAATGGACAAAAACAACAATGTACAAAAACGACGGGCTTTTCTTCAAAACGGATTAAAAGTAGTTGGTGGAAGTATACTTCTCTCACCTTTTATAAGCTCATGTTCCGATAGTTTTTACGACACGCTTAGCATTGACGAGTCGCGTTGTATTGGCTGTGGCGACTGCGATGATGTTTGTAATTACAGTGCCATAATTATGAATGGTATATCGAGTTACGCCATTAATGCAAGCAATTGTACACTTTGTAACTGGTGTGTTGATGTGTGCGAAGATTTGGCGATTTCGATGCCAGACAAAAGTTACCTTATCAATTCCACTGACTGTACCGGCTGTAACGAATGTCTTCCGTCGTGCAATTACGGAGCGCTAAAAATTGCATCAAACCAATTTGCTATCAAATCGGGTTGTGTTGGATGTGGCGATTGTGTTACGGTTTGCAATCAACAGGGAAATGCAATCGGATATGTGGTTGAGAATTATTCGGTAAAAACCAATTGCCATGGTTGTGTTGAAAGGTGTTCGAGTGCCTGTGCCTATGGCGCAATAACCCGGGTAAACGGCAAGGCTTACATCAACACTTCAAAATGTACCAAATGTGGGAAATGCTATTCAAAATGCAGCCACCATGCCATAACAAAAGCCTACGTTTCAATCGACCAGGATAAATGTACACATTGCGGAGAATGTTACACTTCCTGTTCGTACACACAAATTGAAAAATCGGGCAATTCAGATACAAATGAATCTTATATTGAAAAACTGGAATGCACCAATTGTGGAGAATGTATTGACTCGTGCCCCGAAAGTGCGATATACACCGAACAAACAGGCGATTTTACACCTGAAATAGATAACGACAATTGTACAGCATGTGGCAAATGTTACGATGTTTGCACTGTACAAACAGCCATCGACCGAAGTATTGCGATCGCATCCATTAACCAAACAACTTGTATGAAATGCAACAAATGTTTTGATGTATGTGATTACAATGCCGTTATTATGGATTAGTTGCTTCTTATTATTTAATAGCCCAAAAACAAATCCCTTTTCCGTGAGGAAAAGGGATTTATTATAAACAATGGAATTTTATTGTATCATTTTTTTGAATCCACTCCACACCCATCGCGGTATTCGGCAATTATCTTTTTAACTTCCGATGGGGCAACGCGTCCGAAAACTCTTTCGCCTACCGTAACCACCGGGGCAAGTCCACAGGCTCCCACACAGCGCAAACAGTTGATCGAGAACTTACCGTCTCCTGTCGACTCACCAACTTCGACCTGCAACTGGCGTTTAAATTCGGCCAGCACCTGTTCGGCTCCGCGCACATAACAAGCGGTTCCCATACAAACCGAAATGGGGAACTCCCCTTGCGGAATCATTGTAAAAAAGCTGTAGAACGTAACCACTCCGTATACTTTTGCAACCGAGCAATTTAATCCTTTGGCAATTACTTCCTGTACTTCGGCCGGCAAATAGCCCAATTTACTTTGAACTTTATGAAGTACATTAATTAGTTCGCTTTCCTTGTTCTCAAACTCGTTGCAAATGTCAAGAATGAGTTGTATTGTATTTTCTGCTAGTTTTATTTTTGGCATGATTCATATTTTTTGTTTTTTCTCCTCTGAAATTTAAGTTATATGTTCTGATGAACAGTTATTAGTCATTGGTCAGTAGTCATTGGTCATTGGTTTGTCCAATCGATTTTATAAAGTTATTATGTCGTTTACCTAATTCCTCTAATTTTATCATTAAAGAATTGAATGTTTCACCATCAATCTGGTTTCGGTTTTTTGCTTTTGTCAACCATGTTTTGGTTTCAGTTTGAGAACCTCTTGAATAATACTGAAATTGACGATTTTCCTTGTAAAAATACCTACCATATCCTTCACTGATATTTGCAGCAATGGAATCGGCGGCCTCAACAAGCTGCTTTCCCGTTGTCCATTTATGAAAATTGTCCCATTTTTCAACAATGAGGTAAACCTCATCCCCAATTTCCATTGCCAACTGATAAACAACCAAATCTTCCAATCTCATTTTACTCAGTTCTTATAGTTTTCAATCCTTTTTCTTTTCAATATTACTGTTGACCTTTCATAAAATAGCCGGTCCCTTTTTCCTGATGACCATTAGCTAATGCCTAATGGCAACTTCTTAAGTACGATCAAAATAACTGGTATGGAGCAAATGATGAGCTTTTTCACTCATTGGTTCACCTAAAAATTCCTCGTAAAGTTTTACTATATGAGGATTTTCATGAGATTTTCGAATTGCTTTGTTTTTATCTTCCTGGTAAATAGCTACCTGGCGTTTTTTAAGAATTTCAGCATTACCATGATGATACGGCTGACCTCCGCCACCAATACAACCACCGGGGCAACTCATAATTTCAATGGCATGAAATTCGCTTTTCCCGGCTTGAATATCTTCCAAAAGTTTACGGGCATTTCCTAAACCATGGGCAATACCAATTCGAAGCGGTAGACCGTCAAAATCGATAGTGGCTTCACGAATACCTTCCATTCCACGTAACTCTTCAAAATCCAATCGCGGAAGTTCCTTTTTGGTATGCACTTCATACGCCGTACGAACAGCAGCTTCAATAACACCACCGGTTGTTCCGAAAATTACCGCGGCACCTGTTGATTCTCCCAGCGGATTATCAAAATCTTCGTTTGGCAACGAGTTAAAATCGATATTCGATAATTTAATCAATGCAGCCAGTTCGCGGGTTGTAATGGCGTGGTCAACATCAGGATTGCCATTTGTTTTAAATTCATCGCGACCACATTCGTATTTTTTAGCCACGCATGGCATAATTGAAACAACCACCAAATCTTCGCGTTTTACAGCCAGTTTATCGGCAAAATATGTTTTGGCAATGGCACCAAACATTTGCTGTGGCGAACGTGCAGTTGAAGGAATCTCCTTCATCTCCGGAAACTGGTGTTCAAAGAATTTCACCCAGGCAGGGCAACACGATGTTAGTATCGGAAGTTTTACATCTTTATCGCCGGCTAAATGTTTTCCAAGCCGATTTAACAACTCTGTACCTTCTTCCATAATAGTAAGGTCGGCGGCAAAATCGGTATCAAAAACATGGTCGAATCCCAAGCGGCGAAGCGCAGCCACCAGTTTTCCGGTTACCAAAGTCCCGGCTTCCATATCAAACTCCTCGCCTAAAGCAGCCCGAACCGCAGGTGCAGTTTGTACAATCACGGTTTTAGTTGGATCAGACAAAGCTCTGATTACTTTGCCGGTTTCATCTACCTCGGTTAAAGCGCCTGTTGGACAAACTGCCACACACTGTCCGCAGTAGGTACAAACCGAATGATCAAGGTTCATTTCAAAGGCAGGAGAAACCACCGACTCGAAGCCACGATTTATGGCAGAAAGAACACCAACCGTTTGAACTTCGTTACACATGGTTTCGCAACGACGACACATGATGCATTTATCTATTTCGCGGTTGATGGCCGGTGAAGTATCCTCACGGTAGGTTGACTGTGCTCCTTTGTAATGAATTTCGCGAATACCCAGCTTATGCGCCATGTCCTGCAAATCGCAGTTTCCCGATTTTGCACAAATCAAACAGTCAAACGGATGATCGGAAAGAATCAGTTCCATTACTGTTCTGCGGGCATTTATCACCCGCATTGAATGTGTATTTATTTCCATTCCATCCTGCACATCGGTACAGCATGCCGGAGCCAGGTTGCGGCGCCCGTTTACTTCAACAACGCAAATTCGACAACCGCCCGGTTTATTTTCAATGTTTAAATCATCCAGTTTCATATGACAAAGCGTAGGAATATCAATTCCAATACCCGATGCCGCCTCTAAAATTGTGATGCCCTCTTTCACCACAACCGATTTATTATCAATGGTAAGATTTACTGTATCCATAGTTTTTCTTTTTCCTGATTAAGTTAAGGTGATTGCATTAAACTTACATTTGTCGAAACACACACCACATTTGATACACAACGATTGATCGATGTAATGCGGCGTGCGGCGTTCGCCCGAAATAGCTCCAACCGGACAATTCCTGAAACACAAGGTACATCCTGTACACAAGTCTTCAATAATGTCGTAACGCAACAGCGATTTGCACTGTCCTGCCGGACATTTCCCATCCACAACATGAGACTCGTATTCTTCCTCAAAATTTGAAATGGTTGAAAGCACAGGGTTGGGCGAAGTTTGACCCAAACCACACAGAGCCGTGTCTTTAATTACATAACTTAGCTCTTTCAGTTTTTCAATGTCTGCAGCTTCTCCTTTTCCCTCGGTAATACGTTCCAGAATTTCGTGCAGACGTTTATTTCCAACACGACATGGAGTACATTTTCCGCACGATTCCTCAAGTGTAAACTCAAGATAAAATTTGGCGATGGAAACCATACAATCATCTTCGTCCATTACAATCATTCCGCCCGATCCCATCATCGAACCCGAAGCTATCAGATTGTCATAATCAATCGGAATATCAAGCATGTCTTTGGTTAAACAGCCGCCTGATGGTCCTCCGGTTTGAACGGCCTTAAATTCTTTGCCGTCTTTTATTCCGCCACCAATATCGTAAATTACTTCGCGAAGTGTTGTTCCCATTGGCACTTCAATTAAACCCACGTTATTGATTTTCCCGGCCAGGGCGAACACTTTGGTTCCTTTTGACTTTTCGGTTCCGATGCTGCTAAACCAGGCAGCTCCTTTGTTTATAATTACAGGAATATTCGCAAAGGTTTCAACATTGTTTACATTGGTTGGCTTGCCCATGTAGCCCGAAACGGATGGGAAAGGTGGTTTGAACGTGGGTTCTCCCCGCAAACCTTCCATCGAATGTATTAAAGCAGTTTCTTCGCCGCAAACAAATGCACCGGCACCGTATCGTAATTCCAGTTTAAAATTGAATCCGGTTCCCAGAATATCATCACCAATTAATCCGTAATCTTCCGCTTGTTTAATGGCGGTTTTCAGACGCTGGATGGCAAGCGGATATTCGGCCCGAATATACACCAGCCCGGTATCGGCACCAATGCAATACCCGCAAATAGCCATGGCTTCAAGAACCGAATGCGGATCACCTTCCAAAATTGAGCGGTCCATGAATGCACCGGGATCACCTTCATCGGCATTACAAACCACATATTTTTGAGTGTTTTCTACTTTACTGGTTATCTCCCATTTTAGCCCGGTTGGAAAACCACCTCCACCACGGCCACGAAGCCCGGAGTCTTTTACCTCCCTGATAACTTCGTCGGGTGTCATCTCGGTCAAGCATTTTCCCATAGCCTGATAACCGTCGCGGGCTATGTATTCATCAATATTTTCAGGATTGATAAAACCGCAATTCTTTAAAGCGATCCGGATTTGTTTTTTGTAAAAATCCATTCCTTTCGAATCGCTGATATGCTTGTCAGTTGTAGGATCGGTGTACAGTAAACGCGCCACCGGACGCCCTTTTACCACGTGCTCTTTTATTATTTCTTCTGCATCATTGGGTTCTACCTGAACGTAAAAAGTATTGTCGGGAAGCACCTTTACAATAGGCCCTTTTTCGCAGAATCCGAAACAACCTGTTGAAACAACCTGAACATCGTTTTCAAGGCCACTTTCTGCAAGATATTTGTTTAGCCTGTTCTTAATTTCATCGCTTTCCGATGCTTTACAGCCCGTACCACCACAAATTAGCAGATGCATTCTGTAGTCAGTCATAAGTTTATAAGTTGATGTATTTGTTAGTCGTCAATCGTTTTAAAATTTACGGGAATAATTCCGTCGATGAGTTCGCCACGCTTGATGTAAACATCAATAATTTCGCGTGCTTTTTCTTTGTTTACATACCCGAAAACTACCGGGTCTTTTTTCGGAACTTTTACTTCTACAGTTGGTTCGGCGTAACAATACCCCATACAACCGGTTTGTGTAACAACAGCATCAATTGCCTCCTGCTCCAGTCCTTCCACAAAGTATTTCATGGTATCTTTTGCTCCTGACGCAATTCCGCAGGTGGCCATACCCACTTTTATTTGAACGTATTGTTCCGGGCTGTCGCTGTTTTCCCGTAATTTGATTTTAGACTGTGCCTCGTCTTTGATCCTGCGAAGATCAGCCAGTGTTTTAATTTTAGCCATATAAAATCGTATTAGTTGATTATTTTATTTTGTTGCTTTTATTTCTTCCAGATTGGTTTTTATCAATTCAATTATGCCTTCCCGCATCTCCTTTTGCTGCAGCGATACTTCTCCTACCATTTCTCTTATCTCTCCCGAATTTATGCTGAATTCATCAATTTCTGTTTTATGAGAATATTGAAGAACTCCGGTGTTGTAACTTAAGAGTGTTAAATAATAAGTATCCCAAATGTCTCCCAGCGGTGGTTTATCAACATTTGACAATTGAAAACCTGCAGTTACCGTTGTTCCTTTCCCCTCTTCCGACTCTAAATTAAAACTGCCATTTGCAGCCTCTGCATTTTGTTTTAACAGCGAAAGGCCTAAGCCTACTTTTCGGGTATTTCGCGATGTAAAGAACGGGTTACTTGCCTGTCGAACGGTTTCTTCATTCATGCCACAACCATTGTCCACAATTTTTAATAACCAAAGGTCTTTTATTTTATCTTCCTCAACTATGATTTCAATCAAGGTGGCATTTGCCTTAATTGAGTTCTGAACAATGTCGAGTATGTGATCTGAAAGTGTTCTCATAGAATTTTAACAGATCGGTTATTTGCCTGATTCAAAGCCATTTTGATCTCCCCAAAATTGATTTCTTCAATTAAAAACAGAGAAAAAGCACTTCCAATTTGGTCTAAAAAATGGGCATCTGAATTATAAAGTAACGAAATTTTGTTTTCTAAAACATAATGTTTTCGAACATCATTTTCGCTTGTTTTTCCGGTAATTCCCATGGCGTCAAATTCCAGATTTTTAGGAATAAAACCAAGGTGACTAAAAAGGCCGTTCATGGATCGGTTAACGTGTGCCGGAATAAATATTCCATTTAAACGATACACTTCTTTCTGAATGGTAGAGATTCCCTTTTTTAAAGCTGGTGTTAAGTAGTAAGGAACAATCTCGATGATGTTTTCCTCTTCGTCAACTACCGGTTGATAACCAAAGTGTCCATCCGGATTTGGAATTTTTGAACTATTTTCTTCGAGGAAGAGCTGAAACTCATCCAACTGGTATTCGTGCTCAAAAAATGCCAGACAATGAACTTCTTCCTTTGTAGTTACTTCCGCTCCCATTAACACAAAAATGCCTTCTTTTGAAGCAATCTTTTTTACTGCTTTTACATTTTTTGTTGAGTTATGATCGGTAATTCCGATTATTTGCAAATTCGCTTTTTTCGCTTTTTCAATGATTTTAGCGGGCGCCATTTCCAAATCGGCACAGGGCGATAAAACAGTATGAATATGTAGGTCGGCCCTGACTTGCATTGCAATTACTTTAAAACATCATACAATTTGCCGGCCATTTCAAATGTGCCCAAATCAGTTCCTAAAATAGGAATGTCCTCTTCGTTACTATGCTCCATGGTATCCTCTTCAGGCTCAAAACCTTTCACCACAATTACGGCGGCTAAATCCTTTAACGAAGCAATGGCCATCACATTCTGATGCGTTTGTAAAGTAATCCATACCTCTCCTTCAGAGGCACTTCCCATAACATCACTCAACAAATCAGAAACATAACCACCTTTAATTTCGTTTTCGAGTCCTTGCTGACCAGAAAATACCTTTAATCCAAATTTTTCAACCAACTCAGAAACCTTCATTTCTACCTCCTCTTTTATTACAGTCTGCATCGAAGCGATTTTTTCCCCAGGCTTTTTCCAGGTTTTTTGTCGCTTTATCCAGTGTTATTTTATTCTCGTTTAAATAGCGGTTTTGCAAAAAGATACAGTCTGTCATTTTTGCTTTTCCCTGTACCATATCTTCTGCCAATGCATGGCAATTTGGTGCTCCGCAACTGCCACAATCAATTCCGGGAAGCTGACAAACAATCCGGTCGGCTTTTTGCATTTTTGCCAATGCCTTTATCCGGTCGGTATCCAACGAAAAAACATAATTGGGTTGGATTGGATTCGCCTTTAGTTTATTTTTTATTTCGGCACAGTTGTACTCCGATATATCTACTTTTTTTGCCATGGGATAACGAAGCGCCCTTTTCTGCAAGCGCTCAACCGTTAAAAAGCGATTTCCGGTTAAAAGTATTCCACCGGCACACCCCATCGGACAGGATTTTAACTCCAGAAAATCCAATTCGGGAACATCATCGTTTTCCATGCGTTCCAGAATTTTTACCACATTGTGAATTCCGTCAACCGACATCGACTTTTGTCTGAACTGACGAGACTCTCCCCTGGGTAAACTCCAGACGATTCCATCGCGTGTTAAGTTTTTTCGAAGCGCAGAAGTATCTGTCTTTTCCTTTTTCGAAATGACAGCCATAATATGGTTGTACAAATCGTTCATGTTTATTAAGCCATCAACAATTGATACCTTTTCGCCAAGCGGGCGTTTTACTGCGGCAATTTTAGCCGAGCACGGAGAAACATAAAATATTCCGATTTCTTCCCGCGCAATTCCTTCCTTTTTTAGCTGATCAAGAGCGTAACAGGCAGCCAAATCGTGCGGTGCTTTTACTGGCACAATATTATCAACCAACGATGGATAGCGCGATTGAATCAGACGAACAATAGCCGGACAAAAGGAAGAAATAGCAGGTTTGTTTTCCAGTTGCGCTACATTCTCTTTTATCGAGTCAATCAACACTCCAATGGGTTGTTCTACTTCAAAAATATGTGTAAAACCTAATTTGTGCAGCGCTTCATAAATTTTTCCTTCGGTATAAATTTCAGGAAACTGTCCAATCATTACTGATGGAAAAAGTACAACGCTGTATTTGAATTTTTTGAGTTGCTCCAATCCGTCATGATTTACATAAAAAGCATCAACAGGGCAGGCTCGCAAACAGTTCCCGCAATCCACACAACGGTCAGGGTTTATGGCTGCAACTCCTCCCCGAATTCGAATGGCTTCGGTAGGACAGGCTTTCATACAATGCGTACAGCCCATACATTTATCTGTATCAACTTTTATGGCATGATATTTTTCAACCGTTTTCATATTCATTTGCTCCTCATCTTTTTATGCTTAAGCCGATCGTTCGTACAATAAACTTACAGCTAAGCACTTATCCTTTTTCAGAAACCTTGTTTAGAATGTATTTCTAAATGTCACCGTCGTTCCTGTACCAAGCTTGCTTTCTATTTTTAGTTCATCCGTATTTTTCTTAATATTTGGTAAACCCATTCCGGCTCCAAATCCCATGTCACGAACTTTTTTCGAGGCTGTGGAGTAACCGGTTTGCATGGCTTTTTCTATGTCTGCAATTCCCGGCCCATTGTCTTTTAACACCACCAAAATGCCCTTTTCATCGATGGTAGCCGTTAAAATTCCTCCAACCGAGTGTGCTACAACATTTACTTCGGCTTCGTAAATAGCCACAACAATGCGTTTGATTACCTTCGGGTCAACATGCAATTGTTTTAGCATTTTTTTAATCTGGCTCGAAGCTTTTCCGGCCTTGCTAAAATCGTTACTCGCTATGTTAAATTGTAACTGCATGAACTAATAAACAGGCTCCAGTCCGTTTTTATAGAGTATGCCACTCGTGCGAAAAATAGAAAACGGCGTTTCAAGCAGCACAAGTCCGTTTTCATTGGCCAGGTCAATCATTTCCTTTGTGGCTTTTTTATTACGCGCCAAAACCACCACCTCAATGTCGGCCATTTCTGCTGTCCGAATCAATTGTACATTCGACAAGCCTGTAATGAGCAACATGTGATCGTCGTCGAGGGTTAAAACATCGCTCATCAAATCGGAACTAAATGCTTTTTTCAATTCGTGGTTGTCTTTTGTACATCCGGCAACCAGCTTTGCATTTGTTAATTCTATTATTTCGGTAAGTTTCACTCTTTTTTGTTCGTTAAAATCTATTGGGTACAAATATAACTGTAGCACAACTCATTTGCGTTAATTAAATGTATCTTCTATCAAATTTAAAATGAATAAAAACAAGTGAATGTTATAAAACAATTCGCACTAATAATGAAACCATTAGTTTTAATTGAATTTGAAAATCCTTACTTTTCAGAAACAAAATCAGAACAACGAAACAAACTATGATTTACGATAAAAAATCCTTTCTGACCGGCAACATCGAAGACCCCGAAATTCATCAGAAAATAATTGATGCACTGCCCATTCCAATTTTTTACCGCGATACAAAAGGCATTTATCAAATGTGTAATGCCGCACATGAAAAATTTACAGGAAAAACCAGAGACCAGATCGTTGGAAAATCGATTTACGAAGTGCACGTAAAAGAAATGGCCGACAAATACTCGCACCAGGATAAGGAACTATTGAATAATCCGGATGTACAGGTGTACGACACCAAAGTTAGACATGGTGACGGAACATCGCACAATGTAATTTTAAACAAAGCTGTAATTCGCGACAAGGAAAATAAAATTGTGGGAATTGTTGGTTCGATTAACGACATTACAGAACTAAAGAAAACAGAACAGCGCCTCGAGAAAGCACAGGAATCGATGGAAGTTTCGTCGAAAATGATCCACAAAATATCGTCGGGAATAATTATGATGGATGAGAAATTAAAGGTGGTTGACTCGAACGAAAGTTTTGCAAAATTAATGGGCGAAGAAATCGAAGAACTTTACGAAACCATTCCCGGATTGAACGGCGCCGATGTTCGGGGCCTGGTTCCCGACAAGGTTTTTAAAATGATGTCGAGTGTTATTGTATCGGGCGAAGATATGCTCGAAAGTAACTTAAAACACCAAAATAATCTTCTGCATGTTACTGTGGTTAGTTTGTACAAAAACCATGTGGTTGGTGCAGTTTTCCGCGACATGTCGGCCCCAATGCTGGTACAGGATGAAATTATAAACCGCATACGCCGAATCAACAAGCAAAACATTGAAACAGTGCAAAAAGTAGCCTTTTTACTTGGCGAAAACGCAGCGGAAACAGAGGAGCTTTTAAATTCAATTATTGAAACTTACTCTTATGGTGACGACAAATAACCCGGACTACCACATTGAAATTGACGTTGAACAAAAACGTCCCAAAGGAGAAATAGCCTGTGGCGATGTCTTTCAATCGTGCATTATACGGGAAGAAGGACGCACCATTATGGTTTTAAGTGATGGCGTTGGTCATGGCATTAAAGCAAGTGTGCTGGCCACATTAACGGCAACCATGGCCTTAAAATATACAAAGCTGCATACCAAACCCGAGGTAGCTGCCCGAATAATAATGGAAGCACTTCCTCAAAACAGCGAAGGCAAAGAAAGTTATGCCACCTTTACCATTATTGAACTGGATGATGAAGGACGCGTTCGAATTGTAAACTACGATAATCCGCGTATTTTGGTTGTTCGAAACGGCATATCGATGCAACCCAAAGAATACGAACTTACTATAAAAGGAGAAGAAAACACCGGAAAAATACTGCTTTGCAAAGAGTTTACTGCACGCAAAGAAGACCGGATTATATTTATGTCGGACGGAATTACACAATCAGGACTTGGCGACAAACGATTTCCAATGGGTTGGGGAATTAACAAAGTGGAAGATTTTGTGTTAAACCAGGTAAATCGAATGCCCGATATTTCGGCCACAAAACTGGCCCGCAAAATTGTAAATCAGGCCATGATGCACGATGATTTTTCGGTAAAGGACGATACGACTTGTGGAGTTATGTATTTTCGTGAGCCTCGCAAATTTATGCTAATAACCGGGCCTCCGTTTTATAAAATAAAGGATTTTGATTTTGTGGGACGTATCCAGGATTTTGAAGGCAAAAAGATTATTTGCGGTGGTACTACAGCCGAAATTATTGCCCGCGAACTCGACCTCACCGTAGAAATTCAGCATGGGAATAAAAACCTGAACACACTTCCTCCCAGTGCAAAGATGGAAGGTTTCGAAATGGTAACAGAAGGAATATTAACACTGGGAAAGGTGGAGGATATTCTTGAAAATTACGATAGCGACACCCGCCTGCAAGACACTACTCCCGAAGACGTTGTAAAACTTTTGTTAGAACACGATTACATTGACGTTATTGTTGGAACCCGAATCAACTGGGCACACCAGGATCCGGACCAGCCACTCGAACTGGAACTTAGAAAGTTTGTGGTAAAACGAATCGTTAAACTACTGATTCACAAATTCTTCAAAAAAGTTAAGATTGAATACGTTTAAAAATAAATGAAAAAAGGAAATAGTTATAGTAGCTCACCTGCTGATTCCAGTTTTTGAAACCAAACCAATTAACATTGTTTATACGATAAAAGTGGCTTTATTGGAACAAATTCCCGAACTTTAGTATACAAAGCTAAAATTATGAAACTACTTGTTTTTATATTTTTAATGGTGTTATGTCAGGTTGGCTCTGCTCAAATAAAAACATTTCTCCTTGAAGGCCAGGTGGTAGATCAACACAATAAACCTGTTTCGGATGTATATATTGTAAACTTAAGTAATTACGAAAAAGACATCAGTGGTCCAAACGGCGTTTTCTCTTTTTGGGTTGCACCAACCGACACTTTGATATTTTCACACATTTCGTTTCAACGAAAAATGGTGCCTGCGTATACCTTAATGATAAATCCAATTGTAAAACTAGAATCGGAAAACGTTGATATTCCGGAAGTAAGGGTTTCTCCGGAACAAAAGTCGGACATTGACCAAGCCCGTGAAAACTTAAAATTCATTCAAGATTATCAGCCACAGCTTAAAGTACGCATGCAACAGGAAGAAGCTAATCCGGTAAATACAATCATGACCGAAAACAATGAATTAATGCGAGCTGAAGCTTCATCCATCCGCATTGTACAATTTTCTCCGTCAGAAAATATTGGGAAACTTTTTACTAAACTTCAAAAACGGGATCGGGCCAATGAATACTCTTCAACCAAAAAACAAATGAAAGAGGTTGAAAAGAATTAATATCGTTTCTACTCAAAATTTGAATATTTGATACAAAAAAGGCCGACTAATTGTCGATCTCTCTCTTGTGGGGAGTACTGGATTCGAACCAGTGACCCTCCCGATTAAATCGGGATGCTCTGAACCAAATAACTACTTCTCCTCAATTAAATTCAAAATAGCATCTCTACTCTTCCATTTTTTCAATTGAATCTCGCGGTGTAATGCATCACTTCTTTGCTCAAAAGTTTCGAAATATTTTAACTGCCAGGGTTTTCCTGTGGAAGTAAATCCCTTGTTGGATGAATTATGCCTAGACAATCTGCCTTCGAGGTTACCGGTGGAACCGACATAAAATTCAGGGTTTCGTTCGTTTAACTCGATATCAGCTACTATTCACACACATTACAGGGAAATACTCAACTTCTTTGAAAACAGAAGTACAAATGCCTCAGCTGAATCATTCAATGCAAAATTAAAAGCATTCAGAGCAACTCTGAGAGGGGTAAGTGACATCAAGTATTTTCTTTTTAGAGTAGCGAAAATATTTGCTTGAAAAAATTAACTCCACCGGATTTTACGGGTGAGCCGTGATCCGTGATCCATCCGATGCTCTGAACCCAACAAACTTTACAAAACAAAAAAGGCCGTCCGTCAGCTGACGGATCGACCTTTCGTGGGAACTACTGGATTCGAACCAGTGACCCCCTGGGTGTAAAACCAACTGAGCTAAGCTCCCCTTATTTTATGAATATTGCTTCGTCTGCACCAGTTACCCTCCCGATTTAAATCGGGATGCTCTGACCAGGTGCTCTGAACCAACTGAGCTAAGCTCCCCTTATTTTATGAATATTGCTTCGTCTGCACCAGTTACCCTCCCGATTTAAATCGGGATGCTCTGAACCAACTGAGCTAAGCTCCCCAATATTTTAGTTATTCATAAACAGTCAAAACTTGCATGAGAAAACAAAAGAGGCCAACTCTTTGTCGACCTCTTTTGTGGGGAGTACTGGATTCGAACCAGTGACCCTCTGGGTGTAAACCAGATGCTCTGAACCAACTGAGCTAACCCCCCAAATATGCTATTTCTGTTTCTGAACGCGCCCCCTTTTCAGTAAGGCGCTGCAAATATAATAGCTATTTTTAGTTCTGCAAAAATTTACGAAAAAAAATTACGATAAAATCTCAGCCACTACAAAAGTACTGCCTCCAATAAATACAAAATCATTTTTATCGGCATTGACATAGGCTGCTTCCACTCCCTGAGCTACAGAAGTATAACTATCTCCAGTTAATCCAAATTCCACAGCCCGATGCAAAAGTTCAGTTTCATCCATCGCTCTTGGAAGATTTGCCCGAACAAAATAATACTTGGCATTTTTTGGTAGTAAAGCCAAAACTTTGTCAGGGCTTTTATCGCCAACTGTTCCGAAAACTATGTGCAGATTTTTGAACGCCGTATTATTTATCTGTTCAACCACAGCTTTTATACCATCTTCGTTGTGTCCGGTATCGCAAACTACAAGTGGGTTATTTCCAAGTACCTGCCAACGGCCCAGCAAACCACTTTTTTCCGAAACATTTGCCAAAGCCCCGTATAAACTCTCATCCGAAATATGTATTCCCTTCTCATTTAAAAGTTCAACCGCTTTTAATACTGCCGGTATATTTTTATGCTGATAAATCCCCAGCAGATCCAATTTTAAACCGGGTAAAACCGATTTGGCATTTTTCTCAACTTTCAGGTTTTGTTTGCCATCCATACCCAAAGTCGAATAAACCACTTCAAATTCCTCATCGGCAAAATAAATACGGGTATTTTTTTGATCTGCTACTTTTTGAAAAACGGCAGAAGTTTCAATTTGCGTTGTTCCAATTACAACCGGCACGTTTGTTTTAATTATTCCGGCCTTTTCTCCTGCAATTTCAGGCAGCGTTTCTCCCAATAAGTTTGTATGATCCAAACCAATATTTGTAATCACACTCACCTCGGGTGTTATAATATTTGTTGAATCGAGCCGTCCGCCAAGTCCCACTTCAACAACGGCAAAGTCAACTTCCTGGCGTGCAAAATAGTCGAATGCCATGGCAACAGTAAGTTCAAAAAAGGAAGGTTCAATTTTCCACAAGTCATTGTTAATTCGATAATTCTCTACCCAGCTTACTACTTCGCTTTCTGGAATCATTTCTCCATTTATCCGTATTCTTTCCCTAAAATCCTTAAGATGTGGCGAGGTATACAGGCCGGTTTTAAATCCAGCCGACTGCAATACCGATGCAAGCATATGCGCCACCGAACCTTTTCCGTTTGTACCTGCCACATGAATGGTTTTGAATTTTTGGTGTGGATTGCCATACAAACGGTCGAGTTGTAAAGTGTTATCGAGATTATTTTTGTAGGCTGCCGGACCACTTCGCTGAAACATGGGAAGTTGCCCGAACAAATATTCTAAAGTAGCTGCGTAATTCAAATCATTTAAATTTATTAACCGTTGCAAGTTTATTAAATTTTATTCAGCCCCGAATTATTTCTCGTCAAATTATCTACATTTAAAACAAATCAATTAGGTATGCTAAGTAAAACTAAAAAGAGTAAAATTTTCGTTCTGGACACTAACGTAATTTTACACGACCACACATGCATTTACCAGTTCCAGGATAACGACATTATCCTTCCAATTACAGTCCTCGAGGAGCTGGACAAATTTAAGCGAGGCAACGACCTGATCAACTTTCAGGCACGCGAATTTACACGTGTGCTCGATGATATTGTTGGTGATGATATTTTTAACGGTGGGAAATCACTGGGCGCCGGAAAAGGCAAACTCCGAATTGAAACAGGAAAACCATTCTCGGCTGAGTTAAAAGCTTCATTCCGCGAAGACATTCCCGACCACCGTATACTTTCTATTGCTGAATACACGGCCAATGCGTACCCAAAACGCAAAACAATTCTGGTAAGTAAAGACATTAATCTTCGAATGAAAGCTAAATCGCTGGGAGTTCAGGCAGAAGATTACAAAACCGACCAGGTTACCGACCAAAATGTACTGGACAAAACAGTAACTACCTTCGACAATTTTGACGATGGACTGATCGATGTTTTGTACAACCAGGGTTCGTTTGCAGTATCCGATGTGCAGGAGAACTTTAGCCCCGAAGCCAACGAATGTTTTATTTTCAGAGGAAGTTCTTCGAGCGCTTTAGCCCGATACGACAACAAATCGGAACGTATTTACCGTGTTGAGAAGAAATCGGCGTACGGCATTAAACCCCGAAATGCAGAACAAACCTTTAGTTTGAATATGCTGATGGATCCCGAAGTACGTTTGATCGCACTTACAGGTAAAGCCGGAACGGGAAAAACCTTACTGGCACTGGCAGCTGCTATCGAACAAAACCGCTCGTTTGAACAGGTATTACTGGCAAGGCCAATTGTGGCACTCAGCAACCGCGACCTGGGATACCTGCCCGGCGATGCTTCTGAAAAGATTAATCCCTACATGCAACCTTTATTCGACAATCTTTCGGTAATTAAACATACATTCAACCCTCGCAGCAACGAGTACCAGCTTATTGAAGAAATGGTAAAAGAAGAACGTTTAAACATTACACCGCTTGCGTACATTCGCGGTCGAAGTTTATCCAACGCCTTTTTTATTATCGACGAAGCTCAAAACCTGACACCGCACGAAATAAAAACAATTATTACCCGTGCCGGAGAGGGAACAAAAATGGTATTCACGGGCGATTTGCAGCAAATCGATTCACCTTACCTGGACATGAAATCGAATGGTTTGGCATACATGACAGATCGTATGCGCAACCAGGACATTTTTGCACATATTAACCTGGTAAAAGGCGAACGAAGTTATTTGGCCGAATTGGCAAGTAACCTGTTGTAATTAAATCCAGAGGATTTAAATGTTTACAGACAATATTTATGAATGAATATTCGACTCCAGCCGGAGTCGTACAACATCCAATAATACAAATCTTTAAACGTTTGATTCCTCTGGAATCGGGCTCTTTCCCAGGCCTTTGATTATTTGGAAGCTCCCATTATTCCATTAATTCTTTTTTTCTACCTTTGCAGCCTATTTAGATTTTATCAAAATAAGGAGATGAATTACAAAGGGAAGAAAGCTGCTTTTTATACACTGGGGTGCAAACTCAATTTTTCGGAAACATCAACCATTGCCGGCTCGTTTAAAGAGGTTGGTTTTGAGCGTGTTGATTTTGAAGAAAAAGCAGATGTGTATGTAATTAATACGTGTTCGGTTACCAACCAGGGCGACAAAGCCAGCCGAAACATTATCCGCAAGGCAGCCAAACAAAATCCGAATGCCATGGTAATTGTGGTGGGTTGCTACTCGCAACTAAAACCCGATGAAGTGGGACATATTGATGGTGTTGACATGGTTTTGGGGACACAGGAAAAATTTACAATCCCCGCCTTTTTAGGCGATTTGAGTAAAAAAGAAACCACCGAAATAAAAACCACCCGTTTAGCCGATATTAAAAGTTACCACAAAGCATTTTCGTGGGGCGATCGTACACGCAGTTTCTTAAAAGTTCAGGACGGTTGCGATTATTATTGTTCGTTTTGTACCATTCCGTATGCACGCGGAAGAAGCAGAAACGACAATATTGTAAATACCGTTAAAGAAGCTCAAAAATCAGTTCAGAAAGGATTCAAGGAAATTATACTTACCGGTGTAAACATTGGTGACTTTGGCAAATCAACAGGCGAGAATTTTCTGGACCTGTTAATAGCGCTGGAACAGGTAGAAGGCCTGGAACGTTTGCGTTTGGGATCGATAGAACCCAACCTGTTAAAAGATGAAATTATTGAACTGGTTTCGCAATCGAAGGTAATAATGCCTCACTTTCATATTCCGTTGCAGGCTGGCTCCGACGAAATTCTATCGCTGATGAAACGCAAATACTCAACTGCTTTATTTGCCAAACGAGTGCACCGGATTCGCGAAATTGTACCGCATGCATTTATTGGAGTTGACGTAATTGCAGGAACCAACGGAGAAACGGAGAACTATTTCCAGGAATCGTTCGATTTTATAAACAGCCTCGAAATTTCGCAGCTGCACGCTTTTACGTATTCAGAACGAAGTGGAACGCAGGCTTTAAAAATTCCGTGGAAAGTGGAAGTTGAAGAACGTAAAAACCGCACGCAAAAATACATTAATCTATCGGAGAAGAAACTTAGGGTATTCTACGAAAAACATCTTGGGACAGAACAAACTGTTCTTTTTGAAGCCCAGAAAAACCAGGAAAAAATGCATGGCTTCACCGAAAACTACATTAAAGTGGAGGTTCCTTATAACGAAGAGCTGGTGAACAAACTTGGTGCGGTAAAATTAAAATCAATTCTCCCCAACGGTAATGTTGAGGTTGAAATGATTTAAAGCTACTTCCATTTCATCCACTTTGGATTGTATCCGGCAGCAATAGCATAACCGAAAATAGATTCCTCACTTTGTTCGGAATGACAGAGATGCTGAAACATGTTCAGCATGACGTACCTGATACTAATTGCAAAATTTGTTAAAACCGTCACCCTGAACTTGATTCAGGGTCCTACTCAGGAATCTTTCATTGGCAAGGAGACACAACTGAGGAATCTGTTCACGGATTAACTTCAATCAGGAATATAATTTACTTGCCTAAATAAACTTCTCACCACAAGAATTTCCCTATTTTTACACCAAATACAATCACCAATGGATTACAAAAAACTATGTTTCCAGGTTCAGGAAATTGCCCGAACAGCAGGCAATTTTATTCGCGATGAACAGAAAAAAATATCAGCAAAAAACATTGAAATTAAGAGCGTTGCCAGCCTTGTAACCTATGTCGACAAAACCGCCGAGCAACAAATCGTTTCGGCCTTAAAAGCGCTAATTCCGGATTCGGGATTTGTAGCAGAAGAAGGAACAGCTGATTCGAATAACGAAAAATACACATGGTTTGTGGACCCACTTGACGGAACTACCAATTACATTCATGGACTGGCACCTCACTCGGTAAGTATTGCTTTGGCCGAAGGCGACACCATGGTTTTGGGTGTGGTTTACGAAGTGGGCGCCAACGAAATGTTTTATGCATGGAAAGAAAGTGCTGCCTTTTGTAACGGCGAAGAAATTCATTCTGCAAACCGGGCAAAATCGGAAGATACCTTAATTGCAACCGGATTTCCCTACTACGATTTCGACCGCATGGACGACTACATTGAAGCCATGAAGGTATTGATGAAAAGCACACGCGGCATCCGCAGATTTGGATCGGCAGCTATTGATCTTTGTTACATAGCAGCCGGACGATTTGATGCTTTTTGGGAACATGCCTTACATGCCTGGGATGTGGCAGCCGGCGTATTTATTCTGCAACAGGCTGGTGGAAAAACAGTGGATTTTAACGGAGGCGACAATTGGTTATTTGGCGGCGAACTGGTTTCGGCCAGCGGAAGTTATTTCCCCGAATTTTATGGTATTATAAACAAACATTTGGGCACAAAATAAGTCTCCATTTTACTCTGTGTCTTCTTTGTGTTCTCTGTGGTAAAATTTGTAAATTGCAAAAAACAATTTGAGATGGCAGAAAAAGAAATTTCGCTTTTAAAGGAACAGCTGGCACGCCTCGACGAAACAAAATTCGACCTGGATGCGTGGAAAAATCACACCTTGATTTTTTTAGAACGGATTTTTGGAAAAGATAACTCGAAGCTTAAAATCATCAGGGATCTGCATTACGACTATTCAAGCTGGAATTTGCGCGACACAGCAGCTTCGGGCAAATCGAAAGACAAAGACCCGGTAAAAATGCAGGCCCGTGAAATTTTACAGGCCACCATTCTTGAACTGGAAACGCTGGGATTACCAAAGGACGAAGACGATGAAAGAAAGGTGTGGCTTTTGCTTCAGGATGAATTAACCGGAAAACAAACAAAAGAGATTGAGGCCTTACTTAAATCGGACGATAAAGAAAAGGCAAAAAGAATAAGCAAAATCCTTGAAAACATCGACAAGGAAAACCTAAGCATGGTTCTTGCAAAACTACTACTGAAATAATACGAATGACAAAAACAAAAAAAGTTGCCATTGTAATTTTAAACTGGAACGGGATTAAACTTTTCCCTGATTTTCTTCCTTCGATAATTGAACATTCACAAGGCGAAAACATTGAAATAATTATTGCCGACAACGGCTCAACCGACAATTCTCTCAACTATTTAAAAACCAATTTCCCTTCGGTAACTCTCATGGATTTGGAAACCAATTACGGTTTTGCCAAAGGCTATAATGTGGCGCTCGATAAAATCGATGCCGAATATTTCGTGCTTGTAAATTCGGATGTTAAGGTTGAAAAAGGTTGGATTGAACCCTGTATAAAACACTTTGAAAAAGATGACAAGATTGCCGCTGTGCAGCCAAAGGTGCTTAGTTTCAACCAACCCGAATATTTTGAATATGCCGGAGCTGCCGGAGGTTTTATTGATAAATACGGTTATCCATTTTGCCGTGGAAGAATCCTTGACCAGGTGGAGAAAGACGAAAAACAGTACGAAACATCGTCTGAAATATTTTGGGCAACAGGCGCTTGTATGTTTGTTCGGGCCGAAGTATTTAAAAACTCGGGCGGTTTAGATGCCGATTTTTGGGCACATATGGAAGAAATTGATTTGTGCTGGCGACTTAAAAATCAGGGTTACAAAATTGTTTACGAACCTCAAAGTGTAATTTACCACCTGGGCGGAGGTAGTTTGGAATATGGAAATCCACGAAAGGTTTTCCTCAACTTTCGCAATAACCTGTACATGTTGTATAAAAATTTACCCAAACAAAAGTTTACCCGCACTCTGCTTTCCCGGATGATTTTGGATGGAGTGGCAGCCTTCAAGTTTTTGGCGGGCATGGAATTTAAAGCATTTGGCGCCGTGCTAAAAGCACATCGCGATTTTTACAAAAATCTTTCATTGTTAAAAGCAAAAAGAAAAGCACTGCAAGAAAAAGTGATTGTTAATAATCACAAACAAATGTATGATGAAAGTATAATGTGGAAATTCTTTGTTCAGAAAAAGCATAAATTTACCGACCTGAATTTCAATTAAAATAAGATGCAGAAACTAAAGTTCACCGAACCCATTTATACGTATCACATTGATTTTGTAGGGCATGTTAACAATATTATTTATGTGCAATGGCTTGAAAATGCCCGGGTAAAACTGATTGAAGCAATGGGACTTTCGATTGATGATCTGGCGGCTGAGCATGATATTTTGCCCATCATTACCGAAACTACCATTCAATACAAAAAACCGTTTTTTCTGAAAAACAAAGTGCAGGTTGAGGTGTGGGTCTCTGAACTATTTAATGTTTCAGCCAACTTTAAATTTCGTTTTCTAAATGAAAATGGAGACGTATGTTCCACTGCTCAGCAAAAAGTGCTGTTTATCGACAAAGCAACACAACGCCCTTCGCGAAAAATAGTAAAATTTAAATCGAATTTTGAAACGTATTTACTTACCGAGTAATAACAAAAAGCAACTGGCTTAGAAAGATTATCCGTGAATAGATCCCAACTTTTCGCGCAACGAAACAGGTGTCTGATTGCGAACCACGCTTAAAATCTCGGCCAAAACCGATACCGCTATTTCAGCAGCACTTTCGGCACCAACATTAATACCGGCCGGCCCGTAAATCTGATCGATAAAATCTGTTGAAATATCAGGCATATAATCCAGCAACATCGATATTATCCGTTCTCTCCGGTTAACCGAACCCAACAATCCAATATAAGCCGGGTGGATGTCTTTTAATGCCAGCAGATACTGAACATCTTTGTTAAAACTGTGCGTCATTAAAACCACAGCTGTTTGTTTATCAATGGCCGAGGTATCTATGTTATCAAACGAAGGTGAAATAAGTGTGGATGCACCGGGAAAATAATCACACGACTTCGCCTCGTCGGGAGAAGCTACAACAACCACCTCCCACCCCAGCAATTTTGCAGCTTGACTCAACTGAACGGCGTCGTGCTCGGCACCAAAAATATAAAGCTGAAACAAGGGTTCAAAAGTCTGCGAAAAACAGAGCTGATTTTCTAAATTATCAGTGTTAAATGATGAATTTAGGGCATATTTTTTACCTTTTAGCAGAACGATGGAACCAATGTTTGAGTACTCGCCCACTTCGTAGTAAAACCACGATTCCATCGAAAAAGACTTCCGGATTTTAAGCTGCTGGTCAAAGGCTTCAAAAAATTCTTCCGACAAAAAAACCGGCTCTATCAGAATTCGAATAATACCCTCGCATCCAATTCGCAAACGACCATCATACGTGATCACTTTAGCCTTACCGCTTTTAAACACACTTTGAGCCTGTCGTTCTATCTCACTTTCCACACAACCTCCGCTAACCGCTCCAACATATTCTCCCTTATCACTCATAAGCATTCGAACTCCGGGTCTGCGGTACGACGATCCTTCCAAATCGACAACGGACACAAAAACAGCTTTTTTATCCAGCTGCTGCCAGGTTTTTAAGGTTTCAATGAGTAGTTTGATCTCATGTGTCATGATTCAAAAATAAAGCTTAGTTTTTTCAAATACAACCGTTTATAAACGAATCGAACTGTTTTTTAGAACAGGTTGATGATAATACCTGTTTCCGGTTGCTTTATAAATAGCATTCCCGAGCTTTGCAAAATTGCCATGCACCATTTACCTAGGTCCAGGTGGATGGTGCACATAATACTTTGCGCCAACCCTCAATCAAATTTTGTTCCCTTTCTTTTAATCTGGTTCTCGAAAAACAAAGTAAAAAAATTGAAGACTCCATACTTTTTATTCATCCACCATATTTTGGCTACTTTCGGGATAACGGTTTCCAATAATATCTATCTGAGCGATAGCCGCCTCAATCTGCGTTAAATCTCCCGAACTCAACTCAAGGTTTGCAGCACCTACATTTTCTTCCAAACGATGAATTTTGGTTGTTCCCGGAATTGGGACGATCCATGATTTTTGTGCATTAATCCATGCTAGCGCAATCTGAGCAGGAGTAGCATCTTTTTGCGCTGCAATTAGTTTAAGCAGATCAACAAGTGCCTGGTTTGCTTTGCGGTTTTCTTCAGCGAAACGCGGAATGCCCTGACGGAAATCGTTGGAATCAAATTTTGTATCAACGTCGATTTTACCGGTTAAAAAACCTTTACCGAGCGGGCTAAACGGCACAAAACCAATACCCAATTCTTCAAGTGTCGGGAATGTTTTTGTTTCAGGTTCGCGCCACCACAAGGAGTATTCGCTTTGCAAAGCAGTTACTGGTTGTACTGCGTGTGCACGACGAATATTTACTGCTCCGGCTTCCGACATTCCAAAATGTTTTACTTTTCCTTCTGCAATTAAATCTTTAACCGTTCCGGCCACATCTTCAATCGGCACTTCGGGATCAATCCTATGTTGGTAAAGCAAATCAATAGCTTCTACCTTTAAACGTTTAAGCGAGCCTTCAACCGCTTGTTTAATGTAAGCAGGTTTACTGTTTAATCCGGCCGGTTTTCCATCCACATAATTAAAACCGAATTTTGTGGCCACAACTACTTCGTTCCGAAAGGGAGCAATGGCTTCACCTACCACTTCTTCGTTTATATACGGACCATAAATTTCGGCAGTATCGAAAAATGTGACACCCAGATCATACGCTCTTCGTATTAATTTTACAGCTTCTTGTTTTTCTGTTGCCGGGCCATATCCAAAGCTTAATCCCATACAACCCAAACCCAATTCGGATACCTGCAATCCACTATTTCCTAAATTTCTTTTTTTCATTTTATTTATAGTTACAATTTACTTACGTTAAATAGCTTACAAGGTTGTTTTATTTAGGAACTGCCACTTAAAATGACAGTTCCATTTCCCCTCTAAAACAATAAAACCACTCCAAAACTTTATGCAAAAGCTCTTTGGTATATTTCCAAAGCTTCTTCTTTTTCAATTTTACACAAAGCTCCTATATTCCCCCACTCGGTAGCTTTTTCAGCCAAATATTCCAGCTTATCTTCCTCCACACCAGCGTCTTTCAGGTTTTTAGGCATATTCAATTCCAGTGTAAACTCTTTTACCTTTCTGATTCCCAACTTAGCAGCAACTGCATCGTCTGCTTCCACAACTCCAAACACATTACGTGCAAAATTGGCAAACAACCAGGTGTATTCAGGCGCTTTTTCCAGTGTTAACTCCAAATACGAAGGCGTTACCAAAGCCAGCGTTATTCCATGCGTCATATCGTACAAACTCGAAAGTTCATGGCCCATGGCATGCATTGGCCAGTTGGAACCTTTTTTACCGGTAACAAACTGAAAACCGGCCAAAGCCATAGAACTTGCCCACATAATGTTGGCGCGTGCATCGTAGTCTTCAGAATTAGCCAAAACCTTTGGTGCGTTTTTTACAATGGAACGCATTAAGCCTTCGTTCATCATATTCTGCACATCTGTTGATTCACTTCCGGCAACAAAATAGCACTCAATTAAATGATCTAAAGCATCGAAACAACCTGCCATTGAATGTTTCTCGGGTACTGAAAAAGTGTATGATGGATCGAGAATTGAGAATTTTGGGTACAAAAGCGGATGCATAATTGTGTGTTTTTTATGGTTTACTTCACCTGTAATTACACCTCCCATATCCAATTCGCTACCTGTTCCGGCCATTGTTAAAACCGACGCCAGGGGAGCAGCTGCAGTTATTTCGCCTTTCCCATCGGCCATTAAATCCATTACATCGCCATCGTAACAAACACCGGCAGCCATTGCTTTTGCCGCATCGATGGTAGAACCACCACCTACAGCCAAAATAAAGTCACAGGCATTTTCACGGTAAATTGCAATGCCTTTCCGAACATCTGCCACCGGTGGATTTGGTCTGATCCCGTCACAATCCACGTATTCAATGTTTGCCTTTTTTAACTCAGTTACAACTGCATCGTAAATGCCGTTTGTTTTAATACTTCCGCCGCCATAAGCAAGCATCACTTTTTCTCCTCCAAATTGTTTAATCGAAGGAGACAGGTTAACAATCTGACCTTTCCCGAACGAAACACTCGTGGGTACATAAAAATTAAAATTTTCCATTTTCTGTTACTTATTAATTGTTAGTAATTTGATTGAATATTTATTTTGTACATGACAAAGGTCCGGATAAATACTTGCCCGTTTGTTATACCAATTACTGATGATTGTACCATTTTTACAGGAAGTAGCTCGCACAACCTGACTTCATTAATCAAACAAAAAGGTTTTGTATCATTTCCTTATTCTCAACCAAACGGGTTTTAAACGCGAAGGATAAGAATTTAGAAGAGTGAAAAACAAAGCGATTCCAACAAACCCGGCTGCTGTCCAGCTGAGCATAATTGCAGGCATATTTTCAAACTCCACTCCTCCCAGAGCGGCTCCAACGGCAAAACCAAACTGAATAATTGAGTTGTACAAACTAAGTATTAACTGCGGTGCTTCGGGCGATAAATCCAGCACATTAAACCGAAGTATGGGACCGGCAGCCCAGGCCGATATGGCCCAAAGCATGAGTACAAAAACGGTAAGATAAACAGCCCCGGATACAAGCGACAATAAGATTAAAGAGCCAACATGAAAAAACATACTGTAAAGAATCGTTTTCGAGTTGCCGATTCGGTCACCCAAAAATCCACCTGATTTATTTCCAATAAGTGTTGCTATCCCAAAAGCAAATAAGGCTACACTCAATAAATTTTCATTCATCGAAGAGGTGTTTTTCAGAAATGGCGTGATGTACGAGTAAAGCATAGCATAACCGGAGATCCAAAAAAACGTAACCAAAAGATTTAACAGAATTTTAGGTTTAAATATAACCGTGAACTCTTTGGTAAAGCTGGTTTCTGATTTTGTGTGAACGGCAGGAATGTATTTATACATTACCGGGATAGCCGTTAAGCAAAAAACCGCCGTAAATGCAAAAATGGACTGCCAACCCCAAACGGCTGTAACCATACGCCCAACAGGCAATCCCACGATTAAGGCTGCATTATAACCAATTGTTACTGTAGCCACTGCACTTGTTCGTTTATTCTCAGGTGCCAGACCGGTAGCGGCAATAAAACAATATACATTAAAAACTCCCACACCCAAAGCCATAATAATTCGCGCAGCCAGCAACAAATGATAGTTTACCGTTAAAAACATGATTAAGCTAGCCAGCATAATTACCGCCAAAGCCAGCATAAAAATTTTCTGCTGATTTAGTTTTCTCAAAAAATAAATGGCAATGGGTGTTCCAATGGCTGCAGTAATGGCAAACACAGAAATAAGCTGACCTGCTTGTGCAATGGTAATATTTGCCGATAAGGCTATTTTATCCAAAACTCCAACAATTACAAATTCGGAGGTTCCTAAAACGAAACAAATTATTGCCAGTAAAATTATTTTCCAACTATTCTTCATTCAAATTTCTTCTTCTACATTCATTTTTTTCGGACAAGATTATTGAGTTTACACTTATCCGCATTTGTTCTTATATTTTACTTCGCAATTTTTCCAGACTTCCATCGACACTTTTTTATCATTGGTTTTTGTACGATTTAAATCCATGTTAACGGTTTTCCCTTCAAGTTTTACAATACGCGCAGGAGCACCAATTACTGTAGAGTTAGAAGGTACATCGCGCATTACAATAAGCGATTTTGCACCAATTTTTACGTTGTCGCCAATCTGGATGGGTCCCAGTAAGGTAGCACCGCTTCCGATAAATACATTGTTACCAACCGAAGGATGTCTTTTGTTTGAATGGTTTCCTGTCCCACCCAAAGTTACACCATGGTAAATCACGCAGTTATCACCAATTTCGGCTGTTTCTCCAATTACTACCCCATTGCCATGATCGATAAACAAACCTTTCCCAATTTTTGCTCCCGGATGAATTTCAACCTGTGTTACAAACCGTGCTATCTGACAAAAAAACAGGCCACAGAATTTTAATCCTATGCTATACAGCGGATGCGACAAGTAGCGATGCACAAACACAGCCCAAAAACCCGGATAGAGTAGAAACTGCAATCCACCTGCTGCCGGATCATTTTTATAAATATTTTTTACAACTGAAACCATATATTTTAATCGTTATATTCCGAAAGCCAAGCCACAATAGCTCTGTCGGCTGCTTGTACGCTTCCACCATGAATAGCAATTCCATTTTCAACTTTAGCACCAGGACAAAGTTTTTTAATATCATTTACGCCTCCCATTCCACTGCCTTCGTGCGTACAAAATGGGATGATTGTTTTTCCTGAAAAATCGTACGAATCCAGAAAAGTAAAAACCGCCATCGGAAATGTACCCCACCAATTGGGATATCCGAGATAAATAACATTGTAATCATCCATATTCCCAAGTACCTCAGTTAATTCCGGTCGCGCATTCTCCCTCAATTCCTGCTTTGCAATCCGTGTTGTTTCCATGTAGTCTGCCGGGTACTTTTTTACTGTATCAATTTTAAACATTTGGCTTCCGGTGCTTGCCTGAATTTTTTGGGCAATTATTTCTGTATTTCCGAGCTTCAAATCAACTAAACTACCGCCAACATAATTCTGACCTCTGCGCGAATAATATGCTATTAAACTTTTTTTCATCTGTTATCAATTTTTAAATCACGATACAAAACTCAGGAAAAAATGATGGCGCTTTGTTATACAAATTACGGTTAAGCATACCATTTTTACTGATTTAGCCAATCGCATTATTTTTTTGGTAATTAACCACTTATATTTGTTTTGACATTTAAGAAAATGAATATGAAAAATATATATAGAATAGAATCGGTATCCGATTATAACAAGTTAAATGGTGCAGAAACCTTGCATCCATTGGTAAGCATTGTCGACTTTTCAAAGCTTGATTCATCCTATACAGACCACACTCACTTTTATTATGGGGTGTACGCTATTTTTCTAAAAGAAGTAAATTGCGGAGAACTCAGGTACGGACGTAACTCATACGATTATGAAGAAGGCAGTTTGGTGTTTATTGCTCCCGGTCAGCTTATTGAGGTGATCAGAAACAATTCTGCCCCGGCACGTAAAGGATGGGCCTTACTTTTTCATCCCGACCTTATTCCGGGAACCAACCTTGGAAAACAACTGAGCGATTACAACTTTTTTTCGTACGACATTAACGAAGCGCTGCATATATCGGAACGGGAGAAAAAAATGGTGATTGAATGTTTCGATAAAATTTCGTACGAAATAAACCAACCGATTGACAAACACAGCCGCAAACTAATTGTAAACAACATACAACTATTTCTCGATTACTGCATTCGTTTTTACGATCGTCAGTTTATTACGCGCGAGCAAATTAACCAGGGTGCACTTGAACAATTTGAGAAAGAACTTAATTCCTATTACCAGTCGGATAAGCCGCTAAGTATTGGCTTGCCAACGGTTTCGTATTTTGCTGATAGGTTACACTTGTCGGCCAATTATTTTGGCGACCTGATAAAAAAAGAAACCGGTAAATCGGCCCAGGAATACATTCACCTAAAAGTGATGAACCTGGCAAAAGAACGTGTTCTCGACGCTTCAAAAACAGTTAGTGAAATTGCCTACGAACTGGGCTTTAAATATCCGCAACACTTTACGCGCATGTTTAAAAAAGATCTGGGAATGTCGCCAAGCGAATATCGGTCGTTGAATTAAATCAAACCTTAAAGACTTAAGCAACAAGACCATAAACGCTTGACCCATTGAAATTCGGATAAAACATCCACTACATTTTACAAAAACAAAATCCATTTATTCTCCCGCAGTTAAAATCCGGGATAATAAATGGATTGTTTAAAATAGCTCAGGTTCTGTCCATCAATCACAAAATAAAGGTTTGTATAGAATAAGCAGAGCTTTCTATTTCCACCTTTTCCTTCCATCCAGAAACAGTAAGGTATTTCTTTGATGTTATTTTACAGGAGTTATTTTAATTTCCCGTTCATACATTGCCGGATAAACCCGATAACTAAGGAATACACCACGTGCAGAACATCCAACACCCGTTGTTGCATAATCGAGGTTAAAGGTTATGCCGTCCTGTTTCTGAAGTTGATACGTATAAATTGATTTGGTAAGGTTTTCAGTTGAATAGGGATATGCGTTAAAGTTAAACAGTTCGTTTACTTTAAATTGCAAACCATTACCTTCATCATCGAGCATTTTTACCCAACGGTTGTCAGTTCTTAATCCATAATCGCCTGGTTTAAGGTAAGGAACGTACATATCATCAACCTTAGAGTTATAAATGCCAATTTTATACCCACTTTTTCTTCCGGGATAATTCTCCTGTGGTCCACGTCCATACCACTCTACGTTATCAAGACATTTATCAAGTGTAAATGACAAACCAAATCGTGGAAAATACAAAGGCAGTGCACCTCCCTGTGGCTTTGCAGTATGATGTACAGTAATCTCACCATCACCATTAATGGTGTAATTGTACCTATTTTCGATACCATTATATTGAGCGCCAAAAATATATTGGTCTAATGCGCCATCAACACTTTCACCAAAAATTGTGATTTGCCTGATTTTAACATATACTTTTCCTTCAGCTTCAATTACCTCGGTATAAACCGGGTAATTTGTAGTTTTATCAATTCCGGTTGAATAGAACTCGGTGGCAATAAATGTATCGTAGCCTTCTTTCCAGTTTGAAGAACGCGCAGATCGTGATCCCCAGCTATCCAAATCATTTGCCATTGGTGCTCTCCAAACACTTACTAAGAAAGGAGATTTCAGCATTTCTTTTCCATTAACCACTATAGAAGATAAAGCTCCCAAATTTTTATTGAAGGTATATTCAAATCCTTCACCATTTACTTTTACCTCGCCATCCGATTCTACAAATGAAGCTTTGGCTGTTGTTTGTTTTACTCCCTGAATATTCTTTTTCCAGGGAAGTTCCAGTTGAGACCAGGCAACTTCAAATCCGGCCTTGGCCCAAACCTTATCTTCTTTTAACGAAGAGCTAACGGTAATTCGGTATTCGGCACCTTCTTTTACTGAAGGTTTAGTGTATGGAATTTTTAAAGTCTTTTTCTTAAAAGGCTCCACCTGAAGATCTAAAACTCCTTGTTGTAAAATGTCACCATCGGCTTCAAGAAACCAACGAGTTTCATACTGCGAGGCATCAGTGAAATGATTTTTATTCCAAACTTCAACCAAACCGGTTTCTGCATCAAGAAGAGTAAACACAACAGGTTGAACAACTTTCTTCATCTCCCACATTTCGGGTTGAACTTCCCTGTTTCCCCAAATATGACCGTAATTTCGGGCACCGGCACCATAACTTTGGAAAGTCCCTTTATTCGTTTCTTTTTCAAAATCGAGCCAAACAGCTGCATTTTCAGGATTGAAATTACCTGGCAAAACAGCTTCTGCAAATATTCCAACATTATCGAGCATTGCATCGCACATATAAGTGGGAGTCTCTGAGCCATCAATTTCGGAGTCACGTCCAAGGCTTATTGTAAACGGGAAATTCATAATTTTTCCTTTGGCCTGCTTGCTCCCCTTTTTGTCAGTATCGATGTAAACCAACATTTCCTGACCGTCATAAACAGCAGTTATCTGATGCCAGTTATTTTCCCAGTTATCAGGTAATCCAACACGCAAGGTATATTTTGCACCGGAATTACCACCTCCGCCAAAACCGCCAAAGCCTGGTATGTTAGGGCTTACGTTTGTATAAATATAGAACTCCAGAGAATCAACTCCGTTTTGGACAATTCCAAACTGATTTGAACCTTTTGTAATGAATTGCCCGCCGCTGGAATTTAATTTCCTAGGGTAAACATCCATCGAAATTGTTAACTTGTCTCCGTTAATTTCCAACGTATCAGCACGGTATAGTTCAACCCACTGGTCGTGCCCATTCAAGTTAACAGCTTTCCCTGTTTGCCCTTCTGCTAATTTAATGTTGTTCCCCATTAAATGGGCAGGTACTTTATTTGGCGATTGATCTTCCACCTGACGAATTTGTTCGGTAAGTCCCGGGCTTACAAAATCCCAGATTGCTCCACCCATTGTTCTGGAATAGGATTCGATCACATTCCAGTAGTCTTCAAGTCCTCCGCCGGCATTACCGGCAACCGACAAGTACTCATCCATAAATGATGGTCGTAAATCAGTTTCGTTAATACCAAGTCCAACGCGCATATCCAGTTCCAGTGGACTAGGATAACGGGGCCCAATAATTTCTTCGGCAGAATGAGAGAAAGCGTTCCCTCCATACATCCAATAACGCGTATCATCAAACTTTCGTCCTTCTTTTACAACTTCATTAATGTTTATGCCTTCACCACTTTCATTACCCGCACTCCAAAACAAAATACATGGATGATTTCTGTCGCGCAATACCATTTGACGGGCACGCTCGCGATACATCTCTGTAAATTCCGGCATATTACATACATTCTCCGTAGCATGCGATTCCACACCTGCTTCATCTATAATAAAAAGGCCATATTCATCTGCCAAATCAAGATATTCATTCACCGGAGGATAGTGCGATGTGCGAACAGCATTAAAGTTAAACTGCTTCAGAATTTCGAAATCTTTACGAATAACCTCTTCTGTCATAGCATGTCCTAAATCGGCGTGCTGCATATGCGAATTAGTCGCATTTACTTTTATGGCAACACCATTTAAGTAGAAAGTATCTCCATCAATTAGTGTTTCCTTAAATCCTATACTCTGTTCTGCCTTATCCAGAACTGTTCCTTTTTCAGTTAACAGCTCCATCTTTAAAGTATAAAGGTTCGGTGTTTCAGATGTCCATTTTAGAGGATTTACAATTTCTTTTTTCAGTTCAATCTGTTTCTTCCCCTCAGTATCCATCGCAAATTTTTCACTGGTCATTTCAGCCACCAAAGTATTGTCAGTATCAAACAATGATGCTTTTAAAGAATACGAAGCAGTTGGAGAAGTAGTATATTTTTTGACATCGATTTGAACAGAAAGACTGGCATTGGTGTAAGTTTCATCCAGATCAGTCACAACGTACCAGTCGAACAAACGCACATCAGGAGTTGCATAAATACTTACATCATCGAATATCCCTGCTAATCTCCAGTAATCCTGACCTTCCAAATAATATCCATCAGAATATTTTGTAACAAAAACAGCAACTGTATTGCTCCCTTTTTTCAGGTAATCAGTAATGTTGTACTCTGCCGGTTCCTGTGCACCTTCGTTGTAACCAACTTGTTCACCATTCACCCAAACAAATGATGCAGAAGCTGTTTTTTCCATTCGAAGAAACACCTGGTCGCCATTCCATGAAGATGGAAGCGTAAACGTTTTGCGGTAAGCACCGGATGGATTGTATTCTCTTGGAACATTGGGAAGCGTAACTGAAAATGCCCCCGGATCTGAAGTTCCATAAACGATGTCTCCATAGGTTAATTTCCTTTTCAATGGAAATGGAGCATTTACATTCCGGAACATTCTATCTCCATAACCTTGCATTTCCCAGTTTGATGGAACCTCAATCGTGCCCCACTTTATATCGTTAAAAGCAGTTGCATAAAAATCAGTAGGAATACCTTCGGGCGTTTCGTTGTAGAAGAATTTCCATTCTCCATTGAGCGAAATAGTTTTGTCGGGAAGATAAAAAGATCTTCCTTCTTCCTGGTTGAATCCGAATACTGAAGTGTTCTCGATATAACAGTAAATATTATCAAGAAATTTTACCGGTTGAGCTAAAAGTATTCCGTTAAAAAACAGTGCAAAGAACAATAGTTTAGTTCGTTTCATAACTGTTATTATAGGTTGATTAATCTTATATTATTATTGAATCTGTTAACCATTGTTCTACAGATAAACAGACGTTTTATTGATTTGAAATTTTGAATGTATTCAATGATGTTGCCGGTAAAACAGGAGAAATAAAAGAATCACCGATTTTGATGTTTACCGTTTTACTTTCTTCTTCCTGGTTGGCAGCAATTACAATTATTGAACCATCTGTATTTTTAAATGCCAGCAGATCTGTGTATTCGCCACCTGTTTCAAGTTTTTTAGCTCCCGGTAAAACATAGTGGCTAGCGTGTTTTAACATATAATATTCGTAAGAATACTTGTAACTTTTGTTCTCAGAGTCGACTACCACCAATGAGTTTTGTTCCCATCCCCAGCGGCTAACACCACCTTCCAGCAGCGATGTATTCCAGTATTCATAAACCGAGACACCATTACTCAGGTAGTGTTTCATCAGGTCCCACGAGTGCATTGCTCCGGCCCAGTCGTTTTTGCCATCTCCACATTCCTGTTCAGTCTGGAACATAGCCAAATCAGGATAATTGCGATTAATATCGGGTAGTGCATCTTTTCCTGCCCACTGAAAACCTACGCCTTTAACATATTTGCCACTTTTTTCGTTTTGTAAAATCGTATCAACAAGAGCTTCATTCGGGCGTTCCATGGTTCCGAAATAAATATCAACTCCCAGTTTATCCATGGCAGGACCTAAATACGAACCGATAAAATTGCTTAAGCCTGCAGCCGTCCAGCAACAGCTCGGGAATATCTGTGCCGAATTGAATTCGTTTTGTGGCATTACGGCAAAAATATCGATGCCTTCGTTTTTATAATCTTGAATAAATTTAGAGAAGTAAAGTGCATATGCTTCCAGGTATTGGTCTTCCTGGATAAACATATCAGTTCCTTCTTTCCCTTCACGATCGATAGGCAGGCCGTTCTGATATTTAGGGTTGCCAACATTGGCAAAAAAGCCTCCCAATGCTGCAGTGTCGCCCTGTGCTTCGCGTTGTTTGATGTACATTTCGGCCATGTTTGCCATACGTTGAGATGACGCGCTGGCATAGTGTTTATTGTATTTCATCCACGATGGAGGACTCCATGGTGATGCCCATATTTTAATATTGGGATTGTATTTTTTTGCATTTTGAATGAAGGGAATCAATGTATTTTTATCATTTTCTATTGAAAAGTTCTCCATGGCAAAATCACCCTCGGTTTCGTTGTACGAATACCAGTTTAAAGCAAAATCGTTAGCTGCAACAGGCATTCGGCAAATGGTAAAATTGGCACCGACACCTGGTGTAAATAGCTCGTTCATTATCGATTCGCGATCGGTGTTACTTAACTGATTCAGCGATGTCCAGCCCAATTCGTTAAAACAGCTGCCAAAACCATCTATTTGCTGTTGTGTTTTGTCGGTATAAACTTCGGCACTTGTACTTTCTGCAGAAGCTACCGTTTCTAATTGTGCTGTTTTCCATTGAGTGGTTGGTGTTGTACATACCCAATCAACCGGAGTTGTTGTGTTGCAGCCAGTGCAGAAAAAAAGAAAAATAATTACGATGTTTAAGTTTTTCATTTGGTTTAATTTTAAAGAAAGGATACAATCATAAATATAATGATTGTATCCTTTTGTTTTTACTACCAGCCCGGATTTTGAACAATGTTCGGATTTACCATTATTTCATCTTCAGGAAACGGAAGTAACCAGTGTTTTGCTTTAAAACCAGCATCGGGGAACTCGAAATTTGTTCCATCGCCTTTGGGAATCTGCTTACCCTGATCGGCTAAAACATCGGCTGCATCGCCCCAGCGGATTAGGTCCTGATAGCGCACAAACTCAAATGCGAGCTCTAACCTCCGCTCTGTTTTAATCGCGTCAAAAAGAGCGTCACCTGTTATTGTTAAAGAAGGCAACTCAGCACGCTCTCTTACTATATTTACATATTCCAGTGCTTTTACATCGTTTGGTGCCGATTTCCTGTTATAGGCTTCGGCTGCCATTAACAACACATCCGCGTATCTGGTTATTCTATAGTTTGTGCCTCCAATAGTGTGAAATGCTTCCCCAGGAGTTTCATCTACCCAAGCACCATGTTTCAGTCTAACCAAACCATAACTTCCATAAGGCAGGTTTCCATCTAAACGAAAGGAACCACCAAAATCATTGATCAATTCTTCTTCGCTCATCACGGTAGCTTTTCTGCGCACAACATCGCCTGCTTCTACGTATGCAGTGTACAGTCCCTGGCGAGGTTCAACCCAGCCCCAGGCTGTTTGTGAAATTCCGCTCGTACCGGCACTAAACCATGGACTACGTGGCCCGCAAAAAGCAACAATCCAGGTACATTCGGTTACCGATGAAACATCTTTGGTATAGGATATCTCAAAAACCGATTCCGAACCAAACTCCGACGATTCCTTTGTAATCATTGAAAAATCATCGGCCAAAGCGTATTCTTCACTCGCAATTACTGCGTCGAACTGTTCAGCTGCCTCATCGAATTTTTTCTGGTACAGGTATGCTTTTCCCAACCAGGATTGAGCAGTTCCCTTTGAAACATTTGCCTTTTGAGCTTCTGTCTGTGCACTTTTTAAAGGAAGATTTGGAATAGCTTCTACTAAATCTGTTTCAATTTGAGCCCAAAGCTCTTCAACTGTGGCATTGGGTTGTGCATATTCATCAGGATTAAGCGATGCAGTTACCAAAGGTGCTGGCCCCCATAGCGTAACCAGTTCGAAATAGGCATACGCACGCAGTGTTTTAGCTTCGGCCAAAGCTACTTGTTTTGCAGAAGTATCTGCATTTTCAAGATTATTGATTAACAGGTTAGCGGCATAGATAATCTGATAATACTTGGTAAAGTTTGCCGTAAGGATGCTGTTATTTGTGCCATAGGTGTATTCATCAAGTCTCTCACCCCATGAATTATCACCACGGCCACCACCTCCTGCCAACGCATCATCAGAAAGCATATTCTTAAATTGAAAAGTATTCAGGTTGTCGCTCTGAATTTTATCATATATGGCATAGAGCGCTTGCGTTACTTCAGCATCGGTGTTGTAAAAATCATCCTGGCTGGTCACCCCCATTTGAGCGGTATCCAAAAATTCCTCGCACCCGGGAAACAGGATGATGCTAATGAGAAAAAGACCGTATATATATTGTTTAAGTTTCATATTATTTACTATTAAATGGTTAGAAATTTAATGAAAGTCCGAATAACACTTTTTTCGAAATCGGGAAGAAACCTCTGTCGACACCAATACTGTTGTTAACCGTACTCGCAGCTTCAGGATCCATTCCTGGATACTTGGTAAAAATGAAATAGTCGTCAAAGGACATGTAAACTCTTGTTTTACCAATTTTAAGACGATCGCTAAGTGTTTTTGGAAGAGTGTAACCAAATTGAATTTGCTTGATCTTGATAAAAGAACCGTCAAAAATCATTTGATCGCTATTCCAGTATTTTTCATCAACAGTAGCCACCGGCCGTGATGCATTTGCATTTAATGGTGTCCATCTGTCGGTGTAGAACAGTGAAAGTTTATTTGTTGTAAGACGATCAGTACGCAGCATTCCCATTAACACATCGTTGCCACTTTGTCCCTGAGCAAAAAGTGTAAAATCAAAATTTTTGTATTCCAGGTTAAGGGTTGCACCAAAAGTGATATCTGGTATTGCACTTCCAATGTAAGTAAAATCGTTACTGTTAATTTCTCCGTCATTATTTACATCAACAATGTTAATGTCACCTGTTGCAGGATCAATTCCGGCAGTTTTATATCCCCTGAAATACCATACCGGATAACCTTTTTCAAAAGCGGTGGCTGTCCATCTGTTCACCTCTGCACCGGTAATTCGGCTAATGGTAGGATCGAGATAAGTTACCTCGTTTGTTAAGGTTGAAAGGTTGGCATTTATGCTGTATTTTAACTCACCTATTTCGCTTCTCCAACTGGTTTCAAAATCAAATCCCTTGTTTACTACGTTTCCTCCGTTAATTGGCGAAGCGTTGTTTCCCGCCTCAATTGGAGGAGTGTTTGTAGTAATCAGGTCTTTTGTTTTTTTATTGAAATAGTCTGCTGTAAAACTCAATTTACCATCAAATAAACGGAAGTCGATTCCAATATCCAATTGTTCACTGGTTTCCCAGGTAAGTTGCATGTTACCTAAAACCGATGGGTAAGAAGCAGTTGCATACGATCCGTCGGCCAACGGATAAGCATAAGGAGCATTTACAGTACTCCACGACAATGTACTTAAGGCATATCCTGAAGACATTAAGTTAGAAGCATAGCTGTAATTTCCCAGGTTCGACAAGCTACCGTTTTGCCCCCAACTACCACGTAGTTTCATATACGACAGCCAGTTAAGCTCCGGAAAAAAATCTTCGCTGGTTAATACCCAGCCGGCAGAAACTGAAGGGAAAGTTCCCCAGCGCTGATCTTTCGGAAGGATTGATGAGCCAGCAGCATCGCGGCGTATGGTTGCCTGAAACATGTATTTATTCCGGTAATCGTAAATTACACGTCCGAAATACGACAACTTGTTATCGGTTATTGTGTTGCCACCAACAGTAGAGTTTGATTGTGTAGTTACGTAGTCAAGGTTTGCATAAGACTCCTGATCTTTCAACAATGGATAACCTGAGGCATTTATTGTTTTTATTTCGTTACTTGAAATAGCTGTACCAAGCATCACATTAAAGTTATGGTCTTCGATGCTTTTTACATACGATGCAAAATTTTCCCATTGCCAGTAAGTCATACTGGTAACCGCTTCGCTTACCGATGCGTTTAGGTTCATCATTTCAGAACTGTAGTAGTATTGCGGCTGATAGTTATGATTATTAGAATTCAGGTAATTCAATCCTAATTTCGAAGTAATGGTAAGTCCTTCAATGGGCGTTAAATCCATGTAGATATTACCCATAACTTTAGTAACCGTATTCTCCGATTGATTTTGTTTATTCTGCACAAACGGGTTAATTGTTTCACCCGTTACATATCGTGATATACCGTAATAATTGCCATTATCAGCTTGCATTACCGGGTAACCGGCATCGATTATTGTTTGCACATGCGACGGAACCTGGCCGGTGTATTCAACCGGAGTAAGCGGATCTAACAACACAGCATTGGCAATAACACCACGGTACTCATCATCTTCGTTAAACGATTTGGTTACCGAGCGTGAGAGCTGGATGCTGCTGCCAAATTTCAGCCAGTCTTTTAACTGGCGACTTCCGTTAAACATTCCTGAATAGCGTTTGTAGTAATCCTGATCGCCTGCGACAATACCTTCCTGGTTCAGGTACGAAAGAGAAGCAAGGTAATTTGTTTTTTCATTCCCCCCCGAAAAAGTAAGATTGTGTTTTTGCATCGGAGCTGTTTCAAACGACTCGTCGATCCAGTTTGTATCGTAACCTTCGGGATTGCTCATACCCGACGACATTCCCAACTCATCCATATAATCGAGGTACTGTGCGGCATTCATTAACTCCGGAGTTCTTCCTAAACTTTGTAAGGTGTATTGAAAGTTGTACGAAACCTGCGATTGGCCGGCGCTTCCACTTTTTGTAGTAATAAGAATTACACCGTTTCCTCCTTCCGCTCCGTAGATGGCTGCTGAAGCACCGTCTTTTAATACTTCCATACTTTCGATGTTGGTAGGTTCCAAACCACTGATATCGGAAGTTCTTAATCCGTCAACAATATAAAGTGGATCAGAGTTTCCATTCGAACTGTATCCACGAATCCGTATTTTCATTCCGGCTCCCGGAGCACCTGATGTAGATACAACCTGAACTCCTGATGTTTTTCCCTGTAATGCCTGTTCCGGGCGCGTGTCGGAGCGGGTCATCATTTCTTCCGCTTTTACGGATGAAATGGCACCGGTAACAACACTTTTTTTCTGTACCCCATAACCAATAGCAACCACCTCTTCAAGGCCAATTGTTTCTTCTTCCAGAACAATATCGATTAAAGATTTCCCTGCAGCAGGAATTTCCTGGGTTTTCATACCCACAAAAGAGTATACTAAAAGGGCGTCTTCAGGCACATTTGTAAGTGTATAATTACCGTCAAAATCGGTAATCGTCCCATTGGTAGTCCCTTTTACAAGAACAGTAACACCTGGCAGTGGACTATTACCGGTATCAGTAATATTTCCGCGAACAGACTTTTGTTCCTGATCTGCTTTTTTAGCAACACTTTCGGCACGTAAAGCAATTTGTTTGTCCACTACTTTGTATGTAATGTTTGTGCCCTTAAACGTTTCGTCAAGAATTTGTGTAATGGAGTTATTTGTGCAACTAATGCTAACGCGTTGATTTACATCAACCACCGAGGCATCGTACATGAAATAGAATTGTGATTCATTTTCTATTTTATCCAGAATATTCACGATCAGCTCGTTTTCAAAAGATAAGCTTAGTCTGGTAGTTTGCGAATAGGTATTCGATGCCAACATTTGCATCGTACCAACAAGCAGGAAGAACATAAGAGCTCTCATAGTTTTAAATAGTTTGGATTTCCAGATTGATGCCAATCCGGAAACCGGTAAATAAAGTTTTTTTTTCATAAATTTGTTTTGATTTTGGATTAATACAATTCAAAATAATTTGCCTCGGGCTTGAAAAGATGAGGCTGATAAAAAAGTTTTAAGAAGAGGGTTGTTGACGCAACTCTCTTTTTTATGGTAAGTTTTTCAGTTTTTATGTCATAAGCATTTCGTTTAAGTTCGTTAATTCGTTTATGTTTCTTTAGTTATAATGATTTTTGGTTTTTCGTCCGCTTTTGTTTTGTTTATAAACTCGCATTTTACCGGACAGGTAAAGTCAATCAACCTGAATATTTGTTCGTAGCCTTCGTTGGTTATTGTTCCTGTAAATATCGAATTGTAAACTTCTTCGTCTCTTATTTCCACCTCAACATTGTACCAGCGTTCCAGTTTTTCAATAACCTCTTTCATCGGGTCGTTCTGGAAGATCAGCACACCATTTTTCCACGATGAGAATTTTGACACATCAATTTCCGCAATGTTCAGTTTTTTCTCCGTCAGATCAAACGTGGCAATTTCTCCGGGTTTTAACCGGTAGTTAAACGATTCGTTTGTGGTATGGCTCAACTGAACGCTTCCTGATTCAAGTACAACATTTATTTCTCCGGTTTCGGGGTATGCTTCCACATCAAATTCGGTACCCAATACTCTTACAATAAGTTGCTCATTTTCCACAAAAAATGGTTTGTCTGCGTTTTTCGAAACCTGAAAAAATGCCTCACCACTTAAATGAACCCTTCTCTCTTTCACTAAATCATTTTCGTGGTACGAAAGTGTTGTACTGGAATTTAACCAAACGATAGAACTATCAGGTAAAATTACTTTTGATCGTTGTCCTTCTTCTGTAATTACTGAAGTAAAGTAGTTATTTATGTAGTCACCGGGTTTCGATTTATACCGGTTAAAATAAAACTGAAAACCAAGCAGTAGAATAAAAACGGCTGCGTAAGGAAGCACTTTTTTAATGGTCAGCATTCGTGCAAGCAACTTTCTCTGGCGGATTCCTTTTTCAATGTTATTAAATATTTTGCGGGAGTCGACTTCTATTTCATCGTTGAATTCAAACGTGTCCCAATCATTCTCCAACTCGTTTTCCAGCTCTGCATTGCCACGTTCGCTGTTCATCCAACGAAATAGGTGCTGCAATTCATCTTTTGAATTTTTGTTACTAAAAAAATTGTGGATAGTATACTTTTTGTTTGATTTCATTCACCGATTGTTTAATAGTAATACGCAAAAACAGGAGAGTACTATTACTCAAAAACAAAAAAAAATTAAAAAAACAGATTTCAGATTGGTTATATACCTGAAAAGAAGTGTATTAACCGAGAAATAAGATTAGCAACAAAAGACTGTATTTTTTAAATTCGTCTTTTAAATAGCTATTCGCTTTCATGAGTTGATTGTCAACAGTTGGAATAGAAATCTCAAGTTTATCAGCGATTTCCTTACGTGATAAATTTTCAATTCTTCGTAAACGAAAAATTTCTTTTCGTTTAGGAGGCAGACCTTCAATAATGGAGTCGATTATTTCTTTGGTTTCTTTATAAATGATATAGTTTTCAGAATTGTTTCGGTCTGCTTTGGTATAAATTTCGGGGTGGTTTTCAAAAACTTCCCGGTTTACTCTTTTTCGTGTAAGTGAAATGAATGAGTTTTTTGCGATTTTAAACAGAAAGGCATCGAACGAATAACCTTCAATAAATTCCTCACGCTTTTCCCATATTTTTATGAAAGTTTCCTGTACGATCTCCTCTGCTTCTTCTTTTGAATTCAATAACCGAAACAGATATGCATATAGTTTTTTATGGTATTTATTAAAAAGCACTTCAAATGCTTTTGAATCTCCCTTTTTAAATGCCCTAACCAATAATATGTCTGTCTCGTTCTTGTTCAATTCCTCCTTAGCTTATTTAATTGTGTGCCAAATTACAAATTCGTATTCATAATACATCGATTTATTTTTAGGAAGGTAAAAAATGGGATTAATAGTTATTCCCAGGCAAACTCCGGTTGCTGAATTAAATTACCATTTTAAAGGTTTAGCCAATACTATAACTACAAGTTAATCGACCGGAATTTTGGACTGAAGTCTTTGGTAGAATAATTACTTATGATTTTCAAACAAGCCACAATTCAATTTTATGGTACATACAAAAAAACCATTCCCTCAACAGGGAATGGCTACTAAAACTCTAAATACAATTTATGCTATTTTTATATTTAGTTCGAACGAATAAACTGATGTCAATTATTCTGCCACTTTTACACAAAGCATTTTACTTTGGTCGCGAATTAACAGTTTGCCGTCAGCCAGGGCAATGGGAGCCCAGTTTTGCGTTCCAAAACGTCCGCCTCCTTCTTCACCTTCCGGTTTAGTTAATAATTCTGCCGATGCCAACGGTTTAAATGTTGTTGGATCAGGTTCAATCAGATATAAGGATTTAGCTCCATCGGTTGCTAAAATCAAACCATCGGCAATAATCATACTTCCTTTGTTAAAATCAGGTTCACGTTTTGTTTTCCACATGATTTCTCCATCCATGTTCATACAGGTAAGACCATCTCTCCGGTTATTTGTTCCGTATTCGGCGTAAAAATACCCCTTGTACAAAAGAGGCGTTTTTGTTTGATCGCCAAATTCTTCAGTTCGGAATAGCTCATTTGTACTGTACGTTCCGTCAGCTTGTTTTTCCACCTGGATCATCAAAGCCCCCAGTTCGTATCCTCCGGTAATTAATAATTTATTATCGCCGGCATCAACTGCACTCGGTACCGGAATACGACATAACCAATTGTCAAATTCCCATATTTTTTCACCACTCAGCGGGTTAAGTCCTACTACAAATCCCGGAACCGGATCTTCTCCCCTTCCACCACTCGATGCTGTCATCATTACCAGGTGATCGTTTCCATCAATTTTGACAATTATCGGACTTACATAACCAACAGGACCCAACGAAGGAGTTTTCCATTTTACTGCGCCGCTTAATCTATCGTAAGCTACCACACCTGCTTCGGGTGCCTGCGAAGCCACAATTAGCATATCGTTATAAATCAGTGGATTTTGTGTAATGGCCCATATTGGAAATCCTCCGGTTTCGCGCGAAAAGTCACCACTACCTGCTGCCGGATCATTGCCTGGGGCACCGCCAAAGTCGGTCCAGATATTTACATTCCACACCACTTCATGCGTTTTTATGTCTAAACAATACAAATCTCCATAAGGACCAACAGAATACACAGAGTTTTTATCTACAATAGGTACACTGCGCGATCCGGGAAACATTACCGATCCAGCTGCGTCATATTCAAATTTCCAGAGTTCCTCTCCTGTATTCAGATCAAAACAACGCATTTTATCACCCACTTTATCGTCTCTGTCGAGCAGATATACCTTTCCATCTTTTACCACCGGGCCACCGTAGCCAATGCCAACGTCAACCGACCATAAAACTTCAGGCCCCTGCTCTGGCCAGGCACGTAAAATATTTTTTTGCGGAGAAATACTGTTTCTGTTTGGTCCCATATACTGTGGCCAATCTTGTGCATTAAGATTACCCGCAAATACGATAGATACCAGAACAGCAATAAAAATTGATGTCTTCTTCATTTTGCTGATTTTTGGATAGTACTGATTGATTTTTTTTATTCATATAAATATAAACCTTAAGCAACTATCGAGCAAAAGAATAAGACGAATACCTTTTTGAAAGGGGTGTTTGTGACTTTCGATAAACGAAAAAAATACTAGAATTCGAATAAAGAGTTATTGTTTCCTGAATTTTCTGTAATCTCGCTTTCCATCTTTTTTTAAATTTTTGAGATTCAAGCCGACATTCTTATTTTTTCACATACTCATTTCCAAACGAATACACCAGACTAACATTCCACAAAAAATCTTTACTGGCTATTTCACTTTCTATTTTTTTATTGATCATGGCACCTAGCGAAAAAGGTGTTTTGTCGCTTTTCAATGAAAAACCGGAAGCAAAATAATACCCTGTTTCCTGGTCCATTTTCAGAAAAAATACCTGGGGCGTAAATCCGGCTTCCACATGTTTGGTAATTCGCAGATTTGAAACACTTCCGCGCAACGAAAGGTAATGCGAGTTTGAAACCCCTTCGTCGAAACCATGTGCTGTAAGATAATAAGGTTTAATTGCAATTTTCTCAGTTAACTGAAAAGTGGGAGCAATTTCGGCAGCCAGATACCGCCTTGTTTCAATCGATTCAAACGACCGTCCATCTTTCTGGTATGAAATATCAGCAAATAGAAATGCCGGATGCGCCCCTATATCCATTCTGAATTTTTGTGTTTCGTATAATTTATAACGCCACCAAAATACAAACGACCAGGGTTTAGCTTTCATCGAAAACCGCAATTGCGGATCAAAATGTAATCTTTCTCCTCCCATCGAAAACTCAAAAACAAGCGCAGGTTTCCCGAGAGAAAAAGACGGGATCAATGAAATTCCGTTGTTTGTTGCCGAAATATTTCCATCAAAAAACAACACTTTTGTACTTTCCTTTTCCTGCGCACCGGAGAAAAATGCCTGAACAAAAAAAATAAAAAGGATAAATACAGTTTTCAAACATTTGGTTTTTGGAATCAAGCCAATTACAAAACAATTTGTTTTAGTCATAATATCAGTACTTTATAGCTCTTATTTAGTTTAATGGGTACAAATTAAGTTTAAATTTTATCCTAATATTAACAAAAAACAAATGAATACTTACGATAATCAAACAATCATCAGATTATAACCAAAAATACCTGGTCGTACAGAATTCGTCAATCAATAAAAACTAAAGATTAAGTTGTCCGATTTAATCCTCATCAATTTTGTCAATTCAAAAAAGCCTTATACATTTGCTCCCGATATTTACGCAATGGGGTGTCCCGACAAAGTCTGGACTGAGATTATACTCAAAGAACCTGATCCGGTTAGTACCGGCGGAGGGAGAGCGAAAGGATTTTCCTACCTCATTGGTTAGTTTTATAACCAATTTTCTAAAAATGAAAAAATTTAATGTATTACTGCTGTTGCAATTAATGGCGGTTGTTGCTTTCGGGCAGATTAATTTAACCGGAGTTGTTAAAGGTGAAGGAGAACCACTGGCAGGAGCCAGCGTGGTTATCGACAAAACATTTTATGGTGTATCGGCTGCCGGCGATGGTAGTTTCGAATTTAAAAACCTAAAAAAAGGCGATTACAAATTAAAGGTGTCGTTTATCGGTTTCGAAACCAAAATTGTTGAGGTGAGTTTAAACTCCGACAAAGAGATTCTTGTGGAACTTCAGTCGGATGTTGTTCTTACCGATGAAGTGTTAGTGTCGGCAACACGTGCCAAAGACAAAACACCGATGGCATACACCAACATTTCGGGTGATGAAATTGCGCAACGTAATATGGGACAGGACATTCCCTATTTGTTGCAACTGTCGCCTTCGTTTGTTACAACCTCGGATGCAGGTGCCGGAGTTGGCTACACAAATTTCCGTATCCGTGGAACCGACCTCAACCGTATTAATGTGAGTGTAAACGGAATTCCGATCAATGATGCCGAATCGCATGGTACCTGGTTTGTTGATCAGCCGGACATGGCTTCGTCGTTAAAAAATGTTCAGATTCAACGAGGGGTTGGAACCTCAACCAACGGAGCGGCCGCATTTGGAGCCAGCATTAACCTGCAAACCAACTCGCTGCACAAAGATGCTTACGGCGAGTTTAAAACCGCAGCCGGAACATTCAGCACCTTTAAAAACACATTGTCGGCAGGTACCGGTTTAATCAACGATCACTTTACAGTGGATGTACGTCTGTCGAAAGTAACATCGGATGGTTATGTTGACCGTGCCAGTTCGGATTTGAAGTCGTTTTTTGTATCAGGTGCATATTACGCAGGGAATACCGTACTAAAACTGAACGTATTTTCAGGATTTGAAGAAACGTATCAATCGTGGTACGGAGTTCCAACTGTTCGTTTAAACAACGATACGGAAGGCATGCAACGTTATGCCGACCACTGGCTTATGACACAGGAAGAAGTGGATCATATGATGGCTTCCGACAACCGCACTTACAATTATTACACGTATGCAAATCAGGTGGACCACTATCAGCAAGATCATTACCAATTGCATTTCTCGCACAAATTTAATTCGTATTTAAATTTAAATGCTTCGGCACATTATACCTACGGACGAGGATATTATGAGAACTACAAGGCCGATGAAGATTTGGGAGATTACCTGATTGATCCGATTGAAATTGGTGGCGAAACAATAGAAACCAGCGACCTGATTAACCGCAAATGGCTGGATAACGATTTTTATGGAATTACCTACTCGTTGAATTATGCCAAAAATAAAAGCGACTTTACATTTGGAGGTGGCTATAGTATTTACGATGGCAAGCACTTTGGAAATGTAATTTGGGCACAATACTTGGGCGAAGCGGATTACAATCACGAGTGGTACAGAAGTACAGGATTAAAAAAAGACTTTAATATTTATGCCAAGTATAATTTTGAAGTGGCCAACAGACTAAATCTTTTTGCCGACCTTCAATATCGTGGAATAAATTACGAAATAGAAGGAATTGATGATGATTTACGCGATGTTTCTCAAAAGCACGATTTTCATTTCTTTAATCCGAAACTGGGTATTTTTTACCAGGCAGCCGATAACCAGGAATTGTATTTGTCGTTTGCTGTTGCCAACCGCGAGCCAAACCGAACTGCTTATGTAGACTATCCTGCTGGCCAGGAACCACCGGTACACGAAACACTTCGCGACTGGGAAATGGGCTATAATTTTGCGTCTTCGGTATTTTCGTTCAATGCCAATTATTACTACATGTCGTACAAAGACCAGTTGGTGTTAACCGGTCAAATTAACGATGTTGGTGCACCAATAATGGTGAATGTGGACAAAAGTTACCGCACTGGAGTTGAATTACAGTTTGGCGTTCAAATTGCGAAAAACTTCCAGTGGAACGGAAACACCACACTTAGTTTGAACAAGATTAAAAATTTTACTGAATACGTTGACAACTGGGATACCTGGGGACAGGAAGCGTATGACTTAGGTACAACAGACCTTGCTTTTTCGCCAAACGTAATTGCCAACAGCCAGTTTGTTTATTCTCCCGACGAGCATTTTAGTATTGCCTTAAGTTCGTCGTATGTTGGCAAACAATACATTGACAATACCTCCAACAACGACCAGGTTCTGGATGCCTATTTTGTTACTAATTTAAAAGCGGATTACAGTTTTACCACAAAGTTATTCGAAGAAATTACGCTGCATTTTATGGCCAATAACCTGATCAACCATACCTACGAATCAAATGCCTGGGTGTATTCGTATATTCTGGGTGGCGAACGTTATAAAATGGATGGATACTATCCGCAAGCCGGCACACATTTTATGTTTGGAATGGATTTTAAATTCTAGAAAAGCTACAAGTAATTAGCTACAAGTAAAAAATCCATCTTTGATAAATTCAAAGATGGATTTTTTTAGATTAACCAGGTAACATAAAATCACCTGGTAAATCGTTTATTCAAGTATCACTTTCCCTTCAATTTCCACCAACAAATCGGGGCGGCAAATATCAGCAATAATATACACCACCGGTAAATTTCCGAAGTGCGTTTTAAAAGTGGTTTTTATGGCAGCAAAATCTTTTCTGTTTTTTACATAAACACGTGCGTGCCCGTATTTTGCTCTTAACTTGTCTTGCGACATATTTTTTAACACCTCATCGGAATAAAGGCGTTTAATATTCTGAATTGTAATTTCGGTTTGAGCAACCGGATCGCCAACGCCAATTGTTCTTTCACCTGTTATCGAAGCCGTACCTGATATGAAGATCAGCTTTTTATCGTAAAGCTCGAAATACCGTGCACGTTCAAACTTTGGAGTTGTTTTTAGAACACACTCTTCCCCAACCAATACTTTTTTGCTGTAATGGTGGGCTGCTATCTGATCGGGATTATCAACAGGTGCCGTTTTTACCACATCCGACTGAATGGCAAGAAATTCGATGAGTACTCCTCCCCGATTTGTGCCAATTCCGGTAGCAGCCGGATAACCATCCTTTTCAAAATGATCTTTGTAATATTCAGAGCGAACATTGTTAAACTCCTGGTACTTTTGTTTATCGCCATCAAAGCCAATAATATCTTCCAGGTAATTCCACTGCCGAACAATCGATTTTATCGGGAAATTCACTTCCGAAAAAATAGTACTTAAAGTTGAGAAAGTCTTTTCAGCATCGTTACGATAGCCTTTTTTCTCATTCGATTGCACATTCCCGATTAATATCCGGGTAGTTTCCTTTTCGAACAGCATTGCTGAGTCGCCGCCTTTTTTTATGGTCTTCGAGCTCCAGATTGACGGATTAAAAAGAAACGCTTCAACAATAATTTTGCATGACAACGGAGGCTGGGCAATTAAGCTTAGAATAATATCAGTTGGGAACTGAGATTCAACCTGCGATTTTATTTTGGCATTCAAATCAGCGTAAGCCTCGTCTGATTCAGCATCAACAAAAAAATTTAACTTGAATATTTTTTTCCCTGAATTGATCTGTGTCAGCTGCGACAAACAACTCTGTATCTGGTCGTCAACAGTTCCACACCGGTGTTTGGGTTTTATATAAAGTCTGTCACCATTTAAAAAATACATATACCTCCCTGTAAAAAAAGAATCACAAATATGGGTGTTTTTTACCTGAAAAAAATGTTACGGTCCAATTTTCTTTCCTTTAAAGGAAAAAGAAAACCTTGAACAACATAAGCTGCCCCTTACAATTAATAATCTCCTTCGGCTGTAGCACCATTTAAAACTGCTTCGGTTGATCCCACTCCCAAACGATCAGCGCCTTGTTCAAGAAATGCAACTGCAGTTTGCCAGTCACGAATTCCTCCTGACGGTTTCACCTGCATTTTATCGCCCACTGTTTTTATCATCACATCGATGTATTCAGGCTTGGCACCACCCGGTCCGAATCCGGTTGATGTTTTTACAAAATCGGCACCGGCTTCGTACGACAATTCGCAGGCTTTTGCAATTTGCTCCAGTGTTAAATGACCACTTTCCTGAATCACTTTCACCAAAACATTGTTTTTATGAGCCACCTCAACAACTGCTTTAATATCGTTTACTACATACTCGTATTCGCCCGATAAAAAACGGCCAATGTTCATTACCATGTCAATTTCGTCAACACCATCGGCAATGGCTTGCTGTGCCTGAAATGCCTTAACCGCAGTTGTATCGGCTCCGTGCGGAAAACTTAGTACACACGACACCTTAACATCGCTGTCCTTTAACAAACTTACCGACGCAGCCACATCGCATGGTTTTACACACATACTAAACACTTTATTGGCCATACACATTTGCGCATTTTCCTTTAAATCGGCTAAAGTTTGATCGGGTTTTAATACCGCGTGGTCTATGGTTTTTGCTACTTGTTCTTTGGTATACATTTTATTCTTCTGTTAAAGCTTTAACAATCTGAATGGCTTTATCGTAATCTTCCTCGGTCACAAAAAGATCGATGGCAGATGGCACACCATCTCCATAACCTGCAGCGAGTCCCTGCTTAAATCTGTCTTTTACCAAAGAGTTAATTCCTTCCAGTTCCAATTCTTGTTTTATTCGGGCTATAATTACATCACCTCCTGTAAACAATTTTATTAATCCATCATAATCTGTCATAGCTTATTGTTTTAGTGTTAATCTTCCATTTCCTTTAATATTTGTTCAACCTGCTCATTTGTTTTGGTCAATTTATCTTTGCAGGTTTTTAACAAAACAGAAACTCGTTTTACCTTTTCAGCTAACTCGTCCACGTCTAATTCTTCATTTTCAATTTTTTCAAGAATAGCCTCAATTTCAGCCATTGCTTCGTTATATGAAACTTTTTTAGTTGCCATTATTCTGATTTTTTGATATTCTACTTCTTACACTTCCATCCGCAAATTGAGTTTCAATCACTTCATCCGGATTCAGATCTTTTGCCGATTTTACAATTTTTCCTTCCTTCAAAGTTAAGGTAAATCCGCGTTTTAGCACATTTTCAGGATTCAATAATCGCACCGTATTTTCATTTATACGAAGACGTTCCTTTTCTTTAAAAACCGACTTTCGTGCTTCGCTTCCCAAAAGGTCTTTTAAATGAGTAAGTGCGGCCTGTTCTTTTAGTACCGCTTCACCAACCACACGTTTTACAATTCGTCTTTGGCGGTTGATATCATTTCGTGCTTCAACAAACCAAACCGACAGCGCCGAATGGAAATCGTGTTTTACATTATTTAATTCGTATTGTTTTTTAAACGAAAATTCACTCACATTTTGCTGCAGCTGATTTCCTCTTTTAGACAGTTGCTTTTGTTTTTCGCGGATATAATCCGTAACCGAATAGTTTATCCCATCTGCTATTCGCTCCAACTTATCCTTTTGATCATCAAGTGTTTCGCGCACCAACTGAAGCACATTGTGTTCCAGATCGAGTAGATGTTCGTAAAAACGTCCTGCTCCGTTTATAAAAAATTCGGCCACAGCCGTTGGTGTTTTTAATCGTGTGTGCGCCACCAAATCAATAATTGTATCGTCTTTTTCGTGTCCAATTCCGGTAATTACCGGCACGGGAAATTGGGTGATATTTAGTGCCAGATCGTAATTGTCAAAAATGCTTAGATCGGCAGTTGCTCCTCCTCCCCGGATAATTACAACCGCATCGAAAAAATCGTCGTACCGGAAGATCCGCTCAAGTGCATGAATTATTGAAGGAACGGCTTCTGCTCCCTGCATGTATGCTTCAAACAATTTGGTGTAGAATTTTATGCCACGATCGTTTGATTCCAGTTGGGTTATAAAATCCTGATAACCTGCTGCAGTTGCCGACGAAATAACCGCAATTTTTTGTGGTACCAAAGGCAGTTCCAGCTCTTTGTTCATTTCGAAAACACCTTCGGTTTGCAGGCGATTAATAATCTCTTTTCGCTGCAATGCCATATCGCCAACCGTGTAAGTCGGATCAATGTCTTTTATGTTTAAACTTAAGCCATAAGCGGCATGGTATTCTATGGAAACCTGCACCAGCACTTTAATTCCATCCGAGAACGGTTTGCCCGTAGTGGTTTCAAAATAAGGTTTTAACATGCGATAGGTGTACGACCAAATTGTAGCTCTCGAACGGGCAACAATTGTATTTCCTTCTTTTTCGACGAGCTCAAGATAACAGTGTCCGCTTCTGTTTTCCTTCATCTCACTAATTTCGGCAACCACCCAAACCGTTGTTGGAAAAACCTCCAGCAAAGCATCTTTAATCGATTCGTTAAGTTGAGAAAGTGTATATTGCTTTACCATTCTTTAATAACTTTTATTCAACTTAAAAGTTTCCGATTTTTCACCGTCATTTACCTTAAGCACAAACATTCCGTTTGATAAATCAGGTAAGTCCGATAAGACAATTTTTTGAGCTCCCGGTTTAGTCCATTGCTGAATAATTTGACCGGTGATTGAATACAAGCCGATGGCAATCTCTTTTCCCGAAAAAGTACCCTTGTTTTGCAGAACAACATAGTTATTCACCGGATTGGGATACACCTGCCAATTGTTCTGTTTTTCGTAAACTGGAACAGAAAACGGATTGAGAAGCATCGATGCTGTCCGCATATTCGGAATGCCATATCCCACCAACGAATCAGGAGTAAACGCCATGCTCCCGCTTTGCTCTAAAGCATCTTTAATTTCCAAGGCAGTTTTTTCGGGAAAATACTGCCACAAACAAGCTGCCATACCTGCCATTACCGGCGACGAAAATGAAGTACCGCTTGCCAATCCAACAACGCCGTTTGACAGTTGCAGCGTAGTGCGGTATCCCATTGCAGAGACATTTGGTTTTATATCGCCATCGGAAGCCGGGCCGGCTGAGGTAAAAAAGGCCGGATTTAAGTCTTTATCAACCGCTCCCACACCAATAACCAAATCACCATCCGAAGGAGCTACTATTCTTTTCCACGGGTCGTCGCGCTCATTCCCTGCACTTGTAAACACAAGCATTCCGCGCGATGCAGCGATATTAGCGGCGCGGGTAACACGGGTAGTTTTGCCGTCCATATCGGCATACGTATGATCGGTTGTTGGATCATCAAACTCGGAATACCCCAGCGATGAATTAATGATATCGGCGCCAACACTGTCTGCAAATTCAGCCGCCACCACCCAATGATCTTCTTCCACAATATATTCAGATCCGGTATCCTCCGAACGAATCAACCAATACGATGCCTTGGGTGCTGTTCCGATTAACTCACCGGGAATATTTCCACCCATGCAGGACAACACACTCATTCCGTGGTAGTTTGTGCTGAAAAAATCAGAATTGAGATCCACCACATCTTTTGTTCCAAGTATTTGTTGGTTAATCCACAAACTATCAAATGCAGGATTAACATCGGCATTATAAAATCCCCCGTCCAGCACTGCTATTTGTATTCCCTGCCCTTTTATATTTTGCTGGTGTAAAAACTGTCCATCCAGCATACTTATCTGGTGCACCGAACCGCCGTAATAAGCAGAATCAATTTCATCATAAAGAACTTCAATTTCATCTGCAAACTTGTTCTTTGCACTTTTAGTGGAAAAAGAACTAGGTTTGCTTAACTGAATTTCGTTTACAAACGACCAATTTCCAATCAGCGTATCCAACCGAAGCGAATCAGTAACTACAGTAATTCCGTTTAACCATTTTGAGGCATGAAAAAACGTGACGTCCAAGGTGAGGACAGAATCGATGTAAGATTGATTTACAGGCAAATCGAGCGAATCGATGGGAATGTTTTGTTTTGTCCTTCGTTCAATTGCCCGTTCAGAGAGATAGTCTTCGGGAGCTGACAGGGAGTATTCGGAATTATTTTTATCGGTGAAACCAATCCAATAATAATTTTGCGCCTGGCTGTGTATTATAGCGAAGAATAAAAAAACGATAAAAAGAATGCCGTACTTCATTTCCCAATTGTGTAATGCGTGTTAAAACGCCAAATTAGCGAAATATTACCGATTATTAAATTGAAAATGGAGGAATTATTTAGCGTATCATCTTATTTTTCATCAAATATTCAGAAGGATCTTGCAGGAATTTTTCGGGATCAAGAATTTCGCCTTTGTTTTTCTCCAAATCCAGCATTCTAAGGTTGTCCATACTGTCGCGAACTGCCGGATTTAATATTTGTCCATTATCGTAAAAAAGCGAATACAGATGTTCACCACTTTTGTTGTAATATTTCCACTCGCCATGTCGCAAGTTCCGTTTATACTCACCCACCAACTCCTGTGCCCCATTTTCGAAATAAATAATAAACAAACCATCGCGTTCGTCCTCTTTCATTTTACACTTTAAATAGGGTTCGCCACTTTTTAAAAACACCTGGTGATTTCCGGTTTCCTTTCCGTTTACCCACTCTGTTTCTTCCATCACTTCGCCGGTATCGTAATACCTGCGCGCTACGCCATTTTTAACGCCCGACAAAAAGGTTTCTTCGCCCACTTTTACATTGTTATTAAAAATCGACCATACTCCTTCTTTTTGTTGATTTATATAATTCCCTTCGGCTACCTTTTTTCGCCAAACATCAAAGAGTTGGGTTTGTGCTGTATCGCCTTTGTAAGTAATTACTGCTTTTACCTGTCCACCCGAATGATAGCGTTTCCATTCGCCCACCGGTTTATCATCTTTAAATTCGCCTTCGTAAACAGGCCGTCCATTGGCTTGCTTTTTTTGCCAGAGCCCTTGTTTTAAACCATTGCTGTCGGTTTGGTTTATCTGCGAAAACACAAACATGGGCAACAACACTAATATGAAAAGTACAATTCGCATAGTTTCCTTTTTTATAGAACTGCAAAACTATCGATTTATTTTTAAGCAAAATATATTGATTTAAGTTATAAATTAGCCTACGCTTTTTTTCACTAGTTTTGGTACCTTAAAAAATCAAATATTGCTTTTAAGCCTGAATAAAATATTGCTTTGCCTACTTATCCTGATCTTCTTCGGAAACGTTTTAAGTTATGCACAGGACAATGAAATTCATTTAATTGATTCGCTAAAAGCTGTAAATGCAAATGAAACCGATCAGGAAAAAGTAGTTTTAAACCTGAATCAAATTGCCTATTTATTTGGGGAGAATCACGTAGACAGTTCACTTGTATACCTCGACAAATCGATAACACTTGCCAATTCAATTGCGTATACCGAAGGATTAGCCGAAGCACATTATTACAAAGCCAGGGCATCCATTCAAACCGGGGCTGTAATTGAATCCATTGAAAATTACAACAAATCGCTTGAGTACTATACCGAGTTGAAAGACTCGGTGGCCATTTTATACAACTACAGGGGCTTAAGCTATGCCTATTCTTACGGAACAAGCCAGTTGGAAGGTCTCCATTTCAATCTGAAAACACTTGCACTTGCAGAAGCCTTAAACGACTCCGCCAGTCTTTCCATTGCATACAACAATATTGCCGTTAACTACAAAAATCTTGACAATTACGAAATGGCCCTTTTCTATTTCGAAAAGAGTCTTGAACTGGATGTAAAACAAGGAGTTAAAGATGATATTGCTATCACCTATTCGAACATGGGTGTTCTAAAAGCAGAACATCAGAAATTTGAGGAGGTTAAAACAGATTACTACAATGTACAATGTCTGATTCCTGACATTCATAATCCGTACGTAAAATCTTACCTGTATATTTCGCTTGCCGGCTATTACATTGCCATCGAAAAATTTGATTCGGCAGAGTACAACCTAAAACTGGCAAACACCATCTGCGAGAAATACCATTACCCGCACATTCAGGTTCGTGCGTACCGCAGAAAAGCGGAAATGCTTTTTAAACAGAAGAAGTACGAAGAGAGTATTGTTTATTTCGACAGATGCCTCGAATTGTCCAAATCAATTGATGTATACGAAGAGTTTCCGAAGATTTACAAACAGAAAGCGCAGGCATTTTCGTAATTAGGCAACTACAAAGAAGCCTATCAAAATTCGGAACAAGCCGACCGTTTTCTTGATTCGGCAAAAACAAAAAAGATAGCCATTGCATTGGCCGAATTTGATAAAGAACAAAAAATTAAGCTCGAAAAAGAACTGATTTTCCAACAGGCAGAAAATGCCCGGTTGCAACTGATATTCAAATACCGGCTGGCTCTTGTTTCCAGTATTCTCTTGTTGCTGTCGGGAATGTTGTTTGTTTATTTATTTCTTCGGATTCGGAAAAAAAATGCTACACTACACAAACAACATGGTTTAATTAACGAGCAGAAAAATGTAATTGAAGACAATTTTGAGAAACTGCAGATAAATGAAACAAAACTGCACAAACTCAATGCCTCAAAAGATAAATTGTTCTCCATTATAGCACATGATTTGCGTAGCCCTTTTAATGCCATTTTGGGATTTAGTAACGAGCTGATTGAGAGCTACGATGACTACGACCATAACCAACGGAAAGAAATGATATCGGTTATTTCGGCCAGTTCGGAATCGACTCTTTTTCTATTGGAAAACCTTCTCAGCTGGGCACGTGCTCAAAGTGAATCCATCCAAATCAGAAAAGAAATTCATGATTTAAAACTACTGATAGACGAAAGTATTGTTCCCTATTATGGAAGTGCCGAATTAAAGAGCCTGCTTGTTCAAAATACAATTCCTGAGGGGATCAATATTCTAGCTGACAAGGAAACCATTAAAGTGGTTATTTCGAATTTATTCAGCAATGCAGTAAAATTCAGCAATAAAGACGGAGAAATAAAAATAAGCCATAAACGAAACGAAACTACAGTTGAGATTTGTATTGCCGATTCCGGAATTGGGATGAGCCCAAAAATAATCGATGGTCTTTTTTCCATTGAATCGGGGACACAAAGAAAAGGGACATCAAACGAAAAAGGCACTGGACTGGGATTAATTCTGTGTCAGGAGTTTATGCAAATGAACAAGGGAAAAATATGGGCAGAAAGTGAAGTGGCGAAAGGTAGTCGTTTTTATTTTACACTACCACTTGTCACCTAAACAAGACAAAAGATACGAAGCTAAAAATTCCGACTTCATCGAAATAACTAAGCTATGAAAAAGATTAAAACAACGCTAATCATTCTATTATCGCTTGTAGTTGTAATCTGGGTTATTGCAAAAGCATTTCAACTGTATTTGTTTTCTGATGATGTAAAAAACGTTGCCTCGCTAACACAGGAATTAAATGCTAAAAAAGTGATGATTGTGTTTGCTCATCCCGATGATGAATCGTACACAACCGAACTTCTGGTAAATGCTGAAACAGAAAATATAAAAACCGCTCTGCTGACATTTACTCCCGGTGACGCAGGAACACAAATGCCTCAAGTGTGCCAGCAACAGTTTTTAGGAGACATAAGAAAAGCAGAAGTGTACAAAAGCGGATTTCAGCTGGGAGTTGATTATCAGAAAGTATTTGATTACGGCGATGGTACGCTTGAAAAGCAAAACTTACAGGAATTGCAGGATAAAATTGTACGGGAACTGATTCAATTTCAACCCGATTTAGTTGTTACCTTTTGGCCCGAAAGCGGAATGACCATGCATCCCGATCACCGAACAATAGGGAAAGCCACTCAGCTGGCGTTTAACCAATATTTGGCCCGGCAAACAAAAATCGCACCACGGCTGGCTTACACAATTATGCCGCCAAAAGTTTTAAGCCTACTGGAAAACGAAGCAATGATTAAACTGCAGGCAAGCGCCAATTTCTCAATAAAAGCCGATCCTTGGGTAAAAACGCGTCTTTGGGAAATTAATGCCTCACAACAGCAATTTGTTAAAAACTACACCGGAATGCCGGCCTGGTTGCTGTACCGGCTGCTAAATCGTGAATATTACTTTGTTGAAGGAACAAAATGAACCAGCTAACGACAGAGCTGACGAGGTAGCACATGGGGAATTCCTTTTAATAGCGATGCAAGCATCGGAGTATTAACTCATTTATCCCGATAGCGCAGCGTATCGGGATTCGTTCAACGAACAGATTTCAATTCACTACGTTTTTGAATTCTGAATTTCACAAATAAAAGCCCCTCCAAAACTGGAGAGGCTCTCTATTACAAATGGTTTTTTTTAGTTCAAATACGACTTTAACATCCATATTTGTTTTTCGGCAAATCCAATCCATTCACTCATCAATCCGGCAGTTCCTTCATCACCTGCTTCCTGGGCCTGAACCAAAATTTCGTTAAAACGCTTCAAAAAATACTCCGTATTGTTCAATACAATTTCAACACCTTCTTTTCCGTCCGACACGTTTACAGCTTCTTTTAACTGTGCATTTTTAAGGTACTCGCCAAAGGTGTGAAACGGCTGGCCTCCCAACATTAAAATACGCTCTGCAATTTCATCAATCACTTCCGATGCCTGATTGTATAACTCTTCGTACTTTTCGTGCAACATAAAAAACATGTTACCTTTTACATTCCAATGCAAACCCCTAAGGTTTTGATAATAAATCTGATAATCGGCCAATAAGGAATTTAATTTCTCTGCAACAACTTGATTCTTTGTATTCATAATTCTAATTTTTAAATGATTGTTTTCTTATTTTTTTCTTGATTCAAAGATACTATAAGTAGTATTTATTAAATTTATATCCATATTACTTATATTTATACTACATGAATTTGAATCAACTCGAATACCTGAAAGAGCTGTACTTACAAGGAAATTTTTCGCGTGCAGCAGAGAAGTTAAATCTCACCCAGCCGGCGTTATCGCTGCAAATTCAGAAACTGGAAGAAGAAATCGATTTTAAATTGCTCGATCGTACCAAACGACCGTTACAGTTTACCGATGAAGGAAAACTGTTTTACCAAAAATCGCTCGAGATTTTAAAAAGTATTGAAGAACTGAAGCAAATATCATTCGAAATTAGTGAGGAAGTAAAAGGAAATCTTTCGGTTGGGATAATACCGACCCTCGCCCCGTATCTGGTACCCCTTTTTATTCACCGGCTTAACAGCCAATTTCCCGAACTTACATTGGAAGTAAGCGAATTAAAAACCGAAGAAATAATTTCGGGATTGAAACTGGGAAATTTAGATTGCGGAATAATTTCAACTCCCGTTTCTGCTGCCGGAGTGGAGTTTACGCCCCTGTTTTACGAACGTTTTTACATATACATTTCAGAAAATCACGCATTATTTAAAAACGGCAGCATTGCCGCCAACCAACTGAATGAAGAAGAAATATGGTATTTGGAAGAGGGCAACTGTTTTCAGAACCAGGTAAATTCGATTTGCAAAATAAACAGGCAACAAAATAATTCGCAAAACCTGATTTACCGAAGCAGCTCTATCGAATCGCTTCGAAAAATTGTAGAAAACAAAAAAGGAATTACCTTTTTACCCGAACTGGCAACCATTACAATTCCTTCCGAGTTTGAAGATCTGATAAAAGATTTTGCAGGAGAACAGCCTGTTCGTGAAGTTAGTCTGGTTACACTAAAAAGTTTTTCGAAAGAACGACAAGTGGCTGCCTTACAACAAATTGTTAGCGAAAGTATTCCTCAGCGGATGAAAACCAAACCTAAAAGCTGGATTGTGGATACAAACATTAAAGCCTAAAAGTCATGGAAACAGTGTCGGACTCTTTAGTAAAACTTGATTTCTGCCAACGTTTTAATACACTTCTTTTGTTAAACGTTCGGTGGCTGTCATGTAGTAACGTGCAAAGTTTTCATCTTTCATGTATTCTGTTAGTTCTGCCCGCCAACTTTCGGCTTGCTCGCTCAACTCCATAATTTTTGCTTTGGCAAGCTGATCATTCTGATCTGCTCTTTGCGCTTGTACTGCCGGAATAAATTTATCCATCCACACTTCGTAGTTCTCCATAAGTTGCTTCTGTTCACTTGTTAGAACAAAATCGGCCTTATCATTTAGTACAGTTGCCGAAAGTTTAGTTGATCCCACAGCAACGGCGCCAACCGTTAAGCCCAACTTCGCTAAAAACGTCCTTCTCGATTCTTCGTAATCATTCATCTCTGCATTTTTTAGTCAATTTTAGATTTCAACAACGCTTGTTGATTATTGTTTATTCTGAGAATTAATGGAATCATTTGATAAACTAAAAAAGCCCCTCCAAAAAGGAGAGGCTTTCCAAATATATTTTATTGAAAGCCTGACTTAGAGTCAGACCATCAATTTTCACATCAAACTATTTTACTTCTTCAAAGTCAACATCAGTTACTTCGCCATCTTCTTTTGGCTGTTCCTGCTGAGCTCCGGCAGTTGGATCCTGTGCTCCACCTGGCTGTCCGCCCTGCGCTTGCGAAGCATTGTACATTTCCTGAGAAGCAGCCTGGAATACTGTATTTAATTCTTCCATACCGGCATCAATTGCAGCAATGTCTTTGCTTGCGTGAGCTTCTTTCAGTTTTTTCAAAGCATCCTCAATGGGTTGCTTTTTATCAGCAGGCAATTTATCGCCAAACTCGCTCAACTGTTTTTCAGTCTGGAAAATTAAACTGTCAGCCTGGTTGATCTTGTCAGCCGTTTCTTTTGCTTGTTTATCAGCTTCAGCATTTGCTTCAGCTTCCGCTTTCATTCTTGTAATTTCGTCGTCGCTCAAACCAGAAGAAGCTTCAATACGAATCGACTGCGATTTACCTGTTGCCTTGTCTTTTGCATTTACATGCAGAATACCGTTGGCATCGATATCGAAAGTAACCTCAATTTGAGGAGTACCACGACGTGCAGGAGGAAGTCCGTCTAAGTGGAAACGACCAATGGTTTTGTTACCCGATGCAATTGGACGCTCGCCCTGAAGAACATGAATCTCAACAGATGGTTGGTTGTCGGCAGCAGTGGTAAATGTTTCCGATTTTTTAGTTGGAATGGTTGTGTTCGACTCAATTAATTTTGTCATTACACCACCCATTGTTTCAATTCCCAACGAAAGCGGAGTTACATCCAATAATAGAACGTCTTTTACTTCACCGGTTAAAACACCACCTTGAATAGCAGCACCAACGGCTACCACCTCATCGGGGTTTACACCTTTTGAAGGCTCTTTTCCGAAGAACTCTTTTACTTTCTCCTGAATAGAAGGAATACGTGTTGAACCACCTACCAGAATTACTTCGTCGATATCGCTTGATGACAATCCTGCATTTTTTAATGCTTTACGGCAAGGCTCGATTGTTGCATTGATTAAAGTATCAGCCAACTGCTCGAATTTTGCACGTGTTAAAGTTTTTACCAAGTGTTTTGGAATACCATTAACCGGCATAATATAGGGCAGGTTAATCTCAGTTTGAGAAGAACTCGACAATTCGATTTTTGCTTTCTCGGCAGCTTCTTTCAAACGTTGCAACGCCATTGGATCCTGACGTAAATCAATTCCTTCGTCGTTTTTAAATTCATTGGCCAGCCAATCAATAATTACCTGGTCGAAATCGTCACCACCAAGGTGAGTATCACCGTCGGTAGATTTTACTTCAAATACTCCGTCACCCAATTCAAGAATTGAGATATCGAAAGTACCACCACCAAGGTCGAACACGGCAATTTTCATGTCGCGGTCCATTTTGTCCATTCCGTATGCCAACGAAGCCGCAGTAGGCTCGTTAATAATACGACGAACTTGCAGACCTGCTACTTCGCCGGCTTCTTTTGTAGCCTGACGTTGTGCATCGTTAAAGTAAGCAGGAACAGTAATTACAGCTTCTGTTACTTCTTGTCCAAGATAATCTTCAGCAGTTTTCTTCATTTTCTGAAGTACCATTGCTGAAATTTCCTGTGGTGAGTATTTTCTGTCGTCGATTTGTACACGTGGAGTGTTGTTGTCACCTTTAACTACTGTATATGGTACACGCGAAATTTCTTTTGTTACACCATCAAACGATTCACCCATAAAACGTTTAATCGAATAAATCGTTTTTGTTGGGTTGGTAATGGCCTGACGTTTAGCAGGATCACCTACTTTACGTTCGCCGTTTTCTACAAATGCTACAATAGAAGGAGTTGTACGTTTTCCCTCGCTGTTGGGGATAACTACTGGTTCGTTACCTTCCATTACCGAAACACACGAGTTTGTGGTTCCTAAATCAATTCCGATAATTTTTCCCATTGTTATATGTTTTAATTTATTTTTCTGAAAATTTTACGACTGACAGTAATCAATGATTGTGCCACGGGAAAATCGGAAAGAATGAACGCAAAACTGACACATATTTTTAAAATCGAACTGCATTTCATGTCAAAAGCGGTGACAAAACGACAGAAGACGAACGAATATTGAATGCAGAATAAGGATTTTGGATGTAGCAGGAGACTTTTAACTGAAAGTAAAAATCTCCTGCTCAATGATTTTAGAAAATGGCATAGTTTAGAGTAAGGCTGTAGCTCCAGTAATTGTACTTACTGTTTTCAATATCACTGTTAAATATCCCATTTAAGTTACTATGATAAAAAGCACCACCGTCCAACCTCAGCCTTTCGGAAATGTAATAATAGGCTGAAGCTTGTAGCCGAAAACTTGAAGAATAGGCCTCATTATCAAAAAATTCTTCATCGCTACTATTTTGGAAATACAATAAACCACTTAAATTTAAGCGAGTTCGCGTATTAGGATAAAATGCAATACCGGCACTGGCATACAAATGCGAATAATGTTTTGATGCTCCAAACGAGATATTCTTTTCGGTAATCTTATCCATATATCTATTAATGAAACCGAAATTATAATCGCTTTGCCATTTTAGCGAAATGGGATTGCTAACTTGATAAGTTAGTGCAGAGGCCACTTCCCAATATTCAAGTTTACTCTCATTGCTGCCGGTGTTTGTATTTATGAAATAACGGGGGGTACCGGTAAGCTTTAACTGCTTTCCACTCTCGCGTGTTTGCAAAGCACCAAACACCCAAACATCTTCCAAACCCACAAAATAATTCATATTCATTTTTTCATCCACCACTCCATTTTCAAGTAAAAAAGCATGAATGGCTTCCAATTCGGCTTGTTTTCTATTTCGGGCATCGAAAAACCGTTTGTTTTTTAAATCAGAAAGCACAGCTGAAAAGGCGAGTACTTCATCTTCAGTTAACATCCGTTTGTCCACGCCTCTTTTTTCCAATTCCTGAAGCAGCAAAATGGCATGTCTGTAATCCTGGACTTGTTCAATTCGTCCAATTCCACCTCCTAAGGCCATACGTCCACTAAAAGACTTTCCTGTATAATTTAAATCCTCAACAAAATCTTTATCCTTATTATGACTCATCGACAAATTAGATACGCTTGTTAAAAACCACTGTTTCCGGCCCATAAAATACTTAACATCGTATGAACCTGACAAAGAGCTATTAAAGTTCTTATTTTCTTCGTCAGTGGTACCATCCATCTCATTTTTACTTTTTGCGTAATTAAGATTGGTGTTTGCAGATGCGGCAATCTGAAAAGAAGGCGAATTCCGATAGAATGAATAGCCTAATTTGCCTTCCCCCATAAAGTCGGTACTTTTAAACTCTCTGCTTTCCGAATCGTCTTCACCAAAGTAAGACAACGAGTTGCCTCCTGTACCATCGGTATTAAAAGTAAAATCCAACTGATGCCGTTTAATATCCGGCAACTTATACTTCGATAAATCGATGTTTTCGTACTGGGCAAATGAAAAATAACTGACTAGCAAAAATGCGATAAGTGGGATAACTCGTTTCATGGTTTTGATTTTTTTTATGATTTATTATCCTTAAACCAAACACCATGCCAGCTTAACAAAAAATATAATATTTAACATCTCCTATGGATTTTATAAGTCGCAAAACTATCCCATCCTAAAAAATCTTTATTACTTTTAAACCCCTAAACTTAATAGAACTATGGCAACTAAATCTTTACGAACCGAACCCCAAAAGCGACTTCAATCATTAGATGCACTGCGTGGATTTGATATGTTTTGGATAACCGGCGGCGGGATATTATCCATTGCTCTTTCTAAAATTACCGGGATAGAATGGATGGAAACACAAATGCATCACGCGCACTGGGAGGGATTTCACTTTGAAGATTTAATATTTCCCTTGTTTATGTTTATTGCCGGGGTGGCCATTCCTTTTTCAATTAAAACAAAACTCGAAAAAAATATATCATCAAAACGTTTGGCACTAAAAGCATTTAAACGAATGCTGATTTTAATCGTTTTGGGAATTTTATACAACGGTACTTTTCAGAATGGTTTTGCCGATGGCAGAATTGCCAGTGTGCTTGGCCAGATTGGTATCGCCTACTTTTTTGCATCACTTATAGTTATTTATACCGATACTTTACGCAGCCGGATAATATGGCTGGTTGGAATCCTTACCGGTTTTGGCATTATTCAGTTACTAATTCCCGTTCCCGGAGTTGGAGCCGGAGTTTTAACCCCCGAAGGTTGTATTAACGGTTACATCGATCAAATGCTATTGCCGGGGCGCTTACACGGTGGCACTTTCGATCCGGAAGGAATTTTATGCAGTCTTTCGGCTACCGGAATTACTTTAATGGGAACCATTGCCGGAAATATACTTCGCAAAAAACAAACTACCGACTGGCAAAAAATCGGATACATGGCAGCCATCGGGGCAGGACTTATAATATTGGCACTTGTATTTTCTACATTCTACCCCATTATTAAAAAATGCTGGACATCAACATTTAACATGCTGGCCGGAGGAATAAGCTTTTTATTAATGGCGCTTTTTTACCTGATTATTGACCATTGGAAATTTCAAGCATGGGCTTTTTACTTTCGCGTAATTGGTATGAATTCGATATTTATTTACATGTTTACACGCATTATTGACATGCAATATGTAACCGAATTTTTCTTTGGCTGGCTGGCAAAACCAATGGGAAAAGGTGGAGACTTTTTCATTTTAATTGCGGGTCTTGCACTGCTTTGGTCATTACTGTATTACATGTACAAGAAAAAGATTTTTCTGCGCGTTTAAGGGAATAATTCAGGGCTTTCTTATCTTCTGATTATTCACACTATATTTGTATATGCTGTTAAAAGAAACTGAAATACAAATTATCAACTTTCTGCAAACTAAAATTCAAAATTTAAGTGGAATTTATGTTTATGGAAGTTATGCCTTGAATCAGGAAACTTCTGATAGTGACATCGATCTGGCATTTCTAACTGAAGACAAGATTTCGGCTGTAGAAAAATGGAAAATTCAGGAAGAATTGGCTGCTTTGCTTGACAAAGACATTGATTTGGTAGATGTAAAAAATGCAAGCACTGTTTTGCGCAAAGAAATAGTAGAAAAAGGGAAGCTTATTTATTGTGCAGATAAATACAAAACTGATTCTTTTGAAATGACAAGCTATTCGATGTACCTGGATTTAAATGAAAGCAGAAAGCATATATTAAACGATTACGAAGAAAAATATGGACGAAATCCTGATCAATAAAAGTGCAACAATCGACCGCTGTATAAAAAGAATTAAGGAAGATTATCAGGACGATTTTCTCACCAATTTTACAAAACAAGATGCGGTAATATTAAATATTGAAAGGGCGTGCCAAACTTCAATTGATTTAGCAACGCATATTATTCGAATAAAAAAACTTGGCATCCCACAAAGTCACCGCGATGCTTTTGATAAATTAGAAAAAGCCAAATTGATTCCAAAATCGTTAAGTGAAAACCTAAAGTCAATGGCCGGATTCAGAAACATCGCTGTGCACGACTACAGTTCAATCAATATTGAAGTGGTAATAAACATTATCGAGCACCATTTAAGCGATTTTCAGGAATTTGCAGCTATTCTGAATCAGTAGTTCTCATAAAAATGGCTAATACCTGCTTCGATAAATGGCCAGCGAAAATTCGGGGCCAGGCAACACAAACTGCTCGCCATCGGCAAAGCGCCATGCAAAATCAAGTTTTATTCGTGAGCTCGAATTTAACTGTGTAAAGTACGACAAGTAGGGAATCAGGTTGTGGCTCAGTGGCCCCACATCTTCAAAACCATTGATTTCAATTCCGGGAACATATTTTACGCCAAAATCAAACTGGTTTTTTAATTCGGCGTAGTAAGTCCAGCCCAAATTTATTTCACCAAGCATCCAGTCTTGCTTTTTATAGCGGTTGTAATTCAGGTTTGCACTAAAATTTCTGTTCCATTTCACATTTTTATACCTCGAATTATCGTATTGAATGTAACCACCATATACAAAATCGGGTTCCTGGTTGTAGTATTTAAAAAAGGGTCCAAATTCAACACGCTGCCCTTCAAAACGAGGATCGAATTCCGAAAACTGCCATTCTGCAGGCATCGCTTCCGGAAGCTCCAGCATTAGTTTTCCGTTTATAAAACCTGACAAAGCGGCCATTTCGTTTTCTACGTTTCGTTTGGTTTTAAGATCCCGGTTGTTTTTAAGCGTGGCAATAACCTGTGCAAACCGGGCAATTTCATAATCAGAAAAAACACGACCAGGATAGTATTTTTCGAGTAAATAATGAGCCACCATTAAATGGTTCATCGGGCTTAAACGGCCTAATCCCCAAGCTGCTTTTGCATTTAGTCCGTAACGTAAACGGTCTTTTGTTTTTCCGTCGTCAAAGTCGCCAACAACACCCAACGAATCAGTGGTTTCGCCATTCGAATTCTGTTTATACAAATCGTAACGTCCCCAGGCGTTAACACTTAAAAGCGTATAACTTTTTGCATCGTAATAAATGCGGTTCGAGTAAGTAACATTTGCCGACGTTCTGATTCCGTAAAAATTCTGATCGGCAACGGTATGTTCTACGTACGAACTGTCTTCCCAATTGCCAAACCCACCAAAGGGACCAATTTCAAAGGCAGCATTAAACTGCTCTTGTTTGTAATCCAGCAAATTCCAAAACCTGTTTTCAAATCTGAATTTAGCATTCAGCAAGGTCTGTTCCTCGTTAAACGTTGTTTCGTCGGTAAGTAATTCTTCCTGCTCCTTTTTTACATCAAAAACAAAACCCGACATTAATTCGCGTTTTGTAAACGAAACCACCTCATTGTTGATATCTGTTTCCTGAGCAAATACATTAACGGTAGTAAAAAGTAAAAGAACAGAAATCCATATGGATGAATTCTTAATTGTATGTTTTCTCATTTTCTGACAATCTTATTAAAGTTCAAAGAAAGTAAACCTTGAGAAAACTAACATCATACAGCGGTTAATAAAAGTTAAGACGACAAATTTTGACGGGGATAAAATAGTTAGTTTTTGGGTGAAACAAAAGGTTTGTTTAGCTTTGTATCCATTTTCAATAAAACAAAAACATGTCAGTACACAGCGAAGTTAGAAAAGTTACTACGCACCGCCTGTCAGAAATGAAATTGCGTGGTGAAAAAATATCGATGTTGACCTCGTACGATTACAGTATGGCTCAATTGGTTGACGAAGCCGGAGTGGATGTAATTTTAGTTGGCGACTCAGCATCGAATGTGATGGCGGGACACGAAACTACCTTGCCAATTACCTTAAATGAGATGATATACCACGGAGCATCGGTGGTTCGTGCAGTAAAACGTGCACATGTTGTGGTTGATTTGCCGTTTGGAACTTACCAGGGCGATTCGAAAGAAGCGCTTATTTCGGCCATTCGAATTATGAAAGAGACGGCTGCCGACTCGGTAAAGCTGGAAGGTGGTGCCGAAGTAATTGAATCGGTAAAACGTATTCTTTCTGCCGGAATTCCGGTTATGGGGCACCTGGGATTAATGCCGCAGTCGATTCATAAATTTGGAACCTACACCGTTCGTGCAAAAAAAGATGCTGAAGCTGAAAAGTTAATCAGCGATGCCAAATTATTGGAAGAAGCAGGTTGTTATGCCATTGTTTTGGAAAAAATTCCTGCTGAACTTGGCGAAACTGTAGCCTCTGAGCTTAAAATTCCGGTAATTGGAATTGGCGCCGGAGGTGGTGTTGACGGGCAAGTTTTAGTAATTCATGACATGCTGGGGATTACGCAACAATTCTCACCTCGTTTTTTAAGAAGGTATCACAATCTGGCTGCTGAAATAAAAGGTGCAGTTGGAAGTTATATCAACGATGTAAAATCGCAAGATTTCCCCAACGAGAAGGAGCAGTATTAAAGAAGACAGAAGTTCAGAGTTTAGTGTTTAGTGTTCGAAATTAGCTGATTTGTAGCGTGGAAGTAATTTACGAGGATAACCATATAATTGCCATTAACAAAGCCTGTGGTGAAGTTGTGCAGGGAGACAAAACCGGCGACGAAACCATTTTGGACAAGGTAAAACAGTATCTGAAAATTAAATACAACAAACCCGGGAATGTATATTTGGGGCTACCACACCGAATTGACCGCCCAACAAGCGGACTACTCGTTTTGGCAAAAACCGGTAAAGTGCTTCCACGTTTAAATAAACTTTTTCAAACCAAAAGTGCAGTTAAAAAAGTGTATTGGGCGGTGGTCGATAAACGTCCGGCAAAACATACCGACACACTGGAAAATTACATCGTTAAAAACGAAGCACGCAATAAAAGTTATGTAACCGACAAAACTTCAGAGGGAGCCAAACTGGCAAGTTTAACGTATCGGCACATTGCCAGCATTGAACGCTACCATTTGCTCGAAGTTGAAATACATACCGGACGTCACCATCAGATAAGAGTTCAACTAAAAAATTTGGGTTTGCACATTAAAGGAGATTTAAAATACGGAGCATCCCGATCGAACAAGGACAAAGGCATTCATTTGCATGCCCGAAAAGTTGAATTGATACATCCGGTAAAAAAAGAGCCACTGGTTATTATTGCCGATCCTCCAAAAGATCCGGTTTGGGATGAATTTATGAAACTATTTTCTGCCGGAAAGTTTAGCCCAGTGCATTCGGTTTAAAAGCAAACGGCAATAAATTATCAGCCCCTTCCAACACCTGAATCCGTTTTCTTCCATCCATAATAACCCGAATGTTTCTTTTATAACGAGCTTCGGTCTCGACCAAAACCTGACGGCAGGAACCGCAAGGTTGTGCAGGTCCTTCAATTAAACCGTTAGTATTTTTTGCAGTTACGGCAAGTGCTTTAACAGCAACATCGGGGAACGTTGAATTTGCATAAAATATGGCAACACGTTCGGCACATAAACCATCTGTAAAATCGGCATTTTCCTGGTTGCTCCCCAAAACAATCTCACCATTTTCCAACAACAAAGCTGCCCCAACGCAAAATTTAGAATACGGCGCATACGCATTTTTAGCAGCTTCACGCGCTGCCAATAACAACTTCTGGTCGGCTTCCGGCAAGTCAACCACAGTATCGTATTCGTAAACTAAAATTTGCAACTCTTTAATTCGCATAATAAGCTTTTTGTTCAAATGTACAATTTTCGCAGAAAAGTTCTTTACTCACGCTACTTTGTTTATAAAAAATGCCCGCATTAAAATACTTTACACGTTTAAGCCGTTATTTTTGAAATCGTTTTTAGCATCTATTTACTATGAGATATATTTCCTTATTCACTTTGCTGGTTTTAATCACTTTTACTGCAACTGCGCAAATCTCGCGCGAAGAATACATAAAGCGCTGGCAGTTAATTGCTATCGAAGAAATGAACCGCAGTGGAATACCCGCAAGTATTACCATGGCACAGGGCTGTTTGGAATCGGGTAACGGCAACAGCGAATTGTCGAGAAAATCGAACAACCACTTTGGTATTAAGTGTAAAAAAGGATGGACCGGTAAAAAAGTATATTACGACGACGATGCAAAAAACGAATGTTTCAGAAAATACCGCACCGTGGAAGATTCGTATGTCGACCATACCAATTTTTTAATGGGTAATCCGCGTTATGCATCGCTTTTTGAATTAGATCCGACCGATTACAAAGCCTGGGCAAAAGGATTAAAAAAAGCCGGCTATGCCACGGCACACGATTACGACAAACGACTTATAAAAATTATTGAGGAGAATAAACTCCATCGTCTCGACAAAAAAATGAACTACCAGGAACTGGCTGTTTTTGAGCAACAAAGTGTTAGCCCGGGAATCTCTAATTCGTTGATGTTGAATCCATACAACACGCATAAAGTGGTAAAATTTAACGACATAAAATCGGTTGTGGCACGAAAAGGTGATACTTACGAAATGTTGGCTCAGGAATTTGGATTAAGCGATTGGGAATTGTATAAGTTTAACGACCAGCGTGCCGGTTACCGACCTGTGCCAAATGAAGTGATTTACATTCAGTCAAAAAAAGGAAAAGCATCAAAAACCAATTTAACACACCGCGTACAACAAGGCGAAAGCATGCATTTTATTTCGCAAATGTATGGAGTTAAATTAAAACCACTTTACAAACGAAATGGGATGAAAGCAGGCCAGCAACCCAATGCGGGGCAGATTATTTATTTACGCAATAAGCGAGGGTAAAATCGGGAAGTTGGAAATTTTTAAATTGTTTTCGTCGGAAATATTAATTCATATTCTAAAACCGGGTAAATCAAATTAATAACTGTTGAGTGTTATTTTTAGCGTATACTTTCAGGTTAATCCAGTGATGTCCGATACAAAAAATAACGTAGCAAAACCCGATCGGCGAACAAAACAAAAATCACGAGAAAATTAATCCCTGCAACCAGAGTCAGGTTTGAAATTAAAAAGTCGAACCAGTTTAGCATGTTGGCATCGAACCAGAAAAAAGCCATCCCCGCCGTCATCACCAATATTCCAAAAATAACTGCCAGATAAATCAGAAATTCTTTAATGTATTGTTTCCATGCAAAATGACGGCCTGCTTTCCCGGCCATAACTTCGGCAAAGTTATCAGATAAGAAATACGCTGGTTCGGTTTTAAAAACCTCATCCACCAGTTTCTCCGAATCAAAAGGTGTTTTATCTTCAAACATAATCTGCAAAAATATTAGTTTGTTCCAAACGGGCAACTTTTTCGATTTTGCCTTTCAAAATTTTTCGTGCCCGGTTCAAATAACTTTTTATTGTTCCCTCGGGCATTCCGGTAATTTCTTCAATCTCTTTGTACGAGAACTCTTCCAAATGAAAAAGCGTCAGCACGGTCCGGTAATTTACCGGAAGCGTTTCAATTAACTTTAGCAGGTACTTTTGAGCTTCGTCTTTTTCCAGTTTTTTCTGGTTTAATTCCAAATCGTTGTGGTTTGCAATTAAAGCAGGCTGCTCGTTGTACGATACCTCTCCCCTTCGTTTCTGTTTCCGAAAATGCGAAATTGCGGTATTGTAAGCAATCTTTGCAATCCAGGTAGAAAGCTTCGAGTCACCCCGAAAACGGTTTAAGGTTTTATACACCTTAATAAACACCTCCTGGCAAATATCCTCCAGTTCGTCTTGTTGCTGAACAATTCGCCCAACCACATGAACAACCAGTCCCTGATATTTAGATACCAAAAACCGAAAGGCATTGTTATTTCCGTTTAAAACCTGCTGAACCAGTTCGCTGTCTACCATAGTCAAAACATCAGACTCAGCAAGGTAGAAAAATGTTACAATTATTTTAATAAAGTTTGAAACCGTATGTCAGAACACAGAGTTTATAGTTACAAACAAGCACTTATTGTCGAAGTATTTCTGACAATCGTACTCATTTTAAGCATGAAACACCCGAATAACACCTAGCATTTTATATATTTGCGCAAAATTTAAAAATACGATTTCCGATGAATTTTGTTGAAGAATTGAAATGGAGAGGCATGTTGCACGATATTATGCCCGGAACTGAAGAACAATTACAAAAAGAAGTAACTCCGGCATATGTTGGTATCGATCCAACTGCAGATTCATTACACATTGGTCACCTGGTGAGTGTTATGATGTTAAAACACCTTCAAATTGCAGGACACCAGCCCATTGCATTAATTGGTGGAGCCACCGGAATGATCGGCGATCCTTCAGGAAAATCGCAGGAACGGAATTTATTGGACGAACCTACTTTGCGTCACAACCAGGAATGTATTAAAAATCAATTGTCGAAATTTCTCGATTTTGAAAGCCATGAAGCCAATGTTGCATTGATGGTTAACAATTACGACTGGATGAAAGAATTCTCATTTTTAGATTTCATCCGCGATGTGGGTAAACGCATTACCGTAAACTACATGATGGCCAAAGACAGCGTTAAAAAACGTCTTGGCGAAGAATCAAAATCGGGAATGTCGTTTACTGAGTTCACCTACCAACTGGTGCAAGGCTACGATTTTTTACACCTCTACCAAAATAACAATTGCAAGCTGCAAATGGGAGGTTCAGACCAGTGGGGAAACATTACCACCGGTACCGAACTAATTCGCCGGGTAGCAGGTGGTGAGGCATTTGCCATGACCTGCCCTTTGATTACCAAAGCCGACGGTACTAAATTTGGGAAAACAGAAAGCGGAAACGTTTGGTTAGATCCGGAACGCACATCGCCCTATTCATTTTTCCAGTTTTGGTTAAATACTTCGGATGAAGATGCCGAACGTTACATAAAAATATTCACACTGCTTTCGAAAGAAGAGATTGATACACTGGTTGCGGAACACAAAGAAGCGCCACACATGCGTTCGCTTCAGAAAAAACTTGCCGAAGAAGTAACAATCATGGTTCACTCGAAAGAAGAATACGAAATGGCGGTTGAAGCTTCTCAAATCCTTTTTGGAAAAGGAACAGCGGAGCAACTTCGTAAATTAAATGAAAGTACTTTCCTTGCCGTTTTTGAAGGCGTTCCTCAATTTACAATTTCGAAAGCCGAATTAGCTGAAGGAATTAATGTGGTTGACCTGCTGGCGGAAAAAACTGAGGTTTTCCCATCGAAAGGTGAATTAAGACGTACAATTAAAGGAAACGGACTGAGTATCAACAAAGAAAAAGCAGGCGATCCTGAATTAGTCGTAAATTCGGAGTTTCTTATTGCCGACAAATACATTTTGGCTCAAAAAGGGAAAAAGAACTACTTTTTAATTATTGCCGAATAATTATTGAAAATCATTCTGTTAAATACTAAAAACACTTCGTAAGCGTTGGAATTACACGACTGAATTGAAACCACACTTTATGGATAATTTTTTTAACACGCAGCGCATTCTAAACCTGATTTGGAAACGCAAACTTCATTTTGTACTTATTGGTGTTATTGCAATTGTTTTGTCTGGCATTTTCTCAGGGCCAATTTTTATTACACCCAAGTATAAATCAACAGCTCGTATTTACCCAACAAATACCTGGGTATTTAGCGATGAGTCGGAAACAGAACAAATGCTGGAAGTATTAAACTCGAATGACCTAAAATTCAGAATGTTTGATGCATTTGAGCTCGACAAGGTGTACAAAATAAACAAAGAAGATGTACACTACTACACGTACATGCTCGATATTTATAACACCAACGTTAGTACAAGCAAAACTGAATTCGAAACAGCAGAAATAAAAGTTTTGGACGAAGATCCAAACCGTGCTGCCGCCATGTGCGACTCGATTATTACTTTTTACAACCAAAAAGTTGGATCGATGCACAAAGCCAAAGACAAAGAAATGGTGGATATTACCGGCAGACAATTGGAAAAAAAGAACAAAGAGCTGAAAACGTACCAAAAGCAACTCGACAGTTTACGAAACCAATTTGGTATAATTAGTTACGACAACCAGGTTTCGGAAATTACAAGGGGATACATGAATGCTTTGGCGGCCGGAAGAAGTGCATCGGGCGATACAAAAAAGATTCAGGAATTGTATTCAAGTTTTACTAAAGAAGGAACTGAAGCAGTTCGGCTTGAAAATTTATTTGTTACTACAATTAACGCCATCGACTCGTTAAATGAGCTGCACGAAGCACATTTAGTTGAATACGAAAAAAACATTACATACAGCCATGTTGTGGAATATCCGTTTGTTGCAGATAAAAAATCGTATCCGGTGCGCTGGTTAATTGTTGCCTTCTCAACCTTGTCGGCAGTTTTCCTTTCCTTATTGGTATTTTTAGTGCTCGACTACAAAAAAGACTAACAGTTGTGCTTCGTAATGCAGCCATACGAATAACTCTTTTCTACCTTATTTCCATTGGTTTTATACTGCTAAACTTATGGTTTGTAGTAAAAAAAGATATGGTTTTAATAAATGCTTTGCCATTGGTTTTGGCCATTTTGCTCATTGCCATCTACTCCTTTGACAAAGTAATTTATTTAATTGCCTTTTTTGCCCCGCTTTCGATTCCATTGCGCGAAATAATGCCCGGATTAGGTTTCGATATGTACCTGCCAACCGAACCGTTGCTATTTGGCCTGCTCATTCTCTTCCTGTTAAAAATAATTCAGGAGAGAAAATTCGACAAACAAATATTGCTGCACCCCGTTTCATTGGCTGTATATTTTAACCTGATCTGGATTTTTCTTACGAGTATAACCAGCACCATGCCAGTTGTTTCGTTTAAGTTTTTGTTAATGAGAATTTGGTTTGTAGTTGGACTTTATTTGTTAGCTGCAAAATTGTTCTCCGAAGGAAAAAACATGGAAAAGTATGTATGGTTGTATGTTATTCCACTCATGTTTGTTGTGTTTTATTCCACCTACCGCCATTTGGGTTACGGCTTATGGAACAAACAAGCTGCCCATTTTGTGGTTACACCGTTTTACCGCGACCACACTTCGTACGGAGCAGTTACTGCTTTATACCTGCCATTTTTAGTGATGTTTTCGTTAAACAAAACCTTTTCAACAAAAACACGGTTCATGGCCGCATTTGCTTTGGCAGTGGTATTTTTAGGATTTCTTTTATCGTACAGCCGGGCAGCCTGGTTAAGCATTGTAGTTGCTCTGGGTGTATGGACTTTTATAAAATTACGAATTCGGTTTAAACCAATTTTTATTGCCACAATCACAGTTATCGTTTTGTTTTTGACGTTTCAAACTCAAATTTTAATGAAACTGGAACAAAATTCGGAAGAATCGTCAGCAAACCTGATGACCCATATCTCTTCGATGTCGAATATTACAACCGATGCATCAAACCTGGAACGAATTAACCGCTGGAGTTGTGCCATTCGTATGTTTGCCGATAAACCGGTTTTTGGATATGGGCCCGGCACTTATATGTTTAAATATGCGCCTTACCAATTGAGTAAAGACCGCACAATTATAAGTACAAATTCTGCCGACGGTGGAAATGCCCACAGCGAATACCTTGGTCCAATGGCCGAATCGGGATTATTGGGTTTAATAACGTATTTGATTTTAATTAGTGTGGTAATTTATACGGCAGTAAACACATACACACGACTTAAAGATTATCATTTACGATCCATACTACTGGCTGCATTGGCTGGGCTGGTTACTTATTACATACATGGTCTACTCAACAACTTTCTCGATACGGATAAAATATCGGTACCCTTTTGGGGTTTTACGGCCATGATTGTTGCAATAGATCTGATATCCCGCAAACAAGAGAAAGAGCAACTTGAAAATTAATTGGAATCAAGCATCAAGAAATACTTCTGTCTTCTAACTTCTGCCTTTCCTTCAAAAACTAATTGAGGTACAATCTCAACTCCTCCATTTTCATCTGACGGTCCATGGAAAATTGGGCACTTTCCCGATCTACTTTCTGCAGTAAAAAATAGGCTTTTCGAAAAAGAGTAAGCCTGCCGTCCTCTTCGGCGTGTAATTCGCCCTGTTCTTTTAAAACAAAGGCCACTAACTCAATTTGCTCGTTGCTTAATCCCTTTTTTTCAACCAGTAAACTTATCATTTCTTCAATGCTAAGCAGCTCCAGATTTTCGTCTATTTTTAAACACTCGTAAAAATACTGAATGGCTTCTTCTGCCTCTTCACTTTCTCCCTTTTTACGGTGTCTGATAATTTTATGAATAACTTCAAACAGCAGCATCAATTGCCGCATCAAAAAATCTTTTTCAATTCCCATATTGTTTTTTTCAGATCGGATAAAAATACCAAATTTACAAGAGAATCTGTTAGTCTGAATATAATAGTTAGTTTTGCAAAAAATTGATTTATGGGATATTTCGACGACCTTTTTGATAGTGGGTTTAGCGATGGGCTGAAAGAAGGCAAAGACTTTTATATGGAAAACGGCTACCGGGTTATGACAGAAGCACATTTAACCAACCGGGGTTATTGTTGTGCCAACGGATGCCGCCACTGCCCATACTGGCCCAAAGCGCAAAAAGGAAATACCAACCTTCGAAAAAAATAAGATATGACAGGAAAAGAGCTTCGATTAGTATTTATGGGAACGCCTGATTTTGCAGTGGCAAGTTTAAAAGCACTGGTTGATGGCGGATACAATGTGGTGGGGGTAATTACGGCTCCCGACAAACCAGCCGGACGCGGTAAAAAATTAAACGAGTCGGCGGTAAAAAAATATGCCGTTGAAAACAAGCTGAATATTTTACAACCCGAAAAATTAAAGAACCAGGAGTTTTTAGCCGAACTGGAAGCCTTAAAAGCAGATTTGCAGGTTGTGGTTGCATTTCGAATGTTGCCCGAAGTTGTATGGAATATGCCCCGTTTGGGAACCTTTAATTTGCACGGATCGTTGTTGCCGCAATACCGTGGTGCTGCCCCCTTAAACTGGGCAGTAATAAATGGCGAAAGCCAAACAGGTGTTACTACCTTTTTACTCGATCATAAAATTGATACAGGTAAAATACTGTTTAAAAAGGAAATTGCCATTTGGGAAAATGATACCGTTGGAACCATTCATGATAGTTTGATGGGAATTGGCGCCAAATTGGTGGTTGAAACCGTTGATGCATTGGCCGATGGAAATTATGAAGCCATCCCACAATCGGAAATAATGGCTGAAACGAAAATTAAACACGCTCCTAAAATATTTAAAGAAGACTGCAAAATAGACTGGGCAAACGATATTGAACAGATCAGAAACCTGATTCGGGGTTTATCGCCATACCCGGCAGCCTGGAGTACATTGGTGCACAATGAAACCGGAAAAGAAATTGCGACCAAAATATTTTTTGCCATACAGGTTGATCGAAACACAAACGATACGCCCGGGACAATTAAATCGGACGGTAAAACTTTTGTTAAAGTGGCGTGTAAAAATGGTTGGTTACAAATAACCGACCTGCAAATTGCGGGTAAAAAACGGATGCGGGCCGATGATTTTTTACGTGGATTCCAGCAAATACTCGAATACAAATTTGTATAAAAAAATGTCATTTCGAATGAAGTATGAATGAGATCTTTCCCACGATGGAAAACGTTCTCGCTTCGTTCGAAATGACTAATTACAAACTGAAATTATTGCTTATCTGAAAGCTTACTTTTTTACTTGTTTTCCGTTCATTATAAAAAAGTAAATCAAAAAACCGGCAGAAACACAGACCAAAAGTATTCCAATTGGTAAAATGGCATCGTTTCCGTGAATCATCTGTCGGTTAAAAAGACCGAGTACTTCCATTATAATAAATCCCAAACCGGTCATTAAAGCCACCAAACCCCATTTTAACGACGGATAACGATTCGATTCGTCCGAAACACTTTTAGGCTCTTCCAAAATCCCCACACGATCGTATTGCTGCGCTTTAATTAATTTTCGTTTTAACAAATGGGTTGAAATCATTTTTAAGATGTGATACGACCCAAAAAATACTACTGCAACTGCTATTAATTCTGTCATAACTTGTAATTATTATTTATTTCTGAACGTTTGACTCCTGCAGTAGTCAAAATGTTGCAACTATTTTTAATTATTTCCTTTCTACCCCAGATTTAATGCTTTTAAAGCCGCAGTAAAAATCACAATCATGAAAATAACGTTGTAAATAAATGATACAGTAATAAACTTAATAATCGTTTTTCCGATTGATTGTCCATAGAATTTCCACATGGCAATAATCAGGTAGATGGGAGTAACAAGAAGCAAAAACGAAACAATGTTAATGATGCTGGTTCCAAAAAGCATAAATAGGCCAACTATAAGGATCATTACAACAAAAATAAAGGAATGAATATGTATGGAGAATACCAAATGACGCATATAATTTTGCTTACGCCTAATGTATACCAGCTTTAAAATAACAGCAAGTAAGGGCAGCAAAAGAAAAAATGCCCACGAAATATACTTCAGAATATTAGCATTAGTTTGCTCGGGAGACCTCAGAATTCGAAGGTACTTTTGAATATCAGCACGTTCAGCAGGATCTTCTTCCGTTTTTAATTCTTCTTCGAGTTTATTTATGGAATTGTCGAGTATGCTGCGCACACTGTTTTCTTTAAACAATTCTGCCAAATCAACTCCCGCTCTTCCTTCTCCGTATAACTTTGTTGTGTCTACTTTTATTCCAATTTGATTTAACAAAGAATCGGTTTCAGCCATTTCACTGGCAGCCATTTCAACACTAACTGTATTCAATACCGAATCGGCCATCACAACCGAACTCGAATCCAGTCCTACTTTTGTTTTTTCGCTGTCGAGCACGGTAACCAATCCTTTATTGGTATAAATCTGCAATAACAGAAACAATACAAAACTTACGAAAACGTAAACCCGAAAAGGCGGAGCATAACGTACTCTACGTCCTTCAATATACTCCTTCGATAGAAAACCCGGCCGGAACAACAGGGCTATAAATGTTTTAAAGAAACGGGTGTCGAATGCAAAAAAATCACCCAGGAAATTATATAAAACAAAACTAATGGGTTTGTCAAACTCCTTTACAGACTGCCCGCAGTTTGGGCAAAAATGACCATCGAACTTTGTTTCGCAATTGGCACAAGTTACGTTTTTATAATCTTCTTCAGATTTACTGTGTTTAAAACGCGGCAGAATTTTAGGCAACATTCTTTTTCTCTATTTTTTTGTCTTTTAAGTCTATTTCCCAAACATCGATAAAAGGGAAAATAGTGGGTGCAAACGAACGTATTGGCTCGTACATACGAGAATTTTCTTTTGCACTCTCAGACAAGATATGAACATCTTCGTCGATTTTATTAAATACGACTAAAATTATGCTCAAAATTAATGCTGATTTTAAAACTCCAAATACCACACCTGCAAGCTTGTTTACAAAACCCAACATTACGGTTTCAACCAACTTATTTACTGCGCTGCTAACCACATGCACTAAAATTACAATAACAACAAAAGTTACGGCAAACGAAATAAGATTCAAGTGATCGGTTTTAAGATTGAAATTATCGATTAAAAATTCGCTGGTTACGTATGAGAATTTTATGGCTCCCCAAATTCCCAGTATCAATGCAGCCAAAGATGCAACTTCTGCAATTAATCCCTTTTTAAAACCGTTAATAGCGGCCAGAATAAGAATAATTCCTAAAACAATATCGATGTAATTCATATGTTTATTTTCGTTAAGTTTAAAAGTATGCAAGTGAAACGAATACCAGTGTTTAAAAATCAGGCTCGTGTTTTCGTTTCACCACAAAAGCACAAGCGGCTATTTTAGTATGTATCTCAAACAAAGTAAATATAAAAAATCATTGATCTAAAAAATAATCGAATCGGTAAATCTCCCGGTTTTATAGTTTAACGCTACATTTTTTATTTTTATTTCAGATATCAAAGCTTTTCTACCATGCTGTAAATTAATTTCTTTCATGTTGCAATTACATCTGGCATCTTTTCATTCCGAAATTTCCACAAAATAATCGAAGATTTCTTTAGTTGTTCTGATTTAGGTTTTCTATTTTCAACGCAGATTTTGGTAATTATTTGCGGTACTTATTTTTTACTTTTAAAAACCATAGAAATAAACGTTACAAATGCCATTACTCAATTCAGTAATTAAGTGGGTTAATATAAAGCGGAACTATCAAATTCAGTATTATCGCGAGTACCCACACGAAATTCAGAACGAAACTCTTTTCGAGTTGCTGCTAAATGCAAGAAACACAGAATGGGGGAAAGCACACAATTTCAACAAGATAGATTCCCATAAAGATTTTCAAAAAAGTATGCCTTTACAGCATTACAACGACATAAAACCTTATGTTGAACGAATGCGAAAAGGCGAAAAGGATTTGCTGTGGCCGGGCGAAGTAAAATGGTTTGCCAAATCATCGGGTACAACAAGCGATAAAAGCAAATTTATTCCGGTAACCAAAGAGGCCTTGGAAGAATGCCATTTAAGAGGGCCGAAAGACGTATTTGCCCAATACATTACTAATCACCCCGATAGTAAAGTTGTAAAAGGCAAAGTACTTACCTTGGGCGGAAGTCACCAGGTAAATAACAGCAGCAATAATTCATTTTACGGCGATTTATCGGCAATTATGCTCGAAAATGTGCCTTTTTGGTCTGACTTGTTCCGCACTCCAACCACCGAAATTGCTCTGATTGAGGAGTTTGAAGAAAAAATTGAAAAGATTATTGATACAGCACTCGACCAGAACATTACATCATTTGCCGGCGTTCCGTCGTGGTATCTTGTACTTTTTAAAAAGGTGCTTGAAAAAACGGGCAAATCAAATTTACTTGAAGTGTGGCCCAACCTCGAAGTTTTTGCACACGGTGGTGTAAATTTCGATCCTTATCGCGAACAATACCGCAGGCTTATTCCTTCGGAACAAATGCATTACCTGGAAACCTACAATGCTTCGGAAGGATTTTTTGGAATACAAGACAACGAACACCGCGATGACATGCTACTCATGCTCGACTATGGCATTTACTACGAGTTTATTCCCATGTCGGAATATGGGAATCCCGATCCGAAGGTGCTAAGTTTAAAAGAAGTTGAACTGAACGAGAACTACGCCATGGTAATTTCGACCAATGCAGGACTGTGGCGGTACATAATTGGCGATACCATAAAGTTTACCTGCAAATATCCGTTTAAGATAAAAGTTACAGGACGAACCAAACATTTTATAAATGCTTTTGGAGAAGAATTAATTATCGACAATGCAGAGCAAGCGATGAAGGTTGCCTGTCATCATACCGGAGCGGTTGTAAATGAATACACTGCCGGACCTGTTTTTATGGGTGATAAGCAAAAAGGAGCACACCAGTGGATTATTGAGTTTGATGTACCACCCAGCGACCTTGATCATTTTATGCGGATACTCGACAATTCATTAAAAACATTAAATTCAGATTACGAAGCGAAACGCCATAAAAACCTTACGCTTGAAATGCCTCACGTGGTTCAGGCTCCATCAGGAACATTTTACGAATGGATGAAACAACGAGGCAAGGTTGGCGGACAAAATAAAATACCCCGACTGGCCAATAACCGAAAATATCTGGATGAAGTTTTGAACATGATGCAGGTATAAACTCAAATTTTTTATACTTTAGATTCTCAAATATAAATTAACATGCACATAGCGATAGCAGGAAATATTGGAGCCGGGAAAACGACTCTGAGCGAGTTACTGGCCAAACATTATAAATGGACTCCACATTACGAAGACGTTGATGAAAATCCTTACTTAAACGATTTTTACAACGACATGCAACGTTGGTCGTTTAACTTGCAGATTTACTTTTTAAACTCACGTTTTAAACAAATCATCGATATCCGTAATTCGGGAAAAACAATTATTCAGGATCGAACCATTTATGAGGATGCTGAAATTTTTGCTCCCAACCTTCATAGCATGGGACTAATGAGTACCCGAGATTTTGGAAACTACAAAACACTTTTCGACTTAATGGTGAGCTTAATTCAACCACCCGATTTGTTGATCTACTTAAGAGCTTCCATTCCTACTCTGGTTAACCAGATACAAAAAAGAGGCAGAGAGTACGAGAATTCGATTCGTTTAGATTATTTAAAACAATTAAACGAACGTTACGATGCATGGATTAGCGGGTATAAAATGGGGAAACTACTAATTATAAATGTTGACGACTTGGATTTTACCACAAATCCGGAAGATCTGAGTTATATAATCGATAAAATCGACGCACAAATTCACGGTTTATTTTAAGCACTTTATAACAAAAACACAAAAAACGGTCATTCCCAATAAAGACAGGAATGACCGTTTTTTATGATGTAAAATAAAACTAGCGAAAATTCAGCCTGCTTAGCCTACTATTTTTTCAATTTCCTTGTGTATTTCAGGCCACTGCGTATCCGGTAGATTTGGCCCCATAACTTCAACTACTTTCCCCGAAACAAGTGCTGCAATTTTTCCACAAACATCAAGGCTGTATCCATTGGTTAATCCATAAAAGAAACCGGCAGAATAAGCATCGCCGGCACCGGTTGTATCCAATGCTTTTGCAGGAATAACTCCAACCTTAACTAGCTCATCGCCCCGTTTAATCATTGAGCCCTCTTTCCCAACTTTAACAATGGTTAGTTCACAGTTTTTCGAAATCTCGTGCAGCGCATCCTCGGGTTCCAAACCTGTAAAAGATTTGGCTTCTTCTTCGTTTGCAAAAACTATATCCACATAATTCTTGATCAGGTCTTTCAAAAAATCGAGATTCGCTTCCACCACATTAAAACTCGAAAGATCAATGGCAATTTTAACTCCCGCCGCTTTTGCTCCTTTGGCACAGGCTGCAATTAAATCGTGGTTAAAAACCAGGTATCCTTCAATGTAAACATATTCATATCCCTCAAAAATATCCGGTGTAAACTCAGCCGGAACCAGTTCGGCGGCTGCTCCCAAATATGTAGCCATTGTACGCTCCGAATCAGGACTAACCATTCCCATCACACGACCGGTGCTTATTTCGCTGTAAAACAAATGTGTTTTAACACCTGCTTTTTCAAAATCACTCTTAAACAAAGTACCCAAATCATCGTGACCGATTTTTCCCATGTAACCGCCATTACCACCTAAATTGGCCATCGAGCGCATGGTATTGGCTACAGAACCTCCTGTTGCCAGTTCGCTTTCTTCGGAATAAATAGTATCGTAAATAATTTTCGATTGATCTGCATCAACCAAAGTCATACTTCCGCGCGGCAATCCAAATTTTTCCAACACCGCGTCATCTTTTAATACTGAAATTACATCAATCAGGGCGTTTCCAACACCCAATACTGCAGGACTATTGTGTTTTGTCATTGTCTTAAATTTTGAGCATGCAAATATCCGAATTTTTATTGAGATACAGAACTTTCCCCACTCTAACGGATTTCGTATAATTTAAATTTTGCCGAATGAAATAATAGTATGATGTTTTTCGTAAATTTGAGTAGTAACCACTATCAGTATCTCCATGACAAAAAAATTTCAGGCAGTTTTATACATTCTAATTTTTATTATACCATTAGGATTAAAAGCACAAATAACAGATACTACCGATCAACAACACTATTCTCCGTACGATTTGATGTCGAATTACTATTCAAAAGATTTTTTGCCATTTGCTAAAACCAATATTTATTTAGGTTTGGATTTTTCGGTGTCTGACAAACAAATGACCAATGCCGATTATCTTTTTCAAAAAGTACTGAATGGGCAACGGCTGGGTTTCGACATCTCGCTGAAAGGAGGTTATTACACAGGAAATTACGGAATGGCCGGTATCAACTTTCACTACACACAAAACGAATTCAACGGACTGGTTTTTCGCGATCCCGACACCATTCAATCAAATTCTATGACTCGCGGATATGCGCTTACTCCCTTTTTTCGCTCGTCGGTGCCCTTAACTCCCAGCGAACGTTTAAGCTTTTATACACAACTGGAGGTAACTTTTGGTGTTGCAAACACACTTACCCGCGACACAAAAAATATAGATGTGGTGAATAAAAAATATTCTACCGACTACAATTTCAGAGTTGGTTTAAGTCCGGGGATTACATTTTTTGCCATGGAGAATTTTGCATTTGAAGTACAGTTAAATGTATTGGGATACGAATTACAGATCAGCGATAAAAAAGTAAATGATGTGGATGAGTCGAGAGTAATCAGACAGAACGTTGATTTTAATATCGATTTATTGTCGCTCGACCTCGGTTTAGCCTACTATTTTGGAGCTAAAAAGAAACATTAAAAAAGTGAGAATTGAAAAACCAGCTAAGAAAGGAACACTCTTAATCAGCACAAAATGAAAAAATTATACATCTGTTTACTTCTGTCCACCCTGTTGTTTTCGTGTGTTAATGAAGACTATTTTGGGCTTTCGCAGTACGGAAACATCAAACGAATAGAAGTTAGCAACCAGGCAGGAAATGCCACCATTGATACTGAAAACAAAAAAGTTACCATCGAAATTCCTGCCGGAGTTGATCTTGCTGCTATAAACATTGAGAAACTGGAACTGTCGTCGTTTGCCACATCAAATAAAACCATTGGCGATAAACTTGATTTAAATGAACCTGAAATTCTGACAGTAATAGCAGAAGATGGATCGAAACATGAATGGGAGATTGAATCGTTTATTGCTTCGGCTACTCCCCAACTGAGTAACTGGGATTTAAACCAGTGGTACAAAACGGCTTCTAATTATTACGAACCCGGTGCCGATGCAGCAACTACCATTTGGGGAACCGGAAACCAGGGAACACAGATTTTAAACAAACTTGCAACCATTCGTGAAGATTTAGGCAATGGTAATTATGCCGCTCACATGGAAACGCTCGACAACGGGGCTCTTGCCGGAACTTTTGGCGCACCCATTTCAGCCGGGTCCATATTTACCGGTGTATTTAATCCCGACAACATTGATCCTTCCAATCCGGAGGCAGCCATTGAATTTGGCTCACCTTTTACAGGACGCCCTAAAAGTATCAGGGTAAAATACTCCTATTCGCCGGGAGCCGTAAATAAAGATAAAAAAGGAAATGTGTTGGATTATGGCGACGCATGCGACATTTATTCACTGTTTGAAATCCGTTTGGGTGGAAATACAGAAAGGCTTGCCACCGCCTGGTTTAGAAGTGAGGAATCACAGGAAACGCTGAGTTCGCTGGAAATTCCGGTTAACTATGGCGAACTCGACAATTCTTTTCCTGATTACATGAAACCCGCGGATCATGGCTTTGTAAGTGCCGATTCAGCAAGTTTTGTATTACCTACTCACATCACTTTTGTTGCTTCATCGAGCTTTGACGGAGCAAATTTTGCCGGAGCAATTGGAAGCTTGCTAATAATTGATGACATCGAAATGATTTACGAATAAACTAGAAATCCTTTTTCGCTAAAAAGATGTATCGCATTTAATAAACAAAACTGCTCCCTCCTAAAAACTCACGTAAAAGCGAAGTTGGCGGAATTTCGTGATCGCTAATGGGTTTAAAATACGACAGGAATTCGAGCAAACGAGTTGATTCGGTATATTCTGCCTGATTTTCCATAACGGTTTTTAAGATAGGTTCGGCGTATTTTTTTAGTACTGCCAGTTCGTAAATGGTTGCCGAATTAAACATTACATCTGCATTTTCCTGGTATGGGAAAATATTTTTCTCCTCACCTTTTCGAACCGATGGCCAGCGTTTTATAGTGTCAGCCGCCAGGTATCCGCGGTAATTGTAGTCACGAATCATTCGGCGCAACAGACGATTGTCGGCCGTTGAAATATGCGTGTGCTCGTCAACCGAAATCTGGGTAAGTGCCGAGATAAATATTTTAAAGGTATTTTCGTTGTGCACATCGGTTAACAAACCCGGATTCATACCGTGAATTCCTTCCACAATTAAAATGTCACCTTGTCCCAGTTTTAAAGTTGTTCCGTTCGCTCCACGTCGGCCACTGTGAAAATCGAACTTTGGCAAACGCACTTCTTTCCCCTCAAATAACTCTACCAACTGTTTGTTGAAATAATCAATGTCGATGGCTTCCAAAGCCTCAAAGTCGTACTCTCCATGTTCATCTTTTGGTGTAAGTTCGCGATCGACAAAATAATCGTCCAAAGAAATCTGATAAGGCCGCATGCCGTTTACAGCCAGCTGAACACCCAAACGTTTGCTAAAAGTGGTTTTCCCCCGACGCCGATGGTCCGGCCACTAAAACAACCTTTACATCACCATTTCGTGCGGATATTTGATTGGCGATTTCGGCAATTTTCTTTTCGTGAAGCGCTTCCGAAATTTTAATAATATCGCCGCTTTTATTTTGTAAGGCAAAGGAATTTAAACTGGCAATTGTAGATACGTTTAAAATCTCTGCCCAGTCTTTTTGTTCCTGAAACACTTCAAAAAGTTTTGTAAGCACCTCCACTTTCCGAAGCGAGTGAAAATGTTTGCGACGCGGCACCTGCAACAAAAGGCCATCGAAATAAGGAACTATCCCAAAATTCGAGATGTAGCCGGTTGAAGGAAGTAGATTACCGTAAAAATAGTTGCCCAAATCATTCAGAAAATACAAGAACGAATACAAATGCCCCTGTTGTTCAAACAATTCTGCCTTTTCTTCCAGGCCTTGCCTTATTAAAAGTTCAACTGCAGAATTGGTTGTAATCCCCTTTTTTACAAATGGAATATCAGCTTCAACAAGGGTTTTCATTTCCTGTTTTATCGAAAAAATATCCGACTCCGAAATCTCCCTTTCCAAACCTTGTAATTCGCAAAAATAACCGTTGGAAATTCCGTTTTGCACCTTTAACGAAACATGCGGAAAGACTTCTTTTACCGCTGCATACAGCACAAATATTAAACTTCGAATGTAAATGCGCAATCCATCGGGATGTGTAACATCTATAAATTCGATGTGCTTGGGTTTTACAACACAAAACGACAACTCTTTTACCTGGTTATTGACCAAGGCGCCGCAAAGTGTATTCCGAAGTTTTATGTTTAAATCCTGACTGATTTCCAATAAAGAAGTACCCATTGAGTACGTATGTGTAGACTTGGTATTATTACAAAATATTTCGATTTGTTTCATTTTCTGAATTGTCTGTTTCCATCTGTAAAAGTATCGAAAGTGATTGAGATTATCATAAAGGAGTTGAAGTGATTTTTAAAAATATCCCCGTTAGAATTGACACTCCTCCGGAAGACTTAAGTTACAGGTTACAGGTTACAGGGTGCAAGTTACAGGTTACAGGTTACAGGTTGCAAGTTATAGGTTGCAGGGTGCAAGGTTGTTAGATGCCGGTATGCTACAAGACAATCTTTTTCAATCTCCATCAATCTCCATCAATCTTTTTCAATCTTTTTCAATCTTTTTCAATCTTTTTCAATCTTTTTCAATCTTCTTAGCTTCCAAGTAACAGATCTCTCTCCTACGTTCGAGATAACAGCAAAACACGACGACTGTAACTGATCACTGAACACTGACCACTGTGACTTTCTCTAAATTCCCAATTCCTGTTTCAGAAATTTTGCCGTATGCGATTTCTTATTTTGTGCCACTTCTTCAGGAGTACCGGCACAAAGAATTTTTCCTCCGTGTTTTCCACCTTCAGGCCCCACATCAATAATGTGGTCGGCTACTTTAATCACATCCATGTTGTGTTCGATCACAATCACCGTATTTCCCTTGTCCACCAGTTTATTCAGTACTTCCAGCAAAACACGTACATCTTCAAAATGCAAACCGGTTGTTGGTTCATCCAAAATATACAGTGTTTTTCCGGTATCGCGTTTAGCCAGTTCCGATGCCAGTTTTACACGTTGCGATTCGCCACCCGAAAGTGTTGTTGACGACTGCCCCAGCGTAATATAACCCAAACCAACATCCTGCAAGGTTTTTAGCTTTGTCGCAATAGACGGAATGTGCTCGAAAAACTCAACCCCGGTATTGATGGTCATATCCAACACATCGCTGATTGATTTTCCTTTGTAGCGTACTTCAAGCGTTTCGCGGTTGTATCGTTTCCCGTTGCATTTGTCGCAATGTACATACACATCGGGTAAAAAGTTCATCTCAATGAGTTTCAATCCACCGCCCTGACATTCTTCGCAACGACCACCTTTTACGTTGAATGAAAAACGACCGGGTTTATACCCGCGTATTTTGGCTTCGGGAAGCTGCGTAAACAAGGTTCTTATATCAGAAAAAACATTGGTGTATGTAACAGGATTCGACCGTGGAGTTCGCCCAATTGGCGACTGATCAACCCGAATAACTTTATCAATAAATTTTAATCCCTCAACTTTTTTATACGGCAAAGGATCTTTTACCGATTTGTAAAAATGCTGGCTTAAAATGGGCTGAAGCGTTTCGTTAATAAGGGTTGATTTACCACTTCCCGAAACACCTGTTACACAAATTAATTTTCCGAGTGGAATTTCAACGGTAACATTATTCAGGTTATTACCCGAACATCCTGAAATTTTCAGAATATCCGATTCCCCGTTTCGCCTTTTTTCAGGAATTTGAATTTTTTTTCTATCGTTAAGATAATCGGCCGTTAAAGTTTGTGCTTTCAGTACATCGCCTGGTTTGCCTGCAGCAACAACTTCGCCACCGTGTCGTCCGGCGTGCGGCCCCATGTCGATTAAATGATCGGCTGCCAGCATGGTTTCTTTGTCGTGCTCCACCACAATTACCGAGTTACCCGAATCGCGCAGTTGTTCGAGTGCCTGAATCAATTTCAAATTATCGCGGTGATGCAAACCAATGCTGGGCTCGTCGAGAATGTACAAGACATTAACGAGCTGTGAGCCAATTTGTGTTGCCAAACGTATTCGTTGCGACTCGCCGCCCGAAAGACTCTGCGCCGTGCGGTCGAGAGCCAGGTAATTTAATCCAACACCAAGCATAAATCCAAGCCGGTCGCGGATTTCCTTAATTACTTCTGTTCCGATGGTACGCTGACGGTCGGTTATTCGCTCCTCCAGATTTTCGAGCCAAACACCCAACTCATCCAAATCCATCTGCGAAAGTTCCGAAATATTTTTACCGTCGATTTTAAAATGCAGCGATTCCTTTTTTAAACGCAATCCCTTACAATCGGGGCACTCAATTTTTTTTACAAACTGGTTGGCCCATTTTTGCGCTGTTTTCGATGTATTTTCTTCGCGTTGGCTGTCAATGTATTTTATAACTCCTTCGTAAGTCATCATGTAATTCATGCTGTTACCAAGCGGAGTATTTTTTAGCTGGATGCGTTCGTTTGTTCCGAACAAAACTTCATTCAAACCTTCTTCAGAGATATCTTTTACAGGAGTTTTCAGATCGAAACCATGCTTTTCGCCCAATGCTTCGATCTGCCAAAAAATCAACGAATTTTTGTAAGGGCCAAGTGGTGCAATTCCTCCTTTTGCAATGCTTTTGTCTTTTTCGGGCAAAATTTTATCCATGTCGATCTCGGTAATCCGGCCCAAACCATTGCATTTTGGACAAGCTCCCTGAGGCGAATTGAACGAAAAATTATGAGGTGCAGGTTCGGCATATGAAATTCCGGTGCTTGGGCACATTAAAAGCCTACTGTAATATTTTGCCTCATCGGTATCGTGATCGAGAATCATTAAAATTCCGTGCCCGTGTTTCATGGCAGTTTGCACACTGTCTTTTAAGCGTTTTGTACCTGCTTCATCAACAACCAGTTTATCAATCAGTATTTCAATAAAGTGATTTTTATATCGATCCACTTTATGGTTGTGCATCAACTCGGTTAGTTTGCCATCAATACGTGCAGTTAAAAAACCTTTACGCCTGATCTGATCAAACAATTCACGATAATGTCCCTTACGTCCTTTTACAACCGGCGCCAGAATATTTATTCGTTTTCCTGCAAAATCACTTTTTATCAGGTTTATAATTTTTTCTTCGGTGTACTTCACCATTTTTTCGCCCGTGTTGTACGAGTAAGCTTCGCCGGCACGGGCATACAACAAACGCAGGAAATCGTAGATTTCAGTTACCGTTCCCACAGTTGAACGTGGATTCCGGGTGGTTACTTTTTGCTCAATTGAAATCACGGGACTCAAACCGGTTATTTTATCCACATCCGGACGCTCCATATTTCCCAAAAATGAGCGGGCATAGGCAGAAAAAGTTTCAACATAGCGCCGTTGTCCTTCGGCATAAATTGTGTCGAATGCCAGAGATGATTTTCCACTTCCGCTTAAACCAGTAATTACGGTTAGTTTGTTTCGCGGAATGGTAACGTCGATGTTCTTTAAATTGTGTACGCGGGCGCCCTCAACAACTATTGTTTCTTCCTGATCAATACTATCAGTTTCGGGCACAGTATTTTGCATGTCTTTTTTTACCATTTACTTTTTTTCTATCAGCCGCCTAACTTATTGTCATTCTTTGCATGGAGAAGAATTTGCAAGATCAGAATTGTAAAAAACTGACCATTCTTTTACAGCCGTAATGACAAGTGAAATGTGTTATAATTTTGGAATCTGAACCCAATATCTTTTTTTCCCGGAGTAGGTTAATTCGTTTTCGCGCAACCAGGGATTAAAATCTTTCAACACTTTATAACTAATGCCCTGCTGTTTTGCAAAATCGGAAAAACTGGAAACAGAGCCTGTAATTTCAACCTCCTTCGTTGGAATAATCGGGTATTTTTCATCCTCTGAAATATAAAAGTTGTATTTCTCCGGATTTTCCAGAATTAACTTTATGGCTACAATCCGGTAAACATAACGAGCCGTTTCGGTGGTAATCAGCAAATCGTAATAATCTTCTTGCTCCTGCCTGTCCATTTGCCGCTGAATACCGGTCATTCCTCTGTTGTATGCCGCTGCTACCGATGTCCAGTTGCCAAATTTTTTATAGGCATCTTTTAAATACGCACAGGCAACATTGGTAGACTTTTCAATGTGGTAACGTTCATCTACTTCTTTATTAATTTCCAGTCCGTAGTCGGTGGCGGTGCCTTCCATCAATTGCCAAAAGCCAACCGCACGTGCCGGTGAAACAGCTCGCGGATTAAATCCACTTTCGGCAACTGCAAGGTATTTAAAATCATCAGGAATACCGTTCTTTTTTAAAATGGGTTCGATTATAGGAAAATACCTCGGAGCCATTTTAATATACCGAATGGTTTGCGAATGAAAATAAGCATTCGAAAGCAATTCGCGGTCGAGTGCTTCTTTCACATCAAATCGGTCGAGCGGCATTTCTTCACCTGCAAAACCAACTTTTTTAGGAATATAAACTGCTTTAAACTGCGTTTCGTTTTTTACAACAACCTTCGAGTCGTCGGGACGAGCCGAAGCTAACATCATTACCACCAAACCAACATTTACAATAAGAATTGTTGGGAATAAAACTTTCCACGATTTTCTATTTTCCATCTGCCTCATCTCTCTATTTTCTGAATTCGCAAAAATACATTTTTATATGCGATTACGTACTGGTTAACAACGAAAAAGGCTCAGTGGTTTACCGAGCCTTAAAATAGATTTGTTGGAAGACGAAAGCAAAAGCAAAAAAGCTTATACTACCATTTAATTAAAACCACCTATAAGGTGTTCCACTCAACGGATGTGGTGTTTCCTCGTTAATATCAGTATCACCATATTGGTTCCACCATATTTCATACGTATTTCTGGCTTCCAGTATTTCTTTGGCGCTGATTCCTTTCCCGGGCTCCTCTTCATTGTTGTTCACTAAGAACGGATCAAGTGATGGGAAACCACCCTCTATGGCATATTGAGCACACCATAATAAATATTCTCCCAAAATAATTTTTCCCGGTCGGTTTGATGGGAACGGAATTCGTGAGGACATCGGATTTAGAGGCACACATTTCAATTCTTCAGGAAGAAATGAAGTATCGCTGGCAAGTTCGATCAGCTCAGCTACATGATCCAATTCAAAAGCTGGCATAAGCGCCCAAACCTTTTCTCCCGCTTCATTGTAGTAAAATTCATTGTACGTTCCATTCTTTAATTGCTGAACAAAAGTATGTACATCAGGAGCATCAATATCAAATTCATCTTTACTACAGGAATAGAAACCTGCAAGTAAAACGATCAATAAAATTGTTGTACGGAATTTCATGTTGAATTTGATTATTTACATAGTCAGAAATCATACCCTCACCAAAGCGAGGGTATGACATAGAATCTGAATATAGTTTATTGTTCTAATAGAACCGGAATAAAACTTACCTGGCGAATGTTTTGCAGGTCGGAATAATCGTATTGATAAAAACCGTCGTCACCTATCATAAACAGGTAATCTTCAAAAGGAATTACATCGTAGGCATTAATTCCCGGGAAGCTTGAAATCATGTGATTATTAATTTGGGTTTTGTCGCTAAAATCGTACACTTTAAGTCCGGCGTCGCCATCGCAAACAAATAAAACCTCGTCGTCGATACCCAGACCGTAAGGCCCGTGCAAAGGATACGAACCAACCAGCGTATTATCTACATAATCGGATGAAAGTTGCAAAACATCCAGTCGGTTCACCGTGCTTCCGCAGTCGTTGCCTCCCCGTAATGTGATGTAGGCATAGCCATTGGAAATTACAACAGGATCGCAACTGGTAATGTGCCAAAAGTCGCTGACATAGGTAGGAACAGTGGCCACCTCGAGGCTAAAAATCCGCATTCCTGATCGAGTACCAAAAAACATGTGATCGTCGTAAATAAACATGGTTTCCACATCCCAACCCACATTTTGTTTGCCAATGTCTTGTGGATTATCAGTTTCTGTAATGTCTAAAATGTGCAAATTGCTTTGGTCTACCACGTACAAATAATCATCGTACATACCAAAACGCGCCATCGATCCACCAATGCCAAATGTTGATCCTGAGCCCCCTCCAGCTGAATTTACAGCTCCATCCATCATTGCATAATCGTATTTTGCGGTAAAATAATAGGGATAATAATGGTATTCCATTTCCTGACGAACGGTAGTAATTTCCCAGTCAATTACAACACCTTTATCTTCGTCCACATCAGCAATCCGGTAATTGTTATCGTATGTTGGGAGTGTGTAAGGTAAAATACGCTCCACACGGCCAACTTCCACCGGCTGGTTAATGTTGGAAATGTCAATGGCCACCAAATCTACATAACTGTCGGCGTACAAAATATTTTCTTTTATCGCCATGTCAACATTCCCCGGAATCTCAATAAATCCAATATTTGTTGGATCTTCAGGAGTACTGTTGTCGATTACATGAACACCTTCAAACGCTTCGTTTATAAACAGGTAGCCATCTTTAAAATAAATTTTACCGGGATTAACAAGGTCTCTTGCCTCGCTGAATTTTACAGCCGAGCGCAATTTTTCGTAACTAAGATAAATTGGTTTGTTGGCTGTAAATTCTTCGGTGTATTCATCCATACACGAACTTAAGCCTATTAGTAAAAGGGTAATTGAAAATATCGTTTTTAGTGTCTTCATTTGCGTTGGCTTTTAGTTAAATATTATACCAATTTTTATGCTCATACGATTGTAATCGATATCGAGCGAATAATCATCTTCCCCGCTGTAGTTTAAACGATGAAACTGGTAACCAACAGCGAAATTCATTCCAAAACCTGGCGTAAACATTTGCTGGTACCCAAATCCGGGATTTATTAAAAAACCACCTTTGGTATCGTATCCCTCCTGGCTGTAATAACCCGGCCACGGCATGTAATCGTAATAAGCCGGATAAACATCGTAATAAATCTCATTCGATTCTTCCAACGGAACCTGGTAGCCCGCTTTCAGAAAAAGATACGGAGAAGAACTGCTTTGTTTGAATTTGTATTCAATATTGGCAAACACAGGCATGTACGTTTCGTTAAAAAACTCGAGTCCCAGACCCAATCCTACCGAAAGTTTGGGCTGAAGCATGTAATTTACCGAAGCGGTTAAAGAAAACGGAGCTGACTGGCTATTATCGGAGCTGCCTGATAAAACGCCCAATTCGGTTCTGAAAAAGAACTTTGATGAAGACAGTGACTGATCGGTTTCGTTTAACAAATTTATCCGTTTTACCGACAAACTATCAATTTCATCCACATCAAAAATCCAGACATTGCCAGCAGATTCGAGCCTGACCTTTTGTTTGTTTTCTGTAAAGCTGTATTTCCCTTTAAGTATGGAACCGTTTTTTAAATACACATAACCTTTTTCGTGTTGGGCCAGTGCCGGAAAAACCAAAACTACGGATAGTAGCAACAGACATAGTTTTTTCATAACATTTAAATTACTTGATTTCGAAATGGATTTTTTCCATTTTGTTAAGTTCAAGTGGTAGATGTTAGAGTTTGAAAAAGGGTTGCGTGGAAAGTAAAAACAATTTAATTTATTATGTTATTTTCTTCCAGCAAACGAAAAGCAAAGATCATTGCCTCCTCGTTCTGAATAAGTAAATGATTTTTTCGGAATAACTTTTTTATCTCTTTTTTCCTGTCGGGAAACGCATTTAATATCGATCTGCGGTTTATATCCATTTTTCGCATTCCATCTTTTTCGGAATACATAAAATAGTTGGTTTGCTGCAAATATTCCGAATCACGCATTACGCCGTTTCTGTCGACATAGGGACTTACTTTATGCTCGAAAATGTAATGAAATGCCAGAAAAGAACGGGCACCGCAATACAGTTCCTCAAAGTAGTTATCTCTGGCACTGTCGCGAACATTAGATAGTTTTATAAATTTCTGAATTTTATCGCCATTTTTAAACGTAAACGATTTTACCAATTCTTTTTCGACAAAAAAGAGGGTAAAATTATTGGCATTGTATACAATTAACTCATCTTTGTCTGCTTCGTAACGCAATTCCAGATTTTCAAACTTGTCGCCATTGGTAAGCAGAATATCGCCTTTCACCCAATCGTTAGGATACAAAAAACTACGGTTGGCTTCGCCACTTATGTAATAAACTCTGCCTGTTAATTTGCCTTGTAAACGATTCGACGATTCATTTAATTTCTGCCACGAAACGCCTTCTTTCTGAGCAAAAACAGAACAACTTACAAGGATAAAAATTACAACTCCAATATATTTCTTTAGTGATCTCATTTTACCTCTATTCTTTTTGAAGTTTTAAAAACCTTGTTCGATTTGGTAATTCCCTCAACCGATATTTCTACCCAACCTTCTACATCCGACAAATAAAAACTAAAGTTATTGCTTGTATTGTTTTCCAAAACATTCCATAAAAAGTTTTGTCTCACATCTGGTTCCGAATTCGCAACTTTAGGTTTATTTACGTAATCAGGAACTTTAGCCGGTTGCAAGCAAGCCCTTTCGTACAGAAAGACATTGGACTGCTGTGCCAGCCACGAATTGGATTGATTGTACAACGAAACGGCCAGAATTCCGTTAAATTTCAAATCGCCAAAAACCCGTTCGCGTTGAACCAGATCGACATAACGAATATCGGCAGATGCAAGCGAGCTAAAAAAACTATTTTTAAAAACCGGAATTCCATTTAGCAAACGCAAAGGTTGCTCATCGAAAAATTTCTCCTGGTCCAGGTTTAACAAGCGAAATGTTGTTTCGTCATTTTTTGTCCGGTACTGAAAACCACTCAACAGTTCGCGCGATATTTCTTTAAAATCAGGTAAATCAATAAATTCGTCAGGAACGATGTGTTTTGTTGGATTTCCGTAAAAGGGAACATCAAAGGCACTTGGCATTGAAAAATACGCTGCTGCTGATACTGCCTGTCGGTTAAATAATTTCGAGTAAAAATTATTCTTCAGGTAATCATCAACAAATTTGGTTTGATCGGCAGTAAATACCAGCGTGTCCAAACGCAAATTATTTGTGCGTTTTAATTGATTCACCACAGGAAGTATATCATATTCCCTTTCGCTTTCGCCCAGTGTTTGCAAAATTATATTTGCATCTCCTATTGCATTTTGCAGAAAGAAATGAAAATCACCGTCCTTGCCACTGTAATAATAATCGAAATAAGGAGGCTCTTCCGTTATCGACAGTAACACAAGATTTCGCGCGTCAGGCACGCGATTATTTTCCCTTACAACGCCACTAATTAATACTCCGTTGTTTTCGGCAAAAGGAGGAATTGAAGCACTCGAATCATTCAAAACGAAATTAATGAAACCATCATTTTTATCTGAAAAAGGATCGATAATACGTGCATTTACAATTGCAAACCGCACTTCTTCTCCGTTTGAAATCACCTCACATTTTACCAATTCGCGCCCCTTAAATGTGCTTTTATCGATTTTAACATCGCAGAAAGTTTCTCCGTTCACTGCGTTTTCAAAACCTGAAGCATGCGGTACTTCCATTTGTGAGATGCGCTCTTCGAAACGATTATAAACGTACACCGATTTGCCGATGGTTTCGGTATTTGGGTTGATGCGTTGGGCATTCAAAAAAGCGGTCAGATAACAAAGCCCGGTACCAAGCGAATCGGGAACCGGAATAAATCCTTCGGCAATGGAGCCACTGCTTTTTTGTGTTACACTTGCCACTAAATTGCCGGTTTCGGTTTCGAACTGAACATGAACTACATTACCAAACTGATTTAATTCTTCGGGAACAAACACCTTAAACCACAGGGTATCTCCTGATATGCAGTAATTCCTGTCGGCAAACAATACCAGTTTCCTGTCCGAATTTTGGGCATAAACACTAACCACTGAAACCAGCAAAATAAGAAGCCAAACTATTTTTATACTCTTTCTCATTTAACTAAAGGATTTAATAAAAATGCCAAAATTCAGGGACCTCATCCAATATCTCACCTTTAAACGGAATATCATAAAACTCGTATACCGGATGAAAAGCATAGCCCTCTTTTTCCGATATAAAACGCACAAAATACCGGGTCTCAGTTATTCTTGAAATTTCAAAATTGCCAAGTATTAGCTCATTTTCGTTTGAGGTGCACTTCAAATTGTTCCGGGCTTGTACGTACAGTGGATCAAATAATTTCCCATCCGAATCAAGCTGACTGTTTAAATCGTTGTAAAAATTATATGAAGATTCGCTTATTCCATGCTGATACAATATTAAATTCCAACCTCCGCACGATTGATCGTCTCCAATTACCAGCCAGTTGTTCAGAAAAAACAAAGGATGTTTTTTAATTTCTACCGAACCCGAGTATTCGGGAGGCGCCGCAACATTAAACGATCCCTGCGGATAAAAGGTCCTCCATCCGTACATTGTAAGAACTGTTGGAACTCCCATTATTACGGTATCAACTCCGTAGGTATATTGTAATATTTTTCGTGCAGTAAATTTAAAATAAGGCATTTCCGCATTTGTGGTAATATCAGCGTAAAGCCTTATTCCTTTCACCTCCTTAAAGTTATTTACATTGTTCTCGCCACCTTCCTGAACAATTAGCACTTCGGGAATACCATATACAGTATCAAGGGAGGGAACCTTTGGCACAGGCTCAAAGTCCGATTCGTAAGTTTTACCCGATTTTTCAATAACCAGTTTGTAAGTCGAATTTGGATCTATGTCAGTGGTCATTCTGTAATTCCCTTCACCTAATTCTCTAAATTCAAACTCGTTATTGTTATCATCCACCAATTTAACTGTGGCTCCCGAAATACCGGTATTTTCACCATCGCTTTCGTAAAAGCCAATTGAATTGTATAAATAAACATAGTTGGTGTCTTGCCCGCAAACAATACGTGCATCGGCAACTATGGTCCCTTCCACACTGTCAATTTCGGGTTGATAGATATCTTCACAGCCCGATAAAAATCCGGCCAATAAGAAACAATATAGTAGTAGCCTTTTCATTAGAACGTGAAGTTATAAGTTAATGAAGGTACCGGAATTCCGATTACCGATAATTTGTACATCGAATACCTGCGGTAGTTGTTTGCCTCGCCCGGAACTGCCTTTTTGTAATAAACCGAATACGGATTATTTCTGCCGTAGACGTTATAAATGGCTAAGGTCCAACTTCCTTTCCACATTCGTTTTTTTCGCAGATTCTGGTCGAAAGTTAGCGACAAATCCAGTCGGTTATACGATGGCATCCGGTATTTATTTCGCTCGGAATAGTACACCAGTAGTTCGCCGGCATAACGGTATTTTGTTTCGGGCAAAGTAGTTGGTCGTCCTGATATGTAAACAAAATTTCCGGAGAGACGCCATCTGCGACTAATGTTGTAAGTAGCAGTTGCCGAAAAGTCGTGTGGCTTGTCGTAAATGGAAGGATAGTAATCGCCTTCCCAAAAGTTTTCTTCATCAAACTCGCTTTCGTTTTTACGCATGGTTCTTGAATACACATAGCTGGCATACCCCGTTAAACGGCCAAAAGTTTTTTTAGCGCTGAGCTCAACTCCATACGAATATCCTTTGGTTGGAATTAAAGCGGTTTCAATGTGATCGTTCATAATCAGCTGTGCGCCGTTTTTGTATTCAATTAAATTCTGAAGATTTTTGTAATAGAGCTCCACCGACAGATCCATATTTTCGATCCACGAATTATTTTCGAGCCCAAAAGCAATTTGATCGCAGAGCAAAGGTTCCAGGTGGTAATCTGCAGCTTTCCATGTTTCGGCCGGCGAGATTACAGCATTGTTGCTCATTTGAAATACATTTTGACGTGTTCGCTGGTAACTTACTTTTATCGAAGTATTTAAATTTAAATCGTAGTTAAATGCCAATCTTGGCTCGAATCCGCCATAAGAAGCGGAAACTTCGTTGGCACCAAACAACAACGAATCAATAACCGTTTCTGGGGCTTTGGGTTTGTCCGGATCGTACAAATAAACTACCGGTGTGCCAATGTTGCTAAAATGACTGTATCGTACTCCGGCCACCACCGAGAACTGGGGAAGAATTTGAAATTCGTCGCTTACAAAAACGGCCCATTCCAACAGCTTTTCCTTGTTCATTTTCCGTGGAACAATAACCGTAACATCGTCGGTCGGAACAATTTCTCCGGGATTAATTTCATTGTAAACCACCTTTGTCCCGGCTTCCACAATGTGTCTCGACTCGGGATGCCATTTAAAATTATAAGCGCCCGAACTGTATTCAAGATTATTGTCGAGGTAATAGGCTTCGTATGGTTTTCCGTTGGCGTAATCGGTTAAACGGTAGTTGTAATTGCTATACGATAAATCCAATTCGCCATATACTTTTTCGGCCCAACGCGAATTTAATTTTAAGTTGCCCATTGTATTTCCATACTCAGTAACCGATTGCGAGCTTGTACTAAACTCATCGTTACTTGAATAGCCCATCAAACTAATTTTATTGTGCTGATTAAATTTATAGGTTGCTTTCCCCGAAACATCGTAAAAATGCGTAACACTTTGATTTAAATCGGTATTTGGAAGCTTTTTTAAAATCCAGTCGGTGTAGGAACTACGGCCGCCTGCAATTACAGTTAGCTTTTTGTTTTTTGTAAGCGGCCCGTCAATTGTTAAACGCGAATTAATAACGCCAATACCTCCGTATAATTTTAGCGTTTCGTTGTTGCCTTCTTTAAAATCAACCTCCATCACCGATGAAACGCGTTCGCCGTAACGTGCAGGCATTCCTCCTTTAAACAATCGGACATCTTCAACCACGTCGGGATTAATCAAGGACAAAAAGCCAAAAAGATGCGAGGAATTAAAAACCGGGCTTCCGTTTATTAATATCAGGTTTTGATCGGTATTACCACCACGCACGTTAAACCCGGATGAAAGTTCGCTCACGGTTTGTACACCTGCAAGCATTGTTAAACCTTTTAAAACATCAACCTCGCCCATTAAAGCCGGAAGTTGTTTCATTTCTTTCCCGCTCATTTGAACCATACTCATTTGGGCACGCGGCAAATCGGTTTCTTTTCCCAGTACTGTTACTTCTTCAATACTATGGCTTTCTTCAAAAAGTTGAAAATCGGCAAAACCATTTTCGATGAGTTTAATTTTTAAACCCGAACTCTCGAAACCGATAAATGAAATATCTAAAAGATGCTCTCCTGTTGGAATATCAATTTCAAATTCGCCGTTGCTCCCCGATGTTGTTCCTTTTTGTAGTTTATTATTAAATACCACTGCTCCGGCCAATGGTTCTCCGGTTTTACCATCAAGTACGCGTCCCGAAAGTTTTGCCTTTTTGTAACGCCCCTGGTTTATCGGATCGCCAATCACAAGCGTTTGCGAAAAATCATCAAATTTAGAGCGTGTATCGGCAATACGACGAAATACTACTATGCCGTTATTCTGAAAAAAATCGTAACTCAGTTCGTGCTCAAAAAACACATTATTAAGGGCTTGTGCCAGTGGTGTGTTTTCAAATTTTTTGGTAATGGTATAGGGTTCAACCCAAGTATCTTTGTAAAAAACTTTTAGTTTGTACTTATTTTGTAAATCTAAAAGAAAGTCTTTTAAGGGCCGGTTCTGATAATTTTCAGTCAACATTACCCCTTCAGTTGTTTGAGCCACAACAAACTGACTACCTACTAATAACATTAAAGTAAGTATGAGGATGGAAATAATATGATTGCTTTTCAAAATTCTGAACTTAGGTTAGTTATTGTTTAGAAAATAAAAATATTAAAACTTAGACTTAAACAGGACAAAATGGATTAACAACAGTTAATTATTTTATAGTTATGTTCTTATTGTCTATTACAACAATCCATTTGTTAACCCTAATTAATTTTCAATTTTACAAAATATTTCGGTCATTCTGTTCTGTTCGTCCAAATATCATTAGTAATAAAACAGGAAGCTATATTACACTATTTTGGATTCAATTTTTGTAACATTTGTTATCCTTCAAAAAAAATATTGGTTGGGAATCCGCTTTACATAGTGATGCATTCAGATTCATTTGCTGCATTTCACTTTTAAACGCCAAATCAGAATCGATTATTCAAAATTAGAATAAGACTCTTCATTTTTCGAATTCAGTATTTTGGATGAGAACAACTCAGCAATAACTCTAATCAATATAGGCACTTTGGAGGGTTACCTTTTTCGACTTTTCAGAATATTATTATGTTGGACGTTAATAAATCAAAGAATATTTCATTTTCGACAAAAAGATAAAATATACCTTTTAAAGGTAAAATTGAAACACCTATATGGTAAGTTGCCTGCATGTGTATTGTTGAACCAATAAATATGTGTACATGAAAAAAGTAGCAAAACTTATCCACCAAACCTATGTTTCGTATCTGCCGACAGCATTTCCTGCCCATTATTACGGAATGCCAAACGGCAAAATCTATTTGGTTTTTTCGCGATTTTACGAAGTCGACTATGGAAAAACCGGTTTGGAATTTGTTTTTGCCGAGCACAAAGATTTTTCATTCGATTACGACTCGGATACCATTCTGGCACTCGGTCAACAGCAAAACCAAAGCCCGGTTTTTGCTGAACACATTGACAATCCGAATACGCAATACATTATTTTTTCGATTAGCAGAGAATTAAACTCATACGGTGAAGCTCGTATTTTTCTAAACCACGAAGCTTTAAAAATGAAAAACTACGCCTAGAAAACAAAAAAAGGCAATTCTCTTCATCTATTTACCTATCTGAAAATCAGCAAATCAGAAGAACACTTTCAGTAGTTGTGCAAAGTTAATATCCTGCCATTATGCGTAGTTTTGAGAGACAACATAAACAATTATTTAAAACGTTGGTAAATGAGAAGAGTATCTGTTAACAGCAAAATGGAAATTACAAGGATGGAACTAGTGGATACCAAATTCATAAATAATCGGGGAAATGCCATATCGGCACACCTGGTTCCTGAGACTATTAATACAAGAATGTTTGTTGAACTATTTACAGAGCTAAAGTATCAGGATCTGTTTGCACAAAAAATTTTTAGTCGCAATTAACGGCTATTGTATTCATTTTTATGCCTACGATTTTGAGTAAAACAGCAACAACAAATACGAATGAAATCAATCGCAAAATTAGTATATCAAACGTATATAACCTACCTGCCAACAGCTTTCCCGGCGTATTACTACGGAATGCCAAACGGCAAAATATACCTTGTATTTTCGCGATTTTATAAAGCAGCCATCGGAAAATCGGGATTGGAATTTGTTTTTGCCGAACACAACGATTACTCCTTTGATTACGAAAAAGAAACCATACTTGCGTGTAACGATAATTCAGGAACAACTCCTGTGTTTGCAGAATGTATCGATAATCCCCATTCGAAATTCAATATCGTATCAATAAGCCGCAAATTAAGGTCATACAGTGAAGCCCAACATTTTGTAAATCGGCGGGCAAAAAAAATGAAAAAGGCTGTTTAAAGTTTATTTACCTTAAACGACCTGTTCAGGTTTTTATCATCCGAAATCAAAAAGATATACACTCCTGATTTTAAATTATCCAGATTAAATTTACTTACATTATTTTTCAAAACCAGCTCTTGTCCCACAACCGAATAAACCCTGCAGGTAACAGGTGTTTCAAACCAAATGGCTCCGTTTTCGATTTTTGGCACATACCCCTGTTTGATATTCTTTTCGCTTATTCCAACATTTATAATCGGTTCATCAATGGCTTCGGTAATACTTTCTACGGTAAAATCTTCGGTTTCACCGTTGTTTACACTTAAATTTCCGTGTGGGCCAACTGAGCGAACCGAATAAACCGGCGCAGTGTCGTAACTCAAAGTATCGGTAAAATGATTGATTGTATTAAAACCGATTGCAGAACCATTTGCATAAATTACATATCCAACAGCATTGTCTTCGGCTGACCATGTCAGGTAGTTTTCATCCACGTTTAACCATCCCGGCGCATCTGGAGCAACAACCATTGGAATTGGATTGTATGCCACAACATTTACTGCCCGGTAGAATCGTGTAAGCATCAGACGACCATTTACATCATCGGTAGTCAACTGTTTGCTCCAATCCACCCTTTTTGAAACGTCAGCAAGTGACGATCCGTCTGCATTCATACTTTTATATTCGGCAAAACATGCACTTTCTTCATTTCCATTCCAGGCGTCCCATCCTTCTTCGTTGATGTGGCTTCCCAACCGGCAATTCAGGAATACAGAACCACATTCAATGTTCCATGGACGTCCTAAATAAACACTGCCGTCGGCAACTTCATCGGTGGCTAAAACATCACAATCCTTAAAAACGAAACCATATCGGAGTGTTCCGCCTGATGGTAAAGTTGCTTTGTAAGGAACATCTTCGGGAGCTGTGATATATCCACTTCGGTTACTTATCAAATTGCATTGATAGAAATAATCAGTACCTCCGGCATATATAAAGTCAACGCCTCCTTCAATGGTTGTTCTGAACGTAAAATAACGCCTTCCTTTTTTTGTTCTGTGCGTATCCTGATGTCCCAGAATTTTACAATTTTTAAGTACCTGCTTGTCTCCAGCCTGATAAAGCGCAATGGCCTGTGCCTGAGTGTATGGATTAGTTACTGTTATATTTTCCATATAAAAATTAGGCGAAGTAACTATCATTGTTGCACAAGTCTCACCTCCGGCAATAATGGTTCCGTCCTGCCCCGGATAAGAAATTTCTTTTCCAACATAATCGTCCCACTGAATAATTACGCTATCCACATTTTCGCCTATCAGACTAAGTATTTTGTTGGTGGTTTGCCACTTATTTCCAACAAATATTTTTTCCTCGTAAAGTCCCTTTTTGATAAAAATGGTAGTTCTGGTCCCATTATCTGGTGCGGCTTCAATTGCTTCATTAATCGATGTAAAATCACCTGTTCCATCTTTGGCAACCACAAAACTGTGCACTTTTGGAACCGATATTGTAAAATTCAGATCGATGCTTTCGCCCACCAGACTATTTAAATACACTTCCAAACACGTATATCCCGATTGTGTAATTTTGTTTCTGTCATCGGCATTTTCAGGATCCAATCCATTGCTTGCTTCCCACTGGTCATCCATTCCGTCTTTGTCGTTATCGGTAATGGTGTCGTATGTATTGTACTCCGGATATCCTCCGGCATCTGAAGGTTTATCAATAATACCTTTCAGCTCTCCCAGACTTCCTCCGTAAGTCGCAATTCCGGTAATAACTTCATTAATAATTCTGCGGTCAACGGTATCGCGCGGAAAAGCTCCTGCACCGTCCAGCACACTTTCGTATGCCTCCTGCGCTGTTTCAATGTTCAAATTGTATGGTACTTCGAACGCTTCATCAGAGATCAATGCCGATTTCTCAATTCCTTTTGCTTCGTAATATTTGTCATCCAGTCCGAGAGTATTGTCGCTGTTTAAAGCTTCGTTGGCACTTCCTTCCATGTAATTTCCACTCATATACCATTTAGCAATTTTTGATGTGGACTGTTCTGAATGGAACGAAGACTGAACAAAATACGACGAGGATGTTCCCGGGCGTGCCGGTCCGGGTTTGTAGTAATTATTAATCATATTACACCGATGAGTCTGACCGCTAAAGTCAAGGTCGCCACCGTAGGCTGAATTTTCTTTTCCCCAGTTGTAATTTACGTTGTTAACGTAATCCATTAAAACATTGATGTCGTTGCTGCGAGCCCCGTTTACACGAGGAGTTCGGTTGTAATTGTTTGCAAGCAAATTATGATGATAAGTAGAAGTTTGACCTCCCCACTGACTTCCGTATCCTCGTAATCCTTTATTGTGTCCTGCGTCGTACAAACCTTCATGAACCACACACCACTGAACCGTAGTTAGATTGTTATCGTAAATGGTCATGTTTTCTTCACCCGACCACCCAAAAGTGCAATGGTCGATAATCCAGTTGCTTGCATTCTCAATTCCAATGGAGCCACCTTCAATAAATTCGGTACTCCCGTCTTCCAGTTCTTTTAAACCAATTCTAAAACGTATATGTCGAATAACCAGATTCTGACTTCCACCAAAGTTACACTTGGCACCGCGAATACAAATACCATCGCCCGGAGCTGTTTGCCCGGCGATTGTTAATCCTGTTTTTCTGCTGCTTCGTAATTGTGCCACAAGTTCAATTACGCCTGAAATCCGAAATACCACGGTAAGCGGTTCAGTTGAATGCTGTTTTAGTGCCCAACGAAAACTTCCTTCGATGGTACCGTTTACATCATCTTCAAGATTGGTGACTTCCACTACTTTACCTCCACGTCCTCCGGTGGCCCACATGCCATAACCTTCGGCAGTTGGAAAGGCCGGCGTTTGAGCATTCACAAAGGACGTGCTCCCCATTAAAACAATGAATAGTAGCAATTTTAAATAGGTACAAGTCGATTTACCATTTAGTTTTAAATGATTCATAATCTGTTTTCTTAGTTTTATCATCCTTATGTAAACGTTTACATTTTAGACAATATTATACACAAATTTCCTATAATCGAAGCAATATTCAAATTGATTCATAAAAATTAAGGTTCAAAAAATATTAAAACAAATAAAGATGAGATAAAAAGAACCATTAATCAAGTTGAAACATTTACTCAATATAAAATAGTAGAATCCAAAATAATACCTGGCTCATTAGCGCTATTTTAAAATCTGGGGGATTCGTTTGAATAAAATCAAAAAAGAAGGTTAGCGATAACGCTAACCTTCTTTTTATACTTACTAATACAAGTTTCTGTCTAAATCAAATCGATAAACGAATCTTAATTTACAGCCGGAGTAACAGTAAAATTGCGGAATTCTACCGGTCCGTGATCTCCCTGAATCTGAAATGGCCCGGGTTCGCCTTCTTTACTATCAAGCGAGCCACCTGTAATTCCGGGAATAGGACGGTTCGAAATAACTTCTTTTCCATTAAGCGAGACTGTAACATGACGCCCTACAAGTGTCACGTCATAGGTTTGCCATTCGCCCGGGGCATTAGCTGCATAAACCGCTGGAGCAATAAATCCGTAAATACCACCGATACTTACATCGTCGGTTCTTCCTTTTGAATCTTCAATTTGAAGTTCGTGACGGCCACGAAGATAAATTCCACTGTTACTTCCTGCAGGGTAACGGAACTCAACGTGGAGTTTGAAATCGTTAAATTTCTGAATGCTAACCAGGTTACCACCTGATTCTGTGTTAACCATTACACCATCAATCATCTGAAATTTGTTGTTGGCCGGAATTATCCATTTGTCCATGGTTTCAGTGATCAGGTTTACAGGGCTTCCCCAGATTGGTGGCGCTGTTCTTTCCAACGAAGGAGCACGAACACCGGTCCATTCCAATTTATTGCCTTTAAGCATTTGATAACCCGTAAGTTTATCGTCTTTTAATGAAAACTCAAAATACAGGTCTTCAATATCCATCCATTGCGGAGGAATAGTAAAATGATATTTATCCGTAGCTTCATCATAAATAACTTCAGCAATTGGTCTTGCACTGCCCTCGTATCCAACATAGTAACCGGTTAGTGTAGAGAAACCCGATAATTTAACCATAAGCCATCCCGGAAAACCGTCAGAAGCCATTAAACCATGACGGAAAAGTCCGAGACTTTCAATCTGAGCAGGAGTCATATTTATGGTTAGGTCCCACTTGCCAATTAATGGTGAGTCACTTTCGACACGCTGTGCCTGCGCCGGAGCAAAAGCAGTTATTGCCAATACAATTAATAAAATAATAGGTTTTAGTTTGTTCATAGTATATCTTTTTATGATTAATAAGATGACAATATATTTTTATCAAACACAAATCTACTCAAAAACTGTTTTAGATTAAACCTAAAAATTCATAATATCCCAACCGAATTTATTTTTAGCGAGAAACCATACCTTAAATCACGAGTATTCCCACACTGCGATTACAAACTACGGAGCATAAAAATGTCGAACCTTTAGCAGCAAATCCAATCTGTTTTAGCACATCCATCATCATAAATAGTACACTGTTACGAGAAGTTCTCACCCGAAAACAGTGGACCTGACATATGCCCCATATATCCCTTTCTATCATCCTTTTGCGCCATCATATTACTACACAGTAAAACGAATAAAAAGTTACTATACATTTTTTCATTTTTGAGTAGCATTAAAAATCGATGGACGAACGTTAAAGCCTGGCAAAAACCACTTCTTTAAGCAATTTATATACGTAAAACCGAATGCGATGCTGTACTATTTTTAAGCAATTTTCATACAATACTCCAATCAAATAAACTGTGATTAATTTATATTATCAAAAGCTTTTTTAACCTGAATTCTGAGCGTATTTACAGAAAGGATTTTCTTTTGCTGAATTGAAAATATATTTTCAGGATTAAGAAGGATAGACAATGGAAAAAAGAAAGTAGCAAGCTAACCTTTAAGAGGCTGTTGTGAATTATTACCTTTCTCGCACTGGGCTTTTTTGAGATTCTGTCATTTTAATCGCACTTTAACTTATTATTGCTAACCAAACACACATAATTACCAACAATCTATTACCATCAACTAGGTAATATCTAACATATTTATATATTTACAATATCTCAAAAAACTAAATTAATATTAATTACAATCAAAAACTTTTATTTAAAACATGGCAAATATTAAGTACCACCTGGGTGAAGAGCTTCCTCTGGAGATGCATAAAGTAAGAATGGTTCAACGTCTCGACCTGGTTCCAATTGAAAGAAGACTTAAAGCGATTGAAGAAGCAGGAAACAATACCTTTCTTCTGTACAACAAAGATATTTTTCTGGATATGCTTACCGACAGTGGCGTAAACGCAATGAGTGACAAACAAACAGCTGCAATGCTCACTGTTGATGACAGTTATGCAGGCTCTGCAACATTCACCAGGCTAAAAGACAAAATATCTGAAATATTCGGAAAGGAATATTTTCTACCGGTCCATCAGGGACGTGCCTGTGAAAACCTGCTCTCACTGGCATTTGTAAAGAAGGACACCTTTATTCCAATGAACTATCACTTTACTACAACAAAAGCTCATATTATGATTAATGGTGGTAAAGTGCTGGAATTGTTTTTACCTGATGCACTTGATTCAGTAAGCTCATTACCGTTCAAAGGAAATCTTGACATCACTCAGTTACAGAAATTAATTGACGAAGAAGGTGCAGATAAAATTTCATTCATTCGCATTGAAGCCGGCACCAATCTAATTGGAGGACAACCTGTTGCGTTGGACAACTTTATCGAAACAGGCAAATTAGCAAGAAAACACAAGATACCGTTTATTATTGATGCAAGTTTGTGGGCTGACAACTTACATTTTATCAAAACGCGCGACGAAAAATACAAAAACCATTCCACCCGAGAAATTACCAGAATTTTATCGGACTCTGCTGATATAGTATATTTTTCGGCACGCAAATTAGGACACGTAAGAGGTGGAGGAATAATTACCAATGATGAGGCAGCTTATAAAAAGCTATTGGAAATGTTGCCTCTGTACGAAGGATTTTCTACTTATGGAGGTATGTCAACCCGCGAAATGGAAGCTATGGTAGTTGGCTTAGACGAAACCATGGACGAAGAAATGATTAACCAAGGCCCTATTTTTATCAAGTATATGATAGAACAGCTTGTTAAACTTGGAGTTCCTGTAATAACGCCTCCGGGGGGATTGGGAGCCCATTTAGATGCTATGGCTTTTCTTTCTCATGTGCCTCAAAAAGAATACAGGGCCGGATCGTTGGCAGCGGCGTTATACATTGCAAGTGGCGTGCGAGGAATGGAAAGAGGTACTATTTCGGAGGAAAGAGAAGAGGATGGCAGCGATCATTTTGCAGCTGTTGAACTTTTAAGGCTTGCACTTCCACGCCGTGTTTTTACCTTATCGCAGGTAAAATACACAGTCGACCGAATTGCCTGGCTATACGAGAACAGAGAACTTATTGGCGGACTCGAATTTTACGAGGAACCTAAAGTTCTAAGGTTTTTCTTTGGTAAGTTAAGACCAACCTCAGACTGGCAAGAAAAACTTGCAGCAAAATTTAAAGCAGATTTCGGAGATAGTCTGTAATTAATACAGATTGTTACTTTTAGATATTCAAAATCCTGTTCCTTTCTTTAGAACAGGATTTTGTTTTTAATGAAGCTTCCCCCAGACAACCAAAGAGTGATAAGGATTAACTAATTCCTGGAACCAAGGTTTGTTTAAATGGTGCATTTTCAACTGCAGTTTTTTAAGGTCACATATTCTGCAATCCGAATATTGCTTCAATATTCCATTTCACCGAAACAATAATTTTGATGGATTTTTATGGTTTTCAATTTTGTGCTCCCCTAATGCCGATAGCTATCTGGACAAGTTGCATTAGCTGAATAAGTTTGGGCTGAATAACTTGCCCCATCCAATCCAAAACCGGATAATGAAATGAATTAGCTCAGCGTTAGAGAATTCGCCAAACGAATATTTTGTTTGGATATCTGAAACATCAACCGGGATGTTTTTGTACTCCTCCGACTTTTTCATTTTCAAGGGACATTTTAAGTGGACGTCAGAGATAAGGGGATTAAAGTTCAGGCATTGTGCCCCGGATTTACCAAAACCGATTTCCATAGCAAATTAAAAATGAACGCAAGTGAACGGGAGAATATGGGAAAATTTAAACTAATGTCAGCTGATGAAGTTGCAGAATATTCTTTGGAAAGTTTGAAGAGCAATAAGGTGATTTGTATTCCGGGTTACAGAAAGCGAATGATTGCAAAATTAATTTCAATATTACCGAAATCATTCTATTACAAAATGCTGGAAAAATATTAATCAGATGTTGCTGAAAGGCAGCAAATAAGGGTCGTAGCTAAAAATTTATTATTACATATTGGAAGAACTTTCAATCCCATGATCGATATTTTGAAGTAATCGAATTTTCAAAAAGTCAATTGTGTTCTTCGAGCCGTCAATGTATATTATTGGTATAACCAACACAATATTTTTGAGCATTTTCGGCATATAAAGTACGGATCACATTTAAATGCCGGTGGGGGAATTATTAACTCACCGGGATAAACCATTTTTCTCGCTTCGCTGCGACTGACTTTTTTCTTCAGCAAAAAAAGGGATCACATGAAATTTCAGGTGGAGTAATTTTTCGAAGTTTGTATAATCCTGCAACAATAGATATTATAATGCGCCTTTGCCTTATCAGGCCGATTCTACTCTTTGGTTTGGCCCAAAGAGTAGACAGAAAACCCAAGGCTGCGCCCGCTTCACTCGGAAAAGCTACGCGATGCCGGCTAAAATTCCTGAAACTCGTCGTACCTCCTCAAACAGCAGTAATTTTTTAACGCATTTTCCTGAAGGCGGACTTGCGGGCTACAAACCATGCAATATTTTATACCATCCGATCGTGAGTCGGCCTCTTTTGTTCGAGTGCTGAATCAAAACAAAGCCTTACGGAGAGCGGGAAGCTTCGAATGTATGAGAAGATCACCCGTCCGAAGTTAGGTTTTGTAATGATGATGTGCGAAGAGCAAAAGCTGCCTTGATCTTTGTGCATACTATTTGGATTAAGCTAAATAGTATGGCCTCCGGCAGGAAAGAAAGCACTACTTTTAAACAATCTGTTTGATAATTAATTTATATTTCTGGCCAGAATAGTAGCGAAAATAATCGCATAAAAAACTGAAATCCACCGGACTTTACGGGTGAGCCTAAAGTACAGATGAAAAACATCGTTTAAAGGAATAAAAAAAAGGTCAACCAAAACTGATTGACCTTTTTGCTCCCCAGGTAGGACTTGAACCTACGACCTACGGATTAACAGTCCGCCGCTCTAACCAACTGAGCTACTAGGGAATTTATTTGTTGTTCTCAGAACGTTTGCTTTTCAAAAGCGATGCAAAAGTAATAGCTTTTCTGAAAACTCAAAACTTTTTTTCGAAAAAAATCAATCATTTCCCATCTGTAAATTTTATGTAAATCGGCGACACAGCAAAACCAAAACTGTGTTTTCTTGTTATACAGTCAGTTAATAATTCGAATACCTAAAATTTAAAAAAATAATAAAATGAAAAAAATTACACATTTGTTATCGGCTGCTTTTGTTATCGGCATTTTAACACTCTCAGGTTTTCAGGCAAAAGCACATTGCGAAATTCCATGTGGCATTTATGGCGACTCGGTTCGCATTGCTCTTTTGTACGAACACATTGAAACCATTGAAAAATCGATGAACCAGATCAACGAACTTTCGAAAGCCGAAAGTCCGGATTACAACCAGCTTGTACGTTGGGTTATGAATAAAGAAGAGCACGCAAAAAAAATACAGGAAATCGTTAGCCAGTATTTTTTACATCAAAGGGTAAAACCGGTATCATCCGACGACGATGCAGCCTACCGTAAATACACGAAACAACTCGAATTGCTTCACCACATTTCGGTTTTTGCCATGAAAAGCAAACAAAGTACCGATTTGGGCATTATAGATACCCTGCGCGAAAAAGTACATTTATTCGAACATGCCTATTTTGACGAGCACAAACATTAAAAACAAGTGATAAGCCATAAAAAGGGAGTACAAATTTTGTATTCCCTTTTTTTATACCTGCACCGAAAAATCAGTATCTTTAGTTCTCATCTAAATCAATTGTTTTGAAAAAGATTTTTATTCTGACCGTCATTTTTATTGCAATAAATCTGTATTCGTTTTTAGGCAGCGCCCAAACCTACACGCTAAAAATAGAAGCCAGCGAACAACCCGCACAAAAAGTAATTTTAGGAACAGTAAGCGGCGATAATTTTACTCCATGTGACAGTATTTTAGCCAAAAACGAAGTCCTGATTTTTACATTTCCGGAGAATAGCCAGACGGGAATGTACAGAGTTATTTTTGGCCAGACTCCTTACGCAAGAATAATGAATGAAGCTCCCCAACAACTTGATTTTATTTTTAATCGGGAGAATATTGAATTAAAAACCAATTTTAAAACTCCGCTAAAAAGTATCGAAGTGGTGCAATCGGAAGAGAATAAACTCTGGTTTGCCTTTTTAATGTACGATGATGAGTACCGAAAACAATTTTCCGTTCTTGAAAAAGAGATGGATTATTTATGGACACAAAAGGACACATTAAATGCGCTCGAAAAAAGCAACGAATTTAACCGTTTGCAAATGGCCCGCGATTTATTTATCGGTCAAAATGCCCAGCAAAACAACACACTCCTCGCAGCAGAACTAATTTCCGTTTTTCGCGAACCCGTGGTAGATGGGTATTTGAATCTCACCGAGCGAAAAAACTTCTTTCAAACCGAATTCTTTAATACAAGCGATTTTTCAAACGAACGAATCGTAAACACCTCTGTTTATACCGATAAGATCTTTCAATATCTGCTCACTTTTAATCAACCCGGCCTCACCCAAACCGAACGTGAAACGGCCTACAAAAAAGCAGTTGATACAATTCTGGATCACACAAATAAAAACGAAAAGGTGTACGCTTTTATCTGTGCCTATTTAATTCACGGCTTTGACGTATTACAAATGCAAAACCTGGTTAATTATATCCACTCAAAAGCCGAATAAAAGGTAAACCCACATTCTACTCAATTTCCCCTCGTAATTGAGGATACTCTTAAACAAATCCGAAAAAGCAGATGCTACATTTTATTCGCTTTAAACGTTTTTCGTATTAACAACACGCTGTCAACTGTTTCGCTCAAATGTTTCGGTCGTACAAGTTTAAATCCTTATTTTAGCCTAAAATTTAAAGGTATGATTCCAACAATTTCAAAAGCAGCAGCTTTAAACAATACAATATCAACAGCAGTTCTGTTCGAAGACCTTTCGCAACTTTCGAACCTGAATCTCAACGAAGCGGAAACCAATCATCTGGAAAAACATTTTGAAAAAGAAACTTCGTGTACCATTCATCATTTTCCAAACTTGTTATTCCTCGAAAAAATTAAACCGGAGAAACAAAATTATTTGGAAGTGGAAGCAGCGCGTAAAGCTGGATCGAATCTTTTCGATGCACTAAAAGCGCTCAAATCAAATACCGTTCAACTGATAAATTATGGGAAACCGGAGTTAATGCCGGCATTTCTGGAAGGGCTGCTCCTTTCGTCCTATACTTTCGACAAGTACAAAAAAGAGAAGGAAACATTTTTTCTTGAGGAGGTACTTGTTTCTGATTCAACAACATCGGAAGAGCAAATTGCTGAAATTGCCAACCTCTGCAAAGCCGTTTTTGTTGCACGCGACCTGGTAAACGAACCACTTTCGTTTTTAACAGCCACACAGTTTTCGAAGGAATTTGAAAAACTAAGTAACGAGTCGGGTTTTACCCTGGAAGTATTCAACAAACAAAAAATTGAAACACTAAAAATGGGTGGTTTACTGGCAGTAAACAAAGGCAGTATCGATCCTCCCACCTTTAATATTCTTGAATGGAAACCTGAAAATTCGAGCAATTCGGCACCCATTGTTTTGGTTGGCAAAGGTATTGTTTTTGACACCGGTGGATTAAGTTTAAAGCCCACAGCCAACTCGATGGACTACATGAAATGCGACATGGCCGGCGGTGCTGTGGTTGCAACCACCGTTTACGCAGCAGCTTTAAACAAACTGCCTTTGCACATTATTGCTTTGGTTCCTGCCACCGATAACCGCCCCGATGGAAATGCTTATGTACCGGGCGATGTAATTACAATGTACGACGGTACTACCGTTGAAATAAAAAATACCGATGCCGAAGGAAGGTTGATCTTAGCAGATGCGTTGAGTTATGCTAAAAAATACAAACCTCAGCTGGTGGTTGATTATGCAACTTTAACCGGAGCGGCTGTTATGGTTGCCGGTGCTCATGCGGCAGTTGCCATGGGAAATAGCGGTGAACACATGCAAACCATGAAAGAAACAGGTTTTGAAACCTACGAACGGATTATTGAGGTTCCGCTTTGGGAAGAATATGCCAAACCGCTAAAATCGCAAATTGCCGATTTAAACAACCTGGGTGTTCGCGAAGCACAATCAACCATTGCAGGAAAATTTCTGGAACATTTTACCGACTACAACTGGATTCATATCGATTCGGCCGATACTCCGTTTTTTAAAGAAAAGAGCAATTATCTGCCGGCCGGCGGCACCGGATATGGCACCCGATTACTCTTTAACTTTCTGAAAAAATTAAGCGTCTCCAATTAAATTTAAAGTTGTGCGTTTATACAAAACCGACTCAAAAGGATGTATAAAAAATGAGTTTGAAAGCTTAAGAAAGCAAACACATGAAGCAGAAGTAGCAACAATATACTTTTCAATTAAAAAAATTAACTTTGCACGGCCCACAGAAATGGCAATTTATTCGAAAAAATAATAGAATGGCAAAACAAGATACAATACGCATAGGAATTACACACGGTGATATAAATGGAATTGGATACGAGGTAATTATGAAAACCTTAAATGATCCGCGAATTTTAGAAATGTGTACTCCAATTATTTACGGTTCGCCCAAAGTAGCAGCTTACCACCGAAAAGCACTAAACATTAACGACTTAAGCTTTAACCACATTCGCTCGGCAGACGAAGCGTTTCACCGAAAAGCAAACATTATAAATTGCATCGACGAGAACATTCGGGTTGAGTTGGGCAAATCAACTGCCGAGGCAGGAATGTCGTCGTTTAATGCTTTAGACCGGGCTACTTCGGATTTAAAAATGGGATTCATTGATGCGTTAATTACAGCACCAATCAACAAAGACAACATTCAAAACGAAGAGTTTAAATTTCCGGGGCATACCGAGTTTCTGGCTGAGACATTCGAGGCTGAAAACTATGCCATGCTAATGGTGAGTGAAACCATGAAAGTGGGTGTTGTAACCACACACATTCCAATTTCGGAGGTGGCACAAAGCCTGAGCAAAGAATCCATTCTTTCAAAAATCAGGATTATTGCAAAATCGCTTCAACAAGATTTTGCCATCACCAAACCCCGCATTGCCGTTTTCGGATTAAATCCGCATGCCGGCGACAATGGTTTGTTGGGAAATGAAGAAAAAGACATTATTATTCCTGCCATTAATCAGGCTAAAAAGGAGGGCATTATTGCCTTGGGGCCTTATCCTGCCGACGGCTTTTTCGGTTCGGAAGACTACAGGAAATTTGATGCCATTTTAGCCATGTATCACGACCAGGGTTTGATTCCGTTTAAACTGGCCTCGTTCGATCGGGGAGTGAACTACACTGCAGGACTGCCGGTTATCAGAACTTCTCCGGCGCATGGTACTGCCTATTCGCTGGCCGGCGAAGACAAAGCATCGCCCGAATCGTTCAGACAAGCCTTGTACCTGGCAATCGACATTTTCAAAAACCGCGAAATTTATTCCGAGATTACAAAAAATCCACTTCGCAAATACGAAATCAATCCCAACCAGATTGACGAAAGTGTTGACATTGAAGCAACTGAAGAAGAAGATAATTTATAAACACCAGATCGTATGTACGAATACATCCGCGGAAACATTGCCGATATTAGTCCGGCAAATATTATTGTTGAAACAGGTGGAATTGGCTACTTTATCAATATCTCTTTAAATTCATACAGCCAGTTAAGTGGCAAAAAAGAGACAAAGCTTTTTTTACACCAGATAGTACGCGAAGATGCTCATACTTTATATGGTTTTTCAAACGCGGCTGAACGCGAATTATTCCGAAATCTAATATCAGTAAACGGAGTTGGAGCAAGTACTGCAATTATGATGCTTTCATCGTTAAATCCGGATGAATTGCGAATTGCTGTAACAACCGAAAACGTTGCGGTTTTAAAAGCAGTGAAAGGCATTGGAGCCAAAACCGCCCAACGGATAATTATTGATTTAAAAGATAAACTCGGAAAATTGCCTGAATCAGGCCAAATTTTACTTTCTCCAGACAATACTATCCGAAATGAATCGTTATCAGCATTAGTCATGCTTGGATTTGTAAAACGCGATGCAGAGAAGACAGTAACAAAGATACTTCAGGAACAACCTGAAGCTACCGTGGAGAGCGTTATAAAACAAGCATTAAAAAGGTTGTAAGTACAACAAAAAAGGCACGAATTTTAAAGAGATCAAAACCAAATCTACTCTTTAAAATTCAACTAAAATTATGGCGGGGAATTACACCTTTTGTCGTAAGTAATTTGAATGAAATGACACTGAACCGAAGTTTACGAAAAATATACTTCATCTTTATCGCACTAATTGTTCTGGCCATTCCTCTGAAAGGACTTGCTCAGGAAGCTGCTGATATTGATACTACGGGTACACTACCCTATCCATTTAAAGATCAGCCTGCGTTTGGATATTCCGATCAGGATTCGGGAAAAATCTATCTGAACAAACCCGGCAACATTAAATACGAAATTGAGTACGACCCGGTACTTGGGCAATATGTTTTTTACGAAAAAGTAGGAAAGCTGAATTACCGTTTGCCACAAAGTATGTCGCTGGATGACTACATCGATTACGACTTCGACAAATCGGTAAAAGAATACTGGAGAACCCGCTCGCAACTGGAATCAATGGATCAGCGGGGTGGATTGATCCCAAAACTCACCATTGGCAGCGAAGCTTTTAACCGCATTTTTGGTGGAAATACCATTAACATTCAGCCCCAGGGTTACGTGGAAGTAAGTTTTGGTTACCAAATGAACAAAACCGACAATCCATCGATTCCTGAACGTTTACGAAAAGTTCCGACATTCGACTTCGATGAAAAAATTCAAATGAATGTTACCGGACAAATCGGAACGAAAATGAACATGAGGGTGAACTACAACACCGAAGCCACCTTCGACTACGAAAATAAAATGAACCTTGAATATACCGGCGACGAAGACGAGATTCTGAAAAGAATTGAAGCCGGTAATGTTTCGTTACCATTAAACGGTTCGTTAATTACAGGTGCCTCCAACCTTTTTGGGGTAAAGGCCGAAATGCAATTTGGGAAATTAAATGTAACCACCATTTTCTCGCAACACAAAGGAGAATCAAAAACGGTTGAAACCGAAGGAGGAGCACAAGTAGCCACCTTCGAAATATCGGCAGCCAATTACGATGCCAACCGCCACTTTTTTCTGGCGCAGTATTTCCGCGATCATTACGACGAATGGTTACAAAACACAGCAGTTCCGCGTTCGCCAATTACAATTAACAAAGTTGAAATCTGGGTAACAAACAAATCGAGCGATTTCAAAGAATCCCGAAACATTCTGGCCTTTCAGGATTTAGCAGAACACGATCCGAACATTTACAACAATATTCCGCAATTTCAGCAAACACCCGGGTTGCCCTATCCGCAAAGTATTTATCCAAACAACGGAGCCAACGGCTTATATAGCGAAATGAGCAATACGTACTCCGATGTACGTCAGGTTGAGAATATTACATCAACCATGGCACAATTCGGACAGGATTTTGTTGGCGGTACCGACTTCGAAAAAATTGAACAGGCACGGAAACTGAATGAATCGGAATATACGATCAACCAAACGTTGGGTTATGTTTCGTTAAATACCTCGTTAAATGCCGACGAAGTTTTAGCAGTAGCTTTTAACTTTACATCAAACGGGCAAACCTACCAGGTGGGTGAATTCTCAACAGATGGTATTGACGCGCCAAATACCTTATTCCTGAAATTATTAAAAGGAACCAATCTGTCGCCGGGCAAACCAACCTGGAACCTGATGATGAAAAACATTTATAACCTAAATGCTTACCAGCTTTCCAGCGACGATTTTGAGTTAAACGTGGTGTATCAGAACGACTCGACCGGTACTTACATTAACTATTTGCCAAGCAGTCGTATCACCGGTCACATTCTGCTTGAAGTAATGCGTTTAGACATGCTGAACAAGCAGCTGGATCCAACCAAAGACGGTGTTTTTGACTATGTAGAAGGAATTACGGTAAACTCCAACTCCGGTCGGATTATATTTCCGGTAATCGAACCTTTCGGAAAACATTTGGCCGATTCGTTAATTGACCAGGCGGACATCGATCAATATACTTTCCAGGCACTTTACGACTCGACCCGAGTTAAAGCAGAACAAGATGCGGAACACAATAAATTCCGACTTATTGGTAGCTACAAAGGCTCCTCCAGCTCCGACATTTCGCTGGGGACTTTAAACCTTGCACAGGGATCGGTAAAAGTTACTGCCGGAGGACAAGTACTTGTTGAAAATGTGGATTACACCGTTGACTATACACTGGGACGGGTAAAAGTAATTAACCAGGCTCTACTCGAAGCCGGAACGCCAATTTCGGTTTCTACGGAAAGTGAAGACTTGTTTACCATGCAACGAAAAACGTTGATGGGAACCCACCTGAATTATGCGTTCTCCGATAATTTTAATATTGGTGCAACTGCATTGTACATGCACGAACGACCACTTACGCAAAAAGTAGACTACGGCGAGGATCCGATTTCGAACCTTATGTATGGTTTGGATATGAATTACTCCACCGAAACAATGTTAATAACCAAAGCGCTTGACAAACTGCCTTTTTACAGTACAAACACGGCGTCGTCAATCGACATTGAAGGTGAATTTGCCAAACTGGTACCAAGTAGTTCGAAGGCCATCGACGGAGCGGCATACATCGATGATTTTGAAGCAACAAAAACAGCTATCGATTTACGTTCGCGCCAATCGTGGATGCTGGCCAGTACGCCGCAGTATCAAAACAATCTGTTTCCGGAGGCAAATCTTAACAACACACTGGAATATGGTATCAACCGTGCAAAACTGGCATTTTATACCATCGACCCGCTTTTCCTGAGAAACAACTCATTAACACCCGACCATATTAAAAACGACAGGGACATGCAGTCGAACCACTTTGTTCGTGAGGTTTTTGAGCAAGAGCTATTTCCTGAAAAAGAATTTAGTACCGGTGAACCAACAAATATTGCTGTACTCGACCTCGCCTATTATCCAAAAGAACGCGGTCCCTATAACTTTGATGCTGCACCCAGTAGTTATTCAGCAGGGGTAAATGCCGACGGAACTTTAAAAGATCCGGAAACACGCTGGGGAGGTATTATGCGCGAAATTAGTACCAGCGACTTTGAAACGGCAAACATTGAATACCTGGAATTTTGGTTGATGGATCCATTTGTGTACGATACAATGGAAAACCTTAGTGGTGGTGACTTGTATTTCAACCTGGGAGACATTTCGGAAGACGTACTGAAAGACTCGCGAAAGGCATTTGAAAACGGGCTTCCGACTACGGCGGAAGTTACCAACGTTGATACAACAATCTGGGGACGTGTTTCAACCTTACAATCGCTGGTTAATGCATTCGACAACACCGACATTTCGCGTCAGTACCAGGATATTGGGTTCGATGGATTAAATGATGAAGACGAGCAGAAACATTTTGAAACTTACCTTGAAGAACTAAAATTAAAGGTTAACAATGATGTGTACGAAGAAGCTTTAAAAGATCCGGCAACCGATAACTTTCATTATTACCGGGGAACCGATTACGATGATGCTGAAATGGATATTTTATCGCGTTACAAAAAATACAATGGTCCTCAGGGCAACTCGCCAACATCAACCATGTCCACTGAAAGTTACCCAACTTCGGCAACAACATTACCCGATGTTGAGGACATAAACCGCGACAATACTTTAAATGAATACGAACGTTATTTCCAGTACAAAGTAAGTATTCGTAAAAAAGACATGGTGGTTGGGCAAAACAACATCACCGATAAAAAGCACAGTAGAGTTGAGCTAAAAAATGGTACAATTGGAGAAGTAGACTGGTACCAGTTTAAAATACCAATTAACTCTCCCGATGCCGCCATTGGCAACATCAACGACTTCAAATCAATCCGTTTTTTAAGGATGTTTATGCGAGGATTTGAGGACTCTACCATCATGCGTTTTGCCACGCTCGACCTTGTTCGTGCCGACTGGCGCCGTTACACCGGCGATATAAGCGATGTGGATGCAACTCCGTCGGTTGACGCTGAATTTGAAATTTCGGCCGTAAGTATTGAAGAAAACGGAAGTCGCCAACCAATTAACTATATTTTGCCTCCCGGAATCGACCGTGTAATTGATCCGGCCAATCCACAATTAAAACAATTGAACGAGCAGTCGATGGTATTAAAAGCCATGAACATCGATCAGGGAGATGCCAAGGCTGCATACAAATCGTTGTACATGGATTTTAGAAGGTACAAAACCTTAAAAATGGATGTACACGCCGAAGAGATTGAAGGTTACCCGCTGGATGACGAAGAAATGTATTTCTTTATCCGCCTGGGATCCGACTACAATTACAACTATTACGAATACGAAGTTCCTTTGGCCCTTACACCGCCACCTCCATTGAATGGATACTATAATAACGACAGCGAAGCTGACCGCTATATTGTTTGGCCCGATGCCAACCGCTTGAACATTCCGTTGGAGGTGTTTACCAACTTAAAACTTGAACGAAACGATGCCATGCGTGCCGGAGGATCGAATATCTCCATTCAGGATGTATACGAAACCACACACGCTGATTGGAATGACGGCAAAAACCGGGTTAAAATTAAAGGTAGTCCAAACCTTGGAAACGTGCAGGTATTTATGATGGGGGTACGTAACAAACGGGGTCAGGTAAACACCGGGCCAAAATCGGTTGAAGTTTGGACCAACGAATTGCGTTTGTCCGATTTCGACGAATCCGGCGGCTGGGCTGCCAATGGTCGTATTTCTACCCGACTGGCCGATTTGGGAAGCGTTACTGTTGCAGGAAGAACACGTTCGGCAGGTTTCGGAAGCATCGATCAAAATGTAAACAGCCGCCAGTTGGAAGACCTAAATGAAATTGACGTGGCTGCGTCCATTGATTGGGGACGATTCTTCCCGGATAAAGCAGGTGTGCGAATTCCGATGTACTATGGATATTCAAAAAGTACGGTAAAACCAAAATACAATCCGCTCGAACCGGACATTGAGATGGATCAGTCGCTGAGCAGACTGGACACCAAGCAGGAAAAAGATTCATTAAAAAATTTGGTGCAGGATGTAATTGAACGAAAAAGTATAAACTTTACCAATGTTAAGGTTGAACCTCAAAAACAAAAAGAGAAAACTCATTTATGGGATCCTGAAAACTTTGCGGTAACCTACTCATACAACGAAATTTCGAAACACAATGTAACTACAGAATACAATGTGGATAAAACCCACCGTGTTATGTTCTCGTACAATTACAGCAGCCGCTCGAAACTAATAGAACCACTAAAAAAGGTCAAACTACTTCAAAAAGGGCCTTTAAAACTTATTGGTGATTTTAATTTTTATCCGCTGCCAACGCAAATTTCGTATCGTACCGATTTGTATCGGAAATACAACGAAAAACAATCGAGAAACATAACCAATCCGAATTTAATTTTACCGGCCACCTTCGAAAAAGATTTTCTGTGGAACAGGTATCTCGATATTCGCTATGATCTTACCCGTTCGTTAAAATTTGATTTCTCATCACGAGGAACTTCCAGAATTGATGAACCGGAAGGCAGGATCAATAAAAACGATGACGATTACGAGTGGAAAAGAGACTCGATACTTACCAATTTGTGGGATTTGGGTAGGCCAACTTTATACAACCACAGTTTTAACATGACTTACCAGGTTCCGCTGCGAAGTATTAAAGCTCTGAGTTTCCTATCCTCATCGGTACGTTATTCCGGAACCTACGAATGGATTGCCGGCCCGCTTACCGAAGAAACCATTAATTTAGGAAACACCATTGCCAATACCCGAAACCTAACGATTACGGGTAATGCAAACTTGCAGTCAGTGTACAATAAAGTGCCTTATTTTAAAGAGGTCGATCAGAAATTTAAACGAACCGGGCGTGGTCGCGGAAGTTTAAACAGTCGGGCAACAGGAAGTCGTAGCAGAAGTACTGCCAACCAGCAACCCATTCAGAAAAAGGAAATTGAAACCTTTACCCAGAACCTTAAACTAAGTGCCAACAATGTACAAAAGGTTAATCACAAGCTAAATACTAAAAAAGTAAAAGTGTTAATTACCGATGTTGACGGGAAAGTAGTACCTGGAAAACTAACGATTATTGATGCCAACAACATTGAATTTACCCCGAATGCGGATGCCAACCAGGTAATGCTTTCGGTTACCGGGAAACGTGGCGATCAGTCGTTCGCAAAAGATATGCTCGATTTAACTACCCGAATGTTAATCGGGGTGCGCACCATTTCGGTGAATTACAGCAGAAACGGAGGAAGTGTTTTACCCGGATATTTGCCGGAACCTACTTTGTTTGGTGCAGGCAACTACACCGGCGATCAGGTTTGGGGAGGTGTTCCGAATATTGAATCGAATTTTGCTCCCGGACTTCCATTTTTATTTGGTTGGCAAGACCGTGACTTTGCGGTTAAGGCAGCCGACAATGGATGGCTGACAATTGATTCAACATTAAATCAACCCTTCCAGATTCGGGAGAATGAAAAAATAAGTTTTAGAGCAATGCTTGAGCCGCTGCCTGATTTACGAATTGATGTAACGGCAAACCGTTCGTTCTCGAAAAACATTACCGAATTTTACGATTACGATTATAGCTCCGGTTTATTTGTTGCCAACAGTACCACCGAATCGGGTAACTTTAGCATGTCAACTTTAACCTGGGGAACTGCATTTTTTGCCATCGGGAAAGAAGATGTAAGCAGTTCGGCGTCGTTTGAAAACTTAAAAGAATACCGCCAGGTTATTGCGCATCGTTTGGCAAACCAACGTGGTTCCGGTGGTGGTTACGATCCATCTTCGCCACATTCGCAATACCCGGGTTATCCCGATGGATATGGCCCCAACTCGGTGGAAGTATTGGTTCCGGCCTTTTTAGCTGCGTATCAAAATAAAGATCCGGAAAAAGTTCCTTTAAGTTTGTTCCCATCGGTAAAATACATGCGTCCGAACTGGAGTATTCGTTACGAGGGAATGGTATCTAAAATTCCGGGACTGAATAAAGTAATGCGTTCTTTAAATTTCCAGCACACTTACCGCTCGAGTTATAATGTTGGTTCGTATGCAACCAACCTTAACTACGATGCCTCGTCTGACGGCTTAAGTTACATTCGCGATTTAGCCGATAACTTTGTTCCGGGTTACGATTTTAATTCGGTAAATATTGTAGAGGCTTTTAGTCCGCTAATCAACATGGATATAATGTGGCAAAGCGATTTAACCACACGTGCCGAAATTAAACGAAACAGAAACCTAAACCTTTCGTTTGCCAACAACCAGCTTACCGAAGTTATAGGTAGCGAATACATTTTAGGTGTTGGGTACCGTTTTACGCACATGGATTTAATTATTAAAACCAAAAATTCGCAACAGGCCTATTCAAACGATTTAAACATTCGTGCCGATGTTTCGTACCGGAAAAGTAAAACCATACTGCGCCAGTTAGACGATGACGACAACCAAATTACGGCCGGTCAGGGGAACTTTACCATTAAAACATATGCCGATTACCGTTTAAGCGACAAATTCGAAATGCGTGTTTTCTACGATCGTATCATAAACGATCCGTTTACATCGCTATCGTACCGCACTGTAAATGCCAACTTTGGTGTTAGTTTCAGGTTTACTTTGTCGAATTAGTGTTAATCGAATCTTATTTTGAAAAACAGATTGTAAAGCTTCTGACAACTTTATTTTGATTTTTCAAAAAAATGGGTTTTCTTGCAGTAGAATTTAGAAAAAATGAAAAAAACAAATACAATATGGCTTCCGTGGTGGGGTCTTCTTACGTAAGTTAGGAGTTAAAGAGCCATATTGGTATTTTAAAGATATTCAAAAGGCCTGCTCCTAAAAAGAGCAGGTTTTTTATTTTAAAGACAAAATTACAATGATGATTAATAATAATATTTGGTGGTGGCGTAGCAACTTTTTACAAAATTCGTGAAGAGAGGTAACGCTATTGCATAAACTGAAAGCGGCTCATCGAAATCACGATGAGCCGTTTTTTTTTGAATCTGAAATAATACAATAAAAATATAAAAATGGAAAAATTAACTTTTAAACCCGTCGTTCGGAAGCTGCTTGCCGACACAGTTACACCGGTAAGTATTTACCTGCGACTTCGTACGCTTTATCCAAAATCGATCCTTTTGGAAAGTTCGGATTACCACGGAAATGAAAACGCCTATTCGTTTATTGCATTTCAACCCATTGCCTGTTTTACTGTGAACAACGGAGTGGCTGTAAAATCACTTCCGGGAAGAGAACAGGAAGAATTTGAGCTTTCGAAAGAGCGGATTTTACACGACGAACTGGATAGCTTTTTTAAAACCTTTGATGTTGATTCGAATGAAATTAGTTTACCGGCCAATGGTTTATTTGGGTACGTAAACTTCGATGCCATCCAGCACTTCGAAAACATTAAATTCACATCAGACAAAATAGAGGAATACCAGATTCCTGAAGTGAAATACTGTTTTTACAAATATGTTGTAGCAATCGACCACCACAAAAACCAGATATTAATGGTGGAAAACCTGTTGGAAGGTGAAAGTTCGCAAATGGACTACATCAACCATTTACTGGTTAACCTGAATTACACCACTGCCAGGTTTGAATTGTCGGGAGACGAAACTTCGAATATTACCGACGACGAATACAAACACATGGTAACAAAAGGAAAAGAACACTGTTACCGTGGCGATGTTTTCCAGATTGTTTTGAGCCGCCAGTTTGCTCAGGAATTTAATGGCGACGATTTTAATGTTTATCGTTCACTTCGTTCCATTAACCCATCGCCATACTTGTTTTATTTCGATTACGGCGATTATAAAATATTTGGATCGAGCCCGGAGGCAGAGATCAGGATCAAAGAAAACAAAGCCTACATTCACCCCATTGCCGGAACCTTTAAACGTACCGGAAACGATGAACAGGACCGCGAACTGGCAGCACAGTTGAGCAAAGATCCAAAAGAAAATGCCGAGCATGTAATGTTGGTTGATTTAGCCAGAAATGACCTAAGCAGAAATGCGGATAATGTAGTTGTGGAAACGTATCGCGAAGTGCAGTTTTTCTCGCATGTCATTCATTTGGTGTCTCAGGTTTCGGGGCAAATAACCGACGATACCAACCTGATTAAAGTATTGGGCGAAACATTTCCGGCGGGTACACTTTCGGGCGCTCCAAAATACAAGGCTATGGAATTGATTGACAAATACGAAAATCAAAACCGCGGATATTACGGAGGTTGTATTGGTTATTTGGGCTTCGACCGAACTGTAAATCATGCCATCATGATTCGTTCTTTCCTGAGTAAAAACAGCAAACTTTTTTACCAGGCCGGTGCCGGAATTGTTGCCGACTCGAAAGAAGAAAGCGAGTTACAGGAAGTGAATAATAAACTAGCAGCGCTTAAAAAAGCCATTGAAATGGCACAGGAAATTAGTTAACCAACTGTCATTTCGACGAGGAACGAGGAGAAATCTTTCCTTTTAAGATACAGATCTCTCATTACATTCGAGATGACAACAAATTTGAAACAAATGAAAATATTAGTAATAGATAACTACGATTCGTTTACCTACAATCTGGTACATGCAATCAAAAAAATATCCGGCCTGCCGGTCGATGTATTTCGCAACGACGAAATAACCCTAGAAGAAATTGACAAATACGATAAAATTGTTCTTTCGCCCGGACCTGGTATTCCGGAAGAAGCAGGTTTGCTATTGAATATTATAAAAGAATACGGACCAAAAAAAAGCATGCTCGGAGTATGTTTGGGACATCAGGCAATTGGAGAAGCATTTGGAGGAAAACTGCGCAACATGAATCGAGTTTTGCACGGAATTGCAACACCGGTAATGCTTACCAAAAACAAATCGGTTTTATTCAACGGATTACCCGATACATTTGAGGTGGGACGTTACCATTCGTGGATTGTGCGTTCGGAACAATTGCCACAGTGTTTCCAGGTTACCAGCTACGACAAAGATGGTTTAATAATGTCGATGAAACACAAAAAATACGATGTGGAAGGTGTTCAGTTTCACCCCGAATCGGTACTGACACCGCTGGGCGAAAAAATGATTGAAAACTGGCTGAATAAATAATAGAGAACAGCATTCACCGCAACTCATAAAAATGCAACAGTAACAAACGGATCAATACAACTCAGGAAGAAAGTCTTAGAGTTTCTGACTTCCGGCTTCAAACTTTTTTTGAAATGAAAAAAACATTAGAATACTTATTTGCAGGAAACAAACTTACCCGCGAGCAGGCAAAATCCTCTCTATTGGAAGTGGGGAAAGGAGAGCACTCGGAAGCAGAATTTGCCTCTTTTCTCACGGTGTTTAAAATGCGTCCGCTTCAGTCCGAAGAACTGGCCGGCTTTCGCGATGCAATGGTGGAACTAAGCGCAAAAGTAGATTTATCTGAATACCAGGGAATGGACATTGTTGGTACCGGTGGCGATGGGAAAAATACCTTTAATATTTCTACACTTTCGTGTTTTGTTGTTGCAGGAGCAGGTGTAAATATCACCAAACACGGAAATTATGCTGCTACCTCAAACAGTGGTTCGTCAAATGTTTTGGAATATTTGGGATACAAATTCAGTAACGACATTGAAAAATTAAAAAACGACCTGGACAAAGGAAATTTCTGCTTTTTACATGCACCACTTTTTCACCCGGCAATGAAACACATTGCTCCGGTGCGCAGAGCACTTAAAGTACCCACTTTCTTTAATATTCTGGGACCAATGATCAATCCTTCGTCGCCAAAATACCAGGTACTTGGAGTAAATAATAACGAAAATTTTGAGCATTATAAAAATGTGTATAAAACACTGGATATTGAGTATGCCATTGTAAACAGTGTTGATGGTTACGATGAAATTTCATTGACCGATGCTACTCATTTCGCTTCAAAAACAAAAGACATATTAATACCACCCGCCGGTTTTGGAATGGAAAAGGTAAGCCCCAATAAATTATATGGTGGTGATTCGGTGGAAGATGCAGCCAAAATTTTTATTGATATTCTGGAAGGAAAAGGAACACCCGAACAAAATAATGTTGTGTTGGCAAATGCAGGACTGGCATTACAAGTGGTACATCCCGAAAAAGAATTGACCGAGTGTGTTGAAATGGCAAAAGAATCATTACAGAGCGGAAAAGCACTAAATAAGTTAACGGCAATAACAAAATAAAAATGAATATTCTTGAAAAAATTATAGAAACAAAAAAAGGAGAAGTCGCCAATCAGAAAAAAGTGGTTAGCATTGCGCAACTCGAGAAATACCCCGCATATTCGAGAAAATGCAATTCGCTAAAAGCAAATCTTTTAAAAACCGGGGCTTCGGGAGTTATTGCTGAATTTAAACAAAAATCGCCATCAAAAGGTGAAATAAATTTTGCAGCAAAAGTAGAGGATGTAACCAAAGCTTATGTAGAAGCCGGAGCATCGTGTCTTTCGGTACTAACTGACTACGAATACTTTGGTGGAAATTTAGCAAACCTGGTGAAAGCCCGCGAAACCAATCCTGAGATACCCATTCTACGCAAAGATTTTATGATTGACACCTACCAGATTGTGGAAGCCAAAGCGTATGGTGCCGATGTAATTTTACTTATTGCGGCTTGTCTTGACAAAGAGCAGGCGCTGAAACTGGCAAAAAAAGCCAAAGAACTTGGCCTCGATGTTCTCATGGAGATTCACAATGCCGAAGAACTGGAAGTAGTTAACGATTATGTTGATATTGTTGGTGTAAACAACCGCAACCTGAAAACTTTTGAAGTAAGCGTTGAAACATCAGTGGAGCTTTCGAAACTAATTCCTGAAAAATTTGTAAAAATATCGGAGAGTGGTTTAAGCGGTGCAAAAGAGATTCACTATTTGAGAGAAAATGGATTTAAAGGATTTTTGATTGGTGAAACGTTTATGAAAACCGACAATCCGGGAGAGGCATGTAAACAATTTATTTCAGAATTATGAGAGAATTAAGAATAAAGGTTTGTGGAATGAAGTTCACCGAAAACAGGGAGCAGGTAGAACAACTGGGTGTAAATTTTCTGGGATTCATTTTTTACGAGCCGTCAAAACGTTTTATTGGAGAAACTCCCGAACCTGGACTTTTCAACTCCGAAAAAACGAAAGTTGGAGTTTTTGTAGACGAAAATGCATTCGAAATTTTGGGTTTAGCAAAAAACCTGGGATTTGAATATGTTCAGCTTCACGGAAAGGAAAATCCAAAAACCTGCGGGATACTAAAAAGCCAGGGATTAAAAATAATTAAAGCATTTAGTGTAAACGAAAAGTTCAAGTTTTCCGAAACCAAAGCCTGGGAAAAGGTAGCCGATTTCTTTTTATTCGATACCAAATCGAGTCTGCCGGGTGGTTCAGGGAAAAAATTCGATTGGAAAGTTCTGGATAAATACCAGGGACACACACCATTTTTCCTGAGTGGTGGAATTGGTCCCGACGATGCAAAGGCCATTAAAGAAATCAACCATCCAAAACTAACAGGAGTTGATTTGAACAGCGGTTTTGAAGATGCTCCGGGGTTAAAAAACATTGAGAATTTAAAACGGTTTATAAACGAATTAAAAAAATAAACACCCCCCATTTCGAAAATGGTCCGGTCAGGCCGTTCCATTTTTCTCAATTGTCCCCCTACAGGGGGACAGGAGTTCGTCAACTGACGGACGACAGGGGGTAAAAAAAGAAGAACCAAAAAAAACATAATGAAATATCAAGTTGACGAAAAAGGATATTACGGCGAATTTGGCGGGGCATGGATTCCCGAAATGATGTACACCAACATCGACGAACTAAAACGCCGTTATTTGGAAATTATAGAATCGGTGGAATTTAAAAGCGAATTCGACCAACTTTTAAAAGATTATGTTGGCCGCCCGTCGCCACTCTATTTTGCCAGCCGTTTAAGCGAACATTACGGTTCAAAGATTTACCTGAAACGCGAAGATCTGAATCACACCGGCTCGCATAAATTAAACAATACCATCGGGCAAATTCTATTGGCACAAAAGCTTGGAAAAACCCGTATTATTGCTGAAACCGGAGCAGGCCAGCACGGTGTTGCAACGGCAACTGTTTGTGCTTTAAAAGGAATTAAATGTATTGTATACATGGGAGCTCTGGATGTTTCGAGGCAGGCACCAAACGTAAAAAAAATGAAAATGCTGGGTGCCGAGGTGATTCCGGTTCACAGTGGCAATAAAACCTTAAAAGACGCTACAAACGAAGCCATGCGCGACTGGATTGCCAATCCGGTAGATACCCATTATATTATTGGTTCGGTGGTTGGACCACATCCCTACCCCGATATGGTGGCCCGTTTTCAATCGGTAATTAGTGCCGAAATGAAAAAACAACTTTTGGAGCAAACAGGGTCGGAACTCCCAACGCGTGTTTTGGCCTGTGTGGGTGGTGGAAGTAATGCCGCCGGTGCCTTTTACCATTTTCTGGAAGACGAAGCAGTGGAATTAATTGGCGTGGAAGCAGCCGGGAAAGGAATTGACACCGAAGAAACTGCAGCCACATTAACAGTGGGTTCGCCGGGTGTTTTACATTCGAGCAAAACCATGTTAATGCAAAACAAAGACGGGCAAATTACCGAACCCTATTCGATTTCGGCAGGTTTGGATTATCCGGGAATTGGACCAATGCATGCCAACCTGCACAAAACAGGTCGTGCTAAATTTTTGGCTGCCACCGACGAAGAAGTTCTTCAGGCAGTGTTATTGATCACTCAAAAAGAAGGAATTATTCCTGCACTTGAATCGGCGCATGCACTGGCAGTACTCGATAAAATTAAGATGAATCCTGATGATGTAAACGTAATTAACCTTTCGGGAAGCGGCAACAAAGACATGGAAACCTACTTAGATTATTTTGGATATTAGATCAGCTGTACCCCCCATTTCGGAAGTGTCGCGGTCAAGCCGTGCCACTGTCCTCAATTGTCCCCCTGAATTAGGGGGACAGTTGAAGCTGCAGACTCGATTAATCGAGCAAAGCGCAAACAAGGGGTAGATTTACAATACTTAATAAAAACAAATTATGAACAACAGAATCAACCAGCTTTTTGAAAAGAAAAGCAAAAACATATTCTCGGTATATTTTACAGCGGGATTTCCGAATTTAAACGATACGGTAGAAATAATCCAGCAATTGGAGAAAAATGGAGTTGACCTCATCGAAATAGGAATGCCATTCTCCGATCCAACTGCCGATGGCCCAACCATTCAACGCAGTAGCGAGATTGCACTAAAAAACGGAATGAGTTTAGAACTGCTCTTTACTCAATTGCAAACCATTCGCGAATCGGTTTCTATTCCTTTGGTTTTAATGGGCTATTTTAATCCTGTATACCAATATGGAGTAGAAAATTTCTGCAAAAAATGCAATGAAATAGGAATTGATGGCACCATTCTCCCCGACCTTCCCTTAGACGAATTTGAGGCGCAGTATAGAACGACCTTCGAAGAAAACAATCTTCATAATATTCTGCTGATTACACCTCAAACTTCGGAAGCCAGAATCAAACAAATAGACGAAGCCAGTTCGGGTTTTATTTATATGGTTTCGTCATCAGCAACAACCGGAGCAGGGAAAAAAGTGGAAGATTTTCAGAAAGATTATTTTGAACGCGTATTAAGCATGAATTTGAAAAATCCGACCGTAATCGGCTTTGGAATTTCGGACAATGCAACCTTTGAAAATGCCTGTAAATATGCCAACGGTGCAATTATAGGAAGTGCTTTTGTGAGTTCTTTTAATGCAGAAGTTATTTTGCAGGAATCAATTGCACAATTTGTTAAAAAGATACTTTCATCCAATTAATTTTAGCTTCTGCTACTCAGCTGAAATGTTCATTAAAAAAGAAGTGTTATCTAACATGATTGGTTTGAATACTTTCTAACTTACATACTTTCAAAGCAATAGAAATTGTTTGACAAGAGGGTGTAGTTAATTAGTGTTAAAGGATATTTTACAGCATACTTTTATTAAATTATCGTGGTTATATTCATAACAACAATTTAAACAAAGTACCATGCTGGAATATGCAAAAGTAATTCTACCTAAGGTAAGTTTTAGCAGAGAATTGTTCCGAAAAGAATTAAACAAATGCATTAGTTGGGTAGAAACAAATCAGGTTCAGGAATTACGCGCCTGGTGCTACAACAAATTTCAAAAAATGTATCCCGATGTTTTGGCAGAAGCTTTTGCCAACATTGCGGCTTAAAGTATTAACCTGGCGGGAATTATTTCCCGCCTTTTTTATTTCAACTCCTGTAAAAATCTACAAGTGTTCAGTTTTTATCTGCCAACAACACATATAAACACTTCGAACACCATATCCATTTTCATCCTGCATTTACACGTCTGAAACCGTCGTTCGTTGATTAAAAAATACAGCTATTCTCCTATTTCATAAGTTTAAACAAAAGAATGTTCGGAAAACGGTTAATTCCCTAATCCGAACAACGAACAAAATATTTCAGGGGAGTTCGGGGAAAATCATATTAAAAAAAGCACTCCAATTTTTTACATAGAAATAGAAATAAACAGCGTTAAAAATGTAAAAAGTGCATGTATCTGGCCGGCTGGCAGATATCTAGACTCCCGTTTCCCCGGCGGGAGTTTTCTTTTGGAAAAAATTAAAGCGAAGGGTAATAAAGCTTTAGTGTTAATATAAATTTTAATCTATGAAAAAACTACTTCTATTAGTTGTGGCTTTGAGTATTGGAGTGAGTACAATATTCGCCCAAACCAAGCAAATTAGAGGAACGGTCACCTCGTCTGACGATGGCTTACCGATTCCGGGCGTTTCGGTCGCAGTAAAAGGAACAACAACCGGAACAATCACTGATGTTGATGGGAAATACAGTTTAACAGTTCCCAATAATGAAACACTGGTATTCTCATTTGTGGGGATGCAAACCCAAGAGATAACGATTAGCCAATCTTCTACTTACGATATAGTTCTCAAAACGGAGACAATCGGTGTGGGAGAAGTGGTGGTTACAGCCATGGGTATTAAACGAGAAAAGAAAGCTCTGGGATATTCGGTGAGTGAATTTTCGGGCGACGATTTTGGGAATGTTGGAAATAACGACGCTACCAAAGCACTGCAAGGAAAAGTTGCCGGGGTATCAATTTCTGCAGGTTCAGGAGCACCGGGTGCTGCAACCCGTGTAATTGTTCGCGGACTTTCGTCAATTACAGGAAGTAACCAACCGCTGTACGTAGTTGACGGAGTTCCTATCAACAACTCCTTTTCCAGTGGAAATGCCACCGAAAATTCGATGAACGTAAATGCCAAAGTTGATTTTGGTAACTCAGCGGCGGATATTAACCCCGCCGACATTGAAACCATTTCGGTATTAAAAGGGGCTGCGGCATCCAACCTTTATGGATCGAGAGCAGCAAACGGAGTTATTATGATTACCACCAAAAAAGGAGCAAAAAACAAAGATCTGGTTGTAAATGTTTCAAGTTCCGGGGCTTTTACCGAGGTAGGGAGATTGCCTTATTTCCAACAACGTTTTGGACAAGGTTGGAGTGGAACCTTTGATACAAAAGAAAATGGAAGCTGGGGACCGGTAATGGATGGGAAAGACCGGTTAACTGGTTACGTTGTTGATAATGTTCAGCAAATGGCTCCTTTTAGCTACAAAGAAAACGGCATACGAGATGTTTACGAATACGGCTATTCGCTAAATAACACTGTCGCACTTTCAGGAGGTAACAATTTTATGGGATGGTATGCATCTGCAACCAATTCAAAAAACGATGGAGTTTTACCCGGTGATGTTGATGTTTTAGACCGAAATACCTTAACCTTTAAAGGAAATGGAGGAACTGACAAAACAAAGATCAACTTTGGAATGACCTACATTAACAGAGTGCAAAAAACAATACCAACAGGTCAGGGCGATGATGCAGGAACCGGTGCTGTTATTTATTCCGACATTCTATATCAGCCGGTAAACCATTACTTACCCGACTATCGCGACTACAACTATAAGTTTAATAACATTGATAACTATTACAATGGATATGCTCAAAATCCATACTTCACATTAAACGAAACAGGTGCAAAAGCGGAACAAAACAGGGTTATTGGGAATTTAAACATTACCCAGGAACTACTGGAAGGATTAAGTGTCTCTTTTACCGGAGGGGTGGATACCTATTCTCAATTTTCGAAAGTGCATGGAGCCATTGCAAAGGTTACACCTGGTGCAAATAACGACGGTACCATAAACGATGTTGCCGGCGCCGTAAAAGAAGAAGGAAATTACCAAACACAAATAAATGGCGACCTTGTTGTTAATTACTCAAATAAAGTTGATGTATTTGGAGGAAATTTAAAATACAATCTTCTTGTGGGAAACAACGTTAACCAACGTTCATTTAAACGAGTAAATATTGTTTCAAAAGGACTGGTTGTTCCCGGGTATTACAATGTTGGAAACATTAGTGGCTCGGCCGAGGTTTATACCAATGAATACAAACGCAGACTGGTTGGTGTTTTCGGACAATTGGGTTTGGAATTTAATGATTACCTGTTTGTAAACCTGCAGGCACGTAACGATTGGTCATCAACTTTACCCATCGGAAGCAATTCATTTTTCTATCCGGGTGCTACACTGGGATTTATTTTTACCGACTTACTGCCTGACAACAAGATCCTATCGTATGGTAAGGCCAGATTAAGTTACGCATTTGCCGGTAATGATGCAGCTCCATTTATGACTTCCGAAATCTATCGACCATCAATTTTACGTGCCGGAGGTTTTGGGTCAACCAATTATCCGGTAGGAGGTGTTCCTTCTTATGAAAAATACCAACGATTGGGAAATCCTAATCTAAAACCTGAATTGTCGAAAGAATTGGAAATTGGTACCGACTTGCGATTCTATAACAACAGAATCGGAATTGACCTTGCCTATTACAAGAAAACAACAACCGATTTAATTATGCTTGCCAATATTGCTGCTTCATCAGGATACAGGCAGATTACTTCTAATTTGGGTCAAATTACCAACGACGGAATTGAATTGATGGTAAACGTAACTCCAGTAAGAACAAAAGATTTTACCTGGGATTTTATCTATTTATTCAACAAAGCCGATATGGTATTGGATGAATTATCGGAAGAATTGGGGGTTTCGGAATACCTGATTAATTCGGCCTATGAAACAGAATTTGTTGCCATACCGGGCGAACAACTGGGTATGTACCGAATACCTGACTTCAAATACTCACCAGATGGAAAAATAATAGTTGGAGATAACGGACTACCTGTTGAAGGTGATAAAATTCTGGCAGGTTCATCTGTGCCAGACTTTAACATGTCGTTTACCAATAATATAGCCTACAAGGGATTCAAATTCTCTTTCCTTATCGATTATCAAAAAGGAGGTATAATGTATTCCAATACGGCTGATGCCACCTACTGGTCGGGCAACAACGAACAATCAACAACCAACGACAGACGTCCGTGGGTAATTCCCAATACTGTTACTGAGGTAAAAGACAATGATGGAAATGTAACCGGTTACCTTGAAAATACGACTCCCGTTGTTGACAACTGGCACGAATACTATTCGTCGAATACAAACAAACCTTTTGAAAGTTCGAGGTTGATTTCCCGTACGTTTATTAAACTCCGTGAAGTTTCACTTTCTTATCGGTTTAGCAATTCGTTGCTTGATAAAACGTTCCTGTCATCAGCTAACATTTCGGTATTCGGAAGGAACCTATTTTTATGGACTCCTGCCGATAATAGTTATGTCGATCCGGAAACAACAACCTGGGACAACGATATTGAAGGACTGTTTGGAGAATTTAACGGAGCTCCCGGAGTCCGTACCTATGGACTGAAATTAGACGTAACCTTTTAAGAAATGAAGAATATGAAAAAGTTATCTATTATATTTAGTTTAGTCCTGTTATTATCTTCATGCGATAAATTTCTGGACATTAACGAAAATCCAAACTATCCAAGTGATGTTTCGGATGAATTGCTACTTACTTCAGGTATTGCTGCTGTAACCAATGTATATTGTGCCGATTGGGGTTTAATTGGTTCTTTTTGGTCGCAACACTGGGCTCAAAACAATACATCATCGCAATACAAAATCTACGAATCGTATGCAATAAGCAGTAATACAAATGTTATTGAACGTTCGTACCGCGCCATGTTTGTCGACGGATTAAGCGATAATGAAATCTTCCTGAAAAAGGTTGAAGCCAATGAAAACTGGGGGGCCTATTTAATGGGGGCTGTAATTAAAGCCTATGGTTTTCAGTATTTGGTTGATATGTATGGAAATGTTCCTTACACCGAAGCATTTCTTGGCCTGGATAAATTAAATCCGATTATTGACAGAGGAGAAGATATTTACGCAAATATCTACCAATTATTGATTGATGCACTGGACAAAGATTTCTCGAATTATGTAATTGAAAACTACGAATTAAACGATATAATTTTTGAAGGAGACATTGATTACTGGGCTGAATTTGCCAACTCATTACGCCTTCGGATTCTGCTACGACAATTTGATGCTAATTCGGCTTTTGCAACTGCTGAAATCACCCAACTAATTGCCGATATGGAAGCCGAGAACATTTACTTACTGGATAAAGATGTGGCAGTTACAAACTTTGAAGATGCCGACAGCAAATCGAATCCTTTGTACGAAAGCGATCAGCGACAGTTAAATACAACCAATAATTTAAAAGCATGTGCCACATTTGTGTCGTATCTCGAAGCAAATGAAGACACACGTATCGAAAGTTTGTTTACACCTGTTTCCGGAGCCTTTTTAGGATTGGTTCCAGGGTCGTATAACGTTCCTTCTACCGAATTTGAAGCACCAAATTTAATCGCCTCACCAATAGTTGAACCCGAAATGCCCGTTTATTGGATGACTTTTGCTGAATCGGAATTATTAATTGCTGAAGCATATCTTAGACTTGGAAATGTAGAAATGGCAAAAGCATATTACGAAAGTGGTGTTGCCGAATCATTCAGCCGAATGGGAGCCGACATTGGCGATTTACTTAGCGGAGCTTATGCATTCCCAACAAGCGGATTTAACGATCAGTTAAAGGCAATTATTATGCAAAAATGGGTAGATGCTGCCGAAGGTGGTCGCGGAATAGAATCGCACATTGAACGCGTAAGAACCGGTTATCCGGAAGAAACCACAATCAACGACCAAATTCAAGTTGGCTATACATTACCTGCCGAATACATTCCGGGTACGCTAATTTACAGTAAAAAAGGTACCACCGGTGGAATTCTTCCACGAAGATTTCCTTATCCCGACAGTGAGTTGAATTTTAACTCAAACGCTGCTGAGTACAAGGCACTATCCGATGCCGATGTGATTTTACAAAAAGTATGGTGGAAAAATTAAAATGAAATAAAATGAAAGTATTAACATATTCAATCATTCTGATAGCTGCCGTTTTCACACTCGCCTCCTGCGAAAAAGATTACGAAAGTTATGTAACAGAAACTCCTGCTCCTATAATGGAATTATATGGAAGCAATCCACTGGTTCTTTTTAAAGGCACACCTTATGAAGACCCGGGCATATATGCCGCTGAAATAGTAAATGGAGAAGAAACAGAAATTAGTTACGAAATATTAAATGAGGTAAATGTTGATGTTACCGGAACATACAAATTACAGTACAAGGTTACCAATTCTCAGGGAGTTGATTTTTATATTTCCCGCAATGTAAGTATTGTAAGTTTTACCGGGTACGATGTGTTTGAAATCCCTTCAGGAACTTACGATGGAATTCGAGTGAACAGAGGGTTTGGCGGATTAGTGTACATCACAAAACTGGCACCAGGTGTTTACCAAATAAGCGATTTATTGGGCGGTTATTACGACCAATATGTTGGATACGGGCCATCAACAGCCGCTCCGGCGATTCTGGTTATAGAAGAAGATGGCACAATTAGAACTGAGTTGGGTAATGCTCCGGGATTTGGAGAAGATGTGTACGGCAACAATTTTGCATTCGATGCAGAAAACAATGTGTTAACCTACACTGCTGTTTTCGAAGACGGATTTAATTTTGCAGTTCAATTAACCTTACAATAAAATAGTATTATGAAAAAATATCTGATATATATGTTAGCGTTTGTAAGTATTGTTCTTTCATCGTGCGATGAAAAAGAGGACTACGAACAAATAAATTCACAGGTAGTGGATGCTGCCGGTGAATGGTGGATAAAATTCTCGAAGGCTGATTACGAAACGGGCTATTTAAAAGTATGGACTTTTAACACAGCCGATGATCTGGCTACTGAAATGTGGATTTCGGATGAAGGCAACTGGAAAGACATTAAATTTAAGTGCCCGGTTAATATTTCTGCTCTTACATTTGGAGGAAGCAACCTGGATAATGTAAATTCAGAGTCAATTGTTGAAGTAACAAACGGCAAAATTGAAATTGGTGCCGGCCTTTCAACTACCGGGGTTGTAACCGATAAAATTTCGTTTGAAATTAAATTTAGCGACGAACCGGGAATTGTTTACACAGCCGAAGGAACAAGAAAAACAGGCTTTATCGAAGACGAACACTAAATAATTGTGTTTGCCAAATTAATAGAAAGAGGTTGTTCGCTGGAATAACCTCTTTCTATTTTATACACTCTGTTTTAAAAGCCACTTTTTCCACCAGCGTTTGCCCCTCATCTTTTAATTGCTGAATTTTCCGAACCACATCCATTCCTTCCACAACTTGTCCAAATGCTGCAAAACCCTGACCGTCAGGATTACGTTTTCCTCCAAAATCAAGTTCGGGTTGGTCGTTTACACAAATAAAAAATTCGGTGGAAGCACTTCCGGGAGCCATACGTGCCATCGAAATGGTACCATCTAAATGCTTAATTCCGGTTTGCTCTGTTGTTTCATGTACAATCGGCGGAATTTTCTCAAATCTCACTTCTGTAAAAACACCTCCCTGAATCACTTCAATTTTCACATCGTTGTTGGGTTGGTTATCCATTCGTACAACTCGATAAAAAACACCATTGTTAAAAGTGCCTTCCTTCACATGATTTAAAAAATTAAGAGCCGTAACCGGTGCTTTAATGGTGTCAATTTCTACAATTATATCGCCCATTTGTGTTGCTATTTTTACCTGGGGCAAAGTTTGTGCCTGACTTTGTACAAACACCGCAAGAAAAAAAAGACTTAGTATGATGTATTTCTTCATTTTATTTAAAGAATAATAGTTTTTTACTTAAATGCTAATGTACGAAAAGCAATTCAAGTTGTAAAAACACACTCGAAATCTGGCTTGGTGAAACAGTAAACATAAAATAACGTAAAAATATTTCGCTTTTTACAAAGTGCTTTATACCTTAGGGCAAATTATCTAACTTAACTATGATCAGCGATAAACTGGGAAGGCGAAACTTTCTGAAATATTGTACTGCAACTGCTATAGGCAGTGGTCTAATGATCAACCCCTTGAGCGTGTTTTCGAATGAAAACGAAAAGCTCAAACAAAAAAAGGAAAAATTTAAACTATCAAAACCGCGGTGGATAATTTACGACAACGGGAGTTACGACCTGATTTCGAAGGAGATTATCCTGAAAAACTGCAGGCCTTCCATTGACGGTCAGGGTGTTATGCCAAAAAATGTCTTTCTTGGCGATTCTCCAAAAGGCAAGCGCATTGTATACGAACTTCCCGGTGGTTTTCTGATGCTCGATTTAAAAACCAACAAAGACAACATTTCGATTGGTGCCGAATTTAGCGGATTTTCAAGGGCTCCACGGTGGTTTTGCCCGATTTCGCAAGCCGAAGTGCTGGGTGTTAACCACTATTTTAAACAAGGTTTTGGCACCGATGGGAACAGTGGCGTTTTTCCAATTCAAAATGAGAAGAATAAGAAGCTGCCCCAAAGTTGGAGTTCGGACAGTTTTATGGCTTTTGGCTTTCTTGGCAATGAAGAAACCATTGCCATTGGAAATACAGTTCAAAACGATTTTTTACAGCGTTTTACCATTTATAACCGGCCTCATTCAACCGGTATCAACAATAAAATTAACGAAAACCAGGTATTTCTTGAATCGGGAATGTTACTCGACGAAATTGACATCGAGAATGAATACATAAAACTACCTGAGCTTCATTTTTATACCGGCAACCGACCGCTCGAAACATTTCAGGAACTTGCGTGGCAAACAAGTCGTCAATCCGGTGCCCGACAAGGCTCACCCACAAGTTACCACTGGATATCGCCGCAAACAACAAATCATGCTGATTGCTGCGAAAATTTAAAGACACAGATAGCAAATGCAAAGGAAAAATCGCTTTTACTACATACATTCTGTATTAAAAACTATTGTATTGAAGGAGATTGGCTTGAGCCATTTAAAGACTGGACCGGGGGATTAGATAATGCTGCACGAACCATTTATAAAGATGGATTTAGAGCCGGAATCTCACTTTCGCCTTTTCGGGTGTCGGAGAACAGTAAAATTTACAAAACGCACATAGACTGGCTGATAAAAGACAATTACAACCAGGAAATAGTTGAAGACACCGTAAACGGAGAGAAATTTTATGCGCTGGATGCAAGCCATCCAGGAGTAGAAAAATACATTTCAAAGGTATTTCGTGCTTTACGTAAAATGGGTTTTATTTTTTACGAGACGCCACATTTGAGTTACGCATTTAAAGATTCGAACGAAGTTAACCGTAAAGTGGTTGCAAAATCTTCGGTTCAAATATTTAGAGATATATGTTCTCTTATCAGAACTGAAATTGGTCCTGGAAGTTTATGGATGGCCGGAGAAACTCCCTATTCTCCACTGCTTGGGTTTGCCGACATTGTAAAAGTTAACAGTCAACCGGAAGGAAACTGGACACGCGAAAAGCTAAATAACTTTATGCGCGAAGCGTGGTACACACATTATTTCAATAATATTTATTGGCAAAACTCACCCGGAGAAATTACCTTATCGGAAGAAAATGGTTTAAATAAAGCTGAAATAGAAAGTTTTGCATTATGGACCGGCTTTTTAGGTGGTGCGGTTGGCACATCGGATAACTTTACTGAATTAAATGATAACCAACTTAATGTTTTTCGATTTTTAGAGCCAAGTAAACAACAACAAAATGCTTACCTGCCCTTTTGGCCGAATTATGATTCGGTAAAAGTTGCCATTCGAACCTATAAAAATCCAACCGCCTGGGCAGTGCTTTTATTTAACGACAAATCAGAATCGGTGCAACAAAACTTTGAGATTTTTGATTTGATTGAAAAAGACGAGATTTTTGTGTATTCGTGGGACGAGCACAAAATGACATTTGGAAACCTGGAACAGCTTCGGGTTTCGTTAGAACCTTTTCAAACAAAGCTTTTCTATTTAACTGAAAAAGATGAAGCGCCGAATCAGGATTTGACTTTGGGAGGTAAAATGCCAAAAGAAAAATAAGATTTGTAATTATAAGAAGAACATTGCCACACCAATAACAGTAATAACAGCTCCAAGAATTTCTTTCCAGTTCACTTTCTCTTTAAACAGAATTATGGCCGGGCCAATGATAAGCACCGGTACAATTGCCATTAAAGTAGCGGCAATACCAGCCTGCGTATGCTGAACAGCAAGCAATGAAAACGAAACGCCTAAAAAAGGTCCGAAAAATGCTCCTAAGGTAATTCGTTTCATGGCGGAAGTATGTTGAAGTGCCTCCCATACTTTTGGCCAGCGACGCATAAAAAAGAACAAAATGGTGAATCCCACAATACCTGTTAATACCCGAATTTGAGAAGCAGAAAACGCATCGTAATCGCCCATCCCCTTTTTGCTGATTACCAGGCCTGCGGCTTGACCGAGTGCTCCACCCAGGGCAAGTAAAATACCGCTTACCGAATAATTACTTTTAATTTTCTTTACAATCTCGCCGTTCTCTTCCGTTTTTTCACGTTTCAGAATTACAATCACAATTCCAACCATTGTAATTGCCATTCCCAGCCAGCTCATTGGTTGTAGTACTTCGCCCAAAAGCAGCCAGCCAATTAAAGCGGCAAACGGTGGGGCCAAAGCCATCATCAACATCGAAATGCGGGCACCGATTACTACAAAAGCCTGAAACAACAACAGGTCGCCAATCACAAAACCAATTAGTCCGGAAAAGGCCAGCCATTTCCATTGAAACCAATTTGCATCGGTAGGAAAGAAAAAACCACGTGCAATCCAACTGTAAATACCAATAAAAAAGAAAGCCATCACAAGCCGAATCAGATTCACTGAGAGCGATCCCACTTTTTTCCCTGCCGACTCGAAAGCCAGACTGGTAACCGTCCAGAAAATGGCGGTTAATACACCTGCTATTTCTCCAAAATGATTTTGCATGGACACAAAAGTAAAAATTACTGGGAATGTAAAACTCTTTTGTTGATTTTATTCAATAAGAGAATTTTATCGTGAGTATTGTTGAAAAATAGGCATCCGGTTATTGTGAAAACGAAACCATTATGGATTGAAAATCCATAGGTTTAATAAAGTGATTGAAATTCACGGTTAAACCACAAAGTCACGAAGAAATCTTTTATTCAATTCCTTAAACTTTGTGACTTGGTGTTCTTCGTGGTAAAAGATCTTGATACATTTATAGAAACTAAAGTAGCTGCCAAAACATGGCAGAGCCTGCCCCTGATTTAATTCGGGAGTAATAACCATTAACTAGAAAAGAAACAAAAAAAAATCCCGGCGTCCACTCCGGGATTTTAATCCTCTTGTCCAAAAACAACTTAATTGTTCACCACACTCAATGGGATTGCACCCCATCAACGAAATCTCCTCTTATTATCACTAACTAATTTCTCAAAAACTTAACTGGGTTTGTATAATACAAATATATACCACGATTAAAATTTAGCCATCATTCCTTTTCCTTAATTGCGCTTGGTAAAACGCTGATTTTGAGTTACAATTTTTCCGACAACAGCATTCAAAACCACGAATTACGGCAACAAAAAAGCCTTCCCGAAGAAAGGCTTTTCAGTATATCTGATCTCTATTTTATTTGTTCAGGAACTCGGCAACAGCTTCTCCCAGCTCTGCTCCGCGTTTGTTCTTAGCAAGTATTTTACCAGTTTTATCCACTAAAATACTATGTGGAATTCCGCTAACTGCATACAATTTGGCCGCTGCATTATCCCAGTATGCCAAATCAGAAACATGTGTCCAGGTCAATTGGTCGTCTTCAATGGCTTGTAACCATGCTGTTTTATCTCTGTCGAGAGAAACACCAAACACGGTAAATCCCTGATCTTTGTATTGATTATAAACGGCAACTACATTTGGATTCTCTGCACGGCAAGGACTGCACCACGAGGCCCAAAAATCAATCAAAGTAAGTTCGTTTTGCGAATACACATCCGAAAATTTAATTGGATTTCCATCGGCATCGTTTTGCGCAAAATCGGGTGCGATTTCACCTACCGCAACTTTTTTAAGTTTTGTTATTTTTTCTTTAATCTCAACGATTGAAGCTACTTCCTGCAATTTTGGATCCAATGCATTTACCAAAGTTTCCAGTTCATCGGCTTCTTTACCATATTGAATGCGGGAAAGTAAATAAGGAGTTACATACGATGCTGTTTTTTCCTTTACAAAATCTTCCTGAAGCGTATTTGTACTCTCATACAATTCTTCCACCTTTACCATCAGTGCATTTGCTGTGGCAGTATCTCCTGATGCACCTGCAGTTCGCGCCTCCTGGTAAAGCCCCATGTATTCTTCACTAATAGCCTGAATTTTTTTGTCAATTTCCATGTATTCGTCATGGGTTTTCGAACCGGTAATACTTGCCACATTAATCGAGTCAGCTTTTCCGGTCATGGTCATTTTTGTATTTTCAACAAAAATTAATGCCTTTGCACGTTGTCCGGCTACCGAAATGTAATACAAACCTGGTGTCGCAACTTCGCCTTCCAAAACAGCAACTCCGTCAACAATATCTGCTGTATCCACAGCAATCCATTGACTTCCGCCACGTTCTTCCAATAAAATTTGTCCATCGGCACCATCAAGCTTTACTTCTATTTTGTACCCTTTTTGCTGAGAGCAGGCAAATAAAGCCACACCAAAAATTAAAATCAGAAACTTCTTCATTATGTACAGTTTTTTTAAAATTTGTTTCGAAGATAAACAATCTAAAACATTTACAAACCAATTGTTTTGAAACAACTCCCCGGAAAACCTGAAAATATGTAAATTGCATTTCTAATTTTGAATCAGAAATAATGAGCAAAAAAGTAGCACTGGTATTGTCAGGAGGGGGAGCCCGGGGACTTGCACACATAGGAGTTATCGAAGAACTTGAAAAACAAGGTTACGAGATTACTTCCATAGCCGGCACATCGATGGGTGCTCTTGTTGGAGGCGTTTTTGCCAGTGGAAAACTCCAGGAATTTAAAGAGTGGATAACCGGACTTAGCCGACACGAAATGTTTTTACTGGTTGATTTTACCTTTGGTGGCGGAGGATTAATTAAAGGCGAAAAGGTACTGAATGCCATGAAAGAAATTATCCCCGATAAAAATATTGAAGATCTTCGAATACCTTATTCGGCAACAGCTACAGATATTATTAAACACGAAGAAGTTGTTTTCACATCAGGTAGTTTGTATTATGCAATCCGGGCTTCCATTGCCATTCCATCGGTTTTTACGCCCGTTTTAAAAGACGATTCGGTTATTGTTGACGGCGGTGTTTTAAACAATGTGCCAATTTCGAATGTAGAACGAAACGAAAACGATTTGTTAGTGGTTGTGAATGTGAATGCCGATATTCCGCAAAAAGCAATTAAAGTGCCCAAAAAGGAACTAAAAAAGAAAGAAAGTGCCTACCTGAAATGGATAAATGATTTTACCGAGTTTGTTGGAAAGAATCACCCCAGGGAAAAAAAGGAAAGTTTGAACTTTTTGACCTTAATAGACAAAACCATTTATACCGGAATGCAAAAGCTGGCACACCATTCCATTAGTCAGGGCAAACCCGATATTTTAGTCAATATTTCAAGACACTCTTCGGGCACCTACGATTTTTACAAAGCAAAAGAACTGATTGAAACAGGAAGATTGGCCGCTATTGAAACACTAGCAAACAATTAACACGCAACCAAATCTTGCTTTTTCCCGTCTGCTCAGAAAACAAATCAAAATGAAAACGTTCAAATCTACCTTCTTACCATTTCTCGCAGTGCTTCTTTTCTCCGTTCCTTTACTGATGTTGCAAAGTTGCGACCCTGACGATTGCGATGATGATGAAAACGACAACGACTGCGATACATGCATGATCGTGTACAAACCCAATATTTATATTTATCCTGAACAGGAGATTTTACTTGACGTGCAACTTGGTTTTCCTAAGGGAGGGAATGTAGTCGCCTCAATTCCGGAATACGTGAATGGCTGGACGGTTAACGTTACACCCGATGGGAAAATAGATGGCCAGTACGATTATTTGTTTTACGAAAGCGAGCAGCCCAATGTATGGCAAACCGATAAGGGGTGGTGTATAAAAACAGAAGATCTGGATGAATTTTTCAGACAAAACATGGCAGGTTTTGGTTTTCAAGGACGAGAAATAAATGACTTTACGGAATACTGGATTCCACGCCTTCAAAACTCCGAATATTACTTAATGTATCCGCAAACCAGTCAAATTATCGACGAAGTTATCGTACTTACTTTTTCCGAAACTCCTGATAACATTCAACGGCTGTTTTATCTTATTCAAGAGGCAGACTCTGCCATTGAAATGGAAGCTCCGGAGATAAGCAGTTTTTCGCGCGAAGGCTTTTTCGTAGCAGAATGGGGCGTCATTCTTAAGTAATTGTTCCGGCTATTGATTTTATTTTGTACTTTACTTTTTCTGAAGGAAAATAGAAAATCATGGCCAAAATAGTTATTGTAAATAACGCTGAACCCGGAATCAATGAATTTGTCGCACCCATCGATGACCTGGTAAAAGCGGCTGGTTCCTCATCGAAATGTATTGAATATGCGGACTGTTTAAGCATTGATTTGAATGATTTTGATGGAGTAATTTTAAGCGGGTCACCGCAAGGCGACGATATTGTGGAACATCACCTGCCCTACTTTCGGTGGATTAAGGAATATGAAAAGCCTGTTCTGGGAATTTGTGCAGGTCACCACCTTACCGGATTTTTATACGGTTCGGAATTATTACGCAGCGAAGAACCGGAAATGGGCGATTTTGAAGTTTTTAAAACAACAGAAGATCCGATTCTGAAACACATGCCGGAAACTTTTCGGGTGAAACAAATGCACAACGACTCAGTAACTCTTCCTGCCGGTTTTGAACTACTTGCCAGCTCTAAAACCTGTTTTAACCAACTCATGAAACACAAACAAAAACCCTTGTACACCTGCCAGTTTCATCCTGAATATTACAACCATCAACTCATTCAAAATTTTATATCTTTGTGCGAATAATACCCCGCAAAAGCATGAAAAAAATTAGTTATACCCTGCTGTTCACAATCCTGTCGATCTTTTGTTTTGCCCAAAATTCTGAAGTGATGTACTTCGATGAAAACGCAACAGAAATCAGTAAAATTGAGTTTGACACAAAACTTGAGAGTCGTAATTATCTTGAAATTCCGGGAGAAAAAAGGTCTGTAAAAACACTTGTTTTACGCAAAAACCAGGGAGAGATAATTAATGTTGGCAAAATCTATTCACTTCTGAAAACCAGTACCGGACAAACTCTGAACCGCCAAAAACCACTTGTTGTAATTTTCTATCCCGGGAAGGATGAAAATAACTCAGGCGGACAAAACGACCGGATTTCCATACGAATTAGAAAGAAAGAATTGTGTAAAGGATTACAGGAAGTTGCTGGTGTTGAGCCAATTTATATTTACAAAGACAACACGGGTTTAGAAAAACAAAAAAACTTTATTACCTGGCACAAAGATCCCGAGGCGTTTTTTGAAAAGAACTTTTTCAAGCATCATTACCCGGGTTCAAGTTTTGTGGTTATTTCAGATAAAGGCGAATACATTAGTTATTACGGCGAATTTCCGAATGAATTTGTTTGGGATGCAGCCCAAAAGTTAAGTTCCAACTAGCCGCAAAATCCAGATTCGAACACCGCACCTGCTTTCAATGTGAAACTTGAATGAACAAATAGAAGAAAACGGTGTAGTATTAGCAGAAAGTTTACCTTTGCAAACTTTTAAAATCCTCCCCATAAAGTATCAGACAAATATTTAAGACGGGAATAAATAATTTATATGCAATTTGAAGATCTGGATTTAATAGAGCCCATTTTAAAAGCTCTTGACGATCAAAACTATACCGAGCCCACTCCCATTCAGGAAAAGGCCATTCCACTTGTTCTTAATCGCAAAGATGTTTTAGGGTGTGCACAAACAGGAACCGGAAAAACCGCAGCATTTGCCATCCCTATTATCCAGCATTTATATTACAATCAGCAACACAAACAACATCATCGTAAGATTAAAGCCCTGGTTATTACTCCAACCCGCGAGTTAGCCATTCAAATTGGCGATAGTTTTAGCACCTACAGCAAATACACTCAACTTAGAAACACGGTAATCTTTGGGGGCGTAAAACAAGGAGCGCAGGTAAATGCTCTGAGAAATGGTGTTGATGTTTTAGTTGCCACACCAGGCCGTTTGCTCGATTTAATGGATCAAGGTTACATTCGTTTAAACGACATTGAATATTTTGTTTTGGATGAAGCAGACAGAATGCTCGACATGGGCTTTATTCACGACATTCGAAAAATTATTGACAAACTTCCACACAAACGTCAGTCCTTGTTTTTCTCGGCTACCATGCCCGGGAAAATTGTGGAGTTATCGCGTAAAATACTGAATAATCCGAAAAAAGTGGAAGTTACACCTGCCTCATCCACCGCTGAAACCATTCAGCAATACATCTATTTTACCAACCGCGAAGACAAAAAGAATTTGCTGAAACACATTCTTGAGGATCAGAAAATGAAGCAGGTTTTACTTTTTTCGAAAACCAAACACGGAGCAGATAAAATTGCGCGGAACCTGGTAAAACAAAAGATTAAAGCCGCTGCAATTCACGGCGACAAAGGGCAAAACCAGCGTCAGAAAGCACTGGCTCAGTTCAAAGCCGGGGAAGTTCGGGTTTTGGTAGCCACCGATATTGCTGCACGGGGTATCGACATCGATAAACTTCAATATGTAATTAATTACGATATTCCGAATATTTCGGAAACGTATGTACATCGCATTGGCCGTTCGGGGCGGGCTGGCGAAAATGGTGTTGCCATTTCGATAAGCGAACCGGAAGAAAATTCATTTGTAAAAGACATTGAAAAACTGATCAATCAGAAAATCAGCGTTGTAAAAGACAATCCATACCCGCAAACCGATAAACCCATGACCGATTCGGAGAAAAAGGAATGGGAAAAGGAAAAACAAAAAAGGAAAAAAGAATTTTTTGCCAATCGGAATTTACAAGGAGGGAAAGCAAAATCGCGGAATCACTCACGATCGCGACGATAGAGGAAATATGACAGCGAATTATGGATCGAAGCAAGAAAAATCTGCCGGAAACAAAGTCGCAACTGCACCCACGAAATAAACACCGCGACAGATATAACTTTGAGGCACTCTGCAAAGATTATCCGGCGCTGGCACCTTTTGTAATTCGCAACAAATACAACAGCGAGTCGATTAATTTTTTCGATCCTCAGGCAGTTAAAGCCTTAAACAGTGCTCTGCTAAAGCACTTTTACAGTATTCAGTACTGGGATATTCCTGATGGCTATTTGTGTCCTCCTATACCTGGCAGGGCCGACTACATCCATACACTTGCCGACTTGTTACGCGACAATGAAACCAATTTTGCAGACACGAACATAAAATGTTTGGATATTGGCGTGGGAGCAAATTGTATTTACCCCATTATTGGTTACAAAGAATACGGCTGGGCGTTTGTTGGCTCCGATATTGACAAACAGGCCATAAATTCGGCAAGGCAGATTATTGACCGGAATCCGGATTTAAAAGACCACATTGAGATTAGACTTCAAACCAATCCTGGCTCCATTTTTAACGGAATTATAAATCAGGATGAGAAATTTCAGTTTACAATTTGTAATCCCCCTTTTCACAGTTCAGCCGGCGAGGCTCGGAAAGGAACTTTGCGGAAACTGAGTAATTTGAAAGGGACTAAAACCCGCAAAGCAAAATTGAACTTTGGCGGACAAAACAACGAGTTGTGGTGCGAAGGTGGCGAAAAATTATTTGTACGTAAAATGATTGAAGAAAGTGTTCAGTTTGCCAATTCGTGTGTATGGTTTACTACTCTGGTTTCAAAAGAAACAAATTTGCCGGGCATTTACAAAACGCTAAAAAAAGTAAAAGCCAAACAAATTAAAACCCTAAATATGGGACAAGGCAATAAAAAAAGCAGAATTGTTGCCTGGAGTTTTCAATAATCCCTACAACATAAAAAAACCGCTAAAGAATAAATTCATTCAATAGCGGTCTTGAAAATTATCGAAGTAAAATCTTACTTGTCTTTTTTAATGTCGTCGAATTGTTTCGACTGGTCGTGTACTGTTTTAATTGAACGACCTGAAGGATCGGCATTTCCCTGGAACGATGCATCCCATGCCAGAGCAGTTTCGGTACTACACGCAATTGAAGCATACGAAGGCACACAAGCTGCTGCCTGATCGGATGGGAAATGTTCGCTGTAAATCTGGCGATACATGTACTCTTCTTTATTCATTGGTGTGTGAACCGGGAAACGGAATTTGGCATTCTCCATCATTTCGTCGGAAACCTGCTGTTTTGCAATGTCTTTCAAAGTATCGATCCAGCCATATCCAACACCGTCAGAAAATTGTTCCTTTTGACGCCACGCAACACTTTCAGGTAAAATCGACTCAAAAGCTTTACGCAATGGATATTTCTCCATGCGTCCGTTTTTCGCCATTTTTTCTTCAGGATTAAAACGCATGGCAACATCCATAAATTCTTTATCGAGGAAAGGCACACGTCCTTCAACACCCCATGCTGCCAACGATTTATTCGCACGCAAACAATCGTACATGTGCAGGCGGCCAATTTTTGTTATACATTCTTCATGAAATTCTTTGGCATTTGGTGCTTTGTGGAAATACAAATAACCACCAAACATTTCATCAGCGCCCTCGCCGGTAAGAACCATTTTAATACCCATTGATTTGATAACACGCGCCAACATATACATAGGAGTTGAAGCACGAACTGAAGTTACATCGTAGGTTTCAATATGATAAATCACATCGCGAATTGCATCCAATCCCTCTTGTATGGTATAATGAATTTCGTGATGAACCGTTCCAATATAATCGGCTACTTTTTTAGCCGCAGCCAAATCCGGAGCGTCTTTTAAGCCAATCACAAACGAGTGTAATTGTGGCCACCAGGCATCTTTTGTTCCATCTGCCTCAACACGTTTACCCGAGAATTTTTTTGCCAAAGCAGAAGTAATAGACGAATCCAAACCACCCGACAACAAAACACCGTAAGGCACATCCGACATTAACTGACGTTGAACGGCATCTTCCAATGCTTGTCCCAATTCCTTAATATCGGCAGGAGTATCTTTTACATTATCGTACTCCATCCAGTCACGATTATGCCATCTTTTTAATTCACCTTCTTTACTGTATAGATAATGTGCCGGTGGAAATTCCTGAATTTTAGTACAGTAACCTTCCAATGCTTTCAATTCGGAACCAACATAAAAATTTCCAAATTTATCCCAGCCCATGTAAAGCGGAATAATTCCAATGTGATCGCGACCAATCAGGTAAGCATCTTCATTTTCATCGTACAAGGCAAACGCAAAAATTCCATTTAATTCATCCAGAAATTTTTCCTTTTTATCGTTGTACAAAGCCAGAATCACCTCGCAATCCGAGCCGGTCTGAAATTCATATTTACCTTCGTATTGTTTACGTATTTCGCGGTGATTATAAATTTCGCCGTTAACACCTAATATCAGAGTTTTATCTTTACTATATAAAGGCTGGCCTCCTGATTCAGGGTCAACAATTGAAAGACGTTCATGAGCAATTATAGCTTTATCACCACAATAAATTCCTGACCAATCCGGTCCACGATGACGCAATTTTTTTGACATTTCCAAAACCATCGGTCTTAGTTCCTGCGAATTGGTTTTTAAATCAAATGCGCCTACAATTCCACACATATTATCTGCTTTTAAATCTGTTACTAATTTTTTTCAAAAATAATCACTTTGTCAACATGACCAAAATATGCCTGACATTTTTCCATCTAAAATAACATTTACAATACATTTTAAACAATTATCCACAAATAGAAAATCATTTTAATATTAGGATTTTCGCAAAAACCCCTTATTTTCCATCCCCTATTGCTAAAATTACAAAACAATACCACCCTACTCCCTATAATGAATGGAGTCAAAAATAAATATTTACCTTTTTAAACACACATACCCCCATTCTAACCCATGTTGGCATTTTTATTTAAAAGTTTGCAAATAACAGTCAAAAAGTGACAATATGATATAAATTTGCAGGCACTGCCAGTTTCTTCAATAATTTCTATTTTTGCGTGTAAATCAAACGATGCTTTTTAACTCACTCATATTTGTTCTTTTCGCTCTCATCTTTTTCCTAATCAACAGATTAATAGGAAAAAATGTGAATGGCCGCCTGCTTTGGTTAACGGCAGCATCGTTCTTTTTTTACGGTTGGTGGGATTGGCGTTTTATCTTTTTGATTGTTTTTAGCGGACTTATCGACTTTTATGCGGTATTGGCAATGCAAAAGTCACCCCAATACAAAAAACTATTCCTAATCATTTCAGTAATCGGCAACATTGGGTCCTTGTCTGTATTTAAGTATTGGAGCTTTATTGCTGAAAACATCGATACACTGTTTGGATTAAGCGACGGCCAGAGTTTGCTTAGCCAAACCCCCGGTTTGTTTCTGATAACTCCAATTGGAATTAGCTTTTATACCTTTCAGAGTATGAGCTACACCATTGATGCCTACAGAAACAAATTAAAACCTACCAATAATTTACTGCACTTTTTTGCCTATTTGTCTATGTTTCCGCAATTGGTAGCCGGCCCAATAGTGCGGGCAAAAACCATGCTTCCACAATTACTGCAAACCAATAAAGTGTCGAAAGATGAACGCTGGCACGGATTTCAACTTATTGTTCGGGGCTACTTTAAAAAAATGGTAATTGCCGATAATCTGGCTCCCCTGGTGGTTACTGCCTTTAGCTCGGCCGAATTAAATCAGTCATCCTTATACTGGTGGGGCACATCTGTTGCTTTTGCCTTACAAATTTATTGCGATTTTGCAGGTTACAGCGACATTGCCCGTGGATTATCAAAATGGATGGGATACAATTTCCCTGACAACTTTAACCATCCCTATATTTCAACCTCCTTACGCGAATTCTGGACTCGCTGGCACATTTCCCTTTCAACCTGGTTTAAAGACTACCTCTATATACCTTTGGGTGGCGGCCGGGTTTCAAAAGTCCGTTCTCATATTAACCTGTGGATAACCATGCTGGTTTCCGGGCTTTGGCATGGCGCAGCCTGGACCTATGTGATTTGGGGAGCTATTCATGCCTTTTTCTCATCGGTGGAACGAATTACAAACTGGCCCGAAAAACTATCAAAAAATACGGCGACCAAAATTATAGCCTGGTTTTTTGTTACCCTGCAGGTTTTGGTGGCCTGGATTTTTTTCAGAGCCAATACAATTGGTCAGGCCTGGGAAATCGTAAAAATAATGTTCTCGTTTGTGGGAGATTTCAATTTGGCATGGGGATTAAACGGAACCATTTTTATTTTAATAATTGTACTTCGGGAATTGGCGGTTGTTACCATACCCGAAAAACAGTTCAAAACCGTTAAACCAATTCCGGAGATGTTGTTTTATGCTGTACTGATTACACTAATCATTTATTTTAGGGGCGAAGGCAGCGAGTTTATCTATTTTCAGTTTTAATATGACAAAACATAAAAACATAGTATTTACACTTATTACTGCAGCTTTAATTACTGTTGTACTAAGTTTTGTTTTTCCCAAAAACAAAGAGAAATACCTGGCCGACATGTTTTGGACACGCAAAACCTTTAGCTCGTCAAACAAAAATGTTGTGTTAATGGGAGACTCAAGAGTGTATCGTGGCCTGTCGCCCGACGCAATGCAAAACATACTTCCCCATTTTAAGCTGTATAACTTTGCCTACTCCAACGGAGGGTTAAATGCAGAGATGTTTTTGGCAGCAGAGCAAAAACTCACAAAAACAGACGATGCAAAAGTGATTGTTTTAGGTATTACAGCCAATACATTAACCGATTTTACCAACAACAACACACAATATGTACAGGAATTAAACCGTCCCCGGGAGGAAATTCTGGAGCGTTTGTATTTAAATCCGGTATCGTACTGGTTTTCGGCCACAACACCCGAACAGCTGATCTCCTGGTTTTCGGCTAAAAAGGATACATCAGAAAATTATTATTTGAGCAATTACAAAATGAATGGTTATGTTGAATCGGATAAATTCCCGATCGACACAACGGAAGCAATTGCATCGTACACCAAAGATTTCAGCAATTACCAGGTGGATGACGCTCATTTAAAAGGGCTTTTTTCACAGGTGAAAACCTGGACAGAAAAAGGAATTACGGTGCTCGCTTTTCGCCCTCCCGTTTCGGAGCCCATGGTAGAACTGGAAAACAAGATGGGATTGTACGATGAATCAAAGATTTCGGAGGGAATTAGAAACGCCGGTGGATATTGGATCCATTTGGACAACAGCCAATACCTTACCTACGATGGAAGCCATGTTGACCGGCCATCTGCAGAAAAGTTATCCCAACAAATTGCTTTAAAAATAAAAGAGCTCACCGGTAATTAGTTCTACAAACCTTTTTAGTCGTTTTCTGTTCTTACAAACATGAATGAACAGATTAACTTTTACAAAGCCAAGCTACAATACGAGATAGATGCATGGGATCTATTTGAAAAACAGAGCAAAGCAGAAGAGATTGTAATAACCTGAGTTCGACACTAAAATATTTTCACAGAAAGTCAGATTTGTGTCAGATTTGTTTCGAAAATACTGAAGGAATAACGGGTTATTTCAAAGGATTTTTGGGACAAAGATGGCGTAAGTATGACTTTTCATGTGGACTTTGCTCTTTTTGCCGTAAACTTCCTTCACTTTTTTCGAATTATCCCGATAATCCTTCAAAAACCGAAGAAAGTTTCTGACTAAAAATAGCGAAAGCTGTGGACATATTTTAAATCGAACTCAGGTTAATAATTGACACCCGATCGGAAGAAGCTTTTAAAAAGGAACATATTCCGGGTGCGGTTAATATTCCGCATCGTACCATGAGTGCTTCAACAACCGCACATTTAAACAAAAGTATTTTATGCATTACTTACTGCGATGGAATTGGTTGTAATGCTTCAACCAAAGGAGCATTAAAAATGTCGGAACTGGGTTTCCAGGTAAAAGAGTTGTTAGGCGGACTCGACTGGTGGAAAAGAGATGGATACAAAACGGAAGGAGAAAAAACATCACCTGGGCAAGAGATAGTTTGTGGATGTTAATGCACGACCGCAAAACAACCAATATTAAAATTACCTTTGCGCCATGTCAGGAAAAAAGAAAAATCAGAAAAACATTCTCAGCAAATTGAATATTGAGAAGCTGAATCCCATGCAGGAAGAAGCAAAATCAGCTATTCATTCAGCAAATAATATAATATTGCTATCGCCAACCGGAACGGGAAAGACCCTGGCATTTATGCTTCCGATAGTGGCAGAGCTGGAAGAAAACAATCCACATGTACAAGTTCTGATTTTGGTACCATCGCGCGAACTGGCCATACAAATAGAACAAGTTACCCGCGATATGGGAACCGGTTATAAATGCAATGCTTTTTACGGAGGACGCAATTTTAGCAAAGACCGCATTGATTTAAACCGGCCACCTGCAATTTTAATTGGCACACCCGGACGAATTGCCGACCACATACGGCGCGAAACTTTTTATACCGGCGCCATTAAAACACTGGTTTTAGACGAGTTTGACAAATCGCTGGAAGTTGGATTCGAAAAAGACATGGAAGACATTGTATCTTTTGTTCCCAAGGCAGAGAAAAAAATTCTTACTTCGGCTACTCATCGCGTGCGTATTCCTGAATTTCTGGGATTTAAAAATCCGATAAGTGTTAATTTTTTAAAGGATGAGATACCGGAACTGGCCATAAAAACCATTGTTTCTCCTGAAAAAGACAAACTCGAAACTCTGGTTAAAGCTTTGAGTCATTTAGGAAATCAGCCGGGAATTATCTTTTGTAATTATAAAGAATCGATTCAGCGGGTAAGTGATTTTCTAACTGAAAAAGGCATCAACCATGGAACATTTTATGGGGGTATGGAGCAAATCGACCGCGAACGGGTACTCATAAAATTCAGAAACGGAACGCACCAGTTAATTGTGGCCACCGACCTTGCTGCCCGCGGATTAGACATTCCGGAGTTAAAATTTATTCTACATTACCACCTCCCCATTCGTTTTCAGGAATTTACCCACCGTAACGGACGAACTGCGCGTATGCACAGCGAAGGAACGGCTTACATTTTAAAATGGGCCGATGAAGAATTACCAGAATTTATTCCGGAAACAGAAGTTGAGGAACTAAAAGAGGCATCGCTTCCCGGTCAATCGGAATGGAGTACTTTATTCATTTCCGGCGGCAGAAAGGATAAAATTTCGAAAGGCGACATTGCCGGACTGTTTTTTAAACAAGGCCAACTCAAGCCAGATCAACTGGGCGCTATCGAATTGAAACACGACTGCGCTTTTGTTGCCGTTAAATCAGACAAAGTGGCGCAGGTTTTACATTCGACAAACAATACCAAACTGAAAAACAAAAAAGTGCGAATCAGTGAAATCTAAAATCCGGTAGTTTTCAAGCCGCCTTATTTATGAAAATTTGATTTGAATATTCTCACCCTGCTGTTCCAAAGTATATCCGCCTTTTAATTCCAGGGTTGCTTTCTTTTGAGAGGCTTCGTTTGATAAGCTGGCAAAAATATTTTCCCGGTCAACCGGGTTACACTCTTCCTGAAAATAACAAAAGAGGTTATCAGTGCTTGAGTCATCAAACTGAATAATAAAAACCCCATTGTCGGGGAAAACCAGATCATCGTAAGCATAAGTTATTTCCAGACCGGTGGCATTGTTTACAATTTGCCGTACGGCTTCTAAATCCCGATAATTCATATATTAAAAGTTGGAAGACAGAAGAACGAAGTCCGAAGACCGAAGTTCCTTTCTGACTTGATTACTAATTAAAGCGATAAAAACCACATTCTGATTTGCTGATAAACCTCTGCCTCCTCGTAGGTTTGGCATTTTACCAGCTGCATATTTATGGCATCGTCAAATTCTATCTCATCAAAACCGATTTTATCAATCAGTTCCTGTCGCGATTGACAGTTGTAACACTCTTTTCGAAATGCAATTTCGGTAGTGGCACGTTTTACAAAGGTTATTGCTTTTGATAATGCCATACGCTAGTTTTTACAAGATGTTGAACTACATGAACCGCACGATGAGTTACATCCCCAGGTTTCGCGCGCAGCCTGAGTGGTAAACGACTCCAGCTGATTGTGTATAAAATAACTGATGTTTTCTTTCACATTCGTGCCACGTGCCCTGAATACTTCCAAACCACTTCTGGCAAAAATTTGCAGAGCCATGGGTGGCAAGTAGCCACTAATAACTGTATTTATTCCCATTCGCTGCAGCTCTTTGGTAAAATCGCCCGGATTTGGACTAACCTCTTTTACAGGCATCCAGTCAAACGATTTACTTTGACTATCGTAAATACAAACATAACTTGCATTGTGAAATCCACGAGCTACAGTCTCTTTTCCTCTCTTCTTTTCCGCGATGGGTAGCATTACTTTCATGACTCAATAATTTTTGTTTGGCACACAAAACGCAAAAGCAATACCAAAAAAGTCAGTCTTTTAAAAACCAATAATTTAGGTTCTTTTCAGAAGTTTAAAATCTTTCCTTTTTGTAAGAAAAACAGGCAAATCCTACAAAAATGTAGGACAAGTTTATGCGATAAGAATGGCATTTTTACCATCGAATGCCTTGGCCATTTGAAATGCTCCGTAGGCAGAAAGTTTAAAACGATAGCCCAAATTTAGCGGCAACATTACTTTTGTTACGGTACTTGCATCCAAATACGAAAATGCTTTTCGCACTCTCCGCGAGATGCTTTTATAAGCATAAAACTGACGTTGCAACCAGGCTGTTCCGTAATGCAGTGTTTCGGCATCCATATTCAAAGGGCTATGCACAACATGAAAAAAATCGTAATGGCTCCAGTCTTTTGTAACAATCCGGCCCTCCTTATCCATTTTGTCAAAAAGCGGAGTTCCGGGGAAAGGAGTTAGCCGTGTTGACTGAAGTACTTCGATGTTCGCTTCCAGTAAAAAATCAAAGGTATTACTAAAAACATCCGGGCCGTCGTTGTCGCTTCCAAATACAAAACCGGCAAAAATGCCAATCCCGGCATTGTGGATATTTCTAACCGCCTGGAGATAGTCGCGCCGGCGGTTACATTGTTTATTCCAACTTTCAAGACTTTCCTGCGACAAAGATTCAAAACCGATAAACAGCCCGCGGCACCCACTTTCAAATGCCAGGCGCAACAACTCCTCATCATCGGCAATCTTTATTCCGCACTGACTGAACCATCTTTTACCCAGTGGTTTCATGGCTTTAAACAACTCCTTTGCATACGCACGGTTCAAACCAATATTGTCATCCATAAACAACACACTGCGCCCCAATCCTTTTAGCTCTTCAATTACCTGTCCAATGGGTCGTGTTCTGATTTGATACCGGTTAAAAGCTGCCACCGAACAAAATTCGCACTTATAAATACAGCCGCGCGTGGCTTGCATCGCATTGGTGGTTACATAGGCATTGTGGCGGATAAGTTCGCGGTTTAGTTTGGGAAGTTTTTCCAGATCAACCAATTCGCTTTTATAAAACGGCTTTAATCCTCCGTTCATAAAATCATCTATCATTAGCGGAATATTGTTTTCCGATTCGCCCAGACAAATGGCATCGGCATGTTGTATGGCCTCTTCCTGCATAAATGTAGGATGATAACCTCCCAGTATTACTTTCTTTCCTTGCGCACGAAAACGGTCGGCAATTTCGTAAGCACGAGGGGCATTGTACGTCATAAACGAGATTCCTATTAAATCGGCATCGGTATTAAAATCTACCGCTTCCACATCCTCATCAATAATACGGCTTTCAACGTTTGATGGCATCGATGCAGCAACATACAAACTTGGAAGCATGGAGAAACGGAATACACTTGAATTTACAGGACGTTGTTTGGCTTTTACCCGCCACAAAGGAGATGTAGGATTAATTAAATCGAACCTAATTTTTTTTGAGTTGTACATCGGATTGAATTTAAATTACCGGAGTATTGTCAATCATTTACCACCATTCAAAAACATCCTATATCCTTACTTACTTGATCTGCCACCAAATGTTACGTAAATGCATCAGACTAACAAACGGATTCCTCTTCGCCAGTCGACGAATCGGAATGACAAGCTTTTAACGAACTTTACTACGCGCGAGGTGTGGATAAGCCCCGATTCAACACTTCCAATTTCTATTTTGCCTTTAAAGTAACAACATAGAAACCGTCATCATTCCCGACTGTTTGCACAAACGAAACTTTCATGTAATCGGCCAGTGTTAAAAGCAAAGCTTCGGAGCACGACAAAAATTCATCGAACGTAATGCCATACATGGGTCCCTGTTTAAAAAGCAGATCAAGATTAGCCATTTGAAAGCGGATCATTTTATCATTCTGCTCCAGAATCTTCATTTCTGAATACGGATTAACGCCTTTTAAAATAAACATGATTTGATTTACAAAGAACTCAAAACCGGCCTCAGGATTCCAGAATGCCTTAAATTGTTCGCCAATGTATTGCCCGTATTCTTCAACGGAAACATCCTGTGTTTTGGCAAAGGTTACACCGGCGGCAAAATAAGCCACAACGTGGTTGTACAAAATTTCCTTTTCCTGATCGGGAGTAACTGTGGGAACGGTAAACATCTGCTGTGCATTTATACTACTGAAAAAGAATAAACACAGCGCAAAAACAGCTAAATTCTTCATACGTGTGATTTTTTGTGACAACAATTAACGAAAAAGACCCGCCCCGTAGGCAGGGGCGAGTCTTATGTTGCGATTTTTAGTTAGTGATTGATACGTGAATCATTCGCGAAAGTTATAGTGTGAGAAACCTGTCTGGAATAACACACGGAAAACCCTCCATTGCTTTTCAGTAAAATGCTTTTAACTTTAAATTACTTATTTTAAGAATGAATGAAAAAGAATGTAATCGTTAGCGGAGGTGCGCAGGGAATTGGGAAAACAGTCTCGCTCCGCTTAATTGAACAGGGTTTTGCGGTTTCTGTTTTTGAAATCGATGAAGAAGCCATTGATGAATTTCGATTGGAAACAGGGAATGCCGACATGGCTTTTTATACGGTTGATGTGGCAAACGAAGTACAAGTTAAAGATGCCATAGAAAAGAGCTTTGCTGATTTTGGGAATATTTACGGCTTGGTAAACAATGCAGCCATTTCAATCAATAAAAACATTGTTGACCTGAGTTTTGAGGAATGGAAACGAGTAATCGACATCAATCTTTCGGGCGCTTTTTTATGCGCGAAATACGCCACTCCGTTTCTTCAGGCAGCGCAAGGCAGAATTGTAAATATGGCATCAACACGGGCTATACAATCGGAAGCCAACACCGAAGCTTATTCGGCAAGTAAGGGAGGAATTCTGGCATTAACGCATGCCTTGGCAGCTAGTTTGGGGCCGCAGGTAAAAGTAAACAGCATCAGTCCGGGTTGGATCGATGTTTCGGCAGCAAAGAAAAAAGCCAATGCCACACAAGAAAACCTTACACCGGAAGATCATCTTCAACACCCTGCCGGAAGAGTTGGGAAAGCGGATGACATTTCAAACATGGTTTTATTCCTGCTTGCCGACGAAAACGATTTTATTACCGGGCAGAATTTTGTGATCGACGGGGGAATGACTTCTAAAATGATTTATGTGTAACTGAATTTGCGCACTTTCGAATCGATGAAAAAAACTTGATTGCCTGCAATTGTCCACTAGGTAGTCCTTTGAAACAGGGTATTCTTTGCAATACTAAAGACAAAAAAATGGGATCACATGAAATTTCAGGTGGAGTAATTTTTCGAAGTTTGTATAATCCTGCAACAATAGATATTATAATGCGCCTTTGCCTTATCAGGCCGATTCTACTCTTTGGGTTGGCCCAAAGAGTAGACAGAAAACCCAAGGCTGCGCCCGCTTCACTCGGAAAAGCTACGCGATGCCGGCTAAAATTCCTGAAACTCGTCGTACCTCCTCAAACAGCAGTAATTTTTTAACGCCGACACCACTTGTTTTCCGGCTCACCGAACGAGGCCGAAGCTTCGAATAAGGTCTTTGGTTTGCCATCCCCAGATCAGAGGATCGGCCTCTTTTGGTCTTTATGAGAACGGAAGGTAAGGATCAAAAGCAGCCTGGATTTTTCTGCTTCGTCCCGATTGAATCAGGTTGAAGGCCTGCGGCAGCAATTTTAAAATCGACTAAAGGTCAAATTGACTTTTAGTGTGCACATGTACTTTTGATATATAAATATTCAAATCCACCGGATTTTACGGGTGAGCCATAAAATAAGTGGAAAAATAGTGCTCAAAAAAAACTCCCCGGCCACTCCGGGGAGTTAAAGTCTGTTAGTAGCACTTTTAATGCCTAACAAACTAAACCATGTCTTACTAAATATAATATCTACCATTTTAAACATACCCGTATTTAAGACTTCTGTAAATTGTATTGGGCACCTGGATAAATTTTACCTCTAAATTGTTACATCAAACGTAAAGCATGCTGCTTATAAAATCAAATTCCTGAGATGTATGTACTAAATCTTGCGACGAATGGTTATGATTGAGAAATATGGGTTGCGCTACTTTATTCGTAAAAATTCCTATTCTTTACGAACTACGTTTATTTACGAACAAACACCGCTAATTGTCTATTATTTATCGCAGGAATTTGTATGTCTGCGATACAAAAATTAAGTTTAAAAAGATTATGTAATAAAATGACTAAGAATCAGACTCCAATATTTTTAAGGTATCGGTTTTTGTGGCATGTCCTGTTTTGGGTGGTTGTGTTGCTTGTATTCTGGCTGATCTATGCCGGAATAAGGGGAGAATACTACCACGAGTTTATTATTAACATTATTCAGTTACCGGCTAAAATGATAGGTACTTACTCATTTATGTACCTGATACTGCCACTGGCCATTAAAAAAAAGAAGTATGTGTTATTTGGCGTTTTTGTGCTGATTCATTTTTTTCTGTATGGAGTTATAATCAGAGCGTCGGTTTATTATATAAATCCTTTCCATGATTCGATCCATTTTGCGAGAAATGAGTTTTTCAACCTTACCCGAATTCTCACCAAAGCTGCCTCAGATTATGTTTTACCGGGCACAGCCTCCGCCATTTACATCTTTAAAAGATGGTACATTGAAGAGCAGAAGAATAAAAAAATGGCAGAAGAAAAAACAGCAGCTGAACTGAATTTTTTGAAAGCGCAAATACATCCGCATTTTCTGTTTAACACCCTGAATAATTTGTACACTTTGATTTTATCAAAATCGGAAGAAGCTCCGGATATTGTTTTGAAATTATCGGAGCTGCTTGATTATATGATCTATAAAAGCAATGACGAATTTGTGCCGCTGGCAAAAGAACTGGAAATTGTAGAGGGATACATTGACCTTGAAAAAATAAGGTACAGCAAACGACTCGAACTATTTTACACGGTAAGTGGAGAAGCAGAGAAGCATCAAATTGCGCCCCTTATTTTACTTCCGTTTATTGAGAATTGTTTCAAACATGGTGCAAGCAAAAATCGTATAGATCCGGTGGTGAACATTGAAATAAACATTTTACCTGCCTACCTTTCCCTGAAAGCCGTAAACTCTGTTTCTGAAAAAAACGTTCAGATAGAAACAGAAAAAGCCGGCATAGGCTTGAGCAATGTAAGAAGAAGACTCGATTTGATTTATACTGACAGGTATGAGCTTGAAATTAAATCAGGCAACAAATTATATGAAGTAGATTTAAAACTATTTTGGGTATAATATTTCAGAATGAAACGAAGCATTTTAATGAGATGAAAACCAACGTACAATGTTTAATCGTAGATGACGAACCTTTGGCCATTAAGTTACTGACCATGCATTTGAGCAGATTTGACAGTATTAAAATTGCAGGTACAGTTGAAGATGCCGTTGAAGCAATCGATTTTTTGAATACGCACAAAGTTGATCTTATGTTTCTGGATATCCACATGCCCGAAATGAAAGGAACAGAATTGCTAAGGTCGCTAAAAAATCCTCCGGCTGTGATATTTACCACCGCTTATCGGCAGTATGCACTTGAAGGTTTCGATTTGAATGTACTCGACTATTTAGTAAAACCGATTTCGTTTGGTCGTTTAACACAGGCCATTGAGAAATTTTTTGCTGCTCATCATACACAAGCTATTCCAACGCCAAATACGGAAATAAAAGACGAATTTCTTTACCTCCAGGAAGGCAGCATCATTCATAAAATTCCCCTCATCGAAATTGTATATGCAGAAAGCATGGGAGACAACCTGACCTTTTATCTCGATGATAAAAAAATTACAAAACGATGCACCATTTCTTCGGTGGAGAAATTTTTAGCACGGAACGGTTTTTTACGAATACATCGTTCATATATCGTTTCGCTTAAGCGGATAACAAGTATTGGCCCGGTAAGTATATTTATAGAAAACAAGGAGTTCCCCATCGGGAAAACGTATCGCGAAAGCGTACTCGAACAGCTCAACTACAAGGCATTTTTAAACAAATAAAAACCAAACCAATGAACTACTTAAAAAACAAGGCCTCATCAAAAAAGGTTATTTTTATGGTGTTATTTGCAGCTCTTATTACGTTATTTTTTGCCTGCAATAAAACGAAAGAATACCCCAAACAAGCCGACAGCCCGGGATCGGGTAAAATCAAATGGATAGAATCGCAGACCCCTGACGGCTGGACCAGCGTTAAAAATGAAGCCGGAACTACCCTTGGGTATTCAAAGAGTTCGGGGCTTAAGCTTATTCAGGTTGACGGATATGCGTTTAAAGACCTCAATAGAAACAACATGCTTGATGAGTTTGAAGACTGGCGACTTGATTTTGAAACAAGAGCGAAAGCCATGGTCGATGAATTTACGCTTGAGCAAACGATGGGGATGAAAATGAATCCTTTTGGCAGCTGGAAAGTAAATCAGGACACACTGGATACCATAATAAAAGAGTCGCTTGATTTATGCTACCGGCAGCTACGCGCACCCCGCGGTGGCGCAAACGATACAAGAACAAAGGTGAACTGGAACAACATGGTACAGGAGTACATTGAAGGCATCGAAAACAGTACCTGTATTCCCGCAGTTTGGATCGACGATCCCCGATCGGGAGATGTATCAAGCTGGCCCAGCAATCTTGGATTAGCAGCAACATTCGATCCGGAAATTGGAGCTCAATACGGTAGAATGATGTCGGAAGAATGGCGCGCTATGGGAATATCAATGCAGGTAGCCACGCAAATGGACCTGGCAACCGAACCCCGCTGGAAACGTATTCCGGGTACTTTTGGCGAAGATCCTGCCTTGTCGATGGACATTGCCCGGGCGGTAATCAACGGATGGCAATCTACTTACGATAACCAGGGAAACGATTTGGGCTGGGGCAAACACAGTGTAAACAACCAGATGAAACATTTTCCCGGAGATGGGGCCGCTGAAGGTGGCCGCGAATCGCATACACGCGATGGTGCTTACAACATATTTCCGGGCGGTCAGTTTTTTACTCATGTTCTGCCATTCCTTGCTTGTATGGATTTGCCGGGGAAAACTAAAACAGTATCGGCTGCCATGACAAACTATTCGGTAGGAATTGAAGCAGATGGTTCAACAGTAGGCGGAGAGCGTGTGGGTACAAGCTATAGCACTTACAAACTCAAGAATTTGTTGAGAGAAAAGTACAACTGGGATGGTTACATTCTGACCGACTTCGGTATTCTTACCTCAAAAAATTACGGCGTTGAGAATTTAAGTCCGGCTGAAAAGAGGTTGGCCACCCTGGAAGCAGGATGTGATGCCTTTGGTGGCGAAGGCGGCGACGGGCAGGAAAGTGTTGATTTAGCAATGGAAGCATTCCAGCTGGGAGTTAGCAGGCTTGGCAAAGCTAAAATGGATGAGATTATGAAAAAGTCGACCGAGCGGATGCTCAGAACCCACTTTAATATTGGCATTGTTGATAATCCTTATCTTGATTTTGAAGTTGCCCAATCCACCTTTTTAAAACCGCAGCATGTAGAAGCCGCCTTCCAGGCACAGCTAAAATCAATTGTAATGTTGAAAAACACTGATGGCATTATTTCCAAGGCAACTAAAGGAGCACAAAAACCGAAAGTTTACATTCCACGTGTTTTTGTTGCGGCAGCCGGTGGGTGGACAAGAACACCGGCGTCTGCGAAACCAGGATTCGACCCTGAAGTAGCCGGCGAATATTTTGATGTAGTAACTGATAAATTGGCGGATAAGTACACAGGTACTGCTGATAGAGAAGGAAATCCTACGCTATCGCCCAATGACATTATCCGATTGTCAAAAGCAGAAATAGCACAATGCGATTTTGCCATTGTAAGAATAAGCAATCCTAAAAATGGGAATCCAACATTTATGGAGTCGGGGGGTATGCGGGAAGGCCCCGGATCGGCAGGAAGTATAAGCAACCGAGAGGACTATACCTACCTACCCATTTCGCTGCAATACCGACCTTACACGGCCAACTCCGAATTTGTGCGTCGCGAGTCGTTGGGGGGAGATATGATTGAGGTAAGTGAAAACGGAACAACAAAACTAGTGAAGGAGAATCGGTCGTATTTTGGAAAAACGGGAATCATTACCAACGAAAGTCACCTGGACCTTGTGCTAAACACCGCAGCTGCAACCGAAAAGGTAATTGTTGTGGTCGACATGTCGAATCCTATGGTCTTTACTGAATTTGAGCCTGAGGTTGATGCCATACTCGTTGGATTTGGGGGTAACAGGGCTGCCAATGTGCCCGATAAAGCATTCCTTGAGATCATTACCGGCCAGGTTGAACCATCGGGACTATTGCCACTTCAAATGCCTGCGAATATGGAAACGGTGGAGGCACAATTTGAAGATGTTCCCAGAGACATGCATTGCCATGTGGATAGCAATGGAAACACCTACGATTTTGCTTTCGGTCTGAATTGGTCGGGTACAATTAAAGATGAACGTACTGCAAAATATGATGTTATTCCGATTGTTGGTGTTGCACCGGAATAGCTTTGAACAGAAATAAACATACGAAAGCAAGATGTAAACAGGATAAAAAAAGGGTGGCAAACAAAACGTGCCACCCTTTAAGTCAATAACAATAATTACTAACCAATCCCCAAACATATTTTTATTCCACCGTTTCCGGCTCTTCTTTTGTTCTGCGTTTTTTTACTACTTCGTTGTTGCTGCTTATTAGTTCGGCTACTACCCGTGCAAAGGCGCCAAAGGTGGCATCGTCGAGTTGAGCCATTACATTCAGGTAAGGCACCAGCTGTTTATTCACTGCCTCCACCATCTCCCTTTTCATTTGCGATGCGTTTTCGAGCGTCCCCTCTTCGGCCACGGCTTCGTCGTAACTCAGGCGGATGGCATCAAAATTATCTTCGGCCACTTGCAGGGCAGCAATGTACTCGGCACATTGCGGAACAAGGGCAATATTGGCCAGTGCCTTTGGTTTTGCGAAATCGTCGAGCATGGAGTGTACCAGCGAACTTTCGCGGGTAAAACTTTCGTCTTTTATGGCAAGCCCGTAATGGTCAAAAATAACCAGTAAACTGTGTGCTGCATTTCTAATCTGCTGGTCGGGGTGATGCGAGAAACTTACCAGGAGGTAATAAAGACCGGTAAGTTTTTCGTCGCGGATTTCGTCGTTTCCTTTCTGCTCGCTCTTTTCTTTTATTCGCCCGATTGCCGCCGATAAAAGCGCCGATTTTGGTTTTAGCGCGTTCATTATTTGTTCCAGCCTTACATCGGTGTTTAAGGTAGTACCGTTGTAACTCTGAATAATTTGTGTACAGGTGCCGTCAACTTCGGTGTTGCGGCTGTTACTAATTAATAATTGAATCATAATAATTTTTGTTTTGGGTTGTTAATAGCACGCTTAAACGGGATTTTTGTTTTGTTTTTGGGTGCGTCAACATTTTGTTGATGATTCAATTTACAACAATAGTTTGAAATAATATAAAACAAATGTTTATGTTCCTTAGCATATAGATGAGCCAGATTCTGATTTTTCAGCAGAATTAGCATTGGTAAACTCCCACACTCTGAAAAAATGCTCCGACAAGCTTTGGTGATCCACCACGGCATAAAAGTTTGTTCCGGCAGGCTTTGGTAATCCACCACGGCATAAAAGTTTGTTCCGACAGCCTTTGGTGGTTCTCCACGGCATGAAAATTTGCTCCGATAAGCTTTGGTGGTTCTCCACGACCTGAAAGTTTGTTCCGACAGGCTTTGGTGATTCTCCACGGCATGAAAGTTTGTTCCGGAAGCACTTGGGGCCTCTCCATGCCTTTTGTTTTTATTGGTGCATTGTTTTGCCCGCGGCAATAAACAGTACACTCTTGAGGTGCTGCACTTGCTAACGAATAAAAAGTGCAACTTATAAGAAATTATGTTTATTTTAGTAAACAAAACCAGAAACACATTCAAAGCACCTCAAATGAATTCCGAACATAAAGAACAAAAAGTACACATACAACACCCAAAAAGAAGAGATAGGGTAAGTTTTGGAGAGATATATACTAGTTGTGCCCAATTTTGAAAAATGAAAAGCACTCGAAATAATAAATATTGGCTATCGATATATTTTGGATTAATACTAAGTTTAACGGTATTGATTACATTGACAATTCTATATTTTACAGGAGTTTTGCTTCCTAATGGAAATATTATTATTCCGATTGTTTTATTTCTCTACGCCATTTTTATTTTCTTCTATTTTAAAAAATTATTGAGGACATACAAAATTGAGTTGACAAACGATGAAATTAAGCTAATCCGAAAAAATGAAGTAAAAAAAATCAAATGGAATGAAATATTGAATGTAGACGATTATGGAAGAAATGGGTTTTTAGGAATGGAAACAATTAAAATAAAACTTAGAAACCACAGAAATCCAATATTACTTTATCATTCCCACTATTCTAATTCAAACACTCTGACGCAAGCAGTTCGATTCTGTCATAATTTAAGTAAATCTGGAATTAATGTAGACTTAAAATCATTTACACCAATAAACATAAAGCCAATAAAAAAGTATGAAGCAAAATATGAAAAAATCAATTTTATAACTCGAATCCCATTGACTACTTTTCGAAGTTATTATCCGCTATTGAGTATATTTTTCTTCCTCAAATTACTAACCCTTGAAAACATTACAATTTCTGTATTAACAATATTTGTGTTTATCACTATCATATTTTTAGCAGTTGGGATTATTGGGATTGGAAAGGCAGGAACCTCAGACAAATACTTGGTTGTGCAGAATTATTATTTCCCAATCGAGAAAATATATCGATGAAATGAGATACAAGAAGTTTTTATTGAATTTCCAGGTTACAAATCAGCAAATGCAATTCGTATTATAACAAATGACGGAAAACAAAAAACCTTAAGGCTAGCAAATTATTTGAAAAAGGACTGGCTTCAACTAGAGAAGATGCTGGTCAACAAAAATATAAAAGTGAATAACACATTGTATAAAACAAAAAAAAACAGGGCATAACAAAGTACATATTTCAGAGCGGGGTTTGGTGGTACGCCAACTGCGGATTCTCGTTTCGCAGTTCCGTGTCCTTCGGACAGGAACGCGCTCCGAAATCCGTTCCGCAACATGTACCAACTGTTATTGCGCATAAAAATTAGAGCATTGAACTAATTATGAATAAAACCAAAATTTTTAATATAAAACAAATACAAGGAGCTTGTGTACTTGGCTCACCAATTGTTGCCGGAATACTGATAGCTTATAATTTTAAAAAATTCGGAAATAGACAAATGAGTGTCCTCTGGATTTTTATTGGGTTTGTATGGACTTTAGTATTAATTGGATTAGGAATTTTACTCCCCGACCAAATTAGTAAAAGTGCTGGAATGGTAATACCATTTATTAATGGTGCTCTAATTTATCCAATCATCAAGAAACAGCAAGGAGAACTGATTGGAAAACACTTTGAAAATGATGGAGATAAAGGTTCAAATTGGATAATTGGTGGTATGATCGTCAGTATTGTAGCACTATTTTTAGTCCCAATAATATATCTAAATAATCTTTCGCAACTTGAAAACTATAATAGACAAGCTTTTGGAACAAATGGAATATATTTCAATAAGGAAATATCCTTGGAAGAAGTTAATAAACTTGGTGGAATTCTAAAACGAGTTGAATATTTTAATCCAGAGTCCGTTGCAGAGGTTATTTTCCTTTCGAATGACTCTACATATGAATTGAAGTTAATAATTGACAAGTCAGCTTCTAATGATACAATATTCAATATTTACGTCAAAGAACTATTTAATCATATTAATAGCTATAGATTTAGAAAACCTTTAAAATTCATCATAACTGACATATATCTTAAAAACGATAAAATTATTGTGTTGGACGAAAATGTAGAATATGCATCATTAGTAGAGATTGAAGTATTCTCAGGGAATACAAATTTCAGATTGTTGTATAATAAATCAATTGAAAAAACGGAACGAGAAAAGTTTCAAAAATTGATTTTAGAAATGAATAATATATTTCCACCTCAAAACGAGTCTAACTTTTTAGTGGATTATGAGCATGGAGCTTATAGTTTAAGATTATTTATCCCAAAACAACAATGGACTAATCCTCGATTATTATCTGATGCAAAATATTTTAAAGAGAAATTAAATAATTACGGCTTTGATCACCCATTTAAACTTATTCTTGTAGATAATTCAACAAATGATATTGAAGAAAGAGAAATGTAATAATAAATTCCCCCGCTCGCGCCGATTTGCAATGGGTGTGCAATTCGGAAGAATTGAAAGCATTAAATTGTCAGCCGCCAGCTGAGGTAGGGATTACAAATTAGCTTGAGGCTGATCTTCGATTCGCACCAGCGGAGGTTGAAACAGCCGCAGTGTTTTTTATTTTACACCGTCCTTCAGGGCGGTGACAAGTCCGACGCAAACAATAAGGCTTTAGCCTTTAAGTTGGTTAAAGGCTAAAGCCGTTTTATACAAATTTCCTTTTTCACCAAGCTAAAGCATGGTGCAAAATTCCATCGCCGCCGGTGCGTGACCGTTTCGCGTTCTGCAATAAAATAAAAACCATACGATAAAATCATGCTGCAGCAGGGTGTACTATCGCATTAATTTGTACTTTTAAGCTGAACAATAAAATACCCAAAACAAAAAATGCATTTTCAATCTGCTCTACACACATATAACACCACCTTTTTTTCGCTACTTGTATTTAGCTTGGGAATAAGAGTGGCAATGCAGATTCGTTTGCAATAATTTTAAAAAGCAGGATGAGACTAACTATACTTCTTCTTCTTACAACTTTAAATTTATTGGGGCAAAATATCGAAGGAATCATACTTGATGCCGATACTAAATTACCGTTGAAAAATGTAAATATTTTCTTCAAAAAAGGAAATACCGGAACAACTTCAAATGTTAAAGGTGCATTTAATCTAAATCTGAAATCAGAAATTAATGAAGATGATACCATTCATTTCTCAATGATAGGCTATGGGGCAAAAGATATTTTATATTCAGATTTGAAAAAAATCAATTTTTTTGTTTGCCTGTCAAAAAAAGTTGAAAGCATTAGTGAGATTACTGTTACTTCCAATAAAGTTCTTAAACCTGAAATTGAATTTCATCAATTATCATCTTTAAATGAAGGATTATATGCATTTGGGTCCTTACTGTTAAATGGAAATATATATGTAATAGGAGGTAATGGATCATATTATGAAGATAATGCAAAAAGAGCCTTTCTTGAGGCAAGCAATACAGAGGATTTATCTTTCCAGAACTTTACAAACAGATTAAAACCTGGTAGCTTTTTGGAACGTTACAACAATAGTCTTCAGATATATAACATCGAAAATGATACTTGGTCTATTTCGAAACTAAAATTGTTGGAAAGAGCAAATCATTCAATAAATTATTACAACAACCAGATTTATATTTTAGGAGGTAAATCTTTATCGACAAATAGAAAATTTGAATATCTGGAAAACAAAATTGAAATTCTTGATTTAAAAAACGAAACCATAAAAATAGATGATACAAACCCACATCAAGCATTAAATTCTCAAACATTTATTTATAAAAATGGACTAATAATTTTGGGTGGTTCAGTTAAACTTAAAAATGATGGCAATAAAGTGTTCACGAATAAAACCCATCTCTTTGATTTCAGCACAGGATACTGGTATGAATTGAATGATATGCCTCGTGCAAAGGAAGCAAAAGGAGTTATTATTAAAGATAGAATTTATCTTATCGGGGGATATGATAACAAAGCTCTGACAGAAATTGAAAGCTATAACCTAGGCACTGGAAAGTGGGAAACTGAGGGAGAATTATTTGATGGAATTGAAAGTCCTGCCTTAACTTATCACGGTAATTTAATTTATATCTACAACCTAGATAAAGTACTTACTTTTAATATTGTTACAAAAGTTTTAAACGAATATAGAATCAATTTGAGAATACAAAACTCAGCTCTTCATTACTATGATAACAAATTATATATTTTGGGTGGTTATATTGAAAATGAGTATTCTACATCTCCATCTTCAAAATTATATAGTATAGACATTAGTGAGTTTTTAAATACCAAAATAATAAAGTCAAAAACATTATGAATAAAACTATTGCTAACCTCGCCGGCCCTACTCGCGCCGATTTGCAATCGGTGTGCAATTCGAAAGAATTGAAAGCATCAAATTGTCAGCCATTGGCTGAGGTACGGATTACAAATTAGCTTGAGGCTGATCTTCGATTCGCGCCAGCGGAGGAAAAAATTGACTTGATATAAAAAACAATAGAACTTAAATTTTAATTATGGAAGTATTTAAAGACATGGCATTGTCAATTGTACCTATTTTACTTACCCTTCTTATGCCAGTGATATTCATCTTAATATTAAGGTGGCTTGGCGCTTGGATGTTAAGAATAACTGACGTTATCAATCTTCAGAAAGAAATCCTTGATGAATTGAAAAAAATAAATTCAAAGGAATAAAAAACCGAACCACCGAGCTCCCCCGCTCGCGCCGATTTGTAATCGGTGTGCAATTCGAAAGAATTGAAAGCATCCAATTGTCAGCCATTGGCTGAGCTACGGATTACAAATTAGCTTGAGGCTGATCTTCGATTCGCGCCAGCGGAGGTTGAAACAGCCGCAGTGTTTTTTATTTTACATCGTCCTTCAGGGCGGTGACAGATACGACCACAGGCAATACGGCTTGAGCCGTTAAGTTGGTTAAAGGCTAAAGCCGTTTTATACAAATTTCCTTTTTCACCAAGCTAAAGCATGGTGCAAAATTCCATCGCCACTCGCCCCCCGCTGGTGCGCGATTGTATCGCGTTCTGCAATAAAATAAAAACCCCCTGCTCGCGCCGATTTGTTATTAGTGTGCAATTCGGTGGAATTGAAAGCATCCAATTGTCAGCCGCCGGTTGAGGTACGGATTACAAATTAGCTTGAGGCACCGCTGGTGCGCGATTGTATCGCATTCTGCAATAAAATAAAACCCCCCCGCTCGCGCCGATTTGCAATCGGTGTGCAATTCGGTAGAATTGAAAGCATCCAATTGTCAGCCGCCGGTTGAGGTACGGATTACAAATTAGCTTGAATAAAGGACCATCGTTGACGTGCATTTAAAAAAATCCTGTATCTTCAATAGGTAATTAAAACAGAGAGATAAACTATGTTAAGCGAAAAAAAGTTTCTGCATATAATTGAAAACTTGAATGACATTATCTGGACGATTGACATCATATCAAGCCGATTTACTTATGTTAGTCCTTCTGTTACACAACTTGGATATTTAATTGAAGAAGCAATGGAAGGTGCGTTTGATAATCATCCAAACAACAACACCTCATACAAAAAAACACAGTTACAGATACAAAATGAAATAAAGAGACTAATTACTTCTGATGAAGAATATTCAGACATGAGATTTGAATATCAAATGCCAAATAAAGCGGGCACACAAATCTGGTTTGAAACAGAAATCAGAATTTTAAAAGAAGATGGTTATCCTAAAGAAATATTAGGTATCACACGAAATATAGAGGACAGGAAAAAAAATGACCTTATAATAGAGAATTATGCCAGGGAGTTGGAACGATTAAATTATGAAAAAGACCAATTTATTAAAATATTGGCGCACGATTTATTAAGTCCTTTTAATACGATGTTGGGGTTTTCTAACCATATTTTGGAGACCTTTAAAGAAACTGGAAAAGAAGATTTAGAACCACAACTTAAATTAATAAATCACAAACTCTTATCCACTTTTCAAATGCTGGAAGATTTACTCGTTTGGGTGAAAAATTCCTCTTCCGAAATTTTTTCAACTTTTGAAGATGTTCCTTTAAATAAATTATGCAATACTATCATAAAAAATGTGGCATCGAATTTTAAAAATATTAGTGTAGTTTATATTGAGTCAGAGAATATAATCCTAAAAACGAACACTAATATTCTCAAAGTCATTTTAAGAAACTTTATTTCGAATGCTATTAAATTCACAGATATTAATGGAAGTATTAAAGTTCTTGCAAGCAAATCACCAGAAAATGTAACCATAACAGTTTCAGATAATGGAATTGGAATGACTGACGAACAAATTGAAAATATTTGGCAAAAGTCAGAATCAAGCAATGGAACAAAAGGAGAGACAGGATTTGGATTAGGACTTGTTTTTTGCAAAGAATTAATCGAAAAGCTTGGTGGTAAAATATGGGCTGAAAGTGAATTGGGAAAAGGAAGCAAATTTAATATTAGCCTACCAATCAATACCAATTGAATACTAAGAAATAAAAAACACCGCTCGCGCTGATTTGTTATTAGTGTACAATTCGGAAGAATTGAAAATAGCAAGCTGACGCCTGAGGTGTCAAAAGGTTGTAGCACGGTATACATTGAAAACATTCGACTCCGGCCGGAGTCGCACCCTTAAAAACATCGGTTTTCTTATAAACGTTTGAATCCGCAGGATTCTCTTCCGCTGCTCTCCGCCCGTTTGTAACGAGGGGTAAGTGTTTTGTCGATTGTATCTACACTGTTGTTTGGCGATTTGAGATACTACCCCCTGTTTCGGCCTTACTTCGCTAAACGGAGTTTGCGGCCTCAACCGTCCCCCTTAAATAAGGGGGACAGCCGGAGCCAGTGGCTTCGTGCGGCAGCACGGATTACAAATGCGCGCCAGCGGAGGTAGCAAGCGAAGAAAACAAGCTTAAAACGACAAAAGCCACTCTCCTTTCGGAAAGTGGCTTTTGGTATTCTTTTAGCTAAAAGCTTGTAGCTTGCAGCTCTCTTTCTACAATTCCATTTTAAAGTCGCCCAAATCGCTTAATTCAGAAGCTCTGATGTATTCGGCGTGTGCTTTAATTTCTGCCTTGGCAAATTTAATGTAGTTTTTGGTCGATTTCATAAACATTTCGTCGCGGTTGGTATCCAACAACAACAAATAGCTCATAATAATATGTCCGGCCATTTCAACCAGTCTGCGCGCATGGAAATCGATAAACTCATTGTCGTTTAAAGCAGTTACTTTTTTAACGGCTTGTTCGTAATCTTCGGTAAGAATAATTAAAGTGCGTTTTAAGTACTCCAACTGAGGCGAAACCTGTTCGTGTTCGTAAACACGAATCTGGCTCAGATACGAGCCTGTAGTAACCCCACGGATGGCTGCTACCACCTGCAACTGGGTAGTTCCTTCGTAAATAGAAGTAATACGTGCATCGCGGTAAATACGTTCAACCGGGTAATCTTTCATAAAACCTGAACCACCGTGAATTTGAACTGCGTCGTAAGCCAATTGGTTACTGTATTCACTTGCCATTCCTTTAACAAGCGGAGTAAAAATATCAGCCAAACGTTGGTATTTTTTCATCTCATCGCGCTCCTCTTTCTCCAGTTTACGCTCTTCAGAAATGTGCATATAAGTTTTGTACATGTCGACAAAACGCGATGTTTCGTACAACAAAGTACGCGATGCATCCAGTTTTGCTTTCATCATGGTAAGCATTTCGTAAACTGCCGGGAATTTAATAATGGCTTTACCAAACTGCATACGTTCTTTTGCATAAATGATTGATTCGCGATACGCTGCCTCGCATAAACCTACCGATTGAGCAGCAATACCCAAACGTGCACCATTCATCAACGCCATTACGTATTTAATCAGTCCCATTTTACGCGAACCTACCAATTCGCCGGGCGCATCTTTAAAAACCAGTTCGCAGGTTGGCGAACCAATAATACCCATTTTGTGCTCGATACGACGAACGGTTACACCACCATCGAGTTTATCGTAAATAAACATCGACAAACCACGACCGTCTTTTGTTCCCGGCTCAGAACGCGCCAGTACCAAAGAAATTTCGCCATCGCCGTTGGTGATAAAACGTTTTACACCGTTTAGCAACCAGGTTTGTTTTTCTTCGCTCCAGGTGGCTTTTAACTGCACCGCCTGTAAATCGGAACCTGCATCAGGTTCGGTAAGGTCCATGGCCATTGTATCGCCGGCACAAACACGTGGTAAGTATTTTTGTTTTTGCTCTTCCGAAGCAAATTCGTTAATGGTTTCAGCACAATCCTGCAGGCCCCAAATGTTTACAAAACCTGCATCGGCTCGCGAAACAATGTCGGCCGCCATAATGTAAGGTACAATCGGGAAGTTCAAACCATCGTACTTGTATGGCAACGACATCCCCATTAACCCTGCCTGACGCAAAGCTTTAATGTTTTCTTCGGTTCCACGGGCATATTTTACGTGGCCGTCTATTACTTCCGGACCTTCAGCATCGATACTCTCTGCATTTTCAGCAACAATATTCCCACAAATATCACCTACAACTTCCAACACGCGGTCGTAACTGTCGATTGCATCTTCGTAATCAAGTGGAGCAAAATCGAATTCCTCTTTAAAAGCATAATTACGTTCTTTTAAACGAACGATCTCCTTCATTAAAGGGTGATTCAAATGAAATTTTAACTCGCTATTATCGTTATAATAATTTGCCATTTTTTCGTGTTTTAATGTCGTGACTACTTGGTGTTCTGTTTATAATACTTAATCATTTTAGGAATGATCTCAGCAACATCGCCGGTAATTACATAATCGGCAATTGCATTAATAGGAGCCTCAGGATCGGTATTAATTGCAATAATTTGTGCTGAATCTTCCATTCCTGCGCGGTGCTGAATTTGCCCCGAAATACCACAGGCGATGTATAGTTTTGGACGAACGGTAATACCGGTTTGTCCGATCTGACGTTCGTGACCGGCATAACCCGAATCAACAGCAGCACGCGAAGCACCAACTTCGCCACCCAATACTTCAGCTAAATCGTACAATAGTTTGAAGTTTTCTTTTGAGCCAACACCATAACCACCGGCAACAACAATAGGTGCACCTTTTACGTTCACCTTGCTTTTCTCCATGTGGCGCTCGATAATCTCAACAACAAAATCTTCGTCGCTCACATATTTGGCTACGTCCATTTTTACGGTTTTACCCTTGTATTTTGGATCGAGAATTTCTTTTTTCATTACACCCTCACGAACCGTTGCCATTTGCGGACGACAATCAGGATTTATAATGGTAGCAATAATGTTTCCTCCAAAAGCCGGACGAATCTGGTATAGAAGGTTCTCGTAATTTTTATCTTGTTTTTTATCGAAATGATCGCCAATTACCAAACTTGTACAATCGGCTGTTAATCCGCTGTGCAAAGCCGACCGAAACACGTGGTCCCAGGTCGCGGCCAATCGACGATGCTCCCATCAAAGCGATTTGTGGTTGAATCTCCTTAAACAAGTTTACCACAATTGATGTGTGTTGGTAAAGTTTGGTAAGGATACAATCGTTTGTCGTCGGCAATATAAAGCGTGTCTACTCCGTATGGAATTACTAGTTCGCTAACACCGTCAAGATCGCTTCCAACGGCCAATAGCTTCAAGTTTACAGTTCAATTCATTTGCCAGCGATCTGCCTTTTGTAAGCAGTTCCAGACTTACTTCTGCTACCTGGCTGTCTTCTATTTCACAATATACAAAAACGTTATTCATCTTTTCAAGTTTTAAGGGCATTAGCCGATTGTGTGACTAGTTAATAATTCAATCATCATTCCTTCAATATCAGCGTCAGAAGAAGAAATTACTTTCGAATCTTTTGCCTGAAGAACTACATTCTCAATCGATTTCACTTTGGTAGGTGAGCCCGTTAAACCAAGTTGTGAAGCATCAGTTTCTATATCGTTAACTGTCCATTCCTGAATATTCAATCCCGGACGGTCGTTGTATAAGTGCGTATAATCTTCGTTTTCCTTTTGCAACTCAGTAACCGTTTTGGCATGTTTGTATGTCATCAAACGTTTTGCATTACGTGCTCTGCAATCGGGTGCCGAACCATTCACAGTCATTACCAAAGGCAAGGGACATTTAACTGTTTCCACTCCGTTTTCCAATCGACGTTTTACAGTTATTGATTTGTCTTTCAATTCAACGATTTCCTCAACATAAGTAATTTGCAACATGTTGAGTTTTTCGGCAACCTGAGGTCCAACCTGAGCGGTATCGCCATCAATTGCCTGGCGACCTGCCACAATAATATCAATATTGCCCATTTTTTTCAGCGCCTGTCCAATGGCATACGAAGTTGCCAAGGTATCCGATCCGGCAAATGCTCTGTCGGTAAGCAAAATTCCACCGTCAGCTCCACGATACAATCCTTCGCGAATTATATCGGCAGCCCTTCCGGGTCCCATGGTTAGAATATTGATTTTAGATTCAGGGTATTCATCTTTAATACGAAGTGCCTGCTCCAATGCATTTAAATCTTCAGGATTGAAGATGGCAGGTAATACAGCCCGGTTAATGGTACCATCAGCTTTCATTGCGTCTTTTCCCACATTTCTGGTATCAGGAACCTGTTTGGCCAAAACAATAATATTATAAGCTTTCATTCAATATATTTTTTGTTTTTATACTCAGTTTTTCAGTTTGTTTTGCTTCAAATTCAAAGCAAAAAATTCACTCTTTTAAATTGAAGGCTAGCAAATATAAAAATCAAGGCAAAACTTACCAAAGAAAGTAATAAGCACAGACCTTTAATGTTTGTTAAAAACCAACCAGAACAGGCATTTCAGAAGCAAAAACCTGCATCAATGTCAGTACTGACAAAGCATTAAAACAATCAACCATACTATTCTAAAATTCCTGTAGATTTTTTGTGCTTAGCTAATTTATACTTGTTTTAATTAAAATTGAAGGTAAAATTGGTCGAATAAGGAGAATGTGACTCAAATGAAGGAATTTTAAGCAGTGTGAACAGTGCGTTATAATTGAACAATATAAAAAAGACAATTGCGCTCTTTGGATAAAATTAGTATCTTCAAACCCGGATTTCAAACCAAATCTGACCAAATTATTTCGGAAGCCGATTCGTTTTATTTCGAATCGGTTTTTCTTTTACCCAACTTCGCCTTTCAGACCAACAGAAGGCTCACCCGTAAAATCAGGTGGATTTGAATTTTATATATCAAAAGTACATGTGCACACTAAAAGTCAATTTGACTTTTAGTTGATTTTAAAATTGCTGCCGCAGGCCTTCATCCTGATTCAATTGGGACGAAGCAGAAAAATCCAGGCTGCTTTTGATCCTTGCCTTCCGCTATCATAAAGACCAAAAGAGGCCGATCCTCTGATCTGGGGATGGCAAACCAAAGACCTTATTCGAAGCTTCGGCCTCGTTCGGTGAGCCGGAAAACAAGTGGTGTCGGCGTTAAAAAATTACTGCTGTTTGAGGAGGTACGACGAGTTTCAGGAATTTTAGCCGGCATCGCGTAGCTTTTCCGAGTGAAGCGGGCGCAGCCTTGGGGTTTCTGTCTACTCTTTGGGCCAAACCAAAGAGTAGAATCGGCCTGATAAGGCAAAGGCGCATTATAATATCTATTGTTGCAGGATTATACAAACTACGAAAAATTACTCCACCTGAAATTTCATGTGATCCCTACAGAATGTAATGCAGCATAATCTCTTTTAAATTCAAACAGAATAATTCTTACACGGCCGAGAATTAAGTATAAAAAAAAGAGGAACCAATAAATTGATTCCTCTTTGTATATGCTAGTAATGTGTACTATGCTTGTGCTGTTGGACCGCCAAAATTCATTGGTGGCATCATTGGATCTGAACCCGGCTTCACATTTTTTATCGGACCATGCATTGCTTCAAACTTTTTAATGTTATCCTGCAAAGCCAATAATAAACGTTTGGCGTGTTCCGGTGTTAAAATGACTCTCGATTTTACATTTGCTTTTGGAATACCCGGCATAATCCGGACAAAATCAACTACAAACTCTGAGCTTGAATGCGTAATAACAGCAAGGTTCGAATACGTTCCCTGTGCTACTTCTTCACTCAATTCAATATTTATTTGTTGCGATTTTTGTTTGTTATCTTCCATCACATTAAATGTTAATCGTTATGTCTTGAATCTACCAACCTGTCGTATTCCGATTTCGAACCTACCACAAGGTTTTTGTATTCTTTTAAACCTGTACCAGCCGGAATAAGGTGTCCACAAATAACGTTCTCTTTCAATCCATCCAGATAGTCAACTTTACCGTTAATTGCGGCTTCGTTCAATACTTTTGTGGTTTCCTGGAACGATGCTGCCGACAACCAACTACGTGTTTGTAGTGCAGCTCTTGTGATTCCTTGTAGAACCTGACTTGAAGTTGCAGGAATTGCATCCCTTGATTCAACCAGTTTTTTATCTCGTCTTCTCAACTGAGAATTTTCGTCTCTTAGTCGTCGTGCAGAAATAATCTGACCCGCTTTTAAGCCTTCAGCATCACCTTCGTCAACAACTACTTTTTTAGCGTAAATCCAGTCGTTTTCTGAGAAGAATTCGTTTTTATCAACGATTTGTTTTTCAAGGAAACGTGTATCACCCGGATCAACAATTTCTACTTTACGCATCATTTGACGAATGATGATTTCAAAGTGTTTATCGTTAATTTTCACACCCTGCATACGGTAAACGTCCTGAACTTCGTTCAAGATGTACTCCTGAACAGCTGTAGGCCCTTTAATTGCAAGGATATCGGATGGAGTAGTTGCTCCGTCTGAAAGAGGAGTACCCGCTCTGATATAATCGTTTTCCTGAACAAGAATCTGACGTGAAAGCGGAACCAGGTATTTTTTAACATCATCGTTTTTAGTTGTTACGATGATTTCGCGGTTACCACGTTTAATCTTACCCAATGAAACTTCACCATCAACCTCCGAAACTACCGCAGGATTCGATGGGTTACGCGCTTCAAACAGCTCGGTTACACGTGGAAGACCACCGGTGATATCGCCTGCTTTACCAGCAGCACGAGGAATTTTCACCAAAACAGTACCTGCTTCAACTTTTTGACCGTTGTCAACCGAAATGTGTCCACCAACCGGAAGGTTGTACGAACGAATCATACTTCCGTCTTTATCAACGATTTTTAAAGTTGGGTTCTTCGTTTTATCCCTTGTTTCAATTATTACACGCTCGCTATAACCGGTTTGTTCATCCGATTCTTCACGGTATGTAATACCATCAATCAAGTTCTCAAATTCTACTTTTCCATCAAACTCAGTAATAATTACACCGTTAAATGGGTCCCATTCACAAACCAAAGTTCCTTTTCTGATCTCTTCTCCATTTTTCACATACAGTTTAGAACCATATGGAAGTGGATGAGTAGAAAGTGGAATGTTTGTGTTTTTATCAATAATTTTAAGTTCAGCCAAACGACTAACTACGATTTCCATTTCCTGGCCTGCATCGTTTTTGTACGAAACAGCACGTAATTCTTCGATTTCGGCGTAACCGTCATATTTCGATTCAACAGTTGACTGTGCTGAAATGTTACCTGCAATACCCCCTACGTGGAAAGTACGAAGTGTAAGCTGTGTTCCTGGTTCACCAATCGACTGAGCTGCAATAACTCCGGTTGCTTCCCCTTTCTGAACTTTCTTACCGGTAGCCAGGTTACGTCCGTAACACTTGGCGCAAACACCAACTTTTGATTCGCAGGTAAGTACCGAACGAATCTCAACTGATTCGATTGGAGAGTCTTCAATTACTTTGGCAATTGCTTCTGTAATTTCTTCTCCCGACTTGATAATTAACTCACCATTTAAGGGGTGATAAATATCGTGAACACAAGTACGTCCAATGATTCTTTCGTAAAGTGAAGCAACAATTTCTTCGTTGTTTTTCACATCAGCAGCAATCAATCCACGTAATGTTCCGCAATCGTCTTCAGAGATAATAACATCTTGTGCCACATCAACCAAACGACGGGTCAGGTATCCTGCATCAGCAGTTTTAAGCGCCGTATCCGCCAAACCTTTACGCGCACCGTGAGTAGAAATAAAGTACTCAAGTACCGAAAGACCTTCTTTAAAGTTTGCAAGAATTGGGTTTTCAATAATTTGCGAACCTGTAGAACCTGATTTTTGTGGTTTTGCCATCAAACCCCTCATACCGCATAACTGACGAATCTGTTCTTTCGAACCCCTCGCCCCGGAGTCAAGCATCATATAAATTGAGTTGAATCCCTGACGGTCGGTACTAATGGTATTCATTACCGACTGAGTAAGTTTTGCGTTGGCATGTGTCCAAATATCAATAACCTGGTTGTAACGTTCGTTATTGGTAATGAAACCCATGTTGTAGTTGTTCATAACCTCTTCAACTTCGGCATATCCTTCTTCAACAATACTTGTTTTATTTTCAGGAATAATAACATCACCAAGGTTGAACGACAAACCACCACGGTATGCCATGGTATAACCAAGGTTTTTAATATCGTCGAGGAAGTTAACTGTAATGGCATTACCACTTGAGTTAAACACATCCGTGATAATTGTACGTAACGATTTTTTGGTTAGAATTTGATTAATATATCCTGCTTGTTCAGGAACATATTCATTAAACAACACTCTACCAACCGTAGTTTCAATTATATGCTTAAAGTATTTGCCATTTTCGTCAATGTCCTGAACTTTAACTTTAATAATTGCGTGAAGATCAATTGCTTTTTCTTCGTATGCAATTTTAACTTCTTCGGCTGAATAGAAAATCATTCCTTCTCCGCGTGAACCTTTGCGTGGTTTGGTCATGTAATACAGACCAAGAACCATATCCTGAGATGGTACCTGAATAGGTGCACCATTTGCAGGGTTCAGTAGGTTGTGCGAAGCCAGCATTAACAACTGTGCTTCCAAAATTGCAGCGTTTCCTAACGGAAGGTGAACTGCCATCTGGTCACCATCGAAGTCGGCGTTAAAACCGGTACATACCAACGGGTGAAGCTGAATTGCTTTTCCTTCGATCAAAACCGGCTGGAAAGCCTGAATTGAAAGCCTGTGAAGCGTGGGCGCCCTGTTCAGCATAACAGGATGTCCTTTTAATACGTTTTCAAGAATTTCCCAAACTACAGGATCTTTTCTGTCAACGATTTTTTTCGCCGATTTTACAGTTTTTACAATACCTCGTTCGATTAATTTACGAATCACAAAAGGTTTGTAAAGTTCTGCAGCCATATCTTTTGGGATACCGCATTCGTGAATCCTAAGTTTAGGACCAACAACAATTACCGAACGTGCAGAATAGTCAACACGTTTACCCAAAAGGTTCTGACGGAAACGACCTTGCTTACCTTTCAAACTATCAGATAGTGATTTTAAAGCACGGTTATTTTCTGTTTTTACAGCGTTTGCTTTTCTTGAGTTATCGAATAACGAATCCACAGCTTCCTGCAACATTCGTTTTTCATTTCTTAAGATTACCTCAGGAGCTTTAATCTCGATCAAACGTTTTAAACGGTTGTTACGGATAATTACCCTGCGGTAAAGGTCATTTAAATCTGATGTTGCAAAACGACCACCATCGAGTGGCACTAAAGGACGCAAATCAGGAGGAATAACAGGTACAACCCTAACAATCATCCATTCCGGACGGTTTAGGTTTTTACTTGCCCTGAATGCTTCAACAACCTGTAGTCTTTTTAACGCTTCGTTTTTACGTTGTTGCGAAGTTTCGGTATTTGCTTTATGGCGTAAATCATACGAAAGCGAATCTAATTCCAGTCTTCCCAGAATATCGAAAAGCGCTTCGGCACCCATTTTCGCAATAAATTTATTTGGATCGTCGTCGTCAAGAAATTGATTTTCTTTCGGAAGTGTATCCAAAATATCCAAATATTCTTCTTCAGTTAAAAAGTCGAGGTTTTTAACACCATCAGAGGCTTTTACACCTGCATTTATTACTACATAACGTTCGTAGTAAATAATTGTATCGAGTTTTTTAGTTGGTAAACCAAGTAAATAACCAATTTTGTTTGGCAACGATTTGAAATACCAAATGTGCGCTACAGGAACAACCAACGAAATGTGTCCCATTCTTTCGCGACGCACTTTTTTCTCTGTAACTTCTACACCACAACGGTCGCAAACAATTCCTTTGTATCGAATTCGTTTGTATTTACCGCAATGGCATTCGTAGTCTTTTACAGGTCCAAAAATACGTTCACAAAATAAACCGTCACGTTCTGGCTTATATGTTCTGTAGTTAATTGTTTCTGGTTTCAGTACTTCACCAAACGATCTCTCCAGAATTTCTTCAGGAGACGAAAGGCTTACCGAAACTTTTGAGAAACTACTTTTTGCTTTATTATCTTTTTTGAATGCCATAATTCAAATTAAATATCAATTAAAACTGACCTTACAATTATTCTACTCCATACGAACGCTAAGTCCAAGACCGCGAAGCTCGTGAAGCAGTACATTAAGTGACTCAGGAATTCCGGGTTGTGGCATTGGCTCACCTTTCACGATCGATTCGTAAGCTTTTGCACGTCCCATTACGTCATCCGACTTAACGGTAAGAATTTCCTGCAGAATATGAGAAGCTCCAAATGCCTCCAGTGCCCATACTTCCATCTCTCCAAAACGCTGACCACCAAACTGTGCTTTACCACCTAAAGGCTGTTGCGTAATTAAAGAGTATGGTCCAATCGAACGAGCATGCATTTTGTCTTCTACCATGTGGCCCAGTTTCAACATGTAAATGATACCTACTGTCGCCGGCTGATCAAATTTCTCACCAGTTTCACCATTGGTCAAGCGTGTTTCACCAAAACGTGGAACACCGGCTTTATCCGTGTAATCTGAAATTTCATCCAGACTGGCACCGTCGAAAATAGGTGTTGCAAACTTCAATCCCAGTTCTTTTCCTGCCCAACCTAAAACAGTTTCGTAAATCTGTCCAAGGTTCATCCTCGATGGTACACCAAGTGGGTTAAGAACGATATCTACCGGAGTTCCATCATCTAAGAATGGCATATCTTCCGAACGAACAACCCGCGAAACAATACCTTTGTTTCCGTGACGTCCCGCCATTTTATCTCCGATTTGAAGTTTACGTTTTTTAGCAATATAAATTTTGGCTAACTGGATAATTCCGGCAGGAAGCTCATCCCCGATGGTAACATTGTACCTTTCGCGGCGAGAAACTGCTTCAGCCTCTTTATATTTCATTATGTAGTTGTTGATCACTCTAAAAATAAGATCGTTTTTATCTTTATCGGTTGTCCATTTAGATGGATTGATATTTAGAAAATCAAGATCTTGCAATTGTTTTAAAGTGAACTTAACACCTTTAGGAATAAATTCTGTTCCGTAGTAATCTTTCACACCCTGCGAAGTTTTTCCACTTACCAAAGTAAATAGTTTGTCTTCCAGTTTAGCTCTGATTGCAGCTACATCGCGTTCCAGTTTTTCGTCAATTTGGTCGAGCAAAGTTTTAGTTGCTTTACCTTTTTTGTCTTTTGCTACACGCGAGAACAGTTTTTTATCGATAACAACACCGCGCAACGAAGGCGAAGCTTTTAATGACGCATCTTTTACATCACCTGCTTTATCACCAAAGATTGCACGTAACAGTTTTTCTTCCGGAGATGGATCAGACTCTCCTTTTGGAGTAATCTTACCAATCAGAATGTCGCCTGGTTTTACATTTGCACCAACACGAATTAAACCGTTTTCGTCCAAATTACGGGTTGCTTCTTCACTTACGTTTGGAATATCAGAAGTAAATTCTTCTACACCTCGTTTTGTGTCGCGAACTTCAAGTGTATATTCGTCAACGTGAACCGATGTGAATACATCTTCACGTACAATTCTTTCCGAAATTACAATTGCATCCTCGTAGTTGTATCCCTGCCAAGGCATAAATGCCACCTGCAAGTTACGTCCCAAAGCAAGTTCTCCATTCTCAGTAGCATAACCTTCTGTAAGAATTTCGCCTTGTTTTACACGTTGTCCTTTTTCTACAATAGGATTTAAGTCAACTGTAGTTCCCTGGTTTGTTTTGGTGTATTTTTGAAGTTCGTAAGTAACAACTTCCGGATCGAAACTAACAAACCGGTCTTCTTCAGAAATATCGTAACGAACAATAATTTGTTTTGCGTCAACAAATTCAATAACACCATCAAACTCAGCTTTCACCATGATATTTGAGTCGGCAGCAGCTCTTGCTTCCAAACCTGTTCCCACAATTGGGGCTTCAGGACGTAACAATGGAACTGCCTGACGCATCATGTTCGATCCCATCAAAGCACGGTTGGCATCATCGTGCTCAAGAAAACAAATAAGCGATGCAGCAACAGAAGCAATCTGGTTAGGGCCAACGTCCATTAACTGAACTTTTTCCCTTTCAACAACCGGATAATCTCCGTCAAGACGTGCTTTAACCTTATCGTTTACAAAGTTTCCTTCTTCATCGATAGGAGCATTCGCCTGTGCAATTATTTGTCCTTCTTCTTCTTCAGCAGTTAAATAAACTGCACCTTCAGCTGAAAGGTCCACTTTTCCATCTTCAACTTTACGGTATGGAGTTGAAATAAAACCAAGTGGATTTATTTTTGCAAAAACACACAATGAAGAGATCAAACCAATGTTTGGTCCCTCTGGTGTTTCAATCGGGCATAATCTTCCGTAGTGAGTAAAGTGAACGTCACGTACTTCGAAACCGGCTCTTTCGCGCGATAAACCACCTGGTCCAAGTGCTGACATACGACGTTTGTGCGTCATTTCGGCAAGTGGATTGGTTTGATCCATAAATTGCGACAAAGCGTTTGTTCCGAAGAATGAATTGATAACAGAAGAAAGTGTTTTCGAATTGATCAGATCAATTGGAGTAAATACTTCGTTATCTCTTACGTTCATTCGTTCGCGAATAGTACGAGCCATACGTGCCAAACCAACACCAAATTGGTTAAACATCTGCTCTCCTACTGTACGAACCCTACGGTTACTTAAGTGGTCAATATCGTCAACATCGGTTTTTGAGTTTACCAGTTGGATAAGATTTTTGATAATTTCAATAATATCCTCTTTGGTAAGAACCCGATTGTCCATGCTAACATCGAGACCTAATTTTTTATTAATCCTGTATCGACCTACTTCTCCAAGGTCGTATCGTTTGTCTGAAAAGAACAGTTTGTCGATTACGTCGCGAGCTGTAGCCTCATCTGGCGGTTCTGCGTTACGTAACTGACGGTAGATATGAAGAACTGCTTCTTTTTCTGAGTTACATGGGTCTTTTTGAAGTGTGTTGTAGATGATGGCAAAATCTTGCTGATTTTGATCTTCTTTGTGCAACAGAATTGTTTTTACGCCTGAATCAAGAATTTCCTCAACATGGCTTTCTTCAATATCTGTTTCACGATCAATAATCACTTCGTTACGTTCAATAGATACAACTTCACCTGTATCCTCATCAACGAAGTCTTCTACCCACGATTTCAACACACGTGCAGCTAATCGTCTTCCAACAATTTTCTTTAAAGCGGTTTTTGATACTTTAATTTCATCAGCCAGATCAAATATTTCAAGAATATCTTTATCACTCTCGAAACCAATGGCCCTTAATAAAGTTGTAACCGGTAATTTCTTTTTACGGTCGATGTAGGCAAACATAACACTGTTGATGTCGGTTGCAAACTCGATCCATGATCCCTTAAACGGGATAATACGTGCTGAGTAAAGTTTTGTACCATTGGCGTGTAAACTTTGACCAAAGAATACACCCGGAGACCTGTGCAATTGAGATACAATAACACGTTCGGCACCATTGATAATAAAGGTACCTCTATCGGTCATGTATGGCACTGTCCCAAGATATACATCCTGAACTACTGTATCGAAATCCTCATGTTCAGGATCGGTACAATATAGTTTCAACTTTGCTTTTAACGGCACGCTAAAAGTTAAACCACGTTCTATACATTCGTCTATAGAATATCGAGGAGGATCGACCTGATAGTCGATAAATTCCAATACAAAATTGTTTCTTGTATCCGAAATTGGAAAGTTCTCTTCAAAAACTCTGTATAAACCCTCCCCTTTCCTGTTGTCAGGTGTGGTTTTTAACTGGAAAAAATCTTTAAATGATTTAACTTGTACTTCTAAGAAGTCAGGGTAATCAAACCTGGTTTGTGTTGAGGAAAAGTTAATCCTCTCTTTTTTTGCTTGTACTGACATGCATTTATACAGGTTAATTATATAAAATATAAATACACAAAAAGGTTTAGAATCCAACCTGGGCCGGATTCTAAACCATATTACCTATTAAAATAGGTATAATGCGTTATTTTACTTCAACTTCAGCTCCAGCTTCTTCTAACTGACTTTTAAGCGCTTCTGCTTCGTCTTTAGAAATTTTTTCTTTGATTGCTTTTGGAGCCTCATCAACAACTGCTTTAGCTTCTTTTAAGCCAAGACCAGTTAGTTCTTTAACGAGTTTAACTACTGCAAGTTTAGATGCACCTGCTGCTTTCAAAATCACGTCAAATTCAGTTTGTTCAGCAGCAGCCTCTTCGCCACCACCTGCAGCTGGGCCTGCAACTGCTACTGCAGCAGCAGCTGGTTCGATACCATACTCATCTTTAAGTATGCCAGCCAATTCGTTAACGTCTTTAACAGTCAAGTTAACTAACTCTTCTGCAAGCTGTTTTAAATCTGCCATTTTATTACTTTTTTTAAATTATTTCTAAAAAATTATTCTCTTTCTTTCAGTGTATCAAGAACACCGTGGATAATATTACCACCCGATTGTAACTGTCCAAGAACAGTTTTCATTGGTGATTGTAATAGAGCAACAACATCTGCAATAAGCTCGTTTTTCGATTTAACGGCAACGAGTGCTTCAAGTTGGTCGGCTCCCATGTAAACTGATTCTTCAACAAAAGCTGCCTTTAATACAGGCTTCTTGTGTTTTTTAGCGAAGTCTTTAATCAGTTTCGCAGGAACGTTTCCAGTTTCGGTAAACATTACCGATGTGTTTCCCTTTAGAGCATCGTAAATTTCTTCAGCATTCTTTCCAGAATTTTCAAGCGCTTTACGTAATAAAGTATTCTTAACAACAACCAGTTTTACCTTTTGATTAAAACATAGTCTCCTTAAATCACTGGTATTTTCAGCATTTAATCCACTAATGTCTGTCAGATAAAAATGGTCGTATGAATCTATCTGTTCTTGTAAATTATTTATAATAACTTGTTTTTCTGAACTCTTCATAATTCCATATTTTTATTCTGCAAACGACTTAGATTCTACCTGAATACCAGGGCTCATAGTACTTGATAAGTAGATACTTTTAATGTAGGTACCTTTAGCAGCAACAGGTTTAAGTTTATTAATTGTATGAATAAACTCAGCGGCATTTTCTTTGATCTTTTCGGCAGTAAATGATACTTTACCGATAGATGTATGAACAATACCAAATTTATCAACTTTAAAGTCGATTTTACCTTGCTTAACTTCGCTAACTGCTTTACCAACTTCCATAGTTACGGTTCCACTTTTTGGGTTAGGCATTAAACCACGAGGGCCTAATATACGTCCTAACTGTCCAACTTTTCCCATAACCGGAGGCATAGTGATAATTACATCAACATCCGTCCAGCCACCTTTAATTTTCTCAACGTATTCGTCAAGACCTACATAGTCTGCTCCGGCATCTTTGGCTTCCTGCTCTTTGTCAGGAGTAACCATTGCCAAAACACGTACCTCTTTACCAGTTCCATGGGGTAACGAAACTACGCCTCTAACCATCTGGTTAGCTTTTCTTGGGTCAACTCCAAGTCTTACATCAATATCAACTGATGCATCGAATTTGGTGGTAGTAATTTCTTTCACCAATTCTGCTGCCTCATCTATTGTGTAAACTTTTCCTTTTTCGAGCTTCTCCAAAGACGCTTTCATATTTTTCGTAATTCTGCCCATCGTAAAAGATATTTTTAGTTATTGAATGGTGAAGCACCTTTAACAGTGATTCCCATACTTCTGGCAGTTCCAGCTACCATTTTCATTGCTGATTCCACTGTAAAGCAGTTCAGGTCAGACATTTTGCCTTCGGCAATACCTCTTACCTGATCCCAGGTTACCGACCCCACTTTGTTGATGTGAGATTCTGGTGAACCTTTTTTCAGTTTCGCAACTTCCAATAATTGAACAGCCACAGGAGGTTGTTTTATTATGAAGTCAAATGACTTGTCTGCAAAAACAGTAATAATAACCGGAAGAACTTTTCCGGCCTGGTCTTGTGTACGACCATTAAACTGTTTGCAGAACTGCATAATGTTTACCCCTTTGGCACCCAATGCTGGTCCCACCGGTGGTGAAGGATTAGCAGCACCACCTTTAATCTGTAATTTAATTAATCCAGCAACTTCTTTCGCCATAACAATAAATTAAAGCGTTACTATTCCTTTTCGACTTGCATAAAGCTAAGTTCCAAAGGAGTTTTACGTCCAAAAATCTTCACCATTACCTGCAGCTTTTTCTTCTCTTCATTGATTTCTTCAATGGTTCCGTTAAAGCCGTTGAATGGTCCATCGATCACTTTTACAGTTTCTCCTACCACATAAGGGATATTTAATTCTTCGTCGGTCTCCGCTAATTCGTCAACACGACCCAGAATTCTGTTTACCTCGCTCTGCCTCATTGGTACAGGATCTCCACCTTTGGTGTCGCCTAAGAATCCTATAACATTCGGAAAATTCCTTAGTGTGTGTGCAACTTCACCCACTAGTGCAGCTTCGATTAAAACATATCCCGGAAAAAAGTTTCTCTCCTTACTGATTTTTTTACCATTTCGGATTTGATACACTTTTTCCGTTGGAATAAGAACCTGATCTACATACCCTTTCAGGTCTCCAATTGCGATTTCGTTATCGATATATTCTTTAACCTTCTTCTCCTTGCCACCAATAGCACGCAGAACATACCATTTTTTAACATTTTCGCTCATATTGACTTAATAAGGTTTTTGATTAATAAAATAATCCATAAACAAATTCCATTATGTTTTTGAATGACATATCCATAACGAAAATCATTAATGATATTATAAAGGAAGCAATCATTACAACCAATGCGCTACTTTGTAGCTCTTTCCAAGTAGGCCATGTTACTTTGTGAACAAGTTCGTCATAAGCCTCTTGTAGATAAATCTTTAACTTCATGTTTAAATTATCCTTGTTTTGTACGGAAGGTAAGATTCGAACTTACTGTATTCAACCACTCCCAACTCCGAGTTTCATCCGAAAATAGTCCCGAGCCGTAGCCCGGGACATATTAACTTATATTTTACTGTTTGATTACAGAATTTCAGTGATCTGACCAGCACCTACTGTACGTCCACCTTCGCGAATTGCGAAACGAAGACCTACGTTTACTGCTACTGGGTAAATCAATTCTACCTCAATTGTTACGTTATCGCCAGGCATAACCATTTCGCGACCTGCTTCCAGGTGAATTTCACCTGTAACATCAAGCGTACGTAGGTAGAACTGAGGACGGTATTTGTTGTGGAATGGAGTGTGACGTCCACCTTCTTCTTTTTTCAATACGTAAACCTCAGCTTTGAATTTAGTATGAGGAGTGATAGAACCTGGTTTTGCCAAAATCTGACCACGTTTGATTTCTTTTTTGTCAACACCACGAAGTAATAAACCTACGTTATCACCAGCTTGACCATCATCCAAAATCTTACGGAACATTTCAACACCAGTACAAACTGTTTTACGTCCTTCTGCACCTAAACCAATCAACTGTAGTTCGTCACCTGTGTGAACAACACCAGTTTCAATACGACCAGTTGCAACAGTACCACGACCAGTGATCGAGAATACGTCCTCAACAGGCATAAGGAATGGTTTGTCAACATCACGAGGAGGAAGTGGAATCCATGTATCACATGCATCCATTAATTCAAGAATTTTTTCTTCCCATTCTGGCTCTCCGTTTAATCCACCAAGAGCAGAACCCATAATAACAGGAGTATTGTCGCCATCAAATTCGTAGAAATCCAACAATTCACGAACTTCCATTTCAACCAGCTCAAGTAACTCTTCGTCATCAACCATATCCACTTTATTCATGAATACAACCAAACGAGGAACGTTTACCTGACGCGCCAAAAGGATGTGCTCGCGAGTCTGAGGCATAGGACCATCAGTTGCAGCAACAACGATAATAGCACCGTCCATCTGGGCAGCACCAGTTACCATGTTCTTCACATAATCCGCGTGACCTGGACAGTCAACGTGAGCGTAGTGACGAGTAGCTGTTTCATACTCAACGTGCGCAGTATTAATAGTAATACCCCTTTCTTTTTCTTCTGGAGCATTATCAATCTGATCGAAAGCTTTTACTTCACAAAAACCTTTTTTAGCCAATACCATAGTAATAGCTGCGGTAAGAGTAGTTTTACCGTGGTCAACGTGGCCAATGGTACCAATATTTACATGGTCCTTGTCCCTGTTAAAATGTGCTTTAGCCATAACTTTAATTTTTAAATTATTATCTTTTAAATCATCAGAGCCAAAGACGAGAATTGAACTCGTGACCTCTTCCTTACCAAGGAAGCGCTCTACCCCTGAGCTACTCCGGCTTATATACGCAAAGAGACAAGAATTAAGAGTGATTTCTCACTCAAAATTCCAATCTCTATTACCTGAGCGGGAAACGAGACTCAAACTCGCGACCCTTAGCTTGGAAGGCTAATGCTCTATCAACTGAGCTATTCCCGCTTATAGTTGCCTGACAAAATTTGCCGTGCAAAATTACAATTATTTTTCAAACAACCGCATAAAATTCCGCCTTTTTTGAAGAACTTTTCTATCATCGTTATTCCAACCTAAAAAAGGTCTGCAATAATGTTAGTCAAGATATGCTCATCTTCCTCAAAAGCACTTTAAATACAGCTGTAAAAAGAACGTCCCCTTTTTGGGTTTGCAAATGTAGAAATATTATTTAAAAAAACGAATTCCTTTAAACAATTTTTAAAAATTATTTAGCCTTTAATTTTTCCTTGAATTTATCCATTTGTTTTTTCACTGCATCAATAGCTAAATCAAGAGCTTCTTCAAATGAATCAGCTTGTTTTTTCGCAAATAAATTATCTGCAGCAGGGATCGAAAGCTTTAACTCAGCAACCTTATTGTTTGCTGCTTCGGGCTTAGCAACTTTTAAAGTTACTTCAGCTTTAATAATACCATCAAAAAAAGTATCCAGTTTGTTTACTTTTTTATTTACAAATTCTACCAACTTCTCATCGGCACTAAAATGCACTGAATTAATTTTCACTTCCATAATTAATCGTTTTTACCACCCCGTGGGTGAGCTTGTTTATAACTCTCGTGCAGCTTTTCGAAGGTTGTATGGGTATATACCTGGGTTGCTGCTAAATTTGAATGTCCTAATAATTCTTTGACCGCGTTTAAATCGGCTCCTTTATTTAATAAGTGAGTTGCATATGTATGGCGTAAAACGTGTGGACTTTTTTTCTCCAGTGAGGTTACTTTTTCCAGATTACTTTTTACTACTCTATATACTAACTTCTCGTATACTTGCGTACCTTTTTCGGTTACCAGCAGAAATTCTGTTTTAAAGCCTATTAATTTATTCCTTGCTTCAACATACTCCTGTAACAATGTATTAATCTCTCGCGGATAAGGAATAATTCTTTCCTTCTGTCGTTTACCCAAAACACGAATCAGATATTCTTTGGTATTAAAATCGCGTTCTTTTAAACCACGCAATTCGGCCAATCGTATACCTGTTCCGTAAAGTAATGAAACAATAAACTTATCCCGAATCCCCTTAAAATCGTTGGAGAACATTCCATCGTCAAGCAAATGTGCAAGATTACTTTCTTCAACAAAATTCGGAAGTTTTTTTCGGACTTTGGGCAGTGGAATATTAACGCAAGGATTATTTACAACAACTTGCTCTTTCATTAAGTAATTATAGAAAGACTTAACGGATGTTACCTTTCTTGCCACAGACCTGGGTGAAATATCTTTTTCCATTAATGAAACCACCCAGCTACGTACAAGTTTAGCATCTACATTTTGAGCAATAAAATCCCCGACCATTTTTGTGATAAACTCCACAAATTGATCGAGGTCATTTTCGTATGCCGTTACAGTATGAGGAGAATATCTCTTCTCATACTTTAAGAAATTAATAAAAGATTCCTGATAACTCATTGGCCATCCCCACAAATAAACCAGGAACCACTAAAATTAATTAGTCTTCCTGCTGTTGTAAACCTTGTACGTAAATTGCCTTTTTCAACTCTTCCCTTCTTTTAATCGAAGGTTTAGTATACTTCTGACGTTCGCGTAACTCTTTGATTACACCTGTCTTTTCAAATTTTCTCTTGAACCTTTTTAAAGCTCTTTCAATATTTTCGCCTTCTTTTACCGGAATAATAATCATACCTATCGGTTTTTACATTTTTTAAATCGAGGCGCAAATTTAGAAATTATTCATAGTATATCAAATTTAAAGCAAAAAAATAATAATTCCTATGCATTATTTTCAGTTTTACACTTTTTAACGACAGCTTATATAAGGTCGAATTTTTTTAACCTTTTCAGAATCAAACCCTTCTAACACCTGCAAATCGTCAATATTTTTATACGCTCCATCCCTGTCGCGTTTGTCTAACATTAATTTTACTTCATTTTTAGAAAAGTATGGATGCCGGAGCAATTCAGAGAACTCTGAAAAGTTGATGCGTAGTTTTTTGATTGCGGTAGTATCAACAAAAATATAGCCTTCAACTTGTTGATACAACTCCTCAGGAAAGTTATATACTTCTTTAATTTGTTCTTTGTTATAATAGCCACCCAATATTTCCCGGTATTTGATAATTCTATTTGCATAGGCAGGCCCAATACCTTTCAGTTGCACCAAATCAGCGGAATCGGCGCTATTCAATTCTATTTTTACGACTTCAATTCCAATTGGATCAGGTTCCAATTCCTTTTGTTCAATTTTCACGTACGGACTAATCTTAACAAAAAAGGCAGAATCAATTCCATAAATTTTTAAAAGGTCAAACGATTGGTAAAACACTCCTCCATTGTTTCTATACTTTACAATGTTACCGGTCTGAAATTCGGTAAATCCATAATCACGAAGCGAATCGACATCTATCGTATTCGGATCGAACGGACTTAAGGGTTTACTCTTGGTTGTTGGTTTCGAATAAGTACTCTCAATTTTAGGTCGAGATATTCGGATATATTCTTCGAGCAAACTGAAGATAGAATCATTCATACCATATATTTTACGAACATCTGATGAAGTATTGAACTTTCCCCCTGCTTTTCTATAACTGCTAATATTTAGTTTAATAACTGCTGGGATTGACAAAGAGTCCAACGTTTTCTCAGAAACCGTATTGGGATCAAATTCAAAAAATACTGCTTTTTTACTTTCTATTTTTTCTGCTCTGGCCAATTCCCAGCTATTTATCATGGCTTTCACTTCCGAAAAATCAGAACTTGATTTTGGGCTCATTTGCAAAACAATGAAATTGGCAACAACCACGATCATGATTAAAAAACCAATGATGATAATCGCATTCCTGTCGGAACGCTGAAAGGACATAAAGTTTCGTACTATTTTTCGCCAGGATTGATTCATTGCATTTGGGTACCGCTAAATAATCAATATTGTAAGTTACCACAAAAACATAAAGAAATCAAGCAGATAAAAGCGACAAATAAACGACAAATGGATCTTCGCATTCATCTGTACTAAAAGACAGATAAAAGAATACTTACAGAAACTTTAAAACGGACTCTTCCGATTTAAATTAAGTTTAAATGTGTTGAGTGCTTAGCTAAATTTTAAAAGCCCCACTTTGTTTAACAGAACGATTGCAATAGCAATTGGAGCAATAAATTTTACAAGAAACATAAATACAGACAATAGTGCTCCTGATAAATTTCCACCAAAAGACATTTCTTTATGCACTTTCTTTCGGCCGTAAACCCATCCAATAAAAATAGCAATAAACATTCCCCCAATTGGCAGTAACAAGTTGGCAGAAATCCAATCCATCAAATCAAAGATATTTAAACCCATAAATGTAAATGGCGACAAAACACCCATCGACAAGGAACAAAGAACTCCAAGTATTGAAATAAGGATTGTAGCTAAAACGGTAGCAAAACGTCTTCCTAAGTTAAATTCTTCTTTAAAGTACGCCACAACTACCTCAAGAATTGAAATGGATGAAGTAAGAGCAGCAACGGTTAAAAGGATAAAAAATAAGATAGAAAATATAAAACCGCCCGGCATTTGATGAAATACATTGGGAAGTGTAATAAAAATTAAACCGGGGCCCTGGGCAGGCGCAATGTTAAATGCAAATACTGCCGGAAAAATAGCTACCCCGGCCATGATCGCAATTACAGTATCGGCAACCGTGACATTAATTACTGTGTTTAATAAATTATTGTCGCGTTTAACGTACGATCCGTAGGTAATTAGTGTTCCCATACCCAGACTCAAAGTAAAAAATGCATGACCAAGAGCGCTTAACACTCCATCTCCTGTAAGTTTCGAAAAATCAGGTTTGAAAAGAAAATCAAGACCTGCTTTTGCACCTTCAAGTGACACCGATTTTACACACAGGAACAATAAAATTAGAACCAGCAAAGGCATTAATATTTTAGTGTATTTTTCAATTCCTTTTTTTATCCCAACAATAACAATTGCTCCGGTTAACACCATAAAAATAAGCTGAAGTACAACAGGACGAACCGGAGATTCGGTTAATGTACTAAACAAAGTAGCAATTTCTTCAGGCGATTTATTGGAGAAACCATCCTGAACAGAAAGTAAAATATACTGCAGACTCCATCCGGCAACAACTCCATAAAACGAAAGGATCAAAAAAGCGGCACTTACTCCCAATATTCCAATATACCTCCATGGAGTACCGGGTGCCAACACTTTAAAGGCGCCAAAGGCATTACTTTGCGAACTTCGTCCAATAATTAATTCCGAAAGCATAACTGGAATTCCAATGGCCAGAATAAAGCCCAGATAAACAAATAAAAATGCAGCTCCACCATAAATTCCGGCGATATAAGGAAACTTCCAAATATTACCCAAACCAACTGCTGATCCGGCAGCAGCAGCAATTACTCCAAATTTTGAACTAAACGAATCGCGATTGTCAGAAGGCAGATCGGCCATATAAATTGAATTATTATTATAAAAAAAGCAGTATTACTTACAACTTATTAGAAATTAAGCCGCAAAAATGCAAAAAATTAATTCATCAAAAAAAAGTTGGAAGAAAAAACAAGGACTAAAACGGATAACCAATGGCAAAAGATAACACAAAATCATCGCCGGAGAGTTTTCGATCACCTATAATCCATTTATGCCCCACTTCATTGGAAGGATCGCGTAACTTCATTCCCACATCAACCCGAAGAATAAAATAGTTCAAATCGTAACGAAGTCCGGTACCTGTTCCAATAGCAAACTGCTTGTAAAATGAATTTAGTTTAAACAAAGCGCCTTCGCGATTATCATTTTTATTGATTGACCAAATATTTCCTGCATCTAAAAACAGTGCCCCTTCCATTGCACCCAATAAACTAAAACGGTATTCGAGGTTTGCCTCAAGTTTTATATCCGCCGACTGATTTGGATACGATCCTGCCGGAGCTTTGTAGGTTCCCGGGCCCAAAGAACGAACTTGCCAGGCCCGTATCCCATTCGCTCCACCCGAGAAATATTGTTTTTCGAAAGGTAAAACTGTTGAATTTCCATAAGGCACGCCCACTCCTGCAAATCCTCTTCCTACCAACGAATTATATTTATCCAAACGAATTGCTCTTCTCACCTCGATATCAGACTTTATGTATTGGGCAAATTGAGTATCGAATATTTTGTAATAATACCTTGTTTCGTTTGTAATTGTATCAACAACTTGCGACTTACTCCTTCCACTTAGTTCTGAAAGCAACCACAACGCATTACCGGCAGATTCAACGTTCAAGCGGGCGTAAGTATAATTTTTACTCGAATTTATACGCTGGTTGTTGTAAATGAACGAATAGTTCATTGCAAAAATAAAATGATCGGTAAAACTACTTTTAATGTACAGGTCTTTAATTGAGTTGATAAAATCTTCGTCGAATTCGTACAAACGCACCAGGTTTAAATCCAAAATATTCCAGATCTGACGCACATCCTGCGTGGTTTTCCAATCGTAACCGAATTTTAGGTTTGAAATAGTTCGGGTGTACTCCGGCCGACGTTGATAGTTATACCCAACATTAATAACCGTTTTAGGCAAATTTTTCTCAAAACTTTTAATGTATTTCCCAGGCCCCAGTAGTTTTGGAATAATCAAATTTGTCTCAACGCCCAATTCCTTTGTATTGAAATTTTGTGTTTTGCCGTCGATTTGTCTTCGCATCCTTTCGGTAGCTCCTTTTAATCGTAACTGAAAAACTTCGGCACCTTTAAACAAATTCCGATGCTGATAGTAAATATTACCTGCCACTCCCAAATTACCCGATGTGTTTGTTCCCTCGATGTCAAACGATGTAGATTGTTTGTTTAAAGGTGCTAAACGAATACTACAATCCAGCAAATTAGAATCTTGTTCGGCATAGGTCTCACTAAATTGAATATCAACAAAACGAAACTGGCGAAGTCTGTTAAATCCGTTAAAAGTATTTTCAACCTCTTTGTTTTGAAACAGATCGCCACTTCTCATTTGGTTGGTGCGGTTAAACAAGTTCGGAGGATATTTTATTTGTTTAGTCAGGTACAAATACGAATTGTCCCACTGAAGTGTATCGGAAAATGGCTCGAGATTTTCTCTTGTTGCCGTAACCGGAGTATTACCCGGCATAATTAAATAGTAAAAATTATTCAGATAATACGGTTTCAGAATTTTGGCTGAATCCAACTGGCTGGTTCTCGATTCGCCAATATACATATCTAAAACTACCTGTTTTTCATACAAAGTTGTATCCGCAATTCCCCTAACCTGGTTTTTTGAGAAATAGAAATAACCATTGTTCCGGTATAAATCCACAATTTTTTTCTGTTGTTTCTCGAGAACATAAAAATCGAAAGCATCGCCTTGCCGCATGGAGTACGATAAAGAATCGTTGTAAAAAATTTCTTTTAACTCCGGTGTAACAAAATGATAAGTCACCTTTTTTATTGTGTACTGATCGCCGGTTTTTACGTTAAACTTAAGCTCAGCCTTTTGTTTCTTATCATCGAATTTAACTTTACTGGAAATTTGGGCACGATAAAATCCTTTATTGTCCATGTATTGCTGAAGTTGTTCGATGGATCGTTCGGTCATTACTTCATCGTACAATTGGGGGGCTTCTCCAATACGTTTTAACCAATCGTCGGTCTTTTTTTTCGAGGATAAATTATAGAGTATCAGGTAAAACTTAACAAAACCAAGAATTTTGTAGTTCTCCTTTTGACGAAGAAACGATTTTGCCTCTTCTTTTTTAATTTCGGGATCATCAATTTCGAGGTTGACTTTGTTTAAAAGATATTCTTGCTCGGGAACAAATCTAGTTTGGGAACACGAGGCCAGAAATAACACAGATAACAACATTATCCATTTTATACCCACTAACTTTTTCCTATTGTTCATCCCACCCAAATCAAATACTTTTATTCCTCAAAAATAACGAAGAGTTTTATTAGAAACTGTAACTTTACTTCAATTATTATATTCAACAACTGTAAAATTGATGATCAGTAAAAGTACAATAAAACTTATTAAATCGCTTGCCTATAAAAAATATAGAATGCGTGAAAATTTGTTTCTGGTAGAAGGAGATAAACTCGTTGCAGAAGTATTACAATCGAACCTAAAAGTAAAGGAGCTCCTTGTTACTGAAAACTTCCCCCACGATCAGTTTATTTATGAGAAAAACATTGGAAGGATCACAGAGGTTGATATAAAAGAATTAAGACAGGCAAGTTTATTAAACAATCCTCAAAACAGTATGGCAATTTGCCACATTCCTGAAAAAAAGTCGTTGCCCACAAAGCTTTCAAATGCCCTTTCTCTTTATCTTGACGGAATTCAGGATCCGGGTAATTTAGGGACAATTATCAGAATTTGTGACTGGTTCGGAATTTCTGATATTTTTTGTTCGTCCGACACTGTTGACTTGTACAATCCAAAAGTAGTTCAGGCAAGTATGGGTTCGTTTAACCGGGTAAATTTATTTGAATGCGAATTCGACCATGTTAAATCGTTGGCTCACAAATCGGATACAATTATTTATGGCGCATTTATGGACGGGAATAATATCTATTCGGAACAACTTTCGAAAAATGCTTTGCTGGTTATGGGAAACGAAGGAAATGGGATACGAAAAGAAGTGGAAAACCTGATTGATAAACGACTTAGTATTCCGAACCTTTCAACAAATTTGGTAAAAGCCGAATCGTTAAACGTATCGGTAGCCACAGCAATTATTTGTTCCGAATTTAAGCGTTTGTGATAAATCTATTCGAAGTGAAATGACAGCGTAAATATTTTCGAACGCAAACTTTTTATCGATTGCGAATAATACTGTCTTTGAGTAGGAGCAGGTAAATCTCCAAGCTGATTGTTTAATCCGAAACTAAATTTTGCCTCTACTGAAAATCTAAAGAAAGGAAAATAATGATCCCATCCCCCACCTGCTTCGGCATAAAAACCACCGCTTTTAAGTTTAATCAAATCTTCTTGTGCAGTTCTTGAAATATCCTGACGATAGGCACTTCCAAAAATTACATAAGGCCGGTCATTATTTATCCGGCGAGCTTTGTATTTTATAAGCAAGGGAAAATCGAGGAATGTTGATTTTACCGAATAATACGACAAATTCTCGTCATACACATTAATATCTTTAACCGGAACATTAAATGTTATTTGCCGCTCGCCAAACGAAAGGCCGGGCTGAAAACGCAGGTTAAAATCTTTCGACAATCGTAAACTTGAAATGATTCCCACTGTAAATCCGGGAATAAGTGTTGCTACATCCGAACGAATAATACTTCCTTTTGTAATACGGTCAAGCGGATAAGGAATAAAATCGGGATTCTCACCAATTGGATTGTAGTTGGCAATATTAAAATCGAGCGTATTAACACCAATTGTAAAACCAAAGTGAATTAATTTATCATCAAAGGTGGTAAGGTAATTCACTCGCTGTTTTTGCGCAAACGAACTAAAACACCAAACAGTCAACAGTATGGAGATAAATATTTTCTTCACTTTATTTCGTAATTCCTTTTCTTCAAAACAAGAAAACAGTTAAAATATTGTTTTCAGCTATTAAATATCGGGTTTGTGTGCTTCGTAAATCGATGCAATTCCAAAAGTCTGTCTGAAACATTTGTTGTTCACAAAACCAATTTTGGCTAAAATACTCAAAAAATTATCACCATCCGGAAATTCTTTCACCGATTCAGGCAAATAGGAATAAGCACTACTATCTTTTGATACCATGCGCCCAATAAACGGTAAAATATGCATGAAATAAAACATATAAATCTGTTTAAATGGGGCCGAAACCGGTTTAGAAAATTCAAGTACAAAAAATACACCTCCCGGTTTAATAACTCTCCGTATTTCAGCAAGACCTTTTTCAAGATTTTCAAAGTTGCGAACTCCAAAACCAACTATCGCGGCATCAAAAGTTTCACTTTCAAAAGGTAAATTCTCGGAATCAGCCTTTTGAAATACAATCCGTTCTTTAAGATTCTTTTTTGATATCTTTTTGCGGGCTACACTTAGCATTCCTTCCGAAATATCAATTCCTGTAATCTGAGTTCCGGGAATATTCGAAGCAGCCACCGCAAAATCTCCCGTACCGGTAGCAATATCAAGTATTTGAACCGGCGAATGGGTTTTTAGCTTCTTTATGGTTTTTTTACGCCAGAGCTTATCAATGTTGACAGAAAGAATATGATTTAGTGTATCATATTTTGGAGAGATATTATCAAACATCTCTTCAACCTGCCCCTTTTTCGATTGTTTTGACTGTTTATACGGTAAGGCCATTAAACTCCAACAGTCATTTTGTCAATATATCCAAATGATTCGTCATCCACACGGATTTCACCTTTGGTAACATGTCCCAGGGTGAAAAAAGGAATTTTTGTTTCAGTCATCACATCCACAAACTCTTCTTCCAAACCTGGATTTACACCAACTATAATCCGTCCCATTGATTCCCCGAATAAAAATGCGTCCATTCGTGTTTCGGCATCGGTAGTAATATCAAATCCCAGGTTATTTGGTATGGCAGCACGTAACAAGGTAAAAAACAATCCGCCTTTACCAACCGGGCTGGCACTTTCAATTAACTTCTCTTCGTTTAACCTCTTTAAAGCTTTTTGAATACCAATTTCTTCGTTGATATCAAATGCAGGCAGAGGAGAATCAGATATACCATGGAAAAACTCAAGATATTCCGAAGAATTTACATCGTCGCGTGTTTTTCCAATTAGAAAAATATGATTTCCTTTTTTCTTAAACGTATGTGTTGTTATTTTCTCCTTATCCGCCACCTGTGCCATCATACTAACAATAATGGTGGGAGGAACAATTCCATGTTCTGAAAAATTATCAAAACGAATTTTACGATCTGATATTTGTAGATTAAACTTTTGCGCGGCGTTTTCAAGTCCTTTTTTGGCTCCTGAAGCGATTAAACCTCCATTTGGATCTGCAACATTAATATGGTACAACAGTGCACTTACAGCAGTTGGCAGAGCACCAAAACACAACATTTTCCGGGTAGCTCTCGAAATCAGTATCTCGGTCGCTTTTTGCGGATCACTCTCAAGATGGTGGTGAAAGGCGTGCGTACTCATAGCCATTGCATGACCGTTATTATCCAAATCAAACAAACCGGTCTCGTCCGTATCACTATTCCCTATCGATTCCGGGGATATATTTTGGTCAGTAAAATCATTAAAATAATTAATGGTCGACAGGTTTGGATTAACCATCAAAGAAAAGATTACCTCTTCAATGTTCTCTGGTTCAGGAATCATCTCAATCGTAAACTCCTTTTCGGTTTGAACTGTTTCACTCATAGCCATTACTTTTCTTAAGTTTGTGCAGAAGCAAAGGTAATTAAGTACATCATTTTTCCATAAAAATTGCCGAATTTTTTACTTAAGCAGCCAGGCAAAAAGTGTTGATGAAGTTGTATCTGCTTCAAAAACAATCCTTTTTAGTCTTTTTTTAACAAGCTTGTGTGGAATCAACAAGGTGAGTTGAATTACTAAAAAAAATCTGTAATCGCCAAAGCAATTATTTAATTAACTTTGTGATACAAAATTTAGAAAATGTTAGACGCTATAATAATTACACCTGTTAAAGATTCACTGGAAACGACAAAACAAACAATTGAAGCCATTTGTAATGCAGATGGTAATTTTGAGTATTATGTTTTTAATGATTTTAGCCAGACTGAAACCAAAAATTACTTAATCGAAGCACAAAAACAGTTTAATTTTCAACTCGTACATCTCGAAGATATTACCAACACACCATCGCCAAATTACAAATTGGTATTACAAAATGCCCAGAAAATTGCGAATAACAAAAAGTGTGCTTTGGGAATTATAGAATCGGATGTGGTAATTAAAAAAGATACGATTACAAACCTGATTACCATTTTGAGTACGCAGAAAAATCCGGGAGTTGTTGGCGCAATAACTGTTGACAATGCAAACAACTACAATTTTCCATATAATTTTGAAAAGATTAAAAGCAATGAAGTTGTTAATACCATACACAGCTTAAGCTTCTGTTGTACTCTTCTCTCACCTGATTTTCTTTTGCAGTTTAGCTTTAACGAACTCGCCGACAATAAAGACTGGTTTGATGTTTTTATCAGTCGTCAATCTAAAAAATTAGGTTTTAACAACTATTTGGCAAAAGGTATCGAGGTTCTGCATCAACCACATTCAAGCAGGCCCTGGAAAAATCTGAAATATAAAAATCCGGTACTCTACTACATGAAAAAAGTATTTCTTAAACGCGATAGAATATAATATGCCTCAACGCATCCTAAATAAACGCTATAAACTAATCGGACATATTGTTTTCTGGTTAAGCAGTATCACATTTCTCTGTTTTATATTTTTTCTGTACAGCCGCGAGATTAACCTGGCACTTATAACCAAAGCATTAATTACGAACATTGGTTTCGCAGTTAGTGTTTACATAAATTTATACGTTTTAATACCAAAATTTCTTAAAAAGAAAAACTACATATTTTATGTTTTTTGGCTCGTTCTGCTTTTAACATTAAGCAGTTTGCTTATTCAGTTTATTATCGTCTATCCACTTCATCAGATACTCGATGTTTCAGATAATTTTTCATCGTTGACCACTGATACGCATTCCGCCTTCTTTTTTGCTACTTTTTTCTATGTTTTAATTTCTTCGTTTTTAAAGTTTATAAAAGATTGGCTATCCATGCAGGACTTAAATTATAAACTGGCAAAAATAGAACAGCAAAAACTGGAAGCAGAACTAAAAACACTTAAAGGACAACTTAATCCTCACTTTCTCTTTAATTCGTTAAATAATATCTATTCTTTGGCTTTAACACAATCGGAGAAAGTACCCGAACTAATTCTTAAACTTTCCGATTTAATGCGTCATATCTTGTATGAATCGCGGGAAAACTACATTCAGCTGAATAAGGAAATTGAATTTGTGGATAATTTTATTGCATTGCAGAAAATACGTACAGCTGAAATAACAAAAATAAATTATACAAAAACCGGAACTATCCCTTCGGGAAGAATTGCCCCTTTGCTTTTCGAACCTTTTATCGACAATGCATTTAAACATGGACTGCCCGGTACCGAAAATTCTGATTTTATAAATATTACCTTTACATTTGAAGGTGATAACAACGTACTTTTCAAGCTGGAAAACAACTATGAATCTTCCGAATTATGGAAGAAAAAGGACTCAGGTATTGGAATTGAAAATGTAAAGCAACGTTTGAAGCATTTATATGCCAAGAATGAATACGCGTTGGATATTTCCAAAAAGGATCAGGTATTTTCAGTTTTACTAAAGCTAAAACTTAAATAGTATGGAAATTAAGGCTCTTATAATCGATGATGAACCACTGGCTCAAAATGTGATAAAACAATACGCACTAAAGCTTCCTGATTTACATATTGTGGATACTTGCAACGATGCAATTTGTGCCCACAAAGCTTTACTGGCATTTGATATAGATGTAATTTTTTTAGATATCAACATGCCTAAAATGTCCGGGATTTCATTTCTAAAGAATCTAAAAAATGCGCCTTTGGTAATCTTTACAACAGCCTATTCGGAATATGCCCTGGAAGGTTATGAATTAAATGCCATTGACTATTTAAAAAAGCCTTTTTCTTTTGAACGGTTTTGTAAAGCCTATTACAAGGCGGAGGAATTGATTCAGTTACATAAAAATGCGCAAGCACCCAATTCCGTTAGTATTACCGCCAACGACTTTCTATTTATAAAATCAAATAAAAAGTCGGTTAAAGTAAAATTCTCGGAGATCCTATATATCGAGGGCTTAGGTGATTATATTAAAATTCATCTTACCGACAACAAGTTAGTAACCAATCTGTCGATGAAGAAAATATTTTCCTTGTTGCCTGAAAATCAATTTTACAGAACCCACAAATCGTTTATTATCTCACTCGACAAAGTAGATTCCGTTGAAGGCAATATGGTTTCAATCAATGGAAATAAACTTCCAATAGGCAATAGTTACCGTCAGGACTTCTTGTCGTTTGTTAATCGCTTTCTAGCCGATTAAATCACCAAAAAAGCCTTGTTCCTTAAGTGTGTTTATCATCTGTTCGGAAAAATACTCGTTATCGGCCTTTTTATACCTCACATCGGTAAATACCTGCGCCAGGCTTTCTTTATTGTTCTCCTTAACAAAATGTTTTGAACTTTCCAGACTCTCTTTAAAAGCGTATAATTCGTGTATACTTTGTTCGGAGTAGTCTGTGTATCTTTCATAGTGAATAATGCCTTCTAAGGGTATTCTATCGGTCAATGAAGGTTGTTCATCAGGATATCCTAAAGCAACTGTAGTAACAGGGAAAGTAAGTTTCGGCAAATTGAGGATATCAATTATTCCTTTTGCATTGTATGTAGTAGTTCCTAAATAACAAATACCCAATCCCTTGTTTTCGGCAGCAATACATACATTCTGTGCTACCAAAATTGCATCAATTACAGCGGTTGTAAACGATAAAAAGTTGTTGTATCCGGGCTCAGCATTATTAAGTTTACACCACTTCGAAAAACGATTAAAATCAGCGATAAACGTTAATAATACGGGTGCTTGTTTTGCAATAGGTTGATTGAAATGTAACGGAGCAAGTTTCTCTTTCATTTTTTCATCTTTGGTAATTACAATACTGTATAATTGCATATTACCCGTTGTAGATGCTTTACTACCTGAATAAAGTAAACTTTTTAGCAAATCCTCATCTATTTGCTGCTGTCTAAACTTGCGTATGCTGACGTGTTTATTTAATAAATCCATATTTCTCAAATATATTAAAATAAAAAAGGGAAGCTAATAGCTTCCCTTTTTAATCAATCAATTCGGTATTACCTTTTAATAATCCTTTCTGATTTAACGATTTCGTCGTTTGCTATTAAAGTAACAACGTAAACGCCAGTAACCAGATTACCAGTACGGATTTCATAACTTGGATATTCAATATCTAGAACGCGCTGACCTGCGATGTTTGTAAGAACAACTCTTGTCAGTTTGTCATAGTTTTCAATCTTAATATGATCGTTGAATGGGTTAGGATATACTTTGAATTCAACAGCTGCCGATGGATTCACAACGTCAGTAGCCCAATCAGGACCAGTAGTAAACATCCAGTCACCAGTTACACCGTCCCATGCAAGACCGTCGCCGATAACTACACCGCTATCAACAGCCACAACATAAGTAGTGTTTTTGTCTAAACCAATTTCTCCTTCACCTAATACATAGTCAACAGTAATTGTATTACCACTTACCATGTCTTCAGTAATTTCGATCATCAATAAAGCTTCAGTTGAATCTTCCGGTGTTACAGTTAAGTAACCCATAACAGAGTCGTTGAATGTAACTGCTCCTTCGAATACAATTTCGAAAGTTGGATGATTATCAGCGATAGTATCCATTGGAGTAACAGTATCAAGAACAGGCATAGCTCTGTCTTTTTCAGTTACTGTAACATTCAATTCAGCAGTACAAGCAGTATCAACAGCGTAGTAGAAAGAATACTCACCTACCATCAACATTGTATCAAGCATTGCATCTTCCATTACAAATTGTACAGCTTCGCCAGTATATGTTTCAATTGCAGTGTCCATGCTCATTGGGTATGCAAGAGTGATCTCTTCCATTGCCGAACATTCGTGAACGTCCATTACTTTAATAGTATGCATTCCGCCACCAAGAACAACCATGTCTTCAGTAACTTCAACACCGTCAACAAGAACTACGTATGGTGCAACACCACCTGCAGCAGTAATAGTTACTTCAGTACCACATCCACTTACAGCACCTTCAGTTACAGTAAGTTCAAGTGGAGAACTAATTACCTGGTCAAATGTCATTGAATCTTTTTCTGATACACAACCCATACTATCTACAACGTAGATTTCATAGTGCTGGTCATCATCACTTTCGTTATCAAATTTGAAAGTTTGATCTAAGATAATGTCACCTGCAGGGAAGTATCCTGTTTCACCAAAGTGATCATCAGATTCAACTTCGTATTGTCTCCAAACTACTTTGAATTTACGTCCTTCTTCACCGGCTACAACAACTTTTACAGAAGCAGCTGTATCAGCATCACAAGTAATATCTACAACATCTACAATTTCTGGTCCGGTAACCGGATCAATAGTGATCATGTTGGTAGTATCAGTACAATCGTTAGCGTCTTTTACAACAACTACGTAGTCGTGATCGATTTGCACTAAGAAAGAGTTATCTGGCTGATAATCAGTCTTCAATACACCATCTTGCCACAATTGGAACATATATCCAGTCGGAGCATCAACTGATGCACTTTTCTCTAACGATTTAATAAGCGCGTAATCAACATTACCACCCATTACAGCAACCTCAATGTAACCTTCGTTTACATCAGGACAGCTAAATTCACCGTCTTTGATAAACAATTCAGCTTGTAATACTTCAGGTTCAGTAATTACAACTGTATCAACACCTGTACAACCACTTAATGTATCCAATACTGTTACAATAATAGTATCAGCACCAAGATCAGCTAAAGTATCACCAGAACCTAGTACAACACCTGCTAAACTTGTGAATTCTACTGTATAACCGCGGTCTTCTGCAACTTCTTCAACTTCAATTGTAACAACTGCATCATCAACAACAATCATTGCAGTCATATCACCATTACAATCTACTTCCATATCGTCAATGTCAACAATTACTTCAACTTTTGGTTTAGCAATTGGTACACGCCAAGTGTTAACAACCTGACCTGCGTCATTGTATTCACCACCAGTGATACAACCGTTTTCGTCCATTACCCAAACAACCCATGTACCAAACTCAGTTACTGAGAAGATACTGTCTGATTGCCATGCCGAGCTACTTGTAGCCGGAGGTAGTACAACGTGAGCAGGAAGTTCAGAAAGTTTAGCAGCGTAAACGTATTCACCTACACCACCAGCAGCCTGAAGTGAGAATTTACCTGGTTCAGCACAAGTAATGTCCTGAATTTTTGTAACACCAAGAGTTAAGTACTCATCTGGCTCTTCAATTACAATAGTATCTAATGTTAAAGAACATTCTCCTAAGAAACTTTCATCATCACTTACTGTAACAACATAAAGACCAGCAGGTAATTCAGAAATTAAAGTATCTGTAACAACACCAGCAACCGGTGAAATAGATACATCATAGTCACCAGAACCACCAGTTATATTTAATTCGATACTACCAGTTTCACCATCTTTACAAGCAACATGGTTAACAACAGTAGCAACGGCAATTGTATCAGGAGAATCAATGGTTACAGAGTCCATAATAGTACATGGATTATCTACACCTAATTCAGTTACATAAACTTCATATATACCAGGAGCAACATTCATAAATGTATGTACGCTGTCCATTGGGATACTAACTGTATCAACACCTGCTACTTCAATTTCGTAACCACTTACTAATGCTTTTCCACCTTCAATGGTAACTTCAATCATACCATCGTCTAGGTCACCACAAGCTGTAGTATCGTCAATACCAAGTGCATCAACTGTAAGCACAGGAGGTTCAACAACAGTGAAAGTTTCGCTTCCACCATCACAGCCTAATGTATCTCTAAACCAAACAGTATAAGTACCAGGTTCTGTGATTACAACATTTTTGTAATAGTCATATGAGAAAGCAGTTGATTTTTCATCATTACTAATCATTGGCTGCCAAGAAGCAGTTCCCAATTTAAACATTGGAGTTCCTTCATTACCACCTTCAAAATAAAGACGAACTAAACCATCAGCTGCACCAAAACATGAAATATCTTCTGCAACTGCATCAACATAAATCATATCTGGTTGATCAACTAAAATAGGATCACTGTAATCGCCATCGCAACCGGCAGTTCCTTTATCAGTTACTTCAACTACATACCAACCACCTTTAAGGTTAGTAAATACTGTATCAGTTACTTCAACATAACCAGGTACTGTATCACCTTCATAATACCAAAGAGTATATACTAATTCACCTGATCCACCAGTTGCAGCGTTAATTTCGATAACACCAACACTGTCACCGTAACATACCATATCAGTTACCATTAAGGCAGTGTCTGATACAAGTACTGGATCAAAACTCTTAACTTCTAATTCCTCAGAAATTACTCTAGTTCCACACTCATCATCATAAAGAACTGCGTAATAAACACCGGCAGCAGCCTGTACCTCAACTGAGTCAGCACCTGAAGGCCAGTTATTCATTGCGTCTTCATCCATATTTAATGCAGCAAGATATGAATTTGCTACGCCATATTTGTATTCATCTGGATATCCACCATCACCTTTGATAGTAATTACACCATCATTATCATTGTTACAAGTAGCATGTTCTGTTACAGTAGCATCAATAGCTAACATGTCAGGTTGAGTAACTGTTACGATAACTGTATCTTCAGTTTTACAACCGAAATTATCAACAGCCCAAATATAATATGTACCGGCGTCTACATCAACTGCTCTCCAGTTTCCAAGGAAACCTTGTGTCATTGTATCACCTGAAACAAAAACTTCAGCTTTATCATCAGTAATGAATACAGTAAGCTCACGATTTTCGTCTTCTTGCTGAGCCCAAGTGTAAATACCAACTACAATAGCGTTATCGTTTTCACCATAACATGTATTTGCAGTATCAGTCCAACCTGGTCCGTAAAGCAATTGAAGTACGTTTTCATCAAGGAAATCAACTTCCGCAGTTGTTGATTTTTCTAAATCCGGACATTCTTTATCTCTTGCGTAAACTTCGAATTCACCAGCAGCAGTAGTAAATACAGGATTATCATACCATGTATTACCATCAATAGAATACTCGTAAGTTCTTGTTCTTGCTTCTGAAGGATAAACTCCGATACGAATAATACCATCGTTTCCGCCTGGGCAAGAAGGAGAAGTTTCTGCAGCATAAATACCGAACCAACTTGGTTGAGTAATTTCAAATGCTTCACTCATTTCACATCCATCGCCATCCGAATTTCTTGAGTACAATTCATAATCACCTGCAGGCAACAACCATTCAGTGGTAGTAAGCCATGTAGTTACTGAATCACCGTCTTCGAATAATTTAAATTCAAGACCACTTCCGTTTCCACCTGAAATACTATCAAGTGAAACTAAAGTACTGTCGTGACGACAATTGATCGAATCGTAAACGATTGTCCACATGATCTCTCCAGGAGATTGAACAGTAATTTTATTTCCAGAGTTATTTGGATTAACATAACCAACTGCCTCACAGCTGTTAGTTGAATCTTTTACATATAATGCATAGTAAACAGGATCAAGACCTGTAATATCAATAATTGAATCACCATCTGATAGCTCCCAAGCATAAACAGAATCAGCACTTTCAACATAAGCAGCATATTCATGACCAGCAATGTAATTAGTAATGGCAACCTGAATTGCTCCATCACCTGCTTCAGCACATGAAACATCAAATACTTCAATTTCGAATTCAACTTCTTCTGGCTCTACAATTTCAACTTCTTCAGATGTAGCTTCACAACCTACACTATCAGAAACAATTGCAAAATAAGTACCAGGAGCAACTCCTTCAAAAACAACTGTATCATTAACAGTAGTATCAGTCATAATAACTACTTCAGGTTCAGAAGCATCATACAAGTCTACAATAAATCCGTATGAAGCAGGAGTTCCGGTTGTATCAACAACAACAAGACCTACCATACCATCGCCGCCAAAACAAGCAGGATCCATAACTCCAATAGTATCGATCACAATTCCAGGGGTAGTCATATTAACAGTAACTGTATCCCAGTTAGCAACGTCATCTATATCAAAACATTTGTTTTTATCCTGAACAGTAACAACATACGTACCAGGCCTTACACCATTGTTAGCAGTTGGTCTGTCATAATCGTCGTTAGGTGCAACACCAAAACTATCGATAGGAATTACCCAATAAGTAAATGGGCCAACACCTCCTGTAAAGTTAATAGATACTTCACCCAACGAATCACCACATGTTGGATGCTCAGCTTCTGCATCTAAAAGCGTAATCGGCTCAAGAACGTCAGTCTGAACTGTTATCTCATTAGAGATACAAGTATCATTCACTCTAACAATTACTCTGAAAGGATCGCCTTCATTTACTGTAAATGTAGAGTCAGTAGTGAAATCACCTACATCATCTCCATCGTAATTAAATGCAAATTCCGCACCAGCGAAACCAACAACTTGGAAGGTAACCAAATCACCATCACATACCGTGGTTAGATCGGTAACTACCTCAACATCACTCGTGCTTATTGTCGGGCCGCAATGATTCTGGGCTTTCACCACAGAGACTGCGCTAAACAGCAACATGAGCAACGCTAAGCCAAAAAGCTTTGTAAACATTTTTCTCATAGCATTTCTTTTAAATTGAACTTAATTGATTGATTGATTTTAATTTATTTAATTCTTTAATCATTTATCCTTGATTATTCAGTGTTTCCATAAGTTGCTAAACTTTACAAACGTATAAAAATTTGCATCAATGTACAAAATATATACAAGATAAAATGCAATGTTTTACGTAATGTTTTCAACAGAACCGTGCTTAAACCAAATCTTATATTTTAATAACTTGAGATTTTTTGGGCTCGAACACTATCCAATTCTGTATTTCAATCTAATTTTATGCAATTTTAAACTTATTTTTTAAATTTTATATAATATATATGGTATTTTTTCGCTTATTTATTTTGATTAATGTTGAATTAATAAAGTGAAACTAGCATCCGCCTGTAAAAATAAATAAGAATTTGACAAATGATATATTTGAAGATGAAAATTTACGCTTTTAAAATAAAAAAGATCAAAAGAAAGATTTTTGGCAAAACAATTTTTCTAATTCTACTTCTTTCTGTTTCCCTTTTGGCAAATTCATGCAAATCGTGCAAATGCCCTGCATATAGTCAAAATCCGGAACAAAAAGAAGAAAAAAGGGCATAATTAAATGCGAAAAAACCAACTCAAATTTATTTGACTCAATTCTTAGAACGCAAAATAAGGCCTCAACGCATTACATTTCAAATCAATATACAGTTTTTAAGGCCCTGAGAATTCAATATTTTCGACTTTGCCGCCAATTACCTTGAAAAATCACAAATACGACAATCTAAACACTTTAATTAATTATTAAGGTTCAGAACAAAATAAAAAGTGCCCTTGACTCAATTGAATAAATGTATTTACTTTGTGTGGCTTTAAAAAAATCAGGTGACTAAAACCTGTGTATTATATAATTACAATAATTTTCTTTTAAATAATTAAAACTTTCACAACTATGATTAAAATAGGGATTAACGGATTCGGAAGAATCGGACGTTTTGTTTTCCGTCAGGCAGTTGCCAAAGGAACAATTCAAGTAGTAGGTATTAACGACCTTATTGATGTTGAATACATGGCTTACATGCTAAAATACGATTCAACTCACGGTCTTTTTAATGGTACTGTTGAAGTTGTTGACGGAAACCTGGTTGTAAACGGACAAACTATCCGCGTTACTGCAGAGAGAAATCCTGCAGACCTAAAATGGGATGCAATTGGTGCTGAGTACGTTGTTGAATCTACCGGTCTTTTCTTGTCAAAAGAAAGTGCTAAAGGTCACATCGAAGCTGGTGCTAAAAAAGTTGTTATGTCGGCTCCATCAAAAGACGACACTCCAATGTTCGTTATGGGTGTTAACAACACAAAATACACTAACGACATGACTTTTGTTTCAAACGCATCTTGTACTACTAACTGTTTGGCTCCTGTTGCAAAAGTATTGAATGACAATTGGGGAATCAAAGAAGGTCTTATGACTACAGTTCACGCAACTACTGCAACTCAGAAAACAGTTGACGGTCCTTCAATGAAAGACTGGAGAGGTGGTCGTGGCGCAGGTCAGAACATTATTCCTTCTTCTACTGGTGCTGCTAAAGCTGTTGGTAAAGTAATTCCTGAATTGAATGGAAAACTTACCGGTATGGCTTTCCGTGTTCCAACTCCTGACGTATCAGTTGTTGACTTAACAGTTACTTTGGAAAAAGGTGCTACTTACGCAGAAATTTGTGCTGCAATGAAAGCCGCTTCTGAAGGCGAATTGGCTGGTGTACTTGGTTACACTGAAGATATGGTTGTTTCTAACGACTTTATTGGCGACACTCGTACTTCTATTTTCGATGCAGGTGCAGGTATCAGCTTGAATGACAACTTTGTAAAAGTTGTTTCTTGGTACGATAACGAAATGGGTTACTCTGCAAAAGTTTGCGAATTGATCCAGTACATGGACTCAGTAAAATAATTTACATTATATATACTGTATTAAAAAGGGAATCGAAAGGTTCCCTTTTTTTATGTCTAATAAATTTGCAAATTGTCAAATTGTCAAATGGAAAAATTGTAAAATAGATAAATTGTGAAATTGTCGAATTGTAAAAGCATAGAATTACGAAAAGCCGATACCTACATTAAGTGATCTGAAATAACCTACTGAATAAAATATTCTTTCCTCATTTACCTATTTACAAAGTCACTCACTAACCCAATCACTCATTCACCCCTTCTTCCACAGAAGATTCTGAAATTCTGAACACTGAACACTGAACACTGCGTCACTCGTAACGTAACGATTCAATCGGATCTAACTTGGAAGCTTTTTGTGCAGGATAATAACCTGAAATAATTCCTACAAAAAAGCAAAGAATCACACCCAAAATGATCCAGGTCCAGGGAATAATAAACGAAGAGCCAATAAGCATTGACACCATATTTCCAACAACAATGCCCATTATTATTCCAACAAAACCCCCAATCTGCCCAACAACAATGGCTTCAACCAAAAACTGTTGTTTTACAGTGGAACTTTTCGCGCCAATTGCTTTTCGTACACCAATTTCACGGGTACGTTCGGTTACTGTAACTAACATTATATTCATTAAACCAACGGCTGCGCCAAATAGTGTAATCAAACCAATAATAGTAGCAACCAGTGTAATATTCTTAATGTTTTCTAATAAAATATTTGCCAGATTATCGCTTTTTTCGATGTTAAAATCTGTTTCGTCAATCGGATCCAGATTCCGAACTACACGAAAAGTAGCTTCGGCCTGACCTGTTGCGGCTTCCATTAATTCGGGCTGATCTACTTTTACCTGAATATCGAAATTCATATTTGGTCGCGAAAAATAAGTTCTGGAGTTGGAGTACGGAATAAAACAAACCATGTCGCTGTTCATTCCAAATCCACTTCCTTTCGATGCCAAAACTCCTACAACTTTGTACTTGCCACTTCCGATACTGATTACTTTCTGAATCGGATCTTCCCCTCCTTTAAATAAACGTTTGGCCAAATCACTTCCCAAAAGTACCACACTCCTGCCCGATTGAATATCGTGTGGACTAAAACTTCTGCCTTGCCCTACTTCGTAACCCGATGTTATCAGGTAATTATCGTCAATTCCGCGAACTGAAATATTTGGATTTGTCTTTTCCGATCCATATTTTAAGGTAGCCGTTCCGGTTGAATTTACAGAGATCGCAGTTTGAGCAGGGAAATTAAAATTCTCTTTAAATTCTTTTGCCTGATAATACGAAATGTATGAGTAATTTTTGGTTCGATACCGGTTATTTCCAACTTGTACACGCATACCCCTACTACTAATCGAAAAAGTATTTGCACCCATTACAGCAAATTCTTTTGTTATCGAATTTTTGATGGAATCAATGGCTGTTAAAATCCCAACTAAGGCAGTTATCCCCACTGCAATTATTAGTACCGTTAAAATGGTTCGCAACAAATTGCTTCGTACCGAATTTAAGGCAATTCGAATATTTTCCATTAACAGCGTGCCCTTGCTCATGCTTTAAATTTTAATTCAAGTTAAAGATAATAATAATTGCCTACCCCTTTGTATCACTCTTTTCTGAATAGGTAAAAGAAAGCAGATTATAATTACCAATTCTCTGAAAATAATATTCCATCCAAACAAATGTTAACCAAAATTAAAACTTCAATCCATTAATTGCCAAAAAATTACCTTATATTCGCACACTTAAATTTAGAATGAAAAAGATGGCAGAGATCGATTTAAAAAACGATTTAGAGAAGTTCAGTTATGCCCTTGGAATGAGCATATCTGCAAATTTAATTCAGTCAGGAGTTAAGACTGTTAGTCCGGAAGCATTTATTACTGCTTTAAAAGATGTTTATTCAGGAGTTCAACCTCGTGTTAATCCTGAGGAAGCCAACCAGATTTTAGAATCTTTTATGGCTCAGGCACAAGCTGGTGAAGGCAACAAAAACCTTGAAGAAGGGGTTGCATTTTTAGCTGAAAACAGCAAAAAAGAAGGAGTTATTCAATTACCAAGCGGATTACAATACGAAGTACTGGCTGAAGGAGAGGGTGATATCCCAACAGCTGATAAAAAGGTAAAATGTCACTACCACGGAACATTAATCGATGGCTCAGTTTTCGACAGTTCTGTTCAACGCGGCGAACCGGCTGTATTCCCGGTGAACGGAGTAATTCAAGGTTGGGTTGAAGCTTTGCAATTGATGTCGGTTGGATCGAAATGGAGATTATACATTCCATCAGAACTTGCATATGGTCCAAATGGCGCAGGTGGTGCAATTGGCCCGAATGCAGCACTTATTTTTGATGTTGAATTATTAGAGATTTTATAAATATTTAAAACGAATCGGTCATAACGACTGAGAAAAAGAAAGACAAATGAAAAATAGCATTATTTATCTGTTAGTTCTGGGGTTATTTGTTGCTGCTACTTCGTGTCAGCAAGGTGGACCATCAAACGTAAAAATGGAAACCAGCGTTGATTCAGTTAGCTACGCTATTGGCGTTTTGGTTGGAGCAAACAATAAAAAACAATTGGAAACTGCGCCTGGTGGCGACGAAATGAGCATGGAAATTATGGCAGCTGCATTCCGTTCGGCTTCAATTGGCGAAGAATTAAAAATTTCGGAAGAAGATGCAAATGCTGTTATTCAGCAATTTTTCAAAGACGCCGGAGATCGTGAAGCTCAAGAAAACCTGGAAGCCGGTAATAAATTTTTGGAAGAAAACAAAGCTCGCGAAGGAGTATCTACTACTGAAAGCGGCCTGCAATACGAAGTTCTTACTGAAGGAACTGGTGAAAAACCAGCTGCAACTGATAAAGTACGCGTTCATTACCACGGAACATTAATAGACGGAACTGTATTTGACAGCTCTGTAGATCGTGGCGAACCTGCAGTATTTGGTGTAAGCCAGGTAATTCCGGGATGGACTGAAGCTTTACAATTAATGCCTGTTGGATCGAAATGGAAAGTTTATCTTCCTTCGAACATTGCTTACAGCGAACGCGGTGCAGGTGGCGATATTGGTCCTAACTCAACTCTGATTTTCGAAGTTGAACTTTTGGAAATTGTAAAAGAATAATACTTTGTCATTCCGATCCATCAGCTGACGGAGAGGAAGCTCAAATTAACAGCGTTTTGCTGTAACAGATTTCTCTCTTCGTTCGAAATGACAGAAAGATGTTGATAAAAACCCTTTGTCTTCTTCAGGCAAAGGGTTTCTTTTTTCTATCTTCGTAGCAATCAAAATAAATACAAAAATCGAAAGATGGCATTAAGCGTTAAAGGAAAAATTGAGCAAATACTAAAGCCTGAGTCTGGAACAAGCAAGGCAGGCAAAGAATGGAGCAAACAAGAATTTGTAATTGAAACAGACGATCAATATCCAAAGAAAGTATGTTTTACTTTGTTTGGCGATAAAGTAAGTTTGGTAAACGGCTTATCGGCCGGCCAAGAAGTAGAAGTTTCTTTTAACATGGAATCGCGCGAGTATAACGGACGTTGGTTTCATAACATTAATGCATGGAAAATTGAAAAAGCGACTGACGACAATATGCCACTTCCTCCGCCTGAATTTGGCATGGATGATATTCCTCCGGAACCGGCCGACAGTGAAGCAGGCGATTTGCCTTTCTAATTGACTTAAGATAAATTAGTATAAAAAATGCCATTCAGTTTTAAAAGCTGAGTGGCATTTTTGTTTACCCCCTGTTTCAGCCTTGCTCCGTTAAACGGAGCTTGCGGCCTCAGGGGGTAATTCAACGCAATAACCCAATTATCCCCTGGTAAATACGGGTTTCCCGGGTTTCGATAATCGTGGATTAAAAACATAACCATCTACATCAAAAGCTTGCAAATCTTCTATTTTGTCAATTTCATTTTCTACAATAAACCGGGTCATTAAACCCCGGGCTTTTTTGGCAAAAAACGTGATCATTTTGTACTTACCGTTTTTTAAATCCTTAAACTCAGGAGTGACGATTTCTGCTCCAAGTTTTTTACTGTCGATACTTTTATAGTATTCGTTTGAAGCCAGATTAACCAAAACGTTACTACCCGATTCTACAAGGGCATCCTTTATTTTTGGCGTAATTTTACTTTTCCAAAAAGCATACAAATCTTCCGAACGCTGGTACTTTAATTTAGTTCCCATTTCCAAACGATAGGGCTGCATTAAATCCAATGGTTTTAACACCCCATAAAAACCCGACAAAATTCGGAGTTTGGTTTGCAAAAGATGCAGTTTGTCTTCCGACAGCGACGGTGCATCTAATCCAAGATACACGGCACCGCTAAATGCCAAAACTGCCTGTTTTGCATTTTCCGGAGTAAACGGTTGATGCCAGGTTTGGTAACGTTCGAAATTTAGTTCGCCTAAAGCAGGTGAAATACTCATTAAATCCGATATCTTTTTAGGACTCATTTTACGCAAACGATGCAGCAATTTTTCCGATTCATCTAACATCTCAGGAATGGAGTATTCCGAAGTGACTGACGGCGTTTTGTAATCAAGTGATTTTGCGGGTGATATAACTATTAACATATTGTACCGTGCTGAAATTTGTTTTAAAAATAACAGAAATTGTTATGTAATGTTTAGTAGTTTATAAAGTAGTTCGTATCCTATCGTGTTTTGGCATATAATGTTCTCTATGGTTTAATTGGAACCAAAAAGAGGCCACCTCAACAGGTGGCCCCCGAAATCAAAATCAATTGTGTTCAACTTAAAATGAAATGCTATATTTTTAAATCCATCCAGGATGATCCACTATTTTATATGCTGAACTTTTTGTGTTACGCAATCCAGAAATATGAAGGCATAAAGTAATCGTTGTTGTTAATTAAGCCTTTACCACCTGGTACATTCTGCATATTTAAACTGTCTTCCATTACTATTGCGTCTGCATCCCCTTTTCCAATCGAGTAGGCTGCAACTTCAGCATTCTTTTTATCTCCCCCGATAATTACAGGTACCTTAATCCATTTTTTGATGCTTCGGGTCAAGTTAAAAAAGGGCTTGTGATACACCTCATCAAAATACCAGTTGGTAGTACCACTTTGCGAAGAGGTCAAACTAAAAGCATCGTATCCCGCCTTTTCCAGTCTTCTGAAGTCTTCCAGAAACTCATTATAGCTTAACTCCGGTTCGTAAAACTGCTCTTCGCTTAACTGGCTTTCGAAATAATTAATCAGGTAGTGGCTAAGATTAACATTCAAGGTAACCGGAAAATCTTTGCCACACATTTCCTTTATCGGTCCGATTACTTTTAATGCAATCCGAAACTGAATAAGTATATCGTCCACCGAATCGTTCATTAAGGTATAATCGTTTACAAAACCTGTTTCTTTGTTTCTGTTACCGGCCACGTTGATCTGAACACCATGGTAGCCTAAAATTTGAGCCATTTTTGCCGAACTGATAAAATGATCAATTAGCTTTTGATCGCTGTCATTTTCCATACGTACAAGCTCGGTATCCAGGAAATGCTTTCCAATAATAGTTTTGTTCTCTTTCCGTCTTTCCATTGCAATAAGAGGCAACGAATTATTCACTCCGGGATACAAGCCGGCAAATATTTTTGTCCCACATTTGCTAACCCGCGATACCATTCGTTTTAATCGTGAAACGGTATTTAAACGGTTAAGTCCGCTTTTTGCCCACACTTCAGACTTTTTATTCAAAATTGCCGAACCAGCCACCTGTGCTCCTGCTATAATCATTCCTATTCCATTTTCGGCCTGGCGAATGTATCCGTCAATGGTCTCTTTGGTAAAAACATGTGCAGTGTTTATTGCTGCTGTTCCCTCTCCCGACCTGATAATGCAACGGTTTTTTACTTCACAATTATTTATCATAAACGGAGAACTCAATTGTTGATTAATGCTATTCATATTTGTTTAATTTATTATTACGAGGACAAATGTATTGCAATGCCGATCATCCTTTTATCCCGAACTGGTCAAGTCCTCACCCATTCAGGCCAATACATTTATTTTGCATTTGTGAGGTACAACGAGTGTAATAAAAAAGGGCAGTTTTAACATGTCGCCTTACAGGCCTGTCGTAATCTCCAAAAGTTCAAAACATAATGTTTAAACTTGGCAACAAAAAAGTTTTGCTGTACATTTAGTCTCCAATCAGATAGGCACAATGGATACACAAGAAATTACAACATTAAAGGTAAAAGAAGGCTCAACCAGCAATTATTTTGAGGCACTTTTGAACTGTTTTGGTGGCGAGGTTTTGGGAAATAGTTATTCCATAAACCAGGGCAGGCTAAAAATTAGAATGACCGCTTATCCAATTATACCCGGTTTTGAAATTGCTACAACCTTTGCTCAACATAAGAACGCAGTATTTATCGAAAGAGAATCGGATAATAATCCAGATCAAATATACATTAACGTAATTAAAGAGGGCACATTTACACGTGATTACAACAACCAGGAAACCCTGGCGGAAGCCGGATCGACCAAAGGTGTTTTTATATACAACGGTTTATTTACTATGAACATTAAACACCCGCCAAACACCACGCTCGAAACCGTAAATTACACCCTCACCAAAGAAGCCTTGTTAAAGTTCCTTCCTGAGGCCGAAGGAATTTACGATTCGTTGTTTGGCAACCAGGATCCTGTTGCTTACCACACCAAATTACCTTTGGAACTGGATGCTTTGGTTGAGGATATTTTTCATTTTAAAAAACGCGATTTTGGGAAAACACCACTGGTTGTGGCCCGGAGCCTGGAGTTGTTTACATTATTAATGAAAAATGTAAAAAAGCTGGTTGACAAAGACGAATTGAATGGATTACACGTTGATGATTACCGACGTTTATTAAAGATAAAAGACCAGTTATTATCCAGTTTCGAGCAACGAATTGTGGTTGAGGATTTGGCCAGCGAATTTGGAATTAGCGTATCGAAACTCAAACGCGACTTTAAAGCCCTTTTCGATACATCGGTGTATCAGTTTTATACCCATGCTAAAATGGACGAGGCCTACCGACGTTTACAAACGGGGAATTTTTCGGTAATGGAAGTTGGGTATGATTTAGGCTACCAAAACTTATCGAAGTTTTCGCAAATGTTTAAAAAAGTAAAGGGAATTAATCCGAAGGATGTTTTGCCGGTGTAATAAATACCAGATAATATTTACCCCTGAACCGATACAGAACGTGTGTATTTTTTTACCATTTTGGTCAGTTCATCTTTAATAATAGGCTTTTTAAGATAGTCGGTAGCTCCAACATCAATAAACTTTTGTCGGTCGCCTTCCAGGCCAAAAGCGGTTTGAGCAATAATTGGCACTTCGGTATTTATTTTCCTGATTTCTTTTATTGCTTTGTCTCCGGTCATAACCGGAAGCGAAATATCCATTAAAATCAAACTCGTATCCGGATTGTTTTTAAACAGCTCGATGGCCTCTTTGCCGTTTCGTGCAAAAATTAAGTTGGTGGTAAGTTTTTGCAGCAATAATTTTAAAAGTTGCTCCGATGTTGGATCATCTTCAACAACCATTACTTTAAAAGTATCTACCTTTTCTTTCACTTCATCAGTTTTTGGCCTTACAGTTGCGGAAGATGCTACCTGTTCGGCATTTAAATAAGGAAGGGTAAAATAAAACACTGATCCACTGCCTTTTGTACTTTCAACCCAAATTTTTCCGTGTAATAATTCAACGTAAGCTTTACTTATCGCCAATCCAAGCCCGGTACCTTCCAGTGCATTTTTTTCAACTTCTTTGCTCCGTGTAAAACGATCGAAAACCGAATTAACTTCCTGGCTCGGAATACCAATACCGGTATCGCTCACATAAAACTTCAGTTCAGGTGAACCAAATCCATTTGTTAAGGTATATCCAAACTCGATGATACCTGCTTTTGTGTATTTAATTGCATTTTTAACCAGGTTTGTGAGTATGGCATACAATTTACCCGAGTCGGTATAAGTAGATGCAAACTCTTCAGCGAGTCCTTTATTTAATAAAAAGCTGAGTTGCTTCTCTTCGGCTTCCTGTTTAAAGAAAAGGTATAAGTGATCCAGTTGTTCATTTATATTTACCCGGGTAATATTTGGCGAAATAATATTGGCTTCTATTCGCGAAATATCAACTATATCGTTAATTATATCCAACAACCGATTTCCACTCTTCTCAATAATTTCAATGTATTCCTTCTGTTGTTCTCCGGATAAAATATTATTTTTCAGAATATCAGCGAATCCAAGAATCCCATTCATTGGAGTTCGAATTTCGTGGCTCATATTGGCCAGAAATGCCATTTTTAAACGATCACTTTCTTCTGCTTTTTGTTTGGCGATTTCCAGCTCTGCATTCAACTTTTTAATGTGTTCATTTTCTTTATCTGTTTCTTCTTTTACAGCTAAATCATCAATCATCATATTAACGCCCATTGCCAAAGCATCAATTTGGTCGTATTTATCCGACATTGGAGCCTGCACCGAATTGTCGCCACGGGCTACTTTCATAACCACATCAATTATCGACTGAATTCGTTTGCTATCATTTTCGCTTAACATACTTCCGTTTTGTTACTATTCATTCAACCAATTCACCGCATCTTTCTCGCTGTTAAAAAAACGCAGGTTGTTTCCTTTGTGTGTTCCTATCACAAAATTGGCAATCACTTGTGCAACCGGATTCATTCCAAAAGTGGCAACCTTGTTGGTTTTTTCGTGACCACTTAATTCTATCCAAATTTCCCTGGCCCCCGGTTCATTTTTCCCACACTTATTAATATCTATCAGATAGTTGTATTTACTCTCCGTTTTTGAACTCAGTTTTAAACACAATTTTTTCATTTCCAATGCCATTTCCAACGTTTGAATTCCGGTAACAATTACTTGTATTGTGGAGTCATTACGATAGAAAACGGTATCACCGCCGATCTGAAATTCAGCTCTTTCTGAATTTTCCATTTCTTATAAAATCAAATTTAATTTATTCGCTTCCCTCTCGAATAACTACAAAAATAAACATATAAATGAATTATACAACTGACATATTTTAGGGGCAAAATACACTGAGAACGAACAAAAACGAACACTTCTGTTATAATTATATTTTATAATTCGAAGTGTAGGGAAAAGGTATAGTAGCAATTATGGTACAGGCAGAGTAAATATAAATTGGCTGCCTAACCCAGGTTGACTTTCAACCCAAATCTTTCCTCCAAGTTTTTCAACAAATTCTTTACAAAGTATTAATCCTAATCCTGAGCCCTTTTCATTTGCCGTACCAACAGATTGAGTTTCTGAATTTATTGTAAAAAGTTGATTGAGTTTATCTTCTGGTATACCAACACCATTATCGCGTACTGAAATTTCAACTGCGTTTAGTTTTTTAATTGCAATCAAATCAATTCTACCTCCCGGGTTGGTAAATTTAATTGCATTTGAAATTAGGTTTCGAAATATTAGCCTAACCATGTTTTCATCAGCACAAATTACTGCTTCTTCCGATTGAAGAATATTCAATGAAATGTCCTTAACAACAGCTTGTGCCTTTAAGTTTTCTTTTACTTTATTTAAAAGCCTTGACATAACAATTTTCTCAGGTTTATTTTCGAGTTTGCCCGTTTGTGATTTCGACCAGTTTAATAAGTTATCGAGCAATGTAAGAGAGCTTTTGGCAGCCGAATTTATTAATTCTATAAATTTATTGGATTGAGTACTATCAAGCTCTATTTCGTTATCATTTAACAGGTCAGATAGCGAGACGATATTTGAAAAAGGGCTTCTCAGGTCATGGGCGATAATTGAAAACAACTTGTCTTTTGTATCATTTAATTCTTTTAATTGAATATCAGTCTCTTTTAAAGCTTTTTCAGCCATATAACGTTTAGTGACATCCTGAATCAAAACAATGTAATACCATGGTTTACCATCCTCATTTCGCACAATACTTATAGTCAGTTCTCCACGTATAACAGTTTTATTTTTATTCAAATAGCGTTTCTGTACCAATGCATATTGAATTTCTCCCCTGGCAATACTTTTAATTTCAGTCATGCCAATTTTTCTATCTTCGGGGTGGGTAATATCAGCAACTGTTTTCTCAATTAACTCACTTTCGTTATATCCTATTAATGTGCAGAATGCTTCGTTACATTCGATAAAACGCATATCTAAACCTACCATTGCCATTGCTGCGTGCGACTGCTTAAATAATCCCCTAAATCGGTCTTCACTTTCTTTTAAGGCAATTTCTGCTTGTTGTTCTTTGGTTATATCCCAGGCAAGTACCATGAAGCCTATAACTTGATTATTTTTGATATCAGGAACAAAGTTTGATTTAAAAATAGATACTTCGCCTGCTGAATTTTTATACCTCGTTTCAAAGCTTACAAATTCACCCGACAGGGCTCTTAACATATGTCGATGCGATATTTCAAAAGTATCTTTTGAGATGATATCAACTACATCACTACCAATAATTTTGTCTACCTCTATTCCGGAATAATCGGCATACCTTTTATTTACATAGGTATATTTCAAATCAGTATCAATCTGCCCAACTAACGCCGGTATATTATCCGTTATATTCCGAAGAAGCTCATCAGTATTATGTATATTTCTTTCCTTTTTCTCCAGCTCAGTAATGTCGGAAATACATGTTCTGATTCCGTTAAACTCACCATTATCATCCAATACTCTTTTGTAATCAATTAGTACATATTCAAGTGATAATTTGCTATTTAAACGGCATTTATGAGGAGCAACATCACTGCCCTGCATCACTTTTTTGTAGTTGGACAGGATCTTGTCAATATCATCCTCGTGGATAAAGTCGGTGATTTGAATGAGTCCGTTTATGTAAGCATCTTTTCGATTTCCAAGTTTTTCTTCCAGGTTCGGGGAGATGTAAACGAGTTTTCCGGTTTTATCGCGATATGTTTCCCAGTAGTTGGAGTTATGCATAAATTGCTTGTAAAACTCCATTTGCTGATTTAAGCGAAAATTTTCGTGTTCGAGCTCGGTTAACCGATTCTGCAACTCCTGTTTATCTGTTGTCATCGCAATATGTTTATTACAAATTATCACAACCCCTTACCAGTTAAATGTAAGAAATTAAGACCTCTAATTCAAATTTGCAGTAGCTTTTCTTACGGAACAAATGAGCTTGAAAAATCTTGCATAACATAAAAATGGCTTGAATTAAATGCAAATTTAATTCAAGCCATTTTGTATTTGAGATAATACCTTTTGGTGCTTATTTTACTTCAGTTGCTTCAATAAGCACACTAGTGTTTCTTAAACTAACGTTTGGATTCATCCCCACTTTCATAAGGAAATCACCTGAATACACTTTTTCTGTGTCAATCCACGAACGTCTGCCGGGATAAACATTCAATTCTTTTAAGCGGTACTTTTTGTTTGCATCCAATCCGGCAAATACTACAGGGCGCGTAGTTGCTGTTGACATATACCGATTATTTACCAAATAGTTAAACACAATGGCGCGGCTTTTATCGTTGTTTACATACATTAAAGCTGCAATGTCGTTTTCGTAAGGATTTACCAAACGATACATGTCTCCGTGCCAAACAAGATCTTTAAACGAATTGTAATTTTTTACCGCGTCCTGAGCAAACTGTTTGTCCTTTTCGTTCAGTTCACCGGCCACAATATCAAATCCCAGTTTTCCCATACTAGCAACATCAACACGATATTTTAGAGGCTGTTTTCCCCAGTCGGTTACATGGCAATCGGTTACAATGGCCGGAAAGAAATACGAGTAATTCCACTGCATATAAATTCGTTCGAGCGGATCGGTATCGTCGCTGGGCCAAAACTCGGTAAAGTATTTAAACAGCTCATAGTCACCACGACCACCACCGCCCGAGCACATCATTATCGGAATTTTGGGAAATTTTGCACGAACACGCTGCATTACGGAATACAATCCTTTGGTGTATTCGATGTAAATATGAGTTTGCGGTACTTTTTGTGTTTCCAGATACGCAGAGTGCGCATTGTAGATTACAGAATTACAATCCCATTTTATAAAGGCCAACTCCGGATTATTGTCCAGCAGCTTATCTACAATACCAAATACAAAATCCTGCACTTCCGGATTTGCCAGGTCCAGTACCAACTGGTTACGGAAATATTTCTCGGGGCGTTCAGGTTGACGAATCACCCACTCCGGATGATTTTCGTATAGCTCACTTTTCGGATTTACCATTTCAGGTTCAATCCAGATGCCAAACTTCACACCTTCTTTTGTTGCTTCTTCAACCAAATAACCAATTCCGTTTGGCAACTTCTTTTTATTCTCCTGCCAGTCGCCCAAACCTGCGTTATCGCCATTTCTGGGGTATTTATTTGCAAACCAACCGTCATCGAGTAAAAACAAGTCAACTCCAAGTTCTTTTGCATCTTTAAAAAGTGCGGTTAGTTTATTTTCATCAAAATCGAAATAAGTAGCTTCCCAGTTATTTAGCAAAGTCAGGCGTTCACCGTTTCCATCAAGAACCCTGTAATCGCGTGCCCACGAATGCAAATTGCGGCTGGCCTCGCCGGTTCCCTCGTGCGAAACAACATATATTAGCGAAGGAGTTTTAAATGTTTCTCCGGGTTGCAGAGTATACTCCGACGCAAACGGGTTTATGCCGGCCAAAAAACGCAGGTTGCCATTTGCAACCACCTCAAAATCGTATTGAAAATTAGAGCTCCACGCCAGTTGGCCAATTACAACTGTTCCGGTATTTTCAGCAGCCTTGCCATCGCAGGCCAAAACAAAATTAGGCGATTGCAACAAATAGGCCCTGGTTCCCAGTTTTGTGTCAATTGATTTTATGCCGCGGGTAAGTTTCTCTTCGTTACGTTGCATCTCTTTTGCCCACTCGTTTCCGAAAGAAGTAAGATAGTATTCTTTATTGGTGAAATACAAATTTGCAGATGCAAACTTCTTCATAACCACGGCCTCTTTCTGCGTGTGTTTAATCTCTGTCCACTGCTCAATTACATTCTCCTTTGTCCATGCTTTGTAATACAAAACCACCTGAAAATTGTATTGTGCATCTTCCAGTAAAATGGAAGTTAAAACGGCATTGTCGGAGGTTGCTTCTTGTTTATGGCTCACATATTTTAGCTCCAGCGATGTATTTCCATCCGATTGTATCACCTCAAGTGCAGGTTCTACCAAATTCCAGGTTCCGGAAGTGGTGTATGTGGCATTGTAAATTCCACCGTTCGCATCTCTAAAATTGTAGGATGCTGCAACATTGCTGTATTCCTCAGTACCTTCCAAGGGTTTTCCAAAGTAAACGGTATTTAAAAGCCCCTCACGCGATGTTTGCAACAACATCAGGTTGTCGTTGGTCTCGATTGGGATAATCATTTCCTGGGCAAATAAACCTGCCGACAAGAAAAGCAGAACAATAATAAAAGGTACTTTTTTCATGACAATTGAGTTAAGTATTATTTCTATTTAGGACGAAGATAAGAATGATTCTACCTATACAATCCTTGTAAAGTTGAATTTATCCGTTTAGCTATGGCGATTTCTTTCTAATGTAAGATTCTGAAGATATCCTGACATAGCATTGAGAAATGAGAATTTACTAGCAAGACCAAACCACAGCCGGAAAAAATGAATCGGTACTTGCAACAGCTTTGATACTATTTTGTAAAAAGCTTCAATATCCAAAATGATTAAACAAAAGAAGAGATTCCTTAGTCGCTGCTCTCCTTCGGAATTACAGAGAGGAATCTTTTCATTTGAAAGGTATACATGAAACTATAAACTCTGCTGTAAACTGGCAATGGCTTGCTGAAGTGCATCTTTATCCTGCTCAGATATTCCCTCCACTTTTAAAGCATCCTTGTACAACTTTATGGCCATATCTTTATTTCCGTCGCGATAATAAATGTCGGCTAAAAAACTGGTAGCACTTAAAAACTCCGGATGCGATTTTATGAGCTGGTTTAATGTTTTTACCGATGCCGATTTATCGCCGTTTTGCATTTGATAATAGGCCAAAGTGTATTTGTAGTCCGGATCCTCGGGGCGAGACTCAGCTGCAATAGCTGCATACTTAACGGCCCCGGCAAAATCGCCATGTTGCGCAACAAGTACACTCAAATTTTTTGCTGCCACCGCATTTTTATCCGAACTGGCTTTTAAAGCATCTTTCAAAGCTATTTCTGCTTCCTCCATTCGGCCTTGCTCGGCCAGCAACAAACCGAGATTCATGTTTGCAGCTTCGTTTTCAGGATCAAAGGCAAGAACTTTTTTCAGGTTCTCTTCCGCTTTTGCCTGATTGCCAACATACGAATACAATACAGAACTGTTGATTAAGGGCATAATCGATTCGGGATACAAACGTGCTGCCGTTTCGTACGAATTCAAAGCTGCATCTGCATTTCCTTTATTCTGATGGTAAATTCCGAGGTTATAATGATTGCTCCAGTTATCCGCTCGCGAAGTCATTGAAGTAACATATTCTGCTTCTGCTTTATCTATTATTTTTTGTTGTTCGGCAGTAAAACGGGTGCTCTCAAAAATCAATATGGCGTTAACAGCCTGAATACGTACCAACCTGATTTCGTCCTGACATGCTCTTAGCAAAGCTTCCTTTACTTCTTCTGATGTATTTCCCGACAAGCCATAAGCAGCGGCCGAACGAACCAGTTCCGATTCCGAATTGAGTGCCACCATCAACACGTCCCATTTCGAATCCAGTTGACAATTTCCCAGCAAACGAATGAACGATGTTGTAACAACTTCATTTGGTTTCCCGGTTTTAATGTAGTCGTACATTTTATCAATGTTTGTCCAATCGTTTTCTCTTGCCTCTTTTATAAGCTGTGCCCATTTTAAGGTTTCTTCCTGGTAATTTCCGTTGGGGCGTTTTTTAACAACTTCGTTTGCCCATTGTGGCGTTTTATCCGAGTGACACTGGTTGCATGCGTTTGGAGATCCAAAACGAATAGTTGCTTCCGGCATCGGCGGTCGGAACGAATGATCGCTGCGTAAAAAATTACCCACAAACTCGCGTTTTGGCATGTGGCAACTCAAACAGGTTAAACCATCTTTTGCTTTGTGTCCGGTATGTGTTTCCAAATCTTCCGTACGATTGTTGTGACAGCCTAAACAGGCCTGGTTTGGATTGTCTTTATTCCTGTCGCGCCCACTCGATGTATGGCAGGTTACACAGTGCAATTCGCTCTCCTGCACACATTTATTCATCATCCATCCGGTAAGCGTGTAGTTTTCTCCCAAGTCGCGACCATCAGCAAAAAAGTCACGGTCTTCCAAAGTCGTTACATTGTAATTATCGAAGTATTTATCGCCGGGCATATAACTTGGCGTTATCGGATTCATTTTTGCATGACAAGGCGAACACGAAGCATTGTGCTGTTCTTGTGTAAAAGTCGAGGTTACAATCAAACCAATATCCTCCGGAGCTTTTTCGCCTTCTTTCAAATTTTTAAAGATTCGCACATGTTCTCCGGCCGGGCCATGGCAGGTTTCACAGTTAATTCCTGCTTCGCGCCAAGTGGTTTGATAGGTTTCAGCATCTAAATCGAAATTGGTACTTAACTGACTGATATGACAACTGTAACAACCGGTATTAAAGGTATACATGGCGTCTCTCCACGGAAGTGCTTCATCTTCTTCCACACCTTCAACAAAATGCCGAACTGCCGATTCGGGGTAATTAAACCACGATTTTCGGTTAGCATCATAGGCAAGTGGTATAGTTTGTAATTTACCCTTTTCCATTGGGGTTAAGAAACAATACACATTATGACCACCAAGTGCCCAAATAATCTGGAAGGAATTCAAAAGTTTGCCGTCCTTTTTTTCGAGTAATGTCATGGTTGAATCGCCGAAAGAAACCTCATACATCTTACCTTCAGCAGCTATTGGCTGGCTATTGGGCAATTGATGTTTGGCAACAAAAGCTGCATTAATGGGCATCATTGCCTGGCCATGGTACGAAGGAGACCAGAGTTGATAAAATTTTTCGTGACATTCGCGACAACTCTCCGATCCCAGAAACTCATTGGTTTCAGCTTGTTGCTGATTTCGTTGCTTACATGAAAACAAAACAAAAACCACTAAAATACCAAGTCCAAATTTGAATAATATCCGCTTCATAATGTTCAGTTTTACAGCTAACAAATATTATGAATATCTACCAAAGAATGAAACTAAGTTATACATATTTGAAAGAAACCCTGCGTAACTTCTTCTCCGGAAAACAGAAACGCAATTCAGCTTCTTGTTTCCAGTCAAATTCAACCCAGCAACTGCAAAATGCATTCGTTTCAGGAAGAATAAAATATTAATTGAATGGGAGTTGCCAATTTTTCTTAATTTCGATAAATTTTTCAAAAATCATGAAAATAGGAATAGTAAGAGAAGGCAAAACACCCCCCGACAAACGAGTACCCTTAACTCCTGAACAATGTGTCGAAGTTCAGGAAAGATTTCCCGGAATTTCGGTTTTGGTGCAACCCAGTCCCATTCGCAGTTTTAAGGATGAAGAATATGCGGCTTTGGGAATTACTTTACAGGAAGATTTAAGCGATTGCGACATTCTTTTAGGTGTAAAAGAGGTTCGCATAGAGGATTTTATTGAAGGAAAAATTTACCTGTTTTTCTCGCACACAATAAAAAAACAAGCGTATAACCGTAAACTTTTACAAACAGTTTTAGAAAAGAAAATTCAGCTGGTTGACTATGAAGTGTTAACCAACAAGGAAGGTTTCAGAGTGATTGGATTTGGCCGCTTTGCCGGCTTGGTTGGAGCATACAACGGATTTCGTGCCTTTGGCCTTAAAAACGAATTATTCGATTTAAAACCTGCACACGAATGTGATGACCTTGAAGAAATGTTGCAACATTTAGATGCCATAAATTTACCACCATTAAAAATTGCACTTACCGGCGACGGACGTGTAGCACACGGTGTAATCGAGATTCTGAACCACATGAACATCATGCGCGTTTCGCCCGAAGCATATTTAAAAGTGGACGAACCCGAGCAAGCTGTTTATGTTCAGCTATTGCCAAATAATTATGTGCGTAAAACCGGAGGCGACAGCACATTCGATTTAATGCACTTTTTTAATAATCCGGCACAGTACGAAAATGCCTTTTTGCCCTTTGCCGAAGCTACCGACATGTTGATAGCTGCTGCCTACTGGGATCCAAAAGCACCTGTTTTGTTTACGTCCGAAGAAATGAAAGCTAATGATTTCAGGATTAGTGTAATATCAGACATTACCTGCGACATTGAAGGTTCTATTCCATCCACAAAAAAAGCGTCTACAATCGACGATCCGTTTTACGATTATAACTTTGAGACCGGTGAAATGGAAGAAGCTTTTTCGAATCCCAACAATTTGTCGGTGCAGGCAGTTGATAATTTACCCTGCGAACTACCCAAAGATGCTTCACTTGATTTTGGACGAAACTTAATCGAAAAGGTTTTCCCAAGTCTTTTTGGAGAGGATGAAGATGGAGTGGTTGAGCGCGCGTCGATTACGAAAGATGGCCAATTAACTGAAAAGTTTGCGTATTTGCAGGACTTTGCTGACGGGGAATAAGGTTGCTCACCGGCCTACTTTTTAAAACCAAAGATCCGATCTGTATAAATTCAAAATAATACAGATCGGATCTTTTTTTGCTTGAAAAATGGCACAGATCGGATCTGTTTTTTTTTGTAGATGAACAAGCAATAAAATAATCGCCGATCCATTTATCAAATGACAAACGAACCGGCGTTACTTATTACTCTCCCTTGACCATGTTCCAACTGAATGGAACTCCTTCTCCCTATTTTATCAACTCTACACTTCGTTTTACAAATTTGTCCAAATCAGCTCCTTTTAATAACCCGTTGGCAAGTAAAGCTAAATCAACCATTTGTTTTGCAACCTTATTTTGTTTGCCAAAATCAGACAGCTGATCGCGTTTTGTTTCTTCCAGTTTAGCAAGCTCGGCATTTAAACTTTCCAGTTGTTCTTTTTCTGCTAGTGGAACTTCCTCGTCCTTTTTTCCTTCTTTTGCTTTTTCAAGAACAGTTATCTCATCTTTTTTGGCTGTTAATTCGCCTGCCAGAGTCTCCAGTTTTTTACCCAATTTTTTGTCTTTGGCATCCAATACTTTTTTTACCAGCGGATGAGTTGTATTTACTACAAGATTTAAACTTTCAGGAAAATCGCCGTACATGCTCATTCCACCTTGTGCAGCACTCATGTCTTTCATACGACGCATAAACTCGTTGCGTGTAATTACCATTGGAGATCCTGTTTCTCCCAAATCCTGGAAATCAACAATAAATGAATAATCCTTATTTTCCGGACAAACCGCCTGAAATACGGGAGACAATTCCTGTTTTTGTTCCCAGGTAAGTTCTTCTTTTGTGGTATCATCTTTTTTAATCAGGTTTTCAACCACATCAGAATCAACACGAACAAAACGTTTGTCGGTATATTTTTGCTCCAGTTTATTAATCAGGTGAGGTGCCAAAACATCATCGAGCACAAGAATATCGTAGCCTTTATTTTTTGCCGCTTCAACAAATGTAAATTGCTCTTCCACATTTGTAGTGTACAAATAAATGGTATTGTTGTCTTTGTCAGTCTGACTGTCTTTTACCAGTTTTTCATACTCTTCCCAGGTAAAATATTTTGCCTCGGTATTTTTCAGCATAAAGAATTTCATGGCACGGTCGTAGAATTTCTCTTCGGTTAACATTCCGTACTCAATAAAAATCTTCAGATCGTCCCATTTACTTTCAAAATCTTCGCGACTGTCTTTAAAAATCTGGTGCAAACGGTCGGCTACCTTTTTATTAATGTGGCTGCTAATCTTTTTCACGTTCGAGTCGCTTTGTAAATACGAGCGCGAAACGTTTAAGGGAATATCCGGCGAATCGATTACACCGTGTAACAATGTCAAAAATTCAGGTACAATTCCTTCAACCGAGTCGGTTACAAAAACCTGGTTGCTGTACAATTGAATTTTGTTTTTCTGAACTTCGAAGTTGTTTTTGATTTTTGGGAAATACAAAATACCGGTCAGGTTAAACGGATAATCCACATTTAAATGAATATTAAAAAGTGGCTCCTCTCCCATCGGATACAATTTCCGGTAGAAATCTTTGTAATCCTGATCTTTTAAATCGGCCGGCATTTTTGTCCACGCCGGAGCAACATCGTTAATCTGATTGTCAACATCAGTATCAACCTGTGCTCCATCTTTCCATGTTTTTTCTTTTCCGTAAATAACCGGAACAGGAAGGAATTTGCAGTATTTGTTCAGAATTTCTGAAACTTTTGCATCATCCAAAAATCCTTTTTCTTCTTCGCTGATGTGCATTACAATATCGGTACCTACTCCGTCTTTTTCAACCTCTTCCAGGGTAAACTCCGGACTTCCGTCGCAACTCCATTTTACGGCCTGTGAACCTTCTTTGTGCGATTTTGTGATTACATCAACCGAGTCGGAAACCATAAACGAACTGTAAAAGCCAAGTCCGAAATGACCGATAATTGCATTGGCATCGTCTTTATATTTATCTAAAAACTCATTGGCGCCTGAAAATGCAATCTGGTTGATGTATTTTTCAACTTCCTCTGCAGTCATTCCAATTCCGTTGTCCGAAACGGTGATTGTTTTGGCTTCAGTATCTAATTTTACAACAACCTTTGCATTACTAACTTCGCCATTGTATTCGCCTTTGGCGGCAAGTGTTTTTAGCTTTTGTGTTGCATCAACAGCATTCGATACAATCTCTCTTAAAAAAATGTCGTGGTCAGAATAGAGAAACTTTTTAATAATCGGGAAAAGATTCTCGCTGGTTACACCAATTTTTCCTGTTTGCATTTTTATATATTTTTAGTTTTACTTTAAATTTTACGTCGGGCCAAAATCAAACCCTGTGCCATTTGAGTTTTGTGACGATTTGACAGAATTACATCTTTGCAGCCTGAAAATTGGGCAAGGTTTGGTTAAAATTTGGCAACCAAACGCGCCTTAAAATGTATTTTTTCCTAAAAACCAATTTGATTTTCAGCCATACTTTTGCGACCTTCATCACATATTTTTCGTGTTTTTTATGATTTTTACCCTCTATTAATTCACCCAAAGTGGTTTATTTTGCGTCTTGTATAAAAAGTGATTTATGAGTAGTTTGGAACAGTATTTCGAAAAGTTCAGAGAAAACATTGTTGGCATCGACCAGGAATTTGATTCGCCCTTTGGGAAAAAGAAAATAATTTATGGCGATTGGATAGCCAGCGGCAGATTATACCGCCCAATTGAATGTAAGATTACTGATGAGATTGGTCCTTATGTTGGAAACACGCACACCGAAACCAGCGAGACCGGCATTCGGATGACACATGCTTACCGCAAATCGCACCAGCTTATAAAACAACACGTTAATGCAGGCCCTCAGGATATAATTATTACCGCCGGATTTGGAATGACTGCCATTATCAATAAATTTCAGCGTATTCTGGGATTAAAATATTGTGGAAAGGTTAGCGGGAAAAGTTGCATAGCCGAACGCGAACGTCCGGTGGTTTTTGTAACGCATATGGAACATCATTCCAACCAAACATCGTGGTACGAAACCAATGCCGATGTGGTGGTAATTGAACCTGGCGAAGGATTGTTGGTGGATCCTGAAAATCTGAGAACTGCATTGGAAGAATACAAAAGCCGTCCGTTTAAAATTGGTTCGTTTACCGCCTGTTCGAATGTTACCGGCGTTCGAACTCCGTATTTCGAAATGGCAAAAATAATGCATGAATACGGTGGTGTTTGTTTTATCGATTTTGCAGCATCGGCACCTTACGAAGAAATAAATATGCACCCTGAAGATCCTATGGAGAAACTGGATGCAGTTATGTTTTCGCCTCATAAATTTTTAGGTGGTCCCGGTTCGTCGGGAGTAATTGTTTTCGATGCTTCGATGTATAAAAACGAAGTACCCGATGCTCCGGGCGGAGGAACAGTTGACTGGACAAACCGCTGGGGAAAATACAAATATGTGGATGATATAGAAGCTCGCGAGGACGGTGGAACACCCGGATTTTTGCAATCGATTCGTACAGCTCTTTGTTTCGACTTAAAGGACAAGATGGGGATTGACAACATCAGAAAAAGAGAAGAAGAGCTGCTTGAATTGGCATTTGCCGGTTTGGATCAAATTGATGGATTAAACATACTCGCCGACAATGTTCGCGATCGTTTAGGTGTTATTTCGTTTTATGTTGAAGGCATTCACTACAATTTGCTGGTACGTTTGTTAAACGACAAATATGGAATTCAAACCCGTGGTGGTTGTGCCTGCGCCGGAACTTACGGACATTTTTTACTGGAAGTTTCGTATGAACAAAGCCAGGAAATTACTGACAAAATAAACACCGGAGACCTTTCGGAGAAACCGGGGTGGGTGCGTTGGTCCTTACATCCAACCATGAGAAACGAAGAAGTGGATTTAATGATGGAAGGTTTAAAAGACATCATCTCTAATATCGACGACTACAAAAACGACTACATTTACGATAACCATACCAATGCTTTCTTTCATAAAAACGAAAAAAGCGATGAAGCTTTGATGAAAAAATGGTTCACGTTGGAAAAATAGATTGATGAAGATCGATTAAGATGGAATAGAGATTGATAATCCATCTTTTTTCAATCCCTTCAATCTCACATCAATCTTATTCATTCAAATAATAAATCATTTCGTTTCTTCCTTTCCATTCGCATGCGTTTTTTAACTTTGTAAAACATGGCAAAAAAATACAAAACAGGACTGGTTTTAAGTGGAGGAGGAACGCGTGGCTTTGCACATTTGGGTGCCATTGCTGCATTGCACGAGAAAGGCATTCAACCCGATGTAATTTCAGGAGTAAGTGCCGGAGCCATTGTAGGAGCATTTATCGCTGCCGGTAAAACACCTGAAGAAGTACTCGATATTTTTAAAAAAGGATGGTTCTTTCAATACACAAAAATACATTTACCGGTTGACGGGCTTTTAAAGCTCGATGGCGTAAAAGAAATTGTGCAGAATGAAATAAAGATTGAAAAGATAGAAGACCTCAAGATTCCGTTTTTTATTTGTGTTTCGAATTTGAACAAAGGAACTGTTGAATACAGAAACTCGGGACCACTTGGCGATACTGTTTTGGCATCGTCTTCAATTCCGGTACTTTTTGCACCCGTAACACTTGGCCGCGATTTATATGTTGACGGCGGTTTAATGGACAATATTCCGGTAGAACCCATTAAAAAGGATTGTGACAATCTGATTGTGTCGAACATTACGCCCATAAATCCGAAGGCTAAAATGAAAAATCTGATACAAATTGCAACCCGGACCGTTTACATGAGTGTTAATGTAAGAACAAAAGAAGCTAAAAAAGTGGCCACGCATTATATCGAACCAACGGGTATCGACGAGTACGATATGTTTATGCGCAAGCACGCCGACGAACTATTTGAATTGGGATACAAAACCACAAAAAAAATAATCGGATAAAAAAACAGCCGCTTCGAATTTAAGAAACGGCTGTTTTTTAGTGTATCAATTTCTGTTATATCTTCATTCAAAAAGATTCTCATCTCTTATAATCATTAAAATAGCTGAGTGTGGAAGTATGATGTACTTTTCATTGTTAAACTCAATTTCGTGGCCACTCCGATTCAAATAAACGGCCAGGTCGCCAATATGAGTTTGCAGAGGTACATATTTTACATCATCTTTTTTTTCTTTCCAAACTTCTTCTTCATCGCTTACCGCCGGAATTGGATAACCCGGTCCAACTTTTACAATATAACCGCTTTGCACTTTTTCATTCTCCTGAACCGAAGGAGGCAAATACAAACCCGACTTTGTTTTTCCCGAAGGATTTTTGGGCTTCACCAAAACACGGTCGCCAACCATTATAAATTTCTCTAAATCTTTCTCCTCAATTATTAACGACATAACTTATTTTTTTCGATAAATGCAAAGATAAAACTTTAGAAATGAGAAAAAATATCAGTGCTCTGAGATTTTTTATAAAAAAAGTTAGTTCTTTTTTCTGCAACTGATTATCATTTAACTGTCACAAAATCGAATTAACAACCTATTTGTTCAATTTTTTAATCTTTTCAACAAACTACTAACTTGCACTATTCCTGTACATTAGCCAATTTAAGCAAAAATATTTTCAAAAAATATACTACTTTGTTTTGCATAGTACCATTTTTTGTATTTATATTTGCATAACCAACAACAAGGTTAAAAAGAGTACAATCTTTAAAAAAGTTCTAAAAAAATTGTAACGATTAAAAGTTTTAGGCGTCTTAATAACGAAGCAGAAACAGAAACAACAGAAAACAACAAGTCAAGCAAAGCAAAAAACAAGAAAACAAAAGCAGGAGGAAAAGTCATGAAAACAAAAAACAATGTTCAGAAAGCAATCTCAAAATCATTAGCAGTAATAGTTAGTTTTGTATTAATCAGCTTTACAGTAAATGCTCAGGATTTTTGGAAGACCGTATTGGAAAACACAAGTTTTAATCAAATTGCCATGGCAATGGTGGATGGAACTTACCCAAGCCCGGCATCAGCCGATGCCAGCTCGACTACCGACGCAGATGCATTCGCCGGGTATTATGCAGTAGAAACAGAAGAAGCATTGGAATTGGAAAATTGGATGACCGAAGCCGACAACTTTTTCGCATCAGTAAACATTGAAACTGCAGTTGACAACAGCCTTGAATTAGAAAGCTGGATGACAAACGAAAGTTTATTTAACGGAATGGCCTCTTATTTTACAGTTGAAACCGAAGAAGCTTTAGAAGTGGAAGACTGGATGCAAAACACGCAGTACTTTGGAGTACAAACAATTGAAGTAGAATTGGAAGAAGAAAACGCATTAGAGGTGGAAGCATGGATGACAGACAACAAAGTATGGAAGATTTAAAACACGAATACCTCAATTTTTAAAGACCGCTTTTCCTGAATTGGATGGCGGTTTTTTTATTGCCTCATTTCAGTCCCTTATTTCAATGGTTATTCAAGAAGCAAACCCTGAACTTTAGATAACGCTTCCTCTCTGAATTACAATTCTCCATTTGACCAATTAGAACCTGAAACAAGTTCAGGTTGACGTTCCTTCTACAACTGAAGCGTCATGCTGAACTTGTTTCAGCATGACGCTTCAGTTATTACTCTACTATGCTACAAGAAGTATTGCCTAACACTTCGTTCAAATGTCATTTCGACAAAAAAAGAGGAGAAATCTCCACCTGATTTCTCTCTGTCTCTCACGGATCGAAATGACAGAAAATCGTTTATAAAATTACGTAATATCGTAATCGCCATGCACATCGGTTAGTACCTCATAACCGGTCTCGGTAACCAAAATTGTGTGCTCAAACTGAGCTGATAATTTATTGTCAATCGTACGAGCCGTCCAGCCGTCATTTTTATCAATACTGGCTTTTGGTTTTCCCTGGTTAATCATGGGTTCGATGGTAAAAATCATTCCCGGTTTCATTTCCGGTCCGGTATTTCTGCGCGAAGCATGATCTACTTGCGGCTCTTCATGAAAATCAATTCCTACGCCGTGACCACAAAATTCGTAAACAACGCTAAAACCTTTTGCTTTGGCATAGCGACTAATTACAAATCCGATGTTTCCAAACCTGTTTCCGGGTTTTACCTGCTCAATCCCCAAATCGAGGCAATGCCAGGCTGTATCAATTAATTCGTCGGCTACCGGAGTAACTTCCCCAACAGTAAACATACGCGAAGTATCACCATAATAACCGTTCAGAATAGTTGTGATATCGATGTTTAAAATATCACCCTCTTTTAAAATGGTTTCTTTTGATGGAATACCGTGGCAAATTACATTGTTCAGCGAAATACAACTCGACTTTGGGTAACCGCCATATCCCTTGGTTGCAGGAATAGCTCCATGGGCAAGAATAAACTCCTCAATTTTATCGTCAATGAATTCGGTGTTAACACCTGCTTTTACAAGTTCGCCGGCAAAATCCAATGTTTGTGCAGCCAGGCGCGAACTTTGTCTGATACCTTCGATTTGTTCCGGAGTTTTAATAATAATCTTTCCCATAAAACTTTAATTATTGCGCAAAATTGAACATTTGTAATTGATTTTCAAAACTGAACAATAAATTTGCAGAAAAGTTTAGCAGAAAGTTTGAAGAAGGGAGACTGAAGACCGAAGTACTTTTGGCCCTTCGAAACTTTAATTCCTTTTTAAAAACAATAAAATGAACAAAAATAATTGGTCCGATAGGAGAAAACTTTCAACTTCATGATTCGATTGAAAAGTCTTTTCTTGTGAAACAATTACGAAAACATAATTAACGTTCGGATGAAGCTGTAGACATTCTGCCGGTACAATTATACTTCCGGCTTCGGTCTTCAGACTTCCGACTATTTTTTACTTATGAAATACAAACAACACCTTACCACAAAATCGTACTTTGTAAACCGTTTTGGCAAATTGTCTACATCGTTTTTATTTTGGCAAATACAGGACATTGCCTGGGAACATGCCGAGCTTTTGGGATTTGGCTTTGACAACCTGAAAAAAGAACAGCAGTTTTGGGTATTGTCGCGTTTGCTGGTTAAAATAAAAAGACGACCAAACTGGGGCGAAAAATTTACGGTTGAAACATGGCCTGTGGGAACGGAAGGTTTGCTGGCGCTGCGCGACATCGAATTTATTGACGAAAAAGGCGAAAGTATAATTCAGGCAACTACCAGCTGGCTGGTTCTCGATGCACAAACAAAACGTATTATTCGTCTTGACGATTTAAAGGATATACCCTTAAACGGCGAACGTGTTTTGGACCAAACAGCCGGAAAGGTTAAAGCGCCAATTTCCGAACAGGAAGTAACATTTACACCTGCCTTATTTAACGAAATTGATATCAACCAACATTTTAACAGCGGTCGTTACCTCGAAAGAATAATAGATAGCTACGATTTCGATTTTCATGAAAAAAATGAACTAACAGAATTTGAGATCAATTTTGCCAAAGAAGGTGTGCCGGCTGACTGGCTGGGTGTTAAGAAACAATATCTGGATAAAAATAACCATCTTTGCAGTGTAATTCGCAAAAGTGATGGGGCCGAATTAATTAAAGCCAGATTAAACTGGCAAGCCAGAACCTAGGCAGCGCCTCACCTGTTTACAAAACTGAGTACAAAGGGAAGTATCCCAATCCTTTCATTTTTGAAAAAATAAGAAAGAAGGGCGAAAAAAAAATCAGGCAATTTCAAACGTTTGCATTGATTTTTCGATGGCTTTATCTGAATTATTTTAACTATTAAATGCCAAGGTTTAATGATTATTTAATTTTAAAACCGGCTAATAAAACTACAAAAATGAAGAGACTACTTTTTATCGTTGCACTGGCAACAATGGCACTTTTCGGCCGGGCGGAAGATTTATCTTCGCCAAATGGGAAAATGAAACTTACATTTGAATTACAAGATGGAGTTCCGGTTTATCAACTCAGCTTAAACGAACATCCCATTATTAAACCGAGCCAACTTGGCGTAGAACTAAAAAACACCGAATCGTTATTAAATAGTTTTACTCTTGAAAATGCCGAAAAATCTACTTTCGATGAAACATGGAATCCGGTTTGGGGCGAAAGCAGTTCGATAAGAAATAACTACAACGAACTGGCAGTAACACTTAAACAAACTTCGAGCAACAGAAAAATTTTAATCCGCTTTAGGGTATTCGACGACGGACTTGGGTTTCGTTACGAATTTCCGCAGCAGGAAAACCTCAACTATTTTGTAGTTACAAAAGAACGCAGTCAGTTTGCCATGGCCGGCAATCACACCGCATACTGGATTCCGGGCGATTACGACACACAGGAATACGACTACACCATTTCCAAATTATCCGAAATACGAGCTTTGATGAAAAAGGCAACCACTCCGAATGCTTCGCAAACTCCAATTTCGGCTACTGCAGTTCAAACGGCTTTAATGATGAAAACCGACGATGGGTACTACATTAACCTGCACGAAGCCGCATTAAAAGATTACTCGTGCATGCATTTGGAGTTAGACGATAAAAACCTGGTGTTTGAATCGGTATTAACACCCGATGCTGTTGGAAACATGGCCTACATGCAAACTCCCTGCACAACGCCATGGCGCACGGTAATTGCCAGCGATAAAGCGGCTGATATTTTGATGTCGAACATTACTCTAAATTTAAATGATCCGTGTACTTACGAATCGACCGATTGGATTAAGCCCGTTAAATACATTGGCGTTTGGTGGGAAATGATTACCGGGAAAAGTTCGTGGTCGTACACCAATCTGCCAAGTATAAACTTAGGCGAAACCGACTATTCGCAAACTAAACCAAACGGAACACATGCCGCCAACACTCAACATGTACAAGACTATATTGATTTTGCCTCGGAACACGGATTTGATGCAGTTTTGGTTGAAGGCTGGAACGAAGGTTGGGAAGATTGGTTTGGCATGTCGAAAGACTATGTTTTCGATTTTGTAACACCCTACCCCGATTTTGATGTGGCCGTGTTGCGTGATTACGCCAAAAGCAAAAACGTAAAATTAATGATGCACCACGAAACTTCGGGCTCGGTACGCAATTACGAACGTCATTTGGACACTGCCTATCAGTTTATGGAAGACAATGGCTACAACTCGGTAAAAAGTGGCTATGTTGGCGATATCATTCCGCGCGGAGAATACCATTACGGACAATGGATGGTAAACCATTATTTGTATGCGGTAAAAAAAGCTGCCGACCACAAAATTATGGTGAACGCCCACGAAGCAGTTCGTCCGACCGGACTTTGCAGAACCTATCCCAACCTGATTGGAAATGAATCGGCCCGAGGAACCGAATACGAAGCCTTTGGCGGAAACAATGTAAATCATACTACGATATTGCCTTTTACCCGTTTGATTGGTGGCCCAATGGATTATACTCCCGGTATTTTCGAAACCCATGTGAATGTGCACAATCCGGATAACAATTCGCAGGTGAGAACAACATTGGCACGCCAGCTGGCACTTTATGTTACCATGTACAGTCCGCTGCAAATGGCTGCCGACTTACCGGAGGTTTACCAACAACACATGGATGCATTCCAGTTTATAAAAGATGTTGCCATAGATTGGGACAAAACGTTGGTGCTGGAAGCTGAGCCGGGCGATTACATTACCTATGCGCGTAAAGCAAAAGGAAACGACAAATGGTTTGTAGGAAGAACCAACGATGAAGAAGCCCGTACTTCTGAGATTAGTTTTGACTTTCTACCTGCAGATCAGAAATACATTGCAACGGTTTATGCTGATTCAAAAGATGCAGACTGGCTTATCAATCCGCAAGCTTACGAAATCAAAAAATATGTGGTTTCAAACAAATCGGAGCTGAAACAATTTTGTGCTCCGGGCGGCGGATATGCCATAAGTATAATTCCTGTTGTGGACAAAACAGAATTTAAAGGATTAAAAAAGTTGTAAAATCCTGCAAAAGCTATTTCAGAATAAGGGCTGCAGTAATAAGGCAGCCCTTATTTTATATGCCTGCCACTATTATTCGCTTGCGAGCTGGTATTATTGGCTTGCGAGCTACATTTATTAGCCTGCGAGTTACTATTATTTGCTTGCGAGGTAGTTATATTACTATGCGAGTATATAATATTATAGTGCGAGTTATACTCGCATGCCATTATTTATAACTCGCACATCAATTCTAGTAGCTCGCAAGCCATTCTATTTAACTCGCGCCTTATTTTTAGCAGCTCGCATTGGTTTTTATATTGTGAACTGCATAAAAAAGCCACCGACGATAAAGCCGATGGCAAAAATTATTTGTAAAAACCCATCCCGGCCTCACCGCGAAGAGTATTTCCTGCGTGTTATTCCAGAACTGTTGACGACTCGGCCACTGCTATTTTAGAATCAGCAGTTCCGTAATACAGCAACCATTTATCTTTGAAATAAACCAGCCCTTCCAGAAAACTAACACTGTTTACCTGGCCTGTAATTTCGTAAGGTTTTTCCGGTCTGAAAAAATTAGATTCGGTTCTGGCAATTACTTGCATGGGATTGTTGACATCAAGCAAAACCTGTCCGGCCGAATAGGTACCTGCTGCCAGATTCGTATCGCCGTAATCTTTGTGGTTTTTCGAATTGTAAATAAATACAATTCCCTTTTCGGTGAGTATTGCCGGTGGCCCGGGTTCAACCAGTTCGCTGTCGAATTTTCCTTTTCGCGGAGCAAAAATTATTTTGAACGCCTCGTGTTTTCGCATTTCGTCGTACTGTTTTTTCGACTCATCGGTTTCTTCAACAGGTTCCCAGTCAATCAAATTATCTGACGTAGCCACATAAATATTCGATTCGCCAAAATACATCCAGTATTTGCCATTAATTTTTGTTGCTACCAGTTTCTCACCCACACGTTTTGTAACAACCGAACCCGATTTAGACCAGATTTTCACATACTCTCCATCTGCTGTTTTATTAAAAACCGAACCGTGTTTCGTCCAGTTTATCAGATCGTTTGAAGTGGCAACAAACAAACGGGCTTTATCGCCATTGTATGCGGTGTAGGTCATGTAATACGTTCCATTCTCATCTTCTACAATTCGCGGATCTTCGCAGCCGCCTTCCCATTCGTATTCCGAAAACGCATCATTGTCGGGATAAAAAACAGGTGTTGGTTGTGTTTCAAAATGAAGCCCGTCGGCACTAATTGCCATTCCAATTCGCGAAGTTCCGGCATATTTTCCAACTGTGTCTTCAGCTCGGTATAGCAGGTAAACCTTCCCATCTTTTACAACGGCGGCAGGATTAAACACATCTTTTTCTTCCCAGTGCACAGTGTCCATTCGTACCGGACATAAAAAGGTTGAGTTGGGATTTGGATTGAGAACCGGATTCACCTCATCTATTTTGGTAAAAGGAGTAAGCGACCAGCTTTCATCTGATGCTTTTTCAGAGTTGCATCCTGAAAGAATAGAGAGGGCAACCATACTTACCATAAGTACACGCACAAGTTTAAACATATCGTTGATTTTTAGCTTATTCATTCATTCCGAACCAAAAGAACAGATACGGAATTATCCCATCAAAGGTATGCAATTCGCACAGCAATACAAGCTATTTCACATATCAATCAGAGTGTTTTAAAGCAACTGAAGAGAGTTGAAAAAATGTATAAAATCAAATTTTATTGGTACAATTACACCAACACTTTAATACCGTTTATGAGCATTTGAACGGCCATCATCACCAGGATCATTCCCATTAAACGTTCAAGTGCTGTTAAACCGCGGTGTTTGAAAAGGCGCAGAAGAAATGGCGCCAGCATTAATATTACAGACGAAGCAGCCCAGGCAACAACCAGTGCAGTCAGCCAGTGCGTCATGTTTTCGGGACTGCTTTGTGTCATAAGCATTAACATTGCCAGCACCGAAGGTCCGGCAATTAACGGAATGGCAATGGGTACAAGAAATGGTTCTCCATCAGGATTGGCTCCCATTATTCCTTCCGGTTTTGGAAAAATCATTCGCAATCCAATAATCAGCAAAATTATTCCTCCCGAAATAGTAACTGTTTCCTGTTGCAGATGTAGAAAATTCAACAAGGGTTTTCCGGCATAAAGAAATATGAGCAAAATTACCAAGGCTATTGATACTTCCCGGGCGATAATAAATCGCTGCCGTTTGGGTTCAATTCCACTCAATACAGATAATAAAACCGGAATGTTTCCCAGTGGGTCCATTAAGAAAAACAGTAAAACTGCCGCCGACATTATTGAATTTCCAATATCAACCATAACACCTAATCATTAATTTCAGTGCAAAGCTAACAGTTAAGTTTGATATCGTAAATAAAAACAAAAAATAAGCCCGGTCTGTCAACACAAACCGGACTCTACTAACCTAACGAAACTATGCTATCTACCAAATAAATTTTAAGCTCTACAATTCAGCATTGCCAGGCTCAACTTCTCTATTGGTTGAAATCACTCTAACTTTGTTATTACCAATTTTTCCCATTTATTGTTTCAAAATTTCCTGAATCTCTTCCATATCGTACTTGGGTGTTGCTCCGGCTTTCGAAGCCACAAAAGCTCCGGTTGCACAGGCAAAAGCCAATGCATCAGCAGGTTTTTCCTTTTTCAGAAGAGCTGCAACAATCCCGGCTAAAAAAGCATCTCCCGCTCCAACGGTATCTACTGCATTTACCTTAAATCCGGGATGTTCGTAAAAGTCACCATCGCTGTACAACAGAGCCCCTTTTTCGCCTTTGGTTACACACACCATTTGAATGTTGTAATGGGCTACAAACCATTTTATCAATTCCTGTTCGCTTAACTGATTTTTGTTGTGCCACTGCGCAAAAATTTCCAGTTCATCATCGTTTAATTTTACAATGTCCGTTTTGTCAAGCAGAACTTCAACAACTTCGCGTGTATCATAAGGTTTGCGGAAGTTAACATCGATGAGTTTAATCGCATCGTTATCCAGTAACCTGGTAATTGTATTTCGCGACGTTTTGTTACGCGATGCCAGCGACCCATAAATAATCAATCCTGCTTTTTTCGCCTTTTCGGTAAGCGAATCGGTAAGCGTAATGTTGTCCCAGGCAACGGGTTCGCATATTTCGTAAGTCGCATTGTTATTTTCATCCAAATGAACCAACACTTCGCTGGTTGGCAACGACGAATCGATCTGAATGAGATCGGTTGAAACACCTGAGTTTTGCAGGAAAGTTTTTAATTCTTCTCCTGCTTCATCCTTTCCAATACTGCTGGCAACTGCCACGTTTAAGCCAATGGCATTTAAATGAAGTGCAACATTCATTGGTGCTCCTCCGGGTTTTGCACCCGACGGCAACCGATCCCAAAGCACCTCTCCAATGCACAATATTTCGTTACTTTTTATTTCCATTTTATTGATTGTTATTGGTTCATTTTCTGTTTACGACCTCTTTTTCATTTCCACCTGAATTTCTTCCAGTGACTTTCCTTTGGTTTCCGGAAGCACTTTCCAAGCAAAGAAGAAGTGCAGAACCATCATTATTGCAAAAAAGCCAAACGAAGGTCCACCGCCAACGGAATTATTCAGAACCGGGAACCCCCAGATTAATGCGGCCGCAAATATCCAGTGGGTAAAACTTCCAAGTGCCTGACCTTGCGAGCGCACTTTGTTTGGGAAAATTTCGGAAATAACCACCCAGAGAACTGCGCCTTGAGAGAAGGCAAAAAAGGCAATAAAACCCATTAAATAAATCATGACTCCATAACCACCCAGATCGGAATAGTTTTGTGTAAAAAATGATTTGGATAACATTCCAAGGAAAAATACCATTCCAACAGAGCCAAGCATTAATAAGGTACGCCGGCCGTATTTATCGATTAAAAACAGTGCCACAAACGTGAAAAGTAAATTGGTTGCCCCAACCGAAATCGATTGAAGCAATGAAGCGTCGGTGCCAAAGCCGGCCATTTCGAAAACACGCGGTGCATAAATCATAATGGCATTAATACCGGCCAGCTGATTAAAAGCGGCAATGGTTATCGCAATGATGATGGGCAAACGGTTTTCTTTTACAAAAAGTTTTCCATGTCCCAGCGCCATTTCCTGTTCAACAGATTCTTTTACAATCCGAACTTCTTCTTCCGGATTTTCAGCTTTAATACGTTTAAAAACAGCAAGCGCTTCATCAGAACGATTCTGGTTAATTAACCAGCGCGGACTTTCCGGCACCAAATTCAGTAAGAAAAAGAAAGTAGCGGCGGGTAGGGCTTCCACTCCTATCATGTAGCGCCACGAGGCAGTTTCGATGGCTTGTGCCAGCAAATAATTTACAGCAAATGCCAGAAAGATTGCGGTAACCACAAAAAACTGATTCAATAAAACCAGCTGCCCGCGTTTTTTTGCAGGCGATATTTCGGCAATAAACATGGGCGTTACAACAGAAATACATCCTAACAATATCCCGGTAATCAGACGAAAAAGTAACAGCATTTCCCAGTTGATTGCAAACGCGCTTCCCAATGTTGAAAGTGCAAACAAACCGGACAAAAGAATTAACGATTTTCGACGGCCATATTTTTCGGCAGGTTTGCCAATTATTATGGTTCCGATTATGGTTCCGATTATGGCAATGGCAACTGTAAATCCCAGCCAGAAACTATTTAAATCAAAAAGCGATTCTAACTGCGAGGTAGTTCCCGACATCATTGCAATGTCGTAACCAAAAAGAAATCCGCCAAGCGCGATTATTATGGCGACTGTAAATACATTTTGCTGTTTCATATTTCGATCTGAATTATTTATTGGTTTAATATAACCAAAGGTAGTTCAGCTTGCAATTTGCATGCTACAATCATGTTACAAAAGTGCGCAGAGATGTTACTTTTCGCCGTAAATATCAGTGATTTTTAAGCTATGTTACCAGTATGTTCGTATGTTACACCAGCCACAAAACGCGATTAAGCCTTTAACAGACGGACTATTTCATCAACTTTATCAGCCATTGGTAAATGACCGTTGATCCAGTGAATTTTGGTGCCGCGTTTTTCCATGCCACGGAACCAGGTCATTTGACGTTTTGCAAACTGATGAATGGCGATTTCCAGTTTCGAAAACATTTCGTCAAAAGTCAATTCGCCGATTAAATGCAAAGTCAGAAATTTGTATTCCAATCCGTAATAAATGAGTTGCTCTGGTGTTAATCCCGAATCCAGTAGTTTTTGCACCTCATCCAGCATACCTTCTTCCAGGCGCTGTTTTAGACGCGTGGTAATTCTCTGTCTGCGCATTTCGCGGTCGAAATCAATTCCAATGTTCAGGCTGTTAATGTTGGGCATTTCCGAATCATCTTTCGGATTTTCGGCGTAATACTTTTCTATTTCGATGGCACGAATGGCACGTCGGTCGGTTTCCACATCCGTATGATTGTGCAACTCCGGTTTTAATTCCTTCAGAATTTCGATTAGCTCTTCCAGCGTTTTACCTTCCAACTCTTTTCTTAGCTCCTTGTTTGGCGGCACCTCTATTAAACGGTAGTTTTTTAAAACCGCTTCCAGGTATAAACCACTGCCTCCACACAAAACAGGCAACTTTTCGCGCGAGTTAATTTCGTGAAACACTTTAATAAAATCGGTTTGAAAACGATACACATTGTAATGCACACCGGCGGCTTCAATGTCTACCAAATGAGAAGGGACTTCAACACCATCAACAAAATAATCTTCATAGTCTTTGCCGGTACCAAGGTCCATTCCCCTGTACACCTGGCGCGAATCTGCCGAAATTACTTCGCCATTCATTCGGGCTGCAAAATGCGCTGCCAATCCGGTTTTACCCGTAGCTGTTGGTCCTAAAACGGTTACTAAATTGTATTTCAAACTTGTCTGATTTTAAAATGCAAATTAACAAAATAATGCCGGCATCCCGATTCTTTTTGTTCTCTTTTTCCCCAAATCAGAAGTACAACATTAAATTACTTTTTAAATTTTTTATTAACTGCCCATATTTTTATAAATAATTACAAATTAAAGTATATTTGACATTTAATAAGTTTAAGTACTGATTATGATAAAAGAAGCTTGCGTAGAATCATTGACAGAAGCCCGTTTGGCACAGGAAAATGGTGCCGACCGGATTGAACTTTGTGCCGATTTGGCCAACGATGGATTAACGCCAACCTTTGGTTTAATGAAAAAAGCCTGCAAGGAACTTTCCATTCCGGTAATGGTTATGGCACGTCCAAGAGCCGGCAATTTTGTGTACAACGACCTGGAACTGGTTCAAATGAAAATAGCCATAAACCTTGCCAAAGAAGCAGGTGCGGCCGGAATTGTTTTGGGATTGCTAACCGAAGACAATAAAATTGACGAAGAACACACTCGTTTTCTGGCAGAATATGCACAACCGCTTGAAGTCACATTTCACAAGGCAATTGATGAAATGGAGAATCCGGTTGAAGGTGTAAAAGTTCTTAAAACAATTCCGGGAATTACCAGAATATTAACCTCAGGCGGAAAAGCCACTGCTGCAGAAGGACAGGAAATTATTCGCCAAATGATAAATGAAGCGGAAGATAAAATTACCATACTGGTTGCCGGAAAAGTTTTAGATACAAATGTGGATGAAATACAGCAATTAACGGGAGCCAAAGAATTACACGGCAGACGTATTGTCGGAATACTTTCAGCAAAATAAAATGCTGGTACCCTCAAAAAAGTCGAGTAAAAAAGTTACAAAACAAAAATAAATATCCGTTGTAAATCATAAAATAAACGTCACCCTGAATTCTTTTCAGGAGCCTTTTGATAAAGCTCTGGTTATTATTAGGAAAAAGATGCTGAAACAAGTTCAGCATGACGTACAAAAAAGGTTATGACACAATGTGGAAATTCAATAAACAAAAATAAAATGAAAAAAATTCTCTCTTTTATTCCCATCCTGTTTGTGCTTATCGCAAACGCGCAGTACGAACATGAAATAACAGAATATGTTTGGCCCGAAGACCAGAAAGTACTTGAAAAACTGGAAGACTGGCAAGATCTAAAATTTGGATTGTTAATGCATTGGGGTGCATACAGTCAGTGGGGAGTTGTAGAATCGTGGTCGATTTGCCCCGAAGATTATGGTTGGTGCGAACGCAAAAAAGGCAGCAATCCGGATGACTATTTCACTTACAAAAAAGAATACGAAAACCTGAAACTCTCCTTTAATCCTACTGGTTTTAATCCTGAAAACTGGGCAAAAGCAGCCAAAGATGCCGGGATGAAATACGTGGTTTTCACCACAAAACATCACGATGGATTTTGTATGTTCGATTCGAAATACACCGATTATAAAATCACAAGCACAGAAAGTCCGTTCAGCAGCAATCCCAAAGCCAATGTAGCAAAGGAAGTTTTTGATGCTTTTCGTGCCGAAGGTTTGTGGGCAGGCGCCTATTTTTCGAAACCAGACTGGCACAGCGAATATTATTGGGATCCAAAATTCCCGCCTTTCGACCGAAATGTAAACTACGATCCGGCACTTTATCCTGAAAAATGGGAAAAATTCGTTGACTTTACCCAAAACCAGATTATGGAGTTGATGACCGACTACGGAAAAATTGATATTCTGTGGTTAGACGGCGGCTGGGTTTCTAAAAAGAACATGAACGATTTAAACAGTGTTTATTCAGGTAAATTTTCGGAAACACCATCCGGATTTTTGAAAGGAAGAATCGTAAATCAAGACATACGCATGGATGAAATTGCAGCAAAAGCCCGTGAAAAACAACCCGGATTAATTGTGGTTGACCGGGCAGTGCGGGGGCCAAATCAGAACTACCTGACTCCCGAAAACAAAGTACCTGAAAAACAATTACCCTATCCGTGGGAAAGCTGTATTATTGCCGGCGGAGGTTGGTCGTGGGTGCCCGATGCCGTATTTATGACACCCAAACAAAGCATCCACATGCTGATCGACATTGTGGCAAAAGGAGGTAACCTCTTGTACAATATTGCACCCGGTCCTGACGGGAAATGGCCGGAAGGTGCGTATGATTTACTGGAAGCAATGGGCAACTGGATTGATGTAAATGGAGAAGCAATCTACTCAACACGCGCCATTGCTCCGTTTAAAACCAACAACATTTGTTTAACGCAGCAAAAAGATACCAAAGCCGTGTACGCATTATATCTTGAAGAAGAAGATGGCAGTGGATTACCATCGTCGTTTATTGTTGGTGGAATACAAGCAGCTAAAAATGCAAAACTTTCCTTACTGGGAACTTCGGAAAACCTGAAATGGAAAAATACCAAAGAAGGATTAAAAGTTGAAATTCCTGAAAAAATCAGAAAAAACCTGCCTTGCGATCTTGCCTGGGCGGTAAAAATATCGGCTGTAAAATAAGATGCTGTTGTCCCGGTTCAAGATCCGATCTGTATAAAATCAAATATTACAGATCGGATCTTTTGCTTTGTCTTTCCACTAAAAAAAACTCCTTCCAGCAGATTAACAATACATTAACTCCCGCCTCTAAAACATGCTCTACAACATAGTTCTGATATTTTAGACTACTTTCGCGCGCTGAATTAATCAGTAGCACAAGACATTAGAAAAGAGCGTATGAAGTTTCAGTTTAAATTTATTGATAAAAAACAAGGAAGTATTAAAGACGATATCCTGTCCGGATTAACCGTTTCGCTGGCCCTTGTACCCGAAGCCGTTGCATTTGCATTTGTGGCAGGCGTTTCGCCAATTGTAGGATTGTACGGAGCATTTATGATGGGTTTGGTGACTTCCGTTTTTGGTGGCCGCCCGGGAATGATCTCAGGAGCAACCGGAGCCATGGCTGTAGTAATGGTTAGTCTTGTTCAGCAAGGAAATGCCCTGGGTGCAGCAGGCGAAATGCAGGGACTTCAATACCTTTTTGCAGCACTTGTTTTAGCCGGAATTATTCAGTCGCTTTTTGGTGTTTTCCGGCTTGGTAAATTTATCCGCCTTGTTCCGCATTCAGTAATGATGGGTTTTGTAAACGGACTGGCCATTGTAATTTTTCTTTCGCAGCTGAACATGTTTAAAATGGGGGGAGAATGGCTAAGCGGAACTCCACTTTTTATCATGCTTGGCCTGGTGGCATTAACCATGGCAATTATGTATTTCCTTCCCAAATTAAGTAAAGCCATTCCGGCAGCTTTGGTGGGAATTTTGGTTGTTTCGGCCATTGTAATATTTGGCAACATTGAAACAGAAACTGTTAAAAGTTTTATACAAGCCGGTGGTGGGCAAGGAATTAAAGCGGGATTACCCAATTTTAATGTTCCTGTAATTCCATTTAACTTTGAAACGCTAAAACTCATTTTTCCCTTCTCGCTGATTTTGGCAGCTGTAGGTTTAATCGAGTCGCTTATGACCTTAAACCTGGTGGATGAGTTAACGGAAACACGTGGTAGCGGAAACCGTGAATGTGTAGCGCAGGGAGCGGCCAATATTATCAACGGATTTTTTGGTGGAATGGGCGGTTGCGCCATGATCGGGCAAAGTATCATCAATATAAAATCGGGTGGACGTGGCCGTTTATCGGGAATTATTGCCGCCGTTTCGTTACTGATGTTTATTCTTTTTGCATCTGCCTACATCGAAATGATTCCGATTGCTGCTCTGGTAGGTGTAATGTTTATGGTGGTTATCGGAACCTTTGCTTGGAGTACATTTAAAATCATCAACAAAATACCGGTTTCCGATTTAATCGTAATTGTTTTGGTGACCGGATTAACCGTGATTTTCGATTTGGCAATTGCAGTTTTGGCCGGAGTAATTGTGTCGGCACTGGTGTTTGCCTGGGAAAATGCAACCCGTATTCGTGCCCGTAAAAAAGTGGATGAACATGGCATTAAACACTACGAAATTTATGGCCCGCTGTTTTTTGGTTCTACAACACTGTTCAACTCAAAATTCGATGTTCAAGACGATCCAAAAGAAGTGATTGTTGATTTTAAAGAATCGCGGATTATGGATCAGTCGGCCATTGAAGCCATTAACAAACTGGCCGAGCGCTACCAAAAAGAAGGCAAAACCATTCACCTGCGTCATTTAAGCAACGACTGTATAAAACTAGTTAAAAAGGCAGAAGCCATTTGCGACGTAAATGTGGTAGAAGACCCAAACTATTTTGTGGCCATCGACAATTACAACCGCGTAATTAAACAAAGTCAGACTCCTTTTAATTAGCTTAGGTTAAACCTTAAATCTCGCGCGTCATTCCGGACTTGTTTCCAAATCTAATGGCTTTAGGGAGATGCTGAAATAAATCCACCGTGACCTTCTGAAAAAGCACACCCGATTAAGAAACGATATTTCAGGGATTTCAACTTTAACCAGTTGAAATCTCTTTTTTTTGTGTTCCTCATCGGTGCCCCTCAGCAACAAAAAAAGCCCCGACAAACAAGCCAAAAGCAGAAAAATGCTTTTTATTTCTTTTATCGTGCAACCCTTTTATATTTATCATGTCTGTTAAAGCAAACAACCATAAATTGAAAGAATTGAATTCTGGAAAAATCCGATTCAACTCAGTTTTAGAAACTACAGAAAAACAAGTCATGAAAATTTTTATCATCACACTTCTTCTTGCACTGTTGATCGAACCCTGTTTTGCACAAAGCAAAGGAACCCTTAACACTGCTCCTTTTCAGATTACACTAATCAGTCCGCTTGGCACCAATGGAACCAACTCCATAAACACCGTAAATAAAGTATCGGTGAATATTTTGGGTGGCTACCACGCCGGATTGGAAGGAGCCGAATTTGGCGGCATCGCAAACATGAACCGCGATTACATGAGTGGCTTTCAGTTTGCAGGAATTTCGAACTACACCGGCGGAACAACCAAAGGCGCTCAGTTTGCAGGAATTTCGAATGTAAACCGAGGCAATGTTTACGCGTTCCAGTTTGCAGGAATTACAAACGTGAACTTTGGCGAATCGAGTGTATTCCAATTTGCCGGCGTTACCAACGTAAATATGAAAGGCTCGCAGATATTCCAGGGTGCCGGGGTACTAAATTATACCATGGGAGTTTCGAATGTGATTCAGGCAGCCGGTGTAGCCAATTATGCTGAAGAACTAACCGGAGCCCAGTTGGGAGGCGTTTCCAACTTTGCACTAAAAAATGTGCAGGGAGCACAGATTGCCGGAGTCATAAATGCTGGAACCAGTATTAACGGGGCACAAATTGCCGGGGTGGTTAATGCTTCGAAATACGTGAGGGGTGCACAAATTGCCGGAGTAGTAAATGTGGCCAAAAATGTTGACGGAATGCAAATTGGAGTGATCAACATTGCAGACACGGTAAGAAACGGTATACCCATTGGTGTTTTAAGCCTGGTTCGCGATGGTTTTCATGAATTTGAAATTGGCTTTAGCGAAGGTTTAAATACCTATGCGTCGTTTAAAATTGGTGTAAATCAGTTCTACAATATATTTAGCATCGGCACCCAGTTTTTAAACCACAACTTCAGATGGGGCGTTGGTTATGGAATTGGTACTCACCTTGCAAACACTGAGAGTTACAAACTTAACCTTGAAGCCATTTCGTACCAAATTAACGAAGGTACCCACTGGACAAATGCCTACAATGGCTTACAACAAATAAAACTGACCTACGCAGGCGTAATCAACAACCATACTGATTTTTTTGTTGGCCCAACTTTTAATCTGATGATATCGGAGTTTATCAATTCGGATGGAACGATTGGTTCAGATTTTCCTCCATACCAATTTGTTGACCACACAAACGGAAACACCAACCTGAAATTTTGGGTAGGAATAAATGCAGGATTAAGAATACACTAAAAATATTGAGTGGGGAGCGGGCGGTTTGGAACTATGGCTCTTTTGTTCGACATTTAAAATGTTTCGAATCGCCCCACTCGCCATAACCAATTTCAGCTCCGGCAACATGAATACGAGCTTCCAGACAATTACGGCACAATTCCGCATCTTCGTCCAGACAAGGTTTATCTTCGTACAACTGGTACTCTTCGCGATAAGCAGTGGGCGTTAAATTGGGCATAATTACATTCGCCCCAATCGCCAGTGCCTTTTCGCGGCCAGCCGGATCGATGGCTTGCAGAGCAGTGGCAGCAGCAATGTTTATATCGGGCATTAAAATGCGTAAAACCGCAATCATGTTCAGCGCCAAATCAAAACGTTCCTGCTTTGTTTTTAGCTGATGACGAAATTCATACAAGGGCGTATCTTCATGTTCAATGTACGGTCCCATCCCACACATGTCGATGTCCAGCTTTTTCAGAAATAATAGATCGTTCGCCAAATCTTCGTAGGTCTGGAAAGGCAAACCGATCATAACTCCTGTTCCAACCTGATAACCTGCCTTTTTCAAAAAACCAAGAGCTTCTACCCTTTTGTCAAACGAATGCATATCGTTTTGCGGATGTATTTTGTAATATAAATCAGGATTCGACGATTCAATGCGCAGCAAGTACCGGTGTGCTCCGCTTTCGAACCAGCGTTTGTAGGTTTCAAGGCTTTGTTCGCCGCAGCTGAGTGTAATTCCCAGTTCGTTATTTGAGAGTTGTTTAATTTTTTGGAGCAGTTTATCCACTCGTTTTACATAGACAGGCGAACTTAATTCTCCCGACTGTAAAACCACAGACGCAAATTTGTTCTCCCAGGCAAAACGGCAGGCATCCAGAATTTCATCGTCAGAGGCTTCGTAACGAATTACCTTGTCGTTGCTTTTACGAATACCACAATACAAACAATCTTTGGCACAAATATTCGAGAATTCAATAAGTCCCCGAAAGTACACTTTGTTGCCCACCTCTTTCACTTTAACATCCTGTGCACGCTTTAACAATGCCGTGCGAGCCTCTCCTTTCGCCTGTAATAATTGTATGATTTCCTGTTTCTCCAAAATCGTAAAATTTATCGGGTCAAAAGTAAGTTTTTTCTATTCAAAAAAACACGATCGAATTCAATACAAATCCAATGTTTTATAACTAAGCTAAAAAACATACGCACTTTACGACATTTCTCATGCCTGCAATTTAAAATATACACTACTTTTACACCGAAAATCCTGCGGGAAGGCTGTGGCTGACTTTAGGGAGAACAAATCAGGTTAAAAGCAAAAGTAAACAGGCAAAAGTCTGTTAACTCCTGTATCTCTGCTATTCCCGTATAATTTATTAGTAAACAACAAGAAGATGAAAGAATTAAGCCAAGCGAAAACGCTTCCGGCTTCTGTCTTACAACTTCTGAATTCTAACATTTAAAAATGAAACGACTGGGTTTTGTAGGAATAATAGTAGAAGACCGCGGAAAATGTGCGGGCATTGTAAATGACGTTTTGAGCAATTTTTCGGAGTTAATTCTGGCCCGAACCGGATTGCCAAATGCAAAAGGAAGTACCTCAATTATTACTCTGGTAATTGATGCTACAACAGACGAACTGGGTGTACTTACCGGAAAACTGGGAAACATTCCGGGAATTTCGGTTAAGTCAGGACTCGCAAAGAAGTAATAAGTTGCAGTCACAGTTTTCAGAAAAATAATTCAACTAAAAAAACATAAAATGTATAAGGTACCTGCCGATTTTATAAACGAACAAAAAGTTTGGGAAACCATTGAGCAAAACCAAAATCCCGAACCGGAAAGAATACGCGAAGTATTAGCCAAAGCAAAGGAAATGAAAGGCTTAAACATGGCCGACGTTGCGGTATTAACCTGTATTAGCGATCCGGAAATGTTAGGCGAATTATTTGATACGGCTAACCACCTGAAGGAAACAATTTATGGAAAACGGCTGGTAATTTTTGCTCCGTTGTACATTTCAAACCTCTGCAATAACGAATGTTTGTACTGCGCATTTAGGGCAACCAACAAAGAAATTGTACGCTCGGTTTTACCACAGGAACACATTGCCCGCGAAGTAAAAGAGCTGATTAACCAGGGACAAAAACGAATACTTTTAGTGGCAGGAGAGTCGTATCCGAAAAAAGGATTTCAATATGTGCTCGACTCCATAAAAACGGTTTACGATGTTAAAACAGAACACGGTGAAATACGACGTGTAAATGTAAATGTGGCACCGCTGGACACGGAAGAATTCAAACTACTAAAAGATGCAGGCATTGGTACCTACCAACTTTTCCAGGAAACCTACCATCGCGAAACCTACAGCAAAGTTCACGTTGGCGGTAAAAAGCGCGATTACAACTGGCGGGTTTGGGCGTTGCACCGTGCCATGGAAGCAGGAATTGACGATGTTGGAATTGGTGTTTTATTTGGTCTTTTCGACTATCGCTTTGAAATACTTGCCATGATGCAGCACATAAACGAGCTGGAAGAAAAATTTGGCGTTGGCCCACATACCATAAGTGTTCCACGTTTGGAACCAGCCACCAACAGCGACATGGCATCGCATCCACCGTATCCGGTTTCCGACATCGATTTCAGAAAAATTGTAGCCATTTTACGATTGGCTGTGCCTTACACCGGCATAATCATGTCAACCCGCGAAACCGCAAAAATGCGCCGCGAAACATTTGCTTTGGGTGTGAGCCAGATTTCGGCAGGCAGTAAAACAAATCCGGGAGGTTACGAAGAAGAGGATGAAATTTCGGGTCAGTTTAGTTTGGGAGACCACCGTAAACTGGATGAAGTGATAAAAGACGTTGCAAGCATGGGTTACATTCCTTCGTTTTGCACAGCATGTTATCGATTGGGACGAACCGGGCAAGACTTTATGGATTTAGCCAAACCGGGAGATATTCGTTTGCACTGTGCACCCAATGCGCTAAGTTCATTTAAAGAATATTTGCAAAATTATGCGTCGCCCGAAACAGTTGAGGTGGGCAATAAACTTATTGCTGATTCCATCTCCGAAATGTCGGGCCTGGCAAAACAAAGAGCAGAAAAGCTGGTAAAAAGAGTTGAAGCCGGTAAAGATGACGTTTACTGCTAAATTTGTATGCTGTAACTTAAAATAAACATACATGCCAAAAATATTTGAATACCTGGGAATTCTTATTTTCTTTTATTCCAACGAACACGAACCTATTCATGTTCATGCGCGTAAAGGGGAATACGAGAGCAAAGCAGAATTTATTATTCAAAATGGGGCAATAACAGAAATACGTATTCAACAAGTGAAAGGAATTTCGCCACTTATGAATAATGAAATGAAATTATTCAAAGATTTCTTAGAAATTTATGCTGACAAAATTGTTCAAAAATGGATTGATTATTTTATTTTACACAAAGATGTTGAATTTGAAAGAATTACAAAAAAAATAAAATGAAAATTGTTGAAGATACACATATTGAATATGAGATAGAAGCTGGAATCATTTCTGCAAGTTATATTTCTGATTACAGGATTTCTGTGCATTTTGAAGACGGTACTTCAAAACTTATTGATTTTGAAACATTTCTGTCAAAATCACAACATCCTTCTATTCAAAAATACCTCAACATTGAAAAATTCAAACAGTTTAAGATTATTAATGGGAATCTGAATTGGAACAATTACGATTTAATTTTTCCGCTTTCCGACTTAAAAAAAGGCACAATACAATAAAAATGGATACCCGCACCGAAACTGACTTACTCGGCCAAAAACAAATTCCGGCAGATGCGCTTTGGGGAATTCACACTGCGCGTGCTGTTGAGAACTTTCCACTTACCGGAAGTACGGTTCATCCGGAGTTAATTAAAGCCTTTGGCGAAGTAAAAATGGCCTGTGCTCAAACCAATAATGAGCTGGGATTCTGGAAAGATTCTGAAAAAGCAGCAGCCATTGAACAAGCCTGTTTTGAGATGAGTGAAGGGCAGCTGAACCAACACATTTTAGTGGATGCCCTGCAGGGTGGAGCAGGTACATCAACCAATATGAATGTGAACGAAGTGATTGCCAACCGTGCGTTACAATTACTGGGGAAAGGTGCGGGCAACTACGCTGTTGTTTCGCCACTCGACGATATTAACTTGCACCAAAGTACAAACGACACCTACCCTACTGCATTAAAAGTGGCGGCAATAAAACAACTTCGTTTACTCGAACAAACGGTACTCGACTTGCAGGAAGCATTTCAGCAAAAAGAAAAAGAATTTGCCCACATTGTAAAAATTGGCCGTACTCAATTACAGGATGCAGTACTAACAACTTTAGGGCGCGAAATGAGTGCTTATGCCGAAGCATTTAACCGCGACCGCTGGCGAATATACAAATGTGAAGAAAGGCTCCGGGTTGTAAATCTTGGCGGAACGGCCATTGGTACCGGACTTGGAGCGCCCAAACAATTTATATTTCGTGTGGTGGACAAATTGCGCGAAAACACAAACATGGGTTTGGCCCGAAGTGAAAACCTGGTTGACGGAACACAAAACGTTGATGTATTTGTGGAGGTATCCGGAATTTTAAAAGCCTGTGCAAGTAACTTACTAAAAATAAGCAACGACCTCCGTTTACTTGCCAGTGGCCCCGATGCCGGATTTGCAGAAATTGTGCTTCCTGAAATGCAGGCAGGATCGTCAATTATGCCTGGAAAAGTAAACCCTGTAATTCCTGAAATGGTAGCACAGGCAGCCATAAAAGTAATGGGCAACGATCAGGTAATTGCACAGGCATGCAGTTCAGGAAATTTGGAACTCAACCAGTTTCTGCCCCTGATTGCTCATTCACTGTTGGAATCTTTAAGCCTGCTCACAAATACCTGTAAAATCTTCCGAGAGAAATGTATCGGCGGAATTTGCGCCAACGAAAAAGTCTGCAAAAAAAACGTAGAAAACTCAACGGCTACAATAACGGCACTTATTCCTCAAATTGGTTATTCCAAAGCCAGCGAAATAATACAACTCGCCAAAGAAAATGATTTATCTATAAAGGAAGCCAGTCTAAAATCGGGGTATATTGCGGAAGAAGATTTTAATAATTTAATTACTCCGGAATCCGTTTGCAAGCTGGGAAATTAAATCAGCTACTGCATTAACATCACATTAACACCATTCCTACCTGCTCATTTACTGACACTTACATAATTTAAAAGTATACAGGATTAAAATATCTTTATATTGATTTGTTTTTTATTTTTATACTTATTAATATTGAGTCTAAATTAAGATTAAGACAATTAAATTTTATAACTTAAAAATTAGAAATCATGAAAAAAGTATTATTTGTTTTAGCATTTGTGGCAGTTTACGGAGTTTCAATGGCAATGACATCGAACACTCAGGTAGTATCTCTTGACCAACCTGTAACCGTTGTTGCCGATGTAGACAATAGCATTGATACTCCTGAAGGAGAAAAAGAAAAAGAGAAAAAAGCAGCTAAAACTGAAGCAAAAGCAGAATCGAAAGCAGAATCGAAAAGCGAAGGTTGTTCAGGCACAAAAGCTAAATCAGAAGGTTGCGCCGGTGAAAAATCTGCAGAGAAAAGCGGATGTGGCTCAAGCTGTGGTGGAAAGAAATAATCAACTTCTCATATAAATTGGGTTTAATAGCCGCTTGTTGTTCTGGACAACAAGCGGTTTTTTTATTCTAACAATTCAGAATGTAACCCACTTTTACAACATTCTCAATGTTTATGTTTGGATCTTCGGCAAAGTATTTTCGAAGTTTCGAAATAAAAACATCCAGACTTCGCCCGGCAAAGTAGTCGTTCTCGCCCCAAATGGCCGTGAGTATTTGTTCGCGCCTTACCACATTCTTTTTGGCATTGCACAACATTCGCAGCACTTCGGCTTCACGCGTGGTTAAACGTTTTATCTTCCCCTCGATTGTTAACGAGAGATTTTCAAAATCAAATTCGTAACGACCAATCTGAATCACATTTTCAATTACAGCTTCTGGTCTGTCGGACCGTTTACTGATGGCAACAATTTTACACCAGAGCTCATCCTCATCAAATGGTTTGGTAATGTAATCATCGGCGCCAATAGTATATCCTTTCATCTTATCTTCCTTCATGGCACGGGCGGTTAAAAACACCACGGGAATATCGGGATCTACCAATTTAATTTTCTGAGCAATGGAAAATCCATCCATTTTTGGCAGCATAACATCAAGTATACAAAAGTTAAAGTTGCCGTTTTTGAATCCGTCCAAAGCAGCTTCGCCATCTTTAAACAAAGTCACCTTTACATTGCGGCTCTCTAAAAAATCAACCAACAAAAACCCAAGATTCAAATCATCTTCGGCAACGAGGATATTTAATTTGTTTTCTGTCATTTGTGCCGTTTAATATAGGTAGTTTTATAGTAAATGTTGTGCCGGTGTTTTCAGTGCTTTCAACTGTAATCTCACCATTGTGTGCCTCTATCACTTTTTTCACATAAGCCAGTCCTATTCCAAAACCTTTAACATTGTGAACATCGCCGGTTGGCACGCGGTAATATTTATCAAAAATGTATTTCTGGTATTTCGATGCAATTCCAATTCCTTTATCGCTTACCATCACCCAAATAGTTTCGTTGTTACTTCTGGTTTCAACAAGTATTTCAGGTGCATCTTTCGAGTATTTAATCGAATTCGAAATCAGGTTGACCAATGCATTGGTAAGATGAAGTTTATCGGCAAACACCATTGTTTCAGTGGCATTCAGCAGTGTCGATATTTTGCCGTTCATGTCCTGAAGAATCATCTCGAAAGTAGAAATGCTATCTTCAACTACAGCATGTACATCAAGTGTTTCTTTTGAATAATCAAATTCATCGCGTTCAATTGCAGCCAAATGCAACATACTTTCCACCAAATGTTGCAACTTCTTATTCTCCTTCGAAATCAGTTCGGCATAGTTCACCAGCTTGTCTTCTGTATTGTAACGTTTTTTCCGAATCATATTCGAAGCCAGTGCAATACTCGATAAGGGAGTTTTAAACTCGTGACTAACATTATTCAGTAACTCTTTGGTATGTTCGGCAATCCGAAGTTCTTGTTTGTACAAACGCAGCAAATAAACCAGGGCTAAAATCAATAAAAAAATCAGGAGCAGCGAGGCCAGAAACATCAAACCTGTTTTTTCGAGAAAAAACTTTGTCCTTCCGGGAAACTTCACCACCAGTTCGTAACCGTTTTGTCCAATTAATTCGCCCAGATTTGTGGTGTAATACAAACCTTTATCGAGTTCCGCTTCAATCGTTTTTAATTCTTTTGAATCCGTCTCCAAAATCATTAAATCGTATTCCAAAAAAATGTCGTAAGTTTTTAATTCGTCATCAATTGCGTTGTGAATTTTGTCCCAAACTCCGGTATTGGTCAGTTGTGTCTCCAACCGTATTGAATCGCACTCAACACATTCCTTCATTTTACTGCAAAATGGCCGGTTGGCAGTTAAATTAGAAATGGTTTGGTTTAATGCGAGCGTTACACTTTTCTGAAATACTTTTTCCTGAAAATGAATGGAATACACAATCCAGCGCACCTGTGTTGCCAAAAGCGCAAAAATGATAACAAGGGTAAATCCCAATATATATTTTCGGATGATGTTTTTCATTCTGTACAAAATAAACGGTTAATTCGGAATATAGTTCAGCATTGCCAATCTACTTAAATCCCAAAATTCCGTTTCTTATTTTTCAATTTCTGTAAGTAGCAAAAGGTACCAACTGCAAGCAAAAGTAATTATTCGATCAGTAAATAACTTCGATAAAAAGCCTGTTAACACCTCGTTAACCCATTTTTACAGGAAAATAGAATATATTTGACCGAGAATAATTTATAAAACCAAAAAAATAATGAAAAAAGTATTGTTTATTTTAGCCTTGGTACTTACTTATGGAGTATCAGTTTCGAACGCAACACCAAAAGTAATTTCTGTTGAAAAATCGAAAGTAACTGTAGTTGCCGACAACGATAACTTTTCTACCGCAGTAGAAGGAGAAAAAGAGAAAAAGAAAGAAAAAAAGGCTGCCGAAGCCAAGAAAACAACAGAAACTAAAAAAGCTTGCTGTGGCGACAAAGCAACTGTTGAAGAAGAAGGAACAACAGGATGTAGCGAAGCTCAGAAAAAAAGCTGTGCAGCTGCAGGTAAAACTTGTGCCGACGAAAAAGCAGCAACAAAAAGTTGTTGTGGCGGTAAAAAATAGAACCTACTATTTAGAATATATTTTAAGGGTGCAGTTTGCACCCTTTTTTATAGTTTAATTTTGCAGAGAATAGTACGAATTTGTACTTTCAACTTTCTTTAAAAACTATTATGCGGGCACCAAAATCGTTTCGTTTGCACATTGGCATTTTTGGCCGAAGGAATGCAGGAAAATCGAGTATTTTAAATGCACTTACCCAACAGGATGTTTCCATTGTTTCAGAAGTTGCAGGAACTACAACCGATCCGGTTGAAAAACCAATGGAACTACTTCCGCTGGGTCCGGTACTTTTTATCGATACGGCCGGAATTGATGATGTTGGAGTCCTGGGCGAAAAACGAATCGCAAAAACACTTGCCGTATTCGACCGAACCGATTTGGGAGTTATTGTGAGTAACTTTGAAGAATGGGGTAGCTACGAACAAAAATTAATGGACGAACTAAAAGACCGTGCTATCCCTTTTGTAATCGTCTTTAATAAAATCGATTTATTCCAAACCGATGAAAGTATACTGGCACATTTAAACACGGAAAAAATAAAATATGCACAAACTTCAACGGTAGAAAGAACCGGCCTTTTGGAATTACGCCAGTTGTTGCTAAACTCGGCTCCTGCCGATTATATCAATCGCCCGAGTATTTTGGCTGATTTGGTGGGTGCAGGCGAAGCAGCCGTTTTGGTGGTGCCAATTGACAAAGAAGCTCCCAAAGGCAGATTGATTTTACCACAGGTCCAGAGTATCCGCGATTTACTCGACAACGACGCATTTTGTATGGTTGTAAAAGAACGGGAACTTCGGGAAGCACTTTCGCGTTTTAATAAACCACCCAAATTAGTGGTTACCGATTCGCAAGCCTTTTTAAAGGTTGCTGCCGACACGCCACCTGAAATACCTCTAACTTCGTTTTCAATTTTATTTGCCCGCTACCAGGGCGATTTAACAGCTTTGGTGCAAGGTGCAATGGCCATCGACAAATTAAAAACAGGCGATAAAGTGTTAATTGCAGAGGCCTGCTCGCACCATCCCATTGGCGAAGATATAGGAACAGTAAAAATACCACGCTGGCTGACTCAGTACGTTGGCGGAAAATTAGAAATTGACAGTACCCGCGGACACGACTTCCCTCCAAATTTGGCTGAATACAAATTGATTGTACATTGTGGTGCCTGCATGTGGAACCGCCGCGAAATGCTTAGCCGCATTATGAAAGCCCGCCAGGCAGGCGTGCCAATTACCAACTACGGACTCACAATTGCTTATTCTCTGGGAATATTTGAACGTGCATTACACCCTTTCCCGGCTGCGCTCGAAGTTTATAGAAATGGAATTTAAACCTTTGAATTTATCTTTCTGAAGAAACCAAAAAATTCAATTTTCCCAAAAGCATTCTTTTTTAACAGTTTAAGATTTCCTTTTTCAAAGGCAAACTGGAATTCAATACTATCCCTAAAATTTTCCGCATCGAGCAGTGTAACAAAGTTTTTAGCAACACTCCACTTGCCATTTTTACTGTTCTGAATCAGCGAAATGGGAATATTTGATTGTCTCGAATAACTCTGCTCCGAAAATTCAAGCTCAAATAACTGGCTTCTGGCTTTTAATTCTTTCTCTTCAAAATGTAGAAGTTCCTCCTTTTCATCTACAAAGTATTCGTACAACTGCCACTTTCCTGGTAATTTTTTACGCGGACGTTCGAACATTTCGGTCGCTTGTAACCAGCCACCAATTTTCAAAAAGAATGATTTTGTTGTCATAATTTTGGCTCTACTTTTATCAGACACAAAAAACACCCGATAGTTTAACCTTTCCATTCAACTTTCGCTAAAATACTGCAACATTTCAAATACCAGATTCGTCTGCTGTAAAATCCGGTTCGTGCAGATTGATTAAATCTGTTCAATTAAGTGATGAAGTCATCTGATTATGGATGCATTTCACCGAACAAACAGACTAAGTTAACGAATTAAGTAGCATTATTTCACCGACTTACATACTTTGCAATCTGCATTTGCGTTTTCTAGAATACTTAACTGTAAAATTAAAGCCATGGAAACAGAAATTTTTCTGAAAGAATACCAGTTTACCCTCGAATCTGAATTGGCTACAAATCATCAACACCAATTAAAAAAAAGCAAAGAAAAAGGCGAAGAAGACGGGAAACGAAATTTGCCTTCGGTTGATGACGATTTTACAACGCCAATAGAACAGGAAATCCGGAGTAAATACCAGGCAGAAATTGAGGGCTTGTACCAAAACGGACGACAGGTTTTAAACGATTTAAAGGAAAACAACTTTAAACAGGTAAACGAAGAACTAAATGAACTGGACGAAACTAAAATTACCGGATTGCTGACTGAGGTTGAAAACGAAAAAACAAAAAAACTGGAGGAATTAACCTTAAATCATTTAGACACGGTAAAAGACATTGAAAATTCGCCTCACTACCAGTTGGAGAAAAAACGCTTTGATAAAATTAAAAACCGCTGGGAAGAAGTTTCGGAGAAACACAACCGACAGGAAAGCAACATCCAGTTTAAACCCTACTGGGCCTACATATTATTGTTGCTTGGTATTGGTATTGCAGAGTTTCCTTTAAATAACCAGGTTTTTATTTCTTTTCGCGAAACACCGCTTTTAACACTGATAATGGCCGGCGTTTTGGTAATTACTTTACCCTTTTTGGCACATGCCGCGGGTAAACTTTTAAAACAAGTAAAAGAGCGCAGTATTTACCCAATTCTGTTTATTATCCTGTTTTTAACAGTGGGAACGGTCAGCTATTTTACAGCGCTTTTACGCAGTAATTATCTGGGAGAACTGGGCGTTGCTCAAGAACAACTTCTTCTGGATCAGTGGACCTTTTTTACCATTGGTGTTATTCTGTTTATGGTGGGTACCGTAGCCTCATTTTTTGCACACGACAGCAGCAACGAGTTTCACGAAGTTTACAAAAAGTACCATCGCGAAGAAGAACAGTTTTTAAAGCTCCAGAAAGAAGTTAGCGATAAAAGAGCTGCTGAGAAAGAAAATTTTGATGCTGAACGCAAACGCATTCAAAACGAATGCAGCGACAAAACCGAAGCACTTAAAAATAAATTGCAGCATTTAAAAAGCAAAAAAACCGAGATAACAGGAAACTACAAAAAAGTATTTGCTTTTTGTCAGGGAATGGAGCGTAAAATAAACAATCATTTTAAAGAAGCCATTTTTAATTACCGAGACACAAACCTCACCTATCGGAACAACCACCGACAACCCAAAGCATGGGGCGAACTGGTACCCGATTTAAAGGGATATTTTGTTGAGAAAGAAAGTGAGCAGGAATAGAGGTACAAAGATTACAGCAGTGTTCCAACTTGAGAAAGACAGCATCATTCCGCTCCAAATAATTACCGTATAAAAGCCACAACAATGAAACGAACTCGAATAATATTTCTAACGTTTGCACTTTTCACCTTGCTTCTTTCGTGCAAAACCGAAACACCACAAAACACTGCCATTTCGGTGTTGATTGATGTTACCGACGAGCGATTTAAAGATGAAAATTTTATTGCTGAAAATCTGCCAAAATTCTTAACCCTTATGAAACTTGATAAAGAAACCGGGGGATTTTCGGGAGGAGAAATAAAACTTTCGCTTATTAACGAAGTTTCCGACTCTCGGTCAAAATCGATAAAAATAGCGGTTGGAGAAACAGGTATGATGGGCGAAAATCCATTAAACAGAAAAGATCAGGTAGAAAGGTTTTACAATGACTTGGACCAGGCATTTGTTTCCCTTATGGAAAGCGCAGACTGGGGAACCGATGCTTCAAAAATTTATCAGAAAGTAACGCGTGAGTGTATTAAAATGAACCGTACAGTAGCAGATAGAAAATACCTGATTATTTATTCCGACATGTTGGAAAATAGTTCGTTGTTTAGTTTTTATGGCACCAATTGGAAAAACCAGATTGAGAAAATGACGACAGAACCAGATAAAACACTTGGACAATTGGCCAAAAACGGACCTGCACTTCCGGATTTAAGCGCATTCGAAATTTATATTGTTGCGATCCGCACTTCGGGAAACGACGAAAAGATCAATCTCTCGGAGCAATTCTGGACTTCACTTTTTGAGTACCAGGGAGCCGCAGTAACATTTAGTTCGGGTTTAGAAATCTAGGACAAAAAGAAAGGGTAGCCCTCCAGCCACCCCCTGATAGATTTAAAATCTAATGATAAAAAATAAGGGTATACAAGTTTAGCAAAACATTCCGAGAGTTAAACCCCTTATTCAGACCTATTTATTAACATTGCAACGTGTATAGCGCTAAAATTTCAACACTTTTATTAAAATTTTTAGTCCATATATTCGAAATTTCAAACGCTGTTAACATTTCAACACAATTCATTCTACTTTATTAATAATCTGCATTTTACCCTACAAAAGCCAAAACCGCCAACTTTTTATCCAATCTTTAATTATCTGTTTGAAAATCAAAAACTTTTATATACTTTTGTCGCCAATTAATTTTAAGCCGTTTCTATTTAAAGCGATGTTGCGGTTTAAACATTGTATAACAAATTAGTTCTTTTAAAATGTATTTAACATCAGAGAAAAAAACGGAACTGTTTACCAAACATGGTAAATCAGCAACCGACACAGGAAGTGCGGAAGGTCAGATTGCATTGTTCACACTAAGGATTAACCACCTTACCGAACACTTGAAGCAAAACAAAAAAGACCACAGCACACGTCGTTCTTTAATTAAACTGGTAGGTAAGCGTAGAAGCTTGTTAGACTACCTAATCAAAAAAGATATCGAACGTTATCGTGCGATTATCAAAGAGTTGAACTTACGTAAGTAAAGATATTGAAAGGCAATGCATTGGTATTGCCTTTCTTTTTTGTAAATTGCAAATCCTCACCACCCATTGTAATTTAAACTTAAAGATTTATTAGAAAAATTATGGTAAACGCTACAATTAAGACGATTGAACTTGCTGATGGCAGGTCGATTACCATTGAAACCGGAAAATTGGCAAAACAAGCCGATGGTTCGGTAGTGGTTCGAATGGGTGACACCATGTTGCTGGCTACGGTAGTTTCAGCAAAAGAAGCCAAAGAAGATGTAGATTTTATGCCGGTATCGGTTGATTACCGCGAGAAATTTTCAGCCGCAGGTCGTTTCCCCGGAGGATTTCTGAAAAGAGAAGCCCGTCCAAGTGACGAAGAAATTTTAGTGGCACGTTTAGTTGACCGTGCATTACGCCCACTTTTCCCTGCCGATTACCACGCTGAAACAGCTGTGATGATTTCGCTTATTTCAGTAGGAAAAGACGAAATGCCGGATGCATTGGCAGGATTAGCTGCTTCGGCTGCTATTGCAGTATCTGACGTTCCGTTTGAAACACCAATTTCGGAAGTACGTGTTGCACGTATTAACGGCGAATTCGTTATCAACCCAACACGTGTTGAGATGGAAGAAGCTGATTTGGAAATTATGGTTGGTGCTTCGTTCGACAACATTATGATGGTTGAGGGCGAAATGAGTGAGGTTTCAGAAGAGGTTATGCTGGAAGCCATTAAAGTGGCGCACGACGAAATTAAAAAACAATGTAAAGCTCAGGAAGAATTAGCTGCTGAGATTGGTGTTGTAAAACGTGAATACTGTCATGAAAACAACGATGAAGTATTGCGCGAAAAAGTAAAAGCAGAAACCTACGAAGCCTGTTACGAAGTAGCTAAAAAACAACTTACGAATAAAGCAGAACGTATGGATGCGTTTATGGTAATTCGTGATGAGTTTATTGAAAAATATACTGAAGCCAATACCGAAAATGAAGAAATTGATTTGGCACAGCACATTGGTTTAATTAAAAGATATTACCACGACGTTGAAAAAGAAGCCATGCGCCGCATGATTCTTGACGACAAAATTCGTTTGGATGGTAGAGCGACCAACGAAATTCGCCCAATCTGGGGTGAGGTAAATTACTTGCCGGGTGCTCACGGATCTGCTATTTTTACACGTGGAGAAACTCAGTCGTTGACTTCAGTTACCATGGGTACAAAAATGGACATTAAAAAAATTGATGCAGTAACTTACCAGGGAACTGAGAAATTTTTATTGCACTACAATTTCCCTCCATTCTGTGTTGGCGATCCAAAAACACCACGTGGAACCAGCCGTCGTGAAATTGGTCACGGAAACCTTGCTTACCGTGGATTGAAAAAAATGATTCCGGAAGATTTCCCATACGTACTTCGAATTGTTTCTGATATTTTGGAATCAAATGGTTCATCGTCGATGGCAACTGTTTGTGCCGGAACATTAGGAATGATGGATGCAGGTATCAAAATCAAAAAGCCGGTATCGGGTATCGCAATGGGATTAATCACCGATAAAGGAGCAGAAAAATACGCTGTTCTTTCTGATATTTTAGGTGACGAAGACCACCTGGGAGATATGGACTTTAAAGTTACAGGAACTGCCGATGGTATTACTGCAACTCAAATGGATATTAAAGTTGACGGACTTCCTTACGAAGTGTTGGCCGAAGCGTTACAACAGGCAAAAGAAGGTCGTTTGCACATTCTTGGCGAAATGTTGAAAGTAATTCCGGAACCACGCGAAGATTACAAACCAAATGTTCCACGTATCGAAACAATCGTGATTCCGAAAGACATGATTGGTGCAATTATCGGACCTGGAGGAAAAGTAATTCAAGCGATTCAGGAAGAAACTCAAACGGTTATTGTTATTGAAGAAGTGGATGACCAGGGAAGAGTTGAAATTTCGGGTGCCGGATTGGAACCAATTGAAGCTGCAAAAGCTAAAATTAAAGCCATTACTGCACTTCCTGAAGTAGGCGAAATTTACAAAGGAAAAGTAAAATCGGTTGTATCGTTTGGTGCGTTTATCGAAATCATTCCCGGAAAAGAAGGACTACTTCATATTTCGGAAATGGACTGGAAACGTATTGAAGCCGCCGAAGATTTTACAAAAGAAGGCGAAATTCTGGAAGTTAAATTAATCGGTGTTGACGAAAAAACCGGTAAATTAAAACTTTCACGCAAAGTACTTCTTCCAAAACCTGAAGGTTATGTTGAACGTCCTCCAAGAGAAAATCGTCCTCCAAGAGGCGACAACCGTGGTGGTGACAGAAGAGGTGGTGACCGCCGTGGTGGTGACCGTCGCGACGATCGCAGAGGTGGAGACCGCAGAAACAACGATTTCCGTCCGCGCCGTGACAACGACCGACCAAGATCAGAAGATTAATATTTTTGATGAACATATAAAAAACGCTCTGCCACCTGGCAGGGCGTTTTTTGTTCAAATCTGTCTGGTTTTGATTAACTATAGACAACTTTCGTCACATTACTTTTAAATTCCTTTTTCTAAATTCGCAAACAAAACAGAAATACATGGATTCCTGGTCAAAACAATTAAATACCCAAATCGACGAAAAACTGAAAGGAGTAAACGAAAAAGACATTCGTTTTTTCAGAATAGATGAGTTTAAACGAAATGTTTCGCGCATCGACTCTTTTTCAAGCAGCTGTCACGAATGTCAGCAACAGAAACAATACATTCAGGAAGCGGTGGATAGCATCGACAAGGCAATTAAAAATGTTGGCTCGAAACGCCGCGATTACGATAAACTCATCTCAAAACTTTCGAAACACATGCAAAAAGAGCATGGTTTTTATGCTCCCTACTATTTTACTTACATGTACTCGTTTCTGGGAATTGTTGCCGGAGGTTTGATTGGCTATCTTGTAATGAACCTTAATCCGGAATACCAACTGGAGCTGTTTTGTTTGGGTTTTGCAATTGGATTATTGCCTCCCTATGTTGTTGGTTCGGTAAAAGACAAAAAAATAAGAAGACAAAAAAAATTAATGTAATTCAATAAAAACTGCACAATGAAGAACATATTTTTACTTTTAGGAACGGTTCTCGTTTTGGCGGCCTGCCACGAAACCACAAAAATTGAATACCCGGTGACAAAAAAAGGAGATGTAAAAGACACGTATTTCGGAACTGAAGTGAGCGACCCGTATCGCTGGCTGGAAGATGACAATTCGGAAGAAACGGCAGAGTGGGTAAAAGAACAAAACAAAACCACTTTTGCCTACCTGAATAACATACCGTATCGCAGCGAAATTAAAGACAGGCTCTCAGCAATTTGGAATTACGAAAAAGTTGGAGCTCCATTTAAGGAAGGAGACTGGACCTATTTTTATAAAAATGATGGCCTGCAAAACCAGTACGTGGTTTACCGTTATAAAAACGGAGAGAGCCCGGAAACCGCACAGGTTTTTCTCGATCCAAATACGTTTGCCGAAGATGGCACTACTTCTTTGAGTACCTTGAGTTTTTCCGACAATGGCAAAATTGCTGCCTATTCAATTTCGGAAGGTGGCAGCGATTGGCGCAAAGTAATTATTATGGATGCCGAAACAATGGAACAGTTGGGCGATACTTTGATCGACATAAAATTCAGCGGCATTTCGTGGAAAGCAAACGATGGCTTTTTTTATTCGAGTTACGACAAACCAAAAGGCAGCGAACTTTCGGCAAAAACCGATCAACATAAATTGTACTACCACAAACTGGGCACTGCACAAAGCGAAGATCAATTGATATTCGGTGGAACCGCAGCTGAAAAACACCGATACATTGGCGGATATACAACCGACGACAATAACTACCTGGTTATTACTGCAAGTATATCAACATCGGGAAATAAACTTTTTATTAAGGACCTGACAAAACCGGACAGCAAGCTGGTAACAATTATAGGAGACGACAGCAGCGACACGCACGTAATTGACAATGACGGCAGCAAATTGTATTTGGTTACCAATTTGAATGCACCCAATACAAAAATTGTTACAGTGGACTTCAGCAATCCTGCACCTGAAAACTGGGTGGATTTTATACCTGAAACAGAAAATGTGCTAAGTCCGTCAACCGGATGTGGTTATTTCTTTGCCACTTACATGATTGATGCCGTTTCGAAAGTATACCAGTACGATTACGACGGGAAATTAATTCGCGAAGTTGAACTTCCGGGTGTTGGAACTGCCAGCGGATTTGGAGCGAAAAAAGAAGATACGGAAATGTATTACACATTTACCAATTACACTACTCCGGGAAGTATTTATCAATACGATTTTAATACAGGCAACTCGGAATTGTATGTAAAACCTGAGATTGATTTTAATCCCGATAATTTTGAAAGCAAACAGTTTTTTTACACCTCAAAAGACGGCACAAAAGTACCGATGATTATTTCGTATAAAAAAGGAATGGAACTGAATGGCAAAAACCCGACTATTTTATACGGTTACGGAGGTTTTAACATCAGTCTTACTCCTTCTTTTAGTATTGCCAATGCCATTTGGATGGACATGGGCGGTATTTATGCTGTTCCAAACATTCGTGGTGGTGGCGAGTACGGAAAAAAATGGCACGTTGCCGGAACAAAACTTCAGAAACAAAATGTGTTTGATGACTTTATTGCTGCCGGCGAATACCTGATAAATGAAAACTACACCAGCGACGACTACCTGGCCATTCGCGGAGGTTCAAACGGAGGATTGCTTGTGGGAGCTGTAATGACACAACGTCCTGATTTGATGAAAGTGGCACTTCCGGCAGTTGGCGTACTCGACATGTTACGTTACCATACCTTTACGGCAGGTGCAGGCTGGGCATACGACTACGGAACTTCGGAAGACAGCCAGGAAATGTTTGAATACATGAAAGCATATTCACCTGTTCACAGTGTTAAAGAAGGAGTTGAATATCCGGCAACACTTGTTACTACCGGCGATCACGACGACCGCGTTGTGCCGGCACACAGTTTTAAATTTGCTGCCGAGTTACAGGCAAAACAAGCGGGCACAAATCCAACTTTAATCCGGATTGAAACCGACGCAGGACACGGCGCAGGAACACCTGTAAGCAAAACCATTGAACAGTATGCCGACATTTTTGGATTTACATTGTACAACATGGGAATTGAAAAATTATCAGCCGAATAAGAAACAGTAGATCTATAAAAGGATAAAATTTAGCGAGCTTAACCAAGAGCTTCTAAGAATAAATTGTATTTTTGAGTTCCCGGTAAACATATTCTGTTACCGGGAATTTTTATGTTGTAATTATGCAGTTTCTCGTTATTGAAGGAAATATTGGAGCCGGAAAATCAACGCTTTCGAAAATGATTGCCAAAGAGCAAAATGCCAAACTGGTTTTGGAACAATTTGCCGACAATCCTTTTTTGCCAAAATTCTACAAAGACCAGGAACGGTATTCGTTTCCACTTGAACTTTCCTTTTTAGCCGATCGCTACAATCAAATAAAAAACGAGGTACTCAACCTCGATCTTTTTCAACCATTTATGGTGGCCGATTATTATTTTGCCAAAACAGCCATTTTTGCACAAAACACCTTAAAAGATGACGAGTACCGGTTATTCCGGCAAATATTCGACATTATTTTTGAAACCATGCCCAAACCCGATTTGTACGTTTACCTGCATTCCGACATCGATCGGTTACTAAAAAACATAGCAAAACGTGGACGCGATTACGAACAAGATATAAATCCGGCTTACCTCGACAAAATCAGCAAAGGTTACTTCCATTTTTTCAAACAAATTAATAGCTTCCCAATCTTGATTATCGACATAAATAACATCGATTTTGTTAAAAATCCTGAAGATTTTATAAGAATCAAAAATGCGATTTTTAATAGTGATTATAAATTAGGGATAAACCGCCTGATATTGTGATAAAAACTTGATTCTCCGCTTTCAAATAATAAAAAGCTTTATATTTTTGTGTGCTTAAGTGTAAAATTTTAATATACGTATAAACAATTGTCTGTTATGAGAAGAATCAACTTTAAACCGTCTGTACTTGTAGTATTGGTGGCTGTACTTCTATCAAGTTGTGCAGGACTCAACAAAATGAAAAAGAATGCTGATAATATCAACTTCAAAGTTACTCCTGAGGTGCTTGAAGCACACGCAAGTGAAGTTGATTTGGCAATCGACACCCGTTTCCCTGCCAAATATTTTGATAAAAAAGCGACTTTAACCGCAACTCCTGTTTTAAAATTTGCCGATGGCGAAACCAAATTCAAACCGGTTACCGTTCAGGGCGAAAAAGTAGAAGCAAACAATAAAGTTATTGGAGTAGCCGGAGGTAACGTTAGTTACAAAGACATGGTTGCTTTCGATAAAGCAATGGCGAAATCAGAATTGTATGTAAACATTACTGCTTCTAAAGGTGGTAAAAGCGTTGATTTCGATCCCATTAAAATTGCTGACGGAGTATTGGCAACCAGCGAAAAAGTTATTGTTATGCCACAACCCATTTTAGGCGTTGTTCGCGAAGCAAATACAAGTGGCAAATACGATGCAAACATCGATGCATTTCAACGAGTAGTACCTGACGAAATGATGGCTGATATCAAATATTTGATCAACAAATCAAATCTTCGCAGCGATGAAACAGGAAAAAGCGAAGTTGTTGCTTTAGAAGACTATACTAAAAAAGCCAACAGCGACGAAAGAATCGACCTGAAAGAAGTTGAGGTTTCTGCTTATGCTTCTCCTGACGGTGAAATTGATTTCAACACTGATCTTGCTGCAAAACGTAAAGAAACTTCTTCTCAGTTTTTAGCTAAAAAATTGAAAGAAGCAGGTGTTAACGTTGAATTGAAAACAAAATACACTCCTGAAGACTGGGATGGTTTCAAAGAATTAATGGAGAAATCTAACATTCAGGATAAAGAATTGATTTTACGCGTACTTTCTATGTACAACGATCCTGAAGTTCGTGAGCGCGAAATCAGAAACCTTAGTGTAACTTTCACTGATGTTGCCGAAGAAATTCTTCCTCAACTACGTAGAGCTAAATTAACTACCAGCGTTGATTTTATTGGTAAAACTGACGAAGAATTAAAAGCAGCTGCAAAAGCTGATCCTTCTTCTTTAAATCCTGCTGAATTGCTTTACGCTGCTACTTTGTTTACCGACTTAAACGACCAGCTTGCAATTTACAACTCGTTTATTAAAGTTTATCCAAACGACTGGAGAGGGCCAAACAACGCAGGTTATGTATTGGTAAAACAGTGGAAACATGCACAGGCAAAACCATTGTTCGAAAAAGCAGAAAAACTGAAAAACAACGAACCTATTGTTAAAAATAACGTTGGCGCTATTGCTTTAACTGAAGGAGATGTTGCAGGTGCCGAAACATTATTTGGTGCTGCTGCAGGTGCAGGCGAAGAAGTAAACTACAACATGGGTATTGTTAGCATTAAAAAAGCTGATTATGCCAAAGCAGTTAAATACTTCAGCAAATTTAAAGATGTAAACTCTGGCCTGGCTAAATTATTGGCCGGCGACAACAACGGAGCAATCAAAGATCTTGATGCTTGTACAATTGAAGGTTGTTACATGACTGAATATTTTAAAGCTGTTGTTGGTGCACGCACTGCAAAAGAAGCTTTGTTGTTCGACAGTTTGAAAGCTGCCTGCGACATGAATGCTGATTTAAAAGCAGTTGCTAAAACTGATATGGAATTCGCAAAATATTTCGACAATGCTAAATTTAAAGCAATTGTTGACTAATTAAGTTGTGATAAACTTATTTGAAGAAGGGCATCCGTTTGGATGCCCTTTTTTATGCTGCAAAGATTTTGATCCAGATAGCAAAGCAACCTTCCACTCCCTTTTTACATCTTAAAAACATGATTGTTTTTAAACCGGCTAAATTTTTGGTTTTTGCATTTTTTGCACTGCTGCTTTCGGTAAATGCCAGGGCACAATATTCGTATGTGGGGCGCACCAGCGAATTAAGTTCCGGCTATCCGGTAGCTGATGTAAACATTACGCATAAAAGATTGGGCACTACAATTGTTTCAGACCAAAATGGAGCCTTTTCGTGGGATTTTGACTCACCGGAAAAAACACAAAACTACCGGATTATTTACAACCTGTTTTTTGCCCCCGACAACGCAAATGTTTCCTTACGTTTATTTACCAGCGATGGAAAAATCCTCATTGAAACACCTGAGATTGGCGCCGGAGAAACCTACCTTCTGCCAAAACTAAAACCCGGCGTGTACATATTACAGGTTTTGTCTTATGCTAAAGTTGACGCATTAAAACTCTTTTCGTCGGGCGAACTACTTACGATCCTACAAAACCGGGAGCCCCAAAAAAGCACCTATTCAAACGATACTTTAGTCTTTTCGAAAAATGGATACTACAGTGTTGAAATTCCTTTTCCGCAGAAAGACACCATTGCGCATGTAAAACTATTGTCGAAAACCGACAATGATTTAAATTACTTAAACGGACTACCCAACTACCAGGCTTTCGACCTATTGCAAAGCAGTCCGTTTGTTACCAACCAGGGCGAAGTGGAATCGCTGAAATTTATTTACAACCAACACGACAACCGCATGTATTACATGAACAGCAAAAGGTTTGAATTTCATTTTCCCTTTGCCGAGCAGTTTCTGGGTTACAACAAAGGGCATTACCATTTTAACATGACCCAATACACCAATTCAGGCGAACGCTTTCTATACCCGGGCTCAATAAACTATTACAAGGCGCTTGATAAATACGTGCTGCGTTTTTATGCCGGCGACGAAATGGATTGTTCGCAGATCAGGCACATTTTCGACCGAATAAGTTCAACATCGTATTTGCAAGGCAAACTGTATTTATACCCTAACAACCCCGAATGGGAAAGCTGCTCTGAAGTGCCGGTAATAACTTCCGACGAATTGTATGAGGGGCAAAATTACCAGGCATTAAACCTCGCCAGTGGCTACGGATACTTGCGAAAAGTCGACTATGAACAGCTGAATTCAAACTACCTGGGGAAACACGATATTATTGTATTAAACGGCATTCCAAACGATGTTTCGGTGGTTGCCGGAATTATTACTACCGAGTTTCAAACACCACTTAGCCACATTAACATTTTAAGCCACAACCGCGGAACACCAAACATGGCCCTCAGAAATGCATGGAACCATCCAAAGCTTGAAGAATTAATGGGCGAACTGGTTTACCTTGAGGTGCAGGCCGATTCGTTTATCATACGAAAAGCCACTTTGGATGAAGCCACTGCCTTTTGGTCTCAAAACGAGCCTCAAACTGTTGTGTCGCTCCCGAAAAACACAAACACATCGGGTTTAATCGATTTAGAAAAAGCAGGTTATTCGAGCGTTAATACAATTGGAGGGAAAGCTGCAAATTTTGCAGAACTGCTAAAGCTTCAAAATCCATCCATCACCACACCCGAAAATCCTTTTGCCATTCCGTTCCATTATTACAAACGGCACATGGAAAACAATCAAATCGATTTGTTTATGAACGACTTATTCGAAAATGAAATGTTTAAAACCAACCAGGAATACCGGAAACAAAAGCTGGAAGAACTGCGAACTAAAATTATTGAGGCCCCACTCGATCCTGCGTTAACAGAATTGATTCGTACAAAAATTAAGAATTTTAAAGATTTTGATGCCTGGCGTTTTCGTTCGTCCACCAATGCCGAAGACCTGGAGTTCTTTTCGGGTGCCGGATTGTACGATTCCTTTTCGGCTAAAAAAGACGATGAAAACAAAACCATTGAAAATGCCATAAAAAAAGTGTGGGCAAGCTGCTGGAATTTCAGAGCATTCGAAGAACGCGAGTACTATAAAATAGAGCAAAACTCAGTAGCAATGGGCATTTTGGTTCACCGCTCTTTTCCAAACGAAAATGCGAACGGAGTTGTTATCACCAAAAACCTGTACAACATTAATCCCGGATTTATTGTAAATGTTCAGTTCGACGAATACAGCATTGTATTTCCCGAGCCCGGAGTTCTTCACGATCAACTTATACTTTACACCTATTCGCTTGATCCGTCGCACAAATTTACCATCGAATATTTGTCGCATTCCAACATCCCTGGCTACAGCGGACAAAATGTATTAACCGAAAAAGAATTGTATCAGCTGGGAGAAGATTGTCTGCAAATTAAAAATCACTTTTTCAACAATGTACCTCATTCGTGCTCTTGCCTTTTTGATGATTTTGGACTCGATATTGAATTTAAAATTGATTCGCCCAACGGAAAAAGGAAACTTTATATAAAGCAGGTTCGCCTTTATCATTGAGATAGTAATAAAAATCCTTTTTTATCTTCTGAATAAACCCTATTTTTTGGCCTTAATAGAAAAGAAAAAACATTTAATGCACTATGGATTACATTAAAAGATATGTAGAGGAAAACAAAGACCGTTTTTTAGAAGATTTATTCGGATTAATCCGGATTCCGTCAATAAGTTCGATTCAGAGCCACAAGCCAGACATGTATAAAGCGGCTGAATACTGGAAAAAAACCTTGCTGGATGCGGGAGCCGATAAAGCCGAAGTTTTTGAGACCGTGGGCAACCCGGTATGCTATGGCGAAAAAATTATCGATCCGAGCTTACCCACCGTGTTGGTGTATGCCCACATGGATGTAATGCCAGTTGATCCCATTGAGTTGTGGGAATCGCCACCCTTCGAACCGGAAATTCGCGATGGTAAAATCTGGGCACGCGGTGCCGACGACGATAAAGGGCAAAGTATGATGCATGCCAAAGCCTTCGAACTGATGGTAAAAACCAATACCCTTCCCTGCAATGTAAAATTTATGATTGAAGGCGAAGAAGAAGTGGGTTCGCCTAACTTAGGACTTTGGTGCGAGCAAAACAAAGAGATGTTAAAAGCCGATGTTATTTTGGTGTCGGACACATCGATGATTGATTCAAAAACACCATCGATTACAACGGGTTTGCGCGGATTAGCATACTGGCAGGTGGAAGTAACCGGCCCAAACCGCGATCTGCACTCGGGATTATTTGGTGGAGCTGTTGCCAATCCTATAAATGTACTTTCGTCGATGATTGCCCAGATGGTGGATGAAAACGGCAAAGTTACTGTTCCTGGTTTTTACGACGATGTTATGGACGTATCGGCAGAGGAACGTAATCTATTGGCCGGAGCACCTTTTGATGTGGAAGAATACAAAAAGGCCATTGATGTAAAGGAATTAACAGGCGAAAAAGGATACAGCCCGATGGAATGCACCGGAATTCGTCCGAGTTTCGATATTTGCGGAATTTGGGGTGGTTACACCGGCGAAGGAGCAAAAACCGTTCTGCCATCAAAGGCTTTTGCAAAAATCTCATCGCGTTTGGTACCCAACCAGGATCATCATAAAATTGCTGATTTGTTTAAAGCACACTTTGAAAGTATGGCTCCCAAATCGGTAAAAGTGGAAGTTACTTCGCTGCACGGCGGACAGGGTTATGTTTGTCCGATTGATATTCCGGCCTACCAGGCAGCCGAAAAAGCTTACAACGACACCTATGGCAAACGTCCGGTTCCCGTTCGCTCGGGAGGTAGTATTCCAATTATTTCAACTTTTGAACAAGTACTGGGAATTAAATCGGTGCTGATGGGTTTTGGCCTGGAAGCCGACGCCATCCACTCACCCAACGAAAACTATCCACTGGAACAGTTTTACAATGGCATTAAAACCATACCACTGTTTTACAAGTATTTTGCTGAAATGATGAAGTAGTGTCTTACTTTTCATCGGATAACTTTTTTTAATCGCACCATGTGATTGTTTGAAGGTTGGAGGCAGAAGGCAGAAGTTTGAAGTTTGAAGGCAAACGAGAGAAGAATTCTGTTGACTTTGTAACGATAAAAAAGGAACTGTTCAGATAAAATGAATGGTTCCTTTTTTTATCTGCTGTTGCGCGATTCGCGAGACCGAGGTTTACTGCGACTGATCACTGACTACTGCGACTGATTACTAATCATACAGCTGGTGCCTGATTGTAAGCATCCCCTTTTAAACCACATGATACAATTAGATAAAAATGCAAGTCAGTCGGTTTACTCTTTTATCAATTCAATGTACATTAGTTCTACATTGTTCCAATTGTCTTTATCCGGAAGTAAGGACAGCAATTGATCACCTGGGTTTGTCAATTCTATTTTACCAAAATTTACGGTTTCAAAGCGGTCGCCGGTTGCGGATATTTCGGCATCAAGCTCTTTATCATCGCATTTTACCTTTATTTTTGCTGTTCCCGAAGTTCGTACTAAACCTTCCACACGAAATACTCCGCTTGTTTTATTATTGAAAATCCACTCCAAACGTGTTCTTGCATCCACCCAGTTGTGTATAACCGATTTAGTCCCGCTTCCGCTTAAAAGCGCATGTTCGCCATACCCGGGATTATAAATATCGGCAAAATCGGCAGGGAGTAAAATGCTGCCTTCTTTTTCGGTGGGTTTGTTACTTGTTATTTCAATTTTGCTTTTGGTTTTTAGTACCACAACCGTGTTAATTTCGTCGAAGGTAACCGATGGTGCATGTATTTGTAAATCGCCGTCAACAAACCTCCATGCAAAATGCTGGTTCGGATTCGAAAGCAGATACACATCGCTGATCCGGGTTTTTAATCCGGGTACTTTTAGTATGCCGTTTTTGGGCCAGTCGAAAACATGGAGGTACAATTGAGTATGTCCTTTTACCTCTTTTGTGGTACACCTGCCCCAGGGCAGTTTAAAAAACGGACTGGCCAAAGTGCCGTAAATCGATTCCCCGTTTTTTTGCATCCAAACACCAACTTCTTTTAATCGATCGACACTTGCTTTTGGAATTTCACCCTCTGCAGTTGACCCCACATTTAACAGCAGGTTTCCACCTTTGCTGGCAATGTCGGTTAACATGTGAATGATGTCTTTTGCCGATTTCCACTCTTGGTCGTACCATTTGTATCCCCAGCTGGTATTCATGGTCATACACACTTCCCAGTCGTAATCGAGACCGCTTGGCGGCACGTGTTGTTCGGGTGTACTAAAATCGCCTTTCCATCCTTTGTACAGGCGGTTATTAGTGATCAAATCCGGGTAATCATCCACCACATTTTGCAAAGCCTGGGCCGCCTCCTCTGTCATTCCTCTTGGTGTGTCCCACCATAAAATATCAAGTCCGCCGTAGTTTTCAAGTATTTCTTTTACCTGCGGAACAGCTTTATTGTTTATGTAGTTCATAAGTGGTTCACGTTTTAAATCCGGATCCCAGTGTGGTTTTCCCTGTTCAATGTTGTAGTAGGTTCCACCCGGCTCGTGCCAGTCTTGTGCCTGCGAGTAATAAAACCCCAGGCGAATGCCCTGTTTTTTACATTCGTCGGCCAGTTCTTTTAACGGATCGCGATCGAAAGGCGTTGCATCAACAATGTTGTATTTGCTTGCTTTGGAGTGAAACATAGAAAAACCATCGTGGTGTTTCGATGTAATTACAATGTATTTCATGCCTGCAAAACGGGCCAGTTTTACCCATGCTTCGGCATCGTATTTTCCGGGATTAAAATTTTCAGCCAGTTTTTCGTATTCTGCTACCGGAATTTCGGCACGTGCCATAATCCACTCACTAATTCCGGGAATTTTTTCGCCTTTCCATTCACCGGCAGGATCAGCATACAATCCCCAGTGAATAAACATTCCAAATCTAGCCTCGCGCCACCATTCCATTTTTTGATCCTGTTTTATGGTGGCTTCGTCTTTCAGTTCTGTTTTATCGGATTTTGATGAACACGAAAAAAGTAGAAAGGCAATTCCTAAAATAAGTAGTAATCTGTTCATGGCCTGATATTAAGATTCTAATTAAGAAGTATAAATATCAGGATAAAAATTACAAATTCAATGCAGCCGCATGAATCAATCTACCATCAACATTAATTTTTCTGCGAAACAGTTGATTGCAACTTAGAATCGAAAGTGCAAAATATTTTTTCGAATAAAATACCTACACCTTTTGCACATATTTTTGGTAATCAGGCTTATTCCATCATTTGTAAAGTTCCGAATGCGGCTTTTGTAAATTCATTTGAATTATGCGATGTAACAGCCAAACCAACCAGAAGCTTCGCAGGAAGTTCTTGCTGGTATGTTGAATATAAATTCCAGGTTTTATTGTCGGAACTCATGTACGATTCAAACCTTGTTCCCACTCTCTTCAGACGAATCCATGTATTCGGAAAATCCACATCAAAGGTATTGCCGGCAGTTTCCATATCCGGATAAATGGCTTTCATTTCTCCGCCTTTTTCCGCACGGTATTGAAATTCGCAGCCACCGTTGTTTTTGTTTCGTGGCGTATTGTCCGGAAAAACCTGGAAATAAACATGCTTGCAGTTGTCGCTTAAATCTTCGCGAGCCATTATTCCGGCTTTTGTATATTGATTGGCTTTACTTAATCCGCAAATTTGAACGCAAATATCAAAATCACCGGTCAGCTCTTTGTACTTAAAGCCAAATTCGTCGTTAGTGCCCCAAATATCAGCACCGCCTGCAATCATTTCTATCCCATTGCTCGTGCTGCTTACTTTTCCTTCTTTGGTTGCAGCTCCCACATTTGCAAATTGCAATTCTGAATAAGAAACGTCCACGGCTTTATTTTGCATAGATGAACTCATTTCGCCAATACAGAAAAGGTTTTTATCACCGCGCAAATACAGTTTTCCGTTGCTGATCGCCGGAGAAGCATTCATCTTTTCCCCAATCGAATTTTTTGCAACAAGATCGAACGTTGCTCCAGGTCGGAATACAGTGATCATCCCCTCGTCGTTGGGCATATACACCAATCCTCCTACGATCACCGGCGATGAATACTGTTTTCCCAAATCTTCGATCCACAGGGTATTTCCGGTGGAGAGATCGATACAATACACCCTCCCGTTTGTCATGGTTGAAAAAAGGTAATCGTCGGTGGCAACAGGCGAAGGAACATAAAAAGCGCCTTCTTTTGTTTGCCACACCGCATGGCTTTCGGTAACATTTCCCGAACCGTTTGGTTTTATTGCCATAATCACACGCTGCGGCCAGGCACTGCTCATAATTACCAAATCATTTTTTTGATTGTAAACCGGGCTGGAGCAAAAATCTTCTGAAGGCCCATCAACAAACCAATATTTCTCACCCGTACTTGGGTTGTAAGAAGTAATTTCTTTGTTTCCACCCACAATCATTTGCATTTTACCAGCCAGTTCTCTAAAAATTGGCGTGCTAAAACTGTGCGCCGGTTTGTCGAGGGAAACAGTCCATACTATTTTTCCGGTGTTTTTATCCAGTGCGGCCAGAAAAGAATCGCCCTTACTCGTGCCATTTATAATTACTTTGTCTTCATAAAGAGCGGGCGAGCAACTAAAACCATGCGGGCTCGAATACTTTCCCGGGCGTTGTTGCCAAACCTGTTCACCCGAAAAATTATAGGCTGCCACAACCACCTCGTCTCCATCTAAAACAGAAACATAAACCAATTCACCATCTGTGGCCGGAGTGCCCGAAGCATAACTGTTATCGGGATGTATTTTTTCGAGTTCAGCAGTTAATATTGTTTTTTGCCAAAGTAGTTTGCCGTTACTGCTATCGTAACAAAGCAAGGCTCTTTCCTGTGTATCGGGCAAAGCAGTGAGTGTAAAAAGCCGGTCTTCCCAAATAATTGGCGACGAATGGCCGGTGCCGGGAACCGGACTTTTCCAAACCACATTTGTAACTGAATCCCAACGGGTGGGTAGGTTTATTTCAATACTTGTTCCATCGCCATTCGGGCCGCGCCATATCGGCCAGTTTTGTGCCTGGCTATAAAATGATAAAAGGAAAATAAAAAATATAAGAGCTGCTTTTAAGGTTTTTAGCTTAGTCATTAGGTTTAGTATAAAAATGTTTGACAACAAAAATTCGTCCTAAAAATAAGCATTTTTTGGTTCCTTTAACGAGCCTGATTGGGGTTTAATAAAATTTATATTAACTGCAGAATGAATTAACAACGTCCCCTGGCACACGGGCTGTTTGTGATAAAATAGCCAAAAAATGCACCAACAAGAATACTTTGAAAAATATCGCCGGCTGGAATTTTGTCCATCGACATTCCATCGGTAAAATAGAAAAAGCCAAAGCCTGCCACCGCTCCAATCAACATATAAACAGCTGTTTTTTTCGTATGCGGGTTGCGCCATTTTTTCTGAATCCAGCTACCTTCCTCTTCAATTTCTAACTTTTTAAACTCCATATTTTATATCCAAATGTGCAGCCACAAACCTACCTTTTTCCCAAAAGTTTTTATGTGCGCTTTATCACACAGGAAAATAAAAATACTTTACTCCGAGTCGGCCAGAATTTCTTCTTCCCAGTGTATTTTCTGAAGTTCGTTCATCAGGGAATCTTTCACCACGGTAAACCGGGGCATATTTTCTTCTTTCACCGGCTCAACAGGTGGTGCTTTTACTTTAAGCGGATCGACCAAACTGCCGTTTTTTGCCACTCTGAAATCGAGATGTGGACCGGTGGCAATTCCGGTAGACCCAACATAACCGATTATCTGGCCTTGTTTTACACGCGATCCGCTTGAAATGCCTTTGGCATATCCCGAAAGGTGCATATAGGTGGTCGTATAAACCGAGTTGTGTTTTATTTTTAAATAATTTCCGCCACCCCCTTTTTGATAGGCTTTTTTAATAACAGTTCCGTCGCCGATACTCATAACCGGAGTTCCTTTGGGCGCTGCATAATCAACACCATGATGCGGGCGGCGAATACGCAAAACAGGATGCATTCTTCCGTTGGAAAAACGCGAACTAATGCGCGAAAATTTTAGGGGTGCTTTTAAAAAAGCTTTACGTAAACTTTTCCCTTGGTCATCAAAATAATCCAATCTATCGTCTTGATTAAAAATAAAAGCATAGTTGGCTTCTCCGTAATGATCAAACTGTACGGCATAAATTTCGCCAATGCCAATGGATAAGGAATCAACAAACTGTTCGTCGTAAATTACCCGAAAACGGTCGCCTTTTTGAATGGCAAAAAAGTCGATGGTCCAGGCAAATATATCGGATAATTCCAACGCCAGCATCGGATCCTGGCCGTTATCCACCATGGCATTCCACAACGAGCTTTCCACTACTCCATGAGCAGTGCGTTGCCGGGTTTGTACTTCCTTTTCGCCTTTGTAAATCCCTAATGTATCTGTTAATTCGAAAACAGTATATTCCACTGCCGAATTTTCATACACAAAATATTTTGCCTGATTTGTTGAATCCTGACTTGAAAATATGGCGTAATTTTCACCGCTTTTAATTTTTCGAACATCAAAAACGGATCTCGATTTACGGGCAATCTTATCGATTGTTCCCATGCCTACACCTTTTTCATTCAGAATCTGGCTGAGGTACTGGTTGTTTTTAACTTTTCCGGTTTCAATACTGAACGAATCAACTGGTAATCCATATTTTAAAACAGGCACTTTTACTTCCACAACCGTGTCCTGCGCAATAACTTCACTCTTTTTTGCCGTTTTTGGTGTACATGCAAAAAACAGATTTGCACCAATAACAAGTCCTGCTCCAACCAACAATTTTAATCTTCCCTTCATCAAATGCATTTTCATAAGTGGTAAAAATAAGAAAACTTAATTCATATGTAATTTAGTATGATGATTTTAAAAAAATATTCAGAAATAATTTGGAATAGATGCGTAAGCCGTCATTCCGAATTTATTTCGGAATAATTTATGATTAAAGATGCTGATTTGTCAATCGACAAAGAGCATGCAGATTAAAGCGCCAACCTGAAAAGCGAATGAAAAGAGTTTGTTTACAGCTTTAATTTCTCAAAACCCTGACCGTATACGCCCATTACACTTCCCATCGAAATAAATGCGTTTGGATCAATTCTTTTAATTTCTCTGAAAATGGCACTCGTTTCTTTTTTGCGAACCACCGACATAATAATTTTAGTCTGTTCTTTTGTGTACCATCCCGACCCTTCGAGCAAAGTGACACCACGAATGGCCTGGTTGTTAATGTAGTCGGCAATTTCTTCGTAGTTTTTCGATACGATAAACATTTGTGCCGAACGATTTGCACCACTTAAAAACGAATCGAGCGAATAGGAAACCACCCACATGGAAACATAACCGTACACCAGCTTTTCGGGCGATTGAAACACAATGTAAGAGGAAGCGATAATGACTACATCGCACAGTAAAATAATACGGCCGGGGCTAATATTGCGGTACTTGTTTACAATCATTGCAAAAATATCAGTACCACCTGTACTTCCTCCTCTCGAAAAAACAATGCCCAGCCCTACTCCACACGACATACCACCAAGAATTGCGGAAAGAAAGGTATCGTTTACCAAAGGCTCGTTTAAAACATTCTGAAACAAGGCAAAGAAACCGGTTAAAACAGCGATACTGTATATGGTTTTTACACCAAAATTAGCACCAAGTATTTTAATGGCCACCAATACCAAAACCGCATTAATTGCCAGGAAAGTTAAACTTACCGGAATTTTTGTTGCAAAATAAACCACGGCAGCCACACCACTGATACCACCACCGGTAATTTCGGCAGGGATTAAAAAAAGTACCCATCCGGCGGTGAACATGAGCAAACCAAATGTGATTATAAAATATTCTTTTAGCGTGCGTGCCAGGCGAGTATTTTTCGACAACATTTCCTTAACCATTTTATCCTTGTTTTTGAGTTTTAAAATTCGCGCAAAAGAACAAAGTCAAAAGCATAAACTATGTGATGTTTGTCAGGGATTTACGCCTTAACGGTAATTTAATAATACTTACTAAAATGTATAAAAAAAGGACAGCAAAATTTGCCGTCCTTTTAAGTATAAATCATGTATTCTTTTATCCAATAGCAATGTTGATGATCTTTTTCGGAACAAAAATAAATTTGCGAACCGACTTATCTCCGATCCATTTCGCCGAACGTTCATCCGCCAAAATTGTTTTTTCAACCTCATCTTTCGGCACATCTAAAGGAAGTTTAACTTTAAAACGCATTTTACCGTTAAACGAAACCGGATATTCAAACGAATCTTCTTTTAACAAACTCTCGTCAACTTCAGGCCAGGGTTCGTAGGCCAAAGTTTTTGTATGTCCGTACAGCGACCAAAGTTCTTCAGCCATGTGAGGAGCATAAGGAGCCAAAACTCTGGTAAAAATTTCGGCAGTTGCCTTTGTTACCTTGCCTTTTTTAATGGCCATATTGTTAAACACCATCAAAGCCGAAATACCCGTATTAAATTTCATGTTTTCAATGTCGTGCTCCACTTTTTGAATGGTTTGGTGCAACAGCTTTTCTACTTCGTTGTCCTCGGTTCCATCCACAATCTTTTCAGGATCGGCAAAGAAACGATACACGCGTGCCAAAAAGTTAAATACACCTTTCACGCCATTTTCAGCCCAGGGTTTGCGCTCATCAAGCGGCCCCATAAACATTTCGTACAATCGTAACGAATCGGCTCCGTAACCTTCGATTACATCATCCGGATTCACCACATTTTTTAGCGATTTCGACATTTTTGCAACAATCTGTCTTAACTCTTCACCGGTTTCGGTGTGGAAATACTTTCCGTCTTTTTCTTCCACCAAATCGGAAGCTACTTTTGCTCCGGTTGCGGTTTCGTAGGCAAAAGCCAGAATCATTCCCTGATTAAATAATTTCTGGAAAGGTTCATCGGTAGATACTACGCCCAAATCGAACAACACTTTGTGCCAGAAACGAGAGTATAAAAGGTGAAGTACAGCATGTTCCGCACCACCAACATACAAATCAACCGGCATCCAGTAGTTTTCCTTTTTTACATCAAAAATACTGTCTTCATTATTCGGATCGATGTAACGCAAATAGTACCAGCACGAACCGGCCCATTGCGGCATTGTATTCGTTTCGCGACGACCTTTACGGCCATTTTTATCCACCACAGTTAACCAGTCTTCTGCATTTGCCAATGGCGATTCACCACTCGCACTTGGTGTATATTCTTCCAGCTGAGGCAATTCCAGCGGCAGGTTTTCATCGTCTACCAGCGTAACTTCACCATCTTCCCAGTGAATAACCGGAAATGGTTCGCCCCAGTATCTTTGACGGCTAAACAACCAGTCGCGCAACTTGAAGTTATCGGTTGCTTTTCCCAGTCCTCTTTCGCCCAGCCACTCAACTGTTTTTTGAATACCGGCAGCTTTGTTTAATCCGTTAATGTCCAAATTGGTTTCGGTACTTGCCGAGTTTATGTATTCACCATCTTCAGTCCAGCAAGCATCGCCCGCCAAAATAGCCTCACGGTTTTCAGCATCTTTTGGATCGAGGATACATTTCACCGGAATATCGAATTCTTTGGCAAATTCAAAATCGCGTGTATCGTGAGCCGGAACAGCCATAATTGCACCGGTTCCGTACCCCATCAATACATAATCGGCAACCCAAATCGGAATCAATTGTTTGTTTACAGGATTAACAGCATAACGACCTGTAAAAACTCCGGTTTTTTCTTTGGCCAAATCAGTTCTGTCTAAATCCGATTTTAATGCAGCTGCTTTTATATAATTATCAACCGATTCCTTTTTATCAGCAGTTACAATTTCATCTACCAATTCGTGTTCCGGTGCAATAACCATGTAAGTAGCACCAAATAAAGTATCGGGACGGGTGGTATAAACCCGTAGTTTTTTGCCTAAGCCGTCAATTTCAAAGTCAACTTCGGCACCGGTTGATTTACCAATCCAGTTGCGCTGCATGTCTTTTACTCCTGCAGGCCAGTCCAGACTGTCCAAACCACTGAGCAAACGCTCGCCGTAATGAGGAATACGAAGCAACCACTGTTTTAAATTTTTACGAATTACCTGATGTCCGCATTTTTCGTGTGCACCGTCAGTCAGCACTTCTTCGTTGGCACAAACCGTTTTACACGAATCGCACCACCAAACCTGTGCATTATCGTAGTAAGCCAGTCGTTTTTCGCCAATGTATTTTTTTACAGCTTCGTCGCCTTCCGCTTTTATTTCTTCGGGTATTACCAGTTCAGAAATTGGTCGCCCTTTTTGCTGTTCTTCGTCAAAATAAGTGTCGTATAATTTTTTAAAGATCCACTGCGTCCATTTAAAATACTTCGGATCGGTGGTATTAATTTCACGATCCCAGTCGTAGCTTAAACCAATGGCTTTGATCTGACGGCGGAAATTATCGCAGTTTTTTTGCGTTGTAATGGCCGGATGTGTTCCGGTTTGCATCGCATACTGTTCTGCCGGAAGACCAAATGCATCGTAGCCCATCGGGTGTAACACATTAAAACCTTTCATACGTTTATACCTGCTCAAAATATCGGTAGCGGTATACCCCTCAGGATGCCCAACATGCAATCCCGCTCCCGAAGGATACGGAAACATATCGAGTATGTAATATTTAGGTTTTGAATAATCGTCCTCCGTTTTAAAGGTTTTATTTTCCTCCCAGTACTGTTGCCATTTCGGCTCTATTTCTGCGAATTTGTATTCCATTTTATTGCTGACTAAAATCTAAAAATTAAACCGACAAAGATAAATATTTTGTTGGATGTAAAAGGCTCTTTTACACTTTCGTAACAATTTCAATCTATAAATTCTGATTTGATACTACAAAGAGCTTCAAAATTTCAAATCATCGTTTCCGGATTTTATTAACATGCTGAAAAGCAAATAACTACCATCACTTTTTTTTGTAACTTCATAGGTACTCACAAAAAACTTTATTATGAATACGAAAAATAGTCAATCGTTTACCGAAGACTTTATGAATTACGTAAGAATGAAGGATCCACTTCAACCTGAATTCCATCAGGCTGTGCATGAAGTTGTTGAATCGCTGGCAGATTTTCTGTTGGATAATCCGCGTTATTTGCATGCTAAAATTTTAGAGCGAATGGTTGAACCCGAACGAATCATTCAATTTCGGGTACCGTGGACCGATGATAAAGGTAAAATCCATATTAACCGTGGTTACCGGGTAGAAATGAACAGTGCCATAGGGCCTTACAAAGGTGGTTTGCGTTTTCACCCAACTGTTAACCAGGGCATCCTCAAGTTTTTAGCTTTCGAGCAAGTTTTAAAAAACAGCCTCACTTCGTTGCCAATGGGTGGCGGGAAAGGTGGTTCCGATTTTGATCCTAAAAACAAATCGGACAATGAAGTAATGCGTTTCTGCCAGAGTTTTATGACAGAACTTTCGCGCCACATCGGACAATACACCGATGTTCCGGCAGGCGATATTGGTGTTGGCGGTAGAGAAATTGGCTTTCTCTTTGGCCAGTACAAACGAATCAGGAATGAGTTTGTTGGAGTGCTAACCGGAAAAGGAGTTGAATGGGGAGGCTCACTTATTCGTCCGGAAGCAACCGGTTACGGAACAGTATATTTCGCAAAGGAAATGATGCAAACCCGTGGCGAAGATTTTAAGGGAAAAACAGTTGCCATTTCAGGCTCGGGAAATGTGGCCCAGTTTGCTGCTGAAAAAGTGATTGAACTTGGTGGTAAAGTGGTAACTCTTTCCGATTCGAGTGGCTCCATTTACGATCCGGATGGAATTGACAGTGAAAAACTGGCTTTTGTAATGGAATTAAAAAATATTCACCGTGGCCGGATTCGTGAATACGCAGATAAATACGGTGTACAATACATGGATAAGCAACGCCCCTGGAGTGTAAAATGCGATGTTGCCCTACCTTGTGCTACTGAAAATGAAATTAATCTGGAAGAAGCAAAAATGCTAACCGGCAATGGATGTTTTGTTGTAGCCGAGGGTGCCAACATGCCGAGTACCGAAGACGCCGTACACCATTTTTTAGCCACTAAAATATTATACGGTCCGGGTAAGGCTGCCAACGCTGGCGGTGTTGCTGTTTCCGGTCTGGAAATGACACAAAACAGTATGCGCCTGGCCTGGAGCCGAGAAGAAGTGGATACAAAACTACATTCTATTATGTGTAATATCCACGAAATGTGTATTAAATACGGAAGCGAAAACGGATTTACAAATTATGTAAAAGGGGCAAACATTGCCGGTTTTGTTAAAGTTGCCAATTCAATGCTCGCTCAAGGTTTGGTTTAATTTGCTGACTAACAATCTATAGGTTCAAAATCCGACTCATGTTTTTACGGGGTCGGATTTTTTATTGCTCAGCTTCTGTTGTTATAAGTCGGATAAATTATTGTAAAAATTTCAGACAATTACCCGGCAATTGCCATAAACCGGCTTAAAGGGTATAATTTTTGTTGTACTGCCGCACAATTATACTTTTTCAAAAAATTGTTTCTGGTGAAAAAACTTTACTTATTTCTACTTTTCATTTTTCTGATTTCGGGACTTTGGGGGCAAACTGTTGTGCAGGTTTTAGACGCAAAAAGCGGAAAACCGGTAGAAGGGGTAATTTTAATTGCCGAAACATTTTCTACTCAAACCGACGAATTCGGCAAAGCCAAACTCGACGCTTTCACCAAAACGGAAAGAATCCTGTTTAAACATTCGTCGTATCTAAATCTATCAACAACACGCGAGAAAATTGAGAAACAAGGAAAAGTAATTTTACTACTATCAAATCCGGTTAAATTGCAGGAAGTTGTGATCTCAGCCAACCGCTGGAAACAGGACAAAACAGAAATTCCGTACACCATACATAGTATTCAGGCAGAAGAAGTTTTACATTACAATCCACAAACCACAGCCGATTTGCTGGGCATAAAAGGAGGAGTATTTATTCAGAAAAGCCAAATGGGTGGCGGCAGCCCTATGATTCGAGGCTTTTCCGCCAACAGGGTATTAATTGTTGTTGACGGAATACGAATGAATAATGCCATTTATCGCGGTGGTAATCTTCACAATATTATATCGATTGACGCGCAGAGCCTCGACAATACCGAGGTTATTTTTGGCCCCGGTGCGGTAATTTACGGAAGCGATGCATTGGGTGGCGTGATGAGTTTTAACACATTAAGTCCTAAACTTTCCACTTCGGATAAATTCGAAACATTTGGCAAAGTTTACACACGATACTCCAGTGCCAATCTTGAAAAAACAATTCATGGCACTTATAATTTTGGAGGCAAAAAGTGGGCTGCAGTTGTCAGTTCTACTTTTACCGATTTTGATGACCTGAAAATGGGAAGTTCAGGCCCCGATAATTACCTGCGCCCGGAATATGTTTCGAATAAAAAATACACCGGCGAAGATGAAATTCTTGTCAATTCGAACAACAGAATTCAAAAATATACCGGTTACAAACAGTTTAATGTTTTAGGAAAAGTTAGGTACCGCCCCAACGAAAATTTGGATATGTTGTTAAGTGCCCAACATTCGCAAACGGGCAATATTCCGCGTTACGACCGCCTGATTCAATATAGTGGCGACCAGCTTAAATACGGAAGTTGGTATTACGGGCCACAAAAATGGAGTTTGGTTTCGGCAAATGTAAAATACGAAAAAGACTATGTGATTTTCGACAAAGTAAACCTGCTGGCTGGCTGGCAAAAATATACCGAAAGCCGTCACGACCGGAAACGCAACAACGACTGGCTGCAAAACCGCACGGAAGATTTGGATATATTTTCGCTTAACCTCGATTTTGGCAAAAGATTCGATAAAAACAGCGAACTGTTTTATGGTTTCGAAGGCTACGTAAATAATGTAGAGTCATCCGGAAATTCGCAAAACCTGTTAAACTCCGAAACAAAACCAATTGCTTCGCGTTATCCCGACAATTCGAAATACAACAGTGTAGCCGGATATTATTCTTTCAATTACAACATTAGCGAGAAAATAATTTTTCAAACGGGATCGCGCTTCACTTATACACACCTGGAAGGAGTTTTTGATACGGAGTTCTACAATTTCCCGTTTGACGGGTTTAACATGAACAATTCGGCTTTTAACGGTAATCTGGGTTTTGTGTATCACCCCACAAAAGACTGGCAAATAAACCTTCACGGATCAACCGGTTTTCGTTCGCCCAACATCGACGATGTGGCTAAAGTTTTTGATTCGGAACCCGGAAATGTTGTAGTTCCCAACCCGGATTTAAAACCTGAATATGCCCGAAGTTTCGAGCTGAGTATTATTCGCAGTCACCACAATAAGGCAAAAATTGAGATTACCGCCTTTTACACCTGGTTAAAAGATGCCATGGTACGCCGCTCATACGATGGATTGGGGCAGGATTCGATTTTATACGATGGTGAAATGAGCAGAGTAGAAGCCCTGGTAAATGCCGAGTCGGCAAGTATTTATGGCGCCAATCTTAGCCTCGAAATTCTGTTTACCAACCAGTGGAGAACCCGCCACGATCTTACTTTTACCGATGGAGACGATTCTGAAGGTTTGCCTCTTCGTCATGTGCCGCCAACATTTGGAAACTCACACCTCATTTTCGAAAATCAAAAATGGTTTGTCGATCTGTATGTAAATTACAACGGAAAACTAGATTTTGACCAACTGGCTCCCGACGAACAAGACAAACCACACCTGTATGTTCCCGACGAAAACGGCAATCCGTATTCGCCTTCGTGGTGGACCATGAATGTAAAATCGAACTTCAAATTAAATCAGAAACTAACACTTAGCGGAGGCGTTGAAAATATTTTTAATAAAAGGTATCGCCCCTACTCTTCCGGAGTGGTTTCGCCCGGGATTAACTTTGTGGTTTCGGCTTTGCTAAAAATCTGATTTTGCTCCCAAGTAAATATTTCTTTTGACTCAATATTTTTTTTGACTTTTCATCAGTGTGCGTTTTTATTGCCAAATGCACCCTGCCGCGATTAAAAACCACTATTACAAAACCTTACAACAAACTCACAAACAATCGTCAATAAGTACTTAAGGTTAAACGATTGTATTTTACATACAATAAACATTCAAGTCTTATTCTTTAGCATATTCATAAGATTAAGCTAATCTGTACGTAACAAGCATAGCTTTACTTTGATACCAGAGAAAACAGCACGAACGTATCATTAAACAATAAAAATATGTAGGCAAATAAACACATCCTAAATAAGCCTCCATTAAGCAAGCACACACACATCTAATTTTCAACAACTTAAAAAAAATCGAGAAAAACGGTAATGGGATTACTATGTCCTGTTCACAACAAATACTTAAACATTTAAAATTCTTTTATGAAAAAATTTCTACTCACATTAAGTTATGTACTCATCGGAATACTTGGCTATTCCCAGGGTATAAAAATTAGCGGAAAGGTTACCGACCAAACCGGAATGTACCTTCCCGGAGTAACAGTAATGGAAAAAGGAACAAACACAGGGACAGTAACAAATTCTGAGGGAATTTACACGCTAACCACAAGTAAAAATGCAACAATTTCATTTTCGTTTATTGGCTTTAAAGTAAAAGAAGTTCAGGTTCTTGACAAAGAAGTTATTGATGTTGAACTTGAAGAAGACATTCAGGCAATCGACGAAGTTATTGTAACTGCCCTGGGAATTAGTCAGGAGAAAAAATCGTTGGGTTATGCCACCCAGGAAGTAAAATCGGAAGTTTTGACCAGCGTAAATGCTCCAAACATGGGAAGTATGTTAAGTGGCCAGGTGGCGGGTTTAACGGTAAATACTAAAACCGGTATGTTTCAAAATCCGGAATTTATATTACGCGGAAAATCGCCTCTTATTGTTGTGGATGAAATACCGGTGGAAACCGATTTTTTTGATCTTTCATCGGCCGACATCGAAAACATTGTTGTGTTAAAAGGTCCAACTGCTTCGTCTCTTTACGGTTCACGCGGGCGAAATGGTGCAATTCTGATTACAACTAAAAAAGCAGCAAAAGAAGGATTAAACATTACCGTTTCAAACAGTACAATGGTATCGGCCGGTTACACTGTTTTTCCTGAAACTCAAACCGAATATGGTAACGGCTCAAACGGGCAATACGAATTCTGGGATGGACAAGACGGTGGTATTTCGGATGGTGATATGATCTGGGGACCAAAATTCTCGGACAACCTTGAAATACCACAATGGAACAGCCCAATTTACGATAACGTTACCAATCAAACCATTGAATGGTGGGGCGACGTTTCAGGAACACAATACGATGATAAATCGCGTTACTCCAGAGTGCCAATTGCATGGGAATATCATAATAACCTGAAAGATTTTATGAGAACCGGTATTATTTCAACTACAAATTTTTCGGTTTCATCTAAAACAAAAAATGCATCAACTCGCTTTTCAGGTTTTTATCAATCAGAAAGAGGCCGGGTTCCGAATTCGAATTTAAAAACAGGAGGAGTAACTTTTAATGGCTTGTATAATTTAAGCACAAATCTTATTCTGGATACCAAACTGTCGTTTAACAAAGTATATTCACCCAACTATCCGCGCTATGGTTACGGTCCAAAAAACCACATGTACACCATTCTAATCTGGATGGGCGACGATGTAAATGGTGAAGACTTAAAAAACCACATGTACATTCCCGGACAAGAAGGATACAGACAAGCCAACTTTAACTACGCCTGGTACAACAACGTTTACTTTGCAGCCAACGAATTAAATCAGAAACACGATAGAAATACAGTAAACGGCCAGGTTAAACTGAAATGGGACATTACCAAACACCTAAGTTTGCAAGGCAGAAGTTCGGCAGTATTAAAACATACTTTCGAAGACAGGGAAAGCCCCAAGTCGTATTTAAACTATGGCGATCCACGCGAAGGTGATTACAAAACCTGGAATACCGATCAGGTTAATGTGGACAACGATGTGTTGCTTTCGTACAAAAACGATTTTTCCGAAAAATTTGGATTAAATGTAAATGCCGGAGCATCGATGTTTTACAAAAAGTACCAACAAGAGTACAACGCTACAGACGGGTTGGTTGTTCCGTGGGTATATAGTCTGAACAACTCGCTTGGAAATGTGAAAGCTTCTACCGACTATCAGGAAAGAGAAATCCGAAGTGTTTTCGGGACATTGACAATGGATATGTTGAACACATTTTTTCTTACAGTAACCGCCAGAAATGACTGGTCGTCAACCTTACCCGAATCAAACAACTCATATTTCTACCCCTCGGTTTCGTTAAGTACGCTTGTATCAAATCTGGTTGATTTGCCTGAAGCGGTAAATTACATAAAACTATATGGTTCATGGGCTGAAGTATCAAGCGATCTGTCGCCGTATCAAATCTCGTCGTATTACAGCAATTCGGGCATTTACGATGGAAATTCGCGGGTTAGTTATCCGGGTACAATTGTAAATCCAAATATTAAACCCGAAAAATCAACCTCTTTTGAGTTGGGGCTGTCATCGGTTTATTTTAACAAGCGTTTGAGCGTTGATTTTACCTACTACAACATTGTGGACGAGAACCAGATCATTAATCTCGACATTTCGGAAGCCAGTGGTTTTAGTTCACGAAAAGTGAATGGAAACCAGTACACAACCAACGGTTTTGAAGTAATGATCAACGCAAATCCGGTAAAGAAAAACGATTTCCGTTGGGATCTTGGATTGAACTGGACTACCAGCGTAAAAAAACTCACGGGAATTTACGGAGGTGAAGAGAAATACGGAAACTACTCATTAAACGAACGTATTGATAATTATTATGCCACAGGTTGGATGAAAACAGTAAATGGAGAATTAATTGTTTCAGAAGCTAACGGATTGCCTTCAAAAGATCCAAACGCGCAAATGTTTGGTCACCTGGATCCAAACTGGAAATTCGGTTTCCAAAACCATTTTAAATACAAAAATCTAAGCCTCGATGTTGACATTGATGGTTCAATTGGCGGCGTTATCCGTTCGTTAACAGTAGAAAAAATGTGGTGGGGCGGGAAACATCCCAACTCCGTAGAGTACCGCGACGCAGAATATGCCGCCGGTCAGCCCATTTATGTGCCAACCGCTGTAAATGTAATTGGCGGAGAACTTACAACCGACACCGATGGTAATGTGATTTCTGACACGCGGGAATATCAAACAAACACTACTGCTGTTAGCTGGCAAACCTGGAGTCAAAACTACCCCTACCGTGCAAAAGTTTCGGAAGACGAAAGTGAAACATTTGCCAATGTTTTCGACCGCAGTTATATAAAACTTAGAAAAGTAGCTTTTAAATACGATTTAACAGATTTGATCCATGTTAATGCTTTTAAACAAATTGAAGCTACTGCCTACGGATACAATCTGGCGATGTGGAAAAAAGCTCAAATAATCGATCCCGATTACGGCGACGATAATAACCTGCAAGATCCATCAACCAGATATTTTGGACTCGGATTAACGGTTACATTTTAAATAATTATCAAAACATTTAAGACTTTATATAATGAAAAAATACATTTTATTCGCACTAATACTTGTTCTGGGATTGAGCTCATGCAGCGATCTGGCAGAACTGAATATAAATCCAAATAATGTACCTGAAACACATCCGCAACTTTTACTCACCGATATTGAGTGGAATGCTTTTCAGGTTGAAGGAGTAGACCCAATGTTTGCTTCACGAATGATAGTACAAACCGATGGAGAAAACTCAAACCAGTATTTCACCTGGACACGTGGAAGTTTTGGAGCCTATGCACAATTACGAAACATAACAAAAATGATGGAAGAAGCCGAACGCATCGAAACTCCGGCATACATTGCGCTTGGAAAATTTTTTCGTGCCTATTATTTTTTCCAACTTACTTTGACTTTTGGCGATATTCCCTACAGCGATGCGCTTCAGGGGGAAACCAACGAAACATATACTCCGGTTTTCGATACACAAAAAGATGTGTTTACAGGCATTCTTGATGAATTAAAAGAAGCAGATGAGCTTTTATCAAGTGACAATAGCATTATTGCTGGCGATATTGTTTACAACGGCAGCACCGAACAATGGAGAAAATGTATCAACTCTTTTCGCTTAAAAGTGCTAATCACTTTATCAGAAAAGGATGCTGCACTGAATGTAAAAAGTACCTTCGAACGTATTTACAACAACTCGCCAATTATGGAATCGAATGCCGATAACGGACAATTACTTTTTGTTGACGAACTGGGTAGCCGCTATACAGAGTACAACAGCAGCAGCTATGGTTCGGCACGTTACATGGATTCAACATTTATAAAACGTTTGCAAGACAGAAATGATCCTCGTTTGTTTGTTTTTTGCGGGCAAACGCGTGTGGCAAAAGAGTCGGGGCTAGCAATAAACGATTTTTCGGCTTATGAAGGCGGCGATCCGATTGCACCTTACAACGAAGTAAACCTGAAGGCAGCTGCCGGACTTGTGTCGAAAGTAAACCTGCGTTACACCACCGATCCTACCACAGAACCACATGTATTTTTAGGTTATCCTGAGTTGCAATTAATTTTGGCAGAAGCCAGCGTTCGCGGTTGGATCAGTTCGTCGGCAAAAGATCATTATGAAAATGCAGTACGATCATCGTTTGAGTTTTACAACAACAACTCGGCCGAATATGCCGAATTCCTTACTGCCGAAGCTGCCGAAACATACCTGACCGAAACGTTGGTTGATTTTTCGGGTGCCACAAGTTTCGACGAAAAACTGGAGCTTATTATGATGCAAAAGTACATTCCTTCGTTTCTGCAGGGAGGATGGAGAATGTATTTCGATTATTTAAGAACAGGCTATCCAATATTCCGTATCGATGGAGACAATACTCCCCCGCTTCGCTGGATCTACCCAACTTCTGAATATCAATACAACAGCGATAATGTAACTACTGCCATCACCTCTCAGTTTGGCCAGGGAAATGATAAAACCAGAGTTAAACCCTGGTGGTTGCAATAGTTTTTTTTCATAGAACAACGTTAGGTTTATTAAAAAATCCGGTGGAGTGAAGACCGCCGGATTTCATTTTCCAAATTAATTCAAGTAAAATGAAGACAAGAATATTATTTCTAATTGTAATGTTTACCGGGCTATATACAATTGCTCAAAATGTAAACAACATTCAAATGCCCGAGTTACTAAACATTCAAAAGCGGGAAATTATCAGAGTTCCTGATATTTTAGGATATCAAACACTAAAATGTGATTTCCATATGCACACTGTTTTTTCGGATGGAATTGTGTGGCCTACTGTTCGGGTTGACGAGGCCTATAATGAAGGACTGGATGCAATTGCCATTACCGATCATATCGAAAACAATCCATCGAAACCTCATGTTGGCGGAGATGATAACTCTGCCTATGAAATTGCGTTACCCCGCGCCAAACAAAAAAATATAATTTTGATACATGCCGGGGAAATTACTCGAAGTATGGTTCCCGGTCATTTTAACGCGTTATTTGTTAGCAACACAAATGCACTTGACACTCCCGATTTTATGGACGCATTTAAAGCAGCCCGCGAACAGGGTGCTTATGTAATCTGGAATCACCCGGGATGGAAGGCGCAGCAGCCCGATACCTGCAAATGGTGGGACTTGCACACTGACTTATACAACAAAGGCTTGTTTCATGCCATTGAGGTTTTTAATGAAAAAGAATGGTATCCAATTGCTCTTGATTGGTGTATCGATAAGGATCTGGCTCCGGTTAGTACTTCCGATATTCATGGAATTACTTCAGAATTTTACAACCTGGATACTTACCACCGTCCAATGACCTTGGTTTTGGCAAAAGACCGCTCAGAAGAAGCAGTTCGGGAAGCACTATACGCCAACAGAACCATTGCCTGGTTTGGAAACAATCTGGCAGGAAAAGCCGAATACCTCGATGCATTTTTTAAAGCTTCTGTAACTACAGAATATCTCGACGAAACGAAAAAAGGCAAAAGATACATCGTAAAAAATACTTCAGATGTTCCTTTTGAGTTATTCTCTGATGCTATAAATGTTACAGTTCCTGCAAACGGAGAAACTATGATAACTGTTCCAGACAAGCTAAAAAATGAATTCAGCATAAAAAACTTACACACAAAATCAGCTGAATATCTTATTGTTTCACTCAATTTTAATAAGTAGGCAATACGAAATTATACTAAAAAAAAACTATTCGCGTTTGTAAAGGCAGAAGGCAGAAAAACAATCTTTAAAATTTAGTTTATTTAATTCGGTATTGCCTTCCAAAGAGGGATGCAAGGCGTCCCTCTTTTTTATTTCGAACTTTCTGTGTCCTTATTCCTTATTAGTTATTTTAGGAACATGAACAAAATTCAAAGCGAAACCGAATTTAAACACCTTTGCGACTGGTGCACCGAAAAGGAACCAAAACTGGAGACTGTCATCCAACAATTTGATTACCCGCCGTTCTGGCACCGCGAGGCAAATTTTGCCACACTTGTTCTCACCATTCTGGAACAACAGGTTTCGCTGGCTTCGGCAAAGGCAGCCTACAACATGTTGCTTGCAAAAATTAAAACAGTTACACCTGAAAATCTCCTCCGATTAAGCGACGAAGAATTGCGTGCCTGCTACTTTAGCCGCCAAAAAATAAAATACACCCGTATTTTAGCCGCCGAAATTGTAGAGGGACACCTGAATCTTGAAGCTCTTAATTTACTGGACGAACCGGAAATCAGAAAGCGTTTGATCCACTTAAAAGGAATTGGCAACTGGACCATTGATATGTACGTTTTAATGAGTCTTCATTTTTCCGACATTTTCCCTCCGGGCGATTTGGCAACCATAAAAGCCGTTTACGAATTGGAATTGGTTTCGCCGGAAAGCTCCAAAGATGAAATTATTGCTTACATGAAACGCTTCTCTCCTTATCAATCGGTAGCCACCTACATTCTTTGGCATTATTACATACAAAAACGAAATTTGAAACTGGGATAATACGGTAGTCGCGATCATTTGGAACGACAAAAACAAGATTTTCCCTATCTTTAACAAAAAACCAATTTGTTAATCAACAACAAAATATCTCGTTTCCTGAATGGACCGTATATTTTTGCCGGTATCATATTTTTAGTCCAGGGTATTTATGTATTAGTCCGGCAAGAATGGGTATTCGCATTCATATTCTTATTTGTTTCGTGGTTTCTTTTTGGCACTTATTCAGGAATTGAAATTGATACCGACAAAAACTTATTCCGGGAATACAACAAGTGGTTTGGAATCATTAAGACCGGTAAGTGGAAATCGTTTGACAATTATTTGGGAGTAACACTGGTGCCTATGAATAAAGTGTACCGCATGTACAGTCGCTCCAACCGGGTGAATGACTCGGCAATAAAAGAATACAGGATATACCTGGTGAATAAAGCGAAACGACCATCCGTACTTTTGAAAAAGTGTAATTCGCAGGAACAGGCACAACGAAACATGGACGAACTGGCCATCTGGCTGAAACTTACCGTATTTTCGGTTTAACCTTATTCTTGCGACTTCAAACAATCTACTTCGCAAATCGTTAATTCAATTCAAGGTTCACACATTATTTTTAAAGGTTTTTCGTTATTTCACAAAACAATTAAGAAAATAGCAGCTATGAAGTCGATCCTGAGTATTCTTCTTCTCACACTTTTTATATCCACATCGTTTGCCCAGAGTAAAAAACGTGGCAAGGTAAAACGGAAATACCGCAGCACAGAAACCGTATCGAAAGAGCTGCCCAAAGTATTTATTCGTGGGGCTGTGTACGACGAAAACAATGTGCCCTTGCCGGGCGCCACAGTTACCATCGACGGAACCAGCAAAGGAGTTAATGCAAATGGCGACGGAGAATATTTAATCGAGAACCTGGTGAATGGAAGAGCCCGGGTGCGGGTTTCGTTTATTGGCTACAAAACGCACACTGCCGATATCATTCTTCAAAACGGCCAGAACGTTAAAAATGTAATGTTACAAACCGATAACATCCACCTTGAACCGATTTTGGTAAACGCGCAAAAACGGGAACAGCAAATAATGGATGTACCAGCTGCAATTAGCTCAATAAGTTCGAATAATTTGCAACAGTCGAATATAACAGAACTTAGTATGCTCAGCGAGTTTGTACCTGGATTATACATTCGTGAGCAAGGTGCCAACCGGCCTACTTTTTCAATTCGTGGATTAAGCAGTGAGGAAGTAAGCCCGAGTGCGCAGCCCCGCGTTTCGGTCTATTTTAACAATGTCCCCATCAACCGGGCTCATTCGGCCTCGCTCGAATTGTACGACATGGACCGTGTGGAAGTACTAAAAGGGCCGCAAAACACACTATTCGGGAGAAGTGCACAGGCCGGTGCCGTTCACTATGTAAGTAGCATGCCGGGAACCGAATTTAAGGGAACACTTACTGCAGGAATTGGCGATTACGGGCAGAAAGAAGTGCGTGGTACTTTAAACATTCCAATAATTGAAGATAAACTCGCCGTTCGGGCTGCCGGAATTTACAGCGCCCGCGATGGTTTTGTTGAAAATACTTTTGGTGGCGATTTAATGGGAAAAGAAACACTTGCCGGTCGTTTTTCGGCGCGCTTTCGCCCTTCGTACAACCATAAAATAGATGTGGTTTTAAACTACCAGAAAGATGATACTCCCGGAATTGCATTTATGAGCGCTCAGTTTCCGAATACAAATGGCGTTACCGATATTTTTAGTGGTGTGGCATCGCTCGAGCAAGGCGAAAACCTGGGAACAGGCAAACAACTATTTGATGCCACTTTGAATTACAAATACTATGTGAATGAGCATACCTACTGGTCGTCGATCACTTCGTACCGGAAAACAGATGCCTCATCGCGTTGGGATGGCGACGGTACGGCAGCGGCGGCCATCGATATGGCTGAATTCAGCAATTCGAAACAATTCTACCAGGAAATTCGTGGTAACTTTTCGCAGAACAGCCGCCTGAACGGTTCGCTGGGAGCCAGCTACTGGTGGGAAAAAGCGGATCAACTGTATTGGTTTTCGCCCAACGAACAGGATTTGGTTCACCTGGTTAGCCCCGACAACAGCAACCTGGTTAACGCAAACGGACAACCTCAGTCTGTTCCTTCCATTCCGAGTTATATTCCGGAGTTGGACACAACCATTTACATTGCGCTGCCAAACAATCATCAGGAAGAAAATTTTAGTCAGGCCACCAACAGCTCTGCCGAAGCATTTATTGATGTGAGTTACCAACTTACGCGCAAACTATTTGTGTCGGGTGCGGTGCGTGCTGTTTACGACCGTTACAGATTAAGTAACGAAGCCAGTTTTTCAGGAGGTTCGCCTTCCGTTTTGGGTTCCTACACCGGGAATTCGCCCAATGTATTTTTTCTGCCAAACGATGCACAGCAAATTAAAAAGAACACCCTCTCGTTTACCTGGCGCGGTGGTTTAAAATACCGTTACAACGAATATGGAAATGTGTTTGCCAATTATTCGCGTGGACGCCGTCCAAACGTACTACAATTTACATCAAGCGGTGAGAAAGAAATTCTGGATGCGGAAATTCTTGACAACTTTGAGCTGGGTTTTAAAGCCTCGTTGTACGACCGTGTATTTTTTGATGTGGTTGGTTTTTATCAGCTCTACAAAAATTTCCAGACCAGCGCCTGGGTAGCCGATCCGGAAACGGGTGAGTTCAACCTAAAATTTAAGGACGGAGGAAAAGCGACATCATACGGGGCTGAAGCCAATGTTCGGGTGGCAGTTGTGAAACAGCTCGACCTTTTTGCCAATTATGCCTGGTTAAAATCGGAATTCGATTCAACCGATGTGGATGGACAAACTCAATTGTACGCCGGAAATTCGTTTCGATTGGCACCGGAACACAGTTTTACAGTGGGTGCAACTGCCCGGGGAAACATTGTTCCTACCATCAAACTGTTTGTAACACCTTCTTATTCATACAAAACACACATGTTTTTTGAAGATGCCAACACACCCGGCCTTGAACAGGATGCTTATGGTTTGCTAAACATTAACGGAGGACTGGAGTTGGATGATCCGAATGTGATTTTATCGGTTTGGGCAAGCAACGTTTTAGATGAACAGTACATAACAAGCGCAGGAAACACGGGAAGTCTATTTGGCATTCCTACTTTTGTTCCCGGCCCGCCACGTATGGTCGGCACAAAACTAACCTGGAATTTCAATAAACCTGAAAAGCGTAAAAGAAGAAGGTAAGCCAGGTTCTCCGGATTTCAATCCGGAGTTTTTAAAAAGTGGCTCTATTTGCATCGGATCGGAATCCGATGAACCCCGGGTGCTACCGATTCCAATCGGCAGGTATTTGAAGCGGATCGGAATCCGTTTCACCCAAGTCCGCTTCACCTCGCTGAAAAAAGCACGGGCCAGTCTTCTCTGTTTTTTACAAAGCCTGCATTTACCGGATTATTCAAAGTGTATTCAATTGCATTGTACAGGTGCTTTTCGTCGCGGATGGTGGTTTCGAAACTTTCCTTTTGCCACAATCCTCCGTTTCTGCGTTTCAGTTTATTAATTTGAGTCGCAGTATATCGTTTCACCGAATATAGAATATCTTCCAGGTAAACGGGTTTTCCTTTTTCGTCCTTTTCCAAGAGCTCAACTACCCAATGCACATGGTTGGGCATAATACAAAAGGCGTGGTTTTTTAGTTTTGTACCTTCCCAGAATTTTAATGCATTTGCGATTATTTTTGTACTTGCCGGTTTGGATGGATCGATTTTAGGATTTTGTTGTACATCCAAGAAATCGTTAAAGGCTTTGATGTATTTTTTGCGTAGGGAGTAGTATTGGCGTTTTAACTCAGGTGCTCCGGACTCCGATCCGGAGCATATTCGCATCGGATCGGAATCCGATGCACCCACGTGCTGCCGACTCTGATCGGCAGTATTAAGAAGCGGATTGCCCGCCTGACCTTCGGGCAGGGAATCCGCTTTACCCGACTCCGATGATCCCGGGTCCTGCCGATTCCAATCGGCAGTAAAGTTTGACGATTCGCCCGCCTGCCGGACGGGCTGGGTGACCACTTTGCCTGCGGCGGATTTGAATCCACCGCACCCATTTATTTGCAACTTTAAATTTTTCAACTCTTCGGTGTATCGTTTGAGTGCGTGTTCCGGAACAGCATCTTTTAGACACCAGGTAATAAAATAGGCTTGTCCGGGTTGCTGGTAGTGAGGCAAGTTAACGCGGTAATGTTCTTTGTGAGGCATGGGAGTTTTTGTTGTAAGATAAGAAAAAAGAAGCGGTTTGCCCGCCTGACCATCGGGCAGGGAAACCGCTTAACCCCTGGGTTCTCCGGATTGGAATCCGGAGATTAAAAGAAAAAGAAGCGGATCGCCCACATAACGGAGAGCAGGGAATCCACTTAACCCAGTTCGGTTAACTCAGGGTTCTGCCGATTCCGGTCGGCAGTTTAAGAAGCAGTTTGACCTTTTGCCAATCCACAGGAAAACTGATGCAGTTTTGAGTACAGTTTTATGGATTTATTCTATTTTCAAATTCCTTAATAAACATAAAAAGTTCCATACCATATACTACCTGGGCATTTTCGTAGCTTTGATTTTTAAAAAATTCAAGAAACTTTTCCCTGCCAAACTTTTCAATTAGCTCTTGCACAAACAGTCCGGCTAAGGGATACAACACTTCTTCTGAATATTCCCTTCCATTTTGCCAAAAATCCCTAATCTCTATTCTTTTATCATTGGTGCGAATCCAATATTTCACCTTGTTTAAGCGATTTTGATTGGTTTGATCGAAACAAACAGCTGTACCTTCATTAATAAACCTGGTCTTTTCAGAAATAGCCCAAGTGTAATGAGAAATTACATGCGTTATCTCGTGGCCTTTGCTTTGATTAAAATACGAGTGTATAATACAATAGGCAGGTTCAGCAAATCCCAAATCTTTATGAAGTATTCGTTTTGCATCCTCTCTTGAATCCCAAACAAAAAAGTCGATCTTTTTGGGTAAAGAGCTTTCAAAAAAAGTATTAATTTCTTTGAACGCTTTTTCTCTGGACTCTACGTATCGCCTGATTTCAGTGTCATCCATGTTTTGAAAATGAAAACAAAAATTATTACTCTCTACAACTTTCCAGTCGTTGTAAAATTCTTCGTATCCCAAAAGTCCGGCTACTCGTGCAGAAATTTCATTTGCGTTATGTGAAGTATTTAGATTAATACAAGCCCTTAAAGCAGATTCCGATTTTTCAAAGTCGGAAAGCATGTAATAACATATGCCTAAAAAGCCAAGTCCCAATTCTTTTCCCGATGAATCACCATTATCAACGGCAAATTGCAGGTAAGGAAGTGCTTCGTTATACTTTCCCATTTCTGTTAATGTCCGCCCCAGAATCACATTATAACTCAGGTTATCAGGGTCGGATTTTAAGTACTCAATTGCCGTATCAATTAACTGTTCAGTTTTTTTAGAACTATAAAGATTATTTAGTTCCTGCTCTTGCAGACTTTGTGCATTTACAATAAAGCAGATGATGAAAAAGACGAAGGTGAATTTGGCTTTCATTTTATGGTGTTTGATAGCAACAAAGAAAAGACAATAATATGTTAAGCCGACTTAAGAAGCTATAAGTTTTGTTAAGATGATGATGGCTCTGCCCTGTTTAGTGTTCTAAACGTCAATCACTCACATAACGATAATTGTATGAGGTCGCATCGATTGCGATGAAACCGGGAGTGCCTGTTGTTCTTCCCGGTGTGCCTTATTTGAGCTTATAAGTAGTTTGTATTAAAGAATCATTTGTTATAAAGCCAGGCGATAATACGGGAGCGTTCTTGATGGAACAAATCCAAGTTTCTGCGCAAGTTTATACGATGGCATATTTGCTAATTTACAAGCCCATATTGGTTCGTAGTTATTTTGTAAGCAATAATCAATTAGTGCAGAACAAGCATATTGAGCAAAACCTCTCCCCCTGAACTCCGGGAAAGTTTCCATTCCCAATTCAAGTTCATTTTCAAAAATGAAAGCAGAATAAGCCGTTGTTGCCAACTTATCCTGGTAATACAAGCTAAATCCAACACCATTTGTACAGAAATCATCAGCCGTATCCCAGAAAAAGGATGGTACTACCGTTCCTTTCATATCGTTGAAACTTTCCTGGTTGGTTCTGATTATGTTGTGGTTTTCGGTACTAATGTTCTTTTTAAAGTCGAGGTATTTTTCCGGACTAAATTTGAAGTTAACTCTTGTATTCAGTTCAATACAATCTTTCTGCGTTTCTCCTGTTTCAGCTGCATTCACCAATTTACTCCCAAACAAGTCAGACAATGTGCTGTCCCAACTGCCAGGGTAGGCCTGCATCCATTCAAACGACGTTCTATCCTGGTTTTTGTTAAAACAATAATCGTAAAACTGTTTGTTAAAACGTTCATTGCCTGCATCTCCGAACAAGAGACTCATTCCATAGGGATGCACCACATAAAATGTTTTCGGATTTTTAATGTTATCGACAAATACCTTCCCTTTTACTTTTTCCTCAATTACCGAACGTGCAAAAAGGCGATTAATTTCTACCTTCTTTAATGGCTCTTCAACAAGCGAGTAGTTATCAATAGTTAATTCAATCATTGCGTTGTTTTATCCTGTTAGTTTCTCTGTTAACTGTTTATCTATTAGCAGTCGACGTACCTAGTGAGTAGACATTACATTTGCTTTGCTCCCACTCGATTTTTTCGTTTGGCTTTTATTGCAGAGCGCGATAGAATCGTAACCCAGCGGGGTTATGCCGACTCCGATCGGCATATAAAAGCATCAGATTGGAATCTGATGCACCCGGGATACCATGTTCCTGCTCTTTTTTGCGAACCATCACTTGCAAGTTGTCGGGGCGGATTTCGGAGAGCCTGCCCGTTCGTTCGGGCGCAGCTGGCGTAATTTATCCCGTACTGTAGCGTCGGGACCACCAAACCCCGCCCTGCAATATGTACTGTGTGCCTGTTGCACAACTCACTATTTATTGTTAACAAAATTAGCACAATCTACGAGAGTAATGCACTATCTTTCATTAACTTGTAAACAAAAATGCAAGGGAAGAAAGTTTATTCCGAGAAACTGTTTTCAAACTTCCAGCTATCACACCGGGTTCCCAAAACCAATTTTTACCGCCGCTTAAAAGAAGTCCTCGATTTATCCTTTTTATACAAGGAGACCAAGAGTTATTATGGTAACTGCGGTCAGAAAAGTATCGATCCCGTTGTGTTCTTTAAGTTGTGCCTGGTTGGCTACCTCGAAAACATAATCAGCGACCGGAAGTTAATAGAGCATTGCGCCATGCGCCTCGATATCCTGTTCTTTTTAGGTTTCGACATTGATGAAGAATTGCCCTGGCATAGCACATTAAGCCGTACACGTCAGTTATTCCCCGAAAGTTTGTTTGAATCGGTATTTGAACAAGTTCTGACAATGTGCATCGAAAAAGGTATGGTTGCCGGGCACACACAGTCCATCGATTCGGCACCGGTAAAAGCCAATGCCAGCATGGACAGCCTTGAATTAAAAGTGCCTGAAGAGAAACTGGAAGAATATATCCGTAAGGCACGTTACCTGAGCCGTCCCGACCGTAAGGCCAGACACAACAAGGCAAGCGAAAAACAACAAACCGTGACAGCCAGCGCCCGTGAGCTGAACCAACTGAAAAGCCGTACAAAAAACTGGCAAAAGACACAGGACCAGCGTCCGGGCGCAGGAAATAAAGGGGCAAAGTATACCAGTAACAAAACCCATTACAGCCCCACCGATCCTGATGCCCGGATAAGTGTAAAACCTGGCAAAGCCCGAAAACTAAACTATAACAGCAATATTTGTGTAGATACGGCACACCATGTAATTACCGACATAAAAGCATACCATGCCAATTTAAAAGACAGCCAGTATCTTCAGGATGTTTGCCGACGGTTAAAACCCAGGCTTCAGAAACGGGGTCTGCTATGGAATACCGTGTTGGCCGACACTGGCTTTAGCAGTGGAGAAAACTACGCATTTCTTGAAAAAGAAGGACTAATAAGTTACATTCCACCACACGGTACTTACAAAGGCGGACCGGAAGGATTTACTTACATTAAGAATGGTGATTACTGGCTCTGCCGAAACAATAAAAAAGTTACTTTCAGGAAGATAACCATAGAATACGGTAAAAACAATAACCAAAAGAGGCTTTACCTTACACGTGCCAGCGACTGCAAAGGCTGCCCTTACAAACCGCAGTGTGCAGGGAAAGCCCCCGAGAAGCGCATTGCCGTAACCATATACAAAGCGGAATATGAACGGGCAATAAAGCGGATAAAAAGCAAACGCGGAAGATACCTAAAAACAAAACGACAAAGTACGGTAGAGCCGGTTCTTGGGACACTTACCCAGTTTCAAGGGCTACGAAAAATAAATACCCGCGGAATTGAAAATGCCAATAAATGTATGCACATGTCGGCAATAGCTTACAATTTGAAAAAACTTTTGAAATTTGAACAAAAACAGAGAAAAACTATGGCAATGCACAACGCTTTGCCTTTATTCTCAAATAATCGGCAGATAGGCCTCAAAAGAAGCCTTTTCAGCTTGCCAATTTCGTTAAACTAATATGATAGTGATCTAAAAACAGGGGCTTTAAAACGGTTTATTCCGACACGAAAAAACTAAAAAAATGGGAGTTGTGCATCAGCTACCTGTGTTAGGCGCTGGCTTTTATTATTTTTTCCATTTCATTAATAGGTGTTGTCCAAAACTTTATATTATCAATTGTCATTTCAATGGGAGTAGTGTTTATAATACCATTCTCGTATTCAACATTCATATCAGCTAAATTCGAGTATTTATATTTGTAGTGGTATTTAAAATTGCTTACAAAATCATTGATTCTACCTAATACTCTTCGGTTATTATTGGTTTTATAAAATTTGATTTCTTTGTCAATACAAAGTTTTTCACTCAGTTTGGGATTTATCGTTAAGTTGTCATTTTTCATTTGCAATTTTAACTTTTCCCGAAAAATTTCATTAATTACCTTTAAATCACCTTTTTTTATTTGGTCGATGAAGATTGTATAATGCGTTAACGAATGGACAAAAATTAGGAATTTTTTTCTGTCAAGAGTGAATATGTGCGCATTCCAATCACTTGGTTTTAATTCGGAATTATCTGCCGGAAGATTATTGTCAACTACTCCAATATATTCTCCTAATTTCTTAGTGCAATAAATTCGTTTCATCTTGTTTTATTTTTCTCCAGTCATAAGTTCTCCAAGTCGATTTTTTAGATGTTTTTCCATCATAAATAAATTTTCCCATCAGTATAAAATCACTTTTAGGAATTATCTCAAACATTGAGTTGAAAATCTCTTCTTTTATCTCATTGAATTGAGAATCATTGTCTATATAATTTTCTGATAATAGAAAGTTTGCAGCAATATATTTAAGACTGTCATTTGCAATTGAGTCGTAAACTAAGATATTGACATTTAACAAATAAGTATTCATTGTACTATCCAAATGTTGCTCAATTGCATTTGATAGATTTTTATCATATGAACTTTCAATATAATCCGGATTATCCAAAGCACCGTTCCCAAAATTATTTGAGAATAAAAAAGAAGATGCATATAAAAGTCCGAACCCAATAAATAATGAAATCAATAAATTTTTAGTATTGACTTTGGGCTTTGAATTCCGTTCTTCAGAAATATAATCAACTTTTGTCCCAGCTATAAAATCACCAATTCGCCTTGATGGACTAATTAATACAGCAATCACTTCAATTGGCCATAAAACTATTGTTATGTTTCTTATTAAACATTTTATGGATGATGCAACTTCTCCTGTTTTAATGTTAATGACTTCTTGTTTCAATGCTCGTTTAGCAATGCTTTTCCCTTGTATCATATCTTTATTAAAGTATAATGACAGTCCAAAAACCATTATTATCATTGTCCAGTCAATTGTACTTTTTGTGTTAAACGGATTGTCATTAAACGCATCTTTAAATTCCATTGACATAACTGGCATCGCTAATAGTGCAATGATAAAGCACATAACAATGTGGTCTAATAGCATTGCACCAATTCTTGAGCCAGCAGTTATTTCTCTTTTCTCCATATTTGGTTAATTTTCGGTTATTTGGTTTTTCAAGCTTGCGCCTAACGTTTGTGGAACCCAACTTTTTGTTTTGATTTTATTTGCGGGTGTGTATTCAATGGTGTAATTTTTATTGCATTAAAAGTAAGTATTATTTTTTATGTTCTACATAGCGATACACAGTGATTTTTAACATAAGCTTTTATTCCGCCGCACAGAGAAATAAAAAATAAGCTCTGTTATGGATTTCGACAGCTGTCAACACCCGAATAAGCTATGGTTTTTTACTCCGACAGCCGTCGACATTAAAAAAAGTTTCTGGTTTTATGCGCGACGGTCGTCGACAAGAAAAAAAACGTCTGATTTATTATTCGACAGCTGTCGACAAGAAAATAAAATTTCCCCCTTGCTCCCGCACGATTGTATCGTGTGGTTTTAATTTTTTTCAGAGCGCGATACAATCGCGCACCAACTGAGCTCGACCTTTTGGAAAATGTTATGAATACTATGCAGGCAATGGGCGATTCGGAAGGCATCGACGAAGTGGTAGCCGAAGTGTCGCAATATATTGCCGAAGCCAACGCTGCAGCCAAACAAAGCAAAAGCAGCAGCAACAAAAGCAACGACGAAACAGAATAATTCGAAATCATCAGTGTCGACATAAATTGTTAGTTTTAACGGCCTGTCCCTTTTGGGATGGGTCGTTTTTTACTTAAGGTTCTCACAAAATTTATCAGCTAAAATACAGTTTACTTCCCCTTGCCCCGCACGATTGTATCATGTGGTTTTAATTTTTTTCAGAGCGCGATACAATCGCGCACCAACTGATGTTTTGAATACGAATGGTATACATTGCAAAAATGCCACCTGTTTTTAATAAACAGGTGGCATTTCTATCTTGAAATCCCCCGTCCCGATAAAATCGGGACACCCCCTTTCGAAAAAGGGGGACGAGGAAGGCTTCGATCCGCATTGAGAGGGTGACTTCGATACGTATTGAGAGCGTGACTTTGAGTCACACTCTCAATAGCACGGGAAGTTAGTTGTTCCAAACCGGCATACGGCCCGGAGTCCACGGAGCATTTATTTTGTTCAGCTCGGTTTCAAGCGCAGGAAGTTCTTTTTCCACAATGGTTTGTAAAGCTTCCAACACCGGAGGAAATTCTTCGAGCAAAATATCGTAAGCTTGTTTTTCGCTGGTGGTAATTCCACTGGTTGATCCCATGTGTGTCCAGGTAATACTGCTTAAACGGTCGTTAATCGGTACCTGTGCCGGCGGAACTTCTTCGCCACTGGCTTTTGCAGGAACACCGTTCATTTTAAATTTCAGTTCTTCCAGCGCAACACCACATTTGCGAGCTTTGTCCATCAGTTCCTGGCTGGCGCCCGGAGTAGCATAAATCGCTTGTTTTATTTGTTCCACTTTATCGCTGGTTTCGGCAATCATTCTTCCGGTGGCAGTAACCGCCAGAGCCAGTTTATTTACCTTTTGGGCAAAGGCCACATTTTCGGCATAATCGGCAGCGGGCAGCGTAGTGTTGTTTAATTTTTTGCAGCTGAACTCTACAGGCTCTACCAGGGTTTTTAATTCGCCTTCGTGCCACAGTTTCATTCCCACTTTGTAGGTGCCGGGCATTACCATAATTCCACGGCCGCCTTTTGTTATCGGATCAAACTTGCCACTAATGCGCGTATTGGCAGTTGCTGTGTAGGTCATGTTCCAGTTTACGCGGTTCATTCCTTTCGATGGCGCTTTTGTAAACTGACTCACCACATTTCCTTCGGCATCGTACACCGTAAAAATCAAATGCGATTTTTCCTGCTGACCTTCCAGTTGAAGCTCTCTCCAGCTGGGTTGCGGAATGGGTTTTCCTTCTTTAAACAACTCCTTTTCTTCGTCCTTCCGAACTTGTTTTTTTGTTTTCGGAACTTCTTTCAGAAAATAAGTAAAAGTGGCTCCATACTCCGGATTTGGCGAAGTAAAATAGGTGCTGCCCTGATTGCTTTTGCCACTGGTTTGCACAAACATCAATGCATCTTTTACAGGAAAAACAAAGGCTTCCTTGTTTTCCAGTTCGGCCGAAACTTCGCGCAAAGGACTGTAATCGTCCAAAATGTAAAAACCACGGCCAAAGGTTGCAATGGCCAAATCGCTCTCGCGTTCCTGAATGGCGATGTCGCGAACGGCGATGGTTGGCAATCCCGCTTTTAGCTGAATCCAGTTTGTTCCGTTATCGATGGTAAAGAAAATGCCAAACTCAGTTCCGACAAACAACAATTCCGGACGTACAAAGTCCTGAACGATGGTATAAACGGTTCCGTTTTCAGGCAGACTTCCCGAGATGGAAGTCCAGGTTTTTCCCTTGTCGGAACTTTTACATACATAAGGTTTAAAATCGTCGTTTTTCAGGTTATCAAAAGTCGCGTAAACCACATTTTCATCAAAGCGGTCGGCACAAAGGTCGCTCACATAAGTATATTCGGGAACTCCCGGAAACGTTTTTACCTGTGTCCAGTCTTTGCCGTTTTCGCTTACCGAAATAACACCGTCGTCGCTCCCTGCGTACAACAGGTTCTCTTTTAGTTTTGATTCATCCAACGAAACAATGGTTCCCCACTGCGAGGTTGAAACATCTTTGGCAACCGCACCAGCGGGCCAGTATTTTCCCATCACCGGGAAACTGTTACGATCTACCTGGGCCGTTAAATCGTCGCTGATCACTTCCCAGGTATTTCCACGGTCGTCGCTTTTAAACACTTTGTTGGCCGCCATATACAAGCGCGTAGCTTTGTGCGGACTAACAAACATAGGTGTATTCCAGTTCCATTTATAGGTAAGTTCACCTTTGCGTTCGCGTGGTTTAATGCTCAAACGTTCGCCACTTTTTTTGTCGTAGCGCGATACATTTCCATACTGGTATTCGGCATATACAATATCCGGATTTCCGGGTTCGGTTGCTGCCCAGAATCCATCGCCACCCAAAGTCGGATACCACTCGTCGTTTATCACACCGCTGCGGCTGGTAGTACGTGCCGGGCCGGCCATTGAGTTGTTGTCCTGTGTTCCGCCATACACATTGTAAAAGGGCTCAGCATCGTCGACATGTACCCGGTAAAACTGTGTAATGGGCAGGTTTTCTTTAAAATCGAAAGTGCTACCGTCGTCCCAGGTTTCGTAAATTCCGCCATCGCCGCCAATCATATAATGTTCGGTATCGGCCGGATCAATCCAAATGGCATGGTCATCCACGTGACGTCCGTTGGTACTTATGTTTTTCCAGGTTTTTCCACCGTCAACTGTAACTTTCGAAACGGTTTCGGTTGAATATACTTTATCCACGTTTTTTGGATCGCAAACAATTTCGTTGTAATACTGACCACTTGAATGGTAATCGCCCATTTTATCCCAGCTTTCGCCTTTGTCAGTCGAACGGTAAAATCCACCCTTGTTATCGGCGGCTTCCACAATCAAATACACATAGTTTGGATTTACAGGAGATACATCAATTCCCATTCCGCCCAAGTCAACCCCGGGTAGTCCTTTTGTAATTTTGCGCCAGTTTTGGCCGGCATCGGTCGATTTGTACACCGACGACTCGGGACCACCGCCAATTTTTGTAAACGATGTTCGGCGGCGTTGTTCCGTTGTGGCATACATAATATCCGGATTGGAAGGATCCATCACCACATTGTTTACACCTGTATTTTCGCTTACTTCAAGTACTTTGGTCCAGGTTTCGCCGCCATCGGTTGTTTTGTATAAGCCACGCTCTTCGCCCGGCCCCCATGCCGAACCTTCAGCGGCTACAAATACAACATCCGGATTTCGCGGGTCAATCACAATTCCTCCAATCTGACGGCTTGCTTTTAAACCCATATTTTTAAACGACTTACCCCCATCGAGCGATTTGTAAACGCCGTCGCCATAACCAAGTGCGCGCTGGTGGTTGTTTTCTCCGGTACCAACCCAAACCACATTCGGATTGGTTGGATCGAGTTCTACAATACCAATTGCATACGAACCGTAATTGTCGAAAACAGGTTTCCAGGTGGTACCGTTGTTGGTGGTTTTCCAAACGTTACCGGCAGCCACTCCAACATAGTATTCTTTCGGATTTTGCGGATTAACAGCGAAGTCGGCAATTCGCCCGCTTGCCCAGGCCGGACCTATACTTCGCCATTTTAAACCACTTACCAAGCCGGAACTAACAAATGTTTTGGGTTCCTCTTTTTTTTCTTCTTCTTTCTTTTTTGCATAAGTAATGGTCGATGCAAGAAAAACAGCAACCATTAACAGTGTGAGTTTTTTCATTGAATATTGTTTTGAATTACAGATTTTATTCAGCTTAAAATGAGCCGACAGAAAGCAGAAAACGGAATTTACCGGGAACTACATGCTATCAGGTTCGACTTATGGAATAGGTTTGATACTAGTTGCTGAAAATAATAAAAATCTGCATTGTGATACAAGACATATGTCACAAAAGAAGAAAGGAAGGAAACGAACAAGGATCAGGCTGATTTTACAACAAAACCAAGAACGTTCATTTAACTACAATCAGGTTCATGCTCTAGCCAATGACTCATTTTTCTTTTGGTTGCTGATCTGCAAGTTTACGTCCACAATACCGTTGGATCACCTGTAACATCCGATGGCTTTCGATTTTTAACACAAAAATTCTTGCTTCTATTCCGACCTGAAACATAAATTTATTATTGAAAACAAATACTTTCATTCCTGCCGGAGGCCATACTATTTAGCTTAATCCAAATAGTATGCACAAAGATCAAGGCTGCTTTTGCTCTTCGCACATCATCTTCACAAAACCTAACTTCGGACGGGTGATCTTCTCACACATTCGAAGCTACCCGCTCTGAGTAAGGCTTTGTTTTGATTCAGCGCTTGATCAAAAGAGGCCGACTCACGATCAGATGTCACAAAATATTGCAAGATTTGCAGCCCACTAGTCCGCCTTCAGGAAAATGCGTTAAGAAATTTTGGGAATTCGGCGTTAAAAAAGAAAAGCTGTTTGACACTGACCGTAAGAATGGAGTGTCAGTGGAGTTCTTTTCTTTTAGAAGAGTTCACGAAATTTTAGCAATATTCATGTCAGCGGTGGGCCTAGAAATACCTTCTTCGTGCTGACTTCTTTTGCTGTAGAAAAAAGACAGTCGCAGCACAGCGTGAAAAATGTTTATTATTACTAAACCCGTCAATTGTGTGCTCAATTTTGCTGGAGATATATTAAAAATTTAAAACTTCTTTTAGGTTTTTATATCCTGTTTTACTCACCTTTAGTTTTGTTTTATCTTGAAGGATTACAATGTACGACTCTTTTTCGTATTGCTGAATTTCGGCTATTTCGTCCACTTTTACAATGTACGAACGATGAATGCGAATAAAGTTCTTCGGATTTAAGGCATTCTCGAAATACTTCATGGTTTTCTGTTTCATCCAGCGGCCTTCGGTGGTGTAAATCATTACATAATCGTCCATCGATTCGATATAGCGAACAGCATCTACCGGAGCTATGTGAATTTTGTGGCGGTCTTTTACAACCACCCGGTCGAGATAATCTTCACGCGGGAAATCACTTACTTTTTCGGCCACATCCGATTCCTTGCCTTCCACCTGAATACGCTCAACCACTTTTTGAACCGCCTCTTCCAACCTGTCTTTCGAATAGGGTTTTAACAAATAATCAGCAGCATTGTAATCAAAAGCTTTTAGCGCATACTGGTCGTAAGCCGTGGCAAAAATGATTTGTGGTTTGTGTTCCAGCAGTTCAAGCATTTCGAAACCTGTGATTTTTGGCATCTGAATATCGAGAAATACCAGGTCGGGTTTTAACTCGTTAATTTGTTTTACGCCTTCAAAACCGTTTTCGCATTCGGCAATCAATTCAATGTTTTCATTTTCTGCCAAAAAGGATTTCATCAGGTTACGGGCCAATTCTTCGTCTTCTACAATTATGGTTCGCAATTTTTCCGACATTTTATTTTACTTTTTGAGGAATGGTTAAAGTTACGGTAAATTCGTTTTTTTTGTTTTCGATTTTTAATAAATGTGGATTGGCATAAATAACCTGCAAGCGGTCGCGGATATTTCGAAGGCCAATTCCTTCGCCTTTTTTGCTTACCACATTGGTATCGTATGAGTTGCTTATTGTTACTTCCAATACTTCGTCTGAGCAACGAACATGTGTAATTACATCAACCGGTTCAGTTGCTTCATAAACTCCGTATTTGATTGCATTTTCGTACAGAGGTTGTAAAATCATATTTGGAATCTGGGCTTTTAAACAGTTTTCTTCAATGGCAAAAACAGGATTTAGCTTGCTTCCAAAACGAACTTTTTCGATGCTTAAATACAATTTATTGTTCTCAAGTTCCTGTTTTAAGCTTACCTTTTCGCTTTGCTCGTGTTTTAAGGAATAACGCATCAGCTGCGAAAGATTAATCACCATTTCCTGTGCTTTGGCAGGGTCGGTCATGGTTAACGACGAAATGCTGTTCAAACTGTTAAAAAGGAAATGTGGATTTATCTGTGATTTTAAAGCATGAAGTTCGGCTTCTTTTACCAGGCCTTTTAGTTTTGTTTCGTTTTTCGATTTCTCTTTAAAGGCATAATAATAGTTCACTGCATAGAAAAAAATCACATTTATTATGTAAAGGCCGTAGCCCATCATTAAGCGGTTCACCAGGGTTTGTTCCATCCAGAATTCGGCATTTGGATGTACCAGTTTTATAATAACAACACCGGTATAAAGCCAGATAAAAACAATGATTGTGGCTGCAAAAAGATGTGCCAGCGTAATTCGAAAAATACTGTTGTCTTCGAGTGTACTAAACTTAATTACATACCAGATTGCTGCACCGATTACAGCAAAAAGCATCATAAACGTAAAAATCTCTTTCATGGCCAGGCCAAATGCCATGTTATTTACAAAGGTGGCGATCAGCACCAAAAGCATGGACGCGATCATCCATGAGACGCCATAAGAGATTGAAAGACGCGGATTTTTTAAAAACGGGTGGCGGTAATCCATCTTACATGTATTTTACCTCTACTCCACCAAAAGCTGCAAAGCCTTTTATTACCAGGGTTTTTGAAGGATCGGAAACAACCTGATTTAACGAGGTTCCGCGTTTGTCGGTAAAAGCTCCGAAAATGGCAGTAACTTCGTTTTTAACCGTCCAATCGGGTGGTACTTTAAAACCGCAGCCCCCAAACATGGCTAAACAGTCTATAACTGCACCATTTTGCGACAAACGTGCCTGCCGCAAATCGTATTCAGTACCGCCAAAAACGGAAGTGCTTCTGCCTCCGAAAAAGTTTTGAGAATCGACATAAACTTCGCGACCTCCAAATATTACAAAATCATCGAAATAGTCCATTCCATGGGATTTGCCGTGCTCGAAATGAGGCGGCTCTTTTTTGTGTTTACCGGTTTGCGTAACCAGCAAAACCACGCCCACCCCAATGATTAACATTGGCCAACCAATTCGACGTAATTCATACGGAATATGTGCAACTTCCGGAATCAGAAAAAATCCTCCGATTACAATTAGTATTGTACCTGTTGTTTTGTTGCCTCCAATGATTGAAAAAACACCAATTCCGATGAGCAACATTTGCCACGAAATAAGTATGTCGTTCCAAAAAGAAGGTATTAAATCGAGACGCTCTAAAATCCAAAGCGCGCCGATGGCAATCAGGAAAATACCTAAAACGGCTCTCCTGTTCGAAATATCAGATTTATGTCCCATGTCTGTATTATTTACTGTCCCTAATGTATTTTTGTCCTCTCATCCTTTTGCAAAGTAAATATCGCTTAAAATATCAAAAAAGCTAAATTAACCTGGCAACTAATGCTATTCCCAAAGCAATTAAAATAATTGGGAACAAAATCAAAATGGTTGCTCCCGAAATAAAAATTAGTTTTGGAAGTAGAAAAATTCCTCCGATAATCAATAAGACCACACCTCCCGACCGTTTTCCGGCCAATAATAAAGCTCCAATAACAATTAGAATCATTGGCCACGAAAAGATAAAATGGCCAACTCCCTGAATCGCATGTCGAATAGGTCGGAATATATCGCCAAGATGGAAAAAACCAAAATGATGAAAAACACCTGTTTGTTTAAGAATCCAGAAAAGTCCGATTCCGATTAATACCAAAGCCAATGTTTCTCTTGAATTTTCTTTATGTGGTACTTTTTCCATTTTGTTTGTTTTTATTTTCCTTTCCAAAATTAAAAAAGCAGGTCTTAGTTCGCAGTTAACATTCGGTTAACGTTCGATATGGGTCGGTAAAAACCTTTATCCAATTCATCTTTGTCATTTCGCGTGCGTGTGTCCAGTCAGAAATCCGATGTTTTAAAAGGGAATTCTGGCTTTCAAGAGAAGTTCCTAAACGGTCATAATCAATGAAAAGCATAAAAAAAGCGGGAGAACTTCCCGCCTTTCAATTTATTTATTTTGAGTTTTTGACCATGAATCCCGCAATGGAACTGTGCGGTTAAATACCGGTTTTTCAGAAGTCGAATCCGGATCGAGATTAAAATACCCCAAACGCTCGAACTGAAAATGATCGAGTGGTTTTGCATCTTTTACAAACGGCTCGAGGTAACAGTCTGTCAACACTTTTAATGAATCAGGATTCATAAATTCTTTGAAATCCACATCTTTATGAGCATCGGGAGTTTCGTCGTTAAACAAACGATCGTACAAACGAACTTCCGATTTTACAGCATGTTCTGCCGATACCCAGTGCACCACTCCTTTTACTTTTCTTCCGTCTGATGATTTTCCACCCTTCGACTCAGGATCGTAGGTACAATGCAATTCAAGAATGTTGCCGTCTTTGTCTTTAATTACCTCGTTACATTTAATCAGGTAACCATAACGCAAACGTACTTCACGATCAAGCCCTAAACGGAAAAACTTGCGCGGCGGATTCTCCATAAAATCATCCTGCTCGATGTAAACTTCACGTGAGAATGGAACAATACGTCTTCCCATCGATTCATCTTCCGGATTGTTTACAGCACTTAACTCCTCCACTTGTCCTTCGGGATAGTTTGTAATTACCACTTTTAGCGGATTCAAAACTCCCATAACACGCTGAGCTGTTTTATTTAAATGCTCTCTCACACTAAATTCAAGCAGTGAAACATCTGTCATCCCGTCCACTTTGGTAACCCCAATTTTGTCGGAGAAATTCCGAATCGATTCGGGCGTATAACCTCTGCGGCGTAAACCTGAAATTGTGGGCATCCGCGGATCATCCCAGCCTTTAACATGATTGTCTTTCACCAACTCCAACAATTTCCGCTTACTCATAACCGTGTAAGTCAGGTTTAAACGCGAAAATTCAATTTGGCGAGGTCTGTAATCCGAATCTTTTAACTGATCGACAAACCAATCGTATAAGGGACGATGCACTTCGAATTCAAGTGTACAAATGGAATGTGTAATTCCTTCCCAATAATCGCACTGCCCGTGGGCAAAATCGTACATTGGGTAAACACACCATTTGTCACCTGTGCGGTGATGATGCGCTTTCATTATTCGATAAATAATTGGGTCGCGCATGTGCATATTTGGCGATGCCATATCCACTTTTGCACGTAAAACTTTCGAGCCTTCATCGAACTCTCCGGCAGTCATTCGTTTGAATAAATCAAGATTTTCCTCCACGGAACGAGTTCTAAACGGACTGTCAGTTCCGGGCTTTTGAGGAGTACCTTTTTGAGCACTGATTGTTTCAGCATCCTGATCGTCGACATAAGCCAAACCATCGGTGATCAGCTGAATTGCAAAAGCATGTAATTTTGGGAAAGAATCGGAGGCATAAAACAGCCTGTCTTCCCAGTCAAATCCCAACCAATGTACGTCATCCATAATGGACTCAACATATTCAGTTTCTTCTTTCGATGGATTCGTATCGTCGAAACGGAGATTGGTTTTGCCCCCGTATTTTTCAGCTAATCCAAAATTTAAACAAATCGATTTTGCATGACCAATGTGTAAATATCCGTTTGGCTCAGGGGGGAAACGTGTATGAACCCTGTTATTGTTTTTACCTGCAGCCAAATCAGCTTCAATATGAGCATGTATAAAATTTGCTTTTTTAGTCTCCAAATTTGTATTTGTATCCTTAATTTCTGCCATCTCGTTTTTATTAACCCCAAATGAATAAGGTTACAAAATTAAAAAATGATTTGTGAGAATAGTCAGACAGTGTTCAAATTATTACTTTTGTTCGCAATATTTAAAGAGCAATGGGAATTATTGAAATTGAAGGGATGAAATTTTATGCCTACCACGGGCATTTCACGGCAGAACAAATTGTTGGAAACAATTTTGAAGTCTATGTTCGTTTGGAAACAGAATGTGATAAAGCAGCTGAATCGGACAATTTGGAAGACGCATTAAACTACCAGGCTGTATACGAAACCATAAAAGAAGCCATGCAAATAAAATCGGCCTTGCTCGAAAATGTGAGTAAAAGAATGTTGGATGGGCTTTATGAAAAATTCCCGGTTATTAAAAAGGCTACCATTAAAATTTCGAAGATGAATCCGCCAATGGGAGGTGAAATGGAACGCGTTAGTGTTACGATGGAGAGATAGTATTCAGTACCGGTCTCAGTCCCAGTTTGCAGAAGTTTACTTTGTGGCATTTCGATCGTTCACCGACTGAGAGGATTTATTCACTTCGAAACCTATTTATCCTTTTATTCTCATCGAAATGATAAAAACCGAAGCTTGAAGCCAGTGGCTTGCAGCTTATGCCAATAATATGTTATTAAATATTTAATCCTCAGCACAATTCTGACTTTTGTCAAATTATTCAAACTTTTTATTCGTATTTTCGAAAGCAGTTAAATCAACCTTTATACCGATGTTTTTAAATACAAGTATTTTGAATGAAGGAGGCTGTCGGGACAAATGTTCTGAGGGCAAGAAACGAGAACTTTACGAAGGGAAAAATCCAAAATCATTGACTGCCGATTGGAACACAGCCAAAACAGAGACACACGTAAATTCAAACTGGCAAAAACTCAGAAAATAAGTCTTATTTTATTTTACTATTGCAAGTACTACAAAAATTTATATTTTTGCAGTCCGAAACGTACAAGGTTACTTGTCTAAGTGGCTAGTCCCGACTTGTCGGGAAAAACCGGGTACGACTTTCGACACATAAAAATTGACACTTTGGTTCCTTGGCCGAGTGGCTAGGCAGCGGTCTGCAAAACCGTGTACGGCGGTTCGACTCCGCCAGGAACCTCACAAAAGGGTTGGATTTTCCAGCCCTTTTTTATTTTGCTCTGGTCCTTAAAATTTACTGCTGATTCTCCGGATCATCTTTTTTCCTCTTAAACCAGTAATAAACCGGAATACCCGAAAGTGCAGTAAGAACAGCAATGCTGGATTCCACAGGCCGTTCGAAATAAGCCAATACCAACATGGCAATTCCGGAAACAATAAATACAATATGAACGAGAGGGTAACCGGGCAGTTTTACCAGACTTAAGTTTTTCCTGCGCAGTTTAAAAACCCCGGCCACCGCAAGAATTGGGAAAAGGCCAAGCGAAAAGCCCATATAAGTTAAAATTTGCTCGAAAGTTCCGGACAGTACCAGGACAACTGCAATTGCGCCCTGTAAATAAATGGCCTTTGTTGGAACCTTGTATTTGGGATGGATGACTGCAATTGATTTAAAAAAATAACCATCTTTTGCCATTTTGTAGTAAACCCGAGGACCCAATATTACAAAAGCGCTCAACGACGAAAACAGAGCGAAAGATATCAAGAGTGAAACAATCCATTCTGTTGTTTCACCAAAAGCTTTCCCTGCAGCAAGTGCGCCAATTTCCGGTTCGCTGGTCATTTGAACAGCAGGTACCGCATACACAAAAAACACATTCAGTAAAACATACAAAATCATAACCACGCCGGTAGAAATAAACAACGACCAGGGAATTACCTTTCGTGGATTTTGTATTTCGGAGCCAATGTAGGTCGAGGAATTCCAACCACTGTATGCAAACATAATGTACATTAAAGACAATCCAATTGCTTTCCAATTGGAAAAATTAAATTCAAAAGTCTGTTCTGTCCTTAAATTGTTGAAAGTGCCTTTGCCAAAAATAAATCCGGCAGCGATTAAACCAACTACCAGCAATATTTTTAACAGTGTAAGTCCGTTCTGAACTTTTGCCCCTAAAAGAACACCCCGGGCATGTATTAACACAAAAACAACAATAATAATAACTGCCAATAGTTTGCTGAACACTTCAACACTTAGAATTGATCCCGGTAAAATAGTATCCCGAAAATGAGGGAAGGCCCAAATAAAATACTTACTAAAGCCAATGGCTGAAGCTGCAATCGGTGCCGAAAAACCAACAATTAATGAAAGCCATCCACTTAAAAAGCCTGGCAGCGGGTGAAATAATTTACTGATAAAAACATACTCTCCGCCGGCTTCGGGGAAAGCTGCTCCCAATTCGCCAAAAGCAATGGCACCGCAAAAGGCAATAATACCACCTGCAACCCAAAGCAAAAGCATAATTTGCGGATTTTGTAAAAACCCCATTAAATAGCCGGTTGTAGTAAAAATACCGGCACCAATAATATTGGCGATTACAATATTTGTAACCGGAAACAGACCTAACTTTCGTTCCAGTTTTTTATTCAGCACTCGTTAGAATTACTTTTTTGCCGTTTTATAACTTATCGAAATACCGGAACGACTGCTCCGGTTAATTGTGGTTGTATAATTATCTAAACCTTCAATGTAATCTAAAAAATCGCCTATCCCATTTACGTGCGAAGCTGTATTATGCGCTGTAAAACATGCACCCACTTTCAGTTTTGGATCCATGGCAATAAAATAGTTTTTATACCAGTATTTATCGGCATCGCTAAAAACAAAGTCATACTCACCTTCCAGCTGCGGAACAAGCTCGTGCGCATCTGCCAAACGAACATCGATGTATTTCGAAACTCCTGCCTTTTTAAAGTTTGCTTTCGCTTCCAGATAACGGGTTTTATCTATCTCAATCGTAGTTAATTTTCCTCCGGTTTTACTTAATGCCCAGGCAATCCAAATGGCTGAATGTCCTGTAGAAGTACCAATCTCAACAGCCGAAGTATATCCGTGTTCAACAATTATATCGTAGAGAATTTTCCCGTCGGTAAGCGGCACATTCATATCACGCCAGCCACTGGCATTCTCTTCTAAAAATGTTTTTACCTTTTTATCCAGGTTACTTTTAATAGTCGGATATTGAGCTTGACTACTTAAAACCATAAATAGCGCAAACAAAAGAATCGGGATACGTTTTAGGCTCATACTTTTAAAATTATAACGCCTAAAGTTAAAATAAAAAGCTTAAATATTTCATCAGTTCTTTAATTTGCAACTCAATACCTCTAAGAATACGGGGTAATTATACCGCCCCGAAATGAGTTCTAAACAGCTCTAGCTAAATGCATAAAAAAGGTTAAATGATATATATCATTTTTGTACTTATTGTTTTTTATCTATCTTTGTAGGGCATTTGGGATTCATCCCATATTGTGTGTTTGGGGGTTAACATTTAGGAAGGAGACTGTTGAGTCTCCTTCTTTCCGTTATAACACTTTGTAATTTGATTTATTGAAATCAGCCCAATTTTTCTACATTTGTCCAAAAATTAAGAATTAAATATGAAAATAGCAGAGATACACACTTCAAAAGGGCTAATGAAAGTTAAGTTTTTTGAAGAAGATGCACCTGGAACCGTAGCCAATTTTGTAAAACTTTCGGAAGCCGGTTTTTATGATGGTTTAACCTTTCATCGTGTTATTCCTAACTTCATGATTCAGGGAGGATGCCCTGACGGAACAGGAGCTGGTGGCCCGGGTTACTCAATCGACTGTGAAACAGGAGGCAATAACCAATACCACGAAAAAGGCGTTCTTTCTATGGCTCACGCCGGCAGAAACACAGGTGGTTCGCAGTTTTTTATTTGCCACAACCGTGAAAACACACAACATTTAGACCGTCACCATACTTGTTTTGGCAAAGTATACGAGGGGCTTGATATTATTGATGACATCAGACAAGGTGATGAAATAGAAAAGATTGTTATTACAGAAGAGTAAACAACTTTTTTAAGATATAACAAGGGAAATGTATAACGCATTTCCCTTTTTTATGCGTTTTAGCGAAATAATCGTACTTTTCAGCAAACAAATTATTGGGTAATGATTGAGGAATTTCAGTACGAATTTGACGAGTTGGAAATAGAACCAAAACACTTGCACGAACTGCTTGGATTTGGCGAGAATAACATACCTGAACCTTTTCCCGAATACATCAGCGCGGTTTTAAACAAAGCTGCCAAGCTGTGCAATATTCGTGGCGGATATAAAATTTTTAAGTCGCTTACAATAAACAACACAAAGCATACAATTCAAATTGAAAACCAAAATTTTTCACCTTCAAAAATTGTAACAACACAACTTAAATCGGCAAAACATGCGGCTTTGTTTTTGTGTACAGCAGGTTCCGAAATTTCGGAATATGCTCAAAAGATAAGTGCAGAAAATGATCCAATTCTTGGTTATGTTTTCGACATGCTGGGTTCGGTTTGTGTTGAAAAAGCCACCGATAAAATACAGGAAGCGCTAAAAAAGAATGTACAACAATCCGGATTGAATATATCCGACAGATATTCGCCCGGATATTGCGACTGGAACGTTGCTGAACAGCACAAATTATTTTCCTTACTCCCCAATGACTTTTGCGGCATTAAATTATCCGAATCAGCACTTATGCACCCAATAAAATCGGTAAGTGGAATAATCGGAATCGGGGAAACACTGCAACAAAAAGGTTATCAGTGCGAATGGTGCTCAGATAAAAATTGCATCTACGGAAAAATCAAACGAAATTAGAAACGACTCCTTTTTCAAATTTCTGATTCAAAAATTAAAGTTTTAGAAAATATGCAAATTTAACCTTGAGCTATTGCAAATGTCAATTTGAAAATATTTATTTGCTAAGGATTTAGTCTCAGAGTATTTAAAATAAAAGATTAAAAGAAGAAAGACTATAACAATCGTCCGATGAAGTATTTAAACGTATTTAACTTGAAAAATAATGACAAACAGCAAACCAAAGGTTATTAAAGATTACAACAAACTCGACAAGGAGTTACAAGAGCAAATTAAGTTAATTTACACAGATGGCTTTGCCGATAATTTGATTCATTTTTTCGACAAAAACGGAATAAAAATTACTGTTCTTCCTTTTGAAACAGAGGACAAATATTACATGCTTCGAATGACAGAGAACGAAGCTGTAACATTGATTGATAACGACGATGATTACGACGATGACGGTTTCTTAAAAAATGACGTCAAACAAGATTACGAAGATAAGTACGCCGAACTTGATCATATTGCAGATCAAATTTCGGATGACGACGAAGATTAAAACAAAAGGCCTGTAAAAAAATACAGGCCTTTTCATTTCAATGTTCTGGTTGGTATAAATTCAAATCAATATCTTAAGTTCACTTTATTTAAGATAAGAGTGCTTTTACTTTTACAGATATGGCTGCACCATCGGCCTTACCTGCCAACTTTTTCGATGCAATTCCCATCACTTTCCCCATGTCTTTCATGCTGCTGGCTCCCACTTCTTCAATTATCGCTTTTACTTCAGCAGTCAGGTCTTCGTCCGACATTTTTTCGGGTAAATACTGTTCAAAAATAGCCACCTGAGCTATTTCCTGCTCATACAAATCAGTACGCCCCTGCTCTTTGTAAATGGCAGCAGAGTCGCTTCCTTGTTTTGCCAGTTTCGAAATAATTTTCATGGCCTCGTCGTCACTCAGTTCAGCACCTGCTCCTTTTGCAGTTTTGGCTTCGAGCATTACTTTTTTTATGCCCCTTAAAGCTTCCAGCTTCTCTTTTTCGCGGGCTTTCATTGCCGACTTAATGTCGTCGTTTATTTGTTCAAATAGTGTCATCTTTTTTGTATTAAATCGATTAATCTACGTTGTCGTGCAAGTAACTGTTCCGATCCGAAATATTATTGTTGCGGGTTACTGAATACCCCGATTTTTTGCGGTCGTATTTTGGATCGTTCATTCGTATTTGTCTGCGTTTATAAGCAGGAATATTTTCGAGTTCATCCACATCATCGTCGCTCATGGTCGCATAATCAGTGGCCTTTATCTTTTTTTCAGGCTTGCTTCGTTCCTTTATTGTATTTGGATACAAAACTTCAAAATCATCCTCGTCTTTTTCAATCTGAATATCAAACTCAAATGTTGTCTGACTTCGTTTTTCCGGATTTTCTCTTTTTTCAGGCGTATTTTGTACTACCTTTTTTCCCGCTTCAATTTCAGTATCAGTGTCAAGGTTGTGCGTTACCGGCTGTATTTTGCTTTTTTCCGACAACTCGGAGATGATGCTGGTTGGAAAACCGGTGGCAATTACGGTTACCGACAAATCATCTTCCAAGGTTTCATCCTTACCATTACCCCAAATTAAATCGGCATCAAATCCGGCTTTGTTTTGTACGTAGTCCGTAATACGTCCCACCTCATCCATGGTAACTTCAATGTTTCCGGAGGTAATATTCAACAAGATATTTTGTGCTCCGCGAATGTCATTGTCATTTAATAGGGGCGAATTCAAAGCCTTTTCAACTGCTACTTCAGCACGATTCTCGCCCGAAGCAATTCCGGTTCCCATAATGGCCATTCCACTTTTGCGCATTACGGTTTCCACATCAGCAAAATCGACATTTATATAACCCGGAACAGTTATAATTTCGGCAATTCCCTTTGCAGCCGTTGCCAATATATTATCGGCTTTGGCAAATGCCTCGGAAATACCAAAGTCGCCAAACATTTCACGAATACGCTCGTTATTCACAACCAGCAATGAGTCAACAAATGAGGCCAGTTCTTTTATTCCTTCGTAGGCCTGACGAATTCTTCTGCGTCCTTCGTTCCGAAACGGAATGGTTACAATTGCAACGGTTAAATATCCTAATTCTTTGCAGGTTTTAGCAATTACCGGAGCGGCACCGGTTCCGGTACCTCCACCCATTCCGGCAGTAACAAAAACCATTTTTGTGTTTTCGGAAAGTGTGCGTTTTACATCATCGATATTTTCGAGCGCCGCTTCTTTCCCAACTTCGGGTTTGTTTCCGGCACCTCTTCCTTCTGTAAGTGCCTCACCCAGCTGCACTCGTGTATGAATTGGGCTTGAAGCCATTGCCTGTGCATCGGTGTTGCAAATTACAAAATCAACATCGCGAATGCCGTGCAAATACATGTGGTTAACAGCGTTTCCTCCGCCGCCACCAACACCTATTACTTTTATCTCTGCGCCAGGCTTTTTCTCCAATGCAAAGTCTGCCATTTTCTCCATCTTCTATTCCTCTTTGTTTTTTAACTTACTCCAGAGGCTGATCCTCATCGTCACTAAAAATCTTGCTTCCAAAATTTTTATAAAACCAATTATCGATGTTCGATTCGGCAACCGGTTCATCTTTTTTGGTTTTGGTCTTAGTTGGCTTATCCTTTTTAATCCACGATTTCTTTTTTGGTTTTTCAACCACCGTGTTTTTGGGTCGGGTAAACATTATGGTTTCTTCAACTTCAATTTCAGGCTCGGACTGAGCTTCAGATTGCCGAACAATTAACTCCTCCTCTTCATCATCAGGAGCATATAAATTATCGTTTACCTTGTTTTCAAATGCTTCATGTTTTGCCGGTTCCTCCTCTTCCAAATCGAAGTTTTGTATTTCCTTTTTGGGTTGAAGTTCCTGATTTGGATTGGTAACAAATCCGGTAGCCAGAATGGTAACACTTATCCTGTCGCCCAAACGTTCGTCGTATCCGTTACCCCAAATAATATCGGCTTCCTGCCCTGCTTTTTCCTGCAGGGTTTCTATAATTTCGCCAATTTCTCCAATCCGTATCTCTTCGCTTCCTGAAATAATATTCAGCAAAATATTTTTAGTACCATAAATGTCGTTACTGTCGAGCAGTGGCGATTCGAGAGCCTGATTAACAGCATCCATTGCACGGCCTTCACCGGTTGCAAAACCGGTTCCCATAATAAACACATCGCTTTTGTGCATAACAGTATGTACATCGGTGTAGTCAATGTTCACATTTCCGTGAACGGTAATAATCTCTGCCACTCCTTTTACAGCCGTTGCTACAATATTATCAGCCATTTTAAATGCCTGACTTGCCGGTAAATCACCATAAATATGATGCAGGCGGTCGTTGCTAATAACCAGCATACTATCAACATACTCGCCCAGTTTCTTCAGACCTGCCTGAGCCTGGTCGTAACGTTTTTTACCCTCAGCACGTGACGGGATTGTAACAACCGCAATGGTTAAAATATCCAATTCACGAGCCAGACTGGCAATTACGGGAGCAGCACCGGTTCCGGTACCTCCACCCATTCCTGCTGCAATAAACAGCATTTTGGTGTTTTCATTCAGGACTTTCTTTAAATCCTCGTAGTTCTCGCGGGCGGCTTCTTCTCCCATTTCGGGTTTATTGCCGGCTCCGCGCCCTTCTGTAAGCGTTACCCCCAATTGTAGTTTTATGGGTACAGGACTGTTCTCCAACGCCTGGGAATCGGTATTACAAATCATGTAATCAACACCGGTAATTCCCTCTTCATACATATGATTGACCGCGTTGCAGCCCCCACCACCTACTCCAACTACTTTAATAATGGAGGACGATGCTTTGGGAAATTCAAAATTTGCTAAATTTTCGGTCATATCGCTTCTTTTATTTCAATTCCAAATCTTCACTTCCGTCGTCGAAAAAATTAATGGCACTTTGCAGCGCACCTTTAAAATTTGGGAAAATACTTTTCCCGCTCCTGCTCTTATTCCCGGGCTCGGGTAAAATCCTAACCGGTGCTTCCACATTTGTCAGCGCCAGTTTTAATGCGCCCAAAGCAGTGTACATATCGGGGCTTTTTACTTCATCTTTTCGATTAACCGGGTGCACAACAGAATAGGCCATTCGGGCATCCATTCCGGTGTGGTATTTTACAAGTGTAATTATATTTTCCAAAGATGAAGTTCCGCCGGTTACCACAATACCGGTCCCCAAAAGATCTTTCACACCCGACTTTTCAATTTCAGAATTTACAATCTCAACAATTTCCTCCAGTCGCGCCTGTATAATGTAGGCTAAACTTTTTATGGTTATTTCTTTGGGTTCCCAACCGTTATTTTTGGCTATGGTAACTGTATCTTCGCTTTTAATCTGATCGCCAAGTGCCTGTCCGTATTTTACTTTTAGCAGTTCGGCCTTTTCCATAAAAGTTGCACAACCACATTTTAAATCATTGGTGATCACCTCGCCGGCAAAAGGAATAACTGCTGTATGAACCAGTGAATTTTCATAAAAAACGGCAAGGTTGCTTGTTCCGGCCCCCATATCCAACACCACTGTACCCATTTCCTTTTCGTGTTTTGGCAATACAGCTTCGGCAATGGCCAGCGACGAATGATATACTTCGCCCAACTCCACTCCAACACTTTCGAAAACACGTTGCAGGTTGATCAGATCAACTTCCGGAATAACCACTAATTTGTAGCGGGCTTCAATTTTTTTGCCGGTAACACCAACAGGTTTTAATTCCTCTATTTCATCGTCGCTAACAAACGAAGTAGGTATAACTTTCAGAATTCGGTAGCCACTTTTAAGCTCCACATTTTTGGCTTCGTTGTATAGCTCATCAATGTCGAAATTAGAAACAACCCCACCCTCGCCGGTAAACCGCGAAGCCTGGTAATTTACTGTTTTCATTTCTTTTCCGGCATACGCCACATCAACCACTTCAATTTCGTCTTCAAGCTGATCATCCAATAATCCTAAAACTTTGGTAATCGACTCAATTACGTCGGCGAGATTAAAAATAACCCCACGTTTTATTCCCTTTGAAGGTGTTTTTGCGACACCCAGAATTTCCATTTTACCCAATTCGGTTACGCGTCCTGCAAGGGCTACTAATTTTGATGTTCCTATATCAATAACAACTGAAAGATTTGATTTTGAAGCCATGATTATCTTCTTTTTGCTATTACCTGATTCTTATATTTTACACTCACTGTTTTGTACTTATTCCAATTGTTGTCGGCCAATACCTGCTTGTAGAAAGCTTTCATGTTGCGCAGTTTTTCCTCGTAATTATCGAGTTTTCCGAGTTCTATTATATGATCGCCAACCAAAGGAGTAAGTACAACTTCGCCATTTTTTTCGACATGCACTTGTTCTATTTGTGCATCCCAAAATTCATCGTTTGCCATAAAAAGCACACAAGGCAGTAATTTTTCACGGGCAAATTTCTCATCAAAACGTTCCGGTGCTTACCAAAACATTTGCCGAGTAGTTTGATGAAACCGGTATTTTACCACCAAACTTGTCGAGGTAGTAATTGCTTTCGCCTGACATTACGCGCAAAACAGGTTTCCGATGTTTTAAGCGTACCGACAAAACTCCCTGGTACGATGCACTATCAGTTACCGTTACTACTTCATACACTTCTGCCTTTAACAAAGCATCGTGTTTCTCAACGGCTTGCTCTATTTTTACAGCATTAATCTGGTCAAATTTTTTCCCGATAATTTTTTCATCGGCAGCTTTAACCAAAGCAATAATTTCACTTTTATCAACCCGGATTAATTCATCCGGTTCGTATTCAACTTCTATACTACGGCAAGTTGCGTTGTTGTACTTAATTGAAGTGAAAGCCAGTGTTACTATCACAAAAAGTATCAAACCAAAAAATCCTGCTATTTTGCCTAATTTACGTAGCATTTTATTTGTTCTCCAGCAATTGGGTTATTCCGGGCACCATACGATCTATATCGCCGGCTCCCATGGTTAAAATTATTTCGTTCGAATCGTTTTTAATCAATTCCATCGCTTCTTCCTTTTCTGCCATCACTTTGGCGTCGATCATCATTTTATCAAAAATGATTTCAGAACTCACGCCGGGAATGGGTTTTTCGCGTGCCGGATAAAGCGGTAAAAGAATTGTTTTATCCAGCAAATCGAGACTGCTAGCAAATTCGGCAGCGAAATCCTGTGTACGCGAATACAAATGCGGCTGAAAAATGCCGGTCATCTTTTTCCCGGGATACAACGCCCGCACCGAAGGTTATAAATGCTTTTAACTCTTCGGGATGATGTGCGTAGTCGTCGATGTATATTTTTTCATCCGATTTAAACCGAATATCAAATCTTCGTGCCACACCCTGATAATCTTCAATTCCGGCTTTTATTTCGTTGGCAGTGGCTCCGGCGAAATGGGCCAAAGCACTTGCTCCAACTGTATTTTCAACATTTACTAAACCGGGGTAATTCATTTTACAATTGGCAATTATTCCATCGGGTGTTTTTAAATTGAATCGATAAAAGCCACTTGCCTCATCCAATTTCAGATTTAAAGCCGAAAAAATCGGCGTCGCCCTGCAAAGCATAAGAGTATATTTCGGCTGAAGTTTTTGTTGTATCCAACTCTACTCCTTTTTTTAGCACGAGTTTGCCACCGGCCTTAATTTGCGAAATGTATTTTTCGAATGACTCAACTATCTTCTCTTTTTCGCCATAAATATCCAGATGATCGGCGTCGATTGAAGTAATTAATGCCAGTTGTGGATTCAGGTGTAAAAACGAACGATCGAACTCGTCAGCTTCAGCAACAATCCATGGCGAATCGGCTTTTGGAAGCAATAAGTTACTTTTGAAATTTTTAGAAATTCCTCCTAAAAATGCGCCGCATCCTTTTTCTGTTTTATTTAGAATATTAGCAACAATGGTACTGGTAGTTGTTTTACCGTGCGTTCCGGCAACACCAATTCCACTTTTTTCGTTGCAAATTAGGCCCAATACTTTCGCGCGTTTAAACAAACCAATGGGCTGCGATTTAAACCAGGCCAGCTCTTCGTGGTCGTCGGGCAATGCAGGTGTATAAACAGCTATTGTTGTAGCCGGATTCCAATTTCCCGGAATATGTTTAACATCATCTTCAAAATGAACATCAATTCCTTCTTCCTGCAATGCGTCTGTTAAGGCAGTTTGTGTGCGGTCGTAACCAGCCACATTCCGCCCGGTAAATTTAAAATACCGTGCCAGCGCACTCATCCCAATTCCTCCAATTCCGAGGAAATAAACATTCTTTATGTTCTCGATGCTCTTCATCTTATTAATTTCTCTACTTCGTCAACAATTGTTCGGGTGGCTTCAGGTTTTGCCAATTCTTTAATTTTACCCGATATAGTTTCGCATTTGCTTTTATCAGCAACTACACTAAAAGCCAATGGAAAAAGTTTATCATCTATTTCGTTGTCTTTTACCATTAAGGCAGCATCTTTTCCCACCAAAGCCATTGCATTTTTTGTCTGGTGATCTTCCGACACATTTGGCGAAGGCACCAAAACCGATGTTTTTCCTACCAAACACAATTCCGAAATCGTTCCGGCACCTGCCCTTGAAATAACCAAATCAGCCACTTCGTATGCCAAATCCATCCGATTTATAAATTTATGGATCTGCAGATTTTCAGGCTTGCTTTCTTTTAGTTCCTCCTGAATGCGATCGAAATAAATGGCTCCGGTTTGCCAAACTACTTTTACTCCCGACGCTGCAATTTCTTTTATATTTTTTAGAACAGAATTATTGATAGAACGTGCTCCCAGGCTACCTCCCACTATCAGAATCACTTTTTCGTTTTCACTGAGTGAAAAATAATCCAAAGCCTCTTTCCGGTTTTGTTTCTGCGTTAAATTCTCGCGAACCGGATTTCCGGTAAACACAATTTTATCGGCCGGGAAAAATTTCTCCATTTTATCGTAGGCCACACAAATTGAATTGACTTTTTTACTCAGCAATTTATTTGTAATTCCGGCATACGAATTTTGCTCCTGAATTAAACACGGAACTTTCTTTTTTGCGGCCGCACGCAACAAAGGCCCGCTGGCATAACCACCAACACCAATTGCAATTTCGGGCTGAAAGTCTTTTACAATCTTCTTTGCCATCGATGCGCTTTGCATTAATTTTTGAAAGAACGTAAAAATTTTAAGGCTTGGTTTACGAGGAAAACCCATCACCGGCAAACCTACTATTTCGTATCCGGCTGCCGGAATTTTTTCCATTTCCATGCGGCCAAGGGCACCCACAAACAAAATATCTACCTCGGGATTTCGCCTTTTGATTTCGTTTGCAATGGACAAAGCCGGGAAAATATGTCCCCCGGTACCACCTCCACTTAATATTACCTTATTTATTTTTTTCTTCATTTTCAATTTCGTAATCTTCGTCGGGAGCTTTCACCATAAGCGGTTGTTCCTCCACTTCATGGTTTTTCTGATTCTGGTGACTCACACTTAAAATCAATCCAAAAGCCACCGAAGTAAACAACAAGGATGTTCCGCCCAAACTTATCCAGGGCAGCGGCTGACCGGTAACCGGCAGTGCTCCGCTCGAAACACCAATATTTATCATGGCCTGGTAAACCAATACCAGGGTTAGCCCAATTACCAGAAAGGCCGGGAATGTTCGTGTGGCCCGCCGCACGATTGTTACTCCCCTGAAAAAGAAAATCAGGAAAAGTAAAATCACAAAAGTGCCACCGATCAAACCATATTCTTCCACTATAATTGCAAAAATAAAATCGTTATATGCAGCTGCCATGTAGTTACTCACATCCGAGTGTCCGGGACCTTTCCCGAATATTCCTCCCGAGTAAATAGCAAGTTTGGCATAATCGGCCTGGGTTATTCCCTTTTCAGAATTTGGATCGCCGTTAATAAAACGCTCAATACGTCCTTTCATGGTTTGTACGCGACCAAGTCCATCGGGTAAGATATCGGCGGTAAAATAAATAACTACAATTAAGGCAATTCCGGCGCCAACCACAGAGAAGAGATACAACAACGGAATTCGTCCGGCAAACATCATGGTCATTACAGTTGCAAAAAGCAGGGCTGATGTTGAGAAATCGGATATAAAAATAAGACCACAAATTGCACCGGTAAAAAGTATGATTCGTTTAAAGGCATCCCACAAATCGCCCCGGGTTTTTTGTCGTTTCCCCAGGATTTTTGCGGTATATAAAATGAGTGAGATTTTTGCAAGCTCAGCCGGCTGAAAAGTTAAGCCAAAGAAATTAAGTGTTCGTCCGCTACTGGAAACAAACTGGGTTCCTTTCATCGCAACCGAAAAAAGTAAAAAACCAATGCTGGCCCAAACGGCCCACAATGCGAGTTTTGAGTACAACTTAATTGGGAAAACATTCACCATTAATAAAATTACGCCAATACCTGCGCTTAAAAATCCAACTTGCCTCAACAAGTATTTAAAGGTATTACCCGAAGCAACGCGATAGGCCAATGCACCAGTTGCACTGTACACAATAAGTAACGACAGCAATGACAACAACATCAAAACCATCCAGATAACGCGGTCGCCTTTAAATATTTTCCCTATGGAAAGCTCCATTACAAATTTCTTACTTGTTTTTTAAACTGGTTGCCTCTGTCTTCGTAGTTCTCGAACAAATCGAAACTTGCACAAGCGGGTGAAAGTAACACTGAATCGCCGTTACGTGCGAGGTAATATGCCGCTTTTACCGCTTCTTCCATGCTGGAGGCATCTACAATATCGGCTACCAAATCGCCAAAAGCTTCGTGCAACTTGGCATTGTTTTTACCCAAACAAACAATTGCTTTTACTTTGTTATTTACCAGCCCCTGAAGCATCGAATAGTCGTTTCCTTTGTCGACTCCACCGGCAATCCACACAATTGGTTTATGCACACTTTCGAGCGCATACCACGATGAATTAACGTTGGTGGCTTTCGAGTCGTTAATAAACTCAATGCCGTGTACTTTCAGAAAGCGCTCCAAACGGTGTTCAACACCAGTAAAATCAGACATACTCTCTCTCAACTGTTCGTTTCTGATCTCAAACACCATACTCGCAATTCCTGCGGCCATACTGTTGTACGTGTTGTGTTTTCCCTGTAATGATAAATCCAGAATAGACATACTGAATTGGTTTTGATGAAAATTTATAATTATCCGATTCTCGTGTACTCCTGCCCCCGGCTCGGATGCCATTCCTAACCCAAAAGGAATTTGAACAGGTTTTATCTCTCGTTTACTTAATTCGTTTTTTATCACTTCATCGTCGTCGCAATAAATGAAGTAATCGTTGTTTGTTTGATTTTGAAGAATCCTGAATTTGGAGTCGATGTAGTTTTGCATATCATAACCGTAACGATCCAAATGATCGGGAGTAATGTTCATTAAAACGGCAACATCTGCTCTAAAATCGTACATCCCGTCCAACTGAAAACTACTAAGCTCGATCACATACACATCGTGCTCCTCTTCGGCCACCTGCCAGGCAAAACTTTTTCCAACATTTCCGGCCAGCCCCACATTAATACCCGCATTTTTCAGAATGTGGTAAGTAAGCAATGTAGTAGTGGTTTTGCCGTTACTTCCGGTTATGCAAATTGTTTTCGCCGAAGAATATCTTCCGCCAAATTCAATTTCAGAAATAACCGGAATCCCCTTTTCTTTTAACGCAACAATTAGAGGAGCGGTGTCAGGAATACCGGGACTTTTCACCACCAAAACGGCACTAAGTATTTTCTCTGATGTATGTTTTTCTTCCTCAAAATCAATATTATAATTTGAAAGAACCTCTTTGTATTTTTCTTTTACTTTGCCCATGTCGGATACAAAAACATCGTATCCTTTTTTTTGCGCAAGAATGGCTGCTCCAACCCCGCTTTCACCAGCTCCTAATATGGCTACCAACTTTTTCAACTTATCTCATTTTTAAAGTTGCGATTGTTACTACTGCCAGAATGATTCCCACAATCCAAAAGCGTGTTACAATTTTTGGTTCAGGAAATCCTTTCTTCTGAAAATGATGATGGATGGGACTCATTAAAAACACCCTGCGTCCTTCACCGTATTTCCGTTTTGTATATTTAAACCAGCTCACCTGGATTACAACTGAAAGATTTTCTATCAGGAAGATTCCGCAAAGCAGCGGTATTAAAATTTCTTTTCGGATGATAATTGCAAAAACAGCCAGAATTCCGCCCAAAGCCAAACTTCCGGTATCGCCCATAAAAACCTGTGCAGGAAATGAATTGTACCACAAAAAGCCAACAGTGGCTCCAATAAACGCGGCAATAAAAACGGTTAATTCTCCAATATTTGGGATGTACATTATATTCAGGTAATCGGCATAAATGATGTTACCGCTTACGTAAGCTAAAATTCCCAAGGTAGCGCCACTTATTGCTGAAGTTCCTGTGGCCAGGCCATCAATTCCATCGGTTAAGTTGGCCGCATTTGAAACTGCAGTTATAATTAAAATAATTGCCAAAGCATAAACCACCCACTTTAACCAGCGCGCTGCATCGCCTGCAAAAGCTACCAGCCAGCCATAATCAAACTCGTTCGATTTTACAAACGGGATGGTTGTTTTGGTTGATTTAACATCTTCGGTTACAAACTGTGTAACTTGTTCGCCGGTTGTTTGATTTGTTGTAATTTCTGTGAGATTATTCCCGTTTTCATCTTGAATGTGCTCACGAACTTTTACATCGTCGCTGATAAAAAGTGCGGCAGCCACAAACAATCCCAAACTTACCTGACCTAATATTTTAAATTTACCGGCCAGACCTTCTTTGTTTTTCAGGAAAACTTTAATGTAATCGTCGATAAAACCGATTAAGCCCAAAAAGGCAGTGGTAATCAGCATCAACAAAATGTAGATGTTATCGAGTTTGGCAAATAACAGTGTTGGAATTATTATGGCCATTAAAATGATAATGCCACCCATAGTCGGAGTTCCCTGCTTTTGCATTTGTCCTTCCAAACCAAGGTCGCGCACTTCGTCGCCAATTTGTTTGCGTTGCAAAATGCGAATCATTTTTTTCCCAAAAACGGTGGTAATAAAAAGCGACAGAATTATGGCAGCCGCCGAACGGAAAGTAATACCCGGAAGCATTCCAATACCCGGAATATCATAACCTGCTAATAATTCGTATAACCAGTAAAACATAATTCAGTTTTTAATCTTCAATTCCAAAACAGTTTTTAATCTCTTCTTTATCGTCGAAATGATGTTTCACACCATTTACTTCCTGATAGTTTTCGTGTCCTTTTCCGGCAATCAGAATAATATCGCCCGGTTGCGCCAGCATTGCAGCTGTTTTTATCGCATCGCGCCGACTTTCAATCGTAAGCACTTTGTTTTTATATTGAGGAGCTACACCGGCCTCCATATCTTTTAGTATCTCTGCCGGATTTTCGGTGCGCGGATTATCCGAAGTAAGAATCACTTTATCGCTGGCCAGCAAAGCCTCTTTTGCCATTTCCGGACGTTTGGTTTTGTCGCGATCGCCGCCCGCACCAACAACAGTTATTACCTGCTCGTTCCGGGTTCTTATTTCAGAAATGGCTGCCAACACATTTTTTAATGCATCGGGTGTGTGCGCATAATCTACAATGGCAAATTTCCCGTCGAGGCTGCGAATGGTTTCAAACCGGCCCTGCACAGGTTGCAGATTGCTCATAATTGCCAACACTTCATCTTTGTCTTGTTCCAGCTCGAGCGCTGTTGCATAAACCGCCAACAAATTTGAGGCATTAAACAATCCCACAAAACGCGTCCATATTTCCTGGTTATCGAGATTCAGCAACATTCCATCAAAATGGCTCTCCATAACTTTGCACCGGTAATCGGCCATGGCACGATTCGAATAGGTCAGTTTTCTGGCTTTTGTATTCTGCATCATTACCAAACCATTTTTATCATCGATGTTACTCAATGCAAAAGCAGTTTTTGGCAGCGCATCAAAAAATGCTTTTTTCGCTTTAATGTACTCTGCAAAAGTTTTATGGTAATCTAAATGATCGTGTGTGATATTGGTAAAAATACCTCCGGCATATTCAATTCCCGAAATCCGTTTTTGATGAATGGCGTGCGAGCTAACTTCCATAAAACAGAATTCGCAACCTTCGCCAGCCATTTCAGCTAAAAGTTCCTGTATTTTTAATGCATTTGGAGTGGTATGTGATGCGGTTTCCTCGCGTTCGTTTATTTTATACGAAATGGTTGAAATTAAACCGGCATTGTATCCCTGTAATAAAAATAATTTATGCAGAAGTGTGGCAATACTGGTTTTTCCGTTTGTTCCGGTTACGCCAACCACTTTCATTTTTCTTGATGGAAAACCATAAAATGCAGCTGCCAACTCGCCTAAAACTTTATTTGAATCGGCCACCTTTACAAACGCAACATTTTCAGGAAAAGCTGACGGCATCTCCTCACAAACCACCACGGCTGCACCTTGTTCAATTGCTTTTTCAATAAATTTATGACCATCAACATGCACACCACGTTGCGCCACAAAAGCAAAATCCTTCTTCACTTTTCTTGAGTCAAATTCAATTCCCGTGATATCTAAATCAAGTGAACCAACTTGCTCAACACACTCTATATTTCCTAATAAATCCTGTAACTTCATTTCACCCTTGTTTCTTTCACATTAATTGAGTGCGAGATAAACCGTTTGCCCCGGCCGGTATTTACTCCCCGGCGGCAAGGATTGTTTATTTACTTTTCCAACTCCGTTCAGTTTTACCTTTAACCCGGCATTTTCCATTAAATAAATGGCATTGCTGGCTCCCATTCCACGAACATCGGGAACAGTTCCGGCCGGTATTTCTTTTTCGCTTAGCAGCACTTTATTTTCGGCAATTGTTACCGTTGCCAGTTTCGATGCGGGTCGCCCTTCAACATTCTGAAGATTTAACTCTTCGGCCAATTCCAAAATGTCTTCCGACAAACCCGGTTTAATTGAAGGAGTTGCCTCGTATTCGTTTTCCTCTTCTTCTATTCCACCTTTTAATGCCTGACCGGCAAAAACCTTCTCCGAAATTTCCTTAAAAACCGGACCTGCCACAGCAGCACCGTAAATTGAATTCCGGGGACGTTTAAAAGTTACTATCAACGAATACATAGGATCGTCAGCCGGGAAATACCCCACAAACGACGCATAATACGCACCCGGAACATAACCGGCACCGTCTTCGCGGGCAACACGCGCCGTTCCTGTTTTTCCGGCCACTTTAAAGTGTTTTCCCTGAACACCACGGCCAGTACCGTTTTGACAAACACCTTCGAGCATGGCCTGCGCTTTCGAAATGGTTTCCTTCGAAGCGATCATCGGATTTATGTATTCGGTTTTATATTTTCGTACCAAAGCACCGTTGTCGCGAATTTCTTTCACCAACTGCGGTTTTACCATTTTCCCGTCGTTGGCAACGGCATTGTAAAAATTAAGTACCTGAAGTGGCGTTAATCTCAAATCGTAGCCATACGACATACGACCAAGTGTTGTTCCCCACCAATCGGCATTGCCGGGATATTTAATGTATGGCTGTCCTTCGCCGGGCAATTCCAATCCCAATGGCTTGTGAATTCCAAAACTGTATACACGATCTACATAATCTTTTGGATTGTTTTTGTATTTGGAGAGAATCACTTTTGCCGTTCCGATATTCGACGACTGCTCTAAAATCTGCTTCACATTTACTTTTCCGCAGGCATGATCGTCGTATATTTTTTCAGCGGCCCAAAATCCGTTTCCGGTATCAAAAACATCGCTTGTATCTACAACACCATCTTCCAGTGCCACCATTAACGAAACCAACTTAAATGTCGATCCGGGTTCGTAACACCCCCGGTAACCCAGAGCATAGTTATCACTTTCGCCAAATCCCTCCTTGGTCATTCCCAGGTTTGCGATGGCTTTTATTTCGCCGGTTTTAACTTCCATTAAAACAGCGGTCGCCCATTCCGGATTCGATTTTACTGCCTGATTGTAAAGAGCGCTTTCGGTAATATCCTGCATCTTTACATCAATGGTTGTAATAATATCCATCCCGTTTTCAGGCTCAATTTCGGTGCGGGTGATCCAGCGTCCGGCCACATTTTGTTTGTAGCTAATTCCATCTTCACCACGCAAATACATTTCATACGCACGCTCTAAACCATTGTGCCCAATCGGAACCTGAGTTAAAGCACCGGCTTTATTCATTCCTCCAATTGTGCGGGCCGCCAGAATTCCAAGCGGATTTATACGTTGGTTCTCCTGTTCAATAATCATCCCGCCACCAAAACGTCCGCGACGAAGAATCGGGAATTTTTTAAACTGCTGAAGTTCGGCATAATCGATTTTGCCCGGAGTTAATAACAAACCACGGTTTCCGGTATTGTAAGCCGAACGCAATTTGCGTTTGTATTCGTTTTTTGAAGCGTCTTTGTAAAAGGCCGACAAATAATACGCCAGCGAATCGCATTCCTGATCGAAAACCCGCTTAACACCTTCCGATGCCAAATCGATCCGCACTTTGTATCCGGGCACCGAAGTGGCCAGCACACTGCCGTCGGTGGCACAAATTGTTCCCCGAACCGGTGGTACAATTACAGTATTGTTGCTCAGGTTTGCCTCAATTTCTTCCCAGCGATCGTTTTTTATTTGCTGAACAGAAACCATTTTAAACACAACCACTACTCCGAACAAAAAAAGTACGAAGTACACAATTGCAATACGCGACAATATGGTTTTACGAATTCCCACTCTTTATTAATCTACTTCAATTATCAATTTTTGCGGAGGTTTTACAGGCTCTTCCAAACCAATGTGCGCCTCCTCAACTTTTTTTGCTACTTCAGAAGGACGACTTGCATCCATCAGCTTTGCCGATAAAGTAATCGACTCCGAACGCAGCTCATCCAGTTCTTCCTGCAGAACTTGTATCTCTCGAATTGTACTGCCCGACCAGTTTCGGTTGGCAATAAGCAATATCCCCAAAAAGGCCAGAAACAAAACAAATGGCAGCTGACGCGTAATACGATCGTCAGTAAGAATGGTGCCGCCAATAAACGACTTCATTCCGGTTCGTTTTTTTGTATTTTTTGCTTGTTCTGCCATTTCAGATTTTTTCTGCTATTCTAAGTTTTGCACTTCTCGAACGTGGATTTGCCACCAACTCCTCTTTGCCCGGCACTATTACTTTTCGGTTAATCAGTTTAAACGGCGATGTTACATTCCCGTAAAAATCTTTGTCCACTTTGCCTTCGAAATTTCCTGCCCGCATAAAATTTTTACACAGGCGGTCTTCCAAACTGTGGTAAGTAATTATCACCAGGCGCCCACCCGGTTTTAAAAGATCAAGCGAAGCCTCCAGAAACTCTTTCAACACATCCATTTCTTCGTTAACTTCAATCCGAAGTGCCTGAAACACTTGTGCCAGGTATTTATTTTCGGTTGCCTTTGGCGAGCAAACCGAAGCAATTTCTTTTAGTTGTGTGGTAGTTTTAATGGGCTGACTGTTCCTATATTTAACAATTTCAGAAACTAATCGACCGGCATTTTTTATTTCGCCGTACATCCTGAAAATGTTTCGCAACTGATCCTCTGAATATTCGTTTACCACCTTTGCCGCATCGGTCACTGCATCCTGATTCATGCGCATATCAAGTTTTCCATCAAAACGAAATGAAAAACCACGCTCCGGCACATCAAAATCGTGCGACGAAACACCAAGGTCTGCAAAAACAGAATCCACCTGATTTACACCGTAAAAGCGCAGGAAATTCTTTGCGTAACGAAAATTATGTCTTATAAAAAAAAGCCGGTCATCCTCTATGGCATTCCCGGCAGCATCTTCGTCCTGATCAAAGGCAAAAAGTCTGCCTCCTGTTAAATGGTCGAGAATAAGCCGGGAGTGTCCTCCTCCACCAAAGGTTGCATCTACAATATCATGGTTCTTCTTTATATCGAGTGCCTGAATACTTTCCGTGGCTAAAACCGGTATGTGATAAGCTTCCGTCATTACTGCTCCTTTTGTTTTTTTCTTTCGTTTAGCCTTTTCAACTTCTCTAAATACTCGGCATCAGAAACTTTGCGTCGTTCCTCTCTCTCCTCAGACGACAAACGAATTGAATTACGCATTCCCTTAAATACCACTTTACCTACCAAACCGGCATACTCCAACAATTCTCCCGGAATATTTATCCGACCATTTGCCGCAACAGGAACTGTTACAAAATTGTCGAAATAGTCATCCATCAGTTCGTCATCTTCCGGATCGGTCCCGGGATTCAAATCTTTGGTAAATTCTTCCACATCTTTTTCCCAGGCTTCAACAGTATGAATGTCGACACACCTGGTTCGGCGGTTTTGCTCAAGCACAACAAATTCGAGTTTCATCTCTCCCATTGCTTTCTTAAAAGCGGCCGGGAGGACAACTCTTCCTTTGTCGTCGATTGTTCCTTTGTATTTGCCTGCAAAAATTGCCATTCGATGTTATTGTCTTCTTATCAAACGTAAAAATACAATTTTATTCCATTTTATTCCATATTCTTCCATTTCATTCCACATCAAAAAATCATCATTTTGTTGATAACCTATTCGCAAAATGTTAAAAACCTTGGCTTGCCTGTTAATTAAATATGACATTTCTCAGAATATCAATTCTTTATACTAATTCAAAAAAGTTCTAAACAGGCGTTAATAACTCGAAAAAGAAATAGTTAGAGGAGCAGAAAATCCGAAGCAATTTTCGAATACTTATTCCACCCGGTCAAAACTTCTTTCAACAAAATTTGCGCATGAAATCTCTTTTGATTTTTAAGATTGAGCAATTTTTAGTTTCTTGCTTTTTTAATTGAAGAGGCATGACAGACGAGAATAAAAGCGAGGCCTATAAACCCATTTCCATCAGGGAAATTTTCGCACAAAAAAGCCCACGACTGGCAAGGCTGGTACCTGGTTTTATCTATAATTATTTCACTAAAATATTGCACCTCGACTACATTAACCACGCACTGAAAGACTACGGACATTTGAAAGGAATTGATTTTATCGACAAGGTAGTTGAAGAGTTTAATGTGCGCGAATTTGTTCACAACGCAGAAAACATACCTACTTCGGGGAAGTACATTTTTGCAAGCAATCATCCTTTGGGCGGATTCGACTCGCTGCTTTTAATGAAAAACGTGAACGAAAAACTAGGTGATCTGAAGTTTTTAGCAAACGATGTTTTAATGGGGATTCCGAACCTGAGCCCAGTTTTTGTGCCGGTAAACAAACACGGAGGACATCCACGTGAAGCTGCCAAAGCACTCACCGACGCATACAATTCAAACAATCAGATACTCATATTTCCATCGGGCCTGGCCAGCAGAAAAATAAAAGGAAAGATCGTTGACCTGGAATGGAAAAAACATTTTATCCAGAAATCTGTTCAACACAAAAGAGACATCATTCCGGTATTTATCAGCGGTAGAAATTCGAACCGTTTTTACAGAATTGCCAAGCTGAGAAAATTCTTTCGGATAAAATGGAACCTGGAAATGTTCTATCTCGTTGATGAAACTATGAAACACCGAAACACCGATGTTCATCTTTATTTTGGCGCGCCTATTCCTTACAGTACCTTCGATAAAACAAAAACGTACAACGAATGGGCCGGCTGGGTAAAAGAAAAAGTGTATAAATTACAATAATGAGCAAATTCGCACAATTTAAACAAAAGAAGAGAGCGGCATTAACTGTATTTTTTTAATTTTGTATTCCATTTTTCTAAAGAACCATAAATGAAACAAGTCGGGGCAAATAAACTTTTGATTAAGATTATCCATGACTCGTTCAATGTGTTACGATAAAAATAAAGGATTTTAAACACATGAAAGATATAATAGCACCTGTACCAAGGGAAGAAATTTACGCAGAGCTTACTCCGGAAAAACTTCTTAGAAAAACCAACAAAGGGGGCAATGAAATTTACATTGTTACAGCCCATAATTCCCCCGCAATTATGCACGAACTGGGCAGGTTAAGGGAAATTACTTTCAGAGAAGCCGGAGGAGGTACCGGTAAAGAAACAGATATCGACAATTACGATACGCAGGAAAATCCGTACAAACAATTAATAGTTTGGGATCCGGATGCAAAAGAAATTCTTGGAGGATATCGCTACATGCTCTGCAACGAGGCTCCCAACGACCAAGAAGGGATTCCATTAATGGCAACATCACGTGTTTTCCATTTTTCGAAAGATTTTTTAGAAAACTACCTGCCCTATACGCTCGAATTAGGTCGTTCATTTGTTCAGCCGGCTTACCAATCGAGCAAAGCAGGAGCAAAAGCGCTTTTTGCACTCGACAATTTGTGGGACGGACTTGGTGCACTTACTGTTGATCATCCCGAGATAAAATATTTTTTCGGAAAGATTACCATGTACCAGCACTTCCATAACGAAGCACGAAATCTGATTCAATATTTCTTCTCAAAATATTTCAGGGACAAGGAAAACCTTTGTTACCCGAAACTACCGGTTGAATTTGACATTGACATACCTGCAATGCAAAAACTATTTACCGGAGAAAACTACAAAGAAGACTACAAAATACTGGTTCAAAATGTACGTCAGTTTGGAGAGAACATTCCTCCGCTGGTAAACGCTTACATGAACTTGTCGCCATCGATGAAAACCTTTGGCACCATTAGCAACGAGAAGTTTGGCAACGTACTTGAAACAGGTATTATTCTAACGATCAAAGACATTTACGACGCAAAAGTTGATCGACACATAGAAACATACATTAAAGGAAAAGAAGAGGACGGAGAGTGGCCGGAACCTCAATAAAAACAATGGATTTTTACTCGAAATACGCAAAAACGCTTGTTGCCGTTGACTCCATAATTTTTGGTTTTAACGAAAATGACGTTGAATTAAAACTGCTTCTGTTAAAAAGAAATTTTGAGCCGGCAAAAGGAGAATGGTCGTTGATGGGTGGTTTTTTACAACCCGACGAAGGCCTGGACGATGCAGCCCAGCGAGTTGTGCTTCAACTTACCGGGCTCGACGATGTGTACATGGAACAATTGTACGCTTTTGGCGAACAAGACCGTGATCCGGGAGGCAGAATCGTTTCCATCTCTTATTTCTCGCTGATTAAAATAAACGATTACGACCGTACTTTGGCAAAAGAAAATGGCGCCCGCTGGATTCCGCTTTCTGAAATTCCGGAGTTAATTTTCGACCACTCGGAAATGGTAGAAAAAGCGCTACGTAAATTGCGCATCAGGGCACGCACACAACCCATTGGTTTTGAATTGCTTCCCGAAAAATTTACCATCCCACAACTTCAGCGACTGTACGAAGCCATTTACCAGACTCCTTTCGATAAACGAAATTTCAGGAGAAAATTACTTTCGATGCAATTGCTCGAAAAACTGGATGAAAAAGAAAAAGAAACCTCAAAAAAAGGTGCATTCTATTACCAGTTTAACAAAGAAAAATACGAAGAACTACTTCAGAGGGGCTTCAATTTTGAGCTTTAATTTTTCCGTTTTTAGGATGGCAGGTACCTGTATCGTTCAATCAGGCTTGAATCTTGCAGCCTGATTTTATTTTTCAATTGATATAAAAGACCCATAAAAAAAATCCAGGCTTCAAATACAGAAACCTGAACTCTTTAGAAATATCTTGATTTTTATCATCCAAAAATTGCTTCTCTGAAACAACTCTGAACTCTAAACTCTAAACTCTGAGCATCCAACCAACTAATACGCTCTTTCGTCTTTGCCTTCAACAAAGTTAATGAACGATCCGTTCACCACACGATTTCCTCCAGGCGTTGGATAATTTCCGGTAAAATACCAGTCACCTAAATCATTCGGACAAGCTTTGTGCAAATTCTCGATGGTTTGGTATACAATTTCCACTTCTGCTCTGCAACCTTCCGGCGTTAACAATTCAGCAATTTTTTCAGAAACCTGTTCCGGAGTAAATGGCTTGTAAATTTCGCGCACATAATTTACCATTTCTTCTTTCGGAAGGTTTTCCTGCTCTTTACACTTTTTGTAAACATCCTGAATAGTCGACTCCAAACCATGGTCTTTTAACAATTCGATTGCCGCATTAAACGCAATAAATTTATCCAAACGAGCCATATCGATTCCATAACAGTCGGGGTAGCGAATTTGCGGTGCCGATGAAACCACAATGATTTTTTTCGGATGCAAACGATCCAGTATTTTTAGAATACTCTTCTGCAAGGTTGTACCACGAACAATTGAATCGTCGATAATTACCAAAGTATCCTGTTCGTTTTTGATTATACCGTAAGTTACATCGTAAACGTGCGCAACCAGATCGTCGCGACTTGCATCGTCGGCAATAAAAGTACGCAGCTTAACATCTTTAATTGCAATTTTTTCGACACGTGGTTCAAACGACAAAATTCGTTTTATATCGGCGTTCGACAACGATCCGTTCTTTTGCTGAATCTGTTCAATTTTCCAATCTACCAAATGGCTCCGTATTCCCTCAACCATTCCGTAGAAAGCAGTTTCGGCGGTATTTGGAATGTACGAAAACACAGTGTTCTCGTAATCGTAATCAACGGCTTTTAAAACAATTGGTGCGATTAAATGTCCCAGTTCTTTCCGTTCTCTGTAAATGGTTTTGTCACTTCCGCGCGAGAAATAAATACGTTCAAACGAACACGATTTTCTTTTGTGCGGAACACGAATCATTTCGGTGCTTATCTTGCCATTGTTTTTTACAATCAGCCCTTCACCCGGTCCGAGTTCTTTTACGGCATCAACATGAACATCCATAACCGTCTGGATAACCGGACGTTCGGAAGCAACTACTACAATTTCGTCGTCGTAATAATAATGTGCCGGACGAATTCCCCATGGGTCGCGAACCACAAAAGCATCGCCGTGCCCGATTAAACCGGCCATGGCATAACCACCATCCCAATCTTTCGAAGCACGTTCGAGGATATTCTGAATGTCCAGGTTTTTTTCAATCAGCGGAGAAATCTCGTCGTTATTGTATCCTTCGTTTTTGTATTTTCTAAAAAGCAACTGGTTTTCTTCGTCTAAGAAATGCCCAACTTTTTCGAGTGCAGTTACAGTATCGGTGTAGGCTTTTGGATGCTGTCCCAAACTCACCAAAACATCAAAAAGCTCGTCGGTATTCGTTAGGTTAAAGTTTCCTGCCAGCACCAGGTTTCTCGATTTCCAGTTGTTTTGACGCATAACCGGATGTGTAAAATCGATGCTGTTTTTTCCGAAAGTACCGTAACGCAGGTGTCCTAAATACAAAGATCCGGCAAAAGGGAAGTTTTTAAGTGCCCATTCCGGATCATTGATGTCGATATCGTTGCGTTTTGCCTTTTTCAATGGCTTGTTCACTTTATCGAAAATATCCTTTATCGGGTTTGGTTCTACCGATCGGAATCTGCTAATGTACGGGTTCCCGGGTTCGAGATCGCTCTTTACACAACAAAGACCGGCACCATCCTGCCCGCGGTTGTGTTGTTTCTCCATAAGGAGGTACAACTTGTTAAGCCCGTATTTCCACGTGCCGTACTTTTCTTGATAGTATGAAAGGGGTTTTAACAACCGAATTAGTGCAATACCACACTCATGTTTAATCTGGTCACTCATTTTGATTTTGTTTCAGCAATGGAAAATCGATAACATCTGGAACAATAAAGGCTGCCGGATAGTCGCGCTGAATTTGCTTGTACAGTCTCCAGGCTTCATTTTTGGTTCGGAAGTCGCCAACACGAACCCTGAAGTTAGGTGCAACAAATTTAATATGAACAGCTTGATTAGGGTAGTCCGATAAAAAATCGGTTTTAATAGCAAGGGCTTCTTCTTTGGCGTCTGATCTCGAGCTAAAAAATATTTCGACCCGAAAGCCATCTATCCCCTCTCTTTTTTCGTTTTTTTCGATGTGCCATTTTAGCATTTTATCCAAACGCGGGTCCCGGCTAACATCCAAATTATCCATCAGGGCAATTCGTGTTGAATCAGCGGTAAGTTCTTCCTGAAAACTTTCCTGAGCCGCAATAAACTGGCAACTAAAAACACTTATTAAAAACAAAAAAAGAATCCTCATCGTTCCCTTTTAATTGAGTGGGCAAATATAATTTAAAAACACATAAAACAAGAACGGTTTTATCCACACGGCATTGCCCTTAAACTTATGGTAATGTGAAATTAATTTGAACACCTGACAGTACATTTGCAAAACGAGAACGATACACTCCAAAGAAATGCAGGCTGTTATTCGTATTACACCTGCAATAACGAAACATCGGCAATGCGCAATTAACTCAAAAACAGACCTAAAAAACACAAAATAAATTAAGTGTTTAAACCAACAATTTCCTTATTTGCCTGTTGATAATTTTTTAACCTTACAACTTTAATAAATTACAAATATATTTGAGCGTTAAAACAGAATAAAACATGGGAAATTTGGTTGAAGAATTTAATGCCTACCGGGCAAAAATGAACGAAAAAATACTTGGCTCCGACAATAAAGTTATAAAACGTATTTACGGACTCGATACCTTAACTTATATGGAAGGTGCTTTAAGCTCGAAAATAAAGGAAATGCTTGGCCTGGCCACATCAATGGTTTTGCGCTGCGACGACTGTGTAAAATACCATCTTGAAAAATGTTACGAGCAGGGAGTTACTACTGAAGAACTGTTTGAAGTGTTTAGTGTAGCCAATGTAGTTGGCGGCACCATTTGTATTCCACACACCCGACGTGCCGTTGAATACTGGGAAGAATTAAACAATTCGCCTATTTAATAAACTTTTTGATTTTAAATTGTTATTATTGGTACCAAAAGATTATAAGTATGAGTAAAGTTTACGCCATAACCTCCACAGGAAAAACCGAAAAATCGTTTTTAGACTTACGCTTTGGCAAATGCGAGTTTGTAGTGTTGTTTGACGTTGAAAAAAACCAGTATTCTATTGAAGAAAATCCGTTTATCGGAGAAAATCACAGTGGAGTAAAATTGGTTGAGTTTTTAAAAGAACGAGGTGTAAACACCATTATTACAGGCGAAGTGGGCCCCATGGTAAGTGCTCTTTTAGAAAAAGAAAAGCTGCAACTGGTGCTATTGGCCGAAGAACGAATTAAAGTTGAAGAGGTAATGGACCGAATCGGGATTTAATACCACCCCGCATTTAAAAAAGGAATTAAAGCCAGCTGAACTGCCTGTTTGTAGAGTTCAGTTCGGGTTACCGTATCATGGGTTAAAATGCCTACCGCTCCCGATTTTTGCTTTGAGTTTTCCTTTTTAAACAAAATATCGTTGGCTAGTCCCAACTCATACCCCTGATGTAATAATTCCACCACTTTTGCAGGAAGCTGAAAACTTGTTGTTCTCGATTCGCCCGTTTTGTACTTATCGATTATCACAATCCATGCAAAGGCGGAAATTCCGTCTTCTCGCTCTTCAATTCCTCCTTCAATTCCAACCCAATAATCGGCAATGGGCTGATGAAAACGCGCACCCTCAGCACGATTTCTGGCACCCATATATGTTTCCTCGTCGCTGGAAGGCTGATCAGAAACTCCTGACTCTACTGAAATTCCAAGCAAATCCATTTCAGAAAAATAAGCTGAAAATCCCCGGCGTGTTGCTTCAATCTTTACCGGATTTTTTGATGCCACGTATACTTTCATAAAATTTATTTTGGCGAAAATTAATGATTTCTCAGGAATTATTACTTTCGTCTATTTATTAAAGCACAAGAAATGAAAGTACGACCGGCAACCATGGAAGATCACCAAAACCTGGTAGACTTCCAGTTGGCCATGGCCAGCGAAACAGAAGGGATTGAACTCGACCGCATTACGGTAGAAAGAGGTGTAAAGGCAGTTTTATCAGACGAGATGAAAGGAAAATACTACGTTGCCGAAATAAACGGGCAGGTAGTAAGTTCGTTGCTAACCACTTTTGAGTGGAGCGACTGGCGCAACGGAACCGTTCTGTGGATTCAATCGGTTTATGTTTTGCCCGAAAACAGAAGAAAAGGAGTGTATCGCGAAATGTACTTGTACATTAAAAGTCTGGTACTTAACGCCGACAATTTAAACGGAATTCGCTTGTATGCCGACCAGTCGAATTATCCGGCACAAAAAACATATAAAAACCTTGGTATGAACAAGGACCATTATGTAATGTTTGAATGGATGAAGTAAGAAAGTTGCAGTACTCAGTCGCAGTGAACAAACTCTGAACTCTGAACAGACATGAGCAGACATTTATACAAGAAAATAGAAGAAGGCGAACACCAGCAGCAGGATTTTAAATACTGCATAAACGATTCGAAAAAAATTGCAAAATCGTTGGTAGCCTTTGCCAATACCGACGGAGGCAGGTTATTGATTGGGGTAAAAGACAATGGAAAGATTGCCGGGATAAGCAGCGACGAAGAGTTTTACATGATTGAAGCCGCAGCGAAAATTTACAGCAATCCAAAAATTAATTTTACCACTACCCAATGGCAGGTTGAAGGAAAAACCGTACTCGAAATTGGCGTTGAACCCAGCAGAGAAAAACCTCATTTTGCAAAAGACGAATCGGGGAAATGGCTGGCATACATCAGAATCGACGACGAGAATTTTCTGGCGCATAAAATTCAGATTGAAGTTTGGAAGAAACAGAACAGCCCAAAAGGAATCTATTTTACCTACTCCGACACAGAACGAAAACTCATTGATTTTCTGCAACAAAATGCCTCGGTTTCGTTTTCTAAATTTATGCGTATTGCACAAATATCAAGAAAAGAAGCCGAAGATGTTTTAAGCAATTTTATCATCATGGAGATTATAAAAATAGATACCGGAAGCGACGGAACATTCTTCTATTTAAACGAAAACTTCGACAAAAACGAGCTGGACAAATTCAGTTAAGGCGATTAAAACATTAATCAAAAATTATTGTTAACACTAAATATTAGAAATTTAAAAACTTTACATTTACAACTCATTTCAATTAAAATACAAATGTTAAAAAACTTATTTATACTATTTATTTTGGCGGGCATGGCATTTACAAGCTTCGCGCAGGATGCGTATTTAACTGCCGACTCTGAAGACACAGAAAAAACCTACAACGGCGGAGAAAGCTATAAAGTAAAAACCTTTCCGCAAAAATTTAAAAGTGACAAACCCAAAAACATCATTTTCCTGATTGGAGACGGAATGGGTGTTGCCCAGGTTTTTTCGGGTTTAACTGCCAATCAGGGCAAACTTTTTCTTGAAAATTGCAAGCACATTGGTTTTTCCAAAACACAATCGGCCGACGATTACATAACCGACTCGGCAGCTGGCGGTACTGCACTTTCGTGTGGAATAAAAACCTACAACGGAGCAATTGGGGTTAATACCGATACCCTTGCCGTAAAAACCATTTTAGAGGAAGCAGAAGAAAAAGGGCTGGCTACCGGACTGGTTTCCAGCTCGGCCATTACACATGCCACACCTGCATCGTTTATTGCACATCAAAAAAACCGGGGCATGTACGAAGAAATTGCCGCCGATTTTTTAAACACCGACATTGACGTTTTTATTGGTGGCGGAATACAGCATTTTACAAAACGTGCCGACGGCAAAAACCTACTGGTTGATTTTGCTAAAAAAGGCTACCAGGTTGAGTCAGACATTGATAAAATTAAAAAGGTTAAAAAAGGCAAACTGGTTGGTTTAACTGCCGATGTACACACAGCACGTATAGCCGAACGCGGCGATATGCTTCCTGTTGCAACCGAAACTGCCCTGCGCATTTTAGACAACAACAGCGGCGACAAAGGTTTTTTTGCGATGATTGAAGGTTCGCAAATTGATTGGGGAGGCCATGCAAACAGCACGGTTTATATTGTAGAAGAAATGCTTGATTTTGACCAGGCAATTGGGAAAGCACTGGCTTTTGCTGCTAAAGATGGCGAAACATTGGTTGTAGTTACTGCCGATCATGAAACAGGTGGAATGGCCATTATTGGAGGCGACATGTCGAGCGGAATGGTAAAAGGAGCTTATCCAACAGCCGGACACTCTGCAGTTATGGTTCCTGTATTCTCGTATGGTCCGGGAGCAGAAGAATTTATGGGTATTATGGATAATACTGAGATACATAAAAAAATGAAAAAACTACTGCTAGACAACTAGTTTTCAGCACCCTAAGAAGAGCCGGAAATAAAGTAAATGCTTTGTTTTCGGCTTTTTTATGTTTTTTTGTTTTTGTTTATTAAATTTCGCTTACTAAAAAACAACTTATGAAGGAAGCTCTAGAGGTTCTCGACAATGTCAGGCTCAACTTTTCTCCCGCCGGTTTATTCGCTTTAAATGTTACCATTGCCTTTATTATGTTTGGGGTTGCACTCGACATTAAAGTTCAGCATTTCAAAGAGTTGGCAATGCGTCCAAAGTCGGTAATTGTTGGCATTATTTCGCAGTTTGTTTTGCTTCCTGCAGTTACATTTCTTTTTATTCTGCTATTAAATCCAACGCCAACTGTTGCGCTGGGAATGATATTAATTGCATCGTGCCCCGGTGGTAATATTTCGAATTTTATGAGTGCCATGGCAAAAGGCAACCTGGCTTTATCGGTAAGTTTAACGGGTATTGCAACACTTGCAGCTACCTTTATGACACCAATTAACTTTGCACTTTGGGGCGATCTTTTTATCCGTTTTTACAATACTTCGGGTGCAAACGACTACCTGGTTCCCATACGAATCGATTTTTTTCAAATGGTTCAAACGGTAGTTATTTTACTGGGAATTCCGGTGGCAGCAGGTTTATTGTTTGCACAGTACCTGCCTCGTATCACAACAAAAATAAAAAAACCAATCCGGCAGTTGTCCATCGTAATTTTTATTGGTTTTGTAATTGCTTTACTCAGTGCCAATTTCGATAATTTTAAACGTTTTGTGCACCTGGTATTTATTATTGTTTTAATACACAATGCACTGGCTTTGTTAACCGGTTATTCCATCAGCTCGTTGTTTCGTTTACCCCGTATCGACAAGCGAACTATCACCATTGAAACCGGAATTCAGAACTCGGGACTGGCACTGGTTATCATGTTTAATCCTAAAATATTTCCACCCGAGCTGGAATTGGGAGGAATGACTATTATTGCGGCCTGGTGGGGAGTTTGGCACATTTTAAGTGGCCTGGCGGTTTCATCATTTATGGCAAAATTTAAACTCACAAAATAGTAAAACTGTAAATTATTTTTTCTGAACATGAAGTATGAGAAGTGGTCGTGGGGATATTGGTGTTTAAAACAATATGTCCGATTTATCGACTGGATTATTCATAAAAAAACGATCCTGACAGGAGAAGAAAACATTCCTCAAAACAAACCCATCCTTTTCGCTCCCAACCACCAGAATGCATTGAGCGATCCGATGGCTATTCTTTTGCACACGCGTTTTCAGCCGGTGTGGCTGGCGCGGGCCGATATTTTTAAAAAAGGGATTATCACTTTACTTCTCCGTTTTCTGAAAATTATGCCGGTCTATCGTCTTCGCGACGGAAAAGAACAGCTGGCAAAAAACGACAAAACTTTTTCAGATTCGATAAAAGTATTGGAAAATAATTTTGCCCTGGCGCTGTTTCCCGAAGCTGCTCATTCTGCAAAACGGCAAATGTTATCGCATAAAAAAGCTGTTCCGCGAATTGTTTTTATGGCCGAAGAAAAAGCCAAAGAAAACCTCGACATCCACATTGTTCCGGTGGGAATTTACTACAGCAGTTATTGGAAGTTTAACCGCACGGTTATTGTAAATTTTGGAGAACCGATTCGGGTGAACCATTTTTTAGATGAATACCAGACAAACAGCAATGCGGCAACAATGGCCTTGCGCGATAGTATTTACACTTCAATTGATAAGTTAACTATAAACATAAAAAGCAAAACCTTTTATACCGATTTTGAATTGATTCGGGAACTGTACGGCAAACACTTTTTAAAGCGCAAAGGAGAAGAATATTCCGAAATAAATTTGTTCCGCTCCGACCGTGAACTTACACACAAACTGGATGCCATGGAAACCGATCGTCCGGAAGAAGTAAACACTGTAATTCGCGAAGCCAAAGCCTACAATCAACTGCTAAAAAAATACAAACTCAGAAGCTGGCTCCTCGAAAATCAGAAAAACAATTTTGTAAAAATTGCCGGAAACAAGGTGCTGTTAATTCTGGGCCTTCCCGTATTTCTGTTTGGTTTTGTTTTTAATGCCATTCCATTTTTTGCCACCGATATTCCGGTCAGAAAAAAAATAAAAGACCGCGCCTTTTGGAGTACCTTCTTTTTGAGCAGCGGAATCATTCTTTTCCCGATTGTATACCTTTTGCAACTTTGGGCTGTTTCGGGATTTATTCCCGGCATCTGGCTAAAATTACTGGTATTGGCATGTATGCCGTTTTCAGGGAAAATTGCGTTTAGATGGTATGTTGTCTGGCTAAAAACATGGGGACGAGGTCGTTTATTCAATCTTAAACTATTCAACAAAAAAGGGTATAACAATCTACTAACTGCGCAAAACCAGTTATTTGAAAAACTGGACAAACTAATTAGCAGCCAAACTCTGAACTCTGAACTCTGAACTTTAAACCAAAAACCATGGCCGAAAAACTTAAAGACACGCTGTTTCCGCTTGAAAAAGTAAAGCATTTTGCATCAGTTTTAAAAGAAGTTTACCCGGTATTTGAATCGGAAAAATTTGTTTCGGCAGTATGCGATGCAGAATGGCCCGATCGGGAACTAAAGGAAAAAATGCGACACACGACCCTGTGTTTGCACCGGTTTTTACCCACCGACTTTAAATCTGCTGTTGATTTGCTGGTAGCTATTGTTCCAAAGGTTACCGGTTTTGAGGCCATTGTATTACCCGATTACATTGAAGTATACGGGCAAAACGATTGGGATATTTCGCTTCCGGCATTGGGAGAACTCACCAAATGCGGCAGTTCCGAATTTGGAATCAGGCCGTTTTTAAACAAAAATTTGAAAGCCGCCATGCAGTACATGAATGCCTGGGCCGACGACAGCGATTTTCGGGTGAGGCGCTTTGCCAGCGAAGGATGTCGTCCCCGCTTGCCCTGGGCATCAGGAGTTCCGGCACTAAAAAAAGATCCGAGCCTGGCTCTGCCCATTCTCGAAAAACTTAAAAACGACCCGGAAGAGTTTGTGCGAAAAAGTGTTGCCAACAACCTGAATGACATTTCGAAGGACCACCCTACCCTGGTTCTTGATATTTGTGAACGTTGGCAGGGAAAAACAAAAAATACCGACTGGATTATTAAACATGCCTGCCGAACCCTTTTAAAACAGGGCAACCAACGAGCCATGTTACTTTTTGGTTTTGCAAATCCGGAGCGAATGACAGTTGAAAATTTTCTGCTTTCGGAGTCGAAAACACAAATTGGAGAGGACGTTTCTTTTGGTTTTGATTTAAACCTCGATATTCCGAAAAAACAGAAAGTGCGAATCGAGTACATTGTTCATTTTGTAAAAGCCAATGGCAAAACTTCGCCGAAAGTATTTCAGATTAAAGAGGTAGTACTTGCGCCCGGCACACATCGGGTAACAAAAAAACATACATTCAAAAACATGTCTACCCGAAAACATTATCCCGGCACGCACACTTTTGAGGTGATTGTAAACGGAGAAACAAAGGCCAGTGCCCAAATCGAACTAAGCTAAACTTTATTCGGGAAATAAGTGCTTCGAATTGAGAAACAACCAGTTCAACTCAGAAAATAACCTCTTCGTATTGGAAATTTAGTACCCGGGTTTGTATTTTCCAACCACCGGCAAAAATGAAACAACAAACGGTAAAGATGGAGCAATAAGTGGCTTATGCTTACTACTAATTGTGGCAATTTAAATGTGGCAATTTACATTTTTCCTACAGTGTATGTACTTATATTACTGCTTGTTGTAAACCTATTTTCGAACAAAATGGTTACCAATTTATTTGTTTAACTATTCATAAGTTCGTAACTAGCAGAATCAATCCTAAATAAGTAGATATTATAAAAATTCTGCAATAACACCTCACTTCTGCAAGAGTCGCAGAACATGCAACAAAAAATACGATTAAAGCATGCAAAAACAAATGGCGTCATTTATCTTTAATAACGTGAGTTCGATATAAAAATGCAATAAAATATTTTAAAAAAAACAAGGTTTTGATTATATTTAATTATCTGACTATTAAATATATAACAAACAAAACCTTGTTTTAATATGAACTCTAAAATTACCGAAATTTTCTATTTAATTGACGAATTTTGCAAAGAATTTGAGAAGGTTAAGGAGGGACATGTCCTGGTTGAAGAATCTTCTAAAAAGCGAAGAAACCGTAAATTCGTTATGTCCGACAGCGAAGTGATTACCATTATGGTGTTGTTTCACCTAAAGAATTACAGGTGTTTGAAGCATTTTTATGTGCATTATGTGCAAAAACACATGCAATCCGACTTCCCAAAAACGGTATCATACAACCGTTTTGTCGAGCTTCAGCAGAAATCATTGATGCCCATGGCAGTATTCCTGCAACTATGTTGCCTTGGCAAATGTACTGGTGTTTCGTTTATAGATTCCACCCCCATTAGAGTGTGCCATATCAGACGAGAGTTTCAACACAAAACTTTTAAAGGACTGGCTACTAAAGGGCAATGTTCGATGGGATGGTTTTTTGGGTTCAAACTCCACATCGTCATCAACGACAAAGGAGAAATCCTCGACTTCCTTTTCACCCAAGCCAATGTTGATGACAGGGAGCCGTTGAAAAACAAAAATTTCCATGACAAAATATTCGGGAAACTTATTGGTGATAAAGGTTATATCTCAAAAACATTGTTCGACGAACTTTTTATCGACGGTATTCACCTGATTACCAAAATCCGCAAAAACATGAAAAACTCGTTGATGCTGACACAAGATAAAATATTGTTGCGAAAAAGGGCTTTGATTGAGACAGTTAACGACGAATTAAAAAATATGTGCCAGATAGAACACACAAGACACCGAAGCTTTGGGAACTTTCTTACAAACTTGCTAGCAGGTCTGATTGCTTATTCGCACTTTCCTAAAAAGCCTACTTTAAATCTCGATGAAATTATTGAAAATAACCAAATTTGCAACTTGCATTAAATCGAACTCACGTTTAATAGATTAACATGAAAAACAGAGAATCAACATTTAACGGATGAACTAACACACATTCTGTGTATTGCAACAGCAACACTGTATCCCTATTTCTAAAATTTATAAAATGACTACAATTCGTAAAAACAGAAGATTGGTTCTGATTCTTTCGGGAGCTCTGCTTATTCTGTTGATTCCGTTTATTGCGATACAGATTTCAAATGAAGTAAACTGGTCGGTTTTTGATTTTATGACTGCTGGACTAATACTGCTAAGCCTGGGAATAATGATTGAAATTATCCTTCGAAAAGTACCCAAAAAAGTGCATCGCTTTGCGCTTCTTGCTGTGTTGCTGTTTTTTTTTATATTGATTTGGGCTGAACTGGCTGTGGAAATTTTCTAATTTTATGCTCATGAAAATCCGAAAAGCTTTTGCTCTGTTTTTGTATTTAACTTACTTTACAAGCGCACTTCATGCACAATACCAACCCAAACCTGTCGATGAATTTATCCTTGGCACCGATCTTTCGATGGTAAAAGCCATTCTCGACAACGAGGGTATTTATAAAGTTGATGATTCGCCAAAAGATGTGTTTTCAGCTTTTAAAGAGGGAGAATACGAATATGTTCGGTTACGCATTTTTCATTCACCTGACGAAAATGAAGCAAACGGCACAGTCAATTCATTGAATTACACCCTGGCTCTGGCACAAATGGTAAAAGAAGCAGGAATGAAACTTCTGCTCGACTTTCATTACAGCGACACCTGGGCAGATCCGTCAAAACAAAATGCACCACTTGCCTGGAGCGGCCTGGACTTCACTTCTTTAAACGACAGTTTATACAATTACACAAAAAATGTTCTGAATCGTTTTAACGAGCACAATCTAACTCCCGACCTCGTACAAACCGGCAACGAAATAAATCACGGATTTTTATGGCCGCAGGGTTCCGCCTGGAATGGGAATGTGGCGAACTACCAAAATTTTGCCACCTTACTAAAATCGGCCATTAAAGGTGTTCATGATTCGAACAATGGCAGTTCAATACCTATTCTACTGCACTCGGCAACCGGTGGATCCATTACCGAAAGCCAAACTTTTGTAGATAGTTTGCTAAAATACAATGTGGAATTCGACATACTCGGACTAAGTTATTATCCCTGCTGGCACGGAACTTTAACCAGTTTAGATGAGAACTTAAACTTCCTCAGTTCCGGATACGAACAAACCATTATGATTGTTGAAACCAATTACAATTCAGATGGAGTTCCCTCCGGTGATTGTGTCCTATCGGCCTCGCAAATGCCGTTCCCATACACCGAGCAGGGACAGTTCGATTACCTGCAGGCAATTTATGCCATTACGAAAAAATACGAGCGTGTAAAAGGCCTGTTCTATTGGGGAGGCGACTACATTTGGGCCGGTGATATTGGCGGTTCCTATTCGTCTTTGTTCCATTGGCAGGGCAATGCACAAAAAGCACTTTTCGCATTTCAGGATACCACTTCAACAAGTATTCAGCCTGAAACACCAATGTTTTCAGATGTTCTTATCTATTCAACTGCCAACAAGCAACTCATCGTTCAATTGCCTGAAGGTTCGCAAGGCTCTAATTGCATTTGCATTTACGACATTACCGGAAAACTGCAATATAAAAGCCAATTGCAATCAAACAGAAATAGTGTAGAACTTGGTCATCTATCGCCGGGAGTTTATATCGTAACGCTTGAACACAATCAGCACGTTTTTATTCGCGAGAAAGTGGTTTTTAATCACTAAACAACTGAAAGTAAAAGCACGTGTGATAAGTATGCCGGCTCGAATTAAGGATGTAAACAAGCAATAAAATATTAACTGTTGTGTGCTGAACTTTGAACAACTTCAGGTGTTCATTATACAACGTTTAAGAGAGAAGCGAATAAGAATACAATCAGTTTGAATATGACCAATACAGAAATTGCACAATCGTTTTTAACCTTTGTAATAGCAGGCAAAATTAGGGAAGCTTTTGATCGGTTTATTGCCCCGGAATTTATCCATCACAACCAGTATTTTAAAGGCGACAGGCAAAGTTTGCAACAAGCCATGCAAGAAGATTACAATGATAATCCGAATAAAAGTATTGAAATTAAAAAGGTGTACACCGACAAGGAAACGGTAATTACACACTCGTTGGTGCTGCGCGAACACCTTGAAATTGCGGTGATCCACATATTTCGATTCGAAGGAAACAAAGTTGTAGAATCATGGGATCTGGGACAACTCATTGATAAAGATTCACCCAACCAAAACGGATTATTTTAAGCAAGTATGAATCCTGAAATTGACAATTATTTGAGTGAAGGTTGTGGCCGTTGTCAACTTGTTGGAACGCCGCAGTGCAAAGTACACAACTGGCACCCGGAGCTGAAACTTCTGAGACAGATATTACTCGACACCGGTCTTACCGAAGAGCTAAAATGGAGTATGCCCTGCTACACCTATAAAAAAAGCAACATTGTTATGCTGGCCGCTTTTAAGGAACACTGCTCGATTAGCTTTTTTAAAGGAGCCTTACTAAAAGATACGCATGGGATTCTTGAAAAACCCGGAGAGAACTCGCAATCGAGCCTAAGGATACCCTTTACAAATGTTCAAAGAATTGTAGAGCTGGAGGCAACTATTAAAGCGTATATTTTTGAAGCAATCGAAGCTGAAAAGGCAGGTTTAAAAGTAAATTTTAAAAAGATTTCGGAAATAAAACTACCTGAAGAATTCGAAACTGTACTGAATGAAAATCCGGATTTACAAACTGCATTTAAGGCACTTACTCCCGGGCGGCAAAGAGCGTATATACTTCATTTTTCATCACCAAAACAATCTGCAACCCGAATTTCAAGAATACACAAATACACCCCGCAAATTCTATCGGGAAAGGGATTAAACGACAGGTAAAATTCTTTGTTCAGATACATACGCAGGACAGATCTTTACAAAAATATTTCATAAAAAAAGGAGCCCGAAAGCTCCTTCTATTTTATCCAAATAAAAATTCTTTACAAAAGAAGATTTCTCTTATTTCTTTTCTTTCAAATTCAATTTCAGGTTAAGCTCATCCAGTTGAGCATTGGCAACCGGTGCAGGAGAATCGATCATTACGTCGCGGCCCGAGTTGTTTTTTGGGAACGCAATCACGTCGCGGATGGTATCCAATCCTGCAAACATCGAAACCAAACGGTCGAAACCAAAAGCAATTCCGGCATGTGGTGGTGCACCGTATTTGAATGCATCCATCAGGAAGCCAAACTGTGCCTGAGCTTCTTCTTTGGTAAAGCCAAGCAATTTAAACATTTTAGCTTGCAGCTCAGCATCAAAAATCCGAACCGAACCTCCACCAATTTCTACACCATTGATAACAAGGTCATAGGCATTGGCACGTACTTTTCCAGGGTCAGTATCCATTAAGTCAATATCCTCAGGTTTTGGCGATGTAAACGGGTGATGCATGGCATGGAAACGTTGTGTGTCTTCGTCCCACTCGAGTAATGGAAAATCCACTACCCAAAGCGGTTTGAATGTATTTTTATCAAGCAAGTTTAGTTGTTTTGCCATTTCCAAACGCAGGTCGCCCAATGCACCCTGCATTTTATCTTTTTCACCCGAAAGAACCAGGATTAAATCTCCGGCTTCGGCACCTGTTTTTTCAGCCCACACTTTTAAATCGTCCTGTGAGTAGAATTTATCAACCGACGATTTAAACGAACCATCTTCGTTGCATTTTACATACACCAATCCTTTGGCACCAACTTGTGGTCTTTGTACCCACTTTGTTAATCCGTCCAACTGTTTACGTGTGTATTCCGCACAACCTTTGGCACAAATTGCACCAACATATTCCGCTGAATCAAACACAACAAAATTGTTTCCTTTTACCGTTTCGGTAATTTCCGAGATGCACATTTCAAAACGAGTGTCGGGTTTATCAGAACCGTATTTTTCCATGGCTTCCGAATAAGGCATCCAGGGGAAATCTTCCACCTCAACATTCAAGGTCTCTTTAAACATGTGTTTGGTTAAACCTTCAAACATTTCGAGCACATCTTTTTGCTCAACAAACGACATTTCGCAGTCAATTTGTGTAAACTCCGGTTGACGATCAGCCCGTAAATCCTCGTCGCGGAAACATTTTACAATCTGAAAGTAACGGTCGAAACCTGCTACCATTAACAGCTGTTTAAACGTTTGTGGCGATTGTGGCAAAGCATAAAACTGGCCTTCGTTCATGCGCGAAGGAACAATAAAATCACGTGCACCTTCCGGTGTCGATTTAATCAGCACGGGAGTTTCTGTTTCAATAAAATCCTTATCGTTCAAATAGTTTCGAACAGCATGTGCCATTTTCGAACGAAGTACCAGGTTCTCGCGAACGGTGTTACGACGTAAATCGAGGTAACGGTATTTCATTCGTAAATCGTCGCCACCATCGGTTTTATCTTCAATAGTAAACGGAGGAATGGCTGAAGGACTTAAAACTTTAATTCCAGTTAATGCGATCTCAACCTCTCCGGTTGGTATATTCTTATTTTTACTCTGACGTTCGCGAACCAGACCGGTTGCCTGAATTACAAATTCACGTCCCAAACCATCCAATTGTTGTGCAATGGAAGAATCTGTTTCTTCGTCGATTACCAGCTGTGTAATTCCGTAACGATCGCGCAAGTCGATAAACGACATGGCACCCAAATCGCGGATTCGTTGCACCCAACCGGCCAATGTAACTTCAGTATTTATATTCTCGATGCGCAGTTCGCCACACGTATGAGTTCTGTACATGGTATCTTTCTTTTAATTAGGTTGCGAAAATAAGGATATTTTGGCAATTTTATCCGAAACAACTATCAGCTTTTTCAATGATATAGTGAAGTTTATATAAAGTCGCAGAAAACTTTGAGGTACTTTGTCTTATCGTTGTAAGAACTTTTAATAAAAGTTGCACCGGCAATACCTAAAGAACCACAAAGATTTATTTACTTCGTGTCACAAGAATAACATTTATGCTTGAACCGTTTAACGACGAATATTTTATGAAGAAAGCCTTTGCCGAAGCCGTGCAGGCTTTTGAAGAAGGAGAAATTCCGGTGGGTGCCGTTGTGGTTTCCAATGGAAAAATTATTGCCCGCGCGCACAACCTAACCGAAACACTGAACGATGTAACAGCGCATGCCGAAATGCAGGCCATTACAGCGGCAGCAAATTTACTGGGTGGAAAATACCTGAATGACTGCACTTTGTACGTAACTCTTGAACCTTGTGTGATGTGTGCCGGAGCCTTGGCCTGGGCACAAATTGGCAAAATTGTTTATGGTGCATCCGACGAAAAACGTGGCTACCAAAAACTGGCCGCCAATGCTCCCCATCCAAAAACAGAAATTGTTGGAGGTATTCTGGAAACCGAATGCCGCGAATTGGTGCAGGAGTTTTTCAAATCGAAGCGATAGAAAGTTGTCATTTCAAACGTAGAGAGAAATCTGTTACTTAATGGTAATTCGCAACAGATTTCTCAGTCGTTCCTCCTTCGAAATGACAATTCGTTTATTCCACATCCATCGACAAACTTCCTTTGCCCGCAACATCAAATGCTTTAATTTTTACTTTCCCCGATACAGGAACCGGCTCAGTATAAACTGTTGAATTGACATCAGGTTCTGATCCATCGCTAGTATAACGAATAATTAATCCAGGATAAGTGGAATTGGCATGCAGGTTTCCATCAACGATTTTTCCACCCGGAGCAGGTACATGATAATTGTAACCACCATGAAAAAGTGTGAGGCGCGGAAGCTCCTTTTGTGCCAGTGTATTTGCAAAAATATTCCAGCCTTTGTCCCAGCTGACTTCTCTCTTATTTTTGTCTGAAATGCTTTCCCATTCACGTTCGGGCGACCAGGCTGTTGTTGCAAATCCCATTAATTTGGGAAGAATACGAAGCATCAGGTCGTCTTCGCCATCTTTTATGGTTTCTGCCCAAATCTGAGCCTGTACACCAATAATATTCTTTTTTGCCTCCGGTTGAATGCGCTCAAGACCTTCGTACGCCTTTTCGGTATCAATCTCCTCTCCCATGGCTGTCTGACCTGTGGTTGTAAATACATCAAACGGAGCCACCTGCCAGGCATCGCGCACATTTCCCAGTCCTCCCCAATATAAACCGGGCTCGCGTGGATCTTTGTTGTAAGCCAAATCGAAATAAAAATTGCTCACATTACACATAATTACCGGATAACCGGCGTTTGCCAACCGGTACGATAACTCGGTATTCGATCCAAGTGTATTCCAAACATAAGGGAACACCTCTTTTCCGGCAAATTCGGGATTTGGATTGTAACGCCCGGTTTCGTCTTTTAACAAAGCAACTTCTTCCCAGCCGCCAATTTTTAAGTTTTTGCTCCTCAGCATTTCAACCACTTTGCGGGTTCCGTAGGCTTGCAGATTTTTAGGATCTTTGTATTCCGGAAATTCGTTCATTAACGCTGCACACATGGGCGATTCGCTCCACGATCCCTCCGGAACTTCATCACCTCCGGTGTGCAGGAACTCGAGTTTTACGCCTGCTTCCTTATATATCTCAACAATGTCATCAACAACGGTTTCGTAAAATTTATAGGTTGAAGGACGAGCAACATTTACAATATTATCGGAATACCACTGTGCTGAACGATATTTCGATGTTTCTTCAGGATCGATCAAACGAAACTCGTTGGCCTTTTCTTCGTCACCCAAAGCCATAAATTTTTCGTAGCGCGCTTCCATTGCCTTAATAGCAGCCCTCGAATGGCCCGGGAATCCAATTTCAGGAATTACATTTATATGACGTGCTTTTGCATATTTTATAAGCTCAATAAATTCATCGCGGGTATAATAACCACTTCCGTAACTCCCTTCGGCGTAAGCTTCCGGACCAGATCCATATGAAGGATGAAGCGCAATTGCATCTTTTGTGGTATGTCCGCGATGGCTTCCAATTTCAGTTAATTCGGGCAACTCTTCAATTTCAACACGCCAGCCTTCGTCTTCGGTAATGTAAAAAAGCAAGTTGTTTATTTTATAAAACGCGAGTATGTCGATTGCCTTTTTAACAGTTTCCTTGGTTTGAAAATTACGGGCAACATCCAAATGCATTCCGCGGTATTCAAAACGCGGAGCATCTTTTATTTGCATCTCGCTCAAAACAACCATCACCTCATTTCCTACAAATAAATCAACAGGTAAAAGCGCAATTAAACTTTGTATACCATAAAAAACGCCTGCTGCATCGCTTCCCTGAATAAGCACCGATTTATTCTTTTTTACATCCAACTGATACGCTTCTTTCGACTTGCCATTCACCGATATGTTGCCAAGCGCCAGAAATACACTATTGCTTTTAGCTTCAGTGGCTTCCGAAACAGCAAATTCGGCATCGAATGTGTTTCCTAAAAACTCGCTTAAATAGTTGGCTTCATTTTCCAAACCTTTTTCATAGAGTATTTCAACATGCTCATCAAAAGCCACCGGCTCACCGGTAACTTTATAACTCACCGGTTTTGGAATAATCGGCAACAATTCAGATGCATCTAGCTCTTCCAGATTTTTGTTTTGGTCGAATTGCCAGGCTGCGGTTGGAATTGGTTCTGCATCGTTTTTATGACGGTTAATTTGTTCGGGCAAAGTAAAAGGTAAAATGGTGTAGTTGCTTGCAGCCACTACCCCGGTTTCATTTCCGTTTTTATCGTAAAAAACAAAATAAGGTCCAACTGCTGCGTCACTTTCTTTTATAAACCAGGCTTCGCTTTCGTATTCAATTTCTTTAGTTTCGCCGGGATTTAGCTTAAAACCTTTTTCAGGAGAAAGTTTAAACCAATCGCCACTAATATGCTCTACTTTTGTGTTGTTATTTGAACTTAAAGGATCGCGTGGTGCCTGGTTGTAAAAAAGTGCCCAGTTGCTTTCGTTAAAGGTAAAGTCACTGTTGTTTTCGATGATAAACTTAGCCTTTACTTTGGCTTCTTCCGAGTAATCGTTACTTATTATTTCCCACGAAAGTTTTAATTCTTCGCCGGTTGGTATTTTATTCGAACAGCTTTCAAACATTATAACTAAAATAAAACTGAATAGTACAACAAGATTTTTTCTCATGACAGAATTTTTGCATATGTTTGACATACTAAATTTTTTAAAAAGCATTCAAATATATCTAAATTTATTCCTAAATCAAACTGAATAAAATGGCTGAGATAAAACGACTTATTTCTTTAGATGCATTTCGGGGTTTTACAATTGCTGCAATGATTATGGTAAATAATCCGGCGAGCTGGAGTTACATCTATCCGCCTTTGGAACATGCAGAGTGGAACGGTTTAACACCAACCGATCTCATCTTTCCCTTCTTTATTTTTATCATGGGAGTTTCCATTACTTTATCGTACGCAAAACGCTTAAATGCCGGTTTTCCCAAAGGACCTATTTATAAGAAAATTGTGATTCGAACGATTAAAATATTTGCGGTTGGAATTTTTCTTTGGTTGTTCCCCGCTTTCAATTTTGAGAATATACGTGTTGCCGGAGTATTGCAACGTATTGCACTGGTATTTATGGCGAGTGCCTTTTTATTTTTAAACTCCAAATGGAAAACACAGGCCATTGTTGCAGGTGTTTTACTGGTTGGTTACTGGCTGATTATGGTACTTATTCCAACACCCGGCTACGGGAAGGTAATGCTTGAACCCGGAGCAAATATTGCGGCCTGGATCGACAGTAAATTTCTCCCCGGATATTTATGGCAAAAAACATGGGATCCGGAAGGACTACTAAGCACGCTTCCGGCCATTGCAACCGGTATTTCCGGAATGCTTGCCGGGCACCTGATTATAAGTAAAATGGAACAGGAAAGAAAGGTCATCTACCTTTTCTCACTTTCGTTCTTTGCATTTATTATTGGCTTTTTCTGGAGTTACCTTTTCCCGCTAAATAAAAATATATGGACCAGTTCGTTTGTAATGGTTACTTCGGGACTGGCTGGAATGGTGTTAGCTGTGAGTATATTTTTTGTAGATATGCTGGGACGTACACGTTTTACAAAACCCGGAATTATATTTGGTTCGAATGCAATTGCAGTTTATGTACTTGCCGATGTTTGGCGCCTGCCTTTTTATACGCTTAAAATAGGAGGAAGCAGTTTAAATGTGCACTGGATGCAACTTTTTGAAAACATGGAATGGAGTATGAAGTTTGGCAGTTTTACCTTTGCCGCACTTTTTATCTGCTTTAACTTTATTCCTGCCTGGATACTTTACAAGAAGAAGATATTTATAAAATTATAGGAATATGAAGTCCCGGCTAACAACCGGGATTTTTTATTCAGAAATGGAAAAACCAACCTGTTTCAGGTCGTCATAAAATCCGGGGTACGATTTAGTTACAACCATTGGATCATCGATTTTAAGAGCTAATCCGGCCAAAGCCATTGGTGCAAATGCCAAAGCCATTCGGTGATCGTGGTAGGTATTAATTACCGGATTATCGGTTTTTAATTCCTGACTTATTCCTCCGTCCCAGGACAACTCTCCAAATTCCGGTTCGTTGATTACAGCACCAAATTTTGCCAGTTCGTTTTGTAAAGCGGCAATCCGGTCGGTTTCTTTAATCTTTAATGTTTTTAATCCTGTAAAATGGAATGGAATTCCTTTTGCCACACACAAACAAGCCATGGTTTGCGCCACATCAGGATTCTCGAGAAAATCGATATCCAGTTTTTCGGGCTGAATATTTTCTGTTTTCGAAAGCAAAACTCCTCCTGATTTCTGAAGCGATTTTACACCAAATTGTTCAAACCAAGCGGCAATATTTACATCACCTTGCAAACTATCCAGCTGCAGGTTTTCAAGCAATACTTCGCCCGAGTCCAGCAATGCCAAAATCTGATACCAGTAGGATGCTCCCGACCAGTCGGCTTCGCAGGTGAAATCGCGCGCGAAGTAGTTTTGTTCGGCCACAAAAATTTCGTTACCATTCCACTGGTATTGAATCCCAAATTTTGCCATCAACTCGAGGGTGAGTTTAATGTATGATTTTGATGTAATATTTCCCTGTAATTTTAAAGTTAAACCGTTCTCAACAGTTGGCGCAATTAACAGCAATGCCGAAATGTACTGGCTTGAAACACTTCCGTCCAATTCAATGGTTTGCCCTTTTAAATGCGATCCAAAAATTTTCAGCGGCGGACAGCCATCGTTCTTCAGGTACTCAATTCGGGCACCCAACTTATTTAAGGCATCTACTAAAATGGCAATGGGTCGTTGTTGCATTCTTTCCGAGCCGGTAATTTCCCATTCGCCTGCAATTTTTGCCAGAAAAGCAGTTAAAAACCGCATCGCTGTTCCGGCATGCCCGATATCAAATTTTGTGTTATTGGAAAAAAGTGCAGCCTCCAATACTTTGGTATCGTCGCTATCCGATAAATTCCGGATGGGATAAGGACTGTAACTTAATGCATTAATAATTAGTGCGCGATTACTGATACTTTTTGATGCCGGCAAGTTGATACTTCCGCTGATTGTTTTAACTCCCGCTGAAACCTGATAAATCATTCTTGTTGATTTGAGAATGTGTAAGAACTATAGACTTTTGTAATAATTTAGAGCATCAAAAATGAGCGCTTTGTCGCAATTCTGATTAATGGCAATTTCCCCAACTTTTGGAATCAAAGTAAAATTAATTCTGCCCGACTCGTTCTTTTTATCGTGTGTCATCAGTTCGTACAAGCGTTCAAAATCCGATTCCTGAATCTCAAATTTCCCGTAGACTTTGAGTATCCACTTCGTAAGTACCTCAAAATCTTTTTGCGGAAAACCACACATTTTCACCGACAGGTACATTTCTGCAACAATACCACAGGCCACTCCAAATCCGTGTAAAATCGGGCGGTTTTGTTCCATCGCCAAACTTTCAAAAGCGTGGCTAACCGTGTGTGCAAAATTCAGTGCTTTGCGGATATTGTTTTCAGTTAAATCGTTGGCAACAAAATATTCTTTTACGTTCACCGAGTGACGAATAATCTCCTGAAGTAAATCGTAATCGATATTTTTATAATCAAAACTCTTTAATTCTTCCAGGTGTTCCGGGCTGTAAATTAAACCGTGTTTAATCATTTCAGCATATCCCGAAATAAAATTTGCCTCGTCGATTGTCTTTAAAAAATCGGTATTAATAATAACAGCACCGGGTTCTTTAAACGTTCCAATTTCGTTTTTTAATCCATTGAAATTAAATCCTGTTTTCCCTCCTACCGATGCATCAACCTGCGAAAGTAAGGTTGTTGGCACATTTAGAAAGTCGATTCCGCGTTTAAAAGTAGTAGCTGCAAAACCCGCCAAATCAGTTAACATTCCTCCTCCAATATTTATGAGTAAGGATTTTCTGTCGCCTCCATTTTCAGAAAGAAACTGCCAGATTTTTGCTACCGATTCTATTTTTTTGCTGTTTTCGCCAGCCGGAATAACAACTTTCCGAATTCCGTATGACTCACAAAAGGAATCTATTTTCGACACCCAAAGTTGATCAACTGTTTCTTCTGTTGCCAGGTACACCTTTCCTTTTGCATATTTTCCAATAAACGGAACGAGTTCCTTTTCCAAAGTCCGGCTATAAATTATTTTCGAGTAAATTGTTGAATTTCCCATAAGTAGCTGCTAAATTGCGTTAAAGTTACAATAAAAATGGATTTTGAATTTTCTAAAGAATGAATCCAGATAAAAGTTAGAAATTTAATAATGAAAATTACAAACAGGAAGTCGACGGCAAGATTGAAACGTATTTTTTTTCTGGTAAGTGTGGCAATTGCCATTGCTGCCCTGATGTTGTTTTGGTTCGATTTAACAATTTATGCGCTTATAATGATTGGTGTATTTTCATTATGGTTTCTGTTTTTCCTGGTTGCCGATTACCAATACATTGAGTACATTGATGAGAATGATAAAATAATTTTACGATACTACAAAGCGGTTGGATTTACACAAAAAGAATTTAGTTCCATAGAGTTTCCGGTGGCTCTTTTAAAAGATGTTCAATTTGAAAATTCGATATTTGGGAAACTATCCGATCTTACACTGATAGTAAAAACAAAACGTGGAGTTGCTGAATATCCGTCCATCAGTCTTTCTGCCGTTCCCTACAAAAACAGAAAACAAATTCAGCAATCGCTACAAAGCCTGCTTGACATGTAATTACTAAACTACCCTCATGCACAATCACTTAAAATACAAAATTGCACTTTCAATGTTACCCGGAATTGGTGGAGTACTGGCACGAAACCTGGTGGCCTATGTTGGAAGCGTGGAAGGTATTTTTTCTCAATCGGTAAATGCCCTGATGAAAATACCCGGAATTGGCGAGCTAAATGCCAGGCAGATAAAAAATGCAAACATCTTGCCCCGGGCCGAAAAAGAAATAGAATACATCAACGACAACAACATCAGAACTCATTTTTATACCGATAAAGATTACCCCCGAAGGTTAAAAAACTGCATCGACGCGCCGGTTTTGTTGTACACAAAAGGAAATATGAATCTGGATGAACAGCGGGTAATCAGTATCGTTGGCACACGAAATTCAACCGAATACGGCAAAAATATAGTCGATGATTTAATCAAATCATTTTCAGAAAGAAAATACAAAATACTTGTGGTTAGCGGTTTGGCCTATGGCATTGATATAAATGCGCACCGGGCAGCATTAAAACACAATATTGCGACAGTTGGAGTAATTGCACACGGCCACGATTTGCTTTATCCTTCGCTACACCGTGACACGGCCCAAAAAATGTTACACAATGGTGGCATGGTTTCTGATTTTGCAAGCGGAACCAAAATCGATCCGTCGAATTTTATCAAACGCAACCGTATTATTGCGGGCCTTGCCGATGCAACCATTATTGTTGAGTCGGCAAAAAAAGGCGGCGCTTTGGTTACTGCCGACATTGCTTCGTCATACAACCGCGATGTATTTGCATTTCCCGGAAGATCGGGTGATGTGTATTCGAAAGGATGCAATCAGCTGATTCGGAATAATGGAGCCACTTTAATTGAGGGCATTGAGGATCTGGAATATTTTATGAATTGGGAAAACACACCAAAAGTTGATGCCATTCAATCCCAGTTATTTATTGATTTGAATCCGGTTGAGCAAAAAATTGTTGATCTGCTGCAAAAAGAAGGAGAACTGTTTATCGACCAGATAAGTTCTGAAATGGAGCTTCCGGTAAGCCGTATATCTTCAACACTGTTAAATCTCGAATTTAAAAATGTAATAAATGCTTTGCCGGGGAAAATGTATAAGTTGAGATAATTGCATCAATTTTAACTCAAATCGGTTTAATCAATTGAAATTCCTACTTTTGCACCCGAAACAGGTAATTACAATCCTGTAAAATTTACTAGAATGAAGAAAACTTTCGAAGAATTAAAAGTTGCCAAATCAATATTAAAGTCGCTCGACGACATAGGATTTGTTGAACCTACACCAATTCAACAAAGAGCCATCCCAAAGATTAATTCGGGTGTAAACATTGTTGGTGTAGCCCAAACCGGAACGGGAAAAACTGCGGCCTATTTACTTCCTTTGCTTTCGAGGCTTAAAAAACCGGAAGGCATGGATCCGCGGGTTGTTGTTCTTGTTCCTACACGCGAACTCGCGATTCAGGTGGGACAAGACGTTGCAGAGCTAACAGCCTATTCTGATTTGCGACATGCCGCCATTTACGGAGGTATTGGCTGGACCAAACACGCTGCACTAGTAGAAGAAGGGATTGATGTTTTAATTGCAACACCCGGACGTTTATGGGATTTATACCAGGTTGGTGTTTTACGTTTGAAAAAAGTAAAATACCTGGTAATTGATGAAGCCGACCGGATGCTCGACATGGGTTTTATGCCTCAGCTCAGACAGTTGCAGGAAATTATACCTGCCAAAAGACAGAACCTGCTTTTTTCTGCTACTTTTTCTGAGAGTATTGAAGTACTAGCCGAAGAATTTCTGGATCACTATGATAAAATGGAGATTGCACCATCGGCAACTCCGGTTGAATTGGTTACTCAAACAGCTTTTAAAGTGCCGAACTACCGGACCAAATTAAACCTTATTAAGCACCTTTTAGAAGACAGTAAAACATTCACGCGTGTGGTAATTTTTGTAAAAACCAAAGAACATGCAGATGGTGTTTATAAGGTAATCGAACGAAAAGCGGAGGGTGAAACACGTTTACTGCATTCAAACAAAGCTCAAAATACGAGGATCAACGCCATTCAGGCATTTAAAAAAGGTGAGGTCAGAATTCTGATTACAACCGATGTATCGGCTCGTGGTATGGACGTAAGTAAAGTAAGCCATGTTATTAACTTTGATTTACCCAACGACTACGACGACTATATTCACCGTATTGGACGTACTGCACGTGCAGGAAATAAAGGCGATGCAATTACTTTAATTGATCCATCGGACGAATGGCACTGGAAAAAAATTGAAGAAATGATTCGCCAGGAAATTATTCTGCAGGAGTTACCCGAAGGGATTGAAGAAGTGGAAACTGAATTTAAAGAAAACCAGGATCAGCTAAGGGAAATTGACCGTCAGAAAAAAATTGATGATCCGACTTACCAGGGAGCTTTTCATCAGAAAAAAAGGCGTGGCTCTTCAAAAAGATCATTCGAGGATAAATTTGCCAGAACAAAAGAAAGACAAAAAAGAAAGAAAAGAAAATAAGAATAAATACCAGAAACAAAAAAGGGAAGCAAATGCTTCCCTTTTTTGTTATATAGAATGATAGATTCTTATCTTTCAGTCTTTTTCCTAGCTGAATAGTTAATGTTCAAGGCTGCTGCTTTCCGCAATTCCTGCTTCACATCAGTAACCAATCCCATTTTAGTATTCACGTCAACTTTTAATGAAGTAACCATTGAAGGTCTTTCAGCTTCTTCTCTTGCTTCTCTTTCTGCAGTAATATAATCTGGAATATCACTAACATTAGCAAATTGATCGTTTAACTGAATACGAGGTGCTTTACCAAAAACTTTTTGAAACTGAGGTTTAGGTTCACCAATGTAGATATAACTAACCAGTGATTTTTTCTCCAATTTACTTAGTTCCGTTGCTTCAGGTAATTTCTGAGTTACATTTACTGTAACCTCGCGCATCGTTGTACTAACCATAAAAAAGAATAATAACATGAACACGATATCGGGCAGTGAAGCCGTCGATATTGGAGGTAATTCCTTACCATCGTCTTTTCTAAACTTGCTCATAATACTCTCTTTTAAAAGTTTTTACCTTTTGGTTCAGCTTCAGATATTTTTTGAGGAACTATCTTTTTCACAGCATCTTGCTGGTCACTGTCTAATTCCTCATAAGGTTTCCCCCATTTATCTATAGCTAATTCATCTCTTAGTTCGTTAATGGCAGCAACCAATTCGTTCTGCACAGCTAAATACGTTCCGTATTGAGTATCATTATCATTACGTAATGAAATAACTCCTTTGGTAACCATATATTCACCGAAATATGGTACATCCATCGGTTCTTTTTCAGGTAAAGCTTCATCGTTGTATGGGTTCGCCATAAACTCTTTTGCTCTATCTCTTAAATTATCAATACGTTCGTAGTCCCCTTCAACCAGCAAATCATTGTTTCGGTTTACCAAAACAACAAAAACATTTCGTTCTTTAATTTCTGCCTGGTCGTCATCCTGTTGTTCTGGAGCCCATTGAGGGAGTTTTCTCCGGAGACCGCTGTCAACGTCCATCGTGGTTGTTACCAGGAAAAAGATTAGCAACATAAATGCAATATCTGCTAATGACGTTGCCGGTACTTCAGGTGTTTTTCTTGCCATAATTAATTTCCTGTTTTTTTTATACCACGATTAATACTATTTGAACAAACGAGTTACCGACATTCCTGCAATTGACAAAACTGCAATTGCCAGTAAAATATAAGTTGTATATAAACCTGTGTCAACCCATTTGGCCACAGTCTCATTTAAGGTTCCGTCGTTTAAGAATTTCTCTACACCCGCAAATTGTGGAATTTCCGGAGATGCCAATAAATAAGAAATTAAAACAACAACTCCCATAAATACGAGAGATATTATCCCGTTTTTAGCAGCTTTCTTATCGGTAGTCATTTTTACTAATCCAGCAAGGATAGCAATTCCTGCTCCGAGTGCTGTAAGTATGTATGCCCAAACCAAGTTGGTATTCACCCAACTTCCCATTGTAGGATCCAAATCATTCTCACTAATATTCACCATTAATGAAATGATAAGAACTGCTGAAACAATGAGTAGAGCCCACAGTACTACAGTAACTATTTTTCCTGTTTTACTCATTTTTTCTACTCCTTATTTTTTCATATTGTGTTTTACCAACAAGTCTAACAACGAAATAGAAGCATCTTCCATGTTGTTAATGATGCTATCGATTTTAGCAACACAATAGTTGTAGAAAATCTGAAGAATAATAGCAACTACAAGACCTGTTACAGTTGTAATCAAAGCTACTTTAATACCACCAGCCACAAGTGAAGGACTAATATCACCTGCTACCTCGATCGCATCGAAAGCGCCAATCATACCGATTACTGTTCCCATGAAACCAAGCATAGGTGCAAGAGCAATAAACAGTGCAAGCCAGCTTAATCCTTTTTCTAAAAGACCTGCCTGAACACCACCGTAAGAAATAACTGTTTTTTCAACTACGTCGATACCATGATCGAATCTGTCAAGACCTTGATAGAAGATACTTGCAACAGGACCACGAGTGTTACGACAAACGTCTTTTGCTGCTTCAACACCACCATTTTCTAAAGCCTCTTCAATAGAAGCTAATAATTTTTTAGTGTTGCTGGTTGCAAGGTTAAGGTAAAGTACTCTTTCGATTGCAAACGCAAGACCTAAAATAAGGGCAATTAATACGAATGACATGAAAGTTGGATCACCTTCAATAAATTTTGTTTTTAACTGGCTGTGTAAAGATTTTCCTTCTTCAGCAGTAGCTGCAGCTTCTTCTTCAGTATCAGCTGTTAAATCTACCTGATCAGTAGCTTCATCTACCTGCTCGGTAGCTGGTTCAGTTGCAGCTGCCTCATCTTGTGCAACCACAGCAGTTGATGCCATAAAAAAAAGCATCCCAAATACGGCTATTAACGCGAATAGTCTTTTCATAATTGATTTGAATTTTTAATTAATAATCTCTTTGATTTTTTCTTTTTGTATTGATTCTATAATAATGATTTCTCTTCCTACAAAAAATATGCCTCATTTACTCTGTTCAATCTTCAACAAACTAAAAAGAACGTCAATTTTGATGAGCGGAGAGAGAGGGATTCGAACCCTCGGTACCGTTTCGCAGTACACACGCTTTCCAGGCGTGCCAGTTCAGCCACTCCTGCACCTCTCCAGTATTGTTTACTGGCTCCCCAAAAATGAGGGGTGCAAATTAATAAAAAAATGCGAAAAAAAAACAGTGCTATTCACTAATTTCCCCTCTCAAACTTTTATTCAGATACATTTTTATTTCTGCGGGTTTCAAGTCTTGCCCCAAAAGGAACATCAACTTGGTAATTGCCGCTTCAGTAGTCATATCCTTGCCCGAAACAACTCCCGCATTTAATAACTCCAAACTGGTTTGATACTGCCCCATCACAACTCTACCTCCTTCGCACTGGGTTATATTTAACACAATGATTCCGCGCTTAATAGCCCTTTTTATGCAGTTGATCAACCACCGTGCAGTGGGTACATTTCCCGAACCAAAGGTTTCTAAAATTACTCCCCTTAATCCGGGAGTATTTAATACCGAATTCAATACATTCTGGTTAATTCCCGGAAACATTTTCAAAATCACCACATTATCGTCAAAGTTGGTATATAATTTCAGAATGCCCTTATTCTCAGGATAATAAATAAACTCCGGACTGTATTTAATGTCGATTCCGGCCACTGCCAGCTCAGGATAATTTACGGACCTGAAAGCACTAAATAATTCGGCATCCCGCTTTAAAGTTCGATTTCCCCTGTACAATTTAAAATCAAAATAAATACAAACTTCCGGCACCACACTCTGTCCATCAGCTTTTGCAGCTGCTATTTCAACTGCAGTAATTAAATTTTCCTTTCCATCGGTACGAATCATTCCAATGGGCAATTGCGACCCGGTTAAAATTATCGGCTTGTCGAGGTTTTCAAACATATAACTCAATGCCGACGCGGTGTACGCCATGGTGTCGGTACCGTGTAAAACTACAAATCCATCGTAATTATTATAATTACGCTCTATGGTTCTTGCAATTTTAATCCACGTTATTGGATTCATATTCGACGAGTCAAGCGCCGGAGTAAATGTGATTGTTTTTATTATAAAATTGAATTTCTTCAATTCCGGTACAACTTCCTGGATTTTTTCGAATCGAACCGGAATCAGCGCTCCGTTTTTAGGATCTTGCACCATCCCGATGGTACCTCCCGTATAGATAATAAGTATCGATGTTTTTTTTGTGGCCGTTTTATTCATTTTACCTGAACCTTTGCGGGTTGCAAGTTATTAAATTCCGAACAAATTGCGGGCATTTGATGTAGTAATTTCGGCAACCCGTGCCACCGGAACATTATATACTTCGGCAATCTTCTGAGCAATGTACATTAAATAAGAACTCTCGTTTCGTTTACCACGTTTTGGCACCGGAGACAGGTAAGGAGAATCGGTTTCTAATACCAGATTAGAAATATCAATTGATTTCAAAACTTCATCGAGCGTGCTGTTTTTAAATGTTACAACACCTCCAATACCAAACAAGAAACCAAGCTCTATAATTTTTGTTGCTTCAATTTCACTTCCCGAAAAACAATGAAACACTCCATTTAAACTGCCATCTTGCTCTTCTTTTACAATCTCGTAGGTTTCTTCAAACGAATTACGTACATGAATAACTACCGGTAAATTGTACTTTTTGGCCAGCTTTATTTGGTAACGAAATGCTTCCTTTTGTTCTTCAATAAACTTTTTATCCCAGTATAAATCAATTCCAATCTCTCCTATTCCATAGAATTTTCTTCTTTCCAGCCAATATTCAATCGCCTGCAATTCTTCTTTGTAATCTTCATCTACCGAAGTTGGATGTAATCCCATTAAAGGATAACACAAATGAGGGTATGCCTCAGATAAATCGAGCATGTGTTTTATCGATCCGGAATCGATATTCGGTAAAACTATTTTTTTTACTCCACTTTCATAAGCTCTTTGGAGTGCTTCATCACGATCGTGGATAAAATCTTCCGAATAAATATGGGAATGCGTGTCTATTAGCATTTTAAAAAACAAAATTTCAACAAATGTAAAAAAGTGTTTTGTGCTTACCCCTGTTTTTAGCCCCCCGGGAAATCAAATTTAACATTGAAGGAAAATCATGCAAAGAAGACGATTCTCAATAACAAAAAATCCGCAGGATCAGTCCTGCGGATTACTTATTTCATTTCCGAATCTTAATAAATCTTTAACTTTTAAACGATCCCCTGAGCGAGCATGGCTTCTGCTACTTTAACAAAGCCACCAACATTAGCTCCTTTCACATAGTCAATTTTCGATCCGTTTTTACCGTAATTAACACATGTTTCATGAATGTCACGCATAATTCCCTTCAAACGGGTATCTACTTCTTCACGAGGCCAGTTTATACGCATACTGTTTTGCGACATTTCCAAACCGGAAACGGCAACACCACCTGCGTTTACAGCTTTACCCGGAGCATAATCTATTGTTTCATAAAAATAGTCAACTGCTTCAGCTGTACATCCCATATTTGATGCCTCAGCCAATAAAGTACAACCATTTTTAACCAATTCTTTAGCATCGTCAAGGCCAACTTCGTTTTCGGTGGCACAAGGCATAGCAAGCTGAACCGGCACTTCCCACGGACGTTTACCTGCAACAAACTTTGCTCCAAATTCTTCGGCATAAGGCTCTACAATGTCATTGTTGGTTGCACGCAACTCAAGCAAGTAATCAATTTTATCTCCAGAAATACCGTCCTTGTCGTAGATGTATCCGTCAGGTCCGGAAAGTGTAACTACTTTTCCTCCCAGTTCATTTATTTTTGTGATAGCTCCCCAGGCAACATTTCCAAATCCGGAAACTGCAACGGTTTGCCCTTCAATATCCTGCCCCAAACGGTGCAGCATGTGTTGCGCAAAGTAAACCGCACCAAAACCTGTAGCTTCGGGACGAATCAAACTTCCCCCCCATGCTAATCCTTTACCTGTCAGTACTCCTGTAAATTCATTTTTTAAACGTTTGTACTGGCCAAACAAATATCCTATTTCGCGGCCGCCTACTCCAATATCACCAGCGGGCACATCGGTATTTGGACCAATATGACGGTACAATTCAGTCATAAAACTCTGGCAAAAACGCATAATTTCACCATCGGTTTTTCCTTTTGGACTAAAATCAGAACCACCTTTACCACCACCCATAGGCAATGTTGTTAAACTATTTTTAAAGGTTTGTTCGAAGCCTAAAAATTTAAGAATACTTAAGGTTACGCTGGCATGAAAACGCAAACCACCTTTATAAGGCCCAAGTGCTGAATTAAACTCAACCCGGTAGCCACGGTTTATTTGCACCTCTCCCCGATCGTCGACCCAGGGAACCCGAAACATGATTACCCGCTCGGGCTCAACCATGCGCTCCAAAATTTTTGCCCGTTGGTAACGTGGATTCTTTCCATAAAACTCCCACACTGAACCGATTACTTCTTCTACTGCCTGGTGAAACTCATTTTCGCCCGGAGTTCTGCTCTCCAAATTTGTAATGAATTCGTTTATATCTGTATTCATCTTTTTTAATTAATAAGATTAACGGCTTAAAGGTAGGCAACAATAAAAAGAAAAAACAAGCTTTACTTTACAAATTAGATTAAATACAAACTACTGTCTACCTGCACATTATGACAAAATAAAAGATGTTAAAAAACAGTATGTGATGGAAATCAGGATTTTGAACATCATTTGCCAAATTGCCTTAAAAACAGGCAATTGTAAGCATTTAATGCTTTCCGATTTCAATCTACAAATTCCAGAATCAATTTCGATTTCAACTTGTAATTGTTTATTGTTGTTCCGCTTTCAAAATGAAAAAAAGAAGGTATCAGAAAGTGTTTTCAATAGTGCCGCAGTTTTATTATCGATAAGCCTTACTGCCACTTTTCGAAACAATGACATCCGTAACCCGAACAATAACTGTTTCATGTTAAACAATGAACACTTTAACTCAAACAATGTGTGCTTCATGTTAAACAATGAACACTTTAACTCAAACAATAACTGCTTCATGTTAAACAATAACTACTTCAACTCAAACAATGTGTGCTTCATGTTAAACAATGACTACTTCAACTCAAACAATGTGTGCTTCATGTTAAACAATGAACACTTGAACTAAAACAATAACCACATCAGGTTAAACAATATTCATTGAAAGTTAAGGGAAAGTAATCAAGCCATGTTTATGGAGATAAGCAGTCAGATAACAAAAAAAGCCCTTTCCCGTAGGAAAGAGCCTTCTATATACTATCAATTATGAGCTTTACATCATTCCACCCATTCCACCTGGCATTCCGCCGCCCATTGGCATAGCAGGAGCATCTTCTTTCAACTCAACAATTACCGTTTCAGTTGTTAAGAACATACCAGCTATTGAAGCTGCATTCTCAAGTGCAACACGGGTAACTTTTGCAGGATCGATAACACCAGTTTCGAACAAGTTTTCGTATTTATCGGTACGAGCGTTGTAACCAAAGTCGGCTTTACCTTCTTTTACTTTTTGTACAACAACAGCACCTTCTTTACCTGCGTTGGCAACAATCTGACGCAATGGCTCTTCAATGGCACGTTTTACGATTTCAACACCAGTTGTTTCGTCGTCGTTTTCACCTTTTAAAGACTCAAGCGCTTCAATGGCACGAACCAAGGCAACACCACCACCAGCTACAATACCTTCTTCAACAGCGGCACGGGTTGCGTGCAATGCATCATCAACACGGTCTTTTTTCTCTTTCATTTCAACTTCTGAAGCAGCACCAACATAAATAACTGCAACACCACCGGCCAATTTAGCCAAACGCTCTTGTAGTTTTTCTTTGTCGTAATCAGAAGTAGTTGTTTCCATCTGAGTTTTAATCTGGTTAACACGAGCAGCAATTGCCTCTGTTTCACCAGCACCGTTAACAACTGTCGTATTTTCTTTGTCAACAGTAATTTTTTCACACTGACCCAACATGTCAATTGTAGCTTGCTCCAGTTTCATACCTTTTTCTTCAGTAATAACTGTTCCGCCAGTAAGAATTGCAATGTCTTCCAACATTTCTTTTCTGCGATCGCCAAAACCAGGAGCTTTAACGGCACATACTTTTAACGAACCGCGTAAACGGTTTACAACCAAAGTAGCCAAAGCTTCACCATCAACATCTTCAGAAATAATCATCAACGGACGACCTGTTTGAGCAGTTGCCTCCAAAACAGGAAGCATGTCTTTCATTGTGCTGATTTTTTTGTCGTGGATAAGAATGAATGGATTATCCAGTTCGGCAACCATTTTTTCTGCATCGGTTACAAAGTAAGGAGACAAGTACCCGCGATCGAATTGCATACCTTCTACAACGTCAACATAAGTATCGGTTCCTTTTGCTTCTTCGATGGTAATTACACCTTCTTTGTGTACTTTTTTCATTGCCTCGGCAATTAAAGCACCAATTACAGAATCGTTATTAGCCGAAATTTTTGCTACTGATTCGATTTTAGCGTAATCGTCGCCAATTGTTTGCGCCTGCTCAGCAATGCTTGCCACAACAGCTTCAACGGCTTTGTCGATACCACGTTTTAAATCCATTGGATTTGCACCGGCAGTTACGTTTTTCAAACCAACATTAACAATTGATTGTGCTAAAACAGTTGCAGTTGTAGTTCCATCACCAGCATCGTCACCGGTTTTTGAAGCTACTTCTTTTACCATTTGTGCACCAAGGTTTTCGTATGCGTCGCTTAATTCAATTTCTTTAGCTACAGTTACACCGTCTTTTGTAATTTGTGGTGCACCAAATTTCTTTTCGATAACAACATTACGACCTTTTGGTCCGAGTGTTACTTTTACTGCGTTTGCCAACTGATCTACACCGCTTTTTAACAAATCGCGTGCTTCAATGTCAAATTTAATTTCTTTAGCCATCTTATTATTTTTTTGTTTTAATTACAGAATGTACATCACATCGTTTTGTGACATTAATAAATAATCGGTTCCGTCGATGTTCAACTCAGTACCAGAGTATTTACCATAAAAAACAGTGTCCCCAACTTTTACTTCCATTGGCTCATCGGTTTTATCCGCTCCTACCAATACTACAGTACCAACTTGTGGTTTTTCTTTTGCTGAATCAGGAATTATAATTCCGCTAACTGTTTTTTCTTCGGCCTCCTTTGGTTGAACAAGGATTTTGCCAGCCAAAATTTTACCTTTTAAATCTGCCATTTTTTTGATTGTTTTATTATTTACATTTATTTTTTAATTGACATGCTGCCTGTATCACAATTTGTGCCAAGCAAAAAAATAGCTTTCCCATAAAAAAAATAAGGACAAAATTACACCAACAGGAAGTACCAACCTCCCCAAATCGAACATTCATTACTGAATTACAACAACTTACATCCAATGACAGGATTTATGACAGGGTGACAGAGAATTATTAGTGGTAATTTGAACTCCACAAAAAATCAAAGGAAGAATCCCATCCGGATTAATCCATATTTCAAACAAGATTAGAAAATACCGAGTTATTGAATGAGAGCGTTTTCTACCATTTTTTTAAACTCATTTCCGTAAGTAAAATTACTTGGTAAAAGTTGCGTACAGCTAATTATTATCAGATCGGTTTCCGGATTGATCCAAAAGTTGGTCGATGCCATTCCGGCCCAACTGTATTCACCACTTTCGGGATTAACTGTACCGGATAAACCAAAACCTGTTTTGCCTTCATCGTATGTTGCCGTTTCAGGAAGCTGGTTGGTCATTATTAAATTTACGGCATCTTCACTCAATATCCGAACATCGTCCAACTCACCTCCGTTAAGAAGCATTTGACAAAAACGGGCGTAATCGTCGATACTTGCAACCATTCCACCACCACCCGAAAATAATGTAACCGGATGTTTAAATCCCTCAGCCAAACCACCTGTTTCCAATTTCAAAACTCCGTTTTCGTCAACGTTATACACATCACACAAACGATCGTGCTTGTTCTCCGGCACATAAAATCCGGCATCTTTCATTTTTAGCGGTTCAAAAATAGTTTTGCGGAAATATTCGTCCATTGGTTCACCCGAAAAGACTTCTACCAAATAACCTGCAACATCAATCGATAGTCCATATTTCCATTCAGTTCCGGGCTGAAAATTTAAAGGAATGTCGCCCAGTAGTTTCATTTTTTCGCCAATTGTACCATCCCAGCCACCAACATTTCTGGCCCGATACACCGAATCGACGTATGAATCGTAATCCCAGCCATAAGAAATACCCGAAGTGTGTGTAAGTAAATTTCGAATGGTCATTTCGTTCTGCTGAGGTTCCAGAGTAAATCCATCCTCAGTTGGTGTGTATACTTTTATTTCCTCAAACTCAGGAATGTATTTCGACACTTTGTCATCCAACTGAAACTTTCCTTCGTCAAACAGAGTCATTAACGCAACAGCTGTAACGGGTTTGGTCATCGAGAATATCCGAAAAATAGCATCAGATTCCAGTGGTTTTTGGTTTTCAATATTCGCATAACCAATATTTGCCCGCTGTACTTCCTGGCCGTTTTTAATTACCAGTGTAGAAAACCCGGCAATTTTTCCCTCATCAACCCAGCTTTGTATTGTTGCTTCAGCAGCTTTTAACGAATCGATTGAGATGTCGGAAGAAACCGGAGTTCCCTTCCTTCCTGAAGTGCAAGAAACAAATAAACTTAAAACTCCGATTGAGATGAAGAGAACCAGACCACGCTTTTTCATAAGTAGAATTTTTTAGTTAATCACCAGTTTTGGTTGTGTTTTCAAAGTTAGTCAATCGTTTTAAATTTTCCTTATGTATAAATCAAGCTAATCGATTCATTTATAATTACATTATTACCCCTTCCTTTTAAAAAAACAAGAAAATCAAATTTTCGGAACTAAAATATGGTTCAAATCAGATTTATATATGTTGTCGGAAAGCCCGGTATTTGGAGAAGACAGAAGCTCATGATCTGAACAATATAGCCTCAGCATCGTTAGAATCTATTATCCATGATAAGTTTGTGAACTTGTAATCGCAAGAGCTACGAGTATATTCCAGCGCCAATTTTCAAATTTAAAGATTGAATTGTATGCCAATATTCATGGATCGTCGAAAAATATCGGACCTGAAAGTAGCGATTGCAATAGCTCAACTTCATTTAAACTATTTAAAGCTACAAGACAAATTCAATTGCAAAGTTTTAAACCATTGGTTCGACGAAAAAAGAGAAATTGCATTTTCGCTAATTAGTGCTCCAAACGAAAAATACCTTATTGATTTACACCAGCAGGCAGAAAGCGATCTTCCGTTAAATATAACAGAACTCGATTCCTCTTCGGTTGATGTATTTTTGAACCAACTTGAGCTCGACGAAATTCTGCAAAACAACAAATACCCCTTGATTAAAACGCCGGTTTCGCAAACTGTAATGGTAATTGGTGTCCTGTTAAGCCTCACAAAAACCGACGATATAATTAGAGTCAGAGAATGCCTGAAAGAGTTCAAAAAAACAACACTTGATATTATCGATCAGTTTGAAGGGATAGTAGTAAAACAAACTTCAGACTATTTTATAGTTTCATTCAACTCGGCAACCAAGGGGCTTAAATGTGCATTTAAAGTTCAGAAAAGATTTGATGCCTATCAGAAAAAAAACGAAATGCAAAGGATGAGTCTGAAAATTGGGTTTAATGCTGTTACTCCTGCTATTGAGAAAGAAGAACACATTGAGTCTTTAATTAATTTAACCCGCCGACTTGCTTTTATCTCGCAACAGAAGATAATTATTACCACCGAAATAGAAACCTTGTATAAAAATGAAAACTGGAACGACTTTAAGGATAAAAATAGATTAAAATGCTTGTCTCCTGACGACATTCGGTTTTTATCGACACTAATGGAATACACGGAAAAGAATTGGAATAATCCCAATCTTCATGTTGAGGATTTTGAAAAACACCTCGGTTTTAGCAAGTCACAAATCTATCGGAAGATGATTGCTATTGTTGGAAAATCGCCCAATGCATTTATAAAACAATACCGCTTGTTACGTGCAATAAATTTTTTCAGGCAAAAACAAGGTAATATTTCAGAGGGTGCTTTCGACTGTGGTTTTAGTAGTCCCTCCTACTTCACCAAGTGTTTTCAAAAAGAATTTGGAATAAAACCGTCCGACTACATTGAAATCACTAAAACGTTCTAACTGACACGCTCAAAGTCCACTATTTGACACTTTAATACCTTTTGGTCTTTTTTTACTACTAATTGAACCAAAAGTGATACCACTTGCCTTTTTGTATGACGTAAATTTGTATGAGACGAAAAGTTAAGTCGTCGGCAAAAATGTTCTTCAGCTTCCCTAAGCAGACCTTATTTGAACAAAGTTTTTATACCCAAACGATAAACAAGAGATTGAAAACAGAACAATTAGAAAACAATGAAACATTAACTTTTTAGCATTTAAGACAGAAAGGAGAAGAAAAAAATGCTGATTACAAAACAGTTCACAAACAAAAAAATTAAAGTCATGAAAACAATTAAAATTCTTTTAATATGCATGTTTGCTGTAGTTTATGTAAGTGCACAAAACGTGCCTCCCTATACTATTGCGGAAACAGAAGTTAATCAGCCAAAATTTATGGCAGTAAAAATGGCAAACAACACAGTTGAAAATTCTTTACACAATTACATCGCTCAAAATTTTAAATACCCCACAAGCGAAGTAAACCATGAAGGAACAGAGGTGGTTCACTTTGTTATTGACGCAACAGGAGAGGTTTCAAATTTTACCATTGTAAATAGCGTATCAGCCAAAATTGACAATGAAATTTTACGCGTCTTGGAAGGCACAGATAATATGTGGATTCCTGGCCAAACCAACGGAGTTCCGGTTGCTATGGAAAAAGAAATTGCCATAAAAATAGTATCATCAATTGCCAGTGCCGATCCGGCACATAAAGATTTCGCTGAAATAGCAAGAACCTATTACACCAAAGGAAGTGAAAAATTATTGCTCGAACACAAATCGAAACAAGCACTTCGCAACTTCGACAAGGGAATAAAATACAAACCATACGATCAAAGTCTTCTTTACTTGCGCGGTTTATGTTTGTACGAATTAGGAAAAACAGATGAAGCTCATCAGGATTGGGCTCGTGTAAAAAAATTAGGAGGATACAATATGAACGACTCCTACTTTGCTGAAGACATAAAAAAGTTGAAAGGGTACCACGAAATAGCAGCTATGCTCGACTTAGAGGAATAGCAGCAGTTACATATATTAACGGATAAGCCTGGCATAACCTGCCGGCTTATTCTGATATATGTATGAGCGTTCTGTTTTTTTGTTGGCAAACCATACTACCAATTAAAATTTAAAATTATGAACAAATCATTATTTGAACGATTAGGAGGAAGAGATGGACTTACGAACATTGTTGATGATGTGGTTGAAAACCACATGAACAATCCGGCCATAAACTCCCGGTTTCTTCCATTTCGGGAAAATCCCGAGCGCATGGCAATTGTAAAACAACATACAATTGATTTTTTTAGTGCAGGTAGTGGCGGACCGGCAACTTATACAGGTAAAGATATGCCGGCTGCACATAAAGGAATGAACATTAGTCCCGCAGAATACATGCACGTTATCGACGATATTTTTACGGCACTCGACAAACATTCTATCGATGAAGAAACTAAAAAGGATGTCCTTTCTATTCTCTGGTCATTAAAAGGAATGATTATCGCTCACTAAACTTATTCATTTTTAATTATGCAACATGTCAAATCTAATAAACAAACTTTCCGATGAAACATTAGAAGGTTTTAAGGTCCAAATAAGGGGCGAAGTTATTCATCCTGATTGTTCCAATTACGATGATGTAAGAAAAGTATACAACGGAATGATCCGCATAATTTATTTCGCGTAAATCAAAATATTTTACCGGCTGCAAGTTCATAACCAACTCAAAAAAAACGCTTATGAGAACTATTTATTTACACAAAAGACCGGAACAATTCGAATTCAATATCGTAAATATTACTGTAAAACTTATGAGCCCTTTTTGTACGCTGGTACATTTTAAACACTTAATACTTAAAGTCATGAAACTCAGAAAACTATTTTGGATTGGATTGCTATTGCTTCCATTATTAGCCTGCAACGATCCGGACAGAACAATTGAAACCAACACCAAGTTACAATTCATTATTCCACTGAATTCGAATGCTGTGAGCAGCTCTGCTACCGGGAGTTATACGTTCTCGGGTTATGCCACTTTCTGTTTGGCAAATAAAGACAATGCACAAAGTTGCCCCGATAATATTCTCCAGATTTTACCCGGAAGCGGATCGGTTCTTTTAATTCCAAACATTGCCGGTGATGTTAATTCATTGCAATTGGTGTGGAGTTATGGCGAACAAAATTCGGATGAATTTATGGCACAAAGCGCAGTTGATTTAATGCCAATGATGACAAAGGCTGAACAGAATCTTGAAATCGACATTGATGATGTTTTTGTACCCATTATTTCAAAAATTGACGACAACCCTCACATTTACATCAAAGTAATGGTTTTGGGCGATGCCAACTTTGAAGTAAATTCGATAGCTGAAATGGAAATTCCAATCATAGTAGAACACGAAGTTTTGGAGGTAAGGTTTACATTATAACAAACTACGAACAAATACCCCCTTCTTTGTTCCTGCAAAAATTGTCAGCAGTGTGCCGCTTAGCAATTGCTTTGTATTTTATGCAGGAAACATTTTTGCTGTGTTAAGCTTTGTAAATACAGAATTGACTTGAGTTCTAATTTTTCTTAACTTTAAGAAAAACGCAAAACCCAAAACAATGCAAACTCACAGAACAATGGCAAACCACAGCTTCGAAATGCTGGCTAACTCAAAAGATTTTTTATCCATCGTACTAAACAACATTAACAGCTGCGTACTATTGCTCGACAGGCATTTACAACTTCAAGCCTTTAACAATGCAATTCGAACTATATTTCCACACAATTCATCTGAAGACATACATTATATGCGCTGCGGAGAAGCCATTGGTTGCGCCTACCAGATTGAAGAAGCAAAGGATTGCGGTAAAACATCGAAATGTTCCACTTGCGAACTACGACTTGCCGGAATGGAGTCGTATTTAAACAACACCGAAATTTTAAGAGAACACATTGTACGACCATTTTTCAACCAAAACAAAGAACGCGAAATGAAAACCCTGCAATTTTCAACCCGAGGATTTCATTTCCTGCACGAAAGATATATTATAATGATTATTGAAGATATTTCTGCATTTCAGAAAAATAGTACAGCAACGGCATAACAATTCAATACCGATTTAGTGTCGCTAAACTTGTTGCAAATAAGAAAGCCATTCGAATTAAATCGAATGGCTTTTCATATATAATAGAATATCTCTCTTAGTTTTCGTCACCGTCATCAGCTGCAGGAGTTTCTTCAGCTGCTGCAGGAGCTGTAGTTGGGAACGATGGAACCTGAGTTGGATCAACTGCAGTTTCAATTTGTTCCTGAACACGACTTTGATCAACTCCGTCTTGCGCACGTGGAATAAAACCTGCACCTACTACTGATAAAAACAATAAAGCACCTGCTAAAAACCATGTGCCTTTTTCAAGAAAATCGGTTGTTTTACGCACACCCATTACCTGGCCCGACGACTGGAAGTTACTAGCCAAACCTCCACCTTTTGAATTTTGCACCAATACAATTAGTACCAAAAGGACACACACGATCAATAATAAAACGGTGATTAAAATATACATCTTCTTCTAATTATTATTCTTTAATACTTCAATTTCTTTAATACGGGCTGCAAAGTAAACACTTTTTTCCGGATATTTCAAACTTAATTTTTGATAGGCACGTTGTGCTTTTTCGTAGTTTTTTTGCTGAAAATAAATTGAGGCCAGTGTTTCGGTTATTATTTCATCATTTTCGGCCACCGATTTTTCGATAAGCTCCTTATTTTCAACACTATCCAAAACATCCGATTTTTTTCGAATAACGGACGAACCGGAGTTTAAAAACCGATCAATTAACGAGTCGCTTGCCGAAGTTTCACCTTCCAACTGGTACAAAGAGCTTGCAGCTTTTAGTTTTTCGATACTTGGTTGCTGTGCAGGAAGTTCAGAATTTAAAAATCGGAACAGATTTTTTCGTTCGGGAACCATTACAGCCACTTTTTTAAGCACGGTTTCGTAAGCCGGATCATTGCAATTTTTTAAATTTTTCAGATACAACATCCAGCCAGCCTGAAACCATGGAAATTCTTCAGTAATATTTTTTAAACCTTCCAGTGTCTGCTCGTTCAAACTGTCGGCATTCTGCAAATGAGTATAAAATTGCTCTTTATCCATTTTTACCAGTTTGCAATTGATGCATTAAAAATATCATCGTTTAGTTTATCAATAATCTCAGCGGTCAGCTCGTCTTCCACACTACTAATTGGTAAACTACTGTCAAAATCTTCGTAGGCTGAAAATGAAGTTTCAAAACTATCTTCCGGAACTTTATTGTTTGTGTATTTTACTTTTACAGTAATGGTTAAACGTGTTTGTGCTGCAAGATCTTCCTTTTGAATTGACATCGGACGAAACTCATAACCGGTTATCTGACCTTCAAACTCAATGTCTCCATTTTCGGAGATTTCGTTTAAAGATGTTTGGCGTTGCAATTTTTCGCGTAACTGTTCGGTAAAACTCTGGCTCAGGGTAGGATTAATCAGTCTGGCACGGTTCGGAAAATAATAAACCGTAAAGGTTTTTTCCAATACCATGGGTTTCGATCCGGTAAAATTATACTTCACCTGACACGATGAGAGCAGCAGTATTCCTAACAAAACCGCAATGGAAAAACTAACAATTCGTTTTAACATACACTATCCATTTATTTCGTATTCTTTAATCTTTCGGTACAGTGTTCGTTCCGAAATTCCAAGTTCCTGAGCTGCATATTTTCTTTTTCCCCGGTGTTTTTCCAAAGCCTTTTTTATGAGCTCAATTTCTTTATCGGCCAAAGAAAGTGATTCTTCTACGAATTCTTCTGTATCCTGAATATTTTCTTTGTCAACCGGAGTAATGTGTATCGGATTTGATACCGGTTCTTTCGGCACAAAATTACCATCGTCGGTATTGTATAAATTCCTGAAAATCTGTGCCTGATCGCCTGTAATCGGAGTATCTCGGGTTTCCATTAAATCGAGCACCAGCTTTTTTAATTCCGTCATGTCGTTTTTCATATCGAAAAGCACTTTGTACAGAATTTCGCGTTCGTTGGCAAATGATTTATTTTCTTCCGTTTTTGAAAAAACGGCAGGCAAATTTTTAGAACCATCGGCGGGCAAATAGTTTCGCAACACATCTCCTGTTATTTCACGTTCCTGCTCAATAATTGAAATTTGCTCGGTAATGTTCTTCAGCTGCCTTATGTTTCCCGGCCAGCGGTAGTGCACCAAAACAGTTCGGGCTTCATCGCTTAACCGAACCGGTGGCATCCGGTATTTTTCGGCAAAATCACGTGCAAATTTCCGAAACAATAAATTTATATCGTCGGCTCGCTCGCGCAAGGGTAAAACAGAAATGGGCAAAGTATTTAATCGGTAATACAAGTCTTCCCTGAATTTACCCTCTTCAATGGCGACCGGAATATTTACATTGGTGGCGGCAATTACACGTACATTGGTTTTTATAACCTGCGACGATCCCACCTTAATAAACTCGCCCGTTTCGAGCACACGTAACAAACGTGCCTGTGTCGACATGGGCAATTCGCCAATTTCATCTAAAAAAATAGTTCCGCCATCGGCTTCCTGAAAATAACCTTTTCGGTCGGCCAATGCGCCTGTAAATGCGCCTTTCTCGTGGCCAAACAATTCCGAATCAATCGTTCCCTCGGGAATTGCGCCACAGTTTACGGCAATGTATTTTCCATGTTTCCGGCTTGAAAACTGATGAATAATCTGCGGAAATATTTCCTTACCTACACCACTTTCGCCGGTAACCAAAACAGATAAATCGGTTGGGGCGACTTGCACCGCAACTTCAATCGCCCGGTTTAATCCGGCAGTGTTTCCTACAATTTCAAACCTTTGTTTTATAGCTTGTACATCCATGTTTGTCGATATCAAGAATTTGCAAATTTACAATTTTTCGCTGTCTAAGAGAATTAGTGGCTTATAATTAAGTTTTTTTATTGTTTTTATGCCGTACTACAAGAGGATTTAAATGATAAAAGCTTTTGTCAGAATCTGTTTATGATTGTTATATTTGACCTTTGAAATGAAGTTAGCGAGTCCGCCTCGCAATCTTTAACGACTCTAATTTTTTTGTTATGAAATTTGTTGGAATAATTCCCGCCCGTTATGAATCGACCCGTTTCCCGGGAAAACCGTTGGTAATGATAAAAAACAAACCAATGATACAGTGGGTATACGAAAATGCATTAAAAGCGCTGGATGAAGTAGTTGTTGCCACCGATGACGACCGGATTTTTGATGCGGTAAAATCATTTGAAGGCAAGGTGGTAAAAACACTTGCAACACACCAAAGCGGTACCGACCGCTGCGCCGAAGCTGCAGAACAAATTTCAGACACTACAAACTTCGATGTGGTAATCAACATTCAAGGCGACGAACCATTTATTCAGGCAGATCAAATTGAACTGTTAAAGTCGTGTTTTAAATCGGATGCAGAAATTGCAACACTGGTAAAAAAAATAAATTCCACCGAAGAGCTTTTTAATCCAAACAGGCCCAAAGTAGTTGTCGACGAAAACGACAACGCACTTTATTTTAGCCGCTCTCCCATTCCTTATATTCGTGGCACTGAAGAAAATAACTGGTTAAGTAAAAATACTTTTTGGGCGCACATTGGCATGTACGCATTTAAAGCCGAAGTGCTTCAGAACATTACAAAATTAAAACAGGGAAAACTTGAACTGGCCGAATCGCTGGAGCAGTTGCGCTGGCTCGAAAACGGATATAAAATTAAAACAGCCGAAACGCATTCACAATCCATTGGGATTGATACGCCGGAGGATTTGCAGGCTGCCTTAAAACTTTTCTAAGCTCGTTTACAAATTACGTATACAAAATAGACCTGTTGGTTAGTAAATAGGCAATTCAAAAACCAAAAGAAGAATAAAATCAAAACTTGCATTTTCGTTAAAAGAAAACAAATCCTTTACTCAACTAAAATGCTTCAATGGTGTTATGTTAAAACCAAGCAAAAGAATGCCTATTTAAAAAATGAAACCGGTTAATAATTCAACACTACCGCACACCGAGAAATCGATTGCTGTTCTGCCATTTGTTAACATGAGCGCGGATGCAGACAATGAATATTTCAGTGATGGAATAACTGAAGAAATAATTAATGCACTAACAAAAATTTCGGAATTGAAAGTTATTGCCCGAACTTCGTCGTTTGCCTTTAAAGGTAAAAATGTTGATGTACGTGAAATTGCACAACAACTTGGTGTTTCGTCGGTATTGGAGGGCAGTGTGCGGAAAGCCAATAATCGTGTACGTATTACTGCGCAATTAATAAACGCCTCAGATGGCACCCATTTTTGGTCGAAAAACTTCGATCGTGAAATGGAAGATATTTTTGCACTTCAGGATGAAATAAGTTTGCTGATTGCAAATCAGATCCGGGAAAACTTTGGTCATTTTAACATTCAGGAGCACCTGGTTAACGAAGCTACCAAAAGTGTAAACGCCTACAAACTGTTTTTAAAAGGCCATTTTTATCAATTAAAATGGGATGCCGACTCGATTAAAACTGCAGCAGAACATTACGAGGCCTCCATTCTGCACGATCCCAAATTTGCACGTTCGTATTACGGATTGGTGCAAAGTTACGGGCTAATGGCAGCCTGGGGATACATGCCTGCCGAAGAAGGTTTTTCGAAAGCCATCGAAAATTTTATGATTGCAAGCGACCTCGACAAAACATTACCCGAATACGGCCAATCGTTTATTGGAAAAACATTTTGGATGGAGTGGGATTTTCAGGCCACCTACAACCAGCTGGTAAATACTTTAACTCAATACCCAAAATACACCGACGGACTGGAAGCAATGGCCGAGCTGTTTATTGCTCACGGCGAATGGGAGAAAGCAGAAAGCTACATTAAAAGAGCGATGGATGTTGATCCGCTATCGGCCAACCATTTTTACACGCTTGCCCACATTAATTACTATCAAAAAAAATTCGATCAGGCACTAACTTTTGTCGAAAAATCGCTGGCCATAAATCCGGAGTTTATTTTAGCCTGCGAACTAAAAACTCTTTGTCTCATTTGGCTAAACAAACAGGATGAATTTGATACGTTCGTTGCTGAAAATTCAGATTCCGCACTTCATAACCTGTATTTTGAAGTAATAAACAACAACAAAAAAACACTGTCTGAAGCAACAATCAAAGCATGGATAAATGTTGCAAACGATAAAAAACAAATGGTTCCGTACGAATTATTTATTCTTGCCAATACCAATCATAAAAATGAAGCACTTGAAATATTAAAACAATACATTGCCCAAAAGCGCGGACAAATTATCAATTTCAGACATGATCCATCGCTTGAAAGTTTAAAAACATTGGCAGACTTTAATCAGCTGCACATTTCAAATCTTATCATTCCGGCCCAAGAAAACAATACCGCAGCAAACAGGATTGAACCACAAGCAAACTCATCGGAGCTTGATGAGCAAATGAAAAGGTTGTTGCAATTTATTGAAGACGAAAAGCCATTTCTCGATGCACAACTTAGCCTGAGTAGTCTGGCACAAAGTATTCAGCTTCACCCCAACAAACTATCGTATTTAATCAACGAAAAAAACAGCATAAATTTTAATGAATTTATCAATCAGTTTCGTCTCGATTATTTTAAAACAGTGGCCTTAAATCCGAAATATAGCCACCTTACTTTATTGGGGCTGGCTTACGAAAGTGGTTTTAATTCAAAATCGGTATTTAATTCGTACTTCAAAAAAAAGGAAGGAATTACTCCCGGAATGTGGATTAAACAGACCCCTAAAGGCAAATAAAAACAGAATCACTGTACTATTTTCTTAAGTTCTGAATTTCATCAAAGTCCGAAATCTCACAAAAAGGTATGAAAATATAAACCCGGACGATTGACTCTTTTATTCGCTTCATCTTTGCATCGTCAACAATTAAAAACGAAAACAGAGAACACAAATTAAAAGTGAATTCAAAAAAGTTAAACAAGATGAAAACAAAAACATTTTTTAGAAAAATCAAAAGACTGACTTATTCAGCCGCAATTATTATTCCAGTTTTAACTGCAGGAAATGCAAGTGCCCAAAGCCATGAAAAAATGTCGAAAGGTGAATCGGAGAAACCGGCAAAAGAGTTTAAAAATGCCATTAATGTATGCCCGGGCGGAATTGCCTTTGGATTTTATTCGGCAAACGTTGAGCATTTATTTGGCAAACACCACGGACTAGTTTTACGAGGCGACTTAGAGACCATTCCGAAAACTTACTCGGATGCAAAAATCGACGCCAGCGGGAAAGCAGTAATTTTAAATTACAGGTACCACTTTGGCGAAGGATTGAACTCGTTTTATGCCGGTGCCTATACCCGTTACCGAAAAATCAAAGGCGATGGAGCTTTGGATACGGGAGATTTCGATTTCAAACTACCTGAGTGTACGCTTGGCTTGAATGTGGGGAAACGCTGGATTTGGGACAGTGGGTTCACCTTGAACTTTGCCCTTGGATATGGCTATGCTTACGACGAATTAAAAGTAAATAATTCGAGCCAGGCTGCACTCGATGCCATTGATGTCTTCCGCGATGATTATACCTTTATGAACGGATTTCTTGGCGAATTTTCAATCGGTTATGCTTTTTAAATCAGTCAGAATATTGTATTATTCCGTTTTGACACCATTAAACAACACAAATGTATTTGTCCATTCTAAATAAAAGCAAACAATCTCTTTTCCTTTTGGCACTGCTGATGTTAACACATTGCAGTTCGCCAACAGACATTGCTGAAGCTAAAACGGAAGCTGAGAAACTGCTCCAAAAAGAGATAAATAAAGAGAATGTACACAACCTATTTTTAAACGTGTACTCTCCTTCTCTTGAGATTGACTGGCAGTATAACTACGGAAAATTTAAAAACGGGGAGGCAGTTACAGCTGCCAATCCGTTTTATACCGCCAGCATTGGAAAAACTTTTACCGCAATCGCCATTGCTATTTTGGTGGAAGAAAAACGTTTGAAGTTTGAAGATAAAATAAGCAACTACCTGCCTGAAGAAATCATGCTCAAACTTCATGTATTTGATGGAAAAGATATCTCTAAAGAAATAACCATCGAACAGCTTTTACAGCACACTTCGGGACTTCCCGACTACTTTGAAGGTGAAACAACAGATGGCAGTCCGAATGTTATGGAACAACTGTTTACTGACCAAAATAAACATTGGGAACCGTTGGAAACAATTGCACTGGCAAAGGAAAAAATGAAACCTTTGTTTGAACCCGTAAACGGATATAATTATACCGACACCGAATATGTTTTATTGGGACTTATAATTGAAGAAGTAAGCAAAACGCCACTCCATGAATTCTTTCGCGACCGCATTTTTGAACCGGTTAATATGGTACACACATCAATGCACCTTCGTTCTTCGCCGCTAAAAAAAACGTCACGTCTTTCCGAAATTTATGTTGACGATTTTGAGGCAAGTTCGATGAAAAGTTTAAGTGCCGACTGGGCTGGCGGAGGTTTGATTTCAACGGCAAGCGACTTAATTAAATTTCAACATGCTTTGTTTTCAGGACAACTAATTTCGGTAGAAACCTTAAAAACAATGCAAAACTGGATACCGGAAACGTATGCAATGGAGTACGGATTTGGCCTGCGAAAAATAGCATTTCGAAAACTCTTCCCAACATTACCCGATTTAACTTTAGTTGGGCACTCAGGAAGTACTGGTTCTTTTATGTATTACTGCCCCGAAATGGATGTCTATCTGGCCGGAACCTTAAATCAAACCGATGAAGTAAAAAACTCGGTTGTTTTAATGGTTAAAATACTTTCAGGCATTTACAATACAAAAGACTTTGATTCCTGATTCCTCCATCGGAACAAACCTTGCGGAAAAAATTCACCCTGGTAACACAGCACGCGTCAATTACTGACAGTTTTTATTAGGAATTATTCAGAATAATTGGAGAAAAACAGCATCCAAATGAAATCGAATTATACCAGTGCTCAAGCTAAAAATGAAATTAAACAACTGTATTTCCAAAAGCTGGACGAACTTCCACTGCACTACGAACTGATAAAAATTGAAACCACCTTTGGCGATACAAATGTTATTGCTACCGGGCAAAAGGATAAAACACCACTTGTATTACTTCATGGTTACTACTGTTCGGCGCCACTTGCTCTGGATGCTTTAATCGGATTAACAAAAGACTTCCGCATTTATGCTGTCGACATTTTGGGGCAAGCCAATTTAAGTGCTGAAAACCGTCTTTCAAAAACCGACAACACCTACGGCAAATGGATGTACGAAATTTTATCAAGACTCAACCTTTGGAATGTTGTTTTAGTTGGAATTTCGTTGGGAGGTTTTGTTACTTTAAAAACATTGATATTTGATGAAAGGCGAATCGCTAAAACGTTCCTGATTACACCGGACGGAATTGCAAAAGCTCATTTTCTGACAACTGCACTAAAAATTAAATTGCCCATTGCACTCTATAAACGCTTTAAAAATCCGGGCCATTTGCAAGAATTGACAAACAATCTATTTTCTGAAAAAAATAGGTATTACACACAACTACTGGCAATCATTCTTAAAAATTTCATTCCAGATTCTGCCAACTGCCCATTATTTAACAAAAAAGATGTTGCACAAATAAGCACACCTTTGTACATTTTTGCTGCCAAATACGATATACTTTTTCCGGGCATCAAGCTTTTAAAACGTGCGAAAAAACTATTCCCATCCATTCAGGATGTATGGCTTTTAAAAAATTCGAAACATATTTTACGGACGGACGACAACAAACTGATTTCACAAATCATCTATGCCGTTTCTACCCATCCAAAAAATTTACTCAGCTAAAAACAACTGAAACAAATAAACACATTTCACAAAAAAAGGAATACAAATGACAAAAGTAGCAATCGCAGGATCAACAGGTTATTTAGGAAAGTACCTGGTTCAGGTATTTTTACAACAAAAACTGGATGTAATTGCCCTGGCCAGAAACCTTGATAAACTTACCAAAGTTAATGATGAGCATTTACAAAAAATACAGGTCGATTTTACAAATCCCCAATCGATGGCAGGCACTTTAAAAGAGGCCGATTATTTGATAAGCACAGTAGGAATTACCCGTCAGAAAGATGGATTAAGTTACATGGATGTTGATTACCAGGCCAACTCCAATTTATTGGCTGAAGCACAAAAAGCAGGCGTAAAAAAGTTTATCTATGTTTCGGTTTTAAACGGAACCGACCTGCGTAATTTAAAAATTTGTGAGGCAAAAGAACGCTTTGTTGATGAACTGAAAATTTCTGGAATAAACTACACCGTAATACGCCCAAGCGGTTTTTTCTCCGACATGACTGATATATTGAATATGGCCCAAAAGGGAAGAGTTTACTTGTTTGGCAATGGCGAATGTAAATTGAATCCAATCCACGGAAAAGATTTAGCAAATCTTTGTTTCGAAACGCTGCACTCGAACACCCCTGAAATAGAAGTGGGTGGACCCGAAATTTTCACTCAAAACGAACTGGCAACTCTGGCTTTTAAAACCTGGGGCAGAAACACAAAAATAAGCTACCTCCCGAACTGGCTGCGAAAAAGTATTATTGGAATAAGCCGCACTTTTTTTAGCTCAAAAACGTATGGACCCGTTGAATTTTTTCTTACAGCCATGGCGTCGGATATGATAGCTCCTAAATATGGGAAAGAACGTCTGGAAGATTTTTATTCGACAATAGTCTCAAAAAAAATAACCATGAGTTAAACCAATCACTATTATCACCGTTTAAACCAACAAAAAGAACGATTATGAACATTCCCAACAAAGAAAAAATCCATCCTCTGGAGAATTACAACAGAATGGTTTTTCTTAAAAACATTATCTCTAATCCAAATATTATTGTTGGTGATTATACTTATTATGACGATTTTGAAAATCCTGACAACTTTGAAAAGAATGTAAAATACCATTTTGAATTTATTGGCGACAAGCTCATAATCGGGAAGTTTTGTATGATTGCGTCTGACGTAACTTTTATAATGAACGGCGCCAACCACCTGAGCAAATCCATTAGTTCTTATCCCTTCAGTATTTTTGGTGGCGAATGGACAGATGCAATGGAGGGCAAGTCGTACCCCATAAAAGGCGACACCATAATTGGCAACGATGTTTGGCTGGGCTACAATGTTACTGTAATGCCTGGTGTAACAATTGGCAATGGAGCCATTGTCGCCGCACATTCAACTGTGGTTAAAAATGTTGAGCCTTATTCCATTGTTGGAGGCAATCCCGCCAAACTTATCAGGAAACGATTTTCTAAGGAACAAATCGAAATTCTTTGCCAGCTAAAATGGTGGAACTGGGATATTGAAAAAATCACCCGGTCGGTAAAAATCCTGACCGGGAATGACATAAATGCTCTTCGGGAATTACGATAATACAGTGCCTATGAAATTAATTCTCACGGTTGTTGCGTCAGTGTTTCTTTTAGTTACAGCGCAAGCACAAAACGCGAATAAAGATGCCTGGCTCGAAGATCTGATTACTTACAAAACAGGCTTGGAGCAAAAACACATTGACGTTTACAACAAAATCAGCCCCACTGATTTTGAGAAAGAATTGGATGCCATTAAAGAATCGCTGGGGGAAAAAACCGACCTTGAGATTACGATTGAGCTGATGCGTTTGACACGTAAAATTGGAGATGGGCACACGACCATTTCTTTTGCAAACCAGGAAATGCACAACTTTCCTTTCGAACTGCAAAAGTTTGAAGGAGAATGGAGAGTGGTTAAAACAAGTACAAAACACCTTCCAGTACTGGGACTGGAATTGATTGAAATAGATGGAAATCCCATTGACGAAGTTGCCAAACAAATTGGGGAAGTAGCTCAATTTGTAGAAAATGAATATTCTCAAGTTGTTCGAACGGCACAATATTTAACCTTTTCTGAACTGCTTTATGGACTACATATCATTACAGATAAAACAGAAGCATTATTCACCTTCCGAAACACTGATGGGAATTTAATCAGAGAAAAAGTGCAGAGTCTGAACAGACCGGAATACAAGACTGCTGCTTTTAGTGAAATTAAGATTGGAGTTCCGGAAATAACACAACCGGATAATCCCAAAACAGAAGGATTTTGGTTCACACCGATCGAAGAAACACAGGGGCTTTACATTCATTTTCAGAACTACCCAACCTTTGATGAAATGATGCGTATTGGCGAAGAAATTGCTGCTTTCATTTTTCAGAATAATACAAAACAACTGGTAATTGACATGCGTAATAATGGTGGGGGCGATTTATACACAGGACTGGTATTAGCTTTTGCATTAAATCTTGCCGATCCGGTAAACTGGAGAGACGGCGTTTATGTTCTTTCCAACAACGTAACATTTTCGGCTGCAACAAGCAACACTGCTCTTTACCGCGATTTATTAAATGCGACAATTGTTGGAGAACCAACAGGATCGAATCCTACCGGTTACCAGGATATGGACAGCTTCGAACTTCCCAACTCAAAACTGGTTATTTGTTATTCAAAACGCCTGTTTAAAATTCAGGAAACACCCAGTTCAGGTGTACAACCCGATGTACTGATAAAAAGCGACTGGAATAATTTTTCACAAGGGAAAGACCCTGTTTTGCAATGGGTAATTGATGATATAAAAGCAAAAAACTAATATTAATACCCAATTTATTTTTAAGCTTTTCCTTCTGTCTCAAATTCTTAAATCCGTTTCAAATTCACAGTGCTTCGTAAAAGTAGCTGCCACTTCTCTGCAAAATCCAGTTCATCAATTTATGTTTTTTGTAACTGAACAACTTGTGCATTGGAATATACTCAATATTTCATGATTGATTGTAAGAGTATACTTACACACAAAACAGAAAAAAGGAGAACACAAATACAGATAACAGTAATTTGAACCAACTGTGAAAATAATTAAAACTTTTTTGCGCAAAATTGCAACTGTTCAAATTTTTTGTTGTTAATAATAAAAGAGGCATGTTATTTGTAACACCTCTCATCGGAAACAATTAAACAAGTTTAGCCATGAAAAAATATATACTTGTCGTTTTAATACTGTTATTTATCCTTCCCGCTTTTTCGGAAAGCAGTTGGGATATTTCAACAACTGAAAAAGAAAAAATAGAAGCTGACCTTAAGATTTATCCTAATCCTTGCAAAAACAGCAAAGTAACGGTGGATTTCAACTCGAACGAAATAGCCGAAGTTACGCTAACAAACATTACCGGGAAACAGGTACTTCGCAAAGAATACGAATTCCCAACCTATAAAACGCAACTCTTGTTAAACGATATTCCTGATGGGTTATACCTAATACAGGTTGTGAGCTCAGATAAAAAAACAGTGGTTAAAAAACTGATCGTATCAAAAAACTAGAATTTCGCCCATTTTAACAAAATATCATTATTATTCAGTCTATAAATTCTTACTTTCGTTGCTAAATTTTAAAATCACGAATTGTGAGAATTCTATCTTTTTTCATTTTGATTGTAATCAGCAATCAACTTTTTGCACAAAATACCATTGAAGATGCGCGTCGTCAAAATATTGGGTCTACCGTTACTGTTTCGGGGATTGTTATCAATGATGATGAATTGGGTTTAATCCGGTATATTCAAGATGCCACAGCTGGAATTGCAGTGTACGATGACAAACTGAGTACGACTCAGAAAGGAGACTCGATAACACTTTCCGGCACTTTAGACGACTACAACAATCTACTGGAAATAAAAGATGTAAGTACTTACACAAAACATTCATCGGGGCATATACTTCCGGGCCCCAAAATACTAAGCATCGTCCAAATTGGTGAAAGCTACGAAGGACAGCTTGTTCGAATAAATTCAATTGAGTTTTCAAATGCAGGAGGAACTTTTTCCGGAAATACAAACTATACTTTTTCCGATGGTTCAACTACCGGAGAATTAAGAATTAGCTCAAGCAGTTCAATTGTTGGGCAAGCCATACCTTCCGGAAAATTTAGTTTGATTGCAATCTGCTCACAATATTCATACGAAAACAACGACACGCGGAATGGCTACCAGTTACTACCCCGCGACATGAACGATTTTATATCATCCAACTCTGTCAATTTTACTTCGTCTATTAATGCAGTTGATATCAGCAAAAATTCGATAACTCTTGGCTGGAGTACCGATGCAGGAGCATTCCCGTTTGTAAGATATGGAAACGAAAATACCAGCGCTGCGTTAAGCAATTACAAATCCGGCGATTCTACCACTTCGGAAGATGAAAATGTACATGTTGCTGAAATTACTGGCCTGCAGGCTTCTGAAATAATTTATGCCCAGGCCTTTATGGTTCTTGAATCCGACACAGTTTATTCGAATATAAATGCTTATGTTACCGAATCGAATTCTAGCGGCCGGATAAATGTATATTTTAACACAAACGTGGACAATACCCTTGCAACAGAAACAGATGCCATGGACATTGGCAATTTTATGGAAGATACTTTAGCTGCCTACATTAATCAAGCTGAAGAATCGATTGATTTGTGTATTTATAATTTCGACAACAACACAGTTAGCACTGCGTTAAATGCTGCATTCGACAGAGGTGTTTCGGTTCGGGTAATTACCTGTGGGTCAACAAGTCATTACAGCATAAACGATTTAAATTCAGGCATTTCAGTTTTGGAACGACCGGAAACTTCAACTGGTGGTATAATGCACAACAAATTTGCCATTTTCGATGGAAATTCGAACGACGCAAACAAAGCCTGGATTTGGTCGGGTTCAACCAACCTTACTCAAACTCAACTCTTCTCCGATGCCAACAATATGATCTTTATCCAGGACCAGTCGCTGGCAAAAACTTACGAAATTGAGTTTGAGGAAATGTGGGGAAGTACCGGTAATCAAGCCAACTCCGGAAATGCAAAATTTGGTGCTGCAAAAACAAACAATACGCCTCACGATTTAATGATTGGAGGTAATCGCGTAGAATGCTATTTTAGTCCGTCGGACAATACCAATCAGAAACTAATTGATGCCATATCAACTGCCGACTTTACTCTGGATGTGCAGACCATGATTATTACCCGTTCTGATTTGGCAGATGCAATAATGGCGGCACAAGACCGGGGAACAGAAGTGAATGTTATTACCGACGATGAAAGAGATAACACCGAAACTGTAAATACAATTTTAGGAGGGCTGCCATCGGGTAAATATATTTTTGATGACAAGGCAAGTGCCACACTTCACCATAAGATGGCTATTATAGATGCCAAAGAAACGACTTCTGACCCGCAGGTAATTACCGGAAGCCACAACTGGAGTAATTCGGCCAACGACAGAAACGATGAAAATACACTGATTATCCACAATGCCGATATTACCAACCAATACTACCAGCAATTTGCGTACAGGTTCGAACAAAACGGAGGGAAATTGGTGCTTGCCGCTTCTGAAATTGAAATTGAAAACCTAAAAATTTATCCCAATCCGACGCAAAACCGTATTTACATTGGTTCTAACGAACTTATTAAAACCATTTCACTTTACTCCATTCAAGGAACTCTGATATTGCAGGCAAATCCTGAATTTGGTGAGAGAAGTGTGCTGGATTTAACTTCACAAAAAAGTGGTATTTACATTCTTAAGGTTGAAGATTCAAACCACAGGGCGAACACATATAAAATAGTTAAAAAGTAGATCTAAACTAAAGTGCTGAACGTTCGTTTAGTGTTCTTTCAGAAATCGTTCAATTTCATCACGGGTTGGAATGGATGGTTGTGCTCCAATGCGGGTAACAGCAATTGCTGATGCTGCACTGGCAAATCGCAAAGCAGGCTGTATTTCTTGCCCTTCAACTAAAGCAACCAGGAAACTTCCGCAAAAAGTATCGCCTGCGGCAGTTGTATCAACAGCACTAACCTGAAAGGCCGGAACATAAAACTTGTTAATTTTATCGAATGCATAAACTCCTTTTTCTCCCAAAGTAATAATAATCCGGTTCACACCTTTTTCTGTTAAAATACGGGCTGCCTTCTCAACATCACTTTCACTTCGAATCTGTACTTTTGATAAAAAACCAGCTTCAGTTTCATTAACAATCAGTGTTGTAATTTTCGACAGATATGAGGAATCAAATTCCTGTGCTGGAGCAAAATTGCACACCAAAGGAATATCTTTTGATGTAGCAATATCAATAACATACTTTAATGTTTTTTCCGGAATTTCGTATTGTACCAAAATCATTTCGGCTCCTTCAATCATTGAAAATGCCTGTTGTATTTTAACGGTACTTAGCATTGAATTAGCCCCCGGAGCTACTGAAATACAATTTTCGCCATTGGCTCCGATCATAATAAGAGCATGCCCGCTTGCAATTTCTTTCTCACGAAAAATAAAACTTGTGTCGATACCATTGTCAGAATAGTTCCGAATCATTTGTGGTACATCTTCATCATCGCCAACGCAGCTAACAAAAACCACATTACCACCTGCCCGGGCTGCCGCCACTGCCTGGTTGGCTCCCTTGCCACCAAACACCTTAAAAAAATCGGATCCGCTAACTGTCTCCCCTCTTTCAGGAAGCCGTTCCATTTTCATTATTAAATCAATGTTGGAACTACCAACAACTACAATCTTTTTCATTTCGCGATTGTTTTATAACTCATTTTTAAAACAGAACAAGGTCTCAATTTCAAAATTCCGATTAATTCTCGCTCCTTGGTATTCAGAAAAGCAACAGTAAAAATTTTAACTCAAACTACTTCAATACAATTACTTGACTACGATAAGCATATTAATCCAATAGTAAAGATGACAAGTTTTTCTCATTTTTCCGTATCTTATATAAGTAAATTTCAACTAAATTATTATGGCTGACAGAAGAACATTTTTAAAATCGTTGGCAGGCGCAACAGCCGGAATTTCGCTGACAGGTTCAGCTTTTGCAAAAGAATTTGCAAGCGACCGCCTTGGAGAAGTACTACCAAAAAGAAAACTAGGGAGAACAGGAGAATATGTGACCATGCTGGGTACGGGAGGATACCATATTGGCTGGACTACGGAGCGGGATGCCCAGGAAGTAATTGAGGCAGCACTTGAAGGCGGCGTTCGTTTTTTCGATACGGCCGAAAGTTACGCGAGAGGAGTTAGTGAAGAACGCTATGGCAAATACCTCACTCCCAAATACCGCGACCTCATTTTTTTAATGTCGAAAACAACCGGATCTGATGCACAAACGGTTCAGAAACATTTGGAAGGAACTCTAAACAGGCTTAAGGTCGATCAACTCGACTTGTATCAGGTTCATGCCATTAGTACTCCAGGAGATGTGGACAGCCGAATTGAGAAAGGAGTTCTCGATTATTTACTAAAAGCCAAACAGCAAGGAAAGTTTAAATACCTTGGTTTTACCGGTCATCAAAATCCATATGCACACGTTCATATGCTCGAACGAACAAAAGCAAGCGATATTTTTGATACAGTTTTGATGCCCGTTAATGTGCTTGATGCCTCTTATTTTAGTTTTAAAGAGAATGTGATGCAGAAAGCACTCGATAGAAACATGGGAATACTTTCGATAAAATCGTTGGCTGACGGACGTTTTTTTGCAAAAAAGCAAGAAGCCAACTGGACATCGGAAGATCCTCTGATTCCGAATTACCTGAGCATAAAAGAAGCAATGCATTTTGTTTGGTCGCTTCCGGTCACAGTTCTGATCTCAGGAAATGAAAATGCAACATTTATGCGCGAAAAAGTTGCACTGGCCCGTTCATTCACCAAACTGTCGGAAGAACAAAGAATGGCATTGATCGACAAAGTTCGCGACATTGCAATGACGGGCAAATTAGAGTATTTTAAAAACGAGAAAGTGTAAAATGAAAAATCCCGGTGCCTCTGCTACCGGGATTCAAACTAAACCTAACTAAACCAAACTTATGAAAAAACAGCAAATTGCTGTGAAGTATTTTATTCTGTTTTCTGAATCGTGAATCAAATTAATCATTCACGGTAATTGTTTTCATGACTACAAATCATTTTACAAACTCTATGCCAAAAAAATATATTCGCTATTAATTTTCTTCCCGAACATCCATTTTAACATTTATTAAGAGAAATGAGCTTCTATTTTCCGGCACAGACAATAAAACACCAAAAAATATCTATCATCACAAGGCCATCAACACATTCTGTTTCAATCTCTTTTAATTGAATATCAAATAATAACATGGAAAAAATAAAAACGCTTGCCAAACAGCGACTTACCCCATAAAATTTCAAAAAATAAATATCTTTGCGCAAAATTAAAAGAAACCATTTTTTGTAATGGTTGTTAAGAAATAGTAAATGGAGAATATTCGTAATTTTTGCATAATTGCACACATTGACCATGGTAAGAGTACGCTAGCCGACCGACTTTTGGAATTTACCAAAACAGTTGGCGAACGAGACATGCACGCCCAGGTTCTTGACAATATGGAATTGGAACAGGAACGTGGAATTACGATAAAAAGCCATGCTATCCAAATGGATTATTTATATGAAGGTACTGAGTACAAACTCAACCTGATTGATACTCCCGGGCATGTTGATTTCTCGTACGAAGTATCGCGTTCGATAGCAGCTTGCGAGGGAGCACTGCTTATTGTTGATGCCACACAAGGAATTCAGGCCCAAACTATTTCCAATTTATATTTGGCTATTGAAAATGATTTGGAAATTATTCCTATCCTCAATAAAATGGATTTGCCCAACGCCATGCCCGATGAAGTTGAGGAGCAAATAATTGATTTAATTGGTTGCGACCTGGAAGATATTATTCGTGCCAGCGGGAAAACCGGAGAAGGAGTTGAAGAGATACTTGAATCTATAATAAAAAAAGTCCCTCATCCGAAAGGCGATCCGAAAGCTCCATTGCAAGCACTTATTTTTGACTCGGTATTTAATTCTTTCAGAGGAATTATCGCCTATTTCAAAGTTATTAACGGCGAAATTCGCAAAAAGGATTTGGTAAAATTTGTCGCAACTGAGAAAGAATATTATGCTGACGAAGTTGGCGTTTTAAAACTGGCTTTGGCACCAAAGGATGTTTTGGGACCGGGCGATGTGGGGTATATAATATCGGGGATAAAAACAGCCAAAGAAGTAAAAGTTGGAGATACCATAACACATGTAAAAAATCCCTGCAAAGAAGCAATTGATGGATTTGAAGAAGTAAAACCCATGGTTTTTGCAGGTGTTTATCCTATTGACGCCGAAGATTATGAAGACCTAAGGTATGCAATGGATAAGCTTCAGCTAAATGATGCATCGCTTACTTTTGAGCCGGAATCATCAGCAGCACTTGGATTTGGGTTTAGGTGTGGATTTTTGGGGATGCTACACATGGAAATCATTCAGGAACGACTGGATCGCGAATTCGACATGAATGTTATTACAACTGTACCCAACGTTTCGTACCAGGCGCATTTAACAAATGGATCAACCATTACTGTTTACAACCCTTCGGGGATGCCTGCCTCAACAACAGTTGACGAAATTGACGAACCTTATATTCGTGCAAATATTATTACAGCTTCAAACTTTATTGGTCCGGTAATGAATTTGTGCCTCGATAAACGTGGTGAATTGGTAAGCCAGAACTATTTAACATCGGAACGTGCCGAATTGGTTTTTAACATTCCGCTGGGCGAAATTGTATTCGATTTTTACGACAAGCTAAAAAGTATATCAAAAGGTTATGCATCGTTCGACTATCATATGAATGGATACAAACCTGCCAAATTAGTTCGTTTAGACATTCTTTTAAATGGCGAAATGGTAGATGCACTTTCAACCTTAATACATTTCGACAATGCCGCTCCTTTTGGACGCCGTATGTGTGAAAAGCTGAAAGAATTAATTCCAAGGCAGCAGTTTGATATAGCCATTCAGGCAGCCATTGGCGCAAAAATTATTGCCCGCGAAACGGTAAAAGCGGTTCGTAAAGATGTTACGGCAAAATGTTATGGTGGCGATATAACCCGTAAACGTAAATTACTGGAGAAACAGAAAAAAGGGAAAAAACGAATGAAGCAGATTGGAAATGTAGAAGTTCCGCAAAAAGCTTTCCTTGCTGTTTTAAAGCTTGACTAAGAAAAAATAAATACCACAAAAATGCCCGGATTTAATTAAATCCGGGCATTTTTTGTTTTCTGTTAAACGGGTGTTTAATTCCAATGAAACTCCTACAAAAGCAGGTATTCAATCTTTATCAAACAATAAGTTTATATCCTTTTCCGTGAACGTTTATAATTTCAACGGTTGGTTCATCTTTTAAATGTTTGCGCAATTTGGTAATGTAAACATCCATGCTTCGCGCATTAAAGTAATTATCGTCGATCCAAATTGATTTTAAAGCATAATTACGCTCTAAAACTTTGTTGGCATTTTGGCAAAGTAATTTTAACAGGTCCGATTCTTTTGTGGTTAGTTTCACCGAATCGTCATCGTCTGAAAGGGTTTGTTTACGTGTATCGAAAGTAAATTTACCCAGCGTAAAAACCTGCTGCGTGCTAGCCTGCCCTTCCTGCGAAGTACGACGCAAAATAGCTTCAATTCGCATTATCAACTCTTCCATGCTAAATGGTTTTGTAATGTAATCGTCGGCTCCAAGTTTGAAACCTTCCAATACATCCTCTTTCATATTTTTAGCGGTGAGAAAAAGTACAGGAATTTCGGCGTTTACAATTTTAATGTCTTTTGCCAGTGTAAATCCATCTTTTTTCGGCATCATCACATCCAATATGCAGATGTCGTAATGCTCTTTCATAAAACCTTTATAGGCAGCTTCTCCGTCCGGATACAAATCGGCATCGAAACCTTTGGCTACCAAATATTCTTTTAACAATAAGCCCAAATTCTCATCGTCTTCTGCCAGTAATAATTTTGTTTTTTGTTCCATGCTTAATTATTTATTTGTGGGAAATATATTTTAAATTTTGTGCCTTTGTTTAATGCACTTTCTACTTTAATTGTACCATTGTGCAAATCCACGATTTTTTTCACATAACTCAATCCCAGGCCAAATCCTTTTACATCGTGAACATTTCCGGTAGGGACGCGATAAAAACGATCAAAAATCTGAGCATGATGTTCTTTGGGTATCCCAATTCCATTGTCCTGCACCGAAACAACAACCTGATCTTTTCGGTTTTCTGTTGTAACTTTTATTTCGGGCGTTTCGTTACTGTATTTCATTGCATTGTCGAGCAAGTTAAAAATAACATTTGTAATATGCACTTCATCTCCCTTAACAATTGCATTTTCAGCCAAAATTTCAGTAATTAATTTCCCGTTTTTATTGTTTACCCGTAACTCAAAATTAGTAGTTACAGTTTTAATCATTTTGTTTATATCAAACTCCCTAAGTTTCAGCTTTAATCTTCCTTCGTTAAAAACAGCCATTTGCAGCACCTTTTCAACCTGAAAACTAAGCCGCTTACTTTCCTGATTAATGACCTTTGAAACATGTGCAATCATTGTTGGAGTGTTTGCAATACTTCCATCCTGCAACATCTGACTGGCTAGCGAAATGGTTGAAATCGGTGTTTTCAACTCATGCGTCATGTTATTAATAAAATCGTTTTTAATATTCGAAAGCTTCTTTTGGCGAAATATCACAAACAGGGCATAAGCAAAAATACCAATCAGCAAACCAGTTAAAATAATTGTTGGAATAATAGTTAAACCGGTTTGTTTGATTAGATATGCCCTTCGGTGCGGGAAATAGATATTCAGATAATTGGGTTTCGATCCGTTGTAATCATTCGGGAAAAGCAAACGGGAAAACTCTTCTCTATCCCGTGGAGCATATTTTTCGTCTCCTATAATAATTGTTTCTTTTGCCAGCGATGAATTGGTAATGGCATATTTGTATTCCAGGTCAATTTCGGTTTGAGCCATCGCATTGGCCAAAAAGAAATTTAATCTGGTTGAATCAATACGCTCTTTAATTGGCCTGTCCTGTAAAAGTATATTATAATTGCGCCATCTGTCGTCTCGCAGCCATTCTTCCATTCGACGTTGTTGCTCCATACTGTATTCCATAAACTTTTGGATCCCCATGGATTGCATTTGCGTAGAATCGAATACCTGGCCTTCAATTTCTCTTTTTATTGTACCATAAATACTACTTTCGGTATAACTCAACTGAAAATTAAGTAATCCCTTCCTGTTATTATTACGAGGAAACACATTCCCAAATTCGTCCTTTCCGGTATTTAGCCCAGGCAACTCACCTAATTTTGCACTTTCGCGAGCCAAACGCTGCTCGTCGAGTTCGAGTTGTGTTGCCACCAGGTTGAGCGCATTTAGTACAAGCTGATTGAATTGTTCCTCGCGAATATCAGATGCAGACTTGATCATGGTTGTTTGCACCAATATTAAACCCGATAGCACTGCTGCCATCAGAACAATCAATGTTATTAGCATTTTCCGACTCATGAAGCAAAGATAATTTTAATGAAATGCAGCCAATTACACGCTTAACATTATTTAACAGGATATGTTAAATTGTAGATTTTATTAACCTCAATCAGCTTTAAGACTAAAAATTTGTAAACAAAATATTTAAGACAAATCTGTAAGAATAACCTTTTCAATTACCGTTGGAAAATGCTTGTATTCCAACTGATGTACTTTTTCGGCAACCATTTCAGGAGTGTCGGTTTCTAAAACTTCACATTTCGCCTGAAAGATCAGTTTCCCGTCGTCGTACTTTTCATTTACATAATGAATTGAGATTCCGGATTCACTTTCTTTATTCTCTACTACTGCCCGATGCACATTCATTCCATACATTCCTTTACCACCATAGTTGGGTAATAATGCCGGATGAATATTAACAATCGGAAAGCTTTCTATCAGATTATCAGGAATTAACCATAAAAAACCGGCTAAAACGATTAAATCCACTTTACGATTTCTTAATATTTCAGGCAATTTATCGCTTTCATAAAACTCCTTTCTTGTAAAAACAAAGGTTTCGATACCATAATTTTCAGCACGTGTAAGTGCATATGCATCCGGTTTATTTGCCCACAACGAATCAACAATAACCATTTCACTATCAGCAAAATACTCAAATATATTTTGTGCATTAGACCCCGATCCTGAGGCAAAAATTGCAATCCTTTTTTTACTCATTTTAACATTTCTTTAATTTTTAGAACATTTGAATAAAACGTTCTAATTTAGAAGGTTATATATCAACCAAGTCCCTCTGTTAACATCTTTTTTAATTTTTTTCTTGGAGATTTAGAACGTAAATGTATTACTTTGCAGCGAATTATTTAAAACAAAAATTAGTATTAATTAAAATTAAGAATTATGTCTGACGTTGCAGCAAAAGTAAAAGCAATAATCGTTGATAAATTAGGTGTTGATGAAAGTGAAGTAACTACTGAAGCATCTTTCACAAATGATCTTGGTGCTGACTCTCTTGACACTGTAGAATTAATCATGGAATTCGAGAAAGAATTTGATCTTGCTATTCCAGATGACGAAGCAGAAAAAATTTCAACAGTAGGTGAAGCAGTTGCTCACATCGAGGCAGCAGTAAAGTAATTTATATTCATAATTTTCATTTATGGAATTGAAACGGGTAGTAATAACCGGAGCAGGAACCATTAACCCTCTTGGGAACTCTGTTGAAGAGTATTGGAAAAACCTGAAAAACGGAGTAAGTGGGGCAGGTCCTATAACTCACTTCGATGCCACGTTGCATACTACAAAGTTTGCATGCGAGGTAAAGGATTTCGATGCTATTCAATACATGGAGCGAAAAGAGATTCGCAAATATGATTTGTATACACAGTATGCATTTGCGAGTACAGATCAAGCCATTAAGGACAGTGGTATCGATTTGGAGAAAATTGATGGTGACAGAGTCGGTGTAATTTGGGGAGCCGGAATTGGAGGCCTGCAAACTTTTTACGAAGAAGCAAGAGCTTACAAGGATGACAGGCCACGATTTTCACCGTTTTTTATCCCAAAAATGATTGCAAACATTGCGGGTGGTTTAGTTTCTATTAAATATGGATTCAGAGGACCCAACTATACAACTGTAAGTGCGTGTGCGTCTGCATCGCATGCCATGATTGATGCTATGAACATGATTCGCATGGGCAAAGCCGACATGATGATTACAGGTGGTTCTGAGGCCGGAGTAAACGAAGCTGGCGTTGCCGGTTTTAACTCAATGAGAGCCTTGTCTACCCGCAATGATGATCCGAAAACAGCCTCACGCCCATTCGATAAAGACCGCGACGGTTTTGTTATGGGTGAGGGTTCGGCAGCTTTTGTATTCGAAGAGTATGAAAGTGCTGTAAAACGAGGTGCTAAAATTTACGCAGAAGTAGTTGGTGGCGGCATGTCGGCTGACGCATTTCACATGACTGCTCCCGATCCGGACGGAAAAGGTGCACAATTGGTTATGAAATGGGCGCTCGAAGACGCAGGTCTGAAACCAGAAGACGTTGATTACATTAACGTACACGGAACATCTACTCCACTGGGTGATATTGCAGAACCAAAAGCAATTCTTAGCACTTTTGGCGAACATGCTTATAAATTAAGCATTAGTTCAACAAAATCAATGACAGGGCACTTACTTGGTGCTGCCGGTGCCGTTGAAGGACTTGCCAGTGTTTTGGCGATACAAAACAACACTGTACCTCCTACTATTAACCACTTTACTGATGATCCTGAAATTGACAGCAAACTGGATTTTACATTCAATGTTGCCAAAGAAAGGGAAATTAATGTTGCTATTAGCAATACATTTGGTTTTGGTGGTCACAATGCAACTGTAGTTTTCAAAAAACTATAATACACTGTGGTAAGAAAAATAGTACAACGAGTAAAACTCTTTTCGTCTGATCGGAAAGAGTTTTACTTGTTTTTAAAAGAACTTCTTGGTTTTTATCCCCAAAATTTAAGGCTATACGATTTAGCGTTTATTCATAAGTCGGCATCTACTGTTGATTCGCAAGGGAATTACGTTAACAACGAACGACTGGAATATCTTGGCGACGCTATTTTGGGTGCCATTATTGCCGATTTCCTTTACAACCGCTTTCCGCAAGAGGATGAAGGATTTCTTACAAAAACCCGCTCAAAACTTGTAAACCGATCGTTTCTTACTCAGCTCACTTTCGACATGGGTCTGAATGTTTTTATCGATTCAAATACAACAAAAAACATCGATAAAAGCCACATTTACGGCGATGCACTCGAAGCTTTAATTGGCGCTATCTATCTGGATCGCGACTATCAGACCGTGAAATTTTTTGTGACCAAGAAAATTCTCTCGCAGTTTGTCGACCTGCAGTTAATTGAACAGGAAGACTCCAACTTTAAAAGTCAGCTGATTGAGTGGAGCCAAAAAAACAAACGCGAAATTGAGTTTGAGACAACGGAAGAGTCGGACGATAAATTAAAACAGCCCAAATTTAGAGCTGTGGTAAAAATCGACAATAAAGAAGTTGGCAAAGGAACAGGGTCTTCGAAAAAAGAAGCTCACCAAAATGCAGCTCGCGAAACCCTCAAAAAATTAGATGTAGAAGATAGCATCTAATCATAAAAAACGAAAAGCTTTATTAGTATATTTGTGCCCTCATTAAAACAAAATGAACAGCATTTTAATCATAGGTTTAGGTTTTCTGGCACAGGGATTATTTTTTATCCGCACCATTGCCCAGTGGTTCAAATCGGAACAAGAAGGCGAAGTGATTTCTCCCATTGTTTACTGGCAGATTAGTTTGGTGGCCTCCATTTTAATGCTTACCTACGGAATACTTAGAAACGACTTTGCAATAGTTGTTGGACAGTCGTTGGTGTACAGTATTTACATTCGTAACCTTCAGCTAAAAAAGGTTTGGAATAAAATGCACCTAATTTCGAGGTCACTGTTTGTACTTATTCCCATTGCCTACTGGGTCTGGTTAATCTACTCCGGAAATATAAACTCTATACTTAAAAACGAAAGCGTATCGTTGTTTTGGATGGTTTGGGGAACCATTGCCCAGTTGATTTTTATTTCGCGCTTTTTTTACCAGTGGATTCATTCCGAAAAAGAAAAAGAATCGTTGTTCCCGCTTGGCTTTTGGATCATCAGCACTTTTGGTTCCTTAATGATTTTTACCTACTCTGTTGCCCGGATTGATCCTGTTCTATTTGCTTCGCACAGTATGGGATTATTTGTTTATTTCAGAAACATTCTGCTGCATTATGGCAAAGGAAGTTTGTTTGAAAAATTTGGCGACATTCCGGCCTTGAATAAGTTGATTGGCAAGGTTTCCAATAAAATAAAATAGGCCGGTTTTATTCCAAAAACCAACCTATTCTACCTTTTCTGTTTCCTTTTTAATTTATTGTTTTCAGGTACTCTTCTGTTGAATAATCTCTTTCAACACGTAATAGAACACAGTGGCAATAAAAAACACTATAAATCCCCATACCGGAGCATAGAAACTAACAATTGCACCTCCCATCACTATTTGCGGCGATACATCAGCAGCTGCACGAATGGCTTCCAATGCCTGCACAATACCAACAATTTGAGAGAATAAGCCAAAGGCCAGAGCGAGTGAACCAGACATCCGAATTAATTCAAGAAATCTTGTGTTCGGTTTTTTCCCGGTTACCAATTCAACGATTTTCCAAACACCTAAACCCAGTGCCAGTAATCCAAAAATGGTAATCCAAAACATATATGGGCCGCCAATTTTATAAGCTTCAACCATATAGCCAAATCCTGTACTTGTTTTGTCTAAGTCGATCATGATTTTTCGATTTTTAAATTTACTGACTGCAAACTAATTCAACATCACAATTCCAACAGAATTTTATCGTTAAACAGCACAATACTACTTTTCAACTGCATTCTCTGCATCAAATAACGTACTATTAAACTTTTGGGTTGTTCATCATTCATTTTGCGAATTTGAACGACAGAATTTTACAATTGATAAAATCTGTTATAAATTGCTATTTTAAAAAATACCATGATCGATAAAACTCAAAAAATAATAAGTCTGCTGCAAAGGTCGAAAACCATGCGGATTGTATACCACATTGTTTTTTGGGTGCTGGTTGTTTTTTTTAATTTTATTCTGTTTAGCTGGAACAGCGAATTTCGCGAAGTTACAATTATCTTTTCGCTGGGACTTTTGCCTGTGGCCATTCTCGTTACTTATTTTTTCAACTACACCCTGGTGCCGAAATACCTCCTGAAAAAACGATATGGCCGGTTTTTTCTGTTTAGTTTTTATACTTTACTGGCAGCCACCTGGCTCTCGTTTCTAATTGTATTTTTTGCCCTCATTTTTATTCTGAATAAAGAAGCTTCGCTTGATCCTGCAGTTTTACACCCTGAATTACAAGTTGTAACACTGTATTTTATTGTATTTTTTGCCATTGCCATAAAACAAGTGAAACGCGCATTTGTAATGCAACAGGAAAAAAGTGAGCTGGAAAAGAACAAACTCAACACCGAATTAAAATTGAAGGAAGCCGAATTAAAGCTTTTAAAAGCCCAGATTCATCCTCATTTTTTATTCAATACTTTAAATAATTTATACGGATTAACCCTCGAAAAATCAGACAAAGCACCTGATTTGGTTTTACGGCTGTCCGATATTCTTGATTACATTTTATACCGCTGCGACGAAAAGCGCGTGTTGTTATCCGACGAGCTGGCCAACCTTAAAAATTACATTGAAATTGAGAAGATCAGGTATTCCGGGAAATTAAAAATGCAGGTTGATTTTCCGTCCGAAACAAACAATTTGCAAATAGCTCCGCTTATTATATTACCCTTTATCGAAAACGCATTTAAGCACGGAGTCAGCAATTACCCAGGCGTTGCATTTGTAAATATAAAACTTCACCTAATCGATCAAACTTTGATATTTAAGATTGAAAACTCAAAAAACCAGGTTGTGAATGCAACTTCAAATCACTCGAAAGGCATTGGTTTAAAAAATGCCAGAAAACGCTTAGACCTTATCTTTCCGGAAAAATACATTCTGAAAATAGATGACAAAACCGACTCCTTTTCTGTAAATTTAACCTTGAATCTGGAGGAACAATAATGTACCGATGTATAATTATAGACGACGAACCCATTGCAATCAGGGTAATTAAAAATCACCTTTCGGTTTTTACCAATTTCGAAATAGTTGCCGAATGCAACAACGCACTGGAGGCCATGCCTATTTTGGCAAAAGAAAAAATCGATTTATTGTTCTGCGATATTCAAATGCCACAAATAACCGGCGTTGATTTTGTGCGTACCTTGCAGCACCCGCCAAAAGTAATATTTACAACAGCCTACCGCGATTATGCAGTTGATGCTTTCGAACTTAACGTTGTCGACTACCTGCTAAAACCCATTTCGTTTGAGCGATTTACAAAAGCCATTAATTATTTTTTCGAACTCGAAACGGCTCAAAACAATACTACCAACACAGAATCACCTGACTCCGTTTCCCGTGAATTTATTTTTTTAAAAGCCGACAAAAAACATTACAAAGTAAACCTTACCGATGTTTTGTATTTCGAAAGTTTAGGCGATTATGTAATTGCTTTTACCACAAACAATAAAATTGTGACCAAAGAGCGGATAAGTCATTTAGCCGAAAACCTACCCCGTGAACACTTTATTCAAATCCACCGCAGTTATATTGTTTCCATCGATAAAATTGAATCGGTAGGCCCCGGTTTTGTCGAAATCAACAAAAAGAAACTTCCCGTTGGCCGGAATTACAAACCCGAACTTTCCCGACTTCTACTAAACAATAATTGACTATTTTTGTATCTTTAATTCATAATAACATATGAAAGAGAAGCAAAAATACATTCTCCGGGCAGGCTGGCTTTCAATTTTTGGAAATCTTATTTTGTCAGGAATTAAATACTGGGCAGGTATTTCTACCGGATCGCTCGCATTGGTTGCTGATGCCTGGCATTCTTTATCCGATATAATCACTTCGGCTATTGTTCTGATTGGAGGTAAGATTTCGCGCAAACCAGCCGACGACGAGCATCCGTTTGGGCACGGAAGAGCGGAACGTATCGCATCGGTTATAATTGGCGTTTTACTTGCCATTGTAGCTTTTGACTTTTTGGTTGGCGCCATTGAGAAATTTAGCAAACACGAACAAACCACTTACAATACATTTGCCTGGATCGCAACAATTATTTCCATTCTTGCAAACGAAGGAATGACACAGTACGCATTTTACGCGGCAAAAAAAACAGGTTCGTCGATGTTAAAGGCCGATGGCTGGCACCACCGCACCGACTCACTCTCTTCGCTTGTAATTTTAATTGGTATCGCTGTTGGGGGTTCGTTTTGGTGGACCGACGCCGTATTAAGTGTTATTGTTGCCTTAATGATTGGTTGGGCAAGCTGGGAGATAATTTCAAAAGAATTTACATCCTTACTTGGCGAAAGTCCATCCGAAGACTTACTTCTTTCCATTCGCGAAACGGCACAAAAAGCATGTATCCAACCCATTCATTTACACCACATTCATATTCACGATTACGGACAACACACCGAAATGAGTTGCCACATTAAACTCCCGCCTGCCATGACATTAAACGAAGCTCATGAAATTTGCACAAAAATAGAGGCAGCCATAAAAAGTGAATTTGGCTATATTTCAACCATTCATCCGGAACCAATTACCTGGGAAAATCCTTAATTTTCATACCGCTTTTTATCTCTCCTTCCATTTCGAACAAAACCAATCATCATTTATAAATAAAAATATACGTATACTTGCAGAATTGGAAAAAGTACAACACTTCCAAATTTTATTATTTTAGCACCTTCTAAACTGAGCCGAAATTGAATCATTTGAATAAAATAGACGATGCAGATCTTACCCGCCGGGTAAAATCCGGCGAAAAAGAAGCCTATCAGGCATTGTTCGAAAGGTACGCACCAAAAATTTATCATTTTGCACTTTCCTACCTCAAAAGTACTGCCGATTCGGAAGAACTCGTTCAGGATGTATTTTTAAAGGTTTGGGAAAAACGAGAAATATTGGATGCCACCCAAAATATAAAAGCCTTCGTTTTCAAAATTGCCATTAATACCATTTACGATTTTATTCGTCGTAAAAACATTGAAAATGCATTTCAGGAATTTTCGAAAGCCAACTATGCAGCCGATTCAAACAATACCTGGGACACGCTAATCTTTGAAGAAATGCAGACTACCATTAACAGCCTGGTTGCACAAATGCCCGAACAACGAAAAAAGATTTTTAAGCTTAGCAAAAACAAGGGGTTGTCGAACGACGAAATTGCGCAAGAGCTAAATCTTTCAAAACGAACCGTTGAGAATCAATTATATAGGGCATTGCTTTTTCTGAAAGAGCATTTACGTAACGAGTCGGCCATTGCTTTACTTTTTTTCTTTCTCTTTTACAGTTAAGCTTTTCCCTAAATAATTTGCTTTTTTTTATTGCTCAAGTGAGTAAATAGAAAACTATGTCCGTATCTCATGTAGAATTCAGTTTAGAAGATTTTTGCATAGATAGATTTAGTTAAGTTAGTTAAACCGCTCGTTGCTCTTTTGTAAAGAGCGGTTTTTTCAAAAAGGCAATTTAAGCGCGAATTCACGAAAGACTATTTAATACTGACAGAAAGAAGAATGCAAAATAGAATCGAACATATTCTGGAGAAAGGGAAAGCGGAGAACGCAAGTGCTGCGGAGGAAAAGCAAATGTATGCGCTTTTTCACCAAGACGAGAATGAATTCGAACTCAAAGATTTACTACTTCAGGAACTACATAATACCGAAATACCGGAAACGACTTCAAACCCATTCAAAAAACTATTCGACAAACTTTGGTCTAAAATCGAAAAGAAAAAAACCAAAATACTTACACACAAACATTTTATATCAACATTCGGAAAAATTGCTGCAGCAGTGGTAATCGGGCTTTTTATGGGACTTTATGTTTCCACGCTAAGAAGCAATAAAGCGCCTGAATATTATGCAGCTTCTGCACCCAAAGGTTCCATCTCGGAAATAGTACTCCCCGACAGTTCGTTAATTGTTTTAAATGCAGGCTCCTCCGTGAAATACAGCATCAATGGAGAAAAAGGTACCCGCGAAGTATTTCTCGACGGTGAAGCCTGGTTTGATGTTCATAAAAACAAAAAGAAACCTTTTGTAGTACACACTCCCTTTTACGATGTTAATGTAACCGGCACACAGTTTAATGTAAAAGCTTATAAATCGGAAAAACAAGTTACCACAACGCTTGAAGAAGGAAGTGTAATTATCCAGTCGACCGAAGAATGCAAACTGGCAAATTCAATTTCTATGGTTCCGGGCGAACAGCTGACTTTTGATAAGGAAACAAAAAACATTGCCATTAAAAAAATTAATACCAGGTGGGTAACAGCATGGAAAGACAACAAACTCATTTTTGTTAACATGAGTTTAAAAGAGTTGGTGGTATTGTTGGAACGAAAATACGGAGTTGAGATTGATGTGAAAAACGAAGCCATACTCGATCTCCATTTTGACGGAACATTTAAAGACGAAACGATACTTGAAATTCTTGACATACTGGAAAGAACATTACCAATTGACTACAAAATAATAGATCAAAAAATAGAAATAACAACCAAATAAAAAACAACAAAGGAGGTGCAAATGAATTAAATCCCGGATGATAAAAAAAAGGCGGGAAGGTGCGGACACACCAACCAGCCCATTTTGTTTCGAATACTAGGTGATAAATCGCCTATAATGCTATTAATCAAAACAATCAAATTTATGAAAAAAAATGGTATATCCTCTTTTCTATTCTGTAGAAAGGGAAAAAAATTAACACTTACCATGAGATTAACAATCCTACTTCTACTAGTAGGTTTCATGCAGGTTTCAGCAGTTGATTCAAAACACAATTCAAATAAAAACAGTGAAAGTGTTGCTACGGAATCGGCAATTAATATGGATCAACAAATGGTGTCGGGAGTTATAACCGACAAAGACGGAGAGCTAATTCCAGGAGTTACTGTTCGCGTAAAAGGAACAACAATCGGTACAGTTACCGACATTGATGGAAAGTACTCTGTTGCTGTTGATGGAGCAGACGCAACTCTTGTTTTTTCTTTTGTTGGTATGCTAACACAGGAAATTAGCGTTGGTGGTCAAACGCAAATCAACGTTACCATGCAAACCGATGCCATTGGTTTGGAAGAAGTGGTAGTAGTTGGTTACGGTACAATGAAAAAAAGAGACGTAACCGGCGCAGTAACTCAGGTTACCGAAGAACGTTTACTCGACCGCCCTGCTTTTAACGTTGCCCAGGCAATTGGAGGTAAAGTAGCGGGTGTGAAAGTAATCGAACGCTCGGGTGCACCGGGTAGCGAACCAATGATTCGTGTTCGTGGTACTAACTCAATTAACTCAAACAACGACCCTTTATTTGTGGTTGACGGTGTGGTTGGAGTTGGTAATGCACTTCGTATGCTTAATCCAAACGAAATTGAAACCATGGATGTATTAAAAGATGCATCGGCTACTGCAATTTACGGAGCACGTGGTTCTAATGGTGTTATTATTATTACCACTAAACGTGGTGTTTCGGGCGAGCCAACCGTTGAGTACAATGGTTATGTTACCCGTTCAACAATGAACCGGAAATTTTATGTTCTGGATGCCGAACAAATGATGTATGTAACTACTCAGGCATGGATGAACGTAAAAAAATATGCTTCTTCGCCAAACTGGCCAGCTCAGTTCGATTATTCTATCGATCCTTCGGCTGCCGGTCACAGTTATGCACAAATGCCTCACTTGTTTGAGCAGGGAAGTTATTCAATTCCTTTAATTGGTGACGATGGACAAACGTATCGTCCTCGTTTCGATACCAACTGGGAATCTGAAATTTTCAAACCATCTACTTCAACCAACCACCAGTTAAACATTCGCGGTGGTAACGATAAAGCCAAATTTGGTTTGTTCATGGGTTACGGACTTGAAAACGGTTTATTACTTGATTCGAAAATTAATCGCTATTCATTTAAAATTAATGGCGACATGAAAGTAAACGACTGGCTATCAGTAAGCGCAAACCTGGGGACCAATAAAAACAAGGAACTGGTTAACGATGTTTCGTATTTTAGTGGTGGTATTGCCCGTGCAGCTGTTGAAGCTTATTCCATTCTTCCGATTCAGTATCCTAACGATGAAAGTATTTATGGGAACTATGCAGGCAAATGGTCTTCAAATGCCGATTTCCCTGCCGGAGAAACACCACACAACCCGGTGCATATTACAAATGATACAGAAAGATATACTGACCGTACCCAAATTACAGGTGATGTAACTTTCAATTTTAAAATTACCGAAGACCTTTCGTTTAGAACCAACCTTGCATTTGATGCAAGCAACAGAAAATGGAACGAATATTCAGGAAGATTAATCGACACCAGAGGTACCGCTTACATCGAGACTGAAAACAATTTCTACTGGCAAAACGAAAACTATTTCAACTACATGAAAACATTTGGCGATCATTCAGTTACAGGAATGGTTGGTTTGTCGTGGTCGGAATATACATGGGAAAATGTAAATGCACGTAACCGTTATTTCTTCGATGATTTTTACGGATGGCACAACCTTGAAGTAGGAACCGATGCCCGTCCGCAAGTAAGAAGTTGGGATGGTAAAAATGCCTTGAATTCTTATTTTGCACGTGCTACATACAGCTACAAAAACAAATACCTTTTAACTGCCACCGGCCGTTATGATGGTTCTTCTAAATTTGGTGAAAATTCGAAATATGGTTTCTTCCCTTCAGGATCGATCGCATGGAGAATTCTGGAAGAAGATTTTATGCAAGACATTAGTGCTTTGTCGAACTTAAAACTTCGTTTGAGTGTGGGTAAAACCGGTAACCAGGAAATTGGTAGTTATGTAACTCAAACATTTGTTGGATCATCTAACGTTGCTCTTGGCGATGCAGTTTATCCGGGATTGTACCCTGATTCGTTTGGTAACCCCGATTTAAAATGGGAAACCACCACGCAGTACAACGCAGGTTTGGATATTGGCTTGTTCAACAGCCGGATCAACGGTTCGTTTGAAGTGTATTACAAATTAACCGAAGACATGCTTTTGGATGTACCTCTTCCTCTGTCAACAACAACAGGTACCGTTCGAATGAACTATGGTGAAGTTGAGAACAAAGGGGTTGAATTTACCATCAATACACATAACATTAAAAGCAAAGACCTGAATTGGTTTACTGATGTAACTTTTGCTGCCAACCACAACGAGATTAAAAAACTTGGGCCAACAGGCGCAAATATTTACCGCAACTACTGGGTAGGTGGAGCAAACACTGTACTAAGCGAAGGCGAATCGGTTGCTTCTTTCTTTGGATTAAATCGTTTGGGAACATACGGAACCGACGAAGCTTCGTTGGCTGCCCGCTACGGATTTGTTCCGGGTGATGTAAAATACGAAGATGTAAACGGCGATGGTATCATTAGTTTTCAGGACGATGGTAAAATTGTAGGAAGCGCATTCCCAATTTTCGACATGAACATCAACAACAACGTAACGTATAAAAACTTCGACTTTAATATCGACATCCGTTTTTCTTATGGTGCGAAAAAAGAGAACAGAACCAACCACTCGTCTGAAGACCGTCAGGCTATGGCAAATGGTAAAAACTCGATCCTGAATGCATGGCGTCCTGATCATCAGGATACTGACATTGGCCAGGTTCGTCCGGGTAACGGTGGTGCATACTACCAAACTTATCCTGACACACACTGGATTGAAGATTGTTCATTCATCAGAGGTGAAGGTATGACTCTCGGATACACATTCTCAGAATCAATTCTAAAAAGAGTTGGCTTGCAGAAACTAAGAATTTATGGTACTGCCAAGAACTTCTTTGTACTTACCGAATACACAGGTTACGATCCTGAAGGTAGCGACTCGGGCAACATGGATTCAATTACTCCGGGTATGGACTTCTTTATGTACCCTCGTCCTACTACTTATACATTCGGTATAAATGTCATTTTCTAAACCTGATAAAATGAAAAAGATGAAACATATATATTTAATACTATTCGGACTTGCATTAATGCTTGGTTCGTGCGACGAATTTTTGCAAGAGACACCAACAGGTTCTCTTACTGATGAATCACAAATAACCAGTACTTCAGGTGGAGAAGCCTTGGCAACTGGTGCTTACAGGGCACTTCCCGAATGGACCGGCGGTTCGGTTTGGTGGGGTGGTAACCGTGCAAACGCACTGGAATATGCAACCGGAAAAGCGTACTCGCAATACCAGGGTGCTGAACTTTGGAAATTTGAACAAAACAGTGAAAGTGGCGACAGCGAATATTTTGTACATCCATGGAACATGTGGTACAAAGGTGTTCGGGATTGTAACCTTGCGCTTAAAATGCTTCCCGGTGTAACGGAACTTAACGAAGATCAGTTGTCTGGCCTTTTGGGTGAAGTAAGAACTTTACGTGCATTTTACTATTTCTGTTTGGTTCGTCATTATGGCGATGTTGTTTACAACACTGAAATTGTAACCGATTTGGCCGATGCTCCAAGAGGACGTTCAAGTTTGGTAAAAATTTACGACGAAATAATTGTTCCCGATTTGGAATTTGCAGTAAACGAGAGTGCTTTGGCTGATGAACAATCGTCAGACGGTAGAGTTACAAAACATACTGCAAGAGCTATTTTGTCTGATGTGTATTTAACCATGTCGGGTTATCCTTACCAGGAAGCGGCAACCGATACAACAAAAGCATGGTGCGAAGATGGTCTTTGGAACATGACCGGCTATCCTGTTGGATCGTCAAGCTCGACAGCGCTTTTACAAAAAGCAAAAACGCAACTCGACTTTTTATATGGCAAATACCAGTTGGGTAGTTTCGATGACATTCGTAACCCTGCCATGGACAACAAAGGCGAAGCTATTTTCCAGATTCAATACATTGCAGGTTTAAGAAACAACGATATTATTTCAACAACTCTTCCACTTGCAAGTCAGATTTCGATGTTTGGAGACGAAAACGGTACAGGTGTACCAAGTGTGGCCTATTACGAATCGTACAACGCTGCCGACAAACGAATTCAAGATCGCGTATATTTCTTCGAGGATGATACAAAATCGTTAAAATACGATCAGAACGAAAGTCCTGCCGCAAAATTTGCAGTTAAATTCCTGTACAAATACTACGATACTGAAGCAATTAAAGTATCCGGTAATTCGGGATTGAATTTCAATATTTACCGTTATTCTGATATTCTTTTAATGCACAGCGAGGTGTACTGGGCGCTGGGAATTAACAGCGAAGACGAGGTAAAAGGGATCAACCAAATCAGAACCCGCGCAGGTTTACCAACATTCCAGCCCGGAGAACTTACCTTGTTGGATATTATGAGCGAACGTGCCTATGAACTAATCTGGGAAAACAAAATGCTTTTTGATATGAGACGTACCCGTACTGCTCTTATCGATGGCGCCGGCGAATTTGCAGGATTGGAAAGTTTTGTGGGTCATCAGCCTACTTCATTCAATTTCGAGTTTAGTGCAAAACACCTTTTGGCTCCTGTTTCATCAACCGAAATTGATAACAACAGAATGTGCTCTCAGAATTACGGCTGGATGCCTCAACAAGTTGCTCAATAATTTATTAATCATGAAATACTTGAAGAAAATGAAAAAGTTAATAATAATTATAAGTGTTCTGTTTGCAATGGTTAGTTGTAACGAACAAGCCTACTACGAGATACCATTAGATGAAAACGGCAACGTTTTATTGACAGGCGTATCGAGCACCGAAGGAACAGGCATTAGCACATTGGACGATGAATTTACTGTTACAGCAACATTTGCAACAGCAAAATCGGGCGATGTTATGATGGTTGAATTGCTTCAATTACAATTCCCACCTGAAGGAGGAACTGCAAAACAGTTGCTGCCAATGGCCGGAACTCAAAAAGAAGTAACTGTTGGAGGCGATTTAACAGCTTCGGTTACATACACCAGAAACCAGGCAAATTTAAACGGCCCGGGCGACAATGTTCGTGTTATTTACAATGGTGCAACTGATTTTGCAAATGCATCAGTTGTTATGGTTGCTGCTGCAAAGAGTTCAAAACCTAAAGTAGGTGATATTGAAATTGATGTGGCACGTACTTCGGAAACAGCCTTTTTTAATGTTACCGTTGAGCCTAAATCTGGAACTTACGCGGGTAGCTTAATTGCACAACGTCGCAATGGTACAACCGGAACATGGGAAGATGTACCGGGATCACCTTTTACAGGTACTCAACCTTTTATGGTTCCGATTTCGGGTGACGATTTTGAAATTGGCAAAGACACAATGGACTATCGTTTCAGTTCAACATTAGGTAGTTATACCGATGTAATTGAATCAAAAATTATCGTTCGCGATCCTTACTTCTTCCTTAAAAAACAAGCAGAAGTGGTACTTGGCGGAAGTTCTGCGGGAAGAAACCTAATTAACAACTCGGCAGTTGCCGAAGACGATCCAAATGCCATGGTAGCAGTTTTGGGTTCGTTAATGATTAAAGGAGGTTCTGCCTGGTTAGCAGCCGGTAATACAATTGAATTTGTTGAAGGAACAAAACTTTTATACGATAAAAACAATTCAACCGATATTATTGCCGCATTCGATGCAGGAACTCCTGCAACCGAAGCCGATCCTATCGCAGGTGCAGGTTACTACATTTACAAAGCAGTAACCGGAACAAATGCTGAAGATACTTTTTATGGTATGATTAAAATGACAAATGTAACACCGAATTCATCGGTATCATTTGAATACAGAATTGGTGACCAGTATGCTCACCTTGCTGTAATTGAATAGTTGATATAAGAAAGAGCACTGCTTGGATAGGTACAGTGCTCTTTCCTTTTTTTATACCAATCCAACTTCTATGATTCACTCCTCTGCTATTCTTAATAAACAAGTCCACACTTCCGAAAAACAGACAAATCAACCGGTTATTCTACTCTCCAAATTCACCAAAATACCTTCTCTGCTTGTTTTTCTTTCGCCAAACGTAAAAATGAAAGCAATACATTTTCTTCCTTATTACAAGTAGTTTAAAAATGAATGAATTAGGTAAAAATCATAGATACAATATAACATTTATCATTACTTTTGCGATGAACTAACGAACCTAAGAATTGTGATGAAACTTGCCAACCTAGCTATCTTTATTAGTCTTTTATTGGCGCCTGCTTTAGTGTCTTCCCAAACGATCACTTTTAATTTAAAAGCCAGAGACCAAAAGATTGTTGAAGTCTTGAAAGAGATCGAGCAATCGAGCAAGTTCCGGTTTTTTTATGTTCGCGAACAAGTAAATGTTGAACTGCCCGCAACCGTCAGTGTTCGAAACGCAAGTATTCAGGAGATTTTAGATGATCTTTTTGCCGGACAAGGCATTTCTTACCAAATAATGGATGACTACCTTATTCTGTTAAGTCCCGATAAAACCAACTACGAAAAAGCAATAAAATCGCAAAATCAGAAAACGATAACCGGCGAGGTTACTGATGAAACAGGAATTCCGATAACTGGTGTAAATGTTTTGATAAAAGGAACAACGCGTGGAACAACCACCGATGCCAATGGTTACTACTCTCTTTCAAAAGTCGCCACCAACGAAACCCTGGTTTATTCTTTTATTGGAATGATCACACAAGAAATACCGCTTTCCGCAGCAGATGTCATAAATGTTGTAATGACCACCGATGCCATCGGAATTGAGGAGGTTATTGCGGTTGGATATGGCGTTCAGCGTAAATCGGATGTAACCGGTTCGGTTGGTATGATTGAAGCCAACAGTCTTTTGGAAAGGCCCGTTTTTAATGCTCTCCAGGGAATAAAAGGCAAAATTGCCGGGGTAAATGTATTTTCAAATTCCGGCTCTCCATCGGGCAGCACCCGTATTATTATCAGAGGAATAAATTCGATTGAAACGACTTCTGATCCCTTGTACATTGTAGACGGAGTGGCAATGGAAGAATTTCAGCACATGAATCCGTACGACATTGAACGAATTGAGGTGTTAAAAGATGCATCATCGGCGGCAATTTACGGAGCACGGGGTTCCAACGGAGTTATACTGGTAACCACAAAACGAGGCGCAAAAAATGGCGAAGTTGTTATTAAATACGACGGTTACATAAGCGTTGGGCACATGCGTAACAAGCTGGATTTGCTAAACTCCGAAGAATGGCTCGAAGTAATAAAACAAGGTTATGAGAATGCCCCCAAATACCGCGATTACAGTCCTGACGAAATTCCACACATTGATTTTACCGATCCCAATTTATTCGACGAAAACGGCAAACCGTTGTACAACACCGATTGGCAGGCCGAAGCCACCCGAACCTCAATATCACACAATCACCAGTTTAGCATTCAGCAAGGTACCTCAAAATCGTCGGTTGGTGCTTTCCTGAATTATACCGACAACGAGGGAATAATGCTTAACTCGTGGTTAAAACGGATAAACGCCAAAATTGCCTACGATGCGCAACCCGTTAACTGGTTAGATTTTGGAATGAATATGCTCATCAACCGAACTTCGCAAAACGAAGTTGAAGAAGGCCAGGCTTACCAGATGCCACGAAGAACAATGATCGAATTTGTACCGATTTTGCCCGTTAAAATGCCCGACGGCAACTGGAGCAACTCATCGAGCACCTCTAATTTTGCGCTCGAAGGTATGGCCAATCCGGTTCATGTGCTCGAAAGCCAGGACCGCTTACGAAACCGAACCCAGTTTTTTGGCAACGTATTTCTAAACTTTCATATTTTACCTGAATTGCAGTTAAAAACCCAGTTCGGAACCGACATTCATATTTCAAAAAACAGAGATTACAATCCAACGGATTTATTAAATATCTCGTTTCCAAACGCTTTTGCGCGCATACAAAACACCGACATTGTTTACTGGCAACAAGAAACATTTCTAAACTACGACAAAACGTTTGACAAGCACCGGATCAGTTCAGTACTCGGGTTAAGCTGGCAGGAAAGGACTTACAGTTTTAATACCATGTCGAGCACCGGATTTTCAAACGATTTTTACAAATTCAACAACATTGGAGCGGCAAATGATCCGAATGCTCCTGAGTCGGGCTACGAAAAATGGTCGATGAATTCGTCCTTTTTTCGATTCAACTATTCATACAACGATAAATACCTGGCTACATTCACGGCACGTGCCGATGGATCTTCACGTTTTGGGACTAATAAAAAATACGGATTTTTCCCTTCAGCCGGATTGGGATGGGTAGTTTCGGAAGAAGATTTTATGAGTGACAACTTGTTTTTCGACTACATAAAATTGCGCACAAGTTATGGGGTTACCGGAAATACCGAATTGGGAGTTTACAGGTCGTTGGCAACAATACGCAGCGGAACAGTGCTTTTAAATGGTGTGCGCGAGAATTACAGCGAGGTAACCAAGTTGCCAAATCCCGATTTGGAATGGGAAAAAACATCACAATTTAACTTAGGATTAAATACCGCCTTTCTTAACAACCGAATCTCAATCGAATTCGATTATTATTACAAACTTACAAGAGACCTTCTGCTAAACCGCCCGGTGCCTCACTCCACCGGATTTACTTCGGTAATGGACAACATTGGCGCAGTTTCGAACGAAGGCCTGGAAATACTTTTACAGACAACAAACATGAATAAAAAAGATTTTATCTGGAATACTGCATTAAATATTAATTACAACAAAAACAAGATTGAAAAACTTGGAGAAAATGACGAAGACATTTTGCCCGGTCCCTGGTGGGTATCGGGAAGTCAGACCATTTTACGGGTTGGCGAGGCGCTAAGTACATTTTGGGGCTACCGAAGACTGGGAACCTGGGGAACCGACGAAGCGGCTGAAGCAGCTGCGGTTGGTGCTGTTCCGGGTGTGGCAAAACGATCGGAAGAAAGAGAGATTATCGGGAAAGGAGTTCCTGATGTAACCGGCAGCCTGATAAACCGTTTTCAATACAAAAACTTTGACTTTTCAATCGACTTGCAATTTGTTGCCGGTGTTGACATTATGCAACAGTTTTTTCATTCAACCGAAGACAGAACGGGTTATGCCAACGGTTTGACTTCAATTTTGTACGACAGCTGGACTGAAAACAACCAGAACACCATGGTTCAACAAATACGAAATGCCCCGCTAAACGGGCAGAACAGCGAAGTTGATGACCATTGGGTGGTTGATGGTTCTTATTTACGGGGAGCACTTTTTTCGGTAGGTTATAACTTCGATAAAGCCTTGTTTAAAAACTCTCTTGTAAATTCACTTCGGATTTATGCCAATCTTGAAAATGCTTTTGTAATCGATTCGAAAGATTTTAAAGGATACGACCCCGAGGCTACATCGTGGGAAAACAATTTGTGGGGACAGAATATCTTTTTCTTCCAGTACCCCAAACCTACCACATTGTCGTTTGGAGTAAGTGCAGTATTTTAAAGTTAAAACATGAAAAAAATTATTCTCATATTCATCAGTCTTGCATTCCTGGCCGCTTGCAACGATTTCCTTACCGAAGAACCGGGCAGCGAAATGAGAGCAGAAGAATTTTTCACCAGTTCGGCACACGCCTACGATGCTGTAAATATTTTATACCGCCGCGGATGTACAAACTTTTACAGCGCAGGAATTTTTTCCGGATCGCGTGCAATGCTTGGCAGTTACATGACGGGCTTATTCGACAACGAATACAAAGGGCAGGAAGTGCATGTACAACACAGCCAAAACCTTACTTTAAACGGGCACAACCTGGCCGGTTATTTCGATGGAATTTGGGACGAATGTTACGATGCCATTTCAAAGGCAAACCTTGCAATAACTAACATTCCAAATACTCCCGGACTGACTGATATCGAACGAAATAATTTAATTGCACAGGCACGGTTTTTCAGGGCATTTAATTATTTCCACCTCATAAAAACCTTTGGCGATGTTCCGTTAATTCTTGAAGCTTATTCGTCGCTGGAAAATATGTATGTTCAACGAACAGCTACAAAACTGGTGTACGACCAGATAATTGTTGATTTGTTGTTTGCCAAGGATCAGGGCGGACTAAATGATTTACCAATGCCCAGAAACGAGTTTCGTATTTCGAAAGGTTCGGTTGAAATGTTGCTTGCCGATGTGTACCTAAACATGAGTGGATACCCCGTTCAAATGCAGAAATACAAAGAAGCTGCACAGGTTGCCCGAATGGCAATAAACAGTCACAATTACAAACTAATTACTCACCACGGACATTCGCCTCAATCCAGTGCGTACAATGTAATGCGCGTTTCTGATGTGGAAGATGAATACATGTATTCGGTTGAATACGATGCCAATATTGAAACCAACAATGCTCAACCTCGAATTTGCTACCCAACTGAAGCCATTTCGTGGGGAATATTTAAATCGTCGGTAACCAATAATGCGTTTAAACCTTCGAAACAATTGTTGTGGATTTACGATCCTGAAAAAGATTTGCGAATTCAGGAAAAACAATTTTTTCATTCTTCATTAACCTATACGCAGGACGGTGTTGAAATAACAAAACAATTTGAAACGGCACCGTATTTATGGCACGATGACGAAGCCCTTTTTATAACCGGGAAAACCAGTAAAGACATGGTGGTTTACCGTTATGCCGAATTACTATTAATTGCTGCCGAAGCCATTGCCCAAACCGAAGGAGTAACCGCAGAAGCCGTTGAATACCTCGCAGATGTGCGTTCGCGTGGATACTGGAACACCGATCGAAACGAAATAGTTGCTGAACTTTCGGGCTTGCCGGTCATCGATTTTATTCACGAGGTATGGAAAGAACGCCTACGCGAATTTCCGCTCGAATACAGAATATGGTCCGATATTCAGCGTACACACAAATTCCCCGTAACTTCGGAAGAATCGAAAGGTGAAATAACCTTTGTTGATGCAATTGGACATACCACAATATGGGGAAAAACCATTGAGAAAAAACATTTGCTCTTTCCCATATCAGAAAACGAAGTACAGCGAAACCCAAACCTGATTCAAAACAGTGGATATTAATCTTATAAAAAAATAATCATGGAAAACGAGAAACAAGTCCCACGACGCGATTTTATAAAAACTACTGCAGTAGTAGCAACGGTGGCGGCAATACCGGGTATTCTTTCCTCCGGTTGTGCAGAAACAGAACAAACTGAAGGCCCCAAAGTTTGGCCCGAAAACAAACTTAACATCGCTGTTATCGGAGTTGGCATGGGCCATGCAAACATGCAAAATTGTTTAGACGAAAATATTGTGGCATTGTGCGATGTTGATTTAAATCGTGTAGCCATCCGTATCAATAAATTTAAAGAAGAACATCCGGATAAAACAGTTCCCTATCAATACCAGAACTACAAAACCATGTTTGCCGAAATCGGTGATTTAATTGATGCGGTTATTATTGCAACTCCCGACCATACTCACGCACGAATTACACTCGATGCGATGAAATTAGGGAAACACGTTTACTGCCAGAAACCGCTCACCCACTCGGTTTACGAAAGCAGAATATTAACGCAGGCTGCCGAAAAATACAATGTGGCAACGCAAATGGGAAACCAGGGTGCCTCTGGCAACGACACTTCGTGGGTATGCGAAAGCATATGGAATGGCGACATTGGTGAAGTTACCGAAGTACACGCCTGGACCAACCGTCCGATTTGGCCACAATGTTTAAATCGTCCGGAAGAAACACCAAGTACTCCCAAAGGTTTGGACTGGGATTTATGGCTCGGCCCCGCTCCTGCCCGACCCTATTCTCCAATGTACCATCCCTGGAACTGGCGCGGCTGGTTCGATTTCGGAACCGGTGCTTTAGGTGATATGGCTTGCCATATTCTTGATGTTGCCATGCGCAGTTTACGACTCCAATACCCAACCGGAATTCAGGCCAGTTCAACCAAATGGACGCTGGAATCTCCACCTGAATCGGAAAAAGTTACCTACTATTTTCCTGAAAGAGAAAAATACAGAAATGTGGAAATGCCCGAAGTTAAATTGACCTGGTACGATGGCGGATTAATGCCGGATCGTCCGTTGGAACTTGAAGATGGCGAAATGATGGGCGATAACGACGGCGGTGTATTGTTTGTTGGAACCAAAGGAAAAATTATGTGCGGTTGTTATGCAAAAAATGCAAAACGTTTGCCAACAAAAGACTTCAAAGATTATAGTCCAACCATAAACGAACGCCTTGTTGAAGGAGGAATTGGAGGTCATGAAAAAGACTGGATACGGGCTTGTAAAGAAGATCCTGCCACCCGTGTAAAAACCAAATCGCATTTTGGTTACGCCGGACCATTTAACGAAGTAGTGGTTATGGGAACTGTGGCAGCTCGCTTATCCGGTTTGCAACGTGTGTTAAAATGGAATGGAGAAGAAATGGTATTTACCAATATTCAACCCGGCGAAAAAATGAGAGTGCCGCTATCGGTTAAACTCGACGAAACTAAAGTACCGCCAAATTACAATTCGGAGTATGGTATGATTGATGCTTACGAATATGCAAAAAGTCTGATCAATCAAATGCCTCGTAAAGGTTGGGAGTTGGAAATCTGATTTTAGAGAAAAAAGAATCGATATTATAAAAAGCGCCGGATTAATTGAAATCCGGCGCTTCTATTTTAATGTCTTTCACAAAAACAGCGTTAAAATATGTTCTTGTTTATTTGAATATTCGCATAAATTCTTCCGGAATTTTCGATTCAAAGAAAAGCTTTTTCCCCGAAAGCGGATGCGAAAATGAAAGTTGCTGAGCATGCAATCCAAGTCTTTTAATCGGGCTTCCGGTTGCTCCGTACTTTCTATCGCCAACAATGCTGTGCCCGATGTCTTGCATGTGCACACGAATCTGGTTTTTTCGCCCGGTATCCAAATTAACTTTCAACAACGAATAACCGCGTTTGCGTTGGAGTGTTGTAAAATTTGTAATGGCTTTTTTCCCGGCTTTCGGGTTTTGCGACGAGTGCATAACAAAGGTTTTCCCTTCAACCAGGTACGAAGTAATTACTCCCTCATCGTCTTTTACATAACCTTCAACCACAGCAATATAATTTCGCTCAATAACAGTGTTGGCCCACAATTCCTGAAGATGAAATTTAATCTCATCGTTTTTGGCAAACATCATAAGCCCCGAAGTTTCCCTGTCGAGACGGTGAACTACAAATAATTTATTTTCCGGATCCTGCTGTTTTACATAGTCGCTTAACAAACTGTAGGCTGTGGCACGCTTTTCTTTGTCGGTGCCGATCGAAAGCAGTCCGGCCGGTTTTTCAATCACAATTAGTTCTGCATCTTCATAAACAATTGATAATTCGCGGGCTTGTTTTACCGCTTTATACGTTTCCTGCTTTCCTTTACTTATGTCTATCTGTTGGTTGGGCAGCAGCAAATGATTGAATTGCGAGATGGGTGTTCCGTCAACAATCACTTGTTTGCGGCTCAGCAACAACTTAATTTTATTTCGGCTTTTACCCGGCATTTGAGCCATTAAAAACTCCATTAATGTTGTTTCTTCCTTAACCCGGAACATCGCACCCTTTTTCGTTTCGGGTCCACTCTTCGCCTTGCCACTTACAGGTTTTTTACCTTTTCTATTCATGAAAATTGTTGTGATAATTGTTTTGCAAAAGTAAGGGAATTATCGACACAAACGATACGGATCGTTTTCCGGAATAAATTGCCCTTCAAATTGGTTTTTAATACTTGCCAAGAACTGCACCACCGCGCGTTATTACTTTGTATTTCTGTCACTTACCATCACATCCAATCAAATTGACATTCGGTTTTGGGTTGTAGAACATTTTTATATCTTTGCGGCCATTATTAATCACGTGTTCTTGATAACCACGTAAAAAACAAGAGTATGAAAAACAAAGTTTCTGTATTGTTTATGCTGACAGGTATTTTATTCGCAGCCTGTCTTCTTCTCTCCAACATCCTTGCTTCAAAAATTATGATGATCGGGCCATGGTCGGCGCCGGCAGGTGTTCTAATTTTTCCACTGGCTTACATTATCAACGACGTTTTGGTTGAAGTTTGGGGTTATCAGAAAACCCGTCTTATCATTTGGGCAGGTTTTGGAGTAAATGTACTGGCCGTACTATTTTTTACCCTGGCTATTTCGGTAACTGCTGCACCGTTCTGGCAAAACCAGGATGCATTTACAACTGTTTTGGGAAGCACTCCTCGAATTGTAGCAGCCAGTATGCTGGCTTACCTTTTAGGATCGTTTCTTAATGCGTATGTAATGAGCAAATTTAAAGTACTTACCAAAGGAAAAGGTTTTTCAATTCGCGCCATTTTATCAACTTTGGTTGGCGAAGGTGCCGATTCTTTGATTTTTATTTCCATTGCTTTCGCCGGACTGTTTCCTGTAAAAGTAATTCTTGGAATGATTGTTACACAAGCTTTAATGAAAACTGTTTACGAAATTGCTGTACTACCGCTTACCATCTGGACAGTGAACAAGGTTAAAAAGATGGAAGGAATTGATACTTTCGATTACTCGGTTTCTTACAATCCATTTCGTTTAAAACAAATTGAAAATGCCAACTAACAAAGCACTGGTTGTTTTTTCCGGAGGACAAGATTCAACAACCTGCCTTTTCTGGGCAAAACAGAATTTTGAAAATGTGTGGGCCGTGGCATTTGATTACGGGCAACGCCACAAAATTGAACTGGAAGCTGCCCGCCATATTTCGGAGAATGCAGGAGTTCCCTTGCAAATTTTCAAAATGGATTTATTGTCGCAGTTAACAGTAAATGCACTTACCTCATCAGGAATCGAAGTTGAAAAACAAAAGCCGGATGAACGTCCACCCAATACTTTGGTGGAAGGCAGAAACATGCTTTTTCTGACCTACGCTGCCATTTATGCCAAAGCAAACAATATCGCCAATCTGGTTACCGGTGTTGGTGAAGCCGATTTTAGCGGCTACCCCGATTGCCGAAATGATTTTATTGTTTCGCTCAATCAAACCTTAAACCTGTCGATGAATTTTGACTACAAAATACACACTCCACTAATGTGGAGAAATAAAACCCAAATTTGGCAACTTGCCGATGAATTGGGCGTATTTGAGATTGTAAAAGACCAGACAGTAACCTGCTACAATGGAATAAAAGGAGCAGGCTGCGGCGAATGCCCTGCTTGCGGATTACGAAACAAAGGATTGCAAAACTACTTAGCACAAAAACAATGAGCGAACTAAAAAACCTGGGACAGGAAACCAATTACCTGTTTGATTACAAACCTGAAGTTTTGGAATCGTTTGACAACAAACACCCCGAAAACGACTACTGGGTAAAATTTAACTGCCCCGAATTTACGAGCTTGTGCCCCATTACCGGGCAGCCCGATTTTGCAACCATCTACCTGAGTTACATCCCCGACGAAAAGCTGGTGGAAAGTAAAAGTTTGAAATTGTACTTGTTCAGTTTCCGTAATCACGGTGCTTTTCACGAAGACTGCATCAATATTATTATGAAGGATTTAATTCAGTTAATGAATCCGAAATACATTGAAGTATGGGGCAAATTCCTGCCACGTGGCGGCCTGAGCATCGATCCGTTTAGTAACTACGGAAAACCCGGAACAAAATACGAAGAGATGGCCTGGTATCGTATGCAAAACCACGATTTAAATCCGGAGAGAATTACTAACAGGTAATTATTAGATGTGCAGGTAACACAATTTAATTGTTTCCAGTGCCGATTCCGGACTGTACTTTTCCGTTAAAACTCCGGAATGAATACTTTCAGCAAAGAGGGCAATTTCATTAAAATATCCATCTCCCAAATCGTTTGCATTTATTGATACACGTTCGGTATCATTGTCAATGTAAATCGATTCCGAATCGTCGGTTGAAAAACTTACGGTTGCCTTTTCAAACACAGCCTGGTATCCGGCCTGAAATGGGAAATTTGCATGAAAGATATTTCCTCCCTCAATTTTAACTTTTATATTTTTCCCGGGATAAGTCCAGATTGCATTTATATAATCATGCTCACTAAGTTTACCGGGCAAAACTGTACTTTCAACTTTCTCCGGAGTTTCGCCCAACACAAAAGCAGCAAAATCAATGTCGTGAATGACCAAATCAAACAAGGCACCACCACTGCTGCCAAAGTCCTTTTGTTTTTCTTTCCACTGCCCCCAAACCGGAAGCCCGGAAAAACGGGTCAACGAAAGGAACGAAGGCTTTCCATACTTTTCTGAATGAATGATTTCAACCAGCTTTTTGTAGGGCGACATAAACCGAACCACATGCGCAACCATTAAAATCAGATTCTTCCTGCGAGCCAGCTCAATCAGCTCTTCTCCTTTCTCTACATCCAAAACAAAAGGTTTTTCAACCAGCACATGCAGTCCGTTATTCAGCGCCTCTTTTACCAACGAATAATGCAAATTGGTATGAACGCAAATGTGCACTGCATCAATTTCGTGTTTATTTAAACAGGCCTGCAACGACGGGTAAACCGGAACTTTCCCAAGCGCTTCCACATCTGTTTCTCCGGTAGTAAAATTGCCCTCCGGATCGTCAATTTTACGAGTAACCGAATCAACATCCTTTTCTACAATTGCACACAGCTCGAGGCCTTCCGTTTGAAGGATATTTTTGCTGTGTGTAATACCCATAAAACCAAATCCAATAACCGCTACTCTTTTCATTTGTCCGTTTTTTTACCTATCCTTTGTATTTAGACGAATAAAAATACAAGTCTACCCAAAAACTTACCGGGCAATAAAGTTTACTTTTGAAATTTTTCCATCGGCCCCGGCAGCAAAACCTTGCAACTGTCCGTTTACAGCACGAAAAGTATAGAACCCGGTTTCGTTTAAAAACTGCCAGTTTATTCCATTGTCTGTTGAAAAATCGCATCCGGTTTTACCAATGGCAAACGCAAACGATTTTTCCCCCGAAACCTGCTGCACGCACGAACGGTATTCTTTTGGCATTGTTACAGCCGGCAACCATGTTTTGCCGCCGTCGAAAGTGTAGGCTGCACAATTTGTATTTATTTCAGGCTGGTCGTAAATTCCGCCAACTATCATTCCTTCACGCTCGTTTTTAAACGAAACAGAAAAAATACCGGACGATGCCAGTCCCCGAATCATTGGAGTTTTTGCCACTTCCCACGACTTTCCAAAATCGCCGGAATAAAAAACACGTGCCGCTTTTCCTCCACTGGCAATCCAGGCTTTTCCTGAAGGCAAATAGTCAATACAGGTATTTGATGCAGCAAAGTTGGCCTCTCCATCCTCTACCGGTGGCAACTGGGTTACCCTTTCCCAGTTTTCTCCCCCATCTTCAGTACGCAAAACAAAGAACTTACCGTCGATTGGATCGCTAACCGCCAAACCGTTTTTAGCATCCGCAAATTTCAGGCTGTTAAAAAACAATCCTTGTGTAGTATCCTGAAAAACAACTTCCCACGAATTCCCACCGTCTTCGGTTTTGTAGCCAAATTCGGGACCGGCAACTCCAAAAACCATTGCACGCTTTTCGTCCCAGGCATAAATACTTCTGAAATCATTTGCTTCCGCTCCCGAAACTTCATTCACTTTCCATGTTTCTCCTCCATCCTTCGACAGCAAAATCGTTCCTCCGACTCCGCTTGCCCACACCACATTTTTGTCAACTACATGAAGGCCGCGTAAACTGGCAGAAGTATTGGTTTTTAAGTCGGTAAACTGAACCTCAACTGAAGTTCCGGAATTTGAATTACATCCGAAACAAAAGAATAAAACAACAATTGGTATAAAATAAACTAGCTTCATTTTAAAATCTTAAATCATCAGAATCTTAAATTGCACCCAAATCACGGTACACTTTTTCACCCCGCAATTTACTTTAAATCCAATCAAATACCGAATCAGAACGCACTGATTACACAAACAAGAACGGCGCCCACAAACAACTGGTAATAAGAGCTTAAGGCATTCAGAATTTATTTTGTTAATGAAAAGTAAATTTTAATTTAGGTATTAACTTTTTACTACTTTCGCTTAATTATTACATCAAAAAAGATGAAGAAATATTTATTGTATCTTTTTGTTTTTGTGTTGTTTAGCTGCGAATCAGATGGCCAGCATGTATTGTCTACGCCTGACGATTCAGAAATTTCCTTACCGTTTAAAATCAAGCGCGAGGATGTAAAACCTCTTTGGTCCCTGGCAAACAACGAGCTTCAAACCGAGCTTCAAACTGTAATTAACGCTGAGCCGAAATGGAAAAGACTGGTGCAGCAAAACAAAATGGCTGTTGGCCTTGTACTTTTAAACGATACAAGCGACATAAAATTTGCACGTATAAACGGCAGCAATATTATGTATGCCGCCAGCTTACCTAAAATTGCCATTCTACTTGCCGCAATGGATGCACTTGATAAAGGTGAAATTGAAGAAACCGAAGAATTAAGAAACGACATGCGACTTATGATCGCGCGGTCGGATAATGCTGCCTCTACGCGAACCATGGATTTACTGGGTTTCGAGAAAATTGAAAAAGTGCTGACCGATCCGAACTATTTACTATACGACGAGGAAAATGGCGGCGGACTGTGGGTAGGTAAAAGGTATGCCAAAACCGGCAGACGTTATCCTGAACCCATTAAAGGAATTAGCCATGCCGCTACCGTAACGCAGGTTTGCCGTTTCTACTATTTGCTTATAAACGGGCAGCTGGTTAATTTCGACCGCTCGTCGCAAATGCTCGATATTATGGAAAACCCGGAGATTCACCACAAATTTGTAAACTCGCTCGAAAAAGTAGCGCCCAAAGCAAAACTCTTCCGGAAATCGGGAAGTTGGCAGAATTACCATGCCGATTCGATTTTGGTTTGGGGCCCCGAAAGGAAATACATTTTAGTGGCCCTGACTGAAGACCCCGATGGTGAAAAGATCTTACGCAACCTTGCATTAAAAATCGACAATATTATTATCAACCCAAATTAATTCATATCTTTTCATTCTAACTTGTTTTTGCAATAGTCATGAAAAACAGCCAGTTGATCTGGAATAATGAAACAATAGGAAAAGCTATTAAATATTTACTTTCAAGGTTTTTCGATTTACGTGAAGGTGAATACAAGCGGGCATTTCTGATGCAGCTGAATATTTTTCTGATTATATCTACTTTACTCATTGTAAAACCGGCTGTAAATGGCTTATTTATTGCAAAATTCGGAGTTGAGAACCTGCCTTTGGCATTTGTTTTAGTCGCAATTTCTGCATCGGCTCTATCCATTTATTATTCGCGAAAACTGGTAAAACTAACTTTTTACCTGCTCATGCGGCGCACCCTTCTTATTTCGGTTATTACCCTTATTGTTTTCGGATTTTTACTCACTTTTAATTTTCTCGAAGGCTGGGTTGTTTACCTGTTTTACCTTTGGGTGGCACTTTTTGCTGTTCTTTCTGCATCTCAATTCTGGATTTTGGCCAACCTTGTTTTTAATCCGCGCGAGGCAAAACGGCTTTTTGGTTTTATCGGTGCTGGCGCCATTGCCGGGGGAATTTTTGGAGGCTATTTAACGTCCTTACTGGCACCAGTTCTGGGAAGCGAAAACCTACTTTTTGTGAGTGCCTTTCTGTTGTCGTTTTGTTTACCAATTACAAGAATCGTGTGGCACGAAAATTTGAGTGGGAAAAACAATCCGTTCAAAAATAAAAACAAACTTAAGGAAGTGGTGGAAAGCCCGTTCCAGCTGATCCGCAAGTCGAAACACCTGACTTACCTGGCCGGAATTATTGGGGTTGGAGTAATTGTTGCAAAGCTGGTTGATTACCAGTTTAACGCCATTGCATCCTTAAAAATATCGGATCCCGATGAACTCACCGCCTTTTTTGGATTCTGGTTTTCAAACTTCAATGTATTTTCGCTACTGATTCAGTTATTTTTAACCCGCAGAGTGGTTGGTGTTTTTGGCGTGGGTACCTCCCTGTTTTTTCTGCCTGCCGGAATATTTATTGGTGCGGCACTGGTTTTATTTGCACCTACACTTTTTGCTGCTATCCTGATAAAAATGGCCGATGGCAGTTTAAAACAATCCATTAATAAATCGGCAGTTGAATTGCTTGCACTTCCAATTCCTCTGTCAATAAAAAACAAAACCAAAACCTTTATCGATGTTTTTGTCGACAGTGTTGCCACAGGAATTGGAGGTATAATTCTTATTCTGATCGTAAACGCATTTCAACTTTCAACCTCTTTTATCAGTTTAATTATTCTGGCAATTCTTGGTGTTTGGATCTTTTTTGCCATAAAAATTCGGAAAGAGTACATCAAATCGTTTCAATTAAAACTTAAACAAACCAGTCATAAAAAAGGCAGTAAAAAAATAAATATTGCAAACGAATCGGTTATAAGAGGCCTTCAAAATGTGCTCGAAAATGGCAACGAAGATCAAATAATGTGGGTACTTCAGAAAACCAAAGAAAAACCGAACGAAAAGTTATTCGCCCCTATTTTTCAACTGCTAAAACACCCCGGCGCCAACATAAGAGCCGAAGCCCTTCGAAACCTTTATTTTCATCAGCAAAAATCAGTTGTTGACATTGCTTACCAGATGATCTCAGATCCGGCTCAGGAAGTTAAAATAAGTGCTTTTGAATACTTACTGGAACATCATCCTGAAAACAGGGTTGAATTGATGCAGCAATTTCTTTTGGATGACGATTATAAAATTAATGCGGCAGCACTGCTTAGTCTTGCCGGCGAAATGCGCGACAACCCCGAGCTAAAAAAACAATACGAACTGCGCCGGATAGTTGCCGAAAAAGTGGAAGCTTTAAAAGCAGAAAAAGATACCGAAATCAAACTATTCAAAACAAAATTGTTGCTTGAAGTTATTGGCAAAGGCAACATGCCCGGCTTTTACAATTTTATTCAGGATGGATTAAACCACAACAACGAAGAGATCGTTAACCAGGCAATTAAAGCAGCCGGGTTATCAATGGCACCCGAGTTTATCGATCCACTTATTCAATTTGTTTCAAAACCCCAGTTTTCTGAAAATGCAACGCTGGCTTTGGCGCAATATGGTGTAGAAATTATCACCTTTTTAAGATCGGTTTTAGCAGACAATACCAAAATTGAAATCCAAAGAAAAATCCCCGGAATTGTTGAGAATATTGAATCGCAACATTCTGTTCTTTTCCTTTTTGAGTTGATGGAATCGGAAGATTTTCAGCTTCGGAATAAAGCTTTAACATCACTTGGCATTTTAAAAATCAAGTTTCCTTTTTTGTATTTCGACAAAAAAATAGTGATCCAGCGCATTTTAGAGGAAGTGCGTGTATTGCAGGATACTTTGTCGATTCTGTACCTTCAAACCAAACTGGAACAGGAAACAGAAAATCCGGCAAACGATTTATCAGACGCCAGAAAAAGTTTAATCGACCTGTTGGAACGAAGATTGGATGGAGGTTTGAAACGTATTTTTGGCTTGCTCGGATTAAAATATCCAAACGAGGAAATCAACTCGGCTTATCAAAGTTTCCAAAGTAACAAAGCCGATATTAGAATTAGCAGCATCGAATTTTTGGACAACCTGCTCGATACAAAATTAAAACGTGTTTTGATACCCATTTTGGAAACCACTATTCTGGAAACTCTTTCTGACACAGCACTAAAACAGCTCAACATTGATATTCCGGGCGAAAAAGAATGTTACAACATGCTGCTCGAAGGAAACGACATTAAAATAAAACTGGCTGTTTTATACCTTGTTGCGCAACTTAAAAATCCCGATTATCTTCCTTTGATTGAGCGGTATCGAAAAAATAAAAATCAAAAAGTACGCGATTTTGCAGAAAAGGCTTTTCTGGCTTTGCAATAACGGTAACCTGCGTAAAGTTGAGTAATCGAAACAACAACTCCGATTCTTCTATTTTCGAATCAGATCGTCAATCCGCGTTGCCAGGGTTTGATGGTCGATGTTTGAGTTTTTACGCAGTACATTCGACATCAACACAACTAAATAAACTGTTCCGTCGGGGTGTTCCACAATGGCCACCGAGTTCATATAATTTTCAACATTACCAGCATATTTTTTGCATTCGTAACCTTCTTCGGGTTTGCATTTGTACAAACTACCCGATTTAAAATACAAGGCTGCATTTACCAGTCGCGGCGATGTTCCGTACCGAATCCTACGGTCGGTCATGTAAAGCAAACGTTTCATTTCCAGGCTCGATTTTTCATCCACAATTTTGCCACGTTCCAAAGCGGTAAGGAATTTCATTAATCCCAGCGGCGTACCAATGCTTCCACCTATTCCCGGAATTATTGATTTTGCACCATGCGTAAACATACTGCCCAATCGCCACTCTTCTTTTGTTATTCCCAATTGTAAAAGCGGCTCGTTCACAACTGCCACAGCCATATTTTGCAAAGTAGCCCTCGGCGTGGTTTTAAAAAATTCGTTCGCCTGTTCTTCGGTCAACCCCGGGTAATCCTTCCCAAACTGCCGCATTAACAAAACTTCGCGCCAAACCACACTTGCAGCTCCGTTGTTACTAACCGAAACCATGTGATCGACCCATTCATACAGCGAAAAAACATCCTCTTCTTTTACCGTTCGTTTTACCAAAACCTTTGTTTCCGGATCGAAAAAAGGTACTGTGTGAACATCGGAAATGGCCCAACGCCCGGCACGCACAAATTTGGTTTTTAATAAATCCTGCCGCTTTTCAAACGACTCGGGATAAATGCGTTGCAACTCGGTAAAAAGTCCGCTTAATACAGCCAGTTTCCCAACGCTTCCCGGCTGAAATCCACGGGTTTCCTGCCTGCAGGCATAACGCAGTTTTTTCCCGGGAGTAATATCCAAAAGTGTAAGCGAGTAACTTTCGTCCAGGTTCGGAAACAGGATGTTCAGTTTTTTTTGCAATTCAGAATCCGGAGTTGGAAGTGCGATCAAACTGTCGCCCTTCGGATTTAACAGTTGCAAATGAATATCATTTATACTTTTGCGCGCACCTTCAATGGGTTTTGTATCTTTTATATCACCACTTAAAACAAGCTGCAGCCGAACAAGACGCCTTATCCCGGTAAGAAAAAAACCATCGATTGGATATGCACCCACACTTTCGGCAAAAAATAACATCATAAAAATGAAAACCAGTTTTTGTAGTCGAATTACTTTTTTAGCCTGTAAACAGCCTTTAAATAATGTTTTCATTTTTACAGATTTTCGGTGAGTGAAATAATTTTTGTCTCATCTGTTTTCGGAGAAATCGACTCCAGATAAACGCTGCCTGCCGCATTTTTGTTTTCAACAAACGGACGTACCTGAAACAGCCAAAGTTTGTCGTTTAAAAAGCCCATTTCAACATCAAAAGGCCCTTGCATTCCGTTGGTTTCTTTCATTTTTTGCTTTAGTTTTTTACTAAAATCGCGAATATCAGCAAGGTTTTGTTCGTTCAGAATGGGTGTTTCAAAAGTAGCGGGCAATTTCCCCGTTCCTCCGGTAAGCGGCAGCTGGTTGTAATAGGGTTCGCGCGATGGAGCCAATAATTTATTTTCGCCCGATAATTTTAAGTGATACGATTCGGCAGCTTGTCCGTCAACGGCGCCACCTGCACCACGGCTAAAAGCGATGGTTAAATCAGCTGCATTTCCGGCTCCAACTCCTTTTGTAATCAGTACTCCGGAATAATCAACATTTACAGTTGGAATAACCAGAATAGAAGGATACACATTCTCCGGATTGAGCAAATAACTCTGCCTCCACCTAAAACTGCGTTCGGAATACGGCGATGCCCACACCTGTTTAATGCCCTGTTTAATTTTCGCAGCTTCGGAAACATTAAACAAGGTAAGATTAAGTCCTGCCCCGGTAAAATCTTTCAGGTCTTCCATGTTTGTATCGCTACGCAGAAAAACCGGCAAACTACCCGTTTCTTTTCCTAAAACGCTTCGGAACCGGGTATTAAAATCGGCCTCAAATTCAGGTAAAAAAGGCATTTTCAAAATCGCCTCACGAAGTTGCTGCAGTTTATTTAAAACAAAACCATCTATTTCTTCTTTGTTTGTTCCCGACTTTTCCATTCGTGTGGCTTCGGCAAAAGCAGCATTTAAAAATTGCCAGTAACTTTTGCTCTCGCCCGGCATTTGCTGTTCCATGTGTTGCCTGAAAATGCCAAACGGTATAACCAGGCCTTCCACCACATTTTCGGGAAACATAAGTTTTAACTGCCCAAGGTTGGCTGCTTTAGGGCCACATATTTTTCCTGAACTGGCAGCATTTACCTCTCGAAGACTCAAAACCTTTTTCTGGTTTAAATCCAGTTTATCTACTTCTACTCTGATTTTTTTCTCCACCCTTTTTTTAGTCTCAAACAACGCGTTTTCTTCAGCCGTCATATTTTTTGCCTCTTTCATCAACACAGTTCCTTTATCCGAAACGGCATAAAAAATCGGCTTGCCTGCGTATTGTTTTAAGGCAGCCAGGTTTTGTTGCGACAGCACAGCATTTGGAATTCCCAGGTTGCGTGCAAGCAGCTGCACATGCGAAACCAGGTTTCCTTCCGAAACGGTTGCAATACCGGCTACGGGTTTTAAATCGGCCGGCGGATGCTGAAAAACGTAAATTTTATCAGCAGAAACTTCGAGGCCTTCCGGAGAATCGGCAACAACCAGCTCGCCCCTGGCAAAACCCGGATTTAAACCGCGAAAATGACTTTGATTGTCGATGGTAAAAACCTGATTGGAAAGTCCGGAATAGCTTGCAATAAAATTCCCCAGTTCGCCAACACTCAAACCCAAATGCAACAATACGGACGACCGGATTATATCGTCGGAGAAACCCGAAGCCAGAGGTTCAAAACCTTCAAAGCGTTTAATCTCTGCCCCGTAATTTGCCCGAATCATTCCGGTACTCCACTCTACCACACCTCTCGCCAGTGCAAGCGACTCATTCAACTGACCTACTGAAAGCTCTGTTAATAAAGAAGGGTTGAGGGCACTTTCTATTTTTTCCCACTCCCATATTTCAATGTATCCGGCTCCGGCAGCAGCCATTGACAGCACATAATTTTTCTTTAATATGTCGGCCAAAGTGCTTACCTGCCAATTTGGGAGCTCTTTAAATATCAGTTCTTCGGTTTTATTTGAAAGATCAAACAAGGCCATTTTCGACTTTGGTGTTGCAGCCGGAATATGTTTCCGTGTTTCCAAAAGCACCCAAGCACCAATTTCAATTTTTTGTGCCGCTGTTTGCGCTTTCGATAATTCGCCCAGTGATTTCTGCAAACTTTTACCGGCATCAGTAGTAACTCCAATTGGTTTAATAAAATTTTCCAGCGACTGCCAGTTTGCAGGTTTAAAAAGCATTTCCATTTCGGAAATCAACTGCTTAAATTTTTCTTCTGTTGCAGAATTCAAAATTGCAGCATTTTTTACTTTAAAATCTTTAACTGCCTGAATGTCGTCCGCTGCAGGCTGACCATGTATTTTAATCCGCAGCTTCATAAACGACGGAATACTATCCGCCAGTTCCATGGAAAGCGATCTCACTTTCCGGATATTTGCGTTCTCGGTTTTGTGAGGAATATCCTTAAACGACTGGCGCAAGAGGTAAAAATTACTTTCGCCAAGCTGTTTATTAAGCAACGCCCATTTCAGAAAATCTTCTCCCCAGGCATTTTCATCTTCATCCTGAAAAGCGCCCCTGTAGAATTTTGCCTTTTGCTGAATCCAGCCGTTGTCAATACTTTCAATATAATTTTCAAGCTGGTATTGTTTCAAACGTGAAAACTGATGCTGTTCATCCAAAAAATCATCAAAATTGGTTGCAGCCAAAATCTGTCCCAGGTAAATCCCATTTGATTTGGCCAGATCGTCGACCCATTTTTTATAGGTTGCACGTTGAACACCGGGTTCGGGGCATCGCATTTGCGGAGGTACTTTTGAGCCGTCGGGACAAAACCACATGATTTGCTGATAAGGTCCTTTTGCATCGTTTTTAAATGCTGCTATTTTTTCACTAATCTCCTTATTGGAAACAACTTGCGAAAAAGAAGAACCAACCGAGATCATCAAAAACAATACACTTAACAAGCTTATTTTTACTGTTTTCATACTTACTTACATTGTATTTAAATATACAACAATTTACAATCCGTTTTCAAATTCTAACCCTTTGTTATTTGAATTTCCGTTAATAGTTACAATGAGACGTCTCCCTGAATTTTTTCAGGATCTTTTTGAAAATGTGTTGATTGTCAAAGATGGCAAGATGCTGAAACAAGTTCAGCATGACGACCAAATAAAGGTTGTGACTTTCTACGGATATTCATTATTCGTAATAATAAAAAACATACATTTGAAATTGACAAAATACAGTATAAAAATATTAGTTCAACTTAAATGGAAAACTTCACCAATTCAATACTACTTCCTGAAGAATTACCGGAAATTGATGCGAAAACATTTAATCCGCTCGACAAAAAATACCTAAAGCTCACCTTTATTCGAATGGCTGTATTTTTTGTTGTTTTAGTCGGAGGATTTATTAGCTTTATCTTCATATCGGAAGGAAATATTCCAAAAACTCCACTAATAATCATTTCGTCGGTTCTGGCTGTTTTACTAATTTTTTCAGTCGTTTATACTTTCTTGTCATTTCCCCGGAAAGGCTACCTCGTGCGCGAAAAAGACATTTCGTTTCAACGGGGACTAATTACCTATAAATTAACCACCGTTCCGTTTAACCGAATCCAACACGTTGAAGTGAACCAGGGAGTGCTTGCCAAACTATTTGCTCTTTCGTCGCTAAAACTTTTTACTGCCGGAGGAAATGCCAGCGACCTGTCGATTCACGGATTACCCCGGGATGTGGCGCTAAACTTAAAAGCCTTTTTATCGGAAAAAATAAGTGAACATGAGTAAAATGGATTTAAGCACACCCACGCGGCAATCGATAAAAGGATTGGTTTTTATTTTCCTGCAAACCGTTCGGCAAGCCGTGCGTATGTTCTGGGCACTTATTGCAGTTGTAATACTTCAGAAAAACCTGGTTGAATACAAAACACTACTTCCCATTGCAGTAGTTGTTATTTTTGTACTTTTTGTTGTGCACTCTGTTTTGTATTACCTCAACTTTTATTTTTATGTGAAAGACGGTGAGTTTATCCTTCAGAAAGGTTATTTACGAAAAAAGGTACTTACCATTCCGTTGGAACGGATACAAAGTGTGAATACCAAACAAAACCTCATTCAGCAGGTTTTAGATGTTGTTGCGCTTGAAATAGATACAGCGGGTACTGTCGGGAAAGAGTTAAAAATTCATGCACTCGAAAAATCTTTTGCCAATGCTTTGCACGACCAGTTAAGCAACAATGCTGTAAGTTCAGAAGCAGAAGAAAATATCGAATCCCGGGCAACTTCAACTACCGAAAGATTAATTTTAAAGCTTGAACCAATTGATTTGTTAAAGATCGGAATCAGCCAAAACCATTTGCGAACCGGACTGATTATTCTTGCCTTTGGCTACCAGATTTTTAACCAGGTTCAGGAAATTTTTAAAGATAAAGCCGATGAATACTCCAACGAGTTTGTAAATTTCATGTCGAATTCGAGTCTTGCCCTGATTGTCTTTCTGGGTATATTTTTCCTGCTCGTTTCCATTCTAATCTCTCTGCTGCGCACCCTGGTAAAGTATTTCGATTTTAAGCTGATGAAAAAAGAAAATGCATACCGTGTTGAGGCCGGTATCATTAACAAACGAAATGTGGTTTTGCCGCACAACAAAATTCAGGAACTAAACTGGGAAACCGGCCCCATAAAAAAACAGTTTGGAATATATGCACTGGTATTTAAACAGGCCGTTAGCGGGCAAAACAAAAAAGTGCAGCTGGTTGATGCACCGGGTTGTTTAACACAACACCTGGAACTGCTAAAAAACGATTTGTTTGGTGAAGACAAACTTTCGAGCGCAAGCAAAATTTTCACAAATTCATACTACTTCAGACGATTGTGGCTATTTATGGGATGGCTGCCGGTGGTTTTAGCTGCTCCGTTTATATATTTCGAATGGCTGATCGGGCTCGCTGCTCTTGTCTGGCTCCTTGCCACTGCGGCTTACAGCTATTTAATTCTGAAAAAAAGTTATTTCAAAATAAACGAAGATCAGATCCGCGTTTCATCGGGTGCTATTTCACACACCTGGAAGCAGATGGAACTATTCAAAATACAATCGGTAGAATTTAAACAAACATTTTTTCAGAAACGCCGGTCGCTTGCCAGTTTAAAATTAATGAATGCTTCCGGGACTATTCGTATTCCATACATTCATCAAGACCTTGCAAAACAGATATACAATTACTTGCTTTTCCATACCGAAATTTCAAATAAAAGCTGGATGTAAGTGCTTAATTATTATTTTAAGGGTTTGATTTTTGTTGAAACTAAAGAACTAAAGAATAAGACTAATTTATCATGAGCTCAAGAGACCAATTTTTAAAAACTGTTAATCACCAACAATCCAACCGGGTAGTTCTTGATTTTGGAGCTACCGCAGTAAGTGGAATTCATGTAGAAACCCTTTCAAAATTACGTCGCCATTATGGGCTGCAGCGTAAACCCATTCGTATTATTGAGCCCTATCAAATGCTTGGTGAAGTAGGTTGGGAATTAATCGATTCGATTGGCATTGATATAATTGGTGCCTGGGGAAAAAATAACCGATTCGGATTTCACAACCATGCCCCGTTTAAAGAGTGGAAAACTCCATGGGGACAGCGAGTTATGCTTCCTTTAAAATTTAATACAAGCGGCAACTCAACCGGCGATGTTCTAATGCATTTGGGTGGAGATACTTCGCAGGCGGTATGTGCTACAATGCCCAAAACAGCCTATGAGTTTGAAAGTATTGAGAAAGAACCAGAGGATAAAACTGCTAAGATTGAATTGACAATACCTGATCTGATTTCAGAAACGGATTTGGAACACTGGCGGGTGGAAGTGGACAAAGCTTATTTTTCGGGGAAAGCTGTAATTGCTGATTTTGGTGGCACTTCGCTGGGAAATATCCCTGAACTCTACCAGAAAAAGTCAATCCAATTCGACAAAATAAAAATCCACCTGGAACGGTTGGGAGAACGGGCCATTGAAAATTTGAAACGAATTTTTGCAGTGCTTGGAAATAAAGTGAATGCCGTTGTACTGTGCGACACCAATTTTGGCACTGAAAAAACTTCCTATAGCTCAGCGGAGCAGTTCGATGCATTTTATCTGCCTTATTACAAACAGCTAAACGAATGGATTCACGAAAATACACAATGGAAAACCTTTAAACACTCAAAGGGAATTGTGGATAAACTGCTTGAAAGTTTTGTAAAGGCTGGATTTGACATTATTAATCCGGTTGAAACATTTGCTTCGGGCCTGCCTCTCGAAAAGCTAAAAGAAAAATTTGGGAAAGACCTTGTATTTTGGGGCGGTGGAATCGACACTCGTACTGTTCTTCCTTTTGGTAAACCCGAAGATGTGCGTGCTCAGGTTTTGAACAACTGCGAAATTTTATCAAAAAATGGCGGTTTTGTTTTTAGTCCGGTCAATAATATTCCGCCAAATGTTCCGGTTGAAAATATGGTTGCTTTGTTTGAAGCCATAAAAGAATTTAACGGAAAATAATTATACTTTTACAGTCGCAGTCTCAAAATCAGAAGATTGCGACTTTTTTTATAACCTAATCAATTAAACATGAAAAAGATTCTCCTTCTTCTTGTTGTTCTTCTATTTGTTATTAGCGGCTATTCGCAGCAATATAAAAACAACTGGAAATCAATTGACAGCCGACCTGTTCCCGAATGGTTCGAAGATGTAAAGTTTGGAATTTTTATCCATTGGGGTGTTTATTCCGTTCCGGCCTGGGCTCCTGCCAATGCCGATATTGGAGTGTATGCAAAATACTCGGAATGGTACTGGAGTCGTATTAACGACAACAGCGATGCCGGCAAACTTTTCCGCGAATACCACAACACGATGTATGGAGAAGATTTTCAGTACCAGGATTTTGCGCCGCAATTTAAAGCACAACACTGGGATCCGGAACAATGGGCCGAACTTTTTAAACGTGCCGGGGCCAAATATGTGGTTTTAACATCGAAACACCACGAAGGGTTTACTTTGTGGCCCAGCGAACAAAGCTGGAACTGGAACAGTGTTGACATTGGTCCGCATCGCGATATTTGCGGCGATTTAACAAAAGCAGTAAAAGATGCCGGTTTACACATGGGATTTTATTACTCGCTATACGAATGGTACAATCCGCTTTACCACAACAATCTTGAAAAATACGTCGACGACCACATGATTCCGCAAATGAAAGATTTGGTTAACAGTTACAAACCCGATCTTTTATGGACGGACGGCGAATGGGACCACCCAAGTGAGAAGTGGAAAAGCACGGAGTTTTTGGCCTGGCTGTACGACGATTCGCCTGTAAAAAACAGCATTTGTGTAAACGATCGCTGGGGAAAAGAAACGCGCAGTAAACACGGAGGTTTTTATACCACCGAATACGATCTGGTTCACGAAGGGCAAAAAGGTGAAATACAAAAAGCCTGGGAAGAGTGCCGCGGCATTGGAACTTCGTTTGGATACAACCAAATGGAAACTCCTGACAATTATATGACTTCGGATGCCTTAATTGATATGCTTGTTGCAAAAGTAGCCGACGGCGGAAATCTTTTACTCGATGTAGGACCAACTGCCGATGGCCGCATACCCGCCATTCAGCAACAACGACTTTTTGATATTGGCGACTGGCTGCAACTAAATGGCGAAGCCATTTACGGCACCCGGAAATGGAACGATGCCGATGAAAACAAACACGACAATGTTTATTACACACGAAAAGGGAACGATTTATATGTGCTTTGTACCCGTTTCCCCGAATCTTCGATCGAAATTAAAGGAATTAAAAAAGTTTCGAACGTGAATTTGTTGGGATTTAACGGAGAAGTGAATTATAAGAAATCGGGCAAAAAAGTGACGATAAACATTCCTCAACTTTCGCCGCTTACAAACCCAAGCGAATATGCCTGGGTATTTAAAATTGAAAACGCATTTAAATAAAATACAAATGACTAAAGCAACTAACTTTTTAAGATCACACAAAATGACTGCTGACGATATTAATATCAAGGAAATGGTCAGCACTTTTTTATCGGAAATGGAAAATGGTTTAGCCGGCAAAGAAAGCTCGCTTTTAATGCTGCCAACCTATATTGAAGCCGACGGCGAAGTAAAAGCCAACGAACCAGTTATTGCAATTGATGCAGGAGGAACAAACTTTAGAGCTGCCAAAGTATATTTCGATGAAAATCTGAAACTGGTAACAGAAAACATTCAGAAGGCAAAAATGCCGGGTATTGATGTGGAATTATCGAAGGAAGAATTCTTCAGCACCTTTGCCGATTATTTAAAAGATTATAAATCGGTTTCGGAAAAGGTAGGTTTTTGCTTTTCGTATTCAGCCGAAATTTTTCCAAACAAAGATGGAAAGCTAATTGAATGGAGCAAGGAAGTAAAAGCCCCCGAAGTTATTGGAACTATGATTGGTGAAGAGCTTCTGGCTGCCATGGGCACACCCGAAAAACAATTGGTTTTAATGAACGATACGGTTTCAACTCTGTTGGCCGGGAAAGCTGCTCGCGCCGTAAAAGCGTACGATACTTACATTGGCTTTATTCTGGGTACCGGTACAAATACCAGCTACATTGAGGCAAACAAAAACATCACAAAAACGGCTGACCTGGATATGGAAGACAGCCAGATTATAAACATCGAATCTGGTGCGTTTGGCAAGGCTCCACGTACCGATATTGATGTTGCCTTTGACAATACCACAAAAAATCCGGGACGTTATGCTTTTGAGAAAATGTTTTCGGGAGGTTACCTGGGCGGACTTTGCACAACGGCATTAAAAACTGCCGCAGCCGAAGGTGTTTTCGACGACGCCTCTGCCTTTGTAAATCTGGAAGAACTCAGCACCGAAGATGTAAACAAATATGTACACGGAATTGAAGATGCCAAAAGCATTTTACCAGGTGTATTTACACACGAATCGGACAAACTGGTGGCTGCCGAAATTATTGACGGATTAATTGAACGCGCTGCAAAACTGGTTGCTGCAAATATTGCAGCGGTAATCTTAAAAACCGGCAAAGCTAAGTCGCACGAAAAACCTGTTTTAATGACCATTGAAGGAACTACCTTTTACAAACTTCATGGTTTCAGAACCATGTTTGAAAAATTCCTGCAAGACTTCCTGTCGGGCGAGAACAAACGTTATTACGAGATTGTAGAAGTTGAAAACTCGAGCTTACTTGGCGCTGCCATTGCAGCCATTGTAAATTAGCAAAAAGGCTTCAGTCTCAGCGGCTGTAAACAGAATTAAGGATGCCATCCATGTTTTTTCAAACACAGGGATGGCATCCTTTTTTTGTGAAACAATTAAACCAACTGCAACACTTTTGATTTCATTAAATCAAGTAGAAAAACGTGCTGGAACCGCGATTGAAAATTTTCGTGAAGGATTTTATTACTTAGATTAAAACTTTTTACACCACGAAGACGGTCGGTGGTAATTAGCAGCCAGTAATAATTCAAATGCTGTTTTTGATACAAGCGTAGTTTTTCGTCCTTTTTATAAATGGATTGCCGTATATCGTCAACTACATCATTGGAAATCCCCAGATTGTTTGCGCGTTCCCAAATGGCCGTTTCCAGCTTTGGATGATGAACCATCAGAATTCCGTTTAATCCGTCGGGCAATTCATTTTTTGGTATTACGATTTTGTAAAAACTATTCTCCTTTTTGCCAGTTAATTTATTACGCATCAAAGCCGACACCTGTGCAATTACTGCAATTTCGCGTTCCGGACTTATTTTTTTATGCTCTGAAAACATAAACTTCACAAACAATTTTACTTTACTGTGGTGTTCAAAAAGTTCTTTTGCAGCTAAAATAAGTCCATTCCGAAAACCAATTTCTTCACGTTGTTCTTCGTCGGGGATAGTTGCACTGGCAGGATTTAAACGGGTAAGTTCAATTCCCAGCAAGTGTTTGTTTTTCATTTTAACAATAAAATCAGGCGACTCGGACGGAACAGCGCTTCCTGTTGGGAATTCAGGATAACACGACCTAAAATAATCCATCAATAAAATTTCGAGCTGCTTTTTTTCTTCTTGCATAATTTTACCGAAGCTATTTTTCAGGGCTTGTTTTTTTCATCAACTCAAATAAATCGTTCACAATGGCATCCCTGTTAAAATTCTCCCAAATAATTACTTTAGACTGATTGTCGGGTTGCTCTTCCCAGGCTGTGCCAATTAGTTTGGGAGCGGGAATTTCCTGTTTCTGCCCCCATTTTTCATTTTTCAGAATGGCTAAAACCACCATGTCGAACAGTGCCCGTGAAGGCGGATTTCCATACATTTCGGCCTTTGCAAAAAGATGAGCGGAATAATCGCCAAAACGGTTAAAATCACCACCGTGGCGGCCTGTAATTGTTTGCGACGAAATTGGCCCGGCTCCTTTCATGTGTGCATCCATTTCGGCCGGAGTAACAGTTACCGATGCAGTTCCACTTGGCTCGCCATAACGTACGGTAACCATTTCAAACTCAACTCCCGACTCAATTACCGGATTTACAGAGCTAATGTCGTTTTCAAGGTTATATTCCCCCGGATCGGGATAATTGCCACCCAGCCAAACCACACGAACTTTATCAATAATTTTAGGCTCTTTTAAAATGGCTAAAGCAATATTTGTAAGCTTCCCAATGGGAACAAGCACCAACTTTTCATCCTTCATTTTCATGGCCTCGCTGATAATAAAATCAACTGCCGGCTGACCGTCAAAACCGGGTTGCGAAATGCTTGGGGCAATTTCTTCGTAACTTTTGTCGGCACCCATAAAAAGCGGAACTTTTTCGCCCAAATCAAACAAAGTTATAATCCGTTCAGCCTCATCGTACTGCCCCTGAATTCCAAAACCGTTGGCTGTGTTATTTACGGTAACACCAAGCACATCAAAAACATCGGGATTTAAAAATGCATACGCCAAAGCATGTTGGTCGTCCAATTCGTTGTTTGCATCGGTATCAATCAGGATTTTTAGCTTTTTAACAGAATTATTTTTAGCTTTTTCGGAAGTAGGTTTGCATGCAGCCAATAAAAATAAGGCCAGTAAGCATATCGAAATATTTTTCACCATTTTATGATTGTTTTGTTCAAATATAAAAACTATTTCAAAGCTTATTTGTAGTAGTAATACAATATATTTAAAAAATAGAAAAACGATGTACACAGGTCTTTTACACGCACATAATGGTTTCCGGTGGTTGGTATTGCTGGCATTGCTAATTTCAATAGTTTTAGCCTTCACGGGATGGTTTGGCAAACGTGACTGGAATAAAAGTGATAAACTAAGTGGTTTGTTACTTGTGCTTTTTATGGATTTACAATTCTTAATTGGAATTGTATTGTATGCATTTGTGAGCCCGCTTACAAAAAGTGCCTTTAACGATTTTGGGGCTGCCATGGGTAATTCAGAACTGCGTTTTTATGCGGTGGAACACATTTTAATGATGATAGTGGCTTTGGCTCTGGTCCACATTGGACGAGCAAAATCGAAAAAAGATGTTGCTTCGTGGAAAAAACATCGTTCGGCTGCAATTTTTTACACCATAGGATTGGTACTTATTTTGGCCGCCATTCCATGGGACCGAGCCTTTGTTTAAAAACTAAAAAAGCTGCGAAAAATTCATTTCGCAGCCTTTCAAAAGTTTGGTTCAGCTGTGCTTGTGCACAAATATTTTAGCCATTTCGGCTCACCGAATAAATATCTTCAATTAAGTTTTGGTATTTAACGGCAACCATATTTCGTCGTAATTTAAGTGTTGGCGACAATTCACCTGTAGCAGGCGACCACTCTTCACACACCAGGCGAATACGGCTAATTTGCTCGTGCGAGCCCAGTGTTTTATTTATACTTGCCACCTCTTTTTGCATTTTACTTATTACCTCCGGATTTTTAATAAGGTCTTTATTGTCCTCGAAATGGATTTTGTGATCGGCTGCCCAGTCGTGCAATATTGGGAAGCAGGGAGAAATTAAGGCACTGGCAAATTTTTCGTTGGCGCCAATCACCATCACCTGCTCAATCATATTCGACGACTTCAGTTTGTTTTCGATCATTTGCGGAGCAATGTATTTTCCTCCCGAAAGTTTGAAAATTTCTTTTTTGCGGTCTGTAATTTTCAGGAATTTATCGTCTTCCAGAATCCCGATATCACCGGTATGAAACCAGCCATTTTCATCGATCACCTCGTCGGTCATTTCAGGTGCTTTGTAATACCCTTTCATTACCCCGGGACCTTTACAAAGGATTTCGCCATCGTTCGCAATTTTTACTTCATAACCTTCTAAAATCGGACCAACGGTTCCGATCTTCATTTCGTTTAAGGCAGGATTATTAACTGCAATTACCGGCGAAGTTTCGGTTAAACCATATCCTTCGAGGTTAAACATTTTTGCCATTCCCAAAACACGGGCAATCTTTGGTTGCAAAGCTGCACCGCCCGAAACAACGTAAACAATGTTTCCCCCCAAAGCTTCCCGCCATTTGGAATAAATAAGTTTATCAGCAATTTTTATTTTAAGCGATAAAATAGGACCGTATTTTTTGTTGTATTCAAAATGGCGTGTCAGGTTTAGCGCCCAAAAATACAGAGCCTTTTTAATCCCGCTTAATTCTTTCCCTTTGGCAACAAAACCATCGTAAACTTTCTCAAGCAAACGAGGTACTGAATTAAACATGTGTGGTTTTATTTCTTTAATTGCCGAAACAATTTGCGATAAATTTCCTACGTAATAAACGCCCATTCCTTTGTACTGAAAATGATAGTTTACACTTCGTTCGTACACATGGCAAAGTGGTAAGAAACTTATTACCCGGTGGTCTTTTCCCAAATGGTGCATTTTTGCATGGGCAGTAAAATTCGAAACCAGGTTCCGCTGAGTGAGCATAACTCCCTTTGGTACTCCGGTTGTTCCCGATGTATAAATTAAAGTAGCCAGATCATCCGGTGTAATGGATTTTTTAATTTCTTCAAGCTCCGGTTCAAATTCCTTCCTTTGGGCTTCTCCAAGGTCAAGAATTTCTTTGTAATTTTTTGCACGATCAACTTCATCAAACGTATACACAATGTCTAAACCATCGAGCATATTTGCCAAAGGCACCAGTTTCTCGTAAAGCTTTCTGTCGCCAAGAATCAGGATTTTAACCTCGGCATGTTTTAAAATGTATTTGTATTCGTCTTCGCCCAAAGTGGGATAAATGGGAACATGTACTACACCCGTCATGGCCATTCCCATATCGGCAAAATTCCATTCAGGACGGTTGGTTGTTACTGTGGCTACCTTATCGCCCTTTTTTAATCCCAGTGCCATTAAACCCATCGCAAACTGGTGCGACTTGGTATTGTACTCTTCCGTAGAATATGTGTACCATTTCCCATCGTTTTTACCACCCATGGCATCTTTTCGGGGAAATTCATTTAAAGCTCGCTCGAGGATATCAAAAGTGCGTGTAACTGTCTGTCCCATATTTCAATTTTAAAAAAACAGCGAAATATAAGTGTTTTGTTGCATCACTTTAAATGAAAAGAATGGTGAGATTTACAACAGTTACTATTTATAACAACTCTAAATAACTACAAAACACTCACTTACTGATAGTTAAGAAATACACTATCGACTTTCGGAGCAATATGTTCTAAATTTTAAAAAACAACGGGCTCATACGCACAATTTTTTTGCTGAAATAACATGCCTCATTTGTTGCAAAATAAATCTTCAATGACGAAAACACCACATTGTTTCCAACTTAACCATAAAGCTACTCCAGAGTGTTTTCCTTTTCGTATTTTGAATTTTTAATGTAGGCCCAAATCATTAAACCGGCCAGCAAAACAATAGCTCCCGGCACGGCAGGATTAACGCCATCGGCAACACCTTTACCATACGAATGCAATCCGGTGAGGTAATAATTTACACCAAAGTAGGTCATCATTACTGAAGCAAAACTGATTATTGATGCCACATTGTAATTGTAAATGCCTTTTAACGATGGAATTAAACGCATATGTACAACAAACGAATAAATAAGCACAGTTATCAGCGACCAGGTTTCTTTTGGATCCCAGCCCCAGTAACGTCCCCAACTTTCGTTGGCCCAAATACCCCCCAGAAAAGTTCCAATGGTAAGGAAATACAATCCTACGGTGGCAGACATTTCGTTAATGGTAGTAAGCTGGTCGATAAATCCGGTAACTTTTACCTGATTTCTGCTGTTTCGCATTACAATTAAAATCATAACCAAAACTCCAAGAAACATACTAAGCCCAATAAAACCATAACTTGCCGTAATTACCGCCACATGAATGGTGAGCCAATAGGATTTTAACACCGGAACCAGGTTCGTAACTTCGGGACTCATCCAACTTAAATGAGCCACAAACAAGGCAATACCTGATAAGAAAGCCGCAGTACCAACTACCATTGGATATTTTCGTCCAAAAATCAGTCCGGCCAACATGGCAGCCCAGGCCACATACACAACCGACTCGTAACCATTACTCCACGGAGCATGTCCGGAAATGTACCAGCGAAGAATTAATCCAATAGTATGCACTAAAAACAATAGAACGATTAAGCCAAAGAAAGAATAGCGCAGAATATGCGGCAGTTGTTTTTGCCGGAATATATTCACGAAAAGCACAAACAACAGTAAAAATCCAAAAAGTAAGTAGAATGGAAAAATTCGTTTAAACGGATTTACTTTATTGAACGTGATTTCAGCTCTCTTTTTCGAATCGGACGGCAACAAATCTGAGCCGTATTTAATTTGAAAATTGCCCACAGCATCTAATACCTGAACGGCATCGGAAGAATTGTTTTCTACAATGGATTGTATGAGCAACTGAAATCCGCTTTTTATAAAAATGGAATCGCCGGCAGTATATTCTTCCGCCTGTGCTCCGGGTGTGTACCAGGTATCTTCTTTTTGTTCGCGTGGAAACAGGTGAAACAACGATCCCTGAAAGACCATAAAACAAATATTCACACGCTCGTCTACATAAATGTATTCCTTTTCAACCCGATTACGAAATGCCGGTGTTTTTGCATAAGCTGCCCGAACTGCTTCTGAAATTTTATAATTTCCCTGCTCGTCGAAAAGCGACTGAATGGTGATGAATTTGTTTTGTGCCCCTAAAATTGATTCCAGTGTAGAATTAGACACTTTAATAATTGGTAGGGTTTGCCAAATTTCAGGATGCGCGATCATGCTTAAAACAACTTCGTCGGATGATTTGCCATACAACGATGCTTTTTTGCTGACTTTACGCACAATTTCGCTGGTTAAAGTAGAAACCGGCTCAATTCTTCCATCAACACCCTGCACCCACAACTCACTAAATTCAGTTACAACATTGTCGTCAATATCCGGAATAATGGCTTCCATTCCGCCTTGTGCCGAACTTTGGTACGACAAACCTCCCAAAAGTAAAATTGCCAATACTGTTTTTTACGGAATTCTCTTTTAGACGCCGAACCAAATACTGGAAATATGATCCTTTATTTACCAGCGACGAAATAAATCCTATAATCATTAAAGCATATCCCAAATATGAAATCCACGTTCCCCAAAAATCATGATTTACCGAAAGGATGGTTCCCTGCTCGTCCATATCGTATGACGATTGAAAGAATTTATATCCGCGATGATTTAGTGTATTATTCATAAAAATACGAATGTTCTGATCAATCCCTTTTCCTTCGTCTTTTAATGTTACTTCGCTGGCAAACGACGATGGCGACTGCGATCCGGGATAACGCTCAAGTTGAAAATCATTCAGATGAATACTAAACGGCACCGACAAAGGCAATGCACCGTAAGCAAGTTTTAGTGTTCCATTTCCAAGCGGAATACGAAGTGTATCCGGCTCAACTCCTGAGTGCCCGAACACAGGTACAACTTGTTTTTTAATTCCATCCGAAATTTGAATCATTACGGCATCTTCACGCGTTTCAACCTGACTTTTAACCGCAGTAAATGTAGCTTTTGGCATAAAACTCCGGATTAAAAACCGGAAATCGCCATAACCATACAAAAACATTGGTTTTACCGGAATGGTATCGCCAGCCGGGAAAGAAACAGTTTCCTGTGTTGCCATTGTGGTTTCTTCCAACTGTGCAAACGAAGTCATAAAAAGCTGATCGCCCTGCCTGAAAAAGTTAACCACTCTGGTATCATTTACTTCAAATCCGGCTGTAAAACCCGGATAATCCAAAGCCTCTCCTTTTCGGAAAGAGTAGGATTGCATTCCTTGTACTCCGGGCGCCGAAAATACAAAATCGATTACCGCTTCGCCGGTTTCTGAAGCAATTGCTTTTCGCTCAGCCTCTTTTATATAACCAACCGCTTTCACTTTTACGGTTTGTCCGTTTACATCAAATTTTGCTGCAAATTGTTTGGGTGTAAGTTCCGAAAAACGAACTTTTTTTTACCTTTTCCTGATTTTCAAATCCGGCATAAAAGTAATCGTTGGACGACAGAATAAAATTTGCACTTTGATTTTCGCGAATATGCATCACTCCTTCGAAACTAAAAAAGCGGGTAACCGCAGCACCCAAAATCATTACAATAAATGCGATATGAAACAAACCAAGTGTGAACCTTCGTCGGGTAAAAAATTTATACTTAACCAGGTTGTTTAACAGGTTTAAGGCAAACAAAGCCCAAAGAGCTTCGAACCAACGCGTGTTGTAAACCAGCGCCCGTGCGGTGGATGTTCCGTAACTGCTTTCAACAAAAGTGGCAATGGCCATTGAAAAAGCAAGCGCTAAAAATAGAAATGCCATAACAGGCAAAGAAGTTATAAAGGAATACAATTTCTTCATTGCAATTTGAAATTTAGTCGGAAGTCAGAAGCCCGAAGCCCGAAAGTTTTATCGAGGCTGAAAATAGTTCTTATTTAGATTAATTCCAAAAAAAGAATAAAAACAAAAAACCCGTTCCTTATCGTTAAAATAAGAAACGGGTATTCGAATTTAAATTAGTCATACTCTCACTCAAAGTGAGGGTATGACTAGTGTATTTTGTTTATTGCAGAAATGAAAGCGCTTTTTCGATTGCAGCTTCCAACCCACTTACATCTTTTCCTCCGGCAGTTGCGTAGAAAGGCTGGCCACCGCCACCTCCTTTTATTTCTTTTCCTGCTTCGCGAACAATCTGACCGGCGTTTAACCCTTTTTCGGCAACTATATTATCCGAAATCATAATTGTAAGATTGGGTTTGCCATCTACCTCGGCACCAATTACCAGGAATAAATCGTCCACTTCACCCTTTAACTGAAAAGCTAAATCTTTAACCAAGGCCGCATTTTCAATACTTATTTTGTCGGCAATGATATTTACGCCGCGCTCCATCAAAATTTTACTTTTTAAGTTGGCTTTTACGATTTTCAGATTTTCGCGTTGGAAATTTTCAATCTGTTTCGAAAGCTCCGAATTTTGTTTGCTCAGTGTTACAACACTTCCCAATACATCTTTCGATCCTTTTAATGCATCTTTAATACTTTCCAATAAATCAAGCTGATCGTTGATGTATTTTTCGGCACGTGCTGCAGTAATGGCTTCAATACGACGCACACCGGCTGCAATGGCACTTTCCGAAACAATTTTCAACATTCCGATCTGGCCGGTTGCACCAACGTGCGTTCCACCACACAATTCAACTGATTCGCCAAACTTAATTACGCGCACTGCATCGCCATATTTTTCGCCAAAAAGCATCATTGCGCCACTTTCTTTTGCAGCTTCAATTGGCATAGCTCTGTTTTCTTCCAGAACCGAATTCAGACGAATTTTTTCGTTTACAATTTTTTCCACTTTTTTAATTTCCTTATCGCTCAATTTCTGAAAATGAGAAAAGTCGAAACGCAGGTGATCGGCATTTACCAGCGATCCCTTTTGTTCAACATGTGTACCAAGCACTTCGCGTAAAGCAGCGTGCAACAAGTGGGTTGCAGTGTGGTTATTTGCAATATTGGTGCGACGGTTTGTATTTACAACTGCTGTAAAATATTCTTCCGGATTTTCAGGTAATTTTTCAACCAGGTGTACAATCAGGTTATTTTCTTTTTGTGTATCGAAGATCGATGTTTTTACACCTTCAAACTCGATGTAACCGGTGTCGCCAACCTGACCTCCCGATTCGCCATAAAACGGAGTCTGATCGAAAACCAACTGGAAAAATGATTTTTTCTTTTGAGTCACTTTTCGGTAGCGCGAAATACGTATTTCCGCCTCTAGTTTATCGTATCCTAAAAATTCAGTCTGTTCAATTTTGCGCAATTCCACCCAATCATCGGTTTCCTGTGCTGCCGCATTTCTCGACCGGTCTTTTTGAGCCTGCATTTCTACTGCAAAACCTTTTTCATCTACACCTAAACCATTTTCGCGTGTAATCAGTTCGGTTAAATCCAAAGGAAATCCAAAAGTATCATACAATACAAAAGCATCTTTCCCTTCAATCTGTGTAAGACTATCTTTTTTGGCTTTTGCAATTATATCATCCAACAATTTAATACCTGTTGAAAGAGTACGTAAGAATGATTCTTCTTCTTCCTTAATTACTTTTTCAATTAATTGTTGCTGACTAACCAACTCGGCGAAAGCATCGCCCATATTTTGTTTTAATGCTTCTACCAACCGGTACATAAACGCCTCTTTAAATCCGAGGAAAGTATAACCGTAACGAACGGCGCGGCGCAAAATACGACGAATTACATAACCGGCTTTGTTGTTCGATGGCAACTGTCCGTCGGCAATGGCAAAAGCAACTGCACGCAAGTGGTCGGCAATAACACGCATGGCAATGTCTGCTTTTTCCTCTTCTCCATATTTTTTATTGCATAATTTTCCAAGTTCAGCAATTGTGTTCTGAAAAACATCGGTATCGTAATTCGATTGAACACCTTGTAATACCATACACAAACGCTCGAAACCCATTCCGGTATCCACATGTTTGTCGGGCAAATTCTCCAGACTTCCGTTTGCTTTTCGGTTAAACTGAATAAATACCAGATTCCAGATTTCAATTACCTGCGGATGATCCATGTTTACCAGGTCTTTTCCGGGCACTTTTGCACGTTCTTCTTCCGAACGAATATCAACATGCACTTCCGAACATGGTCCGCAAGGTCCGGTTTCACCCATTTCCCAAAAGTTGTCCTTTTTATTTCCGTTAAGAATCCGGTCTTTGGGTAAATATTGTTCCCAGTAACCGGCAGCTTCGTTATCGCGCTCCTGATTATCATCGGCACTTCCTTCAAAAACGGTAGCATACAAACGGTCTTCCGAAATTCCCATGTTGGTTACCAAAAATTCCCAGGCCCAGTCAATGGCTTCCTTTTTAAAATAATCGCCAAACGACCAGTTTCCAAGCATCTCGAACATGGTATGATGATAAGTATCCAAACCAACTTCTTCCAGGTCGTTGTGCTTTCCCGAAACACGCAAACACTTCTGAGTATCGGCAACACGAGGGTATTTAACGGGTTCATTTCCTAAAAACTGATCTTTGAACTGGTTCATCCCCGCATTGGTAAACATTAGTGTTGGATCGCCCTTCACAACCATGGGTGCCGAGTTAACAATCTGGTGTTCTTTCTCGGTAAAAAAGTCGAGAAAAGCTTTACGTATCTCCTTAGAAGTCTTCATTTTCCGTCTGTGTATTTTATAATTCTGTTAAAAAAATCTAATGCAAAGAAAACAAATTCACTGTTTATGAGTTAATTACTTATCTTTGCGCGATGAAAAATCACGATTTTTTAAATTCCTGCAAAGTTATAGGATTTAATTAATCATTTTTAGAAACAGAAAAAAAACTGGCCTTTCTATGGCAAAGAAAAAATATAAGTTTAATCCGGACACCCTCAGTTACGAAAGTGTAGGCCTAACCTGGAAGTCGAAATTATGGAAGGTAGTAACTTATTTTTCGAGTAGTTTGGCGCTTGCTTTAATTATGGTTGTAGTGTTCGTTAACTTTTACGAAACGCCTAAATCAAAAGCCTTAAAGCGGGAGAATAAACAATTACTTACGCAATACGAGTTGCTGTCGAAAGATTTAAACAAAATTGAAGGCGTATTAACTGAACTACAACAACGCGACGACAATATTTACCGTGTTATTTTTGAGGCAGAACCAATTCCTTCAACGGTGCGTAAAGCCGGTTTTGGAGGAGCAAATAAATACTCTCATCTTGAAAATCTGAACAATGCAGAGCTGGTTATTGCAACTGCGAGCAAATTAGATGTAATTTCAAAAGAGGCCTATATTCAGTCGAAATCATACGATGAAGTATTAGAACTTGCTTTAAATAAAGAAAAAATGCTGGCTGCATTACCGGCCATTCAACCCATTACCAACAAAGACCTGAAACGGATTTCAAGTGGTTGGGGATACCGTATACACCCCATTTACAAAGTGCGGAAAATGCACTGGGGACAAGACTTTACAGCACCGGTTGGAACGCCTGTTTTTGCTACCGGAGACGGTGTAATTGAGGACATTCAGGGTTCTAAAAGAAGCAGAGTAGGATTGGGATTGAACATTAAAATGGACCATGGTTTCGGTTACGAAACGGTTTATGGTCATTTAAGCGGATTTAATGTAAAACGCGGACAAAAAGTTAAACGTGGCGAAATAATTGGCTACGTAGGAAGTTCTGGCGGTTCTACAGCTCCTCACCTTCATTACGAAGTGCATAAAAACGGCAAAAAAGTAAATCCGGCTTATTATTTATTTAAAGACCTAACTCCACAGGAATACGATAAAATGATCGCTATTTCTTCGAATATCGGTCAGTCGCTGGATTAATTTTCATTAGCTTTTTAATCAAGGTTTTATTATTTTTCCCTCGTAAATAAGAACAGAAAAATTGTGCCCTACAAAAAGCCCAAAATAGAAAAGATTTACTATACCATTGGAGAAGTGGCCAAAATGATGGATGTGGGAACTCCTACAATTCGATATTGGGAAAATGAGTTTGAAGCGTTGAAGCCATTCAAAAACAAAAAGGGCAACCGGATGTTTACTCCAGAGGACATTGAAACAGTTCGCTTTATTCATTACCTGGTAAAAACGCGCGGACTAACAATTAAAGGGGCAAAAAAGAAATTAAAAGAAAACCGTACTGAAACAATCGACAATTACGAAATTGTTAAGCGACTGGAAGATATAAAACAAGAGTTAATAGAAATTCGGGACGGATTAAACGCGAATGACAAAGATTAAAAACATAAGTAGCTTTTTCGAAAATCTGGCACCACTGCAGTTGCAAGAGTCATATGATAATGCCGGTTTAATTGTTGGCGATTATAATGCCGAAGTAGACACGGTGCTGGTAACTCTCGATGTTACTGAGGAAGTGATTGATGAAGCCATTCGTAAAAAAGCAGGTCTAATAGTAGCCCACCATCCTATTGTTTTTTCGGGTCTAAAAAAAATTACCGGCAAAAATTATGTGGAACGCACACTTTTAAAAGCCATTAAAAACGACATCGCCATTTATGCGGCTCATACAAACCTCGACAGTGTTGAGGGTGGTGTTAACGGAAAAATATGTGAAAAACTTGGCCTCGAAAATTGTAAAATATTGCAGCCGGCAGGCGGACAGTTAAAAAAACTGGTAACCTTTATTCCGGTTGAACAGGCCCCACAAGTGCGTGAAGCTGTATTTGCTGCCGGAGCCGGAAACATTGGCAATTACGATTCGTGCGGATTCGACATGGAAGGCAAAGGAACTTTCAGAGGAAACGAACTTACAAATCCTTTTGTTGGAGAGAAAGGAGAAATACATACCGAAAAAGAAATTCGCTTTGAAACCATTTTCCCGGCATACATTCAAGGTAAAGTGATCAGCGCCCTCCTAAATGCTCATCCTTACGAAGAAGTTGCCTACGATATTTATTCGCTCGACAACAAATTTAACAAAGTGGGGATGGGAATGATCGGTACGCTGCCGGAAGAGAAAAACGAGACCGATTTCCTGCAGCAATTAAAATCAACATTTAATACCGGAGTGATAAAACATACTGCTTTAAAAAACAAAAAAGTTAAAAAAGTGGCGGTTTGCGGAGGCGCCGGCTCATTCCTTCTATACCAGGCAATTGCAGCCGGAGCAGATGTTTTTGTGAGCGGTGACTTTAAATACCATCAGTTTTTTGATGCAGAAAATAAAATAGTTATTGCAGATATCGGACATTTTGAGAGTGAACAATTCACTAAAGAACTTTTTTATGAGTTACTTACGAAAAATTTCCCTAAATTTGCAATCCATTTGTCAGAGGTGAGTACCAACCCGGTTTTTTACTTCTGATTTTTTAGTTTGAAATTAATAATTTAGAGCGATGAATAAGCAATATTCAAGGCAAGAAGAAAAAGACATATCAATAGAAGAAAAATTACGCGCATTGCACGAATTGCAAAGTGTAGTTTCCGAAGTTGACAAAATAAAAACCCTAAGGGGTGAGCTTCCTTTGGAAGTTCAGGATTTGGAAGACGACATTGCCGGTTTAAAAACGAGGTTAACAAATCTTGATGACGAGATTAAAAATCTTGACACAGCAATTAACAACAAAAAAATTGCGATCAAAGATTCGCAGGCCTTAATTGTAAAATATACCGAGCAGCAAAACAATGTTCGTAACAACCGTGAGTTTGATTCACTTTCGAAAGAAATTGAATTCCAAAATCTTGAAATCGAACTTTCTGAAAAGAGGATTAAAGAATTTACGGCAGAAATGAGTGAAAAGAAAGAAGCTGTAACTACTTCTAAAGTTCAACTTACTGAGCGTGAAGAAGATCTTGAAAGAAAGAAAACAGAACTTTCGGAGATTACTGCAGAGACCAAAATTGAAGAGGAAAAATTAAAGTCTAAATCAGAAAAAATCGAGTCGTTTGTAGAAGCTCGTTTGCTTCAGGCTTTTAAACGTATCCGCAAAAATGCCAGAAATGGTTTGGCCGTTGTAACGATTCAGCGTGATGCTTGCGGTGGTTGTTTTAACAAAATTCCACCACAGCGCCAGATGGATATTGCCAGCCGTAAAAAAATTATTGTTTGCGAATATTGCGGACGTATTTTGGTTGACGAAAAAATCAACGTTGTTGAAGATTTGGATATAGCTGATTAAGCTAATTCTAAGATATAAGTAGCCGGTTCAATTTATTTTGAACCGGCTTTTTTATACCCCAACTTATCGAAGTTTAAGTTTCAGGAAAACTCTGGATCAGATGGAATTTACGGTGGATAAGAATGTTTCACTCCAGAAGTTTCAAAATTGAATTAAGTCAGTCACCATATGCAAATACTTTTGGCTTATCAGCCAGATTCGTCTTTGCATCAAGGCAAAGATGAAGGCCTCCGGCAGGAAAAATATTAATAATTTCAGGATAGTTAATTTTTTACTCCAACCAATTTTTGAATTTAAACCAAAAACCAAAAAAAAATCGCTCCTTAAAAAAGAAACGATTCTACTAGCTTGAACATTGTAAATTGGGAAATCCCAATGTTTTATATAATTCTCCTTTGCTGCAAAAGCAACTCCGGATAACTCTTTACATTTAACAGGTGTTCTACCAACTTCCACCGGCACCACCGCCGCCAAAACTTCCTCCGCCGAAACCGCCAAAGCCGCCGCCACCAAAGCCACCACTTCCTGACGAAAAATTACCAAACGAGCCCGATGAACGACCTCCTCCCGACATCATTCCCATAGCCAACCAAAAAGGTAAACTTCTTCCCGGCGAATACATTCTTCTGCTTCTGCTCCTGCCAAACAAAGAGAAAATCACCACAAATAAGATAATTAGAAATGGAATTCCTCCGCTTCTGCCACTGCTTACTTTTTCTTTGTAATTTTCTGCGGTATATTCTCCGCCGGCAATGTCCATCATTACATTTAATCCGGCAGCTAAACCTCCAAAATAGTCGTTTTGTTTAAAACGTGGAATCATCTCATTATCTACAACAGCGCCGTTTAAAATGGCATCGGGCAATACACCTTCAAGCCCATAACCGGTTGCTATAAATATTTCACCGCGGCTATTGTTGGTTTTTGGTTTTAACAAAACAACCAAACCATTGTCTTTGCCTTTTTGTCCCACACCCCACTTTTCTCCTATTTGATACGCAAAATCAGCTTTATCGTACCCCTGTAAATCGGGCACTGTTACAATTACAAATTGAGTTGATGTTTTGCGGGCAAAGTCGGTGAGTGAATTTTCTATCTGGTTTACCTGATCCTTACTCAGCACATGGGCAAAGTCGTTAACCAAACGCTGTGGCGTTGGTCTATCCGGAATCTGAGCCAAAGAAACTGTAGTAAAACCAAGTAATGCAATTAGTATTGTTATAATGTTTTTCATTTTTCTTTCTCCTAATTTTTCCCAAACGAAATCTCATCTGAAAGCTCGTTTACGTCATCATCCTGATATGGAAAATTCGCTTTTAACTGTTCTCCCGCCATTATTATACCATCCGAAAGCGCCTCGGCATACAATCCCTTTTTCAATTTTGAGATAACTACTTCTTTGGTACTTTCCCAAAAATCGTTGGCAACTTTTGCATTAATTCCGCCGTCGCCAAGTATCGCAAATTTGTGATCTTCAACTGCCAGGTAAAAAAGCACTCCGTTACGAAGATCCGTTTTATGCATTTCCAGTTTTTCAAAAAGATATGCCGCCCGATCCAATACATCGCCTTTGCATCTGTTTTCGATGTGTACACGAATCTCGCCTGAAGTATTTGTTTCGGCAACCCGAATCGCATTTGTTATTTGCAACTTGCTCTCCTCTGTAAAATATTTATGAACACTCATAATTTCTTTCCTTAATCTAATTTCGCAAGAACGTCATTCCGAGCTTTTTTCGGAATCTTATTTAAGAAGATGCTGATCCGCCAGTTGGAGGTCAGCATGACGATTCTGTCAATAACTTTAGAACTGTACTTCGGGTGCTTTTTCTGCTCCTTGCTGAGCTTCAAAATAGGTTTTCTTCTCGAAACCAAACCAACCGGCATAAATTACTCGTGGAAACTTCCGGATGTATGCATTGTAACCTTGTGTGGTTTCATTAAACTTACGACGTTCAACTGCAATGCGGTTTTCGGTGCCTTCCAATTGAGCCTGTAAATCCATAAAGTTCTGGTTGGCTTTTAAATCGGGATATTTTTCAACAACCACCATCAAACGACTCAATGCCGAAGACAAACCTTCCTGAGCCTGGTTAAATTGTTGCAACATTTGAGGATTCATATTGGTCGGATCGATGTTTACTGAAGTTGCTTTCGAACGTGCTTCAATAACTCCTGTTAAAGTTTCCTGCTCGTGTGCCGCATAACCTTTCACCGTATTTACCAAATTCGGAATTAAATCGGCACGGCGCTGATAAACGTTTTCTACCTGAGCCCACGATGCAGTTACCTGCTCGTCCATCTCAACCATCTTATTATAACCGCAGCTCGAAAACAAAAAGGCACTAACTAAAGCTATCAATACAATTTTTAATCGTTTCATCTATTACTATTTTTATGAATGAGCACAAATATTTTCAAAATCTGTTAAATATCAGAAGTAAATTCGGGGAAAGGCGATATTTTGCCGCTGTATTTCATCTAAATAAAGATAAAGTAATAAGATCATGAATTCAGCAGACTTTAAAACAGCAATACTGGAAGGAATTCCAAACGAACTTCCCTTACCTTTACCTTACGAAACAACTATCAATCACGCTCCAAAACGAAAAGATATTCTTTCGGACAAGGAGAAAAAGCTGGCTTTAAAAAATGCACTTCGCTATTTCCCCGAGCATTTTCATGAAGTGTTGGCACCTGAATTTTTGAATGAACTAAATATTTTTGGTCGAATATACATGTATCGTTTCCGCCCCGATTATAAAATGTATGCCCGACCTATTGATGAATATCCTGCAAAATCAAAACAGGCAGCTTCTATTATGCTAATGATTCAGAACAACCTGGATTATGCAGTGGCACAACATCCGCACGAATTGATTACCTACGGCGGAAATGGAGCCGTTTTTCAAAACTGGGCACAATACCTGCTCACCATGAAATACCTGGCCGAAATTACCGACGAACAAACGCTGGTGATGTACTCGGGCCATCCGATGGGCTTGTATCCTTCGCATAAAAACGCGCCACGTGTTGTGGTTACCAACGGCATGGTAATTCCAAACTATTCGGGACGCGATGATTACGAACGAATGAATGCGCTGGGTGTTTCCCAATACGGACAAATGACTGCCGGATCGTATATGTATATTGGCCCGCAGGGAATTGTGCACGGAACAACCATTACCGTAATGAACGCTGCACGTTTGCATTCGCCCGGCGATTTTGGAGGAAAAGTATTTGTTACAAGCGGCCTTGGAGGAATGTCGGGTGCGCAACCGAAAGCAACCGTTATTGCAGGAATGATCTGCCTGGTTGCCGAAATTAATCCAAAAGTTGTTGAAGTGCGCCACAGCCAGGGATGGGTGGACGAAGTATTTACTGATTTAGATGAGTTACTGGCACGAACAAAAACGGCACAGCAAAACAAAGAAGCCGTGTCGCTGGTGTACCAGGGAAACGTAATCGATCTTTGGGAAAAGCTGGCAGATTCAACCACTAAAATTGAATTGGGTTCCGATCAAACCTCGTTGCACAATCCGTTTGCAGGCGGTTACTACCCTGCCGGCTTAAGTTTTGAGGAAGCCAATAAAATGATGGCAGATGAACCTGAACAGTTTAAGGAGGAAGTATATAAATCGTTGCGCCGCCATGTTGCTGCGGTAAATAAAATGACAACGAACGGCATGTATTTCTGGGATTATGGCAATGCCTTTTTACTGGAAGCCAGCCGGGCAGGAGCAGACATCACCAATAACGATGGAGATTTTATTTACCCGTCGTATGTACAGGATATAATGGGCCCCTTGTTCTTCGATTACGGTTTTGGCCCATTCCGCTGGGTGTGTACCTCGGGCAAACCGGAAGATCTGGAAATTACCGACAAAATTGCCGCCGATGTACTCTCTGAATTGGCTCAATCGGCACCGGATGAAATTACGCGACAAATGGAAGATAACATTCACTGGATACGCGAAGCCGGTAAAAACAAACTGGTAGTTGGTTCGCAGGCACGTATTTTATATGCCGACTGCAATGGCCGCACAAAAATTGCAAAAGCGTTTAACGATGCCATTCGCGATGGAAAAATTTCGGCACCCATTGTTTTGGGACGCGATCATCATGATGTTTCGGGCACCGACTCGCCTTACCGCGAAACTTCAAATATTTACGATGGATCATCATTCACAGCTGATATGGCCGTACAGAATTTTGTGGGTGACGGGTTCCGGGGTGCCACCTGGATTTCGCTGCACAATGGCGGTGGTGTTGGCTGGGGCGAAGTAATTAACGGCGGTTTTGGCATGACGATAGATGGTTCAGCCGAGGCGGAAGAACGCCTGAAAATGATGCTGCACTGGGATGTAAACAATGGTATTTCGCGCCGAAGCTGGGCACGCAACAAACCGGCACTTTTTGCCATAAAACAGGCCATGAAAGAAAATCCAAATTTAAAAGTGACACTGCCCAATGAAGCTGATGAGCATCTGCTGGATGGTTTGTTTAACGAACTGCTGAATTGAAATATATCATAGCGAGACAATAAATAAAGTCATGCATCACCAGATGCAGCCGATTTCTGCAAAAAGTAGTGGTCTCTTTTTTCTTTAGGATTAGACAAAAAAGATTTAACTTAGGTTTTTTAATAATATAACTAAACCACAACCTATGAAAAGTTCGATCTTGTTTGTTTTCGTTATAATTTTTGCGTTTGCCATACAGGCACAGGATTCAAAGATAAATATTGTTGTAATTGGAGCACATCCCGATGATGCAGATGTTGATGTGGGTGGAACAGCCTATCAGTTTGCTGAAATGGGGCACAATGTTTTGTTTGTATCGCTTACAAATGGCGATGCGGGCCATTACAGCAAAGGTGGCGGTGCACTGGCAAAAATAAGAATGGCGGAAGCACAGGAAGCCGGGAAACGAATCGGAGTGACATACAAAGTACTCGATCATCACGATGCAGAACTGATGCCAACGCTTGAACTTCGGCATCAAATCATACGCCTTATTCGAAACTGGAATGCAGATGTTGTAATCACTCACCGTCCGTATGATTATCACCCCGACCACAGAAATACAGCAATTGCCGTTCAGGATGCTGCCTTTTTGGTTACCGTTCCGAATGTGGCTCCCGATGTCCCGGCGCTGCGAATCAACCCGGTATTTTTGTACTCGCACGACAACTTTCAAAAACCAAATCCTTTTCAACCCGATATTGCGGTAGACATTACTGCAGTGTACGACAAAAAGGTTTATGGAATGGCTGCACACGAATCGCAATTTTTTGAGTGGTTGCCCTGGCTCAACGGGGTGCTGAATCAAGTACCGGATTCAGAAAAAGAAAGATTGGAATGGCTGGGCGAGGTTCGTTCTCAAAAAATTTCACCCGAAGCATACGCGACATTGGTGAAATGGTATGGAAAAGAAAAAGCTGAACAGGTTCGAATGGCGGAAACTTTTGAAATTTGCGAGTTCGGAAAACATCCTTCGGATGAAGAGATTCGCCAACTGTTTCCAATGCTTGAAAAATAAATTCATTCAACATTAAATTTGAAAAACTTTAACTCCCCACACTCTTTATGTACGATACACATAAAGTCTGCTACTAAAGGATTACAAAACACATCAGATTAAATTTTATGCTTTTTTATCTTCCTGATGGAAGAAAGATATGCTATATTTAGCACTTCAATTTGTCATCAAACAAAATCGAAATAAAAACCAAAATTATGAGCTTACACAAACTCGTCTTATTCATTCTTTTTGTGAGTGCATTGGCAAGCTGCACCAAAACAACCTTTATTGAAACTCCCGAATTATTTACCGACCACATGGTTTTACAGCAAAATACTGATGTGACCATTTGGGGAAAAAGTGATGCCGGCGCCGAAGTAACAATTACAGCTTCGTGGGGAGAGCAAGTAACCTGCATTGCCAACGATGCCGGCGAATGGACAGCCAAATTACCAACAATTGAATACGGTGGTCCATACGAATTAAGGGTTTCATCGGGCGAGATAAGCAAAACATTTACCGATGTAATGCTGGGGGAAGTCTGGATTTGCTCGGGGCAATCGAACATGGAAATGCCGGTAATTGGCAACTGGGCGCATTTGGACAATGCGGAAGAGGAAGTAGCAAACGCCAACTACCCAAACATTCGTTTGTTTACGGTTCAACGCGACATTGCCTTCACTCCAGTAGACACTATACAAACCACAGGATGGGAGAAATGTGATCCAAATACCATTAAAAGCTTCTCGGCCACTGCTTATTTCTTTGGTCGCGAAATACACAAAAAGCTGCATGTTCCTGTTGGTTTAATTCACACTTCGTGGGGTGGAACCGTTGCCGAAGCCTGGACCAGTAAAAACAGTTTGCTGACTTTGGGCGATTTTGATGCCACCATGGAACGAATCAGCCACATGGAAGGTTCGATGGAAAGCCTGACAAAACAGTTTGAAACAGAAACGGAACAAATGAAACGTGAAATCATGGAAGCCGATTTGGGACTGGACAATGAAGTAGCTGTATTTGCTGCTCCTGATTTTGACGATTCGGACTGGACTACTATTGACTTACCCGGTATGTGGGAAGCTACTTCTCTGGGAAATTACGACGGTTCGACCTGGTTTAGAAAGGAAGTTACCTTAACGCCAGCACTGGCAAAAAGCAAACTTACTTTACAATATGGTGCTCCCGACGATTACGATGAAGCCTGGTTTAACGGCGTAAAAGTGGGCGAAAATAAAACCTGGGACCAGTTACGCCAATACGAAATCCCGGCAGAATTGGTAAAAGCTGGAAAAAATGTAATCACCATACGCGTATACGACAGCGGCGGCGGCGGTGGTTTTATGGGCGAAACCAAAGACTTTCAGTTGCTAAGCGACAATGGGCAGAGTTTGCCAATTGCCAAAAACTGGCTCGCTAAAAAAGGATTCGATTTTAAAGACATTAAGACCATACCTGTTTCGTTAAGCGATCCGAGCCAGCCAACGGTTTTATTCAATGCAATGATAAATCCATTGTTACCTTACACCATTAAAGGAGCCATTTGGTACCAGGGAGAAAGTAATGCCGGACGTGCATTCCAGTACCGGAAGTTGTTTCAAACCATGATTACCGACTGGCGTCAACAATGGAATTTAGGCGATTTTCCATTTTATTTTGTTCAGCTGGCCAACTACCAGCCGCGAAATGCACAACCGGTTGACGATACCTGGGCCGAACTTCGTGAAGCACAAACAATGGCTTTAAGTTTACCAAATACCGGCATGGCAGTGGCCATCGATATCGGCAATCCACTTGACATTCATCCCGGAAATAAACAAGAAGTTGGCCGACGTTTGGCTTTAAATGCGCTGGCTAAAACCTACGCACAAGAAGTAGCTTATAGTGGCCCCATGTACAAAAGTGTGGAGGTAAAAGACAATACCATCGAAATCAGTTTTTCAGATATCGACGGAGAATTAAGCACCTCGGATGGTAAAAATCCAGAAGGATTTGCCATTGCCGGAGCCGACAAAAAGTTTGTTTGGGCGAATGCTCAGATCAAAGGAAATAAAGTAATTGTATCGTCGCCAAAAATCAAAAATCCGGTGGCCGTTCGTTATGCATGGTCATCAAATCCGGCCTGTAATTTAATCGACTCATCAAACTTACCGGCCTCTCCTTTCCGCACCGACAGCTGGAAAGGCATAACTGAATAAAATCAAATTTGCTGAGATAAATAAAAGACCCGTTTTGTATACTAAGTTTATATAAAACGGGTCTTTTCTTATGATAATTGGGGATTTTTCCAATCGTTAATTTGATAAAGTTCTGTACTTTTAAGCAGCAAACGAAATCTCTTTTAATATACATTCAAACTTGTTCGGCTTGAAAAGAGAATGAACATCAAATTACAATGAAAAAATATGCCACCCTACTTTCCCAATTAACTGTATGCCTGTTTTGTAGTTACTTCATCGTTTCGTGCTCAGAAACGGAGACGATTAAAGGACTCACTCTTTATCCTTCAAACAAACAGCAGAACGTAAATCCTGACACGCATTTAAAAATTACCTTTAGCAGCAAACCTACAATCGGAAACAAGGGTAAAATTCGCGTTTATGACAGTGTCACCGATTCTTTGATTGATTTTCTGGACTTAAGTATTCCTGCCGGGCCAATCAAATCTCAGAGAAATCCGGAGGCGAGCTATACAGCGGAGCCATACGAATACAGTTCGGGGCACTTTACCAATGCCAATACCAAACCCGGCACCCCGTCAGGAACAGCATTACCAACGTCCGACACCTTTCAGTTAAACATTATTGGCGGATTTACTGATGCATTTCATTTCTACCCAATAATTGTACGCGAAAACACGGCAACCATCTATTTGCATAATAATCTTTTACAATACAACAAAGACTATTATGTATTAATTGACAGTACCGTATTAACCACAGTTGAAAATCGATTTAAAGGAATTTACAACAAAAAAACATGGCAATTTAATACGCGTACAACTGCTCCTGACTTAAAACTCAACAAACTTATTGTTGATGACATGGGCTCCGGCGATTTTAACACAGTACAAGGTGCTATCGATTATATTCCTGATAATTATAATGATACCGTTACCGTTTTTATAAAAAATGGTTTGTATGAAGAATTGATTTATTTCAGAAATAAATCGAATATTGTCATTCAAGGTGAAGATCGTGAAAAAGTAATTGTTCAGTATGCCAACAATGAAGTATTTAATCCTCATCCTTGGAATTTAAAAACCAATGAATGGCCGGGAACATTCCCTTCGCGCAGGGCAGCATTTGCAATTGACAATTGTACAAAGATTCAGCTATTAAATTTAACCGTAAAAACCTTGCTGCAAGGGCAGGCCGAAGGGCTGCTTATTAACGGAGATAAAATCTTTTTGAAGGGTGTTAATATTGTAGGCTCGGGCGATGCTTTGCAAACAAACGGGCCTGCCTACTTCGAGGATATAAAAATAGATGGTGGCGGAGATATGATTCTAGGACGAGGACCGGCCTATTTCAAAAATTGTGAATTTTTCTCGCCGGGTCCCTTTATGTGGATACGAAATACCGATGCAAACCACGGTAATGTTTTTGTGAATTGCAGTTTTCAAAAATCAAGAAAGGGCCTGACAGTTTTTGCGCGAACATCAGATAACAACGGTAAGGGATATCCTTACTGCGAGGCGGTGTTACTGAATTGTACTTTAGATGGAATCGATCCTGCTGGCTGGGCAGTTCAGGGAACAAATACGCACAGCATTCATTATTGGGAATACAACAGCACCAATTTAAGCGATGGAAAACCGGTAGATATAAATCAACGCCATCCAATCTCCAAACAATTAACCATGCCGAAAGATAGTGTAATCATCGGAAAATATTCCGACCCATCATTTGTTCTGAATGGCTGGACACCAAAAGCAATTCTGTAAAAAGAAGTTTTAATCAAACGATGTATTTACGCATAAATTTTGCATTAGCAACAAAACAAAAACAAACTGAATGAGAACCTGCGGAATAGAAATAATAAATGATACAGCCCTGCTTCTGTGCCTCGAAAAAACCGGGGATGGCAGCTTAGAGATAAGCAAACTTTCCACAAAAATAAAGCTGGAAGAGCACGACAATTCGGTTCATGTAAAACAATTTGCTGCCTCAATTTATGCACAGCTCAATATCCTTGATGCAGATTCGATTGCCATAATTAAACGCCAATCAAAAGGCCAGTTTTCGGCCGGAGCTGTTTCGTTTAAAATTGAAAGTATTATTCAGTGTTATCCCAATAAAGACGTACGCATTGTGGCTCCGGCAACTGTAAAAGCTTTTTTACGCAAAAATCCGGTTCCTACTCAAGCCAAATACAAATACCAAGAAAATGCATTAAATGCAGCTCATTTTTTATTGGGATAGCACTCGTTCTAAAAAAACTACAAATCATGAAAAGCCGAATCTTTGTATGTTTACTTTTCTCCTTACTCTTTTCATGCGAGAAAGATAATAACTCGCCTGTTTTTGCCGGAATTGTCGATAATAATATGCTCTATCAGGAGTTTAATCCACCCGTGCAGTGTACGATGCAAACTGATTCTACTACGAACTCAGTAAGTGGCACCAGTTCAATTGATATAAACTCAGATGGCCTCTATGATCTTATTTTTCACGTTAAACTTCCGATAAGCTGGGATGAAAAAAACAATGTTGAATATGGAACGTATCACAACATCTTAGAATTAAATAATAATCTGGAAATTGTTTCCTTCAAAGAAACCTACTACATTGGACTTGGCCAAACCAGTGAGAAGAGCTGGGCAGGTGCATTAAGCTATGAAGATAAAATTGAAGCTGACAACGATTGGTCAGGAAGCAACATGCATATTTATATGTGGGCTTTACCAACACCGTCACCCATGTCGAACGGAGTTTGGTATGGCGGAGCAGACAGCGAAAGATATTTGGGTATTCGAATTGCTTCAGATTCGGGGTACAAGTATGGCTGGATAAAAATTAACCCAACAGCTGATAACGACTTTACGATTTTAAGTTTTGCAATAGAAAATTAATAAATTACTGAAATGAAAAACCTAATCCTACTCATTGTAGCAACACTTATTCTGGGCTCGTGCAAAACCAAAGATGAAGGCAACTGGACTTCGTTGCTCGATAAAGAGTTAACACAATGGGACCGCTATTTGAGCTACAAACACAAACCGGGTTACGATGGAACAATTCCGAAAGACGAAAACGGAAACGACATTCAGCCCATTGGACTAAATGCGGAAAGTTACGATGTTTTTACCGTTTCGGAAACGGAGAATGAACCTGTTTTAAAAGTGAGCGGAGAAATTTATGGCTGTGTAATTACCAAACAGGAATATGAAAATTACCATTTCCGCCTACAGGTAAAATGGGGCGACAAAAAATACGATCCGCGCAAAAACCTGTTAAAGGATTCCGGTATTTTATACCACTCTGTTGGACCATTGGGTGCCGAATACTGGCGCTCGTGGATGATGGGACAAGAATTTCAGATAATGGAAGGACACATGGGCGATTACTGGAGCCAGGTAACTTCGGCCATCGATATCAGGGCCTATCTGCCCGAATACATCATGAATCCGGTGGCGCACAAAAGCCAGCCTTTTCTTTCAATGGGTCAGGACGAAGAAATTCAGGGATTTTGCTTACGAAGCAACAATTACGAAAACAAACACGGTGAATGGAACACCCTCGAATTGGTCTGTTTCGAAAATAAAATTCTGCACATTGTAAACGGGCATGTGGTTATGGTGTTGCAAAATTCGAGGTACATCAAAAACGGAGAAAGTATACCGCTCAACAAAGGAAAAATACAATTACAGAGCGAAGCTACCGAGGTATTTTACAAGGACATTGCCATTCAACCGTTGGATGAACTCCCGTTTAAATATGCTCAGTATTTTGACTAATATTGTGGGAAAGTAATATAAAACACTATTGTCCTGTAAAAGATTCGTAGATGATGAGATTCTTCGCTTCTTATATTACGCTCAGAAAAACAAGGTATTATTCTTCAAAAATCATTGAATAAGGACGTGCTATTTCCTGTTGCAGTTCGCTTATGCCAATATTACGGCTTTTCCGAATGTATTCGCGGCCGTCGAAAAAGATAAGAATGGTAGGTGCAGCAAACACCTGATTCTGGGCGGCAACTTCGGGCAACATGTCCGACTTGATGTAAACCAGTTTAATTTTGGGAAATTCAGCATTAACAAGCTCTTCTACTTTTGGCTTTAACACCCTACACACATTACAGGCATCGGTTGAAAAATAAGCCAACACTGCTTCCTCGTTTTCTTTTAGTTGCAAGAATTCGTCGAATGATTTTATTTCGGTAAACATGATTTTTTGTTTGCGATTTCTACTTACAAATTTATTTCGAATGCAAGAACAAATCAGATTGATTTGAGTTCACAAGCGTTAATTTTGTCCCAACTCACCAAAGAATAAACCGCTTAGTAGGCACCAATACTTAGCAAAACCAAAGTACAGGCTTCTTCAACGGCAATGTTGCTTTTTGTTAAAAGTGCCGCAAGCTCATCGTTCTCTGTCCCCGGGTTAAAAATAACCCTGTTTGGTTTCAAATTAACAAGCTGATAGTAATATTCTTCCTGACGGCTAGGCCCCAAATACATACTCACCGTGTCCACCTTTTCGTTTATTGGAAATTCAGTTTGAATAACAACATCCTCCACTTTACCACTTCGTTTTGCAAGTGCTATTACATCGTGATTATGAAAGCGCAAAGCACGGATGGCTTTGTTTGAATAACGCGCCGGATTTTCGCTGGCACCAATAACCAGCGTTTTTTTATTCCCCATCATGATTTTTTAAGAAGTACCACTGCGTTTACCGACATTCCTTCTTCGCGTCCTTCGAAACCCAGTTTCTCGGTTGTGGTTGCTTTTACCGAAACCTGATCGATATCAATCCCCAAAACTTCGGCCATGGTTTGTTCCATTTCTGGAATATATGGTTTAAGTTTCGGTTGCTGTGCACTAATTGTTGAATCGATATTTACAATTTCGTATCCTTTCTCCTTTACCAAATCGTACGATTTTTTTAACAGGATTTTGCTGTCGATATTTTTAAACTCAGCAGCATTATCGGGGAAATGGGTACCTATATCGCGTAATTTTAAAGCTCCCAGCAGCGCATCGCAAATGGCATGAATAATAACATCACCATCGGAATGGGCTACAGTTCCTTTACTGTGAGGAACCAGAACACCGCCTAACCACAGGGTTTCTCCCTCGGCTAAACGGTGTACATCATATCCTTGTCCAATTCTGAAATCCATCAGCGTTGGCTACTAAATGCGTCAATATCAAATGATAGTGAAAAACGTAGAGTATTTTCCAGTGGGTGGTTGCGTTGTGTTGGCAACAAATAGGCAAAGTCGAGTGCAAATACATTCATTTTTAAACCTGCACCGGCCGTAATAAACTTACGGTTACCCTTGTTTTCGTGCTCGTAAAAATATCCGGCACGGAGCGCAAATTGTTTATTGTACCAGTATTCAACACCTACCGACCAGGTAATTTCCTGAAACTCTTCTTTCATTCCGCCCGGCGCATCGCCAAACGATTTAAAAATACCTTCGATAGTACCAATATCTGAGTTAATACCACCGGCCCAAATTACACCATCATCACCATAATCGGTTGAATCAACAGGAGGAGTTGGAACCAGTAATTTATTGGCTTCCATCGAAAACGAGAATGAATTGTAATCATCCATTTCCATGGTATAAGAAGCTCCAAGTTTTAAGGTTGTTGGGATAAAGTCTTTTACTTCACCTTCGGTATATGAAATTTTTGAACCAATATTCTGAATATTAATACCCGCAGAAAATGCATTGTCTTTTCTTTGTCTTCTGAATTCGTTGTAATAATAGAAAGCAACGTCGGCAGCAAATGCATTACCTGCATGTGTTTCAACACCATTTACCAACTGCCCACCGGTAAGATCGGAACGTATATAACGAATAGCCACTGCTCCCGAAAAAACATCCGACAGTTTACGTGAATAACCTAAATCGATGGCAAACTCATTTGGACTTTGTTGTCCGTTAAATTCACCAATATCGCTGGTAAATACAATATCACCTAAAGAAAAATAACGCAACGAAGCACTTACTGCCTGCACATCGTCGATTTTTTTGTAGCCCGACAAATACGCAAGGTTTATGTCGTCAACTAAATTACGAAGCCATGGAGAATAAGATAATCCTACACCCATGTCGCTCTCCATAAAAATATATTTTGCAGGATTCCAGTGTTGTGAATTTACATCGGCAGATGTTCCAACACCTGCATCACCCATACCACCGGCTCTCGAATCGGGAGTAATTGCTAAAAACGGAACCGCAGTAGTAATGGTATTGGCACCAGATAAAGTTCCTTGAGCCATTAAGTTCTCGGTAAGCAAAAAAGTAAGGGCTAAAACAACAAAAAGTCTAAAAATTTTGATCATAATAGTACTAAAATTGAACGTGCAAAGATATAATATTTGTTTTTGCAACCATAGTTAATTTCTAAAGAACGGAACTTTTACCAAAAAATTTCACTGAAGTTCAAAAATTAACGGGCAATTATCATTTTACCTGATTTCGAAGCAATTACACCATCCGAATTTTGGACAATCGCCCGGTAGATATAAATTCCGGAAGTAAGCTTCACTCCGGCTTCACTTAAATCCCAGCGAATTGGATTGCTGTTATTTCCATTTGAACCGACATCGGTTTGAAACTGATCAACCCGTTGTCCGTTTTGGTTGTAAATATCAAAAATGGCAGTAAACGTAGCATCCGACTGGTTATGAGAGAGTACAAAATAAGTATACTCCGACACCGGATTTGGATAATTGCTAATTTCGTTGATGATAAAATCACCGGAAACTTCGAACTCTATTTCCACTTCCGAGGAATTATTTGCCACATCCCACGCTTTTAGTCTAAGAGTGTGCATTCCTTCTGCCAGATCACGAATTGGATATTGCAGACTTCCTTTTGTAAAATCGTCTTTTTCGGCCTGGTAATATTTATTCAGAACAATAACATTCGAATAATCGTTGTCGAGAATTGCAGTAATATCATGACCGATTCCTGTTCCCACAGTATTTATACCGTTTTCATCAGACAGAAAAGCGAGCAAAGTCGGATTTTTACTTGTTTTATCTCCCGACTGAAAATCTTCTGAATCCATAAACAGCTGAATATCCGGTCCCTGATTATCTGTAATATCAGACCCCGAACCGCCAAGGTAAAAGTTATCGAAAACACCGTGAGCATCCTCATCGCCATTGTCGGCATAATACACTATTTTTCCAGTTCCAATATTGTACGATATGTCTTTTGGCACAACAAAGCTGAATGTAAAGTCACCATTTTTCACACTTGCCAATCCTTTGTAAATTACATTTTCCTGAACAGTAAACTGAATTGGATTTTCGCCTCCGTTTCCAAGGGTTTCCATTTCAACTTCTTTGTCGAAAACGGTTGGTACAATTTCTCCGTTAAAATCGTTCAGTTTTGTTCCGAAGAAGTCGGTTACTTGTCCGGTAATCGTAACTTTCTGCAAGGAGCCCAGTGTTTCCGGTTCCTGCGAAGCGTCTTCCTGATTAATTGTACTTGTAACCACACGGTATTTCGGATACGACAATTTTAAAGCAGGATCAGAAAACAAACAAAAATTACGTTTATTTGTGGCTGTATTAATATTGGTTTTTGCCAGTCGCATTACATCACCCATTCGATAATGTTCGCCGTTTTGGTCTTGTTCGAAAATAAAATTGTAAAAGCTTTTGCTGAGTTTAAAGTTGGCCGAAGAAAATACAACGCGGGTAGTTGAAAACAAACCTATTCCACCTCCACTCGGATTTAATAATACATATTCACCGGCTGATGTTTCATCGGCATCAAAACGGCTAAATTCGCAGGTGGCAGTAACAAAAATTGGCAGTTGGTTTGTATTCGACCACGAATTGATGTCGCTAATGGTAAGTACTTGTTCGTGTGCCAGGTATTTTTCGTTGGCGTGTCCGGTATAATTCAATATCAAAACACCATCTTTTACGCGTTTATTAATCGCCGCATTTACATCCGGATATCTTTCTCCCGCAGGTGTTGTTTCCTGAACATAGGCATCAAAATATATTTTGTCGGTTATAAATTCGTTGTGATTTTTATTAATCGAATCTGCAATTTCTTCCGATTGCCTCATGTGTAATCCACCATCTTCGTCGTCGCCGATAAAACACAACACATTTCGCCAATCGCCCAAGGCTTCCGGTTCGTAGTAACGTTTTACTTTGTCAACAACCAATTGAGCTTCGTATGCTGTTGAGGCCGGAATCCGTCCAATCCCAAGATCGATGGCTCCATTGTACACACTTTCGTCGGCATCCAGCATTACAAAATAATCATCGGTTACAAACGAATACAAAGGCGATAAAGAATTACTGGATTGATAGGTAGGAATAAAACTATTGCGCCCGGGATCAATATTTTTATTGTCATAGCTTCCATCGCCCATCAACAACACATATTTTAAAGTGCTTCCCCGATCGTAAAACATTTTGATAAAATTACGTATCCCTGTGGCATTTTTGCTACCTGAACTAAACTCGTTGTAGACCTGTTCGGCATCAACAACCTCAACCAACATTCCATCGTACTCGCGGTGAAAAGCAGCCAGTTCTTCAGCAGAACTCATAAAATTGGCATGCGAAATGATCAGAAACTCGGGAGTGCTTAAAGCATGCAGGTTTTGATTTTCTACATCCTTAACAAATGTTGGTTCTTTAAAAGTACCATTCGTATTAAATAAAGCATATTCTTTCAGCTCGTCGGCGGCACACTTTACTGTAAGTGTTGATCCTTCGAGCTTGGCCGGCACTTCTGTCAAATTATTTACATTGGAAACGTCAAAAACTTTTGTTGCCGTGCTTCCATTTTCAATCGAAAACTCAACAATATTTCCGGTTCCTGCAGTTTCTTTGTCGCGGAAAAATACAGCGATATCACCTGCTTTTAATATTCTGCGATAGTTTAATTCAAAGTAGTCGAACCAGGCCTCGGCACTACTGTTTGATGCATTGTAGAGAACCGATAAACTAAGATTCCCATTTGCAGCGGATAGCGGATAGCGGCTGTTTTTTTCACTGGCATACAATCCATAGGTATCTTCGGTCGATATTTTGCTAAAAGCCAGAGTACCAACAGTTGTACTTCCACTTGTAATCTGCATATTCGATGTCAGATAGGACCGGGCTGCAGCATTTATTTTCAAATAGGCAGATTCTGTATCATCAACATCGTTTATTGTAAAGCTGTAATTGCGTGTACTTCCCTTCAGGTATTTCTCACCAAACCATTGTTTTCCCGATCCCAGCGGCAATATATTAACGAGTTCGTTTTCAATTAAACTTACTTCGTCGAATGTAGAAGTTGAATGCGTTGCAGAAGAAGTAATTTCATCGAGCAAAGGGACAGATTTTTGAGCACTGCCAACTTCGCCTAAAAAGAAATAACCTATTTGCGTGTAGTCGTTTGAGCGGTGTTCCAAATAACCTGAGGTACCTAAGTTCCACTCCGTAAATCCCGGAGCATAAAAAAACAAACACTCTTCTCCGCCATTTTGGTTGCTCCAAACAGCACATTGCTCCAAATCGTCATAAACAATATTTGCCGGATTTTCGGGCAAAAGCGTACCTCCGCTTCCAAACACACCCACTTGCGACGGATTTGAGAATCCCCATTCAGATAATTTTGAGTAGGGTATTTTATATATTCCTTTTCCCGAAGTACTTATTTTTACCCATTTACCTGAACTCAATACAGATTGGCTTTTCCATTCCATTTCTGCAGTGGCAGTTTTCTGCACAAGAGGAATTTTTTTCAATTCGAAACTCTTTAAACGGTATATTTTGCCGTCTTGCTGTTTTAATGGAATAATTTTTAATTCCACTTTAAACGAATTGGCTGATTTTAACTTGTGTGTTGAAATCTGAATGTCCTCTGCTATTTCATTTCTGTACAATAGCGTTTGACTGGACTCTAGCTTCTCAAAAACCGGTTTTTCAATTACAAAGCGAAACGATTGTCCACTATTGTCAAGCGGATATAAACGTGTATAAACAGGCAATTCATTGGGTGAATCAATCAGGTTTGCATTTTCAAAAGATACAAAAGCATCACCTTCGGCAAGTCCTGTACTTTCAGACCATTTGAGGGTAATAATTTCCTTTTGAACATCATCAACCGAAAATCCAACCAGAATTACAAAAAGCAGGAATATATATTTTTTCATTCGTTACAAATTGTTTGCAGCCAACATGAGCATAAGTCATAAAACAACTAAAAATTTCAGACTTTTGCCAGTTTCATACACTTTCAGTATTAGTAATTCATTTTAAAACGACCACAAAAAACAAATATTGTCGTACTTTGTATTTTATAAACGAAGCACAGTTTGTGGCACTGACGGCAAAGATATCAACATCCTTTTAAATAAAACTTCAATAAATATTAAAAAGGCTAAACAATAAGAATTGAACAAATTAGTTATATTTGTGACGACGAGAAAATTTATGAGAATATGAATTTGAATAAACTGAAACCATTATTCATTGTAATTATAGCCGCGCTAGTATCGAGCTGCGGTTTATTTGGTAAAGGCGGAGGCGAATCTTCCCGCACAACTGGCTGGGAATACAATGCTGAAGAGACTGGAAACATTCCCAATGTATCGGGTTACGAACAGGAAACCGGACCTGGATTAGTTTTTGTTCAAGGTGGTACCTTTACCATGGGCCGTGTTGAGCAGGATGTAATGTATCGTAATGATAATTATCCACGCAGGGTTACTGTTGCTTCTTTTTATCTGGATGAAACAGAAGTATCGAACCAGGATTACCGCGAGTTCACACACTGGACAAGCAGAGTTTATCCGGGTGACAATGCAAAAGTAAAAGCAATAACCCCTGATTCCAGTGTTTGGAGAGTAAAATTAGCCTACAACGAACCTTATGTAAACAACTACTTCAGACATCCGGCATATTCGGAATATCCTGTTGTTGGTGTTACCTGGGAACAGGCTGAAGCATATTGTGCATGGCGTACAGACAGGGTTAATGAACAAGTGCTTGTTGAAAAAGGTATTCTTGCCCACGACAATACACAAGCCGGGCAAAATGTTTATACCACAACAACTTACCTTACCGGATTATATGAAGGTACAACTGGCGAAAAACCGGTTGAAAATCCGGATGGTACAACCAGAAAACCAAAATGGGAAGATGGAATTTTATTACCAAATTATCGTCTACCAACTGAAGCAGAGTGGGAATATGCTGCATACGGGTTAATTGGCAACGTGGATGGAGAATTGCTTACCGACCGTAAAATTTATCCATGGAATGGTTCTTACTTGCGCGAAGACAGTAAGAAAAACAAAGGACGCATGAAAGCGAACTTTGTTCGCGGACGAGGAGATATGATGGGTATTGCAGGCGCATTAAACGATAACGCTGATATTTCTGCACCTGTTTTCTCATACGAACCAAACGATTATAATTTATATTGTATGTCGGGTAACGTAAACGAATGGGTAGCTGACGTTTATCGACCAATGTCCCTCAACGATGTGGAAGAATTTAATCCATTCAGAGGAAACGTAATTACAGAATATCGTCGTGATGCAAACGGATTACTGGTACGCAATGAGTATGGTGAATTAATTAAAGACACACTTGCTAACATGGACTACAGAAACGTTAGGGATGGAGATTCAGACTCGCAAGTGATTGAAGGAGATGACTGGAATGCAACAAAAAATAACGGAACAGATGGTATGTACATTCAGGACGATCGTCCGGGAGCTTACTCTTCGTTAATTAGCGACGAAGTAAGAGTTTACAAAGGAGGTTCGTGGCAAGACCGCCCTTATTGGATGGTTCCGGGAACACGCAGATATTTGGAACAGACAAAAGCTCAAAGAGATTTGGGATTCCGTTGTGCAATGACTCGCGTAGGAAGTCCTGAAGGATTTTAAATAAAAAGAAATTAAATAATGAAAGCTTCGTATTGTAGAAACGAAGCTTTTTTTATGCCAAATTGTATCGTATTTTTGAAGTATGATGAGCACCGAAGAACTTTACAAGATATTCCTGAACTACCCGGTTATTTCAACCGACAGCAGAAAAATTGAAAAAGGGAGCCTGTTTTTTGCCCTAAAAGGTGAAAATTTTAATGGCAACAAATATGCAGCTGACGCCATTTCCAAAGGTGCTGCTTATTCAATAATCGACGAAGAGGATTACCACATTGGAGAAAACACCATTTTGGTAAATAATGTACTAAAAGCCTTGCAAAAACTTGCCAACTACCACCGGAAACAATTGCGCATTCCGATTCTTGGAATTACCGGAACAAACGGTAAAACAACCACAAAGGAACTAATTGCCTCGGTTTTGGCTAAAAAGTTTTTGGTCTCCTTTACGCAGGGAAACCTGAATAACCACATTGGAGTGCCCTTAACATTATTGGCCATGAACTCAGAAACAGAGTTTGGAGTGGTGGAAATGGGTGCAAATCATCCGGGAGAAATAGCAGAACTTTGTAAAATTGCAGATCCTGATTATGGCATCATTACAAACATCGGGCAAGCTCATTTAGAAGGATTTGGCTCGTTTGATGGTGTGAAAAGAACCAAAAGCGAACTTTATAAATACATCCGTTCAAAAGGTGGAACTATTTTTTACAATTCAGATAATCCGATACTCGCTGAATTAAACAAAGAAATTAAAAATAAAATATCGTACGGCAGAAAAGATGCATCGTTTATTGGGGAGCCAATTCAAAGTCCCCCTTTTATTCATGTTAAAGCCAACTTCGAAAAAGGTGTTTTATACTTAAACAGCAACTTAATTGGCGATTTTAATTTTGAGAACATTTTGGCTGCTGCCTGCATCGCAAATTATTTCAAGGTTGATCCGCTAAAAATTCAAATGGCAATTAAAGCTTATCATCCTACAAACAACCGGTCTCAACTGATACAAAAAGGCAAATTGAAAATTATTATGGATGCATACAATGCCAATCCTACCAGCATGAGTGCATCGATCGCCAGTTTTTTGAGAAATCTATCGGGAGATAATTATATGATTTTGGGCGATATGCTTGAACTTGGCGAATATTCTGCAGCGGAGCACGCAAAAATAATAGAACTGATTCCTGAAAGTATTACAAAAAACACTTTCCTGGTTGGAAACGAGTTTTCAAAAGCCGGAGAAAGACACGCAATTAAAACGTTTATGAGCGTTTCCGAACTTAACCTGTACTTAGCCGAAAATCCAATAAAAAACGGGAACCTTTTAATAAAAGGCTCCCGCGGTATTCAGCTTGAAAAAATTCTTGAAATCCTTAATTAGCAGGTTTTTCTACTTTTAAAACGTCAGCAATGGCTTTTTCAAAAGTTGATTTTGGTAGTGCTCCCATTGCCATTTGTGGTTGTCCATCCTGTGGAACAAACAGTAAAGAAGGAATACTTTGTACACCAAACATACCTGCAAGTTCTTGCTGATCTTCGGTATTGATTTTATAAATTACAATGCTGTCGCCGTATTCACTCTGTAACTCTTCCAAAACAGGAGCTACCATTTTACATGGTCCACACCAATCAGCATAAAAATCAATCAAACAAGGTTTTGTACCTTCGTATTTCCAATCCTTGTTTACCTCAAAATTAAAAACTTTCTCTTTAAATGTTTCTTTTGTCAAATGTTCTAACATGATTCTATATTTTTAAATAATTACATATTCATATATCTACATTTGTAGATACCAAAAACAATACCACCTTTTTCATTACACAAGTTACTACATATTTCTACTAAATAATTGTAATTTTGTCACGATTTTTTTCACAATTGGCAGAAAACAACAAAATTGCCCTACGATTTTGACAGATGAAGAATAACCTGAGACTCAAAATATTTCATGAAATTGCAGCCGTTGCAGACCGCTTACAAATGAAAACATATGTTATTGGTGGTTACGTGCGTGATCTTCAATTAAAACGTCCCTCTAAAGACATTGATATTGTTACAATTGGCAGTGGTATTGACTTGGCCAATGAAGTGGCAAAAAGTTTAAACCCACGGCCCAAAGTTAGTATTTTCAAAAACTTTGGTACCGCCATGCTCAAATATAAAGATTTGGAAGTGGAATTTGTTGGTGCCCGCAAAGAATCGTATCAACGAAACTCCAGGAAACCAATAGTTGAAAACGGCACTCTGGAAGACGACCAAAACCGAAGAGACTTTACCATTAATGCATTGGCACTTAGTCTTAACAAATCGAATTTTGGCGAGCTACTCGATCCATTTAATGGAATTGATGATTTGGAAAACAAAATTATTCGAACTCCGCTGGATCCTGACATCACATTTTCCGATGATCCTTTACGAATAATGCGCGCCATTCGTTTTGCGACTCAACTTAACTTCGGGATTGAAGAAGAAACCCTAAAAGCAATCGCACGAAATAAGGAGCGAATCAAAATAATTTCAGCCGAAAGAGTTATTGACGAGCTGAACAAGATAATGATGTCGCAAAAGCCATCTAAAGGGTTTAAACTTTTGGAAGAAACAGGTATATTAGAAATAATCTTCCCCGAATTGCAAAAGATGAAAGGTGTTGAACGTGTTAAAGGTATCGGGCACAAGGATAATTTCTACCATACTCTGGAAGTACTCGACCGCATTGTTCCGAACACCGATAACCTCTGGTTGCGTTGGTCGGCTTTGCTCCACGATATTGCAAAACCGGCAACAAAAAAATACATAGAAGGTCAGGGCTGGACTTTTCACGCGCATAATTTTGTAGGCGTTAAAATGATTCCCAAAATTTTCAGAAGGATGAAATTGCCTTTGAATGAGAAAATGAAATACGTTCAAAAGATGGTTCAGCTGCACATGCGCCCCATTGTGCTCTCTGAGGATATTGTAACCGACTCTGCCGTACGACGCCTTCTTTTTGAGGCGGGCGACGATATTGATGATCTTATGACACTTTGTGAAGCAGATATCACGTCTAAAAATGCGGACAAAGTAAAACGCTACATGAAGAATTTTAAAGTGGTGCGTCAAAAGTTAAAAGAGATTGAAGAAAAAGATGCCGTGCGGAATTTTCAGCCACCGGTTGACGGCGAATTAATAATGAAAATCTTTGACCTAACTCCGTGTCGTGAAGTTGGATTAATTAAAGATGCGATAAAAGATGCAATACTGGACGGTGAAATCCACAACAATTACGACGAAGCTTTTGCATTTATGATGAAAAAAGCAGAAGAATTGGGACTTGAGAGAAAGGTCTAATGCACCTTTAACTTCAGTTTTACCGGCAGGTGATCACTAAAACCACCGTTGTATTTATAGCCGTTGTACGTACGTTTTGGTTTTAATCCTCCATTTGATGCGTCCGTTTCCAAAAGAAAAGGCAAGTTGCAGATTTCTGCCCAGGAAGTTTCGGTATATAAACCAGTAGCTGATGTTAGCAAAGCTCCGGAAACAATTATCTGATCGAAAATAAACCACTGCGATTGGTATTTTAACGTTCCTGTGTTGTTCCCTATCCATTCTCCCGACAGATTATACAATTGAGTATTCAGAACTTTATTATCAAGAAATTCTGAATTCAAATACTTTCTGATACTCTCATCGTTGGGCTGATCGTTAAAATCGCCCAAAATGATCACCTTTGAATTTATATTTTCATTTAATAACAAATCAATTTTTGATCGTAACAACTGCGCTGCCTCATTTCTCAAGTCTCTTGTTTCCATAACTCCAGAGTAACGCGAAGGCCAGTGATTTACAAAAACATGCAAGGTGTCAATCCCATCAACTACACCTTCTACATACAATATTTCCCGCGTATTCAATATCTTATTATTGTTCTGAACGAATGGATAATACTCGTATTTTAATGGATAAAACAAATCCGATTGATAAAGTAGTGCCACATCAATACCTCTGGAGTCGGGCGACTCTTTATGTATTATTTTATAATCAGCAGGAGTTAAAGAGGTTTCATTAACGAGCTTTTCAAGCACATATCTGTTCTCTATTTCGCATAAACCGATAAGCACAGGAAGTTCCCATCCTGATGAACCAACTATTGCTTTAGCCGTATTCTGAAGTTTATTGCTGAGCTTCTTGTAATTCCAATGTCTTTCTCCCTCAAAGGTAAATTCGTCGTCATTTGTTAATGAGTCATTCTCAACGTCGAATAAATTTTCAACATTGTAAAATAATACCGAATACTCAAGATCATTTTTTTGTGCCCGGGTATTTAGAAAAAGAAAAAGAAGAATAATGAAACTGAAACTAGTTTTCATCTTGTTTTACGATACGTTCGTACGCCCCCAAATCAGGGCCATCATCACCAATGCGGCTTTTATTTAGAAGATCGATTGGAAATAGTTTTGAATATTCAGTATTTCCAACATTGATCGCCGCTGATAAAGTATCCAAAGCGTAATTAAAATGTTCATAAGGATCGACAAATCGTGGATTATAATCAGGACCTTTCCAAACATTTACATAATGATCTTTATTGCTTGTATTAAGGGTATCCGGAACCTGAAGTATACAATGATCGAAAAGGTAGTTAAATACATTCTCTCCATTATTTCCCAACTCAAGTTCATTTTCAACATTCCCGTAAATTATGCTGTTTGTAAATGTCGCTTTTGTCAGGTCTCCGTTAAACGATATTTTACTTCCGTCTGAACCTTCAACAACAAGCACATTCGATAAAACAAGTGAGGCAGAACTCCTAACCTTAGAACTGTAATTTCCCCAGTAATTTGCTATCGTGGTATGATAAAATTCGTATTCTCCACCCACCAGAAGTGCTGCTGCATAATACCCACAATTAGCAATAACATTGTTGTACCCGTATATTTTCGATTTCATGGCAAACACACCTGCGTAGGCCATATTTTCAATCTTCGAATTACTTAACTCCACATTTGCAAATCCATCATTTTCAATGGTTCCAACCTGCAAACCGATATTCGCATTTTTAATGGTCACGAAGTTCAAAACGTTATCGTGACTACCGGAATACAAAACTACCCCATTCCATTGATCAGGAATATTTGCGTACGACGGTTCCAATCTGTCGGCCAGAAAATGTATCTGATTTTGAAAATCACCTTCGGCAATTAAAGTTCCACGCACATATAAACCTGCGTCTTTGTGAAAGTATACTTTGGTTCCAGGCTCAATGGTTAATGTAGAAGTACTGTCAACATATGCATAATCATACACCAGATAAGGTTTTTCTGCTGTCCAGGTTGTGGTTTCCAAAACCTCCCCTTTTATCAACTTAAAATCCTGACCGTAGGCAATTAAATTAACTGTTTGAAAATTGGTGTTGGTAGTAAACTCAATTGAGTCTTGCACAACCATTGGAGAATTTTGCCCCGTTGGATCGATGGTAACTTCAACAAAAATATAGATACTATCCTTGGCAGGAACTTCCAGTTCATACACTTCGTTTCCAACTATTCCATTTACATTCAATCTGAAATTTGAGATATCCCCTCCAACAAGTCTGACACGCGAAATCAGAACATCCTCGTCGTAAGGATTTCGAACAGTAAATCGTTGAGTTGTGGAGCCAATTGTAGTAAAAATTGTATCGAAAGTAATGGTATCTACCGAAAACTGTAATTGGGCATTTGTGGACGACAAATAGCTTTCATCCTCGCATGAAAACAGCGAGATAAAAATTGCAGCCACCGCCAATATTTGAAGTAGATATTTGTACAACTTAGTATGTTTTTAAAAATTATAACGTCACATTCCATCCGTTATTTTACAAATATAAAAAATCAATTTACAATTTTTAACATTTATTTACAGTCACAGCTATTATTCAGCATGTTTTTTAGAAATAAGTAACAATCCGAGAATGGTAATTAGTCCATTTACGATAAGAAGTTCAAAGCCAAAGCGATATCCGTTAAACAGTATTTCTGAATATTCTGAGATAAAATAACAGATTACAGGTGCTGAAATTCCAATCCATGGAACCCACTTATCATTCACTTTTCGCTTAGTATACATTCCAAAAATGAAAAGCCCTAAAATAGGTCCGTAAGTATAACCAGCCACTTTAAATACCGCCACTACAATACTCTCGTTATTTATAGCTTTAAAAGCTAAAATCACAACAATCAGCAGGATTGAAAAAAGCAGGTGCGAGCCCATTTTAATTCGTTGTCGTTTCTTTTCATCAAACCGTTCAATTTTCAGAAAATCGACACTGAATGATGTTGTTAATGCCGTTAATGCCGAATCGGCACTGGAATAAGCCGCCGCTGTAATACCCAGCAAAAATGCGACTCCTACGGGCAATCCAAAATGATGCAATGCCAAAAGCGGATATAAATCATCGGTGCTTTCCGGAATGGCTATGCCGTTTTTTTCAGCAAAAATATAAAGCAGAACGCCCAAACCTAAAAATAAAAATACCGTTACTAAAAACGAGAGACTAAATACCAGCATATTTTTTTGAGCCTCCTTTTTGTTTTTACAGGTCAGGTTTTTTTGCATCATATCCTGATCCATTCCTACCATTACGATGGTAATAAACATCCCGGCTAAAAACTGCTTAAAAAAGTTATTTCCCGAACGCCAGTCCCAAAAGAATATTTGTGAATTCTGATCCTGTGTAATTTCTTTAACTAAAGCTCCAAAATTTAAATCAAGACTTTTTGCAATGGACACGATTGTAAAAATTACGGCACTTACCAAAAAAAGCGTTTGTAACGTATCTGTCCAAACTATGGTTTTAATGCCACCCCGGAATGTATACACCCAAATCAGCCCAATGGTAACAATCACAGTTAAATAAAAAGGAATATTAAATGCATCGAAAAAGGCAATCTGCAAAACACCTGCCACCAAAAACAAACGAAATGCAGCTCCAATTAATTTTGAAATCAGAAAGAAAAAAGAGCCTGTTTTATAAGATCGTGGGCCAAATCGTTGATCTAAAAAAGAATAAATAGATACAAGATTTAGTTTGTAATACAAGGGAAGCAAAATACCGGCAACCAACCAGTAACCAACAATATTTCCAAAAACAAATTGCAAATACGAGAAGGCAGAATTACCGACTTCTCCGGGAACCGAAATAAAAGTAACTCCCGACAATGTTGCTCCAACCATTCCGAATGCCACCAAATACCATGGCGATTTTCGGTTAGCTGTAAAAAAAGCCTGAGTATCGGCGTTTCGCGATGTCAACCACGAAATACCAACCAAAACAAAAAAATAGCCTAAAACAATTCCTAAAACGAGGTATGGATTCATAAGTCAATTATTCAAAATCGGGGTACAACAAATACTTTTTGCGAAGTTGTTTATATTCCAGCAACTCAGGCTGCCAGCTTTTTACTATTTCCTTTTCCGTTTTTCCGTCCCTGATTTGTTTGATCAAATCATCCGATCCGGCGAGCAAATTAAGCCAGTTTTCGCGAGTTAAAAAATCAGCTTCATTTTCGTACTTGTTATAAAAGTCGAGAAAATATTTTAAAGTGAATTTTGGGACATTTTCCAACTCACGCAAATCAAGGCCATAGCATACTTTATCCTTGTTTAATGGATTTACAGACACTCCGGGAATACTGCGCGGGGTAAATTCGAACGTTCCCAAATCGCTTTTTAATCCGCCGATTACCTGAAATGGAAATTCAGTGCCGCGCCCCACACTTGCACTTGTGGCCTCAAAAAAACACAACGACGGATACAAGCGAACGGATAAATCGTTTGGCAGGTTTGGCGATGGTCGTTCGGGTAAAGAGTACAACATTTTGTGCGTATAATTCTGATTTGGGATAACAGCAAGTTTACATTTTTTATCCCCTTTGTGCCAACCTTCTTCATTTATCATTTTAGCCAACTCTCCTACCGTACAACCATGAACAATCGGAATTGGATCAACACCAACAAATGATTCAAATCCTTCTTCCCGGATTGGTCCGGCAACATAATCGCCATTTGGATTGGGCCGATCGAATACCACCAGCGGCAAATCATTTTCGGCACAGGCCTCTATTAAATAATGTAAGGTAGAAATGTAAGTATAAAAGCGGCAACCTACGTCCTGAATGTCAAAAATCACAACATCGATGCCGGCAAGCTGTTCGGCCGTGGGCTTTTTGTTTTTTCCGTACAACGACAACACAGGCAATCCGGTTTTTGTATCTTTTCCATCTTCCACTACTCCACCTGCCGAAACGTCGCCTCTAAAACCATGCTCCGGAGCAAATATTTTTACAAGTTTTATATCCTTACTCAACAAAAAATCAACCAGATGAACTCCGTTTACCAATGAAGTGTTGTTAACAACCAAGGCTACGTTTTTATCCTTTAAAAGAGACAAATACAATTCAGTTCGCTCCGCTCCCACCTTAATTTCTGCGGTTTCCTGAGATGTACAGCCGAGAAATAAAAACAGGAAAACAAGTAAAATATTTATTCGAATCATCAGTTTTATTGTATTACATTTGCATGTACGAAGATAGATTTTAAATTTTTTAAAAAGCAATCATTCTACTACAAAATGAAACTGGCACACAAGATAAATATTGTCCTCTTCACCTTGTTATTCGTATTCATTACCGAATTACGGGCCGAAGAACCACCCTTTCTGAAATTTACAAACGACATCTGGGTAAATCAAAAAATGGAGCAATTAACACTCGACGAAAAAATTGCTCAATTGATGATGATCACCGTTTATCCGAAACAAAATGAAGCGAGTAAAAATGCAATTCTGAAAAAGATTGAAAGCTATAAACCCGGTGGCATTCTTGTTATGCAGGGCACTCCGGTAAAAACCGCATCGTGGGTAAACGAATTTCAGGAGCAAACCAAAACACCACTTTTGGTGGCAATTGATGGCGAATGGGGACCGGCAATGCGCATCGACAGCACCATTGTTTATCCGTATGCACAAACACTCGGAGCAATTCAGGATTCAACCTACATTTACCAAATGGGACGCGATTATGCCTATCAACTAAAAATGCTGGGCATAAACATGAATTTTGCTCCGGTGGCCGACATTAATACCAATCCGGCAAATCCGGTAATTAATTTCCGCTCATTTGGCGAAGACAAACAAAATGTGGCAGAAAAAACATGGATGGTTGCAAAAGGAATGCAGGATGCAGGAGTGATTCCTGTGGCAAAACATTTTCCGGGGCATGGCGACACCAAAACCGATTCGCATAAAACCTTACCGCTTGTGCCACACACAAAACAACGTATCGATTCTGTTGAAAGTTACCCCTTTCGTTATTTGTCAGAAAAAGGGATAAGCGGAATTATGTCGGGGCATTTAAATGTGCCCTCGCTCGATAAAAGTGGCAAAACCTCATCGCTTTCGAAAAAAATTATTACAGACTATTTAAAAAATGAAATTGGTTTTAAAGGTTTTGTTGTAACCGATGCCATAACGATGAAAGGGGTTCAATCGGCTTCCGGAAGAGCCGAATTTGAAGCGATTCACGCAGGTAACGACATGGTGGAATTTGTTCCCGATCTGGAGAAAGCAATAAGTTCGATAAAAGAAGCCATTTCTAAAAACCAGATTTCAGAAGAAGAAATCAATAACAAATGCAGAAAAGTTCTGGCTTTAAAACGCTGGGCAGGCTTAAACGAATACCAGCCGGCCGATTTAACGCATTTAACTGAACGTCTGAATTCGCCCTACTACGAAGTTACCAACCGAAAACTGATAAAAGGCTCGTTCACCATCCTCGCAAACAATGCAGCATTGCCTGTTGAGAATCTTGAAAAAACAAAAATTGCATCGGTAATGATTGGTGACGATCAGGTTTCTGATTTTCAGAAAATGCTGGGCAAATACACACAGATTGATCATTTTGTTCTGTCGAAAAATGCCAGCGAAAAAGACTGGGCAAACTTGCGTCAAAAACTAAACAACTACACGCAAATAATTGCCGGGATAAACGGCATCTACAAATACTCTTCGCAAAAATACGGTACCACCGAAATTCAGCGAAAAGCAGTTTCAGAACTGGTTGAAGGTTCGAAAACAGTATTTGTATTTTTTGGGAATGCATACGCACTAAAACATTTTACAAACATTCATCATTCGGCCGCCCTGATTCTGGCACACCAGGACAATACCATTACACAGGAACTTGCGGCACAACTTGTTTTTGGAGCTTTTAATGCAAACGGCAAATTACCAATTACAGTTGATCAGCGCTTTAAACTGAACGATGGGATTGCGATAAAAAAAAATGATACTTTTTCGTACACCATTCCTGAAGAAGCAGGCATAAATTCGAAAAAACTGTACCACCAGATTGATTCCATTGCCGAACTCGGAATTAAAGAAAAAGCATATCCGGGCTGCCAGGTTTTGGTGGCAAAAGACGGGCAAGTGGTATTTCATAAATGTTACGGATTCCATACCTACGATAGCATTCAAAAAGTAAATGCCGACAACATATACGACTGGGCATCGGTAACAAAAGTAACCGGTCCGCTACCAGCCATAATGAAATTGGTGGACGAAAAGAAAATTAATGTCGACGACCGGTTTAGTAAATACTGGCCCGATTTTATCGGGTCGAATAAAGAGAACCTGAAGTTCAGAGAGATTCTTGCACACCAGGCACGTCTGGCATCCTGGATTCCATTTTGGTCGACCACGCTAGACGACAAAGGAAACCTCGACAAACATGTTTTTAGCGACCATCCTTCGAATGAATTTTCTGTTCGGATTTCAGAAAAAATGTATATGAATGCTGCATTCCGAAAAGTAATGTTTGACACCATTCGCACATCAGAACTGGAAAGGCGTCACAAATATTTATATTCCGGGCTCAGCTTTTATTTGTATCCCGAAATAATCGAGAATCTGACACATCGCTCCTACGAAGACTATGTAAAAGAAACCTTTTACAAACCATTGGGTGCGTACACAATTACCTACAATGCCTACCAGCACTTCCCCATTCAACAAATTATACCCACCGAAAACGACGACTTTTTCAGGATGGAAAAACTACGCGGTTTTGTACACGACGAAGGAGCTTCGATGATGGGAGGCGTTTCGGGGAATGCAGGTCTGTTTGGCACTACAAACGATTTAGCCAAAGTGTTTCAAATGTATTTACAGAAAGGATATTTTGGCGGCAGAAGATACATTTCGGAAAAAACAATGAACGAATTTATTCGCATTCAGTACCCCGAAAACGACAACCGACGTGGACTGGGTTTCGACAAGCCACTAATCGACAATGACCAAAACAAACTTAAAGATGCTTATCCGGCAGTTTCGAGCAGTAAAAACAGTTTTGGACACAGCGGATACACGGGTACCTTTGCCTGGGCAGATCCCGACAAAGGATTGTTGTACCTGTTTATGTCGAACCGCGTTCATCCTACACGCAACAATTCTAAACTCTACGATTTAAACATAAGAACTGCCATGCACCAGGCCATTTACGATAGTTTTGAATAATCAGTCGGGCGCCAGGTTCCCACTTCCATCTCCCCAAAACAGCTAATAATCAAAGTTATAATTCAATACAAGTCAACGGGGCCGTTTTGGCTGACTTAAAAAATGTTAATAATTCTGTTAATTTCTTACTGTTAAACAACATATCCTTAAATACAACACGCTCTAAATCTATCTCTTACAAAATAAAACTACCCCGATAATACTCATTATTCATCTTCTATTGTCGTTGAATGAACAATACCTGTTTTTAAAGCTTTTATTATTAAATTATTAATTCTATTTTTATGACACGTTCTTTTAAATAACCATAATATTAATCATATAATATCACAGCGATATGGAACAAAAAATAACATTTAATGAGCTGCGAAAAATCAAAGACAGCTTACCTGACGGAGCAATTAGACAAATGGCAAAAGAGTTTGAAGTATCAGTAGCTACCGTCAGGAATTATTTTGGAGGCGCGAATTACAGAGAAGGGAAAGCAGTTGGCATACATATGGAACCAGGCCCTAATGGTGGTATTGTTCTTTTAGATGATACAACAATGCTCGAAAGAGCGAAACAATTGATTCAGGCAGAAGCAGTGTAAGAAATTATAACAAGATTTTAAAATAATAAAGAAACTGTCCTATATTTATAGGGCAGTTTTTTTTTTGCATATTTTAATCTAAACCAAAAAATTATGAAAAAACTTTCCTTCTTTCTTTTAATCACTTCGCTTGCCTTTTTATTCAACGCCTGCGAACAGCCCTGGCAACCTCTTTTTAACGGTCAAAACCTCGACGGCTGGGAAACCTACATCGGAACTCCCTTAACCGGATTCGAAGACTTACACAGTGCAGCAACCACCGACAAAGTTTTTCAGGTTGTTGATGTGGATGGCGAAAAACTGATTCATATTTCGGGCGAAGTAAATGGCTCGCTGGCAACTGTTGATACTTTTGCCAACTATCATTTGCAGCTGGTTTTTAAATGGGGCGAAACAGTATATACTACCCGCAACAGTGGATTGCTGTACCACAGCTTTGGCGAATTTGGAGAAGCCATTGGAACCTGGATGGTAAACATTGAGTGCCAGTTAAAACACGACAATCTGGGCGACACCTATTTAATGAACAACACCTGCTGTGAAACTGAGGTGACCAAAACCGATGAACAATTTACGTACAGCAAAGGCGGCGAGCTTACCCAGTTTGGCAAAGACTACAATGGCCCCGGAATAAAAAAAGCAGTTGATGCCGAAAATCCTCTTGGCGAATGGAACACCGTTGAACTTTATAGCGTTGGCCGCACAACAGTTCATGTGGTAAACGGAAAAGTTACCATGGTAAATACCAATACCGGCAAAGTGGAAGACGGAAAAATTATTCCTTTATCTTCGGGAAAAATTCAGTTACAATCCGAAGGGGGCGATTTATTTATAAAATCGGTTCAGGTAAAACCGATAAAGGAAATTCCCGCAGAATTACTTCAATAAAAAAAATATTTTATACCCATTTTTAAACAAGTGGGTATATTTTTGTCCAAAATTTAAATCAAATAAAAAGAAAAGCATGAGTGGTAAAACTTTACAAGAGCAATTAACCTTTAAAAACACCATATTGGGTGTACAGTTTTTATTCGTGGCCTTTGGCGCAACCGTTCTGGTTCCGCTTTTGGTTGGCATCGACCCGGCTGTGGCATTATTTACCGCAGGTATTGGTACACTACTTTTTCACCTGATTACAAAAGGACAGGTTCCTGTGTTTTTAGGAAGTAGTTTTGCTTTTATTGCCCCCATTGTTGAAGCCACAAAATTGTATGGCTGGCCGGGTACCTTATCCGGAATAATTGCTGTTGGTTTAGTTTACGGCATTGTTTCGGCCCTGGTAAAAGTACGCGGAATTACCTTTGTCGAGCGCCTTTTCCCTGCGGTTGTGGTAGGCCCCATTATTTTGCTTATTGGATTATCGCTGGCTTCAACAGCAGTTGATATGGCCAAAACCGACTGGACACTTGCCGTAATTACTCTTTTTACCGCCATTATTGTGGTAATTTTTGGTAAAAAAATGATTAAACTGATTCCGATTTTTATTGCCATTGCAGTGGGATACATTGTGGCAATAATTTGGGGAAAAGTGGAATTTACAGCAGTGCAGGAAGCTGCGTGGATTTCGCTGCCACAGTTCACTACCCCAAAATTTAGCTGGCAAGCCATTTTATATATGATACCCGTTGCCATTGCACCCATTATTGAACACGTGGGCGACATGTATGCCATTGGCGGCGTTTGCGACAAAAATTTTATTGAAAAACCAGGCTTGCACCGTACCTTGCTTGGCGATGGTATTGCAACTGCCCTGGCCGGATTTTTTGGAGGTGTACCCAACACAACCTATTCTGAAGTTACCGGAGCCATTACATTAACCAAAGTAACCAATCCGTTTATTCTGCGAGTTTCGGCAATTACAGCCATTGTTTTTGCCCTTGTAGGAAAAGTAAGCGGTTTGCTTAAAACCATTCCACAAGCCGTTTTGGGCGGAATTATGCTTTTACTTTTTGGAATGATTGCATCAATTGGTATTAAAACCATGGTCGACTCAAAATTGAATATGGGAGAAACCCGCAACCAGGTAATTGTTTCTATCGTTCTTACCGTTGGAATTGGCGGCGCTGTAATCCGATACGGAACCTTTTCGCTGGCAGGAATTGGATTGGCTGCTGCAGTTGGTATTGTTTTAAACCTGATTTTACCAAAAACAAAAGCGGAATAGAAAGAAGGCAGGAGGCAGAAGGCAGAAGTTGGAAGAATTCTGTTGACTTTGCTTGCAAGTGATAACAAAAAGGATCCGATCTTTTTGAGAGATCGGATCCTTTTTGTTTTGAATATCAGAGAAGACCTTCAAGGTTTTAAAAACCTTAAAGGTCTGAAAACTGTTCACTGCCACTGCTTACTGATCACTGCGACTGATTACTGACTACTCCTCCGGGTCGTCATCCTTTTTATTACGTCCGTCGCGCTGGCTAAGGCGCTTGTTGTATTTATTGATTCGTTCGTTCAGTTCAGCAACAAAATCTTCGTATGCTTCGGGTCCGTCAACCACAATTAAAGCATCGAGCAAACGGATAACATTGCGGAAAGCCGCATCCAGTTGTTTACGGGCAGTTTTCATTTTCACCGGTGTTTTTGCGCTTTCGTCGGTGTAGCGTTCGCCCACCAAAGTAACCACTGCCTGGTTTTTGGCTTTTAATTCGGGCAGCCAGGGTGTAAGGCCCACCAAAGTCATTTCGCCCGCAAATTTTGTTTCAAGCAGCTCAATAAGTTTATCGGTAGCTGCGGTTTGCTGGTCGTAAGGTTTTGTGGTAAGGCCGGCAAAACCATCGAAAGCAATTTTAAGTTTTCGGGCGGCTTCGCGTACATCTTCGTTAAAATGGCGCAAGGCAGCGTCAATCATATCTTCCATACCCAGTGTTATGGTATCGCGCTCGTGGTCGGCATCGGCTATGGGGCCGGTAAAAATACTTTTCTGAACCACATCAAGCGCTTCGCCTTCGTTGGCAATTGCGGCTTCGTAGGCCGGATAATACCGCTGAATTTTTAAAGCCTCAACCGTAAAACGAACAATCAACTCGTTTACTTCGGTGTTAAAATTGTAGTGCTCTTCGTTGCGAAGATGGGTTAAATGCAAAATTTTAATTTCCATAATCGGTTTTAATTTATTGGTTAATACTGATTCTAATTACCATTACTCAAAAAGTAGGGTGTCGCGGTTCCGCGAAAATGTGTTTCAGATTGTTTACAGGATTTCGCCGGTGTGCGACAAGCTGATTTTTATACAAAACAAGGTTTCGCCAACGTGCGACAAGTCCACCGGAATATAAAAGGAAGTGTCGCGGGGCTGCGAAAGTCTGTTTTCGTTTAATTTGAACCGTTCGCGGGGCTGCGAATACTTGTTTTAATTTGATTTTATTGTTTCGCGCACTTGTAGAGTTATACTTTTATTCATTTTTATTTGTGTTTGTTAGTAATATTTCAAAGCTACAACGATAGGGAGATATAAGTCAAGGGGTTAAGAGGGGTTATAGAACTTATTTTACCTCCGCTGGTGCGCAATTGTATGGCATTCCCGGTTTTAAACTACACGATACAATCGTGCCGGAGCGGGGTTCTTTACTTCATGAGACAGGGATAACAATCGACGCCATTAGAGTAGACTCAGCTTCTTACTCCTATGAAATAATTAAAGCCATTGAAATGAATTCAAAACGCTTTTTTGTAAAAGCGAGAATGTCAGGTACTTTAGAAAAGGCCATCGGCAATATTCAGCAGTGGAAAGAAGTAAAAGTAGGCGATAAAATACTACTCAGAGGCTCAACTACTATTAAGCCATTTGAACGAGCAGCCAGAGATTCTGGAGACACCTCCGAGAATTTAAAAACTTACCGTATAGTAGTAACCAAAGAGCCTCGAAGAGATGGACAGATAAATGCTTTTACGGGAGAAGCTTGTAATTACAGCCCGATTATGACTAACGATTTTGACCTGACAGATGATGATGTTGTCTTTTTTTATAATGCAAGAGGCATGCAAGAAAGGGAGTTTGATGTTTTAAAGAACGATTTTGGGTGGGACAAAATGCCCTTTTCTAAACTTGAGCAGAATACTGTGTTTCTACTGATTATGGCCATGTGTCGGAACTTTTATGCACACATCATTAAAAAGTTCTCAGAAAGGGTAGATTTTTTATCAGCAAACTTTAGAATTAAAAAATTCATATTTCGTTTTATCTGTATTCCTGCTAAATGGATACGATCGGGGCGAACAATCAAATTGAGAATGTATGGAAAACTTGCGTTTAAAACATAAAAACATTTAAAGTTAACCTCTGGATACTGATATAGTAAGGAAGAACTAATTTCAATGGGAGTATATTAGCCACCCCGAAAAGATTCAGACATCCTATACTAAAAGAAACAGAAAAAGCCATTTTTGTAAGCAAAAAATACTCGGATAATTTTAAATTTTGTACATGACAAATAGTTTAACGCACTTGAAGTGGAGACATGCGGATTCTAGGTTGTATCGCGTTCCCGGTTTTAAACCACGCGATACAATCGCGCGGGAGCAGTGCGACTGACCACTGATCACTGATCACTGATTACTGACCACTGACCACAGCTCACTGTTTCTCGGGCAAATAGCGCCAAAACCTGCGGGGCATGTGCTGACGTTGCAGCTTTAGGTTTTTTCGTTCTTCAATGTTAATGTGTTTAAAATACGAGCGCCACAACTTCTGGTAAAAATCTTCACCCTCATCGAGCAGTGCCTTGTCAACCTGCCCGTTTAGCGTATTAAACTGTTTTTTCGAAATCTCAACCTCTTCCACTTTGTCTTTATCGTAAAATATTCCATAGTTGCGTTTCAGGTCGTAAATCAGCCATTTTTGGTCGGCAAACCGATTTTTGTAGTGGTCGATAATTAAAGGCAACACATCGTATTTTGGTTCAATACCACAAAAAAACATGCGGTCTTTGGTGCGCTGAAACCGAACAAACTGCAACATGCGCATGGCTTCCTTTTTTACTTTCTGCGAAGTTTGGGTGAGGTACAACACATCCGAATCGCCAAAATCGGTTTCCAGGTTCAGGTGCCCACTAAACAGCCTGCGCAGGAAGCGATAAATCTTCATTTCTATTCCGGTTTCTTCCGACAAAAAAGCATAAAACAACAACTGTTTGTTCTTCCCCGACATTTGCTTCTGAATACCTTTCCAAACCCGTTCGGCTTTCTCCGGCCGGGTTTGTATATCTATTTTTTCGACAAATAAATACCGCTGCTCCCCCGTTCGCGAGCAAATATCAACCGGAAAATCTTTGCGGCTGTAACAATCAAAAACCGCAGTTAAAAGCCCTTCAAATGTATTATCGTATGTATAAATCTTCATTTAATTACAATTAAGAAGTTAGAAGTTAGAAGCAAGAATCAAGATGCCAAAACTCTAAACACTGAACACTGATCACTGAATACTGAACACTGATCACTAAACTCTAAACACTGAACACTGCCACTAATGCATGGGCGGCAAAACCGGCCTAAAATCGGCAAACAGCTTTAGCTGTGTATCCAACGATTTTTTGTATTTCGAATCCATTTCGCACAGCAATTTGTGTTTTAATCGTTGCGGTTCCCAATCCATCCGGTGGGCAGGCAATTCGTTACAGGTAATAAAATACTTGGCGCGTTTCATCACTATTCCAATCTTTTTAAGATGCAATGAATTTAGCCGCCGGTGTTTTCGTGCCTGAATTATTTTTTGTGCCGACTGCACTCCCACACCCGGAATCCGTAAAATCATTTCGTAATCGGCACGGTTAATATCCACCGGAAACAGGTGCATATTTCGCAAAGCAAATCCCAGCTTTGGGTCGATATCCAAATCCAGAAACGGCTGGTCTTCGGTTAAAATTTCTTCGGCCCTGAAACCATAAAAACGCATCAGCCAATCGCTTTGATACAGGCGGTTTTCGCGCACCAACGGCGGACGGTTAATGGCAGGCAAACGCTGGTCGTAACTGTTTACCGGCAGGTAACCCGAAAAATAAACACGCTTTAAATTCTGGCCTTTGTACAAACCCGACGACAACAAAATAATCTGCCGGTCGGTTTCGGGCGAAGCGCCAACAATCAGTTGTGTACTTTGTCCGGCCGGAGCAAAACGGGGAGCTTTTCGGTACTTTTGGCGTTCTTCCTTGCTCACCAAAATCGAATCTCTGATTTGCCCCATTGGCGAAATAATATCGGGATAGTTTTTTTCGGGAGCCAGTTTTTTCAAATTCAGTTCGGTCGGAATTTCCATGTTTACACTCAAACGGTCGGCCCAAATACCTGCCTCGTGAATCAACTCGCGACTGGCTCCGGGAATGGCTTTTAAATGAATGTAGCCATTGTAGTTTTCTTCGCGCCGGAGTTTTTTGGCCACCAGCACCATTCGTTCCATGGTATAATCCGGATTTTTAATAACACCCGAACTCAAAAACAAACCTTCAATGTAATTGCGGCGGTAAAAACCGATGGTGAGATCCACAATCTCCTGTGCCGTAAACGTAGCTCGCGGCCGATCGTTGGTACGCCGGTTTACACAGTACGCGCAATCGTAAATACAATTGTTGGTCATTAAAATTTTAAACAAACTTACACAACGCCCGTCTTCTGTAAAACTATGGCAAATACCGCACGCCACGCCGCTTCCAATTCCTTTAGAAGTATTTGCACGATTGCTCCCGCTCGATGCACACGACACATCATACTTGGCTGCATCGGATAATATTTTTAGTTTTTCATGTACTTTATCATTCATATTTTTGCTTTCTGTTTGTTGCTGTTGCGAAAAAATCCCCGGTCAACACCGGGGATTCAGAACCTTCAATTATGGGATTCTCTCCCACAGGAATTTATTAGGAAATGTTTTCATTGTCGTGATAATATTATTATCATTCTGGCGATAATAAATTAATCATTTATTTTATTTGAGCAATATTATTTTGTAATTTTGACGATAATTTAGATTCAAATAAAATTAAGGGCTAAAGCCCGGCACAACATAAACTATTTTACTCCGGACTTAAGTCCGGAGTTATTAAACAAGCTTACACAAAGGACTTTAGTGATTAAAAAGAATTAGATATGAACTACTTTAGCAGCAACATAAAACTTTTGCGGAACCGTAAAAACCGCACTCAAAACGATGTGGCAGTGGCACTTGAAATTAAGCGAACTACTGTAAATGCCCTGGAAAATTCCATCAGCCAGCCAACCGTTGTTCATTTACAATCTTTTTCAAACTATTTTGGAATTGCCATCGATACATTAATTAACGTCGACCTGAATCAACTTTCCGAAAGTCAGTTCACCGATCTTCAGAATGGATTTGATGTATTTATTCGTGGATCAAAATTGCGTGTAATTGCCACAACTGTTGATGCCGCAAACAACGACAACATCGAATTTGTCACCGAAAAAGCCAAAGCCGGTTATGTTACCAGTTTTGCCGATCCCGAATTTATCGGTAATCTTCCGGTGTTTCAATTGCCCTTTTTGTCGAAAGAAAAAAAGTACCGTGCGTTTTCAATTGAAGGCGATTCCATGTTGCCCATTCCGGATGGTTCGATCGTTGTTGGCGAGTTTATTCAGAACTTTTACGACCTAAAAACCGGTCAGGCATGTATTGTGGTTACCCGCGACGAGGGCATCGTTTTCAAAATTGCCGATAATAAAATAAAGGAAAATAGGTCGCTTACTTTAATTTCGTTAAACAGCCAATTTGAATCTTATTCGGTCCCTATTTCCGAAGTAAAGGAAATATGGAGGTTTGTGTGTTACTTAAACACCGAAATTCCGGAGCCCGAGTCAGACATCAGTAAACTAATAAAACAGATAGAACAAATGAAATCGGACATCAACATGTTGTCGCAGAAAATATAGAAACAACGCTAATTGAAAAAGTAAGCACAGAATTGCAAAGACACAAAGAAAAAAATGTTGCGCCGATGCGTCTTAGCAGTGAAAAAAACGGCTTATCCTCCATCTACACAAAATAGTGACAATGAGTATTTAATTAAAATACATTAAAATGAAATTCAGAGAAATAACATTACAAGATATTCCTGCCATTTTTGAAGTAAGAGTAGCCACCGATGAAAATAATTTCACTTACGAAGCGCTGGAAGAGCGCGGAATTTCGGAAGAATCGGTGAAAGAAAAACTAAGAACAACTTACAAAGGCTGGTTGTGCGAAGACGATCACCAGGTGGTAGGATTTATTATTGCCGATAAAAAAACAGCAGAGATTTGGGTAATTGCAGTTTTACCTGACTACATAAACAAAAGTATTGGAAGCAAATTATTGCAACTTGCCGAACACTGGTTAATTTCAAGTGGAAAAAGAAAATTATGGCTTGTTACCGATCCCGACAAAACCTTGCGGGCTTATTCGTTTTATATTAAACATGGCTGGAAAGAAACCGAAACAAAAGATGGCATTTTATATATGGAAAAAGATGTTTCTCTTTTGGGATAAACTGAGCCTGTACTTTTTTGTACCTTTAACTAAAATGAGTTAAAATGCAAGAGGCTCTTTATTACTGGAAATTGGAGGACAACAGAATTCAGTGCGAGTTGTGTCCATGGAATTGTATTTTAAGTATTGACCAAACCGGAAATTGCAAAGTAAGAAGCAATAAAAACGGGACGCTGATAACAGTGGTTTACAACAAAGTTGCCGCTTTAGGTTCCGATCCGATTGAAAAAAAACCACTTTACCATTTTTATCCGGGCTCGACCATTTTATCAATTGGCGAAGTGGGATGCAACCTGCATTGTAACTTCTGCCAGAACCATCGCATTTCGCAATGCGAGGCCAAACAGTTTTCCGGATTCCACAACATAACATCGAAACGTATTATTAAAGAAGCGCTTAAAACCTGGAACAACATTGGCATTGCTTATACTTACAACGAACCCTTCACTTTTTACGAATTTATGCTTGAAACAGCCGAAAAAGCAGCAGCGGCCGGATTAAAGAATATAGTGGTCTCCAACGGGTACATCAACCAACAACCACTGCTAAAACTACTTCCTTTTATCGACGCTTTTAACATCGACCTGAAAGCATTTTCGGAAGATTTTTACCAAACTTACACCAAAGGCAAACTACATGTTGTGTTGGAATCGCTTGAAACCATTGCACAAAGTCAAACGCATTTAGAAATTACAAACCTTGTAATTCCAGGGCTGAACGATGATTTAGCCGAGTTTGAAAAAATGGTAAAATGGATTGCGGAAAAACTTGGGGCAGAAACTCCGCTTCATCTTTCGCGCTACTATCCGCAATTCAAAATGAATATTGCACAAACTCCCCTTGAAACCCTAAACTCGTTGTATAAGATTGCGAAAAAACACCTCCAGCACGTGTATCTGGGAAATGTGAGCGACACAGAAAGATCGTCGACGTACTGTCCGGGATGTGGTGCCGTACTGATTGAACGGAACAGGTATAAAACAGAATTGAATAATTTATCGGCTGAAGGAACGTGCAAAACTTGTGGTTCGCAGGCAAACATCAAGCTTTAGTATTTTTTTGCATCATTTCAAAAAGTACTCCTTCGCGCAAGGCAAAATCAGTTTGTACAATTTTTTGAATGCCAATCTCCGAAATCAAACGCTCGATAAGAATCACGGCAGGCACAATCAGATCAACGCGCACCTGATCGATTCCTTTCATTTTAATACGTTCATCACGTGTCGATTTTAGCAACATTTTGTAAATGCCGTAAAATTCGTCGAGCGAGATGGTTTGCGTTATTCTCGATTTTTCTCCGGGAGCCACGCCGTCAACCAAATCGGCAACCGTATCGAAAGCTCCCGAACAGCCTACCAGCGTTTTAACACCTTTTTCTTTGCAGTTCAAAATGGCCTTGCTGTGTTGTTCTGTAAAATATTCATTCAGGATTTTCACCTCATCGTCCGTAATTGGATCGGAAAGATGGAAGTTATTTATGATGCGCGCCATTCCGGTGGGACGGCTTTCTTTCCAAATAAATTCTTTGTTATGTGCCAGAATGGTTTCGTTACTGCCCCCTCCAATATCGAGGATAATGGAAGGATCCGTCAGGCTTCCGAAAGCAAGTAATACTCCTTTAAAAATTAGCTCAGCCTCCCTCTCTCCGTTTACTAACTTTACCAGCCAGCCACTCGATTCACCCAGTTTTTCGAGGTATTCGATTTTATTTTCCGCAGTTCGAACCGCCGAAGTTGCAATCACTTTAACGTATTCAACATTTAATTGCTCAATTATTTCATTGTGGGCGCAAAACGAATCAATTGTGCGTTGTGTTGCTGCCGGGCTGATTTCGTTTTGTTTTATTTTGTCATCGCCCAGTTTTACCAACTGTTTACTTTGGTGCAGTATTTCATACCCACCATTTAGCAATTGAGCTACAAGTAAGTTGCAAGTGTTTGTTCCCAGATCGATTACAGCAATGCGCATAAAATAAGTCTTCCTTATCAAATATACTGCGAAGTTAAGAAATACGCGTTTGTATTGATTAATAATTTTACAACAAAAAAGCTTTTGAACGAAGATCCAAAAGCTTTTAAATTTTATTCTATAAATGAGTTTTCTAATGCGTACATTTTTTACAAATCAGGCTAACCATTATTCTGCAGGAATATCGTACCAGTCCTGAGAATTCTTACCTCCTGATTCGGCCCAGTCTCTGAATTTTGGATACGATTTTAATATGGTTTTGTTTTCAGATGAAGGTTTAAATTTCTTCTTCGTAATAAATTCAATTCCCCAGGGATGATTTTCTTTTGTACGATAAAATGCCTCTTCGTCTTGCAATGGGTATTTAAATTTACTTCCTGCGTTCCACGACCAGGTTCTTGGAGAAGCATCGTCGTAAGTATTAAACATAGCCATTGACTGTGCTTTTGTTGGTGGTGTTCCAAAAGGTCGAACCTGTTGCTCTGGCTTTGTGGTGCGGAAAAGATAAGGGATGCATACAAACTCTTTAAACTCTTTATCCTTAATTTTTAAAGTAAAGGTAACTTCGTTCAGTCCCACATTTTGAACCCTGTTAAAAACAATAAATCCATTTCTTACGGTATTGTCTTCGCTTGCTCCTTCGATTTCCGCAATTACATCATCGAGGTAATACAAGTTGGTACCTTTCATTTCGAACAATTCAAAACCCAAACCAAGTTCTAAACCGGCACCTATCCATTCAACACTGCAAACTCCGCTTATTTCTTCTACATAATTGCTTTTACCACGCGTCCACGAAAAAGTTGTTTTACTTACCAAATCGTTAAAATCGTAATCACCTTTTGAAGGCCACAAATCTTCGAAAATTACATACGAAGCAACAGAACTGGCCTGAGCTTGCGCACTTTTTAAATCTCCGCCAAGCTGTTTTGGAGTAATATTAATGGCTACGTTTGCATCGCCTGGATTTGAATCGAATGCATCAAAAACACCATCATTGTCTGTGTCGATACGAGCAAATTTCGACGCTTGAACCGAAGGAACATTCAATACAACACTATTTTCGTCCGCTGATATTTCCATTGTATAGTCAGCTGCTACCGACTTTAACTTTAAGGTACCGGTAGCCGCAGGAATTCTCACATTAAACTCAACCGCCCCGTCAATAACCGCAAGTGCATCCAGTAGCACATCGTCTTCGTCGTACAATTCAATCACTGTATTGTCAAGTGTAGTAGTAGCTGAACCTGCAAGTTTGATATCTACAGCAATACCAACTCCTGAGATATTACTCCAACTAAAATCATTCGGAACAGTCAGAACCAGCTGTTCATCTTTTTGCTCTTCTGTTAATTCAGGAACGCTGTCGTCCAAACAACTCCCCAAAAGGAGTACCAGTAAAATTGCAAGATAATTTTTCATGACATCAAAATTTTATTAAACCCTTGTGTACAGACCCGAAAAATAAAACAATATTCCCTGCAATCCGCGCCAATCAAGCGGATTCAGCAAACCTTACCCAACATTTCAGCAAATCACCTATTCGCTTTCAGGATAAAAAGTAAACAATGTGTCAGTTTTTAACCAAGTGCCATAATTTCCACCTTTTAAAATAAAATGTTTAGCTTTAAATTGCACTCAAATCTGTAATGAGGATGACGCCGGATCAAAACGAAACAGTTAGAAAAATTAAAGAAAAAGCCAGTAGTTTGGGTTTACTGGCATGCGACTGGCTACCTGTAACTTATCTCAATACCGAAAAAGACTATTTCGATGCCTGGATAAATAATGGCATGAATGGCGAAATGGAATACATGAGCCGCAACACCGACAAACGTTTAGATCCGCGTTTACTGTTTGAAGGCGCAAAAACCATTTTAATTGTATTGCAGAACTACTACCCCGACAAAGTTCAGGAAGACAAAAATGCTCCGGTACTTTCGAAATATGCCTACGGAACGGATTACCACTTTGTATTAAAAGACAAATTACGCCAGCTACATACTTTTATCCGGGAAGAAATTGAACCTTGCACCGGAAGACCTTTTGTTGATTCGGCCCCCGTTTTGGAGCGGGCCTGGGCAAATCGTGCAGGTTTGGGATGGATTGGAAAAAACAGCAACCTGATTAGCCTGGAACACGGTAGTTTCTTTTTTATTGGTGAATTAATAATTGATATTGAACTGCCTTACCCGGAGTTGAAACCGGTGCACGACCACTGTGGGAAATGTACAAAATGCATTGACGCTTGCCCTACAAAAGCAATTGTTGCCGAACGTGTAGTTGATGCACGAAAATGTATATCGTACCAAACCATTGAACTTCGTGGCGAACTGGATGAACAGCTGAGCGGACAATTTGAAAACCGTGTTTTTGGCTGCGACATTTGCCAGGATGTGTGCCCGTGGAATTTAAAATCGCAGCCACACAACGAAACAAACTTTCAGCCTCATCCTAAATTGCTTCAGCTATCTAAAAACGATTGGGAAACAATGGATAAACCGCTGTTTAACGAACTTTTCAGAAATTCGGCAGTAAAACGAACCGGTTTTAACGGACTACAGCGTAACCTTAAATTTTTGGGGAATGGCTAAAAAGTTCGCTTACAAAACCGTACTGGTTAATGGCCCGTTTAAAGGAGTTTACGCCGAATTTCCATTCGACAGTGTTGCTGAGTTTGGCACAAAAAAGCATGTTTGGTGCAACGTAAAAGTTGAACACAAAGACTATTCAATGAATTTGCTTCCCAATGGAGTTGGTGGACACTGGGTTCATCTGAAAAAAGAAATTCTGAACGAACTTGGGAAACAGGAAGGCGACACGATAAACATTGAAGTTGAAAGGAGTACACAAGCACGAAAGATCGATATTCCTGATTATTTACAATGGTTGTTCGACAACGATCCGCAAATGGAAAAATATTTTGAAAGGATGCCCATTTCGGGTAAAAAATTCTGGATTCAATTTATAAAAGAACCTAAAAACGATGATACAAAAGCAGAACGAATAAATCGTTTTTTTGAGTATTTGCACAAACATTATGCGGGTAAAGTGTAAGCTCCAAAAACAAACAATTATCTTTAATGCGTTGAATTAAAACTAAAACCAACTTATATGAAACCTAATTTTAGCATATTTTATCTTAGCATATTTCTACTAATCGCAGGGTGTTCAAGCAACACGGAGCAAAAAACGGCAGAAAAAACACCCAACTTTGTTATTGTATTTATCGACGACATGGGTTATGGCGACATCGGAACTCAGGGAGCCACCGGATGGACAACACCCAACCTCGACAAAATGGCTGCTGAAGGAATGCGTTTTACCAACTTCTATTCAGCGCAACCGGTATGCAGTGCCTCGCGTGCCGGATTAATGACCGGTTGCTACCCCAACCGAATCGGTTTCTCAGGAGCATTGTTCCCTACAAGCCAGGTTGGACTCAACCCACAGGAAACTACCATTGCTGAAATGCTGAAAGAAAAAGGCTATGCCACAGGTATTTTTGGCAAGTGGCATTTGGGACACTTAAAAGAATTCCTTCCCCTTCAACATGGTTTCGATGAATATTTGGGACTACCTTATTCGAATGACATGTGGCCGCTTAGCGATGTGGGAGAACCGGTTCCGGAAGGACATCACCGCGGAAGCAATCCCGAACTGCCGCTAATAGAAGGAAATGAAACACTGGAAACCATCACCGACTTAAAAGGACAAGATAAACTAACCACATTATACACCGAAAAAGCCGTTGATTTTATTAATCGCAATGCACAAAATCCTTTCTTTTTATATGTACCACATTCAATGGGGCACGTTCCCTTGGGTGTATCCGACAAATTCAGAGGGAAAAGCGAACAGGGATTTTATGGCGATGTAATGATGGAAATTGACTGGAGTGTTGGTGAAATAGAAAAGGCACTTGAAGCCAATGGCATTTCGGGAAATACGGTTTTTATTTTTACAACCGACAATGGCCCGTGGCTAAACTATGGAAACCACGCCGGTTCGGCAGGTGGCTTGCGCGAAGGCAAAACAACCAGCTGGGAAGGCGGACAACGGGTACCTTTTATCATTAAATGGCCGGCAAAAACTCCGGCCGGAGCCATCTGCGACAAACTTGGATGTGCCGTTGATATTCTGCCAAGTTTTGCCAAAATTGCAGGAGCGAATCTTCCTGAATTAAAAATTGACGGGCTCGACATTACTGAACTCTGGGAAGGAAATACCAATGCCCACCTCCGCGATGAAATTTTGTTTTACTATGGAAAAAACAACCTGAATGGAGTGCGAAAAGGAAACTGGAAACTGGTGCTGCCGCACACCTGGCTATCGTACAACACAGAACCGGGGAAAGATGGACACGGTGGTAAACGAATTCCAATGACAGTTGAAAAGCCCGAACTTTACAACATGATGCGCGATCCGGGCGAACAGTTTAATGTTTACGAATCGTACCCTGAAAAAGTGGCAGAACTGATGAAAGTGGTTGAAGCTGCGCGCGCCGAACTGGGCGATTTAAATGTGGGCATAGAAAAAGGATCGGGTACGCGCGAAATCGGGAGAAAGTAATTTTCATTTCTGTAAACCTTAAAGGTTTCACCCATATCATCAGAAACAAATTAGTATCAAGGGTTTTTGCCGTGGTAAACAGACAAACTCCTTATGTGGATTTATAACAGTATGAAAACTGAATTATATCTAATCAGAGTTTGGTTTTATCATAGAATACATTTACATTTTGTTAGCGGTTCGTGCTTTATTCCTTTTCGTTTTTATTTCCATTGTAGTTACGTAATTTTTCAACGATTCTAATGTTAACCTTAAAATCTAAACTATCCGAAATGGGATAATCAAAAAGTAATTGTGAACCATTTTCATCAAATACCACCAAAAATTTATCTCCTGTTTTTATTTTTTCTCTTTCTTCTATTGGAGGTAAATTTTTAATTTCCTTACAATAGGCTACACCTTTGTCATTAAAATAATGATATTGTTTTTGAGCTGAACTAAAATGGTAACGAAAACCATTGCTATTTCCCATTATCAATCTCCTTTCAAATTTATCAATATGTCCGATTGCAAAACTTCCTTGTCGAAATCTAATTTCCTCAGATTCATTTGACGATTTAGTCAGCCAAAATAAGCCAATTACAAGTATAGAAAGTGCAATTATGTCTCGAAATATTTTTGCTTTTTTACTCATCTGAGATGGTATTCTATTTTGTTAAGGTTTTTTTTATTAATCAATAGTTATGAATTCAATATGGTCGTGTCCATTAATTATATCTGTTAATGTTGACATGAGTTCGTCTCCTAAATTATTTTTGCTCTTTGAGAAATTTGTCCAGATTAATTTTAAAGTTTCATTGTAGTTAAAAACTCCAAAATCTCCACATAAAATATCATTAAATGCGTCGAGATTATGACCTGTTTTTACTCCTAAATCTTTTGTTAGAACTCTATCAACTTCGTCATAAAATGATTCAAGGTCGTAAAAATTATCGCCATTTATGTTTACCGTAATCTGTTTCATTTTTCTTTTTTCAGCATGACCGCTAACGGTCACTTGGTCGAGTAGGCAAAGGGAGTTTCACCCTAAGCCTCTCACAGAACCGTACGTGACAGTCTCCCGTCATACGGCTCTTGTTATACAAATCTATACGCTTTATCCACATAATCCTATTTGCCAATGGTAAAACAGCATAGGAAATTGTTTCCTTACAGTTTCGAACCATTTATAGGCACGGTTTACACTGGTTTTATAACGTTTATACCTTCTTCTAACCCAGCGCACGATGCGCTTTCGCAGTAGTTGAAAGATTGGATTCAATTCGTGTTTCCTGAACTTACCAAAGTAGTTTATCCAACCCCGAATGTACGGGTTTAAAAACTGGGCGACGCCTACAATGCTTTTGTAAGTTAAACCAACAATATCCAATTCTTCCATTTTGTCTGCAATACGTTTCTTCGAATTAATACTAATTGCACAATCGTATCCAAGGAACAGTTTTCCTGTCTTAGGTGATTTGGTTGTGCGTGGTTGAAAAGAATAACCAAGAAAATCGAACTTAACTATCGGATGGTCGCCATGACGGCGATAATCACGACAGTATATAAGTTTTGTCTTTTCAGGGTGCAACTCCAAACCACAAGCATTAAGCCGTTCACATAATTTTCTTAGCAGCCATTCTGCATGGGCTTTGCTCTTACAGTGAATTATTGCGTCGTCGGCATAGCGAACAAAACTCACCGCTTTATGCTTTAGTTCAAGCCATTTATCCATGGCGTAATGCAGAAACAAGTTGGCTAATAAAGGGCTTATTACACCTCCCTGTGGCGTTCCTTTGCCCTGCTTTTGAACCAGTTCTCCTGATTTCTTTAGCACTGGCACATTCAACCATCGTTTAATGTAAAATAAGCACCAATTTTCGCTTGTGTGTTTCTTTAAGGCAGTCAATAATTTCTCATGGTTGATGTTGTCAAAGAAACCTTTTATATCGAGGTCGATTACCCAGTTTGTCAACCTACAATTCTCACGTACCATTGCAAGTGCCTGATGGGCATTACGCTTTGGACGATAACCGTACGAATTATCACTGAATATTGACTCGAATCTCGGCTCTAAGTAATCTTTTACAACCATTTGTGCTACCCTGTCGGAGATTGTTGGGATTCCAAGTTTTCGGGTTTTACCGTCTTTCTTAGCTATCTCAACTTCTTTAACAGGAGGAGGGAAATAACTGCCCGACGCCATGCGGTTCCAAAGTTTGTACAAGTGTTTCGACCTGTCAGCATCAAATTCTTCCATGCTGATTTGGTCAACGCCTGCACTTCCTTTGTTGGCCTTAACTTTCTTATAAGCTTCCCATACCATGGTTTTGCTTATAGGTACTGATTTTGTCTCATTCCATAAATTCATCCTCTTACGAGTTGTTAAATGTTATGATACTGTATAACCTAACCCCTTTGCTCCATTTCCATTACAGAAACTTCAACACTACTACGGGTTAGTCCGTCCCTGTTCCTGCCCGTCGGTATTCTGCCTTCAGGTTGTTCCCGTTGTGCGTTTCCTTTTGCATTGCAGGACAGGTTCCCGAGTTCCGTAATTAAGCCCGGATAAAGGTCATGCCGCCTGAATGACGCCAGCCGAATGGAAAGTAAACAGGTAACTCCCAAACTTAGTGTTGTTGCCAACACTACTTTTCACTCCGTCACATACTTCGTAGCTTTTGACTGGATATGGCCACTTCTCGACACCTCTTCAGCGGTTACGGTTAGTTCATCTCCTTTATCCATACCTGATAACCTCGTGGGTTACCTTTTCCTATACGCTCAATACCATGCCTCTTAAACACAGCACCTTTAGGTGGTTTAAAACCCTTGCCTGTACAACGGTTTTGGTGGGTCGGCTCCACCATCTTAATTACAGCATGCAATGAACTTTTCTCTGCCGAATCATTGCTTCTCGGCACACTATGTGGTCGGGCGGGATTTCGAAGAGAAATTTTGTCAGACCTGCAGGAAAGTGGGCACGAGGTCTGACTTGTCAGACCGCTAAAACCCCCGCCTGCCATATACAATTTGTTATGCACTGGTTTTATTCATTATTTATTTCAATTTCTTTTATCCAATATTTTGGCAGTCTAATTTTCTTTTCTAAATCAGAAAACTTATTATTTGGATATTTTCTAATAGCTAAGAGAATATATTTTTTATGAACCTTTCTAGTATAGAAATGAGTGTTTTTGATTGCATCGTTCATAACATGTAAAGTATTTTCATTTGGAAATCTTGCTAAAGCTTGATATAGGATTTCCAATATTGGCTCTTGAATACTTCCTTTTTGTATTTGCTCATCGTGTATTTGAATTAAAAATGGGTAAAACTCTTGATCAGGAAATTCTCTTATTGCTAATAATGTATGATAAAGATTTTTTCGGCTAAATATGTATGATTTTATCAACTCTTTGTCAATGTCTTTTTGATATTTTGCTAATGCAACTAAACCGTCTACATTCTCTTCTTTATATGCAATTTCTTTGATTCTTTCATAATGTTTTTCATTAGGTTTAATACGTTCAAGTAGTTTATTTTTATGCCATGTATGAATATTTTGTCTATATAATAGAAGACTGTCAAGAATATTTAATTGATAATCATTTAATTTATAACCACCTTTTGCAGGATAATCATCGGTGGCAATATTTATGAAAATATCCGAAACCAACTCAACTCCAAACATGTCAAAATGTAAGGTTTTGATTAACTCATTATCGGATATATGTTTTTTTAAAATATCAAAAATATCAATACTGTCTCTATTAGAAATAGCCCAAAATGAGTAACAACGAATGATTCCATTGGGATGATTTAATAAAATTGATAATTCCTTTGTTGAAGCTAATTTTTCAAATTTTTCGAAGTTTTTATATTGAGGACTAGTATAATGTAATAATCCAATCTTTTCACCTGTAAAAGTTTTAAATGCAATAATACTATCAACAATATTGTTAACTTCTTTTGATATTTCATTTGTGAATGATTGACCGAAAGTTTGTATAACTAAAGATGAAAAAATTATCATCAAAAATGTTTTCATTTCTATACTTTATGGAGTTTAAACTTGTGCATAACTAGTATATCTGTGCACTAAAAGTAACAGATATTGCAGTATAGGGCATGTATTGTGTACTTTTGCTTGTTTATATTCAGGGTGCGTATTCAATGGTTTATTTTTTTAGTGCACTAAAGCTAAGTATAATTTTTAGGTTTCAGTTCGTTGGGAGGTGAGAATTATTAACATAAGCTTTCTGTATACACAAAATACCTTCCTACTCCGTAAAAAACATTTTCGCCACCGCCTTTAACCCGTCCTACACCTCCCCAAATGCTCTCCTAGGCAAAAAAAATGCTCCTACGTCAGAAAAACGTCGTCCTGCACCAAAAAATATGCATCCTACACCGGTAAAACCATTTCCTACACTACACTTGTTTCGTCCTACATATGCAGAACGAGAATTTTGTAATGTAGGAGCAGAAAAAATAGTCAAAAAAATAACATTTTGCTATTTGTGCACCAATTTTTACAAAAAAAACGAGACAACAAATTTGCTGCCTCGTTCTGTTTAATTACTGTACTTAGCACTATTCCACGGTTTCCGTATTATTATTATTATCAGAGTTATTCTTTTTATACGTTTTATTTCTGTAGATATTCCGATAGCCCTTCAAGCGGGCTTCGTTTTTCCAGAACACATAGCGGCCACAGTTTTTAATTTCGTCGGCGGCTTGTTTCATATAGGTGTAGGCGCGGTCGCGGGTAATTTTTACGGCGTTGTCGATTTCCTTTTCGCCATTGGCCTGTGCCAGTATAACCGCCAGTTCGTCGGCCTCGCTTGAGGCAAAATCGAGTGTAGCAACATCAAAATTAATTTGCTGCAGCGGTTCCGGGTTTTTCTTGCCTAAAGCAGCCAAATCGCTCAGGTCTTGTATCAGGTCGGCATCGCCGCTTCCTTCGGCAATGGCACTAACGCGGCCCAGTAAAAGCTCGTTATTGCGGTAGGCATACCTAAAAGTATGTTGTATGCGATCGCGGAGTTCGTACGCTGCCGGCGATCGTTCGGCCCATTCTTTCTGCGCCTCTTGCGGTGTAAAACGCTCGCTTTTCCACAGGGCTTCGGCAACACGACAGGCTCCGCTGCGCACTGTCAGCGTATCGATGGTGGTTTCGGGTAAACCCGCAGCCATCAGTTCTGCCTTGTCGGCGAGGCTCCAGAAATAAAGGTTTTCACTTTCCTGCACTGCTGCATCAACAGGAATTTCAGGTGCTTGCACTTCCTCATCAGGAAGGGCCATAAATGCATCGTAACATAGATCGTAGTCTTGTTGATCTGACATAACATTTTTGATTTTGTTCGTATCGGGGATACGAGGTTAAACATTAAATTCAGTTCAATTTATGACCTATGATAAACATATGCACAATTAAGTTTGATGTTTTGCAGCAGTTTGAAGGTAAGCATCTGTAAACCTTGAAGGTTTTTGAATCCTTCAAGGTTTAATCCTTCTAATAGGGTTTAATGGTTATTTTGTAGTTCCCCACATGCGGCCGTACCCTGAATTTTTGCAACTGTCGAATGGCAGTTCCTCCAACGCCCGAAACTTCGTAATCTACGTTTAAAATGGTGTTCGAAGCATCTTTCAGTTGATAGGTGTACATGGCCCGGGAAAGGTTATCAGTTGAGTATTTGTGCAGACTAAAATTAAGCAAATCATCGCTTTTAATCAGTAATCCTTTCCCTTCATTATTCTGAACTTTCAACCAGCGTACATCGCTGCGGTTTCCATATTCCTGCGGAATAATGTAAGGCACATACATTGCGTCGGCAGTTGACTGGTAAAAGCCAACTTTTGCCCCGGTTTTCCGATCAGGATAGTTCTCGAAAGGTCCGCGGCCATAATATTCAACCGAGCTAAAAGCCTTTGGAAACTGAAACTGAAATCCAATTTTCTGAAGCATATCGGGCATTGGTCCATGCGGAACAATCTCCTGTTCCAACTCAATTGTACCATTTGCCGAGATTGTCCATACTTCATTACGCTCAAATGCCGAAGCATAACCCCCCCAATGCAAACGCCGGTTGGCCGGCAACGACGAATTAGAATAGGCTTTTATTTTTACGGCAAGACGATTCTCTTTCAACTGAATAATTTCAATATCGTCAACTTCACTAATTAAATCACGCATTCCCATGGTCCGAAGCGTGTTATCAATACTTCGTCCGTATCCGGGAGTTCGGTTTTCGAGACTAAACATATAACTTCCCCAGGGATCGATATCGTTGGCAGTTGGCGCCCGCCACACATTAAAAACAGGCCCTCCTTCCAAATATTCCGTTCCATTGAATTTTAACGAAATAAACTCGCCCGTTTTCTTGTCAAAAATGTATTGAAAATTATTTCCACTTATCGTTAACTGACTCTCATTTTCCGACGCTTGAATCCGGTTACTGTTTTCAACTTCATCAACAAAATAAAAGTCGGTAGGCACATCAAATTGTTCCCAGGCTACTTCGTGTCCTTTTTCTGCCCAGTTCAAATCTTCTTTTAACACAAACGAAACCTGCAACAAACATTCTTTGTCCGATTCAATTCTGGGCCGGCGGTAATCAATTGTAATTTCGCCCGATTGCTGTGCAGGAATATCGCAGGTAAAAAATCCACGTTGCGAAACTTCTCCGTCAACAGCAATCTCCCAGACTCCTTCTAAATCGTTCAGATTTTTAAAGTGATGACGATTTGTAACTTTCAACAATCCTCTTTCAATGTCGATTGCCTCAATTTTTACAGGCTGACCCGACTTTTTAATCTGATGTATTTCGGGTTGAACTTCGCGGTTGGGCCAAATTATTCCGTAGGTACGGCCCCCCAAACCAACGGCATAAAATTCGCCTTCTTTTGTATCGTTTTCAAAATCGATGTATAATACAGCTCCTTCTTTTGTGCTTTCTATCTCGGAGATTGAAACTGCCTTGTCGAAAATTTTCAACTCATCCATCACCATAAGCGACATTCTTCCCGAATGTTCGCCCTGGTCCTGAGTTTCGGCTTCGCGGCCAATACACAAGGGGAAAGGGGTTGAACTTATATTTCCGCTAAACGAAGTGCTCGCCACACGTTTGTTATCGATGTATAGCTGCAGCTGACTGCCATTGTATATTCCGGCAATGTAATGCCAGCGTCCGTAAAAGTCGCTGTTAACTTTTGCTTTTGCCGAAATGCGTTTCCCGCTATGGATGTAAAATTCGAGTGTTTCAGGATCCTCCATCTGAATTCCGTACTGGTATTTTCCCTTTGCAAGAAATACATTGGCTTGTGGTATTTCCGATGGTAAAACCCAAAAACCGATTGACAGTTGATTACCGGTGATATCCAAACTGCGATCGCGATAAAACTCTACCCAATCGTCGTGTCCCGAAAATTCAAGTCCCCACCCGTAAACTCCTTCGGTAAAAACAGGCCGGCCCATAATCTGCCCGTCGTTTTTTGCTTCCGATAAATCAGGTAAAATCCAGCGCGGTGTTGTTATTCCGGGGCTAATCCAATCCCAAATGGCACCCCCCATTAATCGGGGATACTTCCAGATTAATTCCCAGTACTCATCCAGTCCGCCCAAGCCGTTTCCGGTGGCGGCCAGGTACTCATCCATAAATGATGCGCGGGTATCGTTTTCAGGTAAAACCTTTCCCTGTGCCAGATTTTTATAATCAATCGGATTCCAGTAGCGCGGCCCGGTAATGTCTTCAAACGGGATGTAAAAGGTATTTCCACCATACATCCATGCAGGGCGGCTTGGATCGATCGCTTTGCCGGTTTTTATCACTTCATGAATATTTTCGCCACTCCCCGATTCGTTTCCGGCACTCCAAACAATTACCGACGGATGATTTCTGTCGCGGTACACCAGTTTTCTCGAACGGTCGCGGTACATTTCTGTCCACTCCGGATTCTCAGAAAGTTGAATGTTGTTGTGCGCTTCGTCGCCCACCTCATCAAAAATATACATCCCCAGCTCGTCGGCTAACGCAATGTATTCAGGTGTTGGTGGATAATGACAGGTTCTAACACAATTAATGTTGTGTTGTTTCATCAACAGCAAATCCGTTTTTAAGGTTTCCAAAGGAACTGCCTGTCCGTTTTCCGGGTGATGCATGTGACTGTTTACGCCATTTAGTTTTACCGGCACTCCGTTTACCGTTAGGATATTGTTGTTGTATTCCACTTCGCGAAAGCCGATTTTTTGAGTAAAAGCTTCCAGCGTTTTTCCCTCCGCATTTTTTAACTGAACGCAAAGAATGTACAGGTTTGGAAACTCAGCCGACCATTTTTCCGGATCGATAACTTCGGTAGTTACATTTACCTTTTGTGCCGAAGCCGAATCAACAGTAAAGTGGGTAATTTGCGTTCCTTCCGCTAAAATTGAAAGCCCCTCGCCGGTATACACATCCACCTCAATTGTCCCGGCGAAGCTTTTTTCTGTGTTATTTTTTACATCAACATCAAGGTTTAAGGTGGCATTTTTGTAGTCTTTATCAAAATCGGTACGTACATAAAAATCGTGTACATAGGTTTTGGGTTTGGCATACAATTTCACATCTCTGAAAATTCCGGAAAGCTGCCACATGTCCTGATTTTCGAGATACGAACCATCGGAAAAACGAAGAACTTCAACCGCCAGATCATTCTCACCCTTTTTTAGAAATGGAGTAATGTTAAATTCGGCCGGTTCGAAACCTCCCTGGTTGTAACCTACTTGTTTGCCGTTAATCCAAATGTAGGAGGCCGACTTAATCCCCTCAAAACGAAGCATTATTTCCTTGTCGTTCCAGTTTTCGGCCACTTCGAATTTACGCTTGTAACAGCCAACCGGATTATAATAATCAGGGATATTGGGCGGATCGTTTTCGAAACTTATGGCTACATTTCTGAATTTTGGATGGCCATAACCTTCCATTTGCCAGTTTGCCGGTACTTTTATTTCGTTCCACTCTGCAACATCGAAGTCAGGTTCCCAAAATTTTTCAGGTACTAAATCAGGCTTTTCTGCCCACATAAATTTCCACTGCCCGTTTAGCAGCATATAATTTCCGCTTTTTTTCGGAAGATTCTGAATGGCAGCCTCTTTTGATGAATAGGGAATAAAAAAAGCATGCGGTGCTGTCTGCCCTTTTTCAAATACTGCCGGATTTTCCCAGTCGTCCGAAAGAAATTCAACTTGTTGCGCCGAAATGATTTGGGCAGCAAAGAGCAATAAAATCAGGTTTATAATTCGGTTCATATTGTAGTGTAATTATCGATTTGAGTTCGTAAAGATAAAATTAAGAATTGCTTGCCAACGCCGGCATTTAATCTGATTCTGCCACACTTTTATTAAACTCCAGAGAATACCTTGTTGGCGTAAATCCTGTAAGTTTTTTAAAAATACGATTAAAGTTAGAAAGATTGTTAAAACCACTTTCGTAACAAATTTGCGATACCGATCTTTTGCCTTCAATAAGAAGGCGGCAGGCATAACTTATCCGCATATCATTTACAAATTCGGATAGCGACTTCCCTGATTTTTCTTTAAAATACCTGCAGAACGCCGAAGGATGAAGATTTGCCACATCGGCCACTTTCTCCAGTTCCACTTTTTTAAGATACGACGAATTTAAGTAGTGCATCACTTTGGTCAACCGATCGCTTATAAAATTATGATTTTCTATCTGGTACAACTCACCGGCCAACAATCTGTAATCCTTCGAGTTTGACAAAAACTGCAAAAGTTCAAGTGTTCGTAAAGCACGTTCAAATCCTTTTGAATTTACTACACTCATTATTTTTAGTTTTGCTTTCTCCGAAAAGTCCTTCGAATAACAAATCCCGCGCGATGAGCGTTCCAATAATTCTTTTACTAAATGAAATTCAGGATATTCGGAAATGGCTTCCTTAAAAAATTCGTTTGGAAACTGAATGACAACATACTTCATCATTTTTGAATCCACATTCTGATAAAAAGAGCTATCACTTTTTAAAAAATGAGGAAGATTGCTCCCGAGAAAAATTAAATCCCCTTCATAAAAAGGTTCTATATTGTCGGCAACAAAACGGGTTCCGTATCCTTCCGTTACGTACAACAATTCGTATTCGGAATGAAAATGCCAGGGATAAGTAAAATGAGGTTTTTCCTGTACTTTTACTTTAACGGCAGCTCTTCCGGGAAAATCAATTTGCTCGTGCATTATTTTCATACTCTAAAAATAACAAAAATGTCAATAGAGTATAAAGTATTGCAAATTGAATACTGTTACAATATACTTTACACACCTATATTTGTATGAACTAAAACCAATTATTATGACTAACCAACAATGGGAGCTGCTGCTAAAAACGGTTCGGGGTGAGACTCCCAAAAATCCTGTATGCGGATTTATTATCGATAGCCCATGGATTCCGGGATGGGCAGGAATTTCAACACTCCAGTATTATTCTTCGGAACAAATATGGTTCGAAGCCAATAAAAAAGCCATTGAAACTTTCCCGGACATCATGTTTCTTCCCGGCTTTTGGTCGGAGTTTGGAATGTGTACCGAACCTTCAGCATTTGGAGCAAAACTAGTGTGGAATGAGCACAATTTGCCACATGCCCACAAAATTATCAGCGATATTTCGCAGGCCGGAACTTTGGCAAATCCAAATCCCAAAACCGATGGACTGCTGCCCTTTATTATCCAGCGACTTGTAAATTACCAAAAGCCCATTCAGGAAATGGGACACGAAATAAAGTTTGCCATTGCCCGCGGCCCACTAAATATTGCCTCCTTTTTAATGGGAACTACCGAACTGATGATGGGTTTTATGATGGATCCCGAAAACAGCCATAAACTTTTGGAAACCATCACACAATTTACCATCAACTGGGTGCAATATCAAAAAGAAATGTTTCCAAGTATAGAAGGTATTTTGGTACTGGACGATATTGTTGGTTTTATTGGCGACGATGAATGCCAGCAATATGCGGTACCATACATAAAACGAATTTTTAACTCGATCGACTCAAAGATCAACTTCTTTCACAACGATGCTCCGGGGCTAATTTCGTCACCTTATTTAAAAGAAATGGGAGTTGATTTATTTAACTTTAGTTTTGAGCACACTATGAAGGAAATTCGCGAATTGGCCGGTCCGGAAGTGGCCTTGATTGGAAATTTGCCACCACGCGATGTGCTTGCCGCTGCAACACCGGAACAAGTTCGGGAAGAAACAAAAAAAATGGTGGAAGATTTTGGCGATACAAATCGTGTAGTCTGGTCATGCGGAGGAGGAATGCCACAAGATGTAAGCACCGAAAATATTAATGCATTCAAAGAAACCATCGATACAATTGTACCCACATTATAAACCTAAAAAACCGACCGAAATGAAACTAAAATTACTACTATTAGCCATGGTTGTTGCGCATACGGTTTTGGCACAGCCCCTGGCAAAATTCAAAGTAAAAATTGAAAACGACAGAATTGATGCGCCGGTTTCACTATCGTTGGATGGTATAAATTACAATACAGACAAAGGCAGTCTGGTTTTGTATGAAATTACAAATGAGGGAGAAAACGCGATCAATTGCCAAATTGAAACAGGACACTCGGCAACACTTTGGTTTATTCTGAAAGGCGACCTTAAAAAAGGAAGCGAAAGAGAATTTGTTCTAAAGCTGGAAGAAAAATCAAATTCAGCATCAACAGGCGTATCGTTAAAAAAAGACAGCAAAGATTTGAGTTTGATAGCAAACGACAAGCCGGTTTTAAACTACCGGTTTGCAACTACCTATCCTCCCGACAGGATTGATCCCTTGTACAAACGATCGGGATTTATCCATCCGCTATGGTCGCCCGGCGGTAAAATTTTAACGCGCATTCAGGCACCCGATCATTATCATCACTACGGAATTTGGGGGCCCTGGACAAAAACCCATATCGACGATCGTGCTGTTGATTTTTGGAACCTAAAAGAAGGCCAGGGAACTGTACAATTTGCCGGTTTCCTTTCAGAAGCGGAAGGTGCCGTTTACAGCGGATTTAAAGCACTGCAACAACACATCGACTTTGGAGCAAAAGGCGAAGACCAAATTGCCATGAACGAGATTTTAGACATACGAGCCTGGAATCTGGGAGATGGCATGTGGATGATCGATTACACCACATCGTTAAACAGCCCGCTTAAAAATGGAATAATGCTGGATGCCTACCGTTATGGCGGAGGTATTGGCTGGCGTGCCACCGAAAGCTGGCACAAAGACAATTGTACGGTGTTAACATCGGATGGCAAAACCCGGGTTGATGCGGACGGATCATATGCAAAATGGTGTTTGGTTGAAGGTGAATCAGAAGTTCAGGAAGGTCGTTCGGGAATATTATTTCTGAGTCATCCGTCGAACCGAATGCACCCTGAACCCATGCGCGTTTGGCCTTTGGATGCCAATAACAACCGCGGCGACATGTATTTCGAATTTGTTCCGATTCGCCACGATGACTGGAAACTCGAGCCCAAACAAAACTATACTTTAAAATATAGAATGATAGTTTTTGATGGGAATCTTGATGCTGAAACTGCAGAAAAATACTGGAATAGTTTTGCCAGTAATCCACAGGTTGTTTTTGAATAAATAAGCTTGTAATATAGATGGTTGCCAAAAGTAACCAGCTTGGTATAACGAACAGTTTTAAGTACAACAGGTATAGAAACAACTGAAAAATTGAATAGCTAAACAAAATCTAATAGATCGAATTATGAAAAGAAGAAACTTTCTAAAAAACACAGTGGCAACTACTGCCGGAGCAATTGTAATCCCTTCCATTGTTCCATCTTCTGTGTTTGGAGCCGGAGCACCCAGCAATAAAATAAATATCGGCCAGATTGGCTGCGGACGTATTGCTATTGGGCACGATATGCCCGGCACTATGCAACACGATATTGCCCGAATGATCGCAGTTTCCGATTTGGATAGCAATAGAATGACCAAAGGGAAAAAATTTGTTGAGGATTTTTACACGAAAAAAACCGGCAGCGATAGTGCTATGGATGTAAAAATGTACGACGATTATCATGATATGTTTGCCGATAAGAGCATTGATGCCGTAGTTATTAGCACTCCCGACCACTGGCATTCGCAACCTGCCATTGAAGCAGCTTTAGCCGGAAAGGATATCTACCTTCAAAAGCCAACTTCGCTAACCATTACCGAAGGCCGCTTATTGAGCGATATTGTTCATCGGCAGGGAACAATTCTACAAGTTGGAACACAACAACGTTCATCGGCACAATTCCGTCGTGCTGCCGAATTGGTTCGCAACGGAAGAATTGGGAAAGTTCATACCGTTAAAGTTGGTTTACCGGGCGATCCTGGCGGACCTGTTTTTGAAACCGGACCAATTCCTTCTAACCTTAACTTCGATATGTGGATGGGATCTACACCCGAGGTGGAATACAAAGAAAAAATGGTACACCCGCAAAATGATTACAGTCGTCCGGGATGGTTGCGTCACGAATATTACGGTGCCGGAATGATTACCGGATGGGGACAACACCATTACGACAGCGCAGCCTGGGGAATGGATACCGAATTTACAGGGCCGATTTCAGTTGAGTCTGTTGCACAATTTCCAAAATCGGGCGACTGGAATGTTCACGGTGATTTTATGGTAAAACAAGAATACGAAAACGGAATAACCGTTTATACCAGCGGTGGTTTCCCTAACGGAATTCGTTACGAAGGGGAAGACGGATGGATTTTTGTAACACGTGGAGCGTATCGCGCTACTGCAAGCGATCCAATTCCTGAAGGAGCAACAAAAGCACTGGATGCCAGCAGTGAGGATATTTTAAAATCAGTAATTGGCGACGATGAAATTAAACTTTATGTCAGCGAGGAACAGCATGGCAATTGGTTAGATTGTATTCAATCGCGTAAACAGCCCATTTCTCCGGCAGAAATTGGTCACCGCGCGTGCTCTGTTTGTTTAATCAGTCACATTGCGATGAAAGTTCCCGGAGTTTTAAGATGGAATCCAACTACCGAACGCTTTATCGACAACGATCTGGCGAACTCAATGCTAAGTCGTCCACAACGTTATCCTTATGGAACAGACTATATTAAACGCTAATTAGCTGGAAAAAGAAAGGAACGCTGATGAAACCGAGAAATCAGATAATCGCAGTAGTTGATCTGTGTTAATCCGAGAAATCAGTGTCGTCTGTGTTCCAATGTCAATTAAATAAAACTAAATATCCGGTTTGTGTCATATCATTAATCAGAACGTCATGCTGTCCGTTAGCTGATGGATTCAGCATCTCAGCTTCCTTGAAAATAAGTCGATTGAAAACCAGACCCTGAAATGAATTCAGGGTGACGAGCAAAATTGAGTGAGAATACGGACAATAAACAAAAAGAACCATGATTAAAAAGCTTACAGTAGTTCTGTTGCTAGCTTTTGTAACACATACAACAAGCGCGCAGGAACAATTTGAATGTACTCCTGAATGGGTGCAAAAAATAGAGAAAATTGCTCCTGCCAAAGCAGAAGTGCAGCCACAAAAAACCAGGAAAATATTAATCTTCGATCGGTTTACCGGCTTTGATCATTGGGTAATTCCGCACACCACACAAGTAATAAAAGTACTGGGAGAAAAAACCGGCGCATACGAAGTTCGAATTACAAAAGATGTGTTCTGTTTCGAAAAGAATAATCTGAAAAACTACGATGCTGTTGTGTTAAACAGTGCATGTTCAATCGGTCCGCGACGCGATTTAATTCTTGATTGTCTGGATATAGATACCAGCATGGGTGATGAAGAAAAGAAAGAAAAGGCTGCGCAACTGGAAGCCAATCTGATAAACTATGTAAAACAAGGTGGAGGTTTAATGGTTACGCATGGTGCCATTGTTATGCAAAACAATTCGGTGCCTTTTAGCGAAATGGTAGGTGGAAGTTTTGATTATCATCCCAGACAACAAGAAGTAGCATTAGAGCTTTGTGAGCCAAACCACCCATTAACAAAAGCGTTTGAAGGAAAAGCGTTTGTTCATACAGACGAACCTTATCTTTTTAACAAGGCTTACGAGCAAAAAAACTTTCGCCCATTGTTGTACATGGATACCGACAAACTTGAAGGAAAAAATAAACCTATTGAAGACAACATCAGGTATGTATCGTGGATTAAAAGGCACGGAAAAGGAAAGGTATTTTATGTTTCGCCTTCGCACAATGCACAAAGTTTTGAAGATGTGCGTTTATTAAAATTTTATTTAGATGGAGCGCAATATGTTTTGGGTGACTTAGATTGTGACGATTCGCCAATGAACCAGCAATAAATATTGGTGATTCATAAAACCTTGTATACTTTCGTAATTAAAATCAATTACACTCAATACATGATAAACAAGACGCTCCTTATTTCAATTTTAACTTTGTCAGTCCTGCTTTTTACAAACTGCCAACCAACAAAAAAACAAAACTCAGATCAATCAATCCATCAAATTCAAACTTTAAGCGACGACGGCGCCTGGTGCTGGTTTTCTGATCCCAGGGCAATTTATACTTCCGAAAACGAAATTATTACAGGTTGGGTAAAAAAAGACGGTTCAATTGAAATAGCCAAACTAAACATTTCAAACAATAACAAAGAGTTTGAAACTATTTTTCCCCAACTGGAGGTTGACGACCATGACAATCCGGCATTCGCAGTTCTTTCCGACGGAAACCTGCTAACCATGTACGCCTGGCATGCAACCGAAAATGGAGTTATATCGAACACAACAAATGATGGCTCCAACATTCATACCTTTCAGGAGAATACCATTTTTAAACCGAAAACCGAAAAGTTACTTGAAGCGTTTCCGCGCGAAACCTATACCTACGCCAATCCTTATGTATTAAAGGCAGAAAACAACAAAGTATTTTCGTTGGGAAGATGGATCGGATTTAAACCAAACCTGATTATTTCGAGCGATAATGCAAAAACATGGAATGAAAAATATGTTGTTATCAGCAACGAGCCTTTTGATGCCAACAACCGGCCTTATGCAAAATATTACTCCGATGGCAATTCAAAAATCCATATGATTTATACCAACGGCCACCCGCGAAACGAGCCGCTCAACTCGGTTTACTATTGTTATTACGAAAACCGCGCATTCTGGCGTGCCGACGGAACAAAAATTAGCGATTTGGAAAAGCTCCCTTTTAATGTGGAAGATGGTTCGCTGGTGTATCAGGCAAGCAACACAACAGGGCGGGCCTGGATTGCCGACATTGCGGTAAAAGATGATAAACCATATATTCTGTATTCGCGCCATCCCGAAGAAACCGACCACCGATATTTTTATGCATGGTACAATGCCAAAACAAAAAGCTGGAACGACTACGAAATTTGCAAGGCCGGAAAATGGTTCCCGCAAACACCGGAAGGAGAAACTGAGCGGGAGCCACATTATATGGGAAACATGACTGTAAACCCCAATAAACCAAACGAAATTTATGTGTCGCGAGAAGTAAATAATGTATTTGAAATTGAAAAATATACCACTCCCAACGAAGGTGGCACATGGGAAATCACTCCTGTAACTCAAAATTCTGAACACGACAATGTTCGGCCATACATTCCCCGTTATCAGATGCCAAATGCCAAAACAGTGGTTTTATGGATGGAAAACAAAAAGTACATTCATTACACCGATTTCGACAGTAGGATAAAATACATTACAGAAGATTAATCCGGCAGAATAAATTGGACGGAAGAGTAAAAAACATTCAACAAAACTGAATAAAATCGTAATTTTACAACAATACCAATCCTATTTTAAATCAACCAAAATGAAGTATTTATCAAGCTTAGCACTTTCCGCACTTGTTGTTTTATCCGCATGTTCGGGAGGTGGAAAAAAATCAGACAAAACTCAAAATGAGCCAACTACTATGTTTTCAGGAGCGAAAGGAGAAGTAAAACTTATGACACTCGATCCGGGGCATTTCCATTCTGCGCTTGTACAAAAAACCATGTACGATCAGGTAGATCCGGTGGTTTATGTATTTGCCCCCGATGGAGAAGATGTGAAAGATCATTTGAAACGAATTGAAGGATTTAATACACGTGCCGAAAATCCAACTTCGTGGGAAGAGAAAGTGTATACCGGCGACGATTTTTTTGAAAAAATGATTTCGGAGAAGCCCGGAAATGTGATGATGACAGCCGGAAACAACGCAAAAAAAACCGACTACATTTATAAAACCATCGAAGCCGGAATAAATGTGCTGGCCGATAAACCCATGGTAATTACTCCCGATAAATTTCCGATGCTCGAAAAAGCATTTCAGCTGGCCGACGAAAAAGGCGTAATGTTGTACGATGTAATGACCGAACGTCATGAAATTACAACCATGCTTCAGCGCGAATTATCGCAAATCCCCGAAGTTTTTGGAAAACTTTTGGTGGGAACGGAAGAAAATCCGGCAATTACAAAAGAAAGTGTGCATCACTTTTTTAAATATGTTTCGGGCAGTGCCTTAAAACGTCCGGCATGGTTTTTCGATACCGAACAACAGGGAGAAGGAATTGTAGATGTAAATACACACCTGGTTGATTTAATTCAGTGGGAAGCATTCCCCGAGGTTATTCTTTCGAAAAGCGACGTTGAAATTGTTTCGGCTAAACGCTGGACAACTGACTTAACTCCCGTGATGTTTAAAAAAGTGACTTACCTCGATGAATATCCGGAATACCTGCAAAAAGACGTTGACAACAATGTTTTAAAAGTGTATTGCAACGGTGAAATTAACTACAAACTAAAAGGTATTTATGCCAAAGCATCGGTAATCTGGAACTTTCAGGCTCCTGAAGGTGCTGCCGACACGCACTACTCAATTATGCGCGGTGAAAAGTGCAACCTGGTTATTCAACAGGGAGAAAAAGAAGGGTACAAACCCAAACTTTATATCGAATCCACCTCGGGCGATATCCAGGAATTTGCGGGCAGCCTTTACAATGCGGTAGAAGGTTTAAGCGCCAAATATCCGGGCATTTCAGTTGAAAAAATCGGAGATAAAAAATGGGCTTTAAACATACCGGCAGAATACAATGTGGGACATGAAGCCCATTTTGGACAGGTTACTGAAAAATACCTTAAATATTTGGCTGAAGGAAAATTACCGGAGTGGGAAGTTCCAAATATGCTTGTAAAATATTACACTACTACTGAAGGTATGAAGGCAGCCATGAAGTAGCAATAGCACTAAATAGATGAGTTAAAAGAATTGAGGATTTCACTTCATGTGAAATCCTCAATTCTGCGTTTGCACCAATTATTCTTCCGGATTATCAACAGTTATTCTATTTTTCTGATTGGCTACTTGATAAGCCACAAGAAAACTGTACTGCGCCACACGTTTCATTTTTGTGAAATCAATTTTTTCGATCTCATCGGTGGTTTTGTGGTAATCGTCGTGCATGCCTGTTGAAAGACCAAGAATTGGCACACCGTTTTTATAAAAATGAAAATAGTCGCTGCGTGTTAAAAATTCCTTTGTTAAATCATCACTCGGCACAAGTCCCAGTTCCTTACAAACCTCATCGCTAATTTTCATCAATTCCGAACTTTGTTTCCCCGATACAATGTACAAACCATTTGGCCCAGCCAGTTGTTTGCTCATTTCATCGCCCTTTTCGGGTTCATTTTCCGCCGAGCGCCCAACCATATCCAGGTTAATATCGGCAAGTGTATTTGCAAGTGGAATTACCGGATGCTGCGAATAATAATTGGAACCAAACAATCCTTTTTCTTCGGCAGTTACCCAAACAAAAACAATGCTGCGTTTGGGTTTCGTTTTCATTCCCTGAAAAGCTTCTGCAATTTCGAGCAATGCAACTGTACCCGTTCCATTATCGTCGGCACCATTGTACACTTCTCCATTCTCGTTCATTCCAATATGATCGTAATGTGCCGAAATAACCACGCATTCGTTTTTTAAAACCGGATCGCTGCCTTCAACTATTGCAATTACATTCTTACCATCAATCGAAATTGTTTCCTTTGCCAGTTGAATTTGTGCCTTACACTCCTTTACTTCAAAGGATTTTGGCGATCCGCTCTCGTTTATCTCTTTTTGCAAATCAGCCAGGGTTTTACCCGTTTCTTTTAAAATTTCGTTGGCCAGTTGCTCTGTTCCAAAAATCATCTGCATCGGAACAGACAGGCGTGATTTATCATCCTTTAAATGAAACATTCCACCGCTTGAATATTTTTTAATTTCCTTTAAAATACTGGCGTTGTCGTTCATCGGATCGGGAACCAAAATGATAGCTTTTGCTCCCCCCATCATGGCCTTTTGCATTTTCCTCATTTCGGTATTTGCCTCAATCTTTCCTCCTTCTTTCACCGATTCAAGGTTTCGTGTCATTACCAACACCACTTTCCCTTTCAAATTCATCCCTTCAGTATCGTTGTATTTTGTTTTGTCGTTGTACCAGCCATAGCCTGCAAAAACAACATCTCCCGTAATTGTGTCCAACTTTTCCGATCCGCCAAGAGAAAAAATATCACTGTCAGAATACAGCTCATTACGATCTGCGTCAAGCAATTTGCAAAAAGTATTTTTAAAATCGGGAAGTACTGATACCATTTCCACATGCTGAAAATAACCCTCAACACCTGGCTTAAGACCCATTTTCATACATTGTGCTTTCAGATAATTCGCTGTAATTTCCAGACCCGGCACTTCTGAATTAAAATCGCGCCCCTGCAAATAATCGCTAGATACAAACTCCAGATGAGCTCTTAAATCGTTTTCTGTAATGGTTTTTAATTCATTTTTTTGAGCCCGAACAAGCAGGTTAAACGAAAGGAAAAGTAAAATCAAACTAATTTTTGTGTTCATTGATTGTTTTATTTGGTTTGTTATTTCAGAAAGCGCAATCCATCAATATGTACTTAAAATCTTTTATCCATTACAGGTCGGTGCCAACTTCATTTTTCACATTCTGTTCTTTTAAAAATTCGATGTGATTTTTGTTGGCGACTTCTAAACCTACCAGAAAGCACAGATCAGCAACCCTTTTTATCTTTTCAAAATTAATTTTCGAAACTTCATCGCCCACCTTGTGGTAATCGGCATGATAACCGGTGGCATAATTTAAAATCGGCACACCGTTTTTATGGAAATTATAATGGTCGCTGGCACGTAAAAAAGGATTTTTTGGCAACGAAGTGTCGGGAACCAATCCCAGCTCCTTGCATTTTGCAGCACTAATGTTTGCAAGCTCGGGCCACACATCGTTTGTGAGGGTGTACAATCCATCAAAGTCTTTCACCTTTTTAGGCGAGTCTTTCCAAACATCATCTTGTGGCCCGTTGTAAACCCTCCCCACCATGTCGAGGTTGATAGCTGCAACCGTTTTCGCAAGGGGAAAAACCGGATGATCGCAATAAAATCCGGAACCAAAGTGACCCAACTCTTCGCAGGTGACCCACAAAAATACAATGCTGCGTTTTGGTTTTTTATCAAGGCTCATAAAAGCTTCGGCAACTTCCAGCAGTGCAACTGTACCCGATCCGTTATCGTCAGCGCCATTGTACACATCACCATCTTTCCCAATTCCAAGATGATCGTAATGCGCCATAAAAACCACATATTCGTTTTTGAGTATCGGATCAGATCCTTCCACAACACCAATTACATTCTTACTCTCAAAAAAATTGGTTTGCTTTTCTATTTTAACTTTTAACGTTTTTCTGATATCAGGTAGTTCTGTTTTTTTGCCGGTGGCAACTTCTGTCAGGTACTTTTTAAAACTTCCTTTCGCCCCCAACAACTTATCTGCAAAATCGGCTTTGGTTAAAACAACAGAAAGTGCATTATTCGGGGTTTCTGAAGCCAGACTGAATCTTTCGCGCTTAAACCATGTATTAATCTGATTGTAAGTTTTGTTTTCCTTGTCGTTGGGATTGGCAACAATTAGTATCGCTTTTGGTTTTTTTTTTGAAATGGCGGCGATTTTATTCTGTTCCAAACGTCGGTCCCACCTGTAAAACTCATCCTTTAAAAACGATTCTGCATTTCCCTGTGCAAGCACTACAACTTTCTCTTCAATGTCGTCTGTTATTTCATCTCCGAAACCGACAAACACCAGCTGATCAGTTTCAAATTCGCTTGATTCGGATGAACTGTTTAAAGCCACCAGCGAATTGGTTCTAAAAACCAACTTCCCTTTTTTATTTTGAATTTCAATAAAATTGTTTTGTTGTGGTTTTGTTCCCAGAATATTTACAGGCTGAAAATAGTTCTCAACCGCCGGTTTTAATCCAATTCGTTGAGCATTTTCGGCCAAAAAATCAGCACAAATCCCCAAACCGTCAACCTCTGTTCCTAACTTTCTGCCTTGTAATTCGTCAGACGCAATAAACGTTAGATTTCGTTTTAAATCATCGATATCAATTTTATCGAGCGGACCGGACTGCGCTAAAAGCAAAAAATTAAAACAAAATAAAAACAGACTACTAAGTACAGTTTTTCGTTGAAACATATGGAGAGAATTAAATATTTTTAGATATTTAGATTTGCTTAGAGTTAAAATTAACAATTAAGAAGAAAGCGACAAGAAACAACATAGGCAATTTGTTCGTAATTACTGTTTTGTTTCAGTTTTAGATTAAAAACAACCAAATATGAAAACTTTAAAACCCATCTCAATTTTTGTTCTCATCGTTTCACTTGTGCTGCTGATTCCATCGTGCGCTGTAAATCCGGTAACCGGAAAAAGCCAGTTAATGTTTATGTCGGAGGACCAGGAAATTGCACTTGGTGCGCAATACGATCCATCTGTAGTGTCTACTTTTGGAATTTACGAAGATGAAGCCTTGTTGAATTTTATCACAGAAAAAGGCAACGAAATGGGCAAAATATCGCACCGCCCCGACTTACAATATCATTTTAAAGTGCTCGATTCGCCGGTGGTAAATGCTTTTGCAGTGCCCGGTGGGTACATTTACCTTACCCGTGGAATTCTGGCGCAATTTAACAACGAAGCTGAATTAATGGGAGTACTAGGGCACGAGATGGGACACGTTACTGCCCGACACACAGCGCAACAACAAACACGCCAGCAACTGGGGCAGGTAGCACTTGCCGCCGGGATGATTGCATCAAAAGAAGTAGCCCAGTTTGCAAATGAAGCCATGCAGGCCATGCAACTTTTGTTTTTAAGTTTTAGCCGTGCCAACGAACGCGAAGCCGACAGACTGGGTGTTGAATACTCGTCAAAAATTGGTTACGACGCACACAAAATGGCCGACTTTTTTGATGTGCTGAACAAAATGCAAATGGCCAGCAGCCATGCAGGAGTACCAACCTGGATGTCGACTCACCCCGATCCGGGAGATAGAAATGTTGCTGTAAATAAAACCACAGAAGAATGGCAGGCCAAACTTCCGGGAAAAACATTTGCCATTAACACGGATAGTTATTTAAACATGATTGACGGTATTGTTTATGGTGAAGATCCGCGGCAAGGTTTTGTTGAAAACAATATGTTTTACCACCCGGCTTTAAAATTCCAGTTCCAGATTCCGGACAAGTGGCAACTGATTAATTCACCTTTACAGGTTCAAATTGTTCCGGAAGACCAAAATGCAGCCATAATTTTTATGCTGTCGGAAGAAAAAGAAGCAGGAACTGCTGCACAAAAAACCATAAGCGATTTACAACTTAGCTTAATCGACAGTAAACCTGCTACAGTTAACGGGTTGAACGCAACAGTGACACTGTCGCAACAAGTATCGCAAACACAGGACGGGCAGCAACAAACACTTAAAGTATTATCGTACTTCATCGAAAAAGAGGGCACTGTCTTCTGTTTTCACGGTTTAACTACCGATAATTTATTCGACGGTTACAAAGCTTCGTTTGAAACTACAATGAAGAATTTTGCACGTTTGACAGATAGTTCAAAACTAAACGTTCAGCCCGACCGGATTAAAATAAAAACCATACGAAGCGCCTCAGTTTCGCTAAGCGAAGCATTCAAATATTACCAGGTACCCGAATCGAAATACGCCGAACTGGCTTTGCTGAACAATTTAGATATTGACCACACTTTAAGCAAAGGAGATATGATAAAGATTATTGAAAAATAATCTTTATCATGGATTCAATCCAATGGCTTTCACATACGAAGGATTTTTAGTACAGTTCCCGAATTTACAATTCTCGAGCAACTGTAAAAGTGCTTCCTTTGCCATTTTTTGGTCGGGACGCGCTTTTCTGATTTCATCGTAGTTTAAACGCGGACTTTCCACAAACTCAACAATTTTATCCCAGTTTTCGGGGGCTTCAATGCTTACCAGGCAACTGGTTTTTGTCATCTTTTTATACGGCCAATAGTGGTAACCAATGTTATTTTTAATCATTAAACGTGTCCAGGCCGAAATCCACTCGTCCGTATTTTCGCCGGTTTCGCCCATATAAATCGGAAGATTTACAGAATCGCGAAAATCCACAAAATCCTGAATGTTGGCTTGCATTGTATCGCACCAGTAACGATGACAGGTGTACATTATTTTATCGTCGAATTTCGAATCGGTAAAAACAGTAAAGTTGCTGTTCCACTGCGCTCCTCCCAACAATACAATGTGGTTCGAGTCTACCTCGCGAATGGCTTTTACAGCGCGCATATAAAGTGGTTCGAGCTGTTTGTTTAATTCCGGAATTTCATCACCAAAATGTGTCGCAATGGGTTCATTTAATAAATCGTAGCCTAAAATCAAAGGTTCATTTTTATAATAATCAGCTATTTTTTTCCAGATTTCCACAAACAAATCCTGGCTCTCTTTGCTTGTTATCAACCACGGGTAACCGTAACTATCATCTATGTTATCGCCGGTTTGCCCGCCTGGCGCATCGTGCATATCCAAAATAATGTACAATTCCGATTCGCGACACCAGGCCAGCAATGTATCGATACGCTGAAAACCATCCTGCGCACTTGTTAGCCCCATATAATCTTCATCGGTAAATAATTTATAATGAAAAGGAAGACGAATGGAATTGGCACCTGTACTTTTTATGTACTGAATATCTTCTTTCGTAATGTAGTTGTCTTTAAATTTTTTCCAGAACTGATTGGTAAAATCGGGTCCCACCATTTCGCGAAAAGCCTGATCGATACGCTGTGCTGAGTTAATTCTTCGAAATCCAAACATATAACCTTCCGGATTTAACCAATTTCCCAGGTTGGTTCCCTGAATAAAGAACTTGCTTCCATCGGGTGCCTTTAAGTCAGGACCATCAATGGTAATAAACCTTGGAGCTTCTGCTTTATCAGCTGCCGGAGGAGTACATGATACTGCCAAAACGATTAGGGTTAGCAGAAAGGACAGGAAATAAATTTTCTTTTTCATAATGTTAAATTAGGTTCAAGTTTTAAGTTGCCGCAAAATAATAAAAATAGATGTAGTCTCAATACTTATAACATTCAATCCCTATATCATAGTTCTTGCTCAACTTACCCGAAATTATTCAATACAAACCATTTTCGCTAATCTTAAATAATTATTCATTCAAAACGAAAATGGTTCGAATTCAAATTCAAATAAAAAAAATTTTATTACTTCGCTTTTACAATGACAGCAAAAACTTTCCATATTATTCTCGTCGAAGCAGCAGCCGCAATCGCATGTAGCTAAACGAGGAGTGTGGGTAAGAATAAAATATACAAAAAGGCCATTCTCTTTAGCAGAGGATGGCCTTTTTAATTTTACAAAGATGAAACAACATACAAATCACATTATTATTGCAGCGATTGTCGCGCTCGCCCTTATGATACTTACCATATAGGAACAGGCTCGTATTGCATTTTGTAAAAGGCCCTTTCCGGTATGGTACCCGGAAAGGGCTTTTTTTTGTCCATTTTTTCAACTTAAAATAAACCGTATGAAAAATGATTTTTTTGAAGAAAAGTTATCAGGGCAGTACCGAAATATCCCGGTATCGTTTGTCCGAAGTATTTTAAACGTAGCCGGTCAGAAAGAAATGATTTCTTTTGCCGGCGGATTACCTAACCCGGAACTTTTTCCTGTTCAGGAACTTGCAGAAGCAGCGCAGGCGGTAATGCAAGAAAGCGGTCCCTCGATTCTTCAATATGCGGGATCGCTGGGTTATTATCCTTTGCGCGAATGGATTGCCAACCGCTACCGGACGAAATACAATATGAATATAACTCCGGAAATGGTTGTTATTACAAATGGCTCGCAACAGGCACTCGATATTATAGCCAAATTATTTCTGAACAAAGGCGACTCGGTAATTTTAGAAAAACCAAGTTATTTGGGTGCTATTCAGGCCTTTTCAGCTTATCAACCCAATTTTTACAACGTTGATATGGAAGCTGACGGAGCCAACTTAATGCAGGTGGAAAATGCCTTTTTGAATTACGATATAAAATTAATGTACACTGTACCCAATGCTCAAAATCCATCCGGAATTAGCTACTCCAAAGAAAAACGTTTGGATTTGGCCATGCTGCTGAAAAAATACGAACAGTTATTGTTGGAAGACGATCCGTACAACGAAATTTGTTTTGAGGGTGAATTTCCGGCCCCCATAAAAAAACATGCTCCTGAGAATGTGGTCTGGACAGGTTCCTTTTCCAAAATGGTGGCTCCGGGATTACGAAATGGCTGGGTGGTTTTACCTCCCGAACTGGTTCCCCATTTCGACAAAGCCAAACAATCGACCGATTTAAATCCCAACAACATCACTCAATATATGTTACACCACTTTTTAACCAATTACGATCTGGACAATCACATTGCTCAGATAAAGAAAAAATATGCTGAACAATGCCAGTTTATGGCACAAATGTTAAAGGAATATTTGCCCGACAGGTGTGAATTTAGCGAACCTTCAGGAGGAATGTTTATTTGGTTAACGCTACCCGGATCCATGCGGTCGGACGAGCTGGTAAAACGTACGTTAAAAAGAGGAGTTGTATTTGTTCCCGGCAACTCATTTTTTACAAATGGCGAAGGCGACCAACACATTCGCCTGAATTTTACAAATGCCGGTTTTGCTGATATTGAAAAAGGCATTCGGATAATTTCTGAAGAAATGCGAATAATGCAACAAGAAAAAGTGATATTGGTATAGAAATAAGACCTTCAAGATTTTCGAAATCTTGAAGGTCGGGAGTGTCCTGTTTTCGACACAACTAAATATTTCGATTTCATAACTCTCATTCCGTCTGTTAGTTAAGTGTTTTTCGAGGCGATTTTTGGGTGACTCAGGAGCTGTTTTTATACCTTTATGGCATGTTTATCCGGAAAAAGCCAAATAAAAGTGGTGTTATCAGCGTACAGGTTATTGCCAAAATAAACGGGAAATCAAAGTTAATAAAAACAATAGGTAGTTCCCGTGATGAAAAAACCATTAAAGAACTAACAGAAAAAGGCCATCATTACATTGCAACTTTTGGCGGTCAAACTGCACTTGATTTTTCTGATGAAACAAATTTAATTCAATCTGTTTTTCAGCAAATCGATTCACACACTGAAGTTGGCACAGAACTTTTATTGGGTAAGATTTTCGATGATGTTGGCTTCAATGTTATTGACGACCAGATTTTCAGGCAGCTTGTCCTATCGCGTTTAACCTATCCGGTAAGCAAGCTTAAAACAAGCGATTATCTTGAAAAATATCATGATCTGGAATATCCGGTGCAACAAATCTACCGTTACATGGACAAACTGCATTCCACCCAAAAGGAACTCGTGCAGCAGATTAGTTATGAGCATACAAAACATGTACTGGGAGGGCAGGTAACCATCGTATTTTATGATGTAACCACTTTATATTTTGAAATAGACCATGAAGACACTCTCAGAAAAACAGGTTTTTCCAAAGAGGGCAAACACCAGAACCCGCAAATCGTATTGGGGCTTTTAGTGAGCCGCAACGGCTATCCGCTTGCCTATGACATTTTTGAGGGGAACAAATTTGAAGGACACACCATGCTACCTGTGCTGGACGCATTCAAAGAAAAATACAGGTTGGACCAACTGGTTATCATTGCCGATTCTGGCCTTCTGTCCAATGCCAATATTGAAGAATTACAGGAAAAAGGTTATGAATTTATCCTTGGTGCCCGAATCAAAAATGAAAAGAAGCAAATCCAGGAACAGATACTGGCTTTAAGTTTGAAAAATGGGGAAAGCGCGGTTATCGAAAAAGATGGGTTAAAACTAATTGTAACTTATTCTGACAGCAGGGCTAAGAAAGACAGCCAAAACCGGGAAAAGGGACTCCAAAAGTTAGAAAAGCGGATAAAGACAGGAAAGCTGACCAAGTCAAGTATCAACAACCGTGGATATAACAAATACCTCAAAATGGATGGTGAGATAAATATTGAAATCGACTATACAAAATATAATGCCGATGCAGCCTGGGATGGTTTAAAAGGGTACATTTCAAATGCCTTTCTGGGAAAAGATGAAATAATTGAAAACTATGGACATTTGTGGCAAATCGAAAAAGCTTTCCGCATATCAAAAACTGATTTAAAAATCAGGCCAATTTACCACCGGGCACAACGAAGGATTGAAGCACACATTTGTATCTCGTTTGTAGCCTATAAAATCTACAAAGAATTGGAAAGGCAATTGAAAAGTCTGAACTCAAAATTAAGCCCCGAAAAAGCCATCGAAATTGCCAAAACAATTTATCAGATAAAAGCAACTGTAAAAGGCAAATCTGTGGCTCAAATTTTACTGATTAACGATCAACAGAAGAAATTAGCACAGCTTTTCAATTTTGGGTGACCCAGTGTCGAAAACAGGAAAAAGGCATTCGGATAATTTCTGAAGAAATGCGAATAATGCAACAAGAAAAAGTGATATTGGTATAGAAATAAGACCTTCAAGATTTTCGAAATCTTGAAGGTCGGGAGTGTAATCTAAACTCTGTCTGGTAATTTTCTTTCATTCAAATTTAATTCATTTTCTGATTTTTCAATCGTAAAAGCTTTTTTGAACGGGATTTGAGTTCTGTCAGGGGCGGCTGAGTATACGAAGCCGTTTATATACCCTTGACAGGTTTTAAATCCTGTTCTTTCTTTGCTTTTAAAGATTAAAATCAGAGGTCAAGTTTCATCCTGTCTCCAAATTTTATTTTCAGTTGCTGTGCTGTAAGTCCCCAGTTCTGGAGTGGCTGTGTCCATTTTTTAGAGATGTTCTCGGTTGCCAGATAAATCAATTTCAGCAAAGCCATATCGTTTGGGAAAGCACCTTTTGTTTTGGTAACTTTTCGTACCTGACGGTGAAAACCTTCTACGGGATTGGTCGTGTAAATGAGCCTACGGATTTGCTCATCATACTGAAAATAAGCCGATAATTTATCCCAGTTGGTATTCCACGATTTGATGACTACAGGATATTTGTTCCCCCATCTTTCTTCCAGGTTGATAAGTTCAGTTTCTGCCTGGCTCTTATTGACCGCTTGATATACCTTTTTCAGGTCTTTCATAAAAACCTTTTGGTCTTTCGATGCCACGTACTTTATCGAGTTCCGCACCTGATGAACGATGCATAACTGGATTTCTACCTTTGGAAAAATACTTGCTATGGCTTCTGAAAATCCTGACAGATTATCAATGCTGGCAATTAAAATATCTTCTACTCCACGGGATTTTAAGTCAGTCAGTACACTAAGCCAGAAGTTAGCCCCTTCACTTTCTGAGATATACATCCCGATTAGTTCTTTTCGACCTTCTTTGTTAACGGCTAATACGTTGTAAACAGCTCGGCTTACCACCCTGCCTTCATCTCTGACCTTGTAGTGCATCGCATCAAGCCAGACAATCGTGTACAGCGATTCAAGTGGGCGACTTTGCCACGCTTTAACCTGTGGAATAACTCTCTCTGTTATCTCGCTTAATGTGGAATGCGAGATATCTACATCGTACATCTCTTTGATGTGATTCGAGATGTCCCGAAAACTCATCCCAAGACCATATAATCCAATGATTTTAGGGGCAAGATTATCTGCCAGTACTGTTTCTCGCTTTTTTACAAGTTGTGGCTCAAAACTGCTATTGCGGTCTTGAGGTGTAGTAATCTCAATTTCTCCCGAATCAGTTTTCAGGGTTTTACTTTTCTTCCCATTACGTTTGTTGCCTGATATTCGCTCAAAATCATCCAAATGGGAACTCATCTCCGCATCAAGAGCACTTTCAATAAACTCTTTCAGTAAGGGAGCAAAAACACCATCTTTTCCTGTTAGGGATTGTCCATTGCGTAACTGCTCAAGGGCTTTGTCACGCATTGCTTTAAATTCTTCACTTTCCATAATTTCTCTGTCTTACAAAATTAATATTGTTAGACAGAGTTCATTTTACAGTCTCTGAAGGTCTGTCCCAGTCCAGCAAAACTATTACTTCCGAAACATTTTTTCAGTCCGTTGAAAACTCCGATAACTATTAAATCCAGCAAGTTCAGCAAGTTCCGACTTACTCGTTTTACTATATTCCGGCATTTTTTTGAGAACGATATATTCCTGTAATCTATGCTTATTTATAAAAGCAGAAAAATTTACTCCATACTCCCTGTTTATAAAGGAAGAAATGTACGTTCGGTTTACATGAAGTATTTGTACCAGGTCTGTAATTTTCAAATCTGCATTTAAGTATGGTTTTTCAATTTGAATAAAACGATCAAAAGACTCTCTACTCAATATATTTTTCTTCAAATATAAAGATCCCTCTTTTTCATCAGTTCCACTCCCTAAGGGTAACATTGGTTCCCAAACCTCACAAGACTCTCCAATCGGTTCAATATTTTCATCCTTAGTTTTTATTTCAGTTTCATCACACAATACTTTTTCATGATCAGTAGTATCCAATTTCGGATGAAACCATTTTCTATCCTGCTCAATTTTTTTGATCTCACTTGTTCCACCTGAAAGATCGATAATAAAACGCTCTCTCTTTATTACATGCAGACATAGATAAGCATACTGAAACACCAGAAATAATACAAGAATTACGGCTATTGGAGAATCCACCATTTCATCGCGCGATGAAAACAGTTTTAACAAAGGAGTCAATCCAAGTATAATTGAAAAGAACAGTAAGGTAGAAACCCATCTTAACGAGCTTTTTTCCTCATTCGAAGAAAAATGTTTAACAAACCGTTGAAACCGTAGTAATCGTTTAAATCCAAACATTGCATAAACCAAAACGAAGACTTGTCGTAAAGCGATTTTACTATAATTAAGATAAAAAAAGAATTTAGATCCACTCGTATAAATCCCCTTGGATTGAATTGCATTCAACTGTTCGCGTGCTGGAGTCATCAAAGAGATTGTAAGCAAAAAGAGAGAGAGTAAAACCGGAGAAAAGTAGTGGTATCTTGAAAATTTTTCTTTATGATTTATGCGCGTAACTTCAAAAATAAATCCGTAAAAGAAGATCTGCATTAACATAAAAACCAACATCAAAATCCAGTTTATAAACATGTAAACTACCGGAGCATAAAAATACAGGATTGCCGAAAACCATGAAAGTAATGCCGTACAAAAGTAGGCAACTAAATAATAATTCAATCGTAATATCCTACCGTACAAACCTTTAATATCGATAAGTAAAATTAGTATTGCGAATAAAGAAGAAAAAACGGGGCATAACAATATTGCTATTCGAATTAACTCTTCTGTACATTCAATTGCGTCCATTTCTCAAAAGTGGTTGTAATTATTGAAAAATTTAGAAGATTGACAGATTGTAAATTGATTTTTACTATTTGTCATTATGTAATATTTTCTTTTTGCGTCTTTTAGTATAGCAACTAAATCTGGTCGTGTCAAAGGTATTTAATACGTTTCTCATGAAAGAATCATTTTACGGGATTTTTACAATTACAATCTGAAGAACCACTTCCTGTAAATAAAAATGAGGCTCTTCAGTTTCCTTAATCACGTATATCAATTTTACTTGCTATTATTTATGATGATAATGAAAAAGTATAATTTATACTCATGACAGATTGAAAAGTAAAAAGAATGTATTTATAAAGTTCAAACATTCTTTAACAAAAAAATGCTCATTGGAGCTTTTAAGAATTGTAAATCGTGAAATTCAAAATACAGAAGATTAAATGAACACAGAAGAATGGATCCTACAAACCTACCCCACAGTTCATCCCAAAGAAAATGTTAAGTTGATTGAAGAAAGGTTGAGAGAAAAGAATTATTTGGTTGTAATAGACGAGAAAAATAAGTTTCATGGAGTACTTACATCTTTAGATATTTTAGGAGGTTCCAATAAATTAATTCTCGATTGTTTAACGCATAAGGAAATAATTCAAACCTCTGATTCTTTATATACTATAGCCGACAAATTCGAAAAAACACCTTCTGAAGCACTTGCAGTTTTCAAGCATGGTAAATATCGGGGCATTTTTGAAAAAACTTATGCAATAAGAAAACTTATGTCTAACGCCGAAAAGTTTGAAGAAGAGTCGATAATTTCTAAAAAGATTAAAATGGCCTTCTTACAAAACCTATCACACGAAGTAAGAACTCCCCTCAATCATATTCTCGGATTTATGAGTATTATTATAGATCAAACTTCTTCCAATATCGATATAAATAAAGAAGAGTGTTATCAAATAATTCAAAAAAGCTCCGAACTATTCTTATCAACCATGACTGATTTAATTGAACTTTCGCAGATATACTCAGGAAGTAAGGTTGATATGAACAATGATTTGACACTGGTTGAAACCATTTTTACAGAGATTAAAGCAGAGTTTGAAAGAAATAGAATTCTTTCAAACATCCAGCTTCATATCAATTATATAAACCCAGATAGTTCGCGAATAATTCAAACTGACACAAAGAAATTAAAACAAATCTTATGTCATTTGATTCATTTCACCATAAAACATATACAAAAAAAGGGTCGTATCGAATATGGATATGAACTGTTGATTGAGAAGCAGGCCATTCGCTTTTATATCAGAAGATGGGAACTTCAAAGTAGAAATACTTCAGAAAACGGATCATCTAACATAATTTATAAGAATCTGAATAAGGACTATACAATTCATTACAAGGCTGACTTTGGAGTGGAATTAGCGAAAAAAATGATTGAATTGCTAGGAGGAACTCTTGATTTTGCGGAGTTTGAAAAGAACAATCAATTGATCTATTTTTCAATACCTATAAGCGTTCAAGATAAAAACAAGAATAATAGAAAACAACGGGGAAAAATCTGGTAGAGCGGAAAGCCGGCTGCCAGCCATTTAAAAAGTATTCAGTCGCAGTATACAATAAAGTAACTCGTGGCTTGTGGCTCGCAACTTTAGTTAAAAGTTATCCGTTTGCAGTCGGGAGAATAAATTGTGAAGCTTTTCTGTACAGAGCGAGAAACGAGACTCCCCGTCTGAATGGCGCAGCCGGGCAGGCCTGTCTGAATGGCGCAGCCGGGCAGGGAACTCGCGACCCCGACCTTGGCAAGGTTAATTCAATCCTAAAATTTTTTTTAACCGCCTTTTACCTGCTGATGTTTTATAATATTTTTCCTTTTTACGAGTATCGGACAAACTACCAACCTTGTCTTGATATAATAATCGCCATGGAATATGACCTTTCGTAAATTTTGACTTTCCTTTATTGTGCTGCTTCAACCTTTCGACAGGATTGGCAGATAAACCAACATACCAAACCCCATCATTTTCACTCTGAATCAGGTAAACGAAGTAATCGGGAGATACCATAAACTTTATTAAAAGTTAAGCTCATTAATGTACAACAAAAAAAAGCTTCACAAAATAAATTGTGAAGCTTTTCTGTACAGAGCGAGAAACGAGACTCCCCGTCTGAATGGCGCAGCCGGGCAGGCCTGTCTGAATGGCGCAGCCGGGCAGGGAACTCGCGACCCCGACCTTGGCAAGGTTAATTCAATCCTAAAATTTTTTTTAACCGCCTTTTACCTGCTGATGTTTTATAATATTTTTCCTTTTTACGAGTATCGGACAAACTACCAACCTTCTCTTGATATAATAATCGCCATGGAATATGACCTTTCGTAAATTTTGACTTTCCTTTATTGTGCTGCTTCAACCTTTCGGCAGGATTGGCAGATAAACCAACATACCAAATCCCATCTTTTTCACTCTGAATCAGGTAAACGAAGTAATCGGGAGATACCATAAACTTTATTAAAAGTTAAGCTCATTAATGTACAACAAAAAAAGCTTCACAAAATAAATTGTGAAGCTTTTCTGTACAGAGCGAGAAACGAGACTCCCCGTCTGAATGGCGCAGCCGGGCAGGCCTGTCTGAATGGCGCAGCTGGGCAGGGAACTCGCGACCCCGACCTTGGCAAGGTTAATCCAATCCTAAAATTTTTTTTAACCGCCTTTTACCTGCTGATGTTTTATAATATTTTTCCTTTTTACGAGTATCGGACAAACTACCAACCTTCTCTTGATATAATAATCGCCATGGAATATGACCTTTCGTAAATTTTGACTTTCCTTTATTGTGCTGCTTCAACCTTTCGGCAGGATTGGCAGATAAACCAACATACCAAACCCCATCTTTTTCACTCTGAATCAGGTAAACGAAGTAATCGGGAGATACCATAAACTTTATTAAAAGTTAAGCTCATTAATGTACAACAAAAAAAGCTTCACAAAATAAATTGTGAAGCTTTTCTGTACAGAGCGAGAAACGAGACTCGAACTCGCGACCCCGACCTTGGCAAGGTCGTGCTCTACCAACTGAGCTATTCTCGCAGTAGTACCCAGAGGGGGACTTGAACCCCCACGAACATAATGTTCATTGGATTTTAAGTCCAACGTGTCTACCAATTCCACCATCCGGGCATCCTTGTGTTCGTACTGAGCGAGATATAATCTACTCTATACAGAGCGAGAAACGAGACTCGAACTCGCGACCCCGACCTTGGCAAGGTCGTGCTCTACCAACTGAGCTATTCTCGCATATTTAAAAGAACTTTTCTTTTTAAGCGCTGCAAATATATTGCTATTTTTTTATCTCGCAAAATTATCTTTACTGCTTTACCTAATTCCTGTCAATTTTTTTATTTCGTTCAGCTTATTCAAGGCCTCAATCGGTGTCAGATTATTTATGTCCAACCCTAATATCTCATCTCTAATTTGCTTTAACACAGGATCATCGAGCTGAAAAAAGCTTAACTGCATGCCTTCGCGGTTCTCTCCAAGCTCCTCCAAAGGTTTTGCTAAATTTTCTTTTTCTTTGCCGCCTTCAAGTTTAATTAATATTTGTTCGGCACGTTTTATCACCGATTTTGGCATGCCCGCCATACCTGCAACGTGGATACCAAAGCTGTGATTACTGCCTCCACGAACCAGTTTTCGGAGAAAAATAACCTTGTTCCCCACTTCTTTTATCGAAACATTGTAATTTTTTACACGTGGAAATGCACCTTCCATTTCGTTTAACTCGTGGTAATGTGTGGCAAACAAGGTTTTTGCTTTGGCATAGGCGTGTTCGTGTAAATGTTCCACAATCGACCAGGCAATTGAAATACCGTCGTATGTAGAAGTTCCGCGCCCCAGTTCATCAAAAAGAATCAGACTGCGATCGGAAACATTATTCAGAATACTGGCCGCCTCGTTCATTTCAACCATAAATGTTGATTCGCCCAGCGAAATATTATCCGATGCTCCAACACGTGTAAATATCTTATCGACAAAACCAATTTTTGCCACTTCGGCCGGAACAAAAGAGCCCATTTGCGCCAACAACACAATTAATGCTGTTTGACGTAACAAGGCCGATTTACCTGCCATATTTGGCCCGGTGATAATGATTATCTGCTGGTCTTGCTGATCGAGCAATACATCGTTCGAAATGTACGATTCTCCGATGGGTAACTGCTGCTCAATTACCGGATGCCGGCCTTCGCGAATATTAATGTCAACACCCTGATTTACTTCGGGACGGAAATATTTATAAGAGGTGGCACAGGCAGCGTACGACAGCAAACAATCGATTTGCGCCAGAATATTTGAATTTAGCTGAATGGCTGAAATGTATTCGGAAAGCGCAAAAACCAAATCGCCAAACAGTTTACTTTCCAGCGACTGTATTTTCTCTTCGGCCCCAAGTATTTTTGTTTCGTATTCTTTTAATTCTTCGGTAATATACCTTTCAGCACTTACAAGTGTTTGTTTACGGATCCACTCTGCAGGCACTTTGTCTTTGTGGGTATTCCGCACTTCAATGTAGTACCCAAACACATTGTTAAAACTAATTTTTAACGACGGAATACCGTGTTTTTCGCTTTCGCGTTGTTGTATTTGTGCCAGGTAATCTTTGCCCGAATAGGCAATTTTTCGCAGTTCATCGAGTTCTTCCGAAATACCTTCAGCAATTACTTTCCCCTTGTTAATCGCCGTTGGCGGATCGGCCACAATTTCGTGATGAATTTTTTCACGAATCAAATCGCAAGGATTCAGTTGTTCTGCAAAACGATTCAAAGCGCTGTCATCCGCATTGGCACAAACCTCTTTTATTGGAATAATTGCGTTTAACGCATTTTTTACCTGCACAACTTCCCGTGGATTGATCCTACCTACGGCCACCTTCGAAATCAAACGTTCGAGGTCGCCAATCTGTCGAAGATGTTCTCCAAGGTTTTCTTTTGTTTCCGGTTTTTTCAGAAAGAGTTCGACTACATTTAGCCGTTCGTTTATTGGTTTAATGTCTTTTAAAGGCAAAGCCATCCAACGTTTAAGCAAACGCGATCCCATTGGAGAAATGGTTTTATCGATTACATTGATCAGCGACTTTCCACTTTCGTGCAGTGGTGCAAAAAGCTCCAGGTTTCGAATGGTGAACCGGTCGAGCCACACATAATGTTCCTCTTCAATCCGGCTCAGTCCCGAAATATGGCTCAGCCTTTGGTGCTGCGTAATATCGAGATAATGCAATACCGCACCGGCTGCAATAACTGCCAGCTGCAAACTTTGCACCCCAAAACCTTTTAGCGAGCTGGTTTCAAAATGACGGATTAGCCTGTCGTTGGCCGCATCATTGGTATATACCCAATCTTCCAGGTTAAAAGTGTAATATTTAGAACCAAAAATGGCGTTAAATTCATTTGTCCGTCCGCGTTGGTAAAGCACTTCTTTGGGTTGAAACGAATTCAGCAGCTTATCGATGTATTCGTAATTTCCTTCGGCAGTTAAAAACTCACCGGTTGAAATATCGAGAAAAGCAACTCCTGCTCTTTTTTTATCAAAATGAACCGAAGCCAAAAAATTATTTTCCCGGTTTTCGAGAATGTTATCGTTGATGGAAACTCCCGGAGTAACCAACTCCGTAATTCCTCGTTTTACAATTTTTTTGGTGAGTTTCGGGTCTTCAAGTTGCTCGCAAATAGCAACGCGCTGCCCTGCCCTTACCAGTTTTGGCAAATAGGTATCAAGCGCATGATGCGGGAATCCGGCCAACTCGACATAGCTGGCTGCTCCGTTTGCACGACGCGTTAAAGTTATCCCAACTATTTCGGCTGTTTTTATAGCATCTTCGCCAAAGGTTTCGTAAAAGTCGCCCACACGAAAAAGTAAAATCGCATCAGGATGTTTGTCCTTGATGTCGTAATACTGTTTCATCAGTGGAGTTTCGACGTATTTTTTTTCGGTTTTTGCCATAGCTGAGCAAAGATAAACGTTTCCTTTCAGGAAGGAAATTTAGCAACAAAATGTTCATTCAATTTTTTCAACAAAAATTAATAGCAAACACACAGAATGGATAAGATAGAACAAACATTATTTGTACCCTTTGCAAATGCCATCGTTTCGTCAAAACCTTTCATTAAATACGAAGGAAGAATTTTATTCATTATTCTCCCGTGCACTATTTTTTCAGAAATAAAAGAGAATGAAATACCGACCGACACAAGACCAAAACGATTATCAGGTAAAATGCCGGATGAAAATACTGCGGAATAAATGGACTCCCACAAATAAATAAAATCAGCCAGGCAGAAATAAATAAGTGGTAATATTTTATAGCAGGTCTCCATTTTTTTACAATTAGTGCCAGCGCAAATAAAAGATTTAGTGGCAGCACCCATAAAATGTTATAGTTCGGACTCATTGCCGGATGTTCTGAAAAAAGAGCAAGCCAGGATAGAATTATCCCCGTCAAACCTGTCATTCCATAAATTATATAATCAAGTCCGGGTTTCATTTTACGTTTTCGAAATTGCTTATATGATAAAAAAGCAACAAGCAGTGTTAGAATAAAAAACACAACAAAAGGACTGCCCGCTTTAAATGATTTATATTCCTGAGCAGGTGCTTTGTATACGATTCGCGTTGGTTGTACAAGTGGAATATTACCGTTTGTTTTTGTAGCTTCAGCAAAATAGTTCATTAAATAATCGGGCAAAAGCATTTCTTCATAAAAAGTCGCTTCACGGTCCGACTCAGAACTGACCGCTAAATCAATTCCAAAAGTCAACCACAGTAATTTGCCATGGTAATCGTCCACCAACTCACGCAGTGTTTTATGGCTCTGCTTTTCTTCCTTAAAAGTAACGCCACCTTCAACATTATCTGCAACTACATCGCGTACCCGCGTGGCACAATTGTCAAAAAAGAAATTATAACGGTAGACCCGGTTTTCCGGTTTGGCATTCCAAATTAAAAAATCGAAGATCTTTTGTTTCTCGTTTTGAGTAAGATTTAAGGTCTGTTCATACACACTTCGTTTATCTCTTTGATATTGCTGTACAAAGTCGTCGAATTGATAGACTCCCAATAAATAATCGGTTTGTCCGGCTGCAAACCGATACAGAAAATTGGGCGCACTAAAATCGAAAATACCGTAATTAAAAGCCACATCGTATTTATAAACATCATCTTTTACACGAATGGCCGAATGCCCGTAAACAGAATAAACTTCGTTGCCGGGACTGCAAGTAATAACACTAATTTCTGCCTGATTGGTTAACTGAAATGCCTGACTCTTTAACGAGCCGGACAACAGCAGCAAAAACAGCACAATCAAAGTCTTAAATTGTACTCTACTTGTTTTTCTATTTTGGTTCACCTTGTTCATTTTTTATCTACAATAAAGGAACAAAAAGCAAAAACACTCACCAACAAAAACTCTAATATTTTAATTTAGACTGGTTCCATATTAGAAAATTGAATTCTTTTTCCAATCTTTGCAGCGAATTATTTTATTTGGATTGTGAAAACAGACAGTGGAGAAGTGATTAAATCGCCCTCCGCAAACACGATCTACAGAAAGCGAGAGAGGATTTTATGAGTTGCAATGGATGTTCATTTAATAATTCAACAAGCGACACATTAGCAAACAGTTACGACTGGCTAAATGATTTGCCTGATACTTCCGACCAATCAGATATTGTTGAAGTTAAATTCAAAACTACCCGAAAGGAGTATTTTAGAAATATAGAGAAACTGCCCTTAAAACGTGGCGACAAAGTTGTAGTTGCTACTTCGCCCGGGCACGACGTTGGCGAAATTACCTTAACCGGTTATTTAGCGGAAAAACAGTTTAAACGCCGGGTGAAAAATCCGGGGAGATATACGCTCAACTCGGTGTACCGGAAAGCTTCGGAAATGGACATTGAGAAACTTCAGGAAGCAAGAGCCCGTGAAAAAGACACCATGATACGAGCCAGACAGGCTGCTGCCGAATTGGGTCTAGACATGAAAATTGGCGATGTTGAATTCAGAGGCGACAATAAAAAAGCCATCTTTTATTACATTGCCGAGGGCCGGGTAGATTTCAGGGAACTGATACGGGTTTACGCACGTGATTTTCACATTAAAGTTGAAATGAAACAAATTGGTGCACGTCAGGAAGCCGGGCTTGTGGGTGGAATTGGTTCGTGTGGAAGAGAACTTTGCTGTTCGAGTTGGAGAACTGATTTTTCGAGTATTTCGTCGGACGCGGCATTAAAACAAGGACTTTCGCCATCGGCACAAAAAATGGCCGGCGCCTGCGGTAAATTAAAATGTTGTTTACTCTACGAATTAGACACTTACATTGAAGCAGGAAACGAATTCCCCCGAGAATTACTAAATCTTGAGATTGCAAAAGGAACTGTAAAACCGTTTAAAACAGATTATCTGAAAAAGGAAATCTGGTACATGCTTGAAGGCAGTGCGGGAGTTACATTTAATCTTTCGCTAAAACAGGTTAAAAGTATTATTCAGAAAAACAAAAGAGGTATTAAACCCGAGGTAGATACGTTTACTGCACAAGTAAAAGAAGAAACAAAACTGGAGGTAACCTTGAACGAGAGTTTAGATCGTTTTGACACCAAAAGGCCTTCGCGCAGAAAAAACAACAAGCGCCGGAACAATAATCCGAACAACAGCAGTAAGAACAACAACACCAACAGCAACAACAGCAGTACAAAGAACAATAACAATAACAGGCCTCCACGAAAAGCGAAACCAAAATTTACAGTTAAAAAGAAATAGGATAAGCCCGAAATTTTAGGAACATTCCAGCTTCAGACATTTGTTAATTTTATCGCAAAACGCATCAACAGTGATGGGTTTTGAAATGTAATCGTCGCAACCGGCATCGTAAGCTTTTTCCATATCGCCGGCCATAACAAATGCAGTTTGAATAATAATTGGAATTTCGGGAAATTCGGCTTTAATTATCTGCGTAACCTCGTAACCACTCATTTCGGGCAATTGCACATCCATCAGAATTAGATCGACATGATTGCTGCGCAAGTACTTCAATCCTTCATTCGGATAAACAAAATTGACATGTTTATACCCTAAAATACCGGCAACATTTGAAATAAATTCAGCACTAAAATTATCATCTTCAAATGAAAGAATTGTTTTTGACAAATCCGGTGCACTCGATTCAGACAAGTCCGGAGTGATCATTTGAAAGGTATATTTCCTCAGATTTTGTTCATTTCGGGGCAAAATTACCGTAAACTCTGTACCGCGGCCAACATCAGAACTAACGGCTATCGATCCATCCAGTTTGTCAACAATTCCGGATACAATTGCCAACCCAAGTCCGGAGCCTCCGTATTTTCTGTTTTGCCCTTCTTCCGCCTGCCTGAACGAATCGAAAATCACATTTTGTTTATCCTTGTGTATTCCAATTCCCGAATCTTTTACAAATAGTTCAATGTTCGAATCGGTTACATTTTTTAAGCCAAATTCGATTGCTCCTTCCGACGTAAACTTAAAAGCATTGTCCAACAGGTTTTTTACAATCTGAAAAACACGATCTTTATCGGAATACACCGCCAACATTCCTTTAATGCCGGACAATTCAAGTTTAAATTCAAGCTCATTTAACTTTTCCTGATACTGCTTTTGATACACATGATAAATTTCCTCCAATAAATCAACCAGATCAAATTCCGTATTATCGATGTTGAGCTGGTTCGACTGGATCATCGATATATTCACAATGTCATCAATAACTGTCATCAAGCGATGTCCCGAATTTTCGATTATTTTCCCATAGTATTCCCGCTGACCATCTTCAACATCGTTGTTCGCCAACAAATTCGAAAAACCTAAAATACCATTTAAAGGCGTTCTTATTTCGTGGCTCATATTTGCCAGGAATAAGGTTTTTAACTGGTCGCTTTCAACCGCCTTTTCCTTGGCAGCAAGCAATTCCATCTCGGCTCTTTTTCTATTGGTAACATCGGTAAAACTTACCGCAAAAAAATTCTTCCAGGGCGAAAAAGCAGCTACTTCAAAGTACTTCCCAATCTCCTGCGAGAAATCGGTAAACACAATAGGTTCGCCAGTAAGTGCCACCTTCCCGTAGCGTTTGATCCACAATTCTTCAATAGTGGGAATAACTTCCCTTACTGTTTTGTTGAGAATATCTTCCTTCTTTAAACCTGTTAACTCTTCAAATTTCTGATTCACATCTAAAAATACATAATCCACAGGTTCGCCTAAATCGTTGGTTACTATTTTGTGCTGCGCAAATGCGCTGTTCATATTTTTAAATAGTAATTTCAGATATTCCTTATTTTCCACAAGTGCATTTTTCGCTTCAGAAGCTTCAGTTATATCTACAATAATTCCGTAACCAATATTCTTATCTTTCCTAAATTCCGCGATGGCATGAATGTGCCTGACCTGGCTATCTGAAGGTCGTTTGATTTTATATTCAATATCAAATGAAAATCCTTTTCGAATTAAATCGTTTGTTTTCTTGTCGAATAATTTGCGGTATTGGGGCAAGGTAAATTCTCTGATTTCAGAGAGTGTAGTTCGTTTGTTTTTAATGCCGTATATTATTCTGCTCCCCAACGATGGCGTAATTACACTGGTATTCAAATCCATTTCCCAGTAACCGAAGTTTGCCAGTTTTTCAACCTCTTCCAGTCGTTTGGCACTGTTTTCAATTTCATTTTGCTGTTCAAAATCTTTTGTAATGTTGTTACAGCTTAATAGGCCCACATCCTTCTTTATCAGTTTACCAACAGCTTTGTAGCGAATAGTTTTTCCAGCCTTATCAATCGTGTGAACAAAATTATAGCTACGATTTTTTGAAGAAAGTTGCTGGCACAAACATTTACCATCCTTTAGTCCGCAAGGTGTATCGTTATTAAAAATTGCTTTAAAACAACTGCTCCCCTTCTCAATTCCGGGGCTATTGGTTTGAATAATTTTTTTTGATTTTAAATCGACAACGAAATATTCTGTTTGCAAAGCATCTAATATCTCTTGAGGTTTTAAGTTATCCATGGGTTAAACTTCATATGGGTTTGGTTACCGAACATCGACTATCCAACTGATAATCAATCAATATTCAACCCTTGAAGTTATAACTTCTTCATCAGTTTAACAAATTTATTTATAAGATTAGTTTGAAAGATTTTCGGAAAATCCTGATTTAGATTAACATAAGATATTTGTTTATTTTACCCGTATCACCGTCATTCCGTCCCGAAGTGGTAAAATCACCTTTTCAACCCGCTTATCATTTTTTACCAGTGCATTAAATTCGAGGATTCCTTTTGTCTGATAATCGTCGTTTTTGGGAGTATCTAAAACCTTTCCATTCCACAATGTATTGTCGGCAATTATGTATGCTCCGCTTTCAAGTTTATCAATCAGCAAATTGTAATAATTTACATATTCGCGTTTGTCGGCGTCCATAAATACCAAATCAAATTTAGTGTTCAACTGCGGAATAATATCAAGTGCCGAACCGATTCGCTGCTCTATTTTATCTTGTAGTCCTGCTTTCTTAAAATAGTTTTGAGCCAACAATTCCAGCTCGTCGTCGATTTCGATGGTAATGAGTTTGCCACCTTTTTGCAATCCTTTGGCCAGGCATATGGCAGAGTATCCGGTAAATGTACCCAACTCGAGAATAGAAACAGGCCCGATCATTTTCGACAGCATGGTTAAAACCTGTCCCTGCAAATGCCCCGAAATCATTCGTGCACCCAACACTTTTAGGTTGGTTTCACGATCGAGTTCAGTTAAGATCTCATCTTCATCATCAATGTGATCTAAAATATAGTTGTCTAAGTCTTTTAAACGATTCATTCTTTTTCCGAAAATGCAAATGCATCCATTACTATTGATAGATTAACTTGCTCATTTGATTTTTGTCCAGCACAAAATTAGCTACTTCCTGAATTTCTTCGGCAGTAAGCGCTTCTATTTTTTTGAAAATCACCCTGAGCGGATCAACCTTATCGAATATCAAAAGACTTTTCCCGTTAGCAAGCATCAAGTCTTCGTGACTTTCGGTTGAAATAGCAATTTGTCCTATCAATTGTTTTTTTGCACGGCTCAACTGAACACCGCCCAACTTTTTATTTCGAAGTAAATCAAATTCTTTTTGCACCAGAGCTTGTGCCTTGTCCAGATTTTCCCTGTCGGTTCCAAAATACACACTAAACAAACCGGTGTCGGAATACGCGGTATAACTCGACTCCACATTGTAGGCCATTCCGCGTCTTTCACGTAAAGCCAGGTTTAAGCGCGAATTGAGAGCCTGCCCACCCAAAATATTATTCAGAAATACCATCGGAATTCGTTTGGGATCGGCGATATTATACGCTGTATTACCAATTAAACAGTGCGACTGAAATGTGTCTTTTTTAACTGTTTTCTGTTTTGGTATATAATTGTCGAATTTTTCTCTTGAATATTCACGAACCTTCGATTCAACATGGCCAAAATGAGTTTCCAGCATTTTTACCAGCACGCTGAAATTAATGTTACCCACCGAACTAATCACCATATGATCGGTGTGGTAGTTGTTTTCGATAAACCGAAGAATAATGTCGCGATTAAACTTGCGAAGGTTCTTTTTTGTACCTAAAATATTACGCGCAATGGGATGCCCATCAAACACCAACTCTTCAAATTCGTCAAAAATCAGCTCAGAAGGAGAATCTTTATACGAGTTAATCTCTTCCACAACCACTTCTTTTTCGCGATTTAGCTCTTTCTCAGGATATACGCTGTTAAAAAGTATGTCACTAATTAATTCGGCAGTTCGGTCGTAATATTCCGATAAAAAAGTGGAATACAATACCGTTTCTTCTTTGGTTGTATAGGCATTTAATTCGCCTCCAACCCCTTCAATTCGGCTAAGCACATGAAACGCTTTTCGCTTTTTTGTTCCTTTAAAAACCGAGTGTTCGATAAAATGGGCAAGACCATGCTCTTCCTCCTCTTCATCGCGTGAGCCGGCATTTATTAAAATTCCTAAATGCGCTACCGGCGAATCGGTGTACTGGTGTATCACCCGGATGCCATTTTTAAATGTATGTGTCAGAAAATCAGTATCAACCATTACTTCGTAAATAGGCGTGCAAAAGTAAAAAAAGAAATTGATTATCAATCGTTTTCGCTTCAAATCAAAACTTCGGTAAATGTTTGTTTATTCCGTTCTCTTTAAACCTGATTTTTTAATCGGTGTTCATTGGGAAAAACAAAAATTGATTTTTTTTTGATTTTTTTTATCCGAGTCTTTGTGATTTTAAAAAAATGTATACTTTTGCAACACCAAAATAAAGAGGGTGCTTCTGAAAGCCCAACTTTAGAAAGGTGCCATAGCTCAGTTGGTAGAGCAACGGACTGAAAATCCGTGTGTCCCTGGTTCGATTCCAGGTGGCACCACTTGGTAAAAAAGCGCTAGAATCTACGGTTCAGGCGCTTTTTTCTTTTACAGTTGTTTCTTCTCTTACATTCAAAACTCCTGCAAAATATTTAAACCATAAATTTTATACCCACCAAAAATCTACAGTTTACGCTCTTCGATAATATTACCCAAATCTGAAAAAACAATCAGGTTTCGCTTAAATTCCTTATCCTTTACAATTAGTTCGTACTCCAGCATATTGCCCTTGTTTCGTAATACAGTGTTCATTATTTCACCTTTTTGTAAGGCCATGTTTTTAATTGGCTCGGGCAGATACTCCGTGGGTAAATTAAATCGATATTCAGACAAAGTACCTGTTAAACTAAATACTGCGATGTGCTCAAGACTGTTTTTATAAAAAATAGCTTCGTAATAATCTGTTTTATTGTACCATTCAATGTTTACAGCATCTTCAAAATTCTCTTTAAAAGACCGGCTACAGATCTCTGATGGAGAAATACCGCTCCCTTCTACCACTTTCCTTAAAAAACTTTTCATGTAATTTTGTTTTCTGTTATGACGCCAATAGTTTATGAAGTAACATTTTTAACCGCGAATATATTTTTGGGTGTACAAATACAATACCCTGGCTCTGGCTCTTTTTAACCGCATTTTCGCTGCATCTTCGCTAATTCTTAATGCAACTCCTATTTCCTTCATTGATAAATCGTCCTGGTATTTCATTAAAAGCAAAGCCTTTTCTTCCGGGTGTATAAGTTCAAGAATCACGAGCAGATTGTCGTAGTTTATTTCTTCAACAATTTCATCAGTATCATCAATTATATCGGGCAACTCATTTTCCTTGTTCCAATCCGGATAATGTAATTTTTTCTTTTCCCGCATGTAATCGATACAATGATTGTAGGTAACCGAATACAACCACGAGGAAAAAGAAGACAGTTGTTTGTAAGTGAGTAATTTTTCAAAAACCTTTGAAAATACATCCTCGGCGAGCTCTTCAGCTATTTTTCTGCTTTTAACAAACGAGTAACATTTATCCAATACTTTGGAATAATACCGATTATAAAGTACTTCAAAATATTTTGAAGAATGCTCATTCCTTATTTTAGAGATGATTTCATCATCCTTTAAGTTCAATAAGTCGTTATTCATTTAAATACTTTATTATTTGCCATGCTATTTTAACAAAACACGTATTAAAAACGCAACTCCTGCACGCCTCCAATACACTAACATTGAGAACATTAAAATTTATTTCACTTTTTCGTGTTACCTAATTCAATAAGTCCGTCATAATTGCGAAATAAGAAATAATCCATGCATTGGAACTCTTCACCAGAAGAGACCTTGATAAGATTAAAGAAAAGAAAAAGAATTAATATTAAAAAAAATGAAAAAAAGATTTTTTGCACCTATTGCACTATTAGGATTGGCAGCCCTACTTACAACAAGCTGCTCAAAAGTACCTCAGGCTGAAATAGATGCTGCCAACGCAGCTATTGAACAAGCCAAGTCGGCTGGCGCTGACATCTATGTTCATGAAGATTTTGTAGCACTACAAGATTCGCTGAATAGTGTTATGGTAAATGTAGAATCACAAAAATCGAAATTTATCAAAAACTACTCAACCGCCAAAGAAAGTCTAGTTGGCGTTACTCAATATGCCGCTGAAGTTAATCAACTGGCAGAAGTACGTAAAGAAGAGTTGAGAGTTAAAGTTCAGACTACAATTGCCGAGGTAAAAGCGTTGATTGAATCGAACAGACAGTTAATTCTGGAAGCTCCAAAAGGAAAAGAAGGAACTTCGGCACTGTTGGCAATCAAAGGAGAAGTTGATGCTATTGAAACATCAATTGTTGAAACCAGCACTTTATTTGAAGCCGGCGACTACCTTGCAACTCTTGACAAAGCCAATGCTGCAAAAGAAAAAGCGATGTCGATTAATACTGAACTTACAACTGTAATTGAGAAGTATAAAAGCAACGTAAAAGCGAGAAAATCATAGTTCGTAGAATGTAGCCATAATTATGCCCGGTTCCGACTTTACGGAATCGGGTTTTTTATATAAAGACATGTTTTTATGAAAATAAAGCTATTGCTTTTCACCTTTTTTATCGTTGTAGTTTTGGCAGGAGTCTCCGTGTTTTGGATTAAAAACAATGAGCCACCGATGGATGAAGTAACAAAAGCCGGAAAGATGTTAGCCGAAGCACAACTGGAAAAATCGCCAAAATTTGCCAAAGTAGCATTCCGGGAAGCAGAACTAAATTACGACTCTGCCAGGATTGAGTGGGCAAAACAAAATGAGCGTTTTATTCTTTTAAGAAATTACACGAAAGTTTCGGAGTTTGCTAAAAAATCAATTGAAAGTAGTGAAAGAGCAATTGGACAATCGCAGAAAGAGATAAGCAACACAGAAGACCAGCTTGCTGCCAGAATAAAAAGAATAGGAGAAAAACTAAAAAAATTTGAAACAGACTTTGGAAAATTTCCACTGGACAAAAAACACCGCGATGAATTTTCGAAGAGCAAATTGCTTTTCGCCGAAAGCCTGCAAACCTATCGGAATAAGAATTATTCCATTTGTAAATCGCAGCTCGATTCGGTTGAATTAGTTGTTAATGCAGCTTATAAACATTACCTGCAGCAGCTGGAAAATTATTTTGAAGACTACCCGAGATGGAATGAAATGGTAAAACAAACCATTAGTTCATCAAAGAAAAATCAAACGTACGCTGTGGTGGTTGATAAATTTAGCAGGGATATTTTTCTGTATAAAAACGGAACAATTTTTAAACAGTATTCAATTGAATTAGGAGCTAACTGGATTGGCGACAAAATGCAGCAAGGCGATAAATCGACGCCTGAAGGCTTGTATAAAATTGTGGAAAAGAAACAAAACGGACAAACGAAATACCACAAAGCATTCCTATTAAACTATCCGAACGAGGATGACCTAAAACGTTTTTCGCTCAATAAAAAAAACGGGAGTATTAAACAGAATGCTAAAATTGGAAACCTGATAGAAATACATGGCAACGGCGGCAAAGGAATAGACTGGACCGACGGCTGCATTGCACTTACAGACAAAAACATGGATGAACTTTACAAATTTTGTCCGACCGGAACGAAAATTACTATTGTGGGTTCGGTAAAAGCCTTAAATCAACTTTCTATTCGTTTAAAATGAATTTCAAATACTTTGAGCAGTTTGTTGCAAATCAAGCTGCACATTTCAAAATATCGATTATAAGGTTTGCAAAAACAATGAACCACCTGCCTGTAAAAAGTTTTGCTTTTTTAAAAAAGCATTATGTTTTACCTGCCGGTCTGGCACTGTTAATTAGTGTTCCGCTTATTATTCGTTCAGTTATTTGGTATTTACCAGTTTCAAATACAATTGTCGTGCAATCCGGCGACAGTGATCTGGTATTGGCGCAACAAAAAATTACGCGCGAGCTTTCTATTCTTGATAAAAAGTTAAATGCCAAAAAGCCGGCATCGTTCTACCTGGTAATTAACAGCGCTTCAAACGAATTCGCGCTATACAAAGGAAATGAACTGATAAAAAAAGACAAATGCTCAACCGGCAGTTATAAATTGCTAAAAAACGGGGATGGCCAGCAATGGATGTTTAAAACGCCAAAAGGAGAATTCAGAATACGCGGGAAAGTTACTGCGCCGGTTTGGAAAAAACCCGACTGGGCTTTTGTTGAAGAGGGCTTGCCAGTACCCTCATCAAATCATCATACACGTTTTGAATCGGGTGTTTTGGGTGATTACGCACTTAGTCTGGGCGATGGTTACCTGATCCACGGAACGCTTTACCAGCGATTTTTGGGTTTGCCGGTAACACACGGTTGCATCCGCTTAAACGACGAAAATCTGGAACTGGTTTACAAGTCGCTTCCTGTGGGTTCAAAAGTTTATATTTATTAAAAGTTGAAAACATGCAAAGTATTAAATCAGTTAAAAATTCATTTTACAAAGTTACCTGGAGGGGGATTCTATTCCTGCTTATTGGGCTGGTTTTGTTAGCCTGGCTTATAAGCATTGCCATTGCTCCTATCCATAAAACAAAAGAATTGCAAAACCTAGTTGCTTCCGATTCTGTTTTTATCGAACATTTCGACAAAAACGATTACCACCCGGAGCTTGTAAATCTGGTTAAGCAAAAAACATACAAAGAAGCGCTGCTGAAACTTTCGGAGAATGATTCCATCCAGCTGGTACTAAACTTATCCGACAGTACAATTAATTTGAGCATAAAAGGCGTTACAATCCATCAAACAAAAATTGAAAAATTCAAAAAAGATAAATTTTTTAGCAAACTATCATTGCCACTGGAAATAAAACTATTGTCGCAACCCATTGGGATTCAATCGCAGTATGCAACTATTGTAAAGGAACCGATTGTGGTAAGCCACGCACCCAAAGATACGCTTGAAGCAGCTCTAAATTTAGCGCAACCCGATACCCTGATTCAAAACCCGGCCTTTGTTGTTTTTACACTTGAACACGACTTACAAATAATTCTGGAGCAGGATAAATGCCTCAACTCTTCTGACAAATGGGCAAAATTTGGTTTTTACAAACAGTTGTATTTAAAAACAATAAGCACATCGGCAAAGAATTTTTTTAATTGGAAACCACAGGAATACATACCAACTATTACACTAAAGATTCCGGTTGATGATTTAAGGGCAATTTACCGCGCTTTGCCCAACAACACTTTTATAGTGCTGGCTTTATAAATTGAAATGTATACACAGAGAAACTGAATATAAAACCTGAAGCATGCCACTAAAAAGCAGGCTGGCGACTTAAGACTTCTACTCCACAGACTTTTTAAAACTGTCAATCCTTAAAAACTGCTCCGGTCAGAAAGACCCGCATTAACAATTACATTTTTTATTCATAGCCGGGAACCACAATTATTTGATTATTAAAACCTTCTTTCGATATTAATTCTTTAACCGCGGTGTTGTTTTTTAAATTGTAGGATACCGATTGTTTACGCAATAAAAATAAAACATGGATTTCGTCCGGCTTATTACCCGGAATACCAAAGCCATTTGTTTTAAAACTAATTTTGTGTTTATTTTTCTTTGGTATTGTTGTTTTTATATTCGGCAGTTCAGCCCAATTTTCTATTTCAAAAACGAGCTGATCGTCTGGTTTAGGTAACTTATTTAACTTTTGTATAATTGAAACAAAGGAGGGCTCATGTTCCAGATTTGAAGGAATGTGAACAACAAATTTATTAAAATCGGTAAGATTTCGATTCATGTTAATGGCATACAAAGTCTGCTGACTGGTTAATAAATGGTCGAATATATTTCCGAATAAGCGTTGCGATGTTGTACTCTTTTCCACCCACCCAAAAACAATATCTGTAGCCATGTATTCTTTTGCTGCCCGAATAATTCCGCTCGAGATGCTTAAATCGACGCGGGTAATTACTTTCAGGGTTTCGTTTAGGTTATTAAATTCCGCCACATTTGTTTCAAGGCTCTCTCGTATTTTCAGGATATTCTCTCTGCTGCTTCTATTTTCATTCAGTATATTGATAACATATACAGGTTCCGTTTGATTTAATTTTTGAAAACAAGTTGCTATACCTATGAGGTTTGCCATATTCAAAGGATTCGAAATGGGTACAAGTATCCTTTCGGAGTGTTTGGTTTCGTTTGTAAAACTGGAGTTTAATACAATTCTTTTTCCCGATTTCTCTGTAATAAATGAAGCAACAAGACTACTAACCAAAATTACAAATACGGTCGCATTAAAAATTGCAATATCAATTATGTGCTTTTCGTAACCAATAAGAATGATCGCAATGGTAGCTGCTGCGTGCGAACTGGTTAATCCAAACAACAGGTTACGTTGAATGTTGCTAAATTTTAGCATTTTCTGAGAAATAAAAGCCGCCAGCCATTTCCCGGCAAAAGCAGTTGCGATTAAAACGGAGGTTACATACCAGAGATAAGGTCCCGAAATTAAAACCCGTGTATCAATCAACATCCCAATGCCAATCAGAAATACTGGAATAAACAAAATATTTCCAACAAAATCGACATGATGCATTAGTAACGAGTTTTTTGGAATGCTTCTGTTTAGTGCTAATCCGGCCATAAACGCTCCAATAATAGGCTCAGTTCCTATTCGCTCAGCCGCAAAAGATGAGATACAAACCATAAATAATAGAAAAAGGTAATGTACCGGTCTGTCGCGTTTAATGTGTTTAAAAAACCAACGGGCGATTATTGGGAAAAAATAAAATATTAAGAAGGTGTAAATGCCAAAATACAACACTAGTTTTAGTACTTCAAACCCAAGTGTATTACCTTGAAAATTTTGCGTGGCAATGGATAAAATCAGGAGAACAAGCGTATCGGTAATAATGGTTCCGCCAATGGCCGTTAGGACCGAAACATCGCGATTAACACCAAGTTTTCGCACTATAGGGTAGGCCACTAGGGTGTGTGTGGAAAACATGATTGAAACCAAAACAGTGGCCTGATTCTCTAATTGCAGTATATTTTTCGACACAAGTAGCCCCAGAATAAACGGAATAATAAAAGTAGCTAATCCAAATACTATACTGCTTTTACGGCTTGTTTTCAATTTTTCAGGATCGAGCTCAAGTCCGGCCATAAACATAATATACAGCAGGCCAACGGTTCCCAACAATTCGATACTTGAATCTCTGGCTAAAATATTTAAACCATAAGGCCCCACAAGAACCCCCATAATTATAAAAGAAGCAACATCGGGAATTTTAACAAGCTTAAACAAAAAAGGGGATATGAGAACAATACCCATTATTGCCGTAAAAATTGACAATGGCTCATGAAGCGGGAGTATGGGACTGAATAGGGCCATAATTTTTGCGTTTTTATTTGTTTAAACTGATAAAAAATATCCTCTTAATGGTATAATAAGCGAATCGGAAGTAATCCAATTGCATCCTATAGGTCCATTAAAAAGTACTACACAAGCTAAACCTGAAAGCAACAGTATAATTGTAATACTCAAATTTACTATTGAGACGACTTAGTAATAAATGGTAACCAAATTAAAAATCATCCAGATATTATTTTGATAAAGTATTTTGATTTGATTGTTACCAATGATTGATGTCGCGTCTTAATAATAGATTCAACTTTAATGTCATGAAAACAAACAATATCTTGATTACTCGACTACTTCGTTTCTGTGGTAAAATAGTTACCACAATTGTTTCAGGAATACCACGGGAGAGAATAACTTTGAAACCCGAAAACAAAGCTACACTTGTAAACAAGAAAGAAAGTTTCAAACGTGATGATGAAAAGCACTATCATCGCCCAGTGGCAAAACCAGTTGTCGAGAAACAAACTCTTCTTAAGGAGGTAAAAAAAACAAAAGCTCCTCATCAAGGCAATTCATAAACAGTTACAGTTGGCAAAAACCTTAGACAGCTTAACAACATTAATGGGAAAGAAACAGGAAAGGAATTAAAGTCATTCGCCATTTACAATTTCAGATGATGCTGGAACAGAAAAAAGGCTGTCAAGAAAATGAGTAAACTATATTTTAGCAATACTTACCAACAATAAGCGATTAAAAACCCTGATATGAATTCAAAAGTTCAATCTCAAAAAAAAAGTTGAAATCTGTTGGCGGTATAAATTTACAATGCACTTTTAAATGACACTTCCTATTTTAAACCATTTACTTATTCCGTTTTTAGTTGCCATGTTTCTTGCCATAAATATGGGAGGAAGTGGAACTGCCCCCTCTTTCGCACTTGCTTTTGGTACCGGAGTTATACGGCAAAACCTCATTCCCGGACTTTTTGGTTTTATGGTTTTTGCCGGTGCAATTATTGCCGGTAAAGCAACGGCAACAACTATTGGTTCGGAGATCATCAATCCTGACCGATTGAATTATGCGATTACAACGATAATTCTATTGTCCATTGCCCTGGCCTTATTTTTTGCTAATTTGCTGGGCATTCCGCAATCAACCAGCCAAGCCACTGTTTTGTCCATTTCGGCAGCATCACTTTATTTCAACGATTTTAATTCAAAAAAACTTTTTCTCGAGATTATTCCTACGTGGTTTGCTTTACCTTTAGTAGCCTTTTTTGTGTGTTATTTTATTGGAAAATACATTTACAATCCACTTCGAAAAAAAGGAGTATTTATGTCGGGGGCCGTAAACAACCATCCGCTTATTAAAATTCTCATTATTGCAACCTCTCTTTATGTTGCATTCTCTATTGGAGCGAATAATGTTGCCAATGCTGCAGGGCCAATTGCCGTTATGACAATTAATGAACTGGGCATCAATTTCAACGATTCAAATTTTATAATTATAATAATACTTACCACACTATTAATTGCGCCTAATTTTGGAATTGGAAGTTCATTATTTGGTCACAAAATTGTAAAACATACCGGAAAAGACATTATTATGCTTGGAAAAATTGAAGCAGTAATAATTGCCTTTGTTTCTGCAAGCTTATTACTGTTTACATCGATATTTAAAGGAATTCCTTCATCATTGGTACAGGTTAACGTAGCTTCTATTTTAGGGATTGGAGTAGCCAAACTGGGGGCTAAAAATATATTCTCAAAAACTCATGTAAATCGGTTTTTTATTATGTGGATTATTGCTCCTCTAATTGCTTTTCTATTCACATTGGCAGGTTTATTCTTACTCGATTATTTTAGGTAAAACAGGCCACAATAAGTATCAAGAAACCCCAAATAACGTGCAAGTTAAAGTACCCCATATAACAAGGAAGGAGCCCTAAAAGCTCCTTCCTTGTTACATTAACATCATTGCCAGTATTAACACAACCATTAATGCAATACCGATAATTGCAGCTATTCGGTTTCCTTTTCTCTGTTCTACACTTTCATCGGGAATCATGATAATTGTATGTTTTAAAGTTTAAACATCTCTTAAAAAAATGCGCCATAAGTTTGTCTCAAAGGCAAGTTCTCTGAATTAAACAGCATACCCCATTTTCACCGGTCTTTTGTATTTCCTGTTTTTTGCAAATTCCAAATTGCTCAACGGGGAGATTTCGACAAGTGGATTAGTTCCTGCATTTTCCCTTTTCTTGTCTTTTAATTCCCGGTTTTTAATTATAATATCTTTTACTAAACTCGCCCATTTCTGAGCCAGTTGCAATTCGCCCGATAAGGTCAGCTGGTCATAATCTTCATTATAAAACTCTAACCTTATTTCGGATTTGTGTTTGTAAAAAGAAAACACAAGCTGTATTCGGTCAATTACATTTACAGTATGTTTTTGGTATTTAACCTTTCGTTCAGCTTTAACCATTTTGCAATCAGAAACCTCCAATAAATTGATGGTCTCCCTAATTTCCATGCCAGGGATGTTTCGTATAAAAAACAACCTGCTTGTTTCATTCGTATCAACACCAATAATTGTTTTATCCCACGAATTGTATTGCGAAATTTCAGAATTGTGCTCGCTGGCAAATTTCAGTAACGGTTCCAGCGTTTTTTCATCCCTTTTTTTATTTTTCACCTTTATAAAGAATATCAGTAAGGTAATAGCCAATAGTGTAATTGACCAGCCCAAAATTATATTTAAGTCCATTTTCTATTATTATTAACAATTTACAAGTAAGAATTTTGTGCAACATTTTAGGCTGAAGGATCAGCAAATGTATCAACAGCCATTTTTTATTATTCAATAATTGTTTTATCCCAAAATTCTTACGAATTGGTGAAAAATTGCGAAATTTCAGAATTGTGCTCGCTGGCAAATTTCAGTAACGGTTCCAGCGTTTTTTCATCCCTTTTTTTATTTTTCACCTTTATAAAGAATATCAGTAAGGTAATAGCCAATAGTGTAATTGACCAGCCCAAAATTATATTTAAGTCCATTTTCTATTATTATTAACAATTTACAAGTAAGAATTTTGTGCAACATTTTAGGCTGAAGGATCAGCAAATGCACTTTTACGAATAATAAAAAATGGCTACAAAAAATAATTAAACGGAAAAATCAGATCTATACCTTCGAGCCTGGAAATGTGGCAATCGGCATAAAAAATATAAATTGCTATTTCTTTTTTCTGGTTTAAGTCAGCATTTGCATCCTTTAAAAATTCACCAAGAAAGAATTTTTGAGAGCTTGGAAATAAACGTTCAAATGCGCTTTGTTCGTTTTCCTGACTGGTTGCTTGATTGAACAAATCCCAGACACCGGAATTAATAAAATGATTGGTTGAAGCATAAGAATTGACTACAATATCAGCTGAATCTTTTGTTTCGTGATGTGCACTTGCCTGCACATTAAAAACAAAAGTCAGTAAAACAGCCATTGTAGAGAAAAACCGCTTCATTTTAGTTTTTCTATTTTGACGGTAAAAACAAGGTGGGGTAACTTAAAATTCCCAATATTTTTTTCATCCCGGACGACAAGAGTTAAAAAATACTGGAAACAGAATTACAAAGTTAAGAGCAAAGCACTGGTTGGCAATAAGGAGATGACCACAAACAATTTTATCGATACATCTTGCTAGATTTTAATTACTGGGCAACACAAAGGGGAAAAACAATGGTTTTCCCCTTTGTTCTTTTACTGCGTTTTCTTTCCCAATTTTTCTAACTTCAAAATAAATTCCGTCTCTCCCTCGCCCTAAAAACCACAACGCCAGCACCCACATTTACTGCTGATTTTCCAAAATACAATGTACCATTTCCGGCATCGCGGACAATGAGCCTGCCATTGCAAACTACTTTTACCACCGGGTTCGGGATTCAGATCGTCCTTTTCAAACAAAGTAGCCAGCAAAGCTCCTTCCTTTTTAATTCAAAACCATTAGAAGAATTAACGCAAGCATCAGTATAATTCCGATAATTGTTGCTATTCTGTTTCCTTTTCTTTGTTCAGCACTTTCTTTGTGTATCATAATTTATGCATTAATGATTGAATTATATTTTAAAATAGCTTTTGCAAAAAAACTCCCGGAATGCAGAAAACAAAAACCAACAAACAACTTATAAACAGAAAACTATTTTTTCCGGGATTTTCTATTTTGACGAAGAAACCGTGTTGGGTAACTGAATTTTCTCAATTATTTTTTACGTGGGAAAAAACAGGGAATAAGATGGTTAAAGGATGGAATGTCCGGACACAAAAAAAGCCCCGAATCTCTTCGAGGCCTGTAAATTGTATAGCTTCATCTTCAAAAAGCTAACAAAAAAACCTTCCATCATACGAAGGAAGGTTTTACATTTGGGTGGATGATCCCGACCTGAATCGGGACGACCTCCCGAAACACAATCCAGTATCTATTCCTTTTGTGAATGTTTATCAATCCACATTTTAACCTTTGCCGGATTTTTAAAACCCTTTAACTTTCTTTCCATTAAAATTGCCTCAGTACGTGTTTCGAATGCTACTGAATAGAGCAATTCCCAGGGACCTTTACCTTTGGTATATCTACTTTGTCCGGAATTATGTCGAACCAATCTTTTGGCAACATCTCCTGTCTGACCAATATACAATTTCCCGGTTTCCTCCGATTCTAATATATAAGTATAAAATGGCATTTTTGAAGTAAGATACAACTTAAGCGACATAAAAAAAGCCCCGAATCTCTTCGAGGCCTGTAAATTGTAAAGCTTCATCTTCAAAAAGCTAACAAAAAAACCTTCCATCATACGAAGGAAGGTTTTACATTTGGGTGGATGATCCCGACCTGAATCGGGACGACCTCCCGAACCACAATCCAGTATCTATTCCTTTTGCGAATGTTTATCAATCCACATTTTAACCTTTGCCGGATTTTTAAAACCCTTTAACTTTCTTTCCATTAAAATTGCCTCAGTACGTGTTTCGAATGCTACTGAATAGAGCAATTCCCAGGGACCTTTACCTTTGGTATATCTACTTTGTCCGGAATTGTGCCGAACTAATCTTTTGGCAACATCTCCTGTCTGACCAATATACAATTTCCCGGTTTCCTCCGATTCTAATATATAAGTATAAAATGGCATTTTTGAAGTAAGATACAACTTAAGCGACATAAAAAAGCCCCGAATCTCTTCGAGGCCTGTAAATTGTATAGCTTCATCTTCAAAAAGCTAACAAAAAAACCTTCCATCATAAGAAGGAAGGTTTTACATTTGGGTGGATGATCCCGACCTGAATCGGGACGACCTCCCGAACCACAATCCAGTATCTATTCCTTTTGCGAATGTTTATCAATCCACATTTTAACCTTTGCCGGATTTTTAAAACCCTTTAACTTTCTTTCCATTAAAATTGCCTCAGTACGTGTTTCGAATGCTACTGAATAGAGCAATTCCCAGGGACCTTTACCTTTGGTATATCTACTTTGTCCGGAATTGTGCCGAACTAATCTTTTGGCAACATCTCCTGTCTGACCAATATACAATTTCCCGGTTTCCTCCGATTCTAATATGTAAGTGTAAAATGGCATTTTTAAAGTAAGATACAACTTAAGCGACATAAAAAAGCCCCGAATCTCTTCGAGGCCTGTAAATTGTATAGCTTCATCTTCAAAAAGCTAACAAAAAAACCTTCCATCATACGAAGGAAGGTTTTACATTTGGGTGGATGATCCCGACCTGAATCGGGACGACCTCCCGAAACACAATCCAGTATCTATTCCTTTTGTGAATGTTTATCAATCCACATTTTAACCTTTGCCGGATTTTTAAAACCCTTTAACTTTCTTTCCATTAAAATTGCCTCAGTACGTGTTTCGAATGCTACTGAATAGAGCAATTCCCAGGGACCTTTACCTTTGGTATATCTACTTTGTCCGGAATTGTGCCGAACTAATCTTTTGGCAACATCTCCTGTCTGACCAATATACAATTTCCCGGTTTCCTCCGATTCTAATATGTAAGTGTAAAATGGCATTTTTAAAGTAAGATACAACTTAAGCGACATAAAAAAGCCCCGAATCTCTTCGAGGCCTGTAAATTGTATAGCTTCATCTTCAAAAAGCTAACAAAAAAACCTTCCATCATACGAAGGAAGGTTTTACATTTGGGTGGATGATCCCGACCTGAATCGGGACGACCTCCCGAAACACAATCCAGTATCTATTCCTTTTGTGAATGTTTATCAATCCACATTTTAACCTTTGCCGGATTTTTAAAACCCTTTAACTTTCTTTCCATTAAAATTGCCTCAGTACGTGTTTCGAATGCTACTGAATAGAGCAATTCCCAGGGACCTTTACCTTTGGTATATCTACTTTGTCCGGAATTATGTCGAACCAATCTTTTGGCAACATCTCCTGTCTGACCAATATACAATTTCCCGGTTTCCTCCGATTCTAATATATAAGTATAAAATGGCATTTTTGAAGTAAGATACAACTTAAGCGACATAAAAAAGCCCCGAATCTCTTCGAGGCCTGTAAATTGTATAGCTTCATCTTCAAAAAGCTAACAAAAAAACCTTCCATCATACGAAGGAAGGTTTTACATTTGGGTGGATGATCCCGACCTGAATCGGGACGACCTCCCGAACCACAATCCAGTATCTATTCCTTTTGTGAATGTTTATCAATCCACATTTTAACCTTTGCCGGATTTTTAAAACCCTTTAACTTTCTTTCCATTAAAATTGCCTCAGTACGTGTTTCGAATGCTACTGAATAGAGCAATTCCCAGGGACCTTTACCTTTGGTATATCTACTTTGTCCGGAATTGTGCCGAACTAATCTTTTGGCAACATCTCCTGTCTGACCAATATACAATTTCCCGGTTTCCTCCGATTCTAATATGTAAGTGTAAAATGGCATTTTTAAAGTAAGATACAACTTAAGCGACATAAAAAAGCCCCGAATCTCTTCGAGGCCTGTAAATTGTTGAGCTTCATCTTCAAAAAGCTAACAAAAAAACCTTCCATCATACGAAGGAAGGTTTTACATTTGGGTGGATGATGGGATTTGAACCCACGACCTCCGGAACCACAATCCGGCGTTCTAACCAACTGAACTACAACCACCATTTGTTTTTGCGGTTGCAAATATAATATTTTATTCTTTTCAAAATTCAAAAATCAAAAAAAAACGAATTACAATTTTCAAATCGCTATTTTTCAGAAAAGAATTTGAATCATAAGCGTATCTTTTCAGGGTGAAATATCTCAAAAGAAAATAAAATGCGGGTTGCGAATGTAATTATTGCAACCCATCCAAAGTTTTCCTGTCAGTAATATTGAAAGTTGAACAATTGGTACAAAAAGAGCACATACATAATAAAATTATTGAGGCCTGTAAAAATGGGAACGACAAGGCCCGGTTTGAGCTGTACCAGCTATACTCAAAAGCGATGTTTAACGTATGTTATCGAATGATGAATAACCGCGAAGAAGCAGAAGATATGTTGCAGGAAGCATTTACCCAGGCTTTTATGAAACTGGACTCGTTCCGCTACGAATCGAATTTTGGATCGTGGTTAAAACGAATTGTGGTAAATACATGCATCAACGCAATTAATAAAAGAAAAGTTGAATTGACTTATTGTGAAGAAATATACCATTACGACAAGGAAGAAGAAAACCATGAATATGAAACTGAATTTACCGTGGCAAATGTGAACAAAGCCATGGAGCAATTGCCCGAAGGAGGAAGAATGGTTTTCTCGCTGTACCTGCTGGAAGGATACGACCACGTGGAAATTTCTCAAATTTTAGGAATTACCGAGTCGACCTCGAAAAGCCAGTTTCTGCGCGCCAAACGACGCGTTGTTGAATTATTAAAAGAACAAAAAAATGGACGTTATGAAAACTGACCCATTGGAAAATTTTATAAAGGCCAATCGCGATGAGTTCGATTTCAGAGAACCTTCGCCCGACGTTTGGGACAAAATAGCTACTGAAACAAAACGCCCTAAAGTAGTGCCGTTCAGAAGCTACTTTTTAAGAGCTGCCGTTGTTGTTGCTGCCGTTGCAATAAGTTCGGTAATGTTGTGGCAATCGGGAATTATTTCTCCCGTAAGAATGGCTCAGAATCCGGAAGACAACGAGATGATGGAGCTAATTGAAGCAGAAGCTTTTTATTCTCATCAGGTTGATCAGAAATTAAAAGAGATACAAAAATGTTACTATACTTTTCCTGATTTAAAAGATGAAATCGAAACCGATTTAATTGAACTGGAAGAGATGTATAAAATACTAAAAAGCGATTTAAAAGATAACATTTCGAACAGAAGTGTTATAGAAGCAATGATTGAAAACAACCGATACAGGTTAAAACTTTGCGACAATGTACTTGAGCAAATTAATTGTTAGCAGCGGGGAGGAACAACAATGAAAAAACTAAAATGGACAAGGTATTTTTTGATGGCTGTAATAGTTATGCCTTTACTGGCAACTGCTCAATTTACCGACACAAAAGAGATTAATAAAACATACAGGATTTTGCCGGAAACCCAGATTGAAATAGCAAATAAATACGGGAAAATTGAAATCAAAACCTGGGAAAAAGATTCGGTTGCTCTAAATATAAAAATCAGAGTAGAAGAGAAAAAACTTTCGAAACTGGAAGAATCCATTCAGGGAATCGATTTCGACATTACAAACAGCGACCACTATTTAATTGTACGCACCGATGTTGAAAAAAACAAAAGCAGCATTAGCAAAGAAATAAACCGCTTTAAAGAAACATTACTAAAATCGGACGGAAACGTACAGGTTGATTACACCGTTTGGATGCCCAACACAAACCGTTTAAAAATTGAAAATAAATTCGGAGACATTTACATTGGCGACTACAAAGGTGAGATCAGCATAAACCTGTCGAACGGAAATTTAAAAGCACACAATTTTGATGAGCAGTTGGATTTAACCCTAAACTTTGCCGATGCAAGTATCAATTCAATTGAAAGAGGCAGGCTCGAATGCAACTTTAGCGAGTTATTTATTCGGAATGCAAACTCGCTTCGAATAAATAGCAAATCAACGGAGTTCGAATTGGAAGAAATTCAGAATCTGGATGCCGATTCGCGACGCGACAAATTCAGAATCAGGCAAATTGAGTTGCTCGATGCCCGAAGTAGTTTTTCAAGTTTCAGAATAAACAATGTGATCGATCGGATCAACCTGCGCTCTGAGTACGGCGACATCGACATTAACAAAGTTACTCCCGATTTTAGCCTTCTTAACATCGAGTCGAAATCGATGGACATAAACCTTTATTTCGAACCGGAAACCAACTTCAATTTTGATATTACAAATACAAAATCGGAAGTTAGTTATGACAGTGCTTTTAAAATTACCAACTCCGAAGTACTCGATGAAAAAGAAAATACAAAACAGGAAAAAGGACACTTCGGAAAAAAATCAACAGACACTACAAAACTCATTATTAAAGCCAATTCCGGGTCGCTAAATTTACGATCGAACTAATTTTATTTAAAAAAATTCACATTTTTTTCGCCCGCTTTGCAACCTTCCAAATATTCTTCTGTCATTAAAATTGAAACAGAAAACAAATAAGAAGAAAAAGTCAGCACGGGGTGCAAGCCATGAAAACAATTAGCCAATGTTTTCTACATCCTGTACATTTTCCGACTTTATTCTACCATTTTAAAACAAACAATTTAAGAAAATGAAAACATTTAAACTTTTAATTTTAGCATCGTTTGCACTGTTAACAGGTGTAACAAGTTGCGTAAAAGATTCCGTTATGGGAAACGGAAATCTTGCATCAGAAGAGCGTATTTCAGCTAGTTTTAACAAGGTGCATTCAGCCGGAGAATTTGACGTTTACATTACCCAGGGCGACAACTACGAGGTAGTTATCAGCGCCGAAGAAAATGTGATCCCGTTTATTGAAACCAGTTTCAGAAATGGTGTTTTAACTGTCGAAACAGAAACTCTAACATCCATCAGGAATACTTTACCCATGGAGATTTTTATTACTACTCCAAACCTGGAAGGCATAAAACTAAGTGGCTCGGGACTTATTTCCACCGACTTTTTCGATTGCGACAAAATGGATATTTTATTGTCGGGATCGGGAAGAATTAACACGACTGTTTCAACCAACAAGGTAGAAGCGCTTGTTTCCGGATCGGGAGTAATTGACCTTTCGGGAACCACCACAGATGCTGATTTTGGGATAAGCGGATCGGGTAAAATTAAAGCCTCCGATTTGGCAGTTGTTCACTGCAGCACCGCTACATCTGGATCGGGCGACATGTGGGTGTCGGTTGACAATACTTTAAAAGCGCATATTTCAGGAAGCGGAAATGTGTTTTACTACGGAAGTCCAGATGTTGAAACCCATATCTCGGGATCGGGCAACGTTATCGATTACAACTAGTGCATAAATCTATTTTCTATGAAACGTTTATTTATTGCTTTACTACTTTTCTTCCCGCTTGCCTTATTTGCACAAACATTTAATAAAGCAGTTGGTATCCGGGGCGGATTAAGTTCGGGTATTGAATACCGCATTTACACCGACGATGCCAATTCGTACAAATTTTTACTGGCAACCCGCGACAACGGGCTTCAGCTGCATGCGTTTAAAGAATTTCACCAATTCGATATGTTCAGTTTTACCGAACAGCTTACCTTCTTTTATGGAGTTGGTGTTCATTTCGGGTACGAACAATGGGACAAACAATATGTGCAAAACAATACCAGCTGGTACGAAGAAAGAACCGCGCTTTTGGCCGGGCTTGATGGCTTAGCCGGTGTAGAATACCTTTTTTACGAAGTGCCATTATCAATTGGCCTCGAAGTAAAGCCCTACTTTGATGTGCTGGGGCGCGAAATGTTTAACATTGAATTATTTGATGTGGCATTTACACTAAAATTTCATTTTTAAAAAACCAGAATTACCATTCAGAAAACAATTAATACCATGAAACAATTACTATTAATAGTAGCGCTATTACTAAGCATTTCTGTAGCTAAAGCGCAAGACAATTATTACAACGACGAAGTACAAACCATATTTTCGAAACAAAAAAGCAACGGAGGTTATGGTGCATTTTCAATGGGCTACTCCCAAATTGGCGGTCGCGATGCCTTGGTTACCGGAGCACGGGGAGCTTTTATTTTCGATCACTCGTTTGCAATCGGAATCGGAGGCTATGGTTTTGTAAACAACCTCGACTACCACAACTACAACACAATAAATCCAAGCGACAAATACATGCTGGCCGGCGGTTATGGAGGTTTTTTTGTTGAACCCATTTTAGGTGGTACAAAACCGGTTCATCTTTCTTTTCCCATATTAATCGGGATGGGAGGCATTGCGCTTGTCGATAATTACGGCTGGGGCTGGGACTGGGACGTTGATCCGTATCACTCGGGATACGAATACGACCACGACCTGTTTTTTGTGATTGAACCTGCAGTTGAACTGGAGTTTAACCTGGCCCGTTTTTTCAGAACAGCTTTGTATGCCAGCTACCGTTTTACATCCGACATTGACCTGCTTGAAACTGAAAAAGATGTTTTAAACGGATTTAATTTTGGAGCAACTTTCAAATTCGGGAAGTTTTAGCCGCTATTCTCCGCTTGAAAAAATAGAATGTGATACAAGCATTGCAGTATTAACTCATATATCCCGATACGCTGCGCTATCGGGATTCGTTCAACTAACAGATTTCAATGCACTACGTTTTTGAAATCTGAGTTTCACGAATAAAAAATGCCGAAACAGAATCTGTTTCGGCATTTTTGTTTTATCCGTTATGCTGATTAATGAAAATCAACATAATCCTGAGCTTTCAAATACTCCAAACTTTTCTTGCAGCTTTCAAGTGGCTCAAAATTGTAACCTTCAACCTCTACAATTCCGTATTTCGCACCCGACTGTGCACGTTTTTCGAAGGTTGGTTTGAAATCCATTTTTCCGCTTTCTCCCAATTCTTTCTCATCTTTAATGTGGTAAAGTTCAAATCTTCCGGGATATTGCGCAAAGTAATCAAGGGCGTTTTTGCCACCATGATCGATCCAGTACAAATCCAGCTGAAACATTACTTTTTCAGGATCAGTTAATTCCAGCATCCAATCGTACACAGGTTTTCCTTCAAAAACAGTTGTAAATTCCTTGTCGTGATTGTGGTATCCGAAACGAATTCCGGCCGCATTACATTTTTCACCAACCGCATTAAAATATTCGCAGTAACGGGTTATGCCTTCCAAACTCTCGTAGCCAACATTATCCATAAACGGCTGAACAATCCATTTAACGCCTGCAGCTTTATGAGCAGCAATACAAGTGTCCCACCATTTCATGGTTTCGTCCCATTTTTCTTTGCTTGGAACGGCTTGTCCGGTGTGTGCACCTAAAAACTGCAGGCCGCTTTTTTTACACAGCTTTTTAAACTCAACAGGATCTAATCCATAAATTTTGCCATCGCCATAACCGGCAGTTTCAACAAACTTATAGCCCATTTCGCCAACAGCAGCCAGCGTTCCGGGTACATCTTTTTGCATATCGTCTTTAACCGACCACAACTGAAGACCGATAAAAATGTCCTTCTTTTTGTCTGATTTAAACGACGAAAAACCAACTGCCATTAACAGAGCAATTGCCATAATTCTAAAATTTTTTGATCTTTTTAACATCACTTTTTTGATTTAGGTTAATATACAATAACGTTAATTAAGAAATCTCACATCAAATTGTGAGGAGGACAAATATGCCACATTTCTTTGAATTTTACCCCTTTTTATACCATCTAAAAGCTTAAATTTGTCGCTTCAATTTTTTGAAAATGAAGAACAAGGACTTTATGGCAATTGCAGGTGCACTGGGAGCAGCCTTTTTTTGGAGCTTCTCTTTTGTGTGGTTTAAAATTGCATTTCTGGCCTACAAACCAATTACAGTGGTTATTTTCCGACTAGCCATTTCGGCCGTTTTAATAACTGTAATTGCCTGGGCTTTAAAACGGCTTCAAAAACCTACACGAAAAGATTTTCGTTTATTTATACTGATGGCTTTGTTCGAACCTTTTATCTATTTTTTAGGCGAAAGCTATGGATTACAATATGTTTCGTCCACTGTTGCAGCAGTTATTGTTGCTACAATTCCTTTACTCACACCCATTGCAGCCTGGTATTTTCACAAAGAAAAAGTGAATCGAATGAACCTGTTCGGGCTCTTGTTTTCGTTTGTTGGGGTAGCGTTGGTGGTGCTAAACGGCAGTTTTCAGTTCGATGCCTCTCCGCTGGGAGTCGGGCTCGAATTTATGGCCGTGTTTGCAGCAATTGCCTATGCCATTGTTTTAAAAAGCCTGGCCGAACGTTACAATACTTTAACCATAATTGCCTATCAAAACATCATTGGAATGGTGCTTTTTCTTCCCATTTGGTTTGTGCTTGATTTTACCGATTTTATACATACACCGTTTCATGCCGAGGCTTTTCGCGCCATTATTTTACTGGCCGTTTTTTCGTCAACGCTAGCCTTTGTTTTTTTTACTCAGAGTGTTCGGCACATGGGCGTTACAAAAACAAATACCTTTATTAATCTAATCCCGGTTTTTGTGGCCATTCTTGCCTTTTTTATTCTGAAAGATGAATTGGGAGTTCAAAAAATTGCCGGAATTTTTATTGTGGTTACCGGTTTGTTTCTTTCGCAACTAAAAAAGCGGAATGGCAAGGGAAAAGATGTTGCGGTTGAGGTACACCGGAGGTAGTAGCGAGTGCAAGGCAAAAGTAGAAAGGAAAAAAGGGGAAAGTGGTAAAGCAAAAGGGGAAAGTATAAAACCGGCTCCATTAAATATCACAATCCGCTTTTTCTCCCCTCGGGAGGGGAGATGTCGGCGTAAGGCAAGCGGGCAGGATGACAGAGGGGTAAGGAAATATTAAAAAATTTGGATAATTGCATTTACCATGAAGATTACATACAAAACACCTGAAGAGCTCAAACTCCTAACGGATAAAATAAGACCGGAAACCCTGGTGTTTCTGAAAAAACTAAAAAAGAAAAAGCCCAAAAAACTCGACGATGTTGTGCATGTCCTGCATTACGATGCCTTTACTAATTTCGACTGCCTCGATTGTGCCAATTGCTGCAAAACCATTGGCCCGCGCTTGTTTGACAAAGACATTGAGCGGCTTGCCAAACACCTTAAATTAAAAACCGTTGATTTTATGGAGCAATACATAAAAACCGACGAAGACGGCGACTATGTTTTTAAAGAGCACCCCTGCCCTTTTCTGCTGCCCGATAATTATTGCATTGTTTACGAAAGCAGGCCCAAAGCCTGTCGCGAATATCCACACACCGACCGAAAACGTTTTTACCAGATTCTCGACCTCTCGCACAAAAATTGCGAAACCTGCCCGGTTGTGCTCGAAGTATTTGAGGAACTAAAAAAAGAAAATTTCTGATCTCAAAGAACCATAGTATTTACATTAAGTCCTTAAGATAGTGATACTCTCACTTTGAGTGAGAGTATCACTATCTTAAAACGATAATTTCACCAAACTGTTTCCGCTGTTATAATAATTAAATACCTTTGGCGTTCTATAAAAAAAATGGCAATCGCGCATGAAGCGAAAAATATACTTTGTTTTTGTTTTTAGTTTAATGGTTTTGGCCGGTAAAGCGCAAATTGGAGGAGAAAACACCTACCAGTTTCTGGAGCTTACCAACTCTGCACGAATGGCTGCTTTGGGTGGTACGCAAATTGCCATTTCCGATTCGGGCGATTTAAATCTTGCTTATACTAACCCCTCCATGCTACACTCCGAAATGGCCAACCGCATTTTGGTAAACTATGTAAATTACCTTACCGACATTAATTATGGCTACGTATCGTATGCCCGCTCGTACGATGGCATTGGCAACTTTGCCCTTGGAATGCACTACATAAATTACGGTAAATTCGACGAAGCCACCGAAACGGGTGAACTCACCGGAAGCACCTTTAATGCTGCGGAATATGCCTTAAATATAATTTATTCGAACAGCTACAAACGACTGAATTACGGAGCCAATCTTAAACCAATTCTTTCTTCTTTCGAGAGTTATCAATCAATTGGGATTGCGGCCGATTTTGGAGCGAATATTTCAAGCAAAACCGGTAATACAACCGTAGCGCTGGTTGCCCGAAATGTTGGAACACAAATTACAACCTATTACGAAAACGGAAACCGCGAAAGTATTCCTTTTAACTTACAGGTAGGAATCAGCAAACGATTGGTGCATGCTCCGGTGGTACTTTCGGCTACCATGCAACACCTGAACCACTGGGATTTGGCCAGCCCCGACGAAGAGCCCGATTTTAGCACAGAAACCATATACGACCGAAAAGAAAGCTTCCTGAAACAAACCATGCGACACATGGTTTTGGGTATCGAGATTTTGCCTTCAGAAAACTTTATTTTGCGGGCAGGCTACAACTACCAGCGTCGTCAGGAATTATTGTTCGAAGATAAAGCTTCGTTGGTTGGCCTTTCTGCAGGTTTTGGCATTAAAATAAAACGTTTCCGACTCGATTACGGCATTTCGCGTTTTCATTTGGCCGGTTCCTCAAACCTGTTTTCGCTGTCGATTAATTTGAACGACAATTTTTAAAGGTCAGAATACGAAAAGAGTATTCATTCCGTACGTTTTAATTGAACTACTTTATAGTACGTCTTTCATTTCCTTTTATTCCACAATATTGAAAATTTATCTAGCATTCATAGCATTAAAAACGCTTTGGTGGATCGGCCTCTTGTAATCGATCCCGGAATCGAGACAAAACCTTAGAGAGAAGGAGAAGTTCCGAGCATACGAGGAAATCACTCCTTCGAAATTAGGTTTTGTAAAGATGATGGGTGAAGATTAAAAGCAGCCTTGAACTTTCTGCTTCTTCTTTGCTTCAAGGCAAAGATGAAGGCCTTCGGCAGAAATTGAACCTTAAGCAATACCGTATTTATTAACTTTTAACCTGAATGATTATTTTCAGAAAAAGACTATATCCTCTTAAATAAATTCCCCATCTTTGTTGCAAGTTATGAGTGAGAAAAAAATAATTATTGCCATTGATGGTCACTCGTCGTGCGGAAAAAGTACGATGGCAAAATCGCTGGCCAAACAACTGGGTTACATTTATATTGACACCGGTGCCATGTATCGCGTGGTTACTTTGGTTGCACTTCGCAACGGATGGATAAACAACAAAGTACCCGACACACAAAAGGTAATTAATGGTTTAAAAGACATCCATATAACTTTTAAATGGGATGAAAAACTGGGCCAGAACACCACATTTTTAAACGGTGAAAATGTAGAAACCGAAATTCGTCAATTGGAAGTATCGCAAAATGTAAGCCCCATTAGTACCATTGCCGAAGTGCGACACGAAATGGTTCGCCAACAACGCGAGAATGGAAAAAACAAAGGAGTTGTAATGGATGGCCGCGATATTGGAACTGTTGTTTTCCCCGATGCCGAATTAAAAATATTTATGACCGCTTCGCCTGAAATTCGGGCACAACGCCGCTTTCTGGAACTCAGCGAAAAAGGAGACAAGGTAAATTTCGAAGAGATTCTGGCAAATGTGGAAGGCCGCGATAAAATTGACTCAACACGTGCAGTTGGCCCATTAAAACAAGCGGACGATGCACTTGTTCTTGACAACAGCAATTTAAGCCGCGAAGAACAACTGGAATGGACAATTAGTAAAGTGAAAGAAATAACGGAGGAGAAATGATTGTTGAAATTGACAGACGATCGGGGTTTTGTTTTGGCGTAATTAATGCCATAAAAGCCGCCGAAGACGAACTAAAAGAGTCGAACCAATTGTATTGTTTAGGCGACATTGTTCACAACGGTATGGAAGTAGACCGTCTGGAAAAAATGGGACTTAAATCAATTACAAACGAAGAATATTTTACCTTAAAAAACTGCAAAGTTCTGATTCGTGCACACGGCGAACCACCCGAAACGTATTCATATGCCGAAGAAAACAACATCGAATTAATTGATGCTACCTGCCCGGTGGTGCTTACACTTCAGGAAAAAGTGAAACGATCGTACACGCAAAATGTAAAACAGGAAGGACAGGTTGTTATTTACGGGAAAAAAGGGCATGCAGAAATCGTTGGTTTAAACGGACAAACAAACCACAATGCAATTATTATTGAAAGTGTTGACGATGTAAAAAAGATTGACATGAACCGCCCTGTTTCGCTTTATTCGCAGACAACAAAACGAATCGAGGATTTTCATGAAATAGCCAAAACGGTAAAAGAGAGTATTAAACCAGGCCTACCGGTTGAAATTAAAGATACCATTTGCCGGCAGGTTTCAAACCGTGTTCCCAATCTGAAGGAGTTTGCAACCCGCTATGATTTAATTCTTTTTGTGGCCGGCCAAAAAAGCTCAAACGGACAATACTTATTCACCATTTGCAAAGAAGTGAACGATGCCACATATCGTATTTCAAAAACCGACGAAATTGAAAAATCCTGGTTCGCGGGAATTGAATCGGTAGGGATTTGTGGTGCAACTTCAACACCAAACTGGTTAATGGAGGAAGTGGCCGATTGGGTAAAAACAAATATTGAATAAAAAGGCTTTCGGCTTCCGGTTTCAAATTTTACAGTACTTTTAGACAAAGTTTTTTCAGTTTACATGCCTGAACTATTTGCTCAAGTTATATTGCCTTTGTCGTTACACGGTGCATACACTTACAAGGTGCCTGCGTTGTTGCAAAACGATATTGCCCCGGGCAAACGGGTAATTGTTCAGTTTGGCAAGAAAAAAATGTATGCTGCACTGGTACTCTCGCTTTCAAGCGAAATGCCCGAAGAAATTGAAATAAAAGAAGTGCAGCAAATACTGGACGAACACCCCGTTGTACTTCCCGAAAACTTTAGGCTCTGGCACTGGATTGCCAGTTATTACTGCTGTACTTTGGGCGATGTGTTTAGAGCTGCCTTACCCACCGGATTAAAACTGGAAAGTAAATCAAAAGTATTTTTAACAGGAGCCGACACCCAGGTTAAGGTTTCGGACAACGAAGAAATCATACTCCGTCAACTGGAACAAGACGTGTGTTTGCTGGATGATTTACAGCGAAAACTGGGAAGCAATTTTTCGTATGCAGCTTTAAAATCGCTAATGGGCAAACAGTTGATTTATGTTGAAGAAAAAGTTAATGCCAAATACAAACCCAAAACAGAAAGTTTTGTAAAACTGCATCCCGAAATAGACTCGGAGAAAACACTTAACGAAAAGGCTGAATCGTTAAAACGGGCAAAAAAACAGTTGCAATTGCTTTATCATTTTTGTTCGGCTACCAATGCATTTGGACAAGACCAGGTTACCGAGATTACAAAAAGGGAGCTTTTACATGGAACCAGTTTTTCGCCTTCACTTGTAAAAGAACTCGACAAAAAGAAACTTCTAAAAGAATTCCGCAAACAGGTTTCCCGTATCGAAGAGGAGAAAATAGACCAGGTAAGTATTAACCTGTTAAACAAATACCAGGAAAAAGCACTGGCAGAAATTAAAAGCGAGTTTGAAAACAAACAGGTAACCTTAATTCACGGAATTACAGCCAGCGGAAAAACAGAGATCTACATTCATTTAATTGATGAAATTTTAAAAACAGGGAAACAGGCGCTTTACCTCGTACCGGAAATTGCCTTAACTACACAGATCATTCAACGTTTAAAAAATGTTTTTGGGAATAAAGTCGGTATTTATCACTCGCGCTTAAACAGCCAGGAACGTGTTGAAATCTGGGAAAAAACACTGCAGTTTCAGCAGGAACCGGGTAAAGGATACCAGGTTGTTTTGGGTGCACGGTCGGCTGTATTTTTACCCTTCTCAAAAATCGGGCTGGTGATTGTCGACGAGGAGCACGAGAATTCATTTAAACAGTTCGATCCAACGCCACGCTACAACGCCCGCGATATGGCCGTAATTCTGGGTCTGCAAAACAATGCAAAAGTGTTATTGGGATCGGCCACACCGTCGTACGAATCGTATTACAACGCACTGGCAGGCAAATACGGTTTGGTAAATTTATTCAAGCGGCACTCAGAAATGCAACTCCCTGAAATTATTGTTTCCGATTTAAAAAGAGCGTATAAACGCAAAGAAATGCGTTCGCTGCTTACACCTGATTTGTACGAGTTAATGGAAACCGCTCTCGAAAAAAAGGAGCAAATCATTCTCTTTCAAAACCGACGTGGCTACTCCCCTTTTGTTGAATGTTTTACTTGTGGCCACATTCCGAAATGCAGCAACTGCGACGTAAGTTTAACTTACCACAAATACAAACGCAGGTTGAGTTGTCACTACTGTGGTTTTAGTTACCAACTCCCCGACAAATGCGACGAATGCGGTTCGCCCGAAATTAAAACCCGTGGCTTTGGCACCGAAAAAATTGAGGATGAGATAAAACAACTTTTCAGAAATGCACGCATTGCGCGAATGGATTTGGACACCACACAATCGAAAGATGCTTTTTCGAAAATTGTAAAAAACCTGGAAGAGCGTAAAACCGACATTCTGATTGGTACACAAATGGTAACCAAAGGACTCGATTTCGACCATGTGAGTGTAGTGGGTATTTTAAATGCCGACAACCTGATTAATTTTCCCGATTTTAGAGCCCACGAGCGTGCCTACCAACTTATTTCACAGGTAAGTGGACGAGCAGGGCGCAAGTACAAAAGAGGAAAGGTTGTTATTCAAACTTCTCAGCCCGATCATCCTTTAATCGAATTAATTCAGAAACAGGATTACCAGCAAGCGTTGAACATTCAGTTTGAAGAACGAAAGTTTTTTAAATACCCGCCCTTTTTCAGGCTGATAAAAATTGTGGTAAAACACAAAAATATCGATACGGTTAACCGGGCTTCCAATCAGCTGGCAAAACTGCTAAAAGAATACAAACACCTGATTGTTATGGGTCCCGAATTCCCCCTTATCAGCCGAATTCAATTGTGGCATCAAAAAGAAATCTGGATAAAAATCGACAAAAAACTGAATCTCGATCTGGTAAAAAGCGGAATTGTTGAATCGGCAAAAAATGTCAAAAAACAGCCTTCGAATAGTAACTGCGTGATAAACATAGATGTTGACCCATACTAAACCTAAATTTCCAAATCATTTTGCTTCTTATTTTGCTATCCGTCATTTTTATGGCATTGTTTTTTTTGTAGTTTTGTGCCTTTAACACCATTTTGTGGATACTACATTAGTAAATCAAATATTCGAAAAGTTTAGTGAGATGCGCGCCATCGTAATTGGCGATGCTATGGTTGACACCTATCTGTGGGGAAAAGTTGAGCGTTTGTCGCCCGAAGCTCCCGTGCCGATTGTTGCCGTTACTAAACGCGAAAACCGATTGGGAGGAGCAGCAAATGTATCCCGCAATCTTCAGGCTCTGGGTGCCGTTCCGGTTCTTTTTTCTGTTATTGGCGACGATGAAAAAGGAAAAGACTTTATGGAACTGCTGGAACTTAGAGAAATTCGGAACGATGGAATTTATGTTGACAGTGCACGAAGTACAACAGTTAAAAACCGAATAATCAGCAACGGAAAACATGTTGCGCGCGTTGACGAAGAATCAACAGAATACATTTCGGAAGAAATTGAGAAATGGTTGGTAGATGCCATCATCAAAGAAATTAACACCAATCCGGTTGATGTTATTATTTTTGTTGACTACGACAAGGGTGTTGTTACGCCAACACTTTTTAATGCAATTAACAAAATTGCCATTGAAAAAGGCATTCTTACAGCCGTTGATCCGAAAAGGAGAAATTTCAATAACTACAGAGACGTTTCGTTGTTTAAACCCAACTTTAAAGAGTTTGTTGAAGGCACAGGCTTATCAATTGCAAAAGACGATTTAGAAGCCATAAAAAAGGCAGCCGATGAGTTTAAAGTAAAACAAAATTTAAAATTAATTTTTGTGACACTTTCCGAGTTGGGTGTTTTTATTAGCAATGGAGTTAAAGAACAATATTACCCTGTTGTAATTCGTTACATAGCAGATGTTTCGGGTGCAGGCGACACTGTAATTAGTGTGGCAAGTTTGGCAATGGCAGCGGGTCTTCCTCCTAAAATTATGGCATTAATGTCGAATTTGGCCGGAGGTTTGGTTTGCGAAAAACTGGGAGTTGTTCCTATCGACAAGAAACAACTTCGAAAAGAGATGAAATCTCAAAAAATTTAATCCCCTTTTATATTCAATTCCAAGCTTTTAGTTAATTCATAAACATCACGTTAATAAAAAAACGAATGTGGTTTATGGTAAAATGTTAACTTTGAAACCACTCAACAAAAATTAAGACGCATAGATGGGAAAAATAATTTCTTTGGCAAACCAAAAGGGAGGAGTTGGGAAAACCACAACGACCATAAACCTTGCAGCCAGCCTTGCTGTTTTAGAACAAAAGGTATTGGTTATTGATGCTGATCCTCAGGCCAATTCAACTTCGGGTTTGGGATTCGATGTGAAGAATGTACAGGCAAGTATTTACGAGTGTATTGTAAATGAAGTTGAGGCTGAAAATGCAGTTTTACATACCGAAATTGAAAATTTAGATTTAATTCCGTCGCACATTGATTTGGTGGGTGCCGAAATTGAAATGCTTAACATGCCCAACCGGGAAAAGGTGTTGAAAAATGCGCTTGAAGGTTTAAAAAAGGCATACGACTTTATTTTTATCGATTGCTCACCATCCCTGGGGTTAATTACCGTAAATGCCTTAACAGCAGCCGACTCAGTGATCATTCCGGTTCAATGTGAATATTTTGCACTTGAAGGACTGGGTAAACTTTTAAACACCATTAAGATTATCCAAAATCGTTTGAATCCTGAATTGTCAATCGAAGGTTTTTTACTTACCATGTACGATGGTCGTTTGAATCTTTCGAACCAGGTTTACGAAGAAGTAAAACACCACTTCCAGGAGATGGTTTTTGACACCGTAATTCAACGAAACGTAAAACTTAGCGAAGCACCGAGTTACGGAAAACCGGTAGTTTTATACGATGCAAGTTCAAAAGGAGCGATCAACCATATGAACCTGGCACGCGAAATTTTGCAGCGCAACGACATGACTCAAATGTCGAAAGAAGAAAATAATGTTGTTATAAATTAGAAGGTTATGATGGTTAAAAGGAATGCATTGGGAAGAGGACTTGGCGCGCTTATCGACGATGCTGAAAAAATGCAGCAAGGCGCCGGGATTGATGAAATCGAACTCAGTAAAATTGAGGCTAATCCTTTTCAACCCCGTTCTAATTTCAACGATGAAGCACTGGCTGAATTATCTGCATCCATCAAGGAACTCGGACTTATTCAACCCATTACTTTACGTAAGGTTTCTGAAAACAAATACCAGATTATTGCCGGAGAACGCCGTTTCAGGGCATCGCAACTGGCAGGGCTAAACAAAATTCCGGCTTACGTTCGCAAAGCAAAAGACGATGGTATGCTGGAAATGGCGCTTGTTGAAAACATACAGCGCGAAGATTTAGACTCCATCGAAATTGCATTAAGCTACCAGCGATTAATGGACGAGCTGGAATATACGCAAGAAGAACTAAGTAGCCGTGTTGGAAAAAAACGATCTACAATTGCCAACTACCTGCGTTTGTTAAAATTACCGGCAGTGGTTCAGAAAGGACTTATTGAAAAACAAATTTCGATGGGCCACGCAAGGGCAATGATTAACATTGAAGATTCGGAAACTCAGATTATGATTTTCGAACAAATTATAAAACATGGTTTTTCGGTTCGCAAAGTTGAAGAAATTGTACGTGATCTGAACACGCAGGAAGATGAAGCCACTGAAAAAACAGTCAAACCAAAGTATCCAAAAGAGTACAAAGTAGTTAAAACGCAACTCGACCAACTATTTAGTACGACCATTGATTTTGCCATGAACGAAAAAGGGAAAGGTAAAATTACCATCCCGTTCAAATCGAAAAAAGACTTGGAAAGAATTGTTAAAATAATTGAAAATCAAAAATAAAGCTTAACAAACACCCAAAAGCTTTGGGTATTTTCTATTTTTGCGCAAAATTTGTGGTGTGATTACAGGCAAGGTTTTTCCTAAAATAGTACTCTTATTACTGCCCCTTTTTATGGTGATAAACTCGAACGGGCAAAACATTGACATTGATTCTACACGTATTGTTGAAGTTGATGCGCAGGCCACTGTAAAACATTCTCCACGAAAAGCTACAATTTACTCAGCTATTCTTCCCGGACTTGGGCAGGCCTATAATAAAAAGTACTGGAAGATACCATTGGTTTATGCCGGATTTGCTGGCATCGGTTATTTTATCCATTGGAACAACGACAATTATAAAATTATGAAAACGGCCTACAGTGATGTGGTTGATAGTGAACCGGACGGGCCTTTTGGCGAAGATGACCCAACCAATTCTTATATTTATTTGCGGGGATACGAATACTACAACTTATACAATGTTACTGAACGGTCGAACTTTAAAACCAACTTATCGAAACAACAAAATTACTACCGACGAAACCGCGATTTGCTTATAATTAGCTTTGTAGGGTTTTACGGCTTAAATATTATTGATGCAAGTGTTGATGCCCACCTTTTTGATTTTGACATGAGCGAGGACTTAAGTTTTAACTGGCAACCCACCATGCAAACCTTTAACAGCCAAACCATTTACGGGATAAATTGCACTTTTACATTTTAGCATGAAACAAAAAACAGTTCTATTTTCTATATTCCTGATCGCCCTCATTTCGCTTCAGGGCAAGGCACAAATAACAGACTCAACTCTTTTTGAATTTACAGAATCAGATACAATTCAGGCCATTGATTCAGGAATTGAAACGGAGCTGGACATTGATGACGATCTGAACTCATTGTTTTCAGACCAAATGGACAGTCTTGTTGGTTCGTGGGCTATTCAGAATAAATTTAATTTCGACACATCCGAAGTACGTTTGGCAGGTTTCCCAACAGATTTACCCGATTCGGTATACATACAACGTTTATCGGACATTGAAGAGCGTGTTGATTTGAATTACAATAAAGTTGTGCGCAACTACATAAAAATGTACACCGAAAAAAGAAGAGAGCAGGTTGAAGTAATGCTGGGACTTTCGGCCTACTATTTCCCCATTTTTGAAGAAACACTCGACAAGTACGACATGCCGCTTGAAATAAAATACCTTGCTATAATTGAGTCGGCTTTAAATCCGATTGCACGTTCGCGAGTGGGGGCAAATGGATTGTGGCAGTTTATGTATGGTACGGCCAAAAACATGAAACTTGAAATTACTTCATATGTTGACGAACGACGCGACCCGATAAAAGCAACCGATGCAGCAGCCAGGTATTTAAGTATGTTGTACGGAATTTATGGCGACTGGCATTTGGCAATTGCGGCATACAACTGCGGCCCGGGAAATGTAAATCGTGCCATTCGCCGTTCGGGAGGAAAAACCAATTATTGGGAAATATACTACCGCCTGCCGCGCGAAACCCGCGGATATGTGCCGGCTTTTATCGCCGCCATGTATACTTTCGAATACCACCAGGAACACAATCTTGTTCCGCGTTATCCTGAAATTTCGTTGGCTGTTGATACAATAATGATTGACGACTATTTGCATTTCAACCAAATTACAGCCAAAATTGATATTGAAAAGGAGCAATTGAGGGCATTAAATCCGATGTACCGCCACGATGTAATTCCGGCAAAAAAGAGTAAAACGTACCCCTTGGTTTTGCCACAGGAAAACATAATGGCATTTATTGATGCCGACACAGCAATTTTTGCATTCGAACGCAACAAGTATTTTCCGAACAATACCCTGGTTGACCCAACAACAAGCAACAGTTCGTATTTTACACCGGTTGACATAAAAGGAAAAGCCAAGGTAATTTACACAGTAAAATCGGGCGATAATGTAGGATTTATCTCTTCGTGGTTTCATGTACGTTCTTCCGATTTGCGCTATTGGAACAATATTCATCGCGACATTATTCGCATTGGGCAAAAGCTGGCCATTTATGTTCCTGAAAAAGACAAGGCCAAATACGAGAAAGTAAATTCCATGAGCTTTGAACAGAAACAAGCGTCAATAGGGAAAACTGTAAGCCCGGTTAAAAAGGAAGAAACAAAACCATTGGATCCAGACTATGTTTACCACACGGTTCGAAAAGGGGATACCATTTGGGACATTGCTCAAAAATATGCGGGCATTACATCTGACGAGATTATTCGTTTAAATGAATTGAAGAACGACCGTGGTTTGTATATCGGGCAAAAACTAAAAATAAAAAGAAAGGGATAATTTTCTTTCAAAGGCGCTTCGTACAGAAATAAACTTTAGCTGATATTTAACTGCTTTTGAAGATTTTTAATTTCGTTTTCAGTTTGAATTCTCTGCCTTAATGCTTTTGAAAGTGCCAGAGCATCGCGAACTGCTTCCTTGTCGTAAGTTTCAAGAATAATGTAATAATACTCTTTCCCAAGAAAAACAGCTTTCAGATTTCGATCCACATGCTGGGCAATAAATTCAATTACACCATTGTCTTTTCCGTTTCGGTACGAAACCTTTTCCCATTTGGCTTCCATAAAATCACTTCTGTGGTTATCAACTGAGCCAATTGGAATTTCATCGGTTTTTGCATCTTCGCCGCTGTCGTACACACGTAACCCGGTATGGTTTAACCAGTTTTCGCCGTGGTAGTTGCTGCTCAAATACAGTTCGCCGCGCTCGTTTAAATGCACCTGTATATACGATCTGTCCCAGGCTCGTTTAAAGGTTTGCCGTTTGTGAATGTATTGTGTGTAACGGTCGAACTCTGTTTTTTCTTTTACAAAAGATTTCTCAAGCTCCGCAATCTCAACGTTTAAGGTATCCAGCTCATTTTCTTTACGTTGCAGCACTTCAAAACGTACCTCTTTAACCAAATTTTTGGCAGCATTTACTGAATACACTGCTTCAGGATATAGTTTTGGAATACTGTCGAGTAGCGCGATGGCTTGAGTAGTATCGTTATTCACCAACAATTGTTTGGCCATATCAAGTTTAATCCGCGCTTTGTCCTCGTCCGATGGTCCGCAAGCCACAAAAAATAATACAAGTAAAATTGAAAAGTATTGTATCGAAATCTTCATTTTTATTCTTTTGTGCAAAAATAGCATTTTAAAAGAAGCTGTCTAAATTTGTTCTTTAGATTTGTTGCTTTGTATTGGCAACAAGTAATAAAACGAAGAAAACGAAACACTATTATGAACACCAATTCTGTTCAATTTTTTAAAACCGAGGAAAGTAAACCTATTCCGGAGGATTCAGATATAATTGTGGCGGCCTGGAATTTGGCAAATCCCGAAAATATTGGGAAAATAATCCGTCTTGCGCATAATCTTGGAGCGAGCAAAGCACTTTTTATTAAAGACAAAGAAGAACACCGCGAATCGAAAATAAAAAAAACAGCAGGTTTTTCATTTGATCAAATGGCCTGGGAATTTATTTCAGAGGAAGAATTTCGACAAACTCTGAACTCCGGCTACGAACTGGCTGTTTTAGAAACATGCGACGGATCGACAAATATTTTTACAACAAAACTTCCGAAAAGAATTGTTTTGCTTGCCGGAAGCGAGTCGCACGGAATACCTGAAAACATTATTGATCTTAGTACCTGCAAAGTATATATTCCGATGCCCGGAGGATGTAAATCCTTAAACATTTCGAATGCGCTGTCGGTGGCTGCATTTGAATGGTACCGTCAGCAAACAGCAGAATAAGTGTTGACCATTTTAAGGTGAATTAGCCCGAATTATGTTTTTTCTACAGTCTGCTTTTTAAAGACTCAACTTTACAAAAATAAATTTACACAACATCAATGCCGTGCTTAATAGATTATTTCTATCTTTAAAAACAAAAATCAACATACGCTATGATCACCCTAACCCAGTTAGAGTATATTGTTGCCGTGGATACTTACCGGCATTTCGGAAAGGCAGCTGAATCGTGCTTTATTACTCAACCTACGCTTTCGATGCAGATTAAAAAGCTCGAGGAAGATCTGGAAATTATCATCTTCGACCGAAGTAAACAACCTTTGATTCCAACCGATGTTGGCATACGAATTATTGAACAGGCGCGGGTAGTACTAAAACAATCCGACGAAATAAACAACATTGTAAAAGACCATAAAAACCAGGTTTCGGGGATGTTGCGAATTGGTATAATTCCAACGCTGGCACCTTATTTATTGCCTATTTTTGTGGGCAGCTACAAAAAGAAATATCCAAATATTTTTATAAAAGTGGTTGAAGCTACTACCGAAAATATCATCAAACTTTTAAACAAAGACCTTATTGATGTTGGTATTTTGGTAACTCCACTTAATGAAGAAAAAATAATTGAAAAGCCTGTATTTTATGAAGAGATGCTAATTTATGCCAACAGCGGGCACAAGTTACATACGCAGAGTGAAATAACGGTTCAGGACATTGCAACTCCGGAAATCTGGCTGCTTAGCGATGGACATTGTTTCCGCGACCAGGTAATTAATTTGTGTTCGTATTTAGGAACAACCGACAGTGAACTGCCATTCCACTTTGAAGCAGGGTCGCTTGAAACCCTTATGAACATTGTTGATCGCGAAGGAGGAATTACACTGATACCTGAACTGGCAAAAGCAACCATGTCGCAAAAACGTGCTTACAACGTAAAACACTTTACAAATATGAAACCGCTTCGCGAGGTAAGTTTGGTTTACTCGCGCCATTTTGCAAAACACAAGCTTATTAATCTTTTGTGGAAAGAAATAAGAGAAGCAGTTCCAAAAGAATTACAAGATCTGGAAAGAGGAACAATTGTTGAGTGGCGGTAACTAAGTGTTTCTTTTTCAATTAAAACAAATACGAAGAACGAGCTAAGATAAAAAACAGCACCACTATTTTCGTTAAAAAGGAAGTAAACTCTTTTGATTTTTTTCAAAAAACTCTTGGCAGCAAAATATTTTTATATATCTTTGCGCCGCAATTAGCGGATGTGGCGTAATTGGTAGCCGCGCTAGACTTAGGATCTAGTGCCTTATGGCGTGGGGGTTCGAGTCCCTTCATCCGCACAAAAAAAGACAACCGCCGACCTTCCTTTATTGGTAGGTTGGCGGTTATCAATTTAGGGCTATTGATTTAAATTTTATCATCATGCAAATTAACAAGGAAAACATCGATAACGTAAACGCGGTAATTAACCTTACCATCGAAAAAACTGATTACGAAAAACAAGTAGCCGATGTTTTAAAAGACTATCGTCAAAAGGCAAATATTCCGGGTTTCAGACCAGGAAAAGCTCCTAAAGGCCTAATTGAGAAAAAATTTGGAACTGCCGTATTGGTTGAAGAAGTAAACAAACTGCTTTCTCAAAACTTGTCGAAGTTTATGGTAGATGAAAAACTTCCTCTCCTTGGCGAACCTCTTCCAAACGAAGAAAAACAAAAAGACATTGACTGGGAAAAAGACGAAAACTTCGAATTTGTTTTCGACATTGCTTTAGCACCTGAAATTAAAGTAAATCTTGACGCAGACAGCAAATACAAATACTACAAGATCGCCGTTTCTGACGAAATGATTGATCAGCAGGAACAAATGGCTGCATCGCAATTGGGACAAAATGTTCCGGTTGACGTAGCTTCAGACAACAGTTCAATTCGCGGAAACTTTGTTCAGCTGGATGCTGAAGGTAACGAAGTTGAAGACGGAATTGCTCCACAGGGAGTTCTTCTTGCCGTTGACATGATTAAAGACGAAGAAATTAAAAACGCCTTTGTAGGATGTAAAAAAGACGACATCGTAATTTTCGATCCTGTAAAAGCTTTCGAAAACCGCGCTGAAGTTGGGCACATGTTAAACATTAAACCTGAAGTTGTAGATACTCTGGATAGCCAGTTCAGATATACCGTTACTGAAATTCTTCAGTTCGAAAATGCTGAATTGAATGAAGAACTTTTCAAAAAATTATACGGCGAAGATACTGAGGTAAAAACAATTGAGGATTTCCGCGCAAGAATTAAAGAAGAAATTGCCACAAACCTTGTATATTCTTCTGACTACAAATTTACAATTGATGCACGCGACACTTTGGTGGAAAACACCAAAATGGAATTGCCAGAAGCATTCCTGAAACGCTGGCTAATTGCGGTTAACAAAGAATTAACACTTGAGCAAATCGAAAACGATTTTGATGCGTTTATCAAAGATTTACAATGGCAGTTAATTAAAGACGAAATTGCAAAAGAAAACGAAATCCAGGTTACTCCGGAAGAAACTGTGGAGTTTGCTAAAAAAATGGCATTGGCACAATACCAGCAATATGGAATTCACGATGTGCCGGAAGAGCAATTGGAATCGTTTGCAAACATGATGCTTGAAAAACAAGAAGAAAGAGAGCGCATTTACAAAAAACTACACGAAGACAAAGTTGTTGAAGTTGTAAAAGGCAAAGTTACACTTGAAGAAACCGAAGTATCTCAGGAAGAATTCAACGAAATGATGAAATAGACTGATTGACCAAATCAGTTAATAAGAAATAAATTTTGCTGAATGTTTCAGCAAGAAACTTTTTTATAACTTTGTGAATCGTTACTAAACGTGTTTACAAAGTTATTTTTTTATACGAAAACTAAGAAATGGAAAATCATAACGAATTTAAAAAATACGCAACCAAGCATGCCGGAATCAGCAGCTTAACAATGCACAAGTACTCATCGATGTACGGAAGTTACATTTCTCCAACCATTATTGAAGAGCGCCAGTTAAACATTGCCTCAATGGACGTATTCTCGCGTTTAATGATGGACCGGATTATTTTCCTTGGAGTACCAATCGACGACACAGTTGCCAACATTATTCAGGCGCAGCTTTTGTTCCTCGAATCAACCGACCCATCGAAAGACATTCAAATTTACTTTAACTCTCCGGGAGGTTCGGTTTATGCCGGTTTAGGAATTTACGACACCATGCAATACATTACTGCCGACGTTGCTACAATTTGTACCGGAATGGCGGCATCGATGGCAGCCGTTTTAATGACAGCCGGAGCCAAAGGAAAACGTTCGGCTTTAACCCATTCGCGAATTATGATTCACCAGCCAATGGGTGGCGCGCAGGGACAAGCTTCTGACATTGAAATTACTGCTCGCGAGATCAAAAAAATTAAAACTGAATTATACACCATTATTGCCAATCACTCGGGACAAACTTTTGAGCAGATTGAAAAAGACTCTGACCGCGACTACTGGATGACTTCTCAGGAAGCAGTAGATTACGGTATGATTGATGAAATATTGGTCAGAAATAACAAGTAATGCCAAATAAAGAAAAGATGGATAAGTGTTCGTTTTGTGGAAGAGAAAAGAAGGAAGTAAATCTTCTGATTGCAGGGATTGACGGACATATTTGTGATCGTTGTGCCGAGCAGGCAAATTCTATTATTCAGGAAGAAGTTAAAACAGAAAACAGCTTCGACCTGGACGGCATTAAATTATTAAAGCCAAAAGAAATTAAAGAATTCCTTGACCAATATGTAATTGGTCAGGACAGAGCGAAAAAAATACTTTCGGTTTCAGTTTACAACCACTACAAACGTTTAACCCAAAAGGTTGACGATGATGAAACAGAAATTGAAAAATCAAACATTATTCTGGTTGGCGAAACTGGTACCGGAAAAACTTTGCTGGCACGAACCATTGCCAGAATGTTACATGTTCCGTTTACCATCGTTGATGCCACCGTTTTAACCGAAGCCGGTTATGTTGGTGAAGACATTGAAAGTTTGCTTACCCGCCTTTTGCAGGCTGCCGACTACAATGTTGAAGCTGCCGAACGCGGAATTGTATTTATTGATGAAATTGATAAAATCGCACGTAAAAGCGACAATCCATCAATAACACGTGACGTTTCGGGTGAAGGTGTTCAGCAAGGTTTGCTTAAATTATTGGAAGGATCGATTGTTAACGTACCTCCGCAAGGTGGACGTAAACACCCGGAACAAAAACTGATTCCGGTTGATACCAAAAACATTTTGTTTGTTTGCGGTGGTGCATTCGACGGTATAGAGCGTAAAATTGCCAGCCGTTTAAATACAAAAGTAATTGGATACAGCGCCGCCAAAGATGCCGACCGCATTGAACGCGAAAACCTGTTACAATACGTATCTCCACAGGATTTAAAATCGTTTGGTTTGATTCCTGAAATTATTGGTCGTTTGCCGGTTTTAACCTACTTAAATCCGCTTGACAAAGAAACTTTGCGAAACATTTTAACTGAGCCTAAAAACTCAGTAATCAAACAATACAAGAAACTGTTTAAAATTGACGGTATTGATTTGGAATTTGATGATGAAGCCTTTGAATACATTGTGGACAAAGCCATTGAATTTAAACTGGGTGCACGTGGACTTCGTTCGATATGCGAAAACATAATGAACGACGCGATGTTTGATTCTCCTTCGGAAGAAATTGAAAATCTCGTTATTACAAAAGAATATGCTGAAAACCAACTGGACAAATCAGGAATTCAGCGCTTAAAAGCAAGTTAAAAAAATGCATATAGCAGAAAAGGGTGGACAAATGGTTCACCCTTTTTTTGCTTCAACACAAAGTGAAAATTAGTTTAATATCCTTTCAAAAGCTTAAAAATGTAGGTTCGAGCTAATATTTTTTCTATTTTGGCAACTCTTTACGAAACCTTAGATATGAGTAAGTTATCACGCAGAAATTTTATAGGAACAACTGCTGCAACAGTGGTTGGCGCAACTATTTTGCCGTCGAATGTAATTGCAGGTTTAGGCCATAAAGCGCCCAGCGATAAGTTAAACATTGCCGGAATTGGTGTTGGAGGGAAAGGATATACCAATCTTCGTTTTATGGAAACCGAAAACATAGTTGCACTTTGCGATGTAGACTGGGACTATGCCGGAAAAAATTCGTTTAAACGGTGGTACAAAGCCACTCAATACACCGATTACCGTGTTATGTTCGAACAACAAAAAGACATTGACGCGGTTATGATTGCAACACCCGACCACACGCATGCACTGCCTGCAATGCTGGCAATGCGCGAAGGCATACACGCATTTGTACAAAAACCACTTACTCATTCGGTTTACGAATCAAGAATTTTAGCTGAAACAGCACAACGTTATGGCGTTGCCACACAAATGGGAAACCAGGGAAATTCGGCTGAAGGAATCCGACAAATTTGCGAATGGATTTGGGCTGGAACAATTGGCGAAGTAACACACGTTGATACCTGGACAAACAGACCAATTTGGCCGCAAGGATTATCGAAACCGGAAAAAGGGAAACGTGTACCCAAAACGCTGGACTGGGATTTATTTGTAGGACCGGCGAACTGGCGCGAATACCATCCAACCTATCACCCATGGAACTGGCGAGGATGGTGGGAATTTGGAACCGGTGCTCTTGGCGATATGGGAAACCACATCATCGATCCGGTTTTTAAAGCTTTAAATCTTCAGTATCCGTCATCGGTTCAGGCTAGTTCTACCCCATTTAATAACGAATCGGCACCCAATGCCGAGTTTATAAAATATGAATTCCCGCGCAGGGATAATTTACCCAAAGTAGCAATGCCAGAAGTTACGCTTCACTGGTACGACGGTGGTTTTATGCCTCCCCGCCCCGATGAATTAAAAGCGGGAGAACAAATGGGCGACGATAGCGGCGGCTGTATTTTTTATGGCACACGAGGCAAAATTATGTGTGGCACATACGCCGCCAACCCAACGCTGCTGCCAACCAGCGAAATGGCCCATTTTGAGCAACCTCAAAAATCAATTCGAAGAATTTCGGATGCCATGGAAGGTGGTCACGAACAGGACTGGATACGAGCCTGTAAAGAAAGTAAGGGATCGAGGGTTGAAGCTTCGTCTAATTTTTCGTATGCCGGCCCGCTTAACGAAACAGTTGTAATGGGAGTTTTGGCAGTGCGTTTGCAAAGTTTACAGCAAAAACTTGAATGGGACGGCCCCAACATGCGTTTTAAAAATATTTCACCAAACGATACGATTAAAGTATTGTCAGAAGATAGTTTTGAAGTACTGGATGGCGATCCAAAATTCAAAAAAGATTATGCCACTATGCCGGCATTACAAATGGCAGAAGAATGGATCAGACACAATTACCGACGAGGTTGGGAGCAAATCTAGATCCTTTCAACTCAACAAGCTTGCAAGTCCTCCTTTCTCAAAGGAGGTGGCTGACGAAGGAAGCCGGAGGATTATCAATTTTTAGCATAAAAAAGGCCGATAAGTAAATTACCGGCCTTTTTCTATTTCATTCAGATGGATCTAAATTAATCCGCCTTCCTTTAAAAGCACTTCCATTTCCTGCTGAACTTCCTGTGCTGCTTCTCTCGCTTTTTCAGCATAATCCACATCCTGAGATGCATAAATAATTCCGCGAGAAGAGTTTACCAGCAATCCACATTTTGAGTTCAAGCCGTTTTTAGCTACTTCCTGCAAACTACCTCCTTGTGCCCCAACACCGGGGACCAGCAAAAAGTGATTGGGTACAATTTCCCTGATCTCTTTTAATTTCTCTGCTTTTGTTGCACCTACAACGTACATCATATTTTCATCCGTTCCCCACTCCTGCGACTTTTTCAGAACAGTCTCGAACAATTTATCGCCGCTTTCTTTGTCTTCGATAAACTGGAAGTCGAAAGCTCCCTTATTTGAAGTTAAAGCCAGCAGAATTACCCACTTGTTTTTATAGGTCATAAATGGTTTTACCGAATCTTCTCCCATGTACGGAGCAACGGTTACTGCATCGTAAGCTTGTTTTTCGAAAAATGCACGTGCATACAAATTCGATGTGTTACCAATATCACCTCTTTTTGCGTCGGCAATTATAAAAATATTTGGATATTTCGATTTTACATACGAAACTGTTTTCTCCAAACTGATAATTCCTTTCGATCCTAAACTTTCGTAAAAAGCAAGGTTCGGTTTGTATGCCACCGTAAATTCTGCAGTAGCATCAATAATTTCTTTGTTAAAAGAAAAAACCGGATCAGAAGTTTCCATTAAGTGTTGTGGAATTTTCTGAATATCAGTGTCCAAACCAACACAAAGAAAACTACGTTTCTTTTGAATTTGTTCGAATAGTTGTTGTTGATTCATGATAAAAAGTTAGAAGCACGAAGTCCGAAGCCGGAAGTTCGTACTCATTAAAAGTTATATTTAAATTTCTGATTCTTTCAGTTTCTCAGCATTTTCTTCAATCATCAGTTTTTCAATTACCTCGTCGATATCGCCATTGATAATTGCCTGCAGATTGTAGAGCGTTAAGTTAATTCGGTGATCGGTTACACGCCCCTGTGGCCAGTTGTAAGTACGTATTTTGGCCGAACGGTCACCGGTTGAAACCATGGTTTTACGTTTCGACGAAATTTCATCGATGTATTTCTGATACTCCATGTTGTACAAACGGGTACGTAATTCGGCCATCGCTTTATCAAGGTTTTTCAACTTTGATTTCTGATCCTGACAAGTTACCACAATACCGGTTGGAAGGTGTGTTAATCGAATAGCTGAATAAGTTGTGTTTACCGACTGTCCTCCGGGACCTGACGAACAATATTCATCTCTCCGGATGTCTTCATTCCTTAGTTCCACATCAAATTCGTCGGCTTCGGGTAAAACAGCAACAGTAGCTGCCGAAGTATGAACACGTCCCTGTGTTTCGGTTTGTGGCACACGTTGTACACGGTGAACTCCCGATTCATATTTTAATATCCCGTAAACTCCTTCTCCGGTAACTGAAGCAACAATTTCCTTAAATCCACCTGAAGTACCTTCATTTACATTGGTAACTTCCATTCTCCAGCCTTTTTTCTCGCAAAATTTTGTGTACATCCGATACAAGTCGCCGGCAAAAATACTGGCTTCGTCTCCACCGGTTCCGGCACGAATTTCCAGAACTGCGTTTTTAGCATCTTCCGGATCGGCAGGTACCAACAACAATTTCACCTGCTTTTCAATTTGAGGAATTCGCTTTTCCGATTCCTCAATTTCTTCGTACGCCATTTCGCGCATTTCCTCATCGGTTTCTTCAGCCAACATTTCTTTTCCGGTTTCAATATTATCCACCAGGTTTTTATATTCCTGAAATGTAGCAACCAATTTCTGCAGGTTTTTATATTCCTGATTTAGCTTTACATACCGTTTCATATCCGAGATTATCTCGGGATCGGTAATTTGTTGCTCCACCTCTTCGAAGCGATGTTTTATCGATTCAAATTTTTGTAATAATGCGTATTCTGCCATCTGTGTCTTACTTTTTAATCCTCATTCCCGCGTAGACGGGAATCTTTTAATCAAACCACTCAGCTGATAAATCGAACCAACCTGGATTTTCCTTCTCGATTAATTCTATTTTCCAATCCCGATTCCACTTTTTTAATCGTCGTTCCCGGGTAAAAGCTTCTTCATATTTATCGAATTCCTCAAAATAAACGAGTTTGTCAACAGTGTATTTATTCGTGAATCCTTATAATATCTTCTCTTTGTGTTCTCGTAACCTTCTTTCAAGCTCATTTGTTAAACCGATATATAAAACTCCATTCGGTTTACTTGCCAATATGTAAACATAAAAGTTTGCCATATTCTGGATGAGATTCCCACTTTCGTGGGAATGAGCTAATATATAAACTCGCCTTTCTCTGACTTAATAGTAAGTTTTTTGCCTTCGAAAGATTCAACCTTTCCAATAATCTGTGCATCGATATTAAACGATTTTGAGATTTCAATGATCTCGTCTGCAACATCGGCGCCACAGTATATTTCGTAACGGTGCCCCATATTAAACACCTTGTACATTTCTTTCCAATCGGTACCTGACTGTTCCTGAATGATTTTGAACAGCGGCGGAACCGGGAACATATTGTCTTTTACCACATGAACTCCATCGACAAAATGCAGCACTTTGGTTTGTGCTCCACCCGAACAGTGGATCATTCCTGAAATCTGCCCACGATAGTTATCCAGTACTTTTTTAATTACCGGAGCATAAGTTCTGGTTGGAGAAAGCACCAGTTTACCGGCATCGATGTCAAGCCCGTCAACGGCTTCGGTTAATTTCTTTCCACCGGAATAAACCAAATCTGAAGGCACTTCAGGATCAAAACTTTCAGGATATTTTTCAGCCAGATATTTTGAAAATACATCGTGCCGGGCAGAAGTTAATCCGTTACTTCCCATACCTCCGTTATACTCTGTTTCGTAAGTAGCTTGTCCCGACGAAGAAAGTCCAACAATAACATCGCCGGCTTTAATTTTGTCGGCACTTACGACATCGGCTTTTTTCATTCGGCAGGTAACCGTTGAATCCACAATTATAGTGCGAACCAAATCGCCCACATCAGCAGTTTCGCCACCAGTAGAATATATGCTGATTCCCATTTCGCGCAGTGTGGCCAGTAACTCTTCAGTACCGTTAATAATGGCCCCGATTATTTCGCCCGGAATGTTGTTTTTGTTACGGCCAATGGTTGATGACACCAAAATATTATCAGTGGCACCCACACACAGCAAATCGTCAACATTCATAATAAGTGCATCCTGAGCAATGCCTTTCCAAACCGAAATATCGCCGGTCTCTTTCCAATACATGTAGGCCAGCGCCGATTTTGTTCCGGCTCCATCGGCGTGCATAATGTTACACCACTCGGGATCGCCACCTAAAATATCGGGAACAATTTTACAAAATGCCTTTGGGAATAATCCTTTATCGACGTTTTTAATTGCCTCGTGCACATCTTCTTTCGATGCTGAAACTCCTCTTGCGCTATATCTCGATTCAGTTACCATTTACTACAAAATTTTTGTGGCTACAAAATTAACAAAACTTTCATCATTTCAGGAATCAATCAATCGTATTGAGCTGTAAGTTCACAATAAATCAATCCCACCCAAACCTCAGTGTTTGCTATAAAAGTATTTGCGACACAAAACAGCTTCCTGTTCGTCCTCCCTTTTAAAGGAGGTGGCAGACACAGGAGGCTGGTGGATTCGATTTCGAAATTATAGTTATTTCAATTTCAGGTATATTCTCAATCC